>NZ_JBIYEB010000003.1:0-505950 GCF_044909315.1 Caballeronia udeis
CACTCGTTTGGTGCGTTTCGCTACGGTCATCGTTGCTCCTAGATGCTGGCAGTCTCCTGCCAAATGACCGTTTACACAAAACTAATTACACCCTCTCCGACTCACGCAGACCACTAACGCCGAAAGCAGCAAGCCGGCACTGACCCCAACCGCTACCGCAGAACCCTCGCACCAATCCACTCGCTAACCTCCCGCAACGACCAAAAACCAACAACGCCAGCAGACCCTCCGGTCCACCGGCGCGAGCAAACCAAATCCAACCCAACTCAAAAAACCTTACTTCAAAGCACCACCCTGAAACCACGCGGCGATCTTTGAGCGCTCACCATCGGTCATCTGCGTAACATTCCCTAGCGGCATTGCCTTCAACACCACAGCCTGTTGATAAAGCCGCTGCGCATTTAACGAAATCGACTCCGGCGTATCCAGCAAAACCCCCGCCGGGGCAGCCCCCATCATCGTCGGATGAGCTGCATGACACGTGGCGCAACGCTGCTGCAGGATCGGCTCAATATCGGCTACGCGAATCGCCGGCGCACCAGCCACTGGCGCAACCGTCGGCACCGCCTTCGGCATGGTCCACGCAAACGCACCAAACATCAGCAGCACACCAATCACCGGCAGGTACCACAACACCTGCCCACGATGACGCATCACAAAGAACTGCCGAATCAGCGCACCCGCCAGCATGATGATCAGCAACACAGCCCAGTTATAAGGATGCGTATAGGTCATCGCGTAGTGATTCGACAACATCACGAACACTACCGGCAATGTGAAATACGTGTTGTGCACCGAACGCTGCTTACCACGCTTGCCATAAATGGCATTGGGCACTTCGCCCTTCAGCATGGCCTCGACCATCTTGCGCTGACCAGGAATGATCACGAAAAACACGTTCGCCGACATGATCGTGGCCAACGTCGCGCCCGTAATCAAATACGCAGCACGCCCCGCAAACACATGGCATGCAAGCCATGCCGCGATGATCACATAGGCGCCCACGCAGATCCCGAGCAAACCGTCGCGATTGCCCAGCAACCGGCACAGCGAGTCATACACGATCCAGCCCGCGAGCAAGAAGCCCAGTGCCGATGAAACCGCCACCACCGGTCCCATATCGAGCACGTTCTTATCGATGAGATAAGTGCTCGGCGAGAACAGATACAACACCATGAACAAGCCAAAGCCGGACATCCACGTGGTGTACGAAGGCCACTTCGACCAATGCAGGTCGTCGGGCATGTTCGGCGGCGCAACCGTGTACTTCTGCATGTTGTAAAAGCCGCCGCCATGCACGTGCCACAACTCGCCGAACACACCGCGTTTGGTCGCAGCGGGATCTTTCGGCGGCTTCAGGCTGTTGTCGAGCGCCACGAAATAAAACGACTCGCCAATCCAGGCGATCGCTACCACCACATGCAACCAGCGCAAAGCAAGATTCAGCCAGTCAACAATAAAGCCTTGCATGAAACGTCTCCACTACGAATTCTGTTGTTGATTCATCGGACGGACGCAAGGGGCACAAGCGTCAGCCAACACACTGCGCGTCAGATAAAAACTCAGCTGCCGCGATAAGTGCTGTATGCCCAAGGCGATACAAGCAGTGGCACGTGATAGTGCGACGTGGCGTCGGCAATACCAAAGCGCAGCACCACGCGGTCCACAAACCGTGGCTCCGGCAGATCAACGCCGCTCGCTGCGAAATAATCACCCGCGTGAAACACGAGTTCGTATTCGCCAGCGACAAACGCATCGTCCTGTAGCAACGGCGCGTCGCAACGGCCGTCCGAATTGGTGTGCGTGGTGAGAAGCGCGCGCCGGGCGTCGCCGGTCAGCACGAAAAGTTCGACCTTGATACCGGCGCCGGGGCGGCCGTGCGCGGTATCGAGTACGTGGGTTGTGAGCTTGCCCATTCGCTTTGTCCTTGTAGTGTGCGAGGAATGGCTGCGCATCGAACCGTCTGTGTTCTGACAATCAGCGGCGGATCGAGGCTCCACAAGCGTGGCTACATACCCGTCGGCGTGAGAGGATGCGCGCCGTGTACAGCATTGTAAAAAGTTGCAGTGATCATAGCGCCCGCGATAGGCAAGATAATCACCAGCGCATAACGGCTGCCCGCTTATTGCGCTTTCGTAAAGAAAACGTCAGCGTTTCAGCCCTTTTTACCGCTTTCCGGCGATGCTACGCGAGCCAAAATTCACGATCATATTGAGTCCGTGAAGACAACTATGGCAGTGTTCGCATTGTCACGGGCTTTTTGGCTACGGACAGTAGCGTCTTGCACAGCGGCCACCGTGGCCTTACACAGCGGGGCTCGCTGGGCATCCCGAAGACGGCGATCGACGCTGGGTAACCGGGTAATTGGCGCGGATGCAAGTACTGATTTTGTGCTTCTGCGCCCTCGGTAAAACAGAGAAATAGCGGAGATCGACATGCAACAGAAACCCCGGACATTGCTGGTGAAGAACGCGCGCGTGCTCGTGACCATGGACGAGACACGGCGCGAGATTCCTAACGGCGGCTTATTCGTCGAAGGCAACCGGATCACGCAGGTCGGCGCGACGAGCGACTTGCCGCAACAAGCGGATGAGGTGCTGGACCTGGCAGGCCATCTGGTGATTCCCGGCCTGGTCAACACGCATCACCACATGTACCAGAGCCTCACGCGGGCGGTCCCGGCCGCACAAAATGCAGAGTTGTTCGGCTGGCTCACCAGCCTGTACAAAATATGGGCGAACCTAACGCCCGAGATGATCGAGGTGTCGACGCTGACCGCCATGGCCGAATTGCTGCTCTCGGGCTGCACGACGTCGAGCGACCATCTCTACATTTATCCGAACGGTGCGCGCCTGGACGACAGCATCGTGTCGGCGCAGCTGATCGGCATGCGTTTTCACGCGGCGCGCGGCAGCATGAGTGTCGGGCAAAAGGACGGCGGTTTGCCGCCCGATTCAGTGGTCGAGAAAGAAGATGCAATCCTGAAGGACACGCAGCGCCTGATCGAAACCTACAACGATGAAGGCCGTTACGCGATGCTGCGCGTGGTGGTGGCGCCTTGCTCGCCGTTCTCGGTCAGCCGTGAACTGATGCGCGATTCGGCGGTGCTGGCGCGGGAATACGGGGTATCGATGCATACGCATCTGGCCGAGAACGTGAACGACGTCACGTACAGCCGCGAGAAGTTCGGCATGTCGCCAGCCGAGTATGCGGAGGATTTAGGCTGGGTCGGACCGGATGTCTGGCACGCGCATTGTGTGCAGCTTGACCGCGCCGGTATTGAGTTGTTTGGGCGCACGGGTACGGGTGTCGCACATTGTCCGTGCTCGAACATGCGGCTGGCGTCGGGCATCGCACCCATCCGGGCGATGCGGGACGCGGGCGTGAGCGTTGGATTAGGCGTGGACGGATCGGCATCGAACGATGGCGCGCAGATGGTCGCAGAAGTGCGGCAAGCGTTGTTATTGCAGCGCGTGGGTTTCGGTCCAGACGCCATGAGCGCACGCGAAGCGCTCGAAATCGTGACGCTGGGTGGCGCGAAAGTACTGGGCCGGGATGATATAGGCGCGTTGGCTCCGGGCATGGCGGCCGATTTCGTTTCCTTCGATCTGAGCCAGCACGGCTTCGCCGGCGCGTTGCACGACCCTGTCGCGGCGCTGGTGTTCTGTGCGCCGTCGCAGGTATCGACAAGTGTTATCGACGGAAAGGTGGTCGTGCGTCACGGTCAACTGACGACGGTCGATCTTGGACCGATCGTCGAGCGTCACAACCGGCTGGCGGGTCAGCTTATAGCAATGGCGAATTAAAGGCGTTCAAGGCGTTTCGATCAGCGAGCGCGTGGCATCGGCAACAAGGTGTCGCAGCCACCGCACTTCGTCGGAGTAATGGCAGCGCTCGTGCCACAGTTGGTAGTACTGCATCGGCGGAAAGTCGAGCGGTGCGGGCACCACGGTCAGCGGCAGGAACTTGGCGTAGTGATCGGCGAAAAGACGTGTGGTGGTGAACACGAGATCCGACTTGATCAGCACGTACGGCGCAAGGTTGAAGTAGGGCAGCGTGACGACTACATGGCGCTTGAGCCGCTCGCGTGCCAGATGAACATCAATCGCACCGCGCTGGCCAACGGAATACGGCGTAGGTGCCAAGTGCGGTGCGTTGAGGTATTGATCGAGCGTGAGCGCGCCGCGGCGGGCAAACGGATGATTCGAACTGACGAGACAAACAATCTTGTCGACGAAAAGATTCGAGAGATGCAACTGTTCAGGCGGCTCGGGCCAATTGCCCACGACAATATCGAGCTTGCCTTCCTCCAGCGCAAGTTCGTAGTCGAAGGCGGGGCCGAGTGAATGAAATTCGAGCGTGGCGTTGGGCGCGGCTATACGAAAGCGCTCCACCACGGTAGGCACGAACAGCACGTTCAGATAGTCCGGGCAACCAATGCGATAACAGCGCACCGAAGTCGCCGGCTCGAAGTTGTGCTGCTGAACCTTGATGCGTTCGATTTCGCGCAGTGCGTTTTGTGTGGGTTCGAGCAGGCGCAGGCCGTACTCGGTCGGCACCATGCCCGCTTTTCCGCGCACGAGCAGCGGATCGCCGGTGATGTCGCGCAGGCGCCTGAGCGCCGCGCTGATCGCAGGTTGTGACTGATTGAGCTTGACGGCCGCGCGCGTGACGCTGCGCTCCATCAAGAGGGTGTGAAGGACGCGTAACAGGTAAGTGTCGATCGCTTCGCGTTGCTGACTCATCTTCTCTCCAATATACGGTCAGGCTGATCGACCAGGGTGCACAACATATCGTTTTTAATATGACACATTGTTTCCGTCAAGCTGGGCATACCCTCAAGCACATTCGTTGCAAGCTATGCAACACCGTGCTGTTGCTAATTGCGCGCACTATTTTGAGCAATCGACGGCCCGCACCGTTTTGGGTATCTTTTACTCGCAGACTGCAAGTTTCCGTTGCTGCCATGCCGGTCATACCGGTTTTGCGCAATTTCCGCACTTTCTGAGTCCATATGGGCGACGCCATTTCCTCATCCATTCAGCCGGGCGGTGTGCTTACTTCCCGCCTCGCGCTTCACGGCATCAGCAAGCAATATCCCGCCGTCAAGGCCAACGACGACGTCACGCTCATTGTCGAACCGGGTGAAATCCACGCGGTGCTTGGCGAGAACGGCGCGGGCAAGTCCACGCTGATGAAGATCATCTACGGCGCGGTTCGTCCAGACGAAGGCGAGATTTTCTGGGAAGGCGAACCGGTCGAGATCGGCAGTCCGGCGGCGGCGAGAAAGCTGGGCATCGGCATGGTGTTCCAGCATTTTTCGCTGTTCGAGACGCTGACCGTGGGCGAGAACATTGCGCTAGCCCTCGACGATAAATTCGATCTCAAGACGCTCGGTAAGCGGATTCGCGAGGTATCGGCGAATTACGGGCTCGATGTCGATCCGCAACGCCACGTTCATAGCCTCGCGGTGGGCGAACGCCAGCGTGTGGAGATCGTGCGCTGCCTGCTGCAGAACCCGCGCCTGCTGATCATGGACGAACCCACGTCCGTGCTCACGCCCCAAGCGGTCAAGAAGCTCTTTACGGTGCTGAGACGGCTGGCGTCGGAGGGATGCAGCATTCTCTATATCAGCCACAAGCTCGACGAGATCCAGGCGTTGTGCCAGACCGCGACGGTCATGCGCGGCGGCAGGGTGACGGGGCGCGTCGATCCGCGCAAGGAAACCCACGCATCGCTCGCACAACTGATGGTCGGCCATTCGCTGCCCGATTACACACGTCGCGAACATACGCCGGGCGAGGTGAAGCTCGCGGTGAAGAACCTGTCTGTTGCCAGCGCCGATCCGTTTGGCACGTCGCTGCAGGACGTCTCGTTCTCGGTGCACGCGGGAGAAATCTTCGGCATCGCGGGGGTATCGGGAAACGGGCAGGCCGAGTTGCTGGCCGCGCTCTCGGGCGAGATCCGCGATAAACACGTGGCCCCGGACGCCATCAGCATTGTCGGTCAGCACGCCGCCCGCTTCAGCGCGGCCGGACGGCGTGCACTCGGCTTCGCCTTCGTGCCCGAGGAACGGCTCGGGCGCGGCGCGGTGCCGGCCATGTCGCTGGCGGAAAACGCGCTGCTGACCGGGCATCGCGAACACATGGTGCGCGGCGGCTGGATCAGTACGAAGACCATGCGCGCATTTGCCGACCGCTGCATCAGCGCGTTCGACGTCCGCTGCGGCGGCAACGGCGCGCTCGCTCAAAGCCTGTCAGGCGGCAACTTGCAGAAGTTCATCGTGGGACGCGAGATCTTGCAGGAGCCGAAGGTGCTGGTGGTCGCGCAACCGACCTGGGGCGTCGATGTCGGCGCCGCGGGTTTCATCCGGCAACAGCTACTGGATCTGGCGGCACGCGGCGTCGCGATCCTCGTGATATCGGAGGAGTTGGAAGAACTCTTCGATATCTGCGATCGCATCGCGGTCCTTGCCCGCGGCAAACTTTCGCCGGTCCGCGAGACTGGTTTGACCAACGCGGAAGAAATCGGCCTCTTCATGGCGGGTCTCTTCGATGGCAATCGTGCCGACCCCGTCGCCCTCGACACCACGGCCCCGACATAATGAATTTTCCTTATCGACTCGAAGCGCGGCCCACTCCGTCGCGCGCCATGCAGCTTGCCGTGCCGCTGGTCGCCGCGGTGCTCACGCTGATTATCGGCTTCCTGATTTTTACGCTCGTGGGCCAGGACCCGCTGCGCGCGATGCACGGCTTTTTCATCGAACCGTTGTCGAACGTGAACGGCTGGTCCGAACTCGTGCTGAAGGCGTCGCCGCTGTGCCTGATCGCGTTGGGGCTGGCGGTGGGGTATCGGGCGAATGTGTGGAACATTGGCGCTGAAGGACAGATGCTGCTGGGCGGGATCGTGGCGGGCGGCATAGCGATTCACGTTGGCGACGCCACGGGCTGGTGGATCCTGCCGCTGATGATGATTGGCGGCGTGATAGGCGGCATGGCGTGGGCTGCGATTCCCGCGTTGCTCAAGAGCCGTTTCAACACTAACGAAATCCTGACGAGCCTGATGCTCACCTACGTCGCGACGCAGTTGCTGATCTACCTGGTGAGCGGTCCGTGGCGTGATCCCGAGGGCATGAACTTCCCGATCTCGGCGATGTTCGGCGATTCGGCGCAATACCCCCGCCTTTACAGCGATTGGGGCTGGGCATGGCTGAAGGGCACGCGGATCAATGCGTCCGTGTTCCTGACCATGATTGCGATTCCGCTGGTGTGGCTGTTCATGCGCAAGAGCTTCGCGGGGTATCGGATGAACGTGGGTGGCCTGGCGCCGCTGGCAGCGCGCTACGCCGGTTTCTCCGATAAAAAAGCCATCTGGACCTCGCTGCTCCTGAGCGGCGGTCTGGCCGGCTTGGCCGGCATGGGTGAAGTGGCCGGACCGATCGGGCAATTGCAGGCGAGCTGGTCGCCGGGGTACGGCTTTACGGCGATCATCGTGGTGTTCGTCGGACGCTTGCATCCGGTTGGCATCGTGCTGGCGAGCCTGCTGATGGCGTTGCTGTATCTCGGCGGCGAGGCGGTGCAGACGTCGCTGCAATTGCCGCAGGCGCTCGCCGGCGTGTTCCAGGGGCTGTTGCTGTTCTGCTTGCTCGGGGCTGACCTGTTCGTCAACTATCGCGTACGGCGCCGGGTCGCTGCGCATGCACATTCATAGATAAAACCATGGACATCAATCAGGCCGGTTCGCTCTCTTCAAGCGCCGTTGTAGCCGCCATTCCGCTGATGTTCGCCGGCGCCGGGGAGCTCGTCGCGGAGAAGTCGGGGGTGTTGAACCTCGGCGTGGAAGGCATGATGCTGATGGGCGCTGTCACCGGTTATGCCGTGACCGCGATCACCGGCAACCCGTGGCTCGGCATTGTGGGCGCGATTGTCGCGGGCGTGCTGATGTCGCTTGTGTTCGCGTTCCTCACCATCACCATGCTCGCGAACCAGGTGGCCACGGGTTTATCGCTGACCATATTCGGCATTGGATTCTCGGCGTATATCGGCAAGCCTTATACGTCGGCGGCGGTGCGCGCGACTATCGACGTGCTGCCCATTCCCGGTCTTACCTCCATTCCTGTGATCGGCCCTGCGTTTTTCACGCTGACGCCGCTCGGTTATCTCGCGTTCATCATGTTCGGCGTGATCGGCTGGTTTTTATACAGAACCCGTGCCGGGCTGGTACTGCGCTCGGTGGGGGAGTCGCCTTCGGTCGCGCATTCCGTGGGTTTTCCGGTAGTGGGTGTGCGTTATGGAGCAACGCTTTTTGGTGGCGGCATGGCGGGGATCGCGGGCGGTTATTACTCGATCGTCTATCTGCATTTGTGGCAGGAACAGCTTACGTCGGGGCGCGGCTGGATCGCGCTCGCGCTGGTCGTATTCGCGACGTGGCGGCCGGGGCGGTTGCTGATCGGGGCGTTGCTGTTCGGCGCGGTGATGGCGCTGCAGTTCTACGCACAGGCCATTGGCGTGCCCATTCCGACGCAGTTCCTCGCCATGCTGCCGTACGTTGCGACGATCGTCGTGCTGGTGCTCATCTCGCGCAATCCGAACACGATCAAGCTGAATGCGCCTGCGTCGCTCGGGAAGCCGTTTTTTGCGGCTAGCTGACGGTCCGAACCATGGCCTGATATTGCGGCATGATTTTTACAAACATCATTGAACCATCGACAGGAGAATCACGATGAAGAAAAGCTGGCTGAACACCTTGGGCGCAGCCGGAGCCGTGGGCACGATGCTCGCGCTATCCGCCACGATGGTCGCCGGCCCTGCACGGGCTGCCGATGCACCGGGCGTTGCGTTCGTCTACCTCGGCAATCCCGGCGATGCAGGCTGGACCTTTGCCCACGACGCCGGCACAAAGGAGGTGGAGGCCAAGTACGGTAACAAGATCAAGATCACGCGGGTGGAAGACGTGCCGGAATCGGCGGATTCGGAGCGCGTGTTCCGCGACCTGGCCGCGAAGGGTAACAAGGTGATCGTGGGGACCAGTTTTGGTTACCAGGACTTTGAACTGAAAGTGGCGCGTGATTATCCGGACATTACGTTCCTGACCGCGACGGGCTACAAGAAGGCCAAGAACTTCGGTGTGTACGACAATCGCATGTACCAGGGTGCTTATCTTGCCGGCGTCGCAGCGGGTTACGTGACGAAGACGAACACGCTGGGGTTTGTTGCATCGGTGCCCATTCCTGAAGTGATTCGCAATATCAACGCGTATACGCTGGGCGCGCGTTCGGTCAATCCCAAGATCCATACGAAGGTAATCTGGATTAATAGCTGGTTTGACCCGGGTAAGGAAAAGCAGGCGGCGGAGACGCTGATTGGGCAGGGTGCTGATGTGTTGTTGCAGAACACGGATTCGAACGCGACGCTGGCGACGGCTGCAGAGAAGAAGGTGTATGCATTCGGGTGGGATTCGAACATGCAGAAGTTTGGTCCGAGTGCTCATTTGGGCTCGGTGGTGCAACATTGGGAGGTGTATTACAACTCGATGATCCAGCAGCTTCTTGATGGCAAGGTCAAGACTGATCCGGTCTGGCTGGGGATGCCGCAAAAGGCGGTGAATCTTGAGGACATCAACACGGCCGTGGTGCCGGCGAAGGCGGTGCAGGCTGTAGAGGCTAAGCGTGAACAACTGCAGAGCGGCAATTGGGACGTGTTCATGGGGCCGGTGAAGGACCAGTCGGGAGCGGTCAAGATTGCGGCAGGCCAGAATCTGACCGATCCTGAACTACAGCGTATCAACTGGTATGTGGAAGGCGTGGATGGGTCGCTGCCGAAGTAAGTAATCGGTGGGGGTAGGCGAGGCTGCGGAACGAACTTCGGCTCGCAAAACTTACCGGCTGTTTGTCATCGTTTCCGTCATAAGAAAAGGCCGCGCTTTGGTTAAGCGCGGCCTTTATTGTCTGCGTCGTGATTAATCTTAATCGTCGATTCGCAGTCCAACTTTAAGCGTGACCTGCCAGTGTGCGACCTTGCCGTCCTCGACTTGGCCGCGGGTGCCGATGACTTCGAACCAGTGCAGGTTGCGGAGGGTTTTTGAGGCTTTTTCGAGCGCCACGCGAATTGCATCGTCGCTTGATTGGGTCGACGACCCGGTGAGTTCGATTTGTTTGTAGACGTGATTGCTCATTGTGTTCTCCTTGGGTGTCGGGCTGATGGCATTGGACGCTGATTTGCCTTCGTAGGACTGAGCAAATCATGCGCCAAGGGGGGACCGTTCGCACTCGGTTTTTCTACGGGGAAGCGCGGGGGGGGAGGGGATTATTTCGTGCGAGATTGTCCGCGCGCAGCGCGGGGTGTCCCTTGGGCAGGTTCAATCACTGGTGGCGAAGCGTGTGGGTATCCGTGTTCGGAGAAGGAGGGGTTCACACATCCTTCGCTCTGGCGAGCACCGTGCTTTTGGGGCACCTATGAATGGGAACTGCACGCTGTGGACACTTAGGGTAGTGCGGTGAAAGCGTTTTCTTTGCTTCGTTTCTTTGTCGCTTTGGACAAAGAAATGACGGGCCGCCACGCACAGTGGCTAATAGTGATGAAGAGAAAATCCGACTCATGCAGACCGCTAACGCCGAAAGCAGCAACCCGGCACTGACTCCGACCGCTAACCCCAGAACCTGACACCCCGGCATAACCCCGACCACTAACCCCGGAAAACCCACCCGCCAAACCCCGTCCACCGGCGCGAGCGAAACACCTATCTCAATGGTCGAGAAGCCGCATCCCCCGCATCCTGCCGCCGTGCACCGCGCCTGGACCTCGCAGTCGCGGACGCGCCGAATTCGCTCAAGATCTGGGTCCGCGCCCGGCTGGCAAACACAAGAAACCCGAAGCCGTTGGCTTCATACCAGTAACCGCCGTTTTCGAGCCCGTCGAGCGGCTGTTCAAGCGCGTTCGTAATACATTCAACGCACCGGCGATGCAATTCATCCACCGCCGGATACGGCGGTTGTGCGCCACGAACGCTGCAAAGAAGTACATCGAGCCCTGGCAGCACATGCGCGTACAACACCGGTTCATCCTGTGCGCGGGCGCGTGCAATCTTGGTATCGAGTTGGCCAAACGGCTTGAAATGCCTGAGCACGGCGAGGAAAGACTCGTCACCGTCGACCTTTGCGCGTCTACGCTTTTTCGGGAAGGACATAAAAATTCGCCTGAAAAAGAATTGCAAAAAACGCAGCGTCCTCATGCGGCCACTCCCATCTGGCGGGCCGCTCGTTTGTCTGGACACGTCGATCTTTTATAGCACATCGAAGTGGTGGATTCACGGCGATTCAGTTTAGGACACCGCCAGGTCGGTCACGCTCGGCCGGCCCTCACGGTGGCGCACGAATCATGCCGATAACCCTGCTGCGGCTCGCATGTTTCTGTCTCAATAATAGACCTACGAAACCCCGCTGCGATGAAAAATCGCTAGAAAATTCAAACGAGTGTCATGAACGCCACCAACTCCGTGATTGCGTCCGAAAAATGAAAAAGCCCGCGACGACGCCGTCACGGGCTTTTCTGGAACACCGCCTCCTGTCCCGGAGGCTCAGGTCAGACGCTTAGCTCACGCGCTCAGGTCAGACGCGCGGCGAAGCCTTCAGCGAATCGCGGATCTCACGCAGCAACAGCACGTCTTCCGGCGTTGCGACGGGCGCCGGTGCCGGCTCCTCGGCTTTGCGTAGCTTGTTGATGAACTTGACCATCAGGAAAATGATGAATGCCAGGATGATGAAGTTGATCAGCACGGTAATGAACGAGCCGTAACCGAACACGGCGACCCCCGCCGTCTGCAAGTCCTTGTACGAGTCGGGATTGCCCTTGAACGTGGGGGGTATGTTTCCCAGCTTGATGAACATGTTGGAAAAATCAAGTCCGCCCGTGACCAGCCCCACGACCGGCATGATCAGATCCTTGACGATCGAATTGACGATGGTCGAAAATGCGCCGCCGATAATCACACCGACCGCCAGATCCATCACGTTGCCCTTGAGGGCGAAGCTCTTGAATTCCTGAATCATGCTCATGCGTCGCTTCCTCCATTAAAGATCATAAGAATCAGCAGCAAGGGATGTGCCAATTAACGGCTTCCGTATTCACAGCCGACGTCCCGGCTTTGCTCTTCTGTTCAGGCTCTCACCGTTTTTTAAACGGATAACGGCAATGATAGCTAATCGGTAGTAATTGCGTCCCGGCTTTTTTGAGATGATCGGCTGATCGGATAGGGTTTGGCGGTTGGATTCTGCTTGTTTTGCCCCTCGTTTTCCCCAATCGCACTGCTACGCTTTCTCGGGCGGTGCCGCTATCACGAGTCCCTGCGCGATCGCCGCGACAAACGCGGCATGGTCGGCGGCGGTCTGCGCACCGTAGCTTTCGGCCCACTTGGCATAGGCTGCGTCCAGGCGGTCCGAGTTGCCGCAATAGCCGGCAATCAGAGCGGCATCGCCGGTGCGGGCATGAGCGCGCGCGAGCAGCAAGCCGAGGCACCACGCATAGAAGTCGAAGGTCGCACCGTGCAGCCAGTCCACCGGAATCGAGCCACGGATGTTCTTCATCTGTCGCACGTAGAAGTCGCGGCCTGAAATGGTCGTCCAGCCGAGCAGCGGGTCGGAGGAGCTCTGCAGCAGGCGCTGACCCTGCACGACGCGCCGTCCCTGATGGCCGAATGGTTCGGCGATTGGCGGCACGAATGTCGCGGCGGCCGGCACGATGCCTTCTTTCACCTGCATGAACAGCGGGTCGCCATGGGCACGGCCGAGCAGCAATAGCAAATAGGCTCGCGTCCCGACGCTGCCCACACCCACCACGCGATGCGCGACATCGACCACGTCGTAGCGTTCGAGCATGGTCCGCCATTCGCCCGCGATGGTCTGCAAATAGCCCCGCAGCCCCTCTGTAACGTGATTTTTCTCCGCTGCGTCAAGACGGGTCAGGATCGGCGGGTCGTCGCGGAAACGCCAGCTTTTGCCTTCGGGCTCGGCGACGCGGGCCAGCATTGTCGCGTGACTGTGCTTGGTCGCGCGCTCGACGGCCTTGGCAATGGTCGCCTTCTCGGCCGGATCGAGCGCGACAGGCGCTTCGATATGCAACACGCTCGCGTACGAGCGCATCTGCCACAGTTCGTAGGCGGGGACTTGGGCCAGCGTCGACATCGTGGTCCGGTAGGCCGTGCAGGCGGTGCGCACCGCGCGCTCGCGGCCGGTGATGTCGACTGCGTTTTCGGACGCCGCCACGTTAATGCTGGCCGTGAGCCGCTTCAGATCCCATTCCCACGGGGCGACCAGCGTTTCGTCGAAGTCGTTCAGGTCGAAAACCACGTCCTGGCGAGGCGTGCGGAACAGGCCGAAATTGTTCAGATGCGCGTCGCCATCAATCAT
The DNA here is from genome assembly GCF_044909315.1 of Caballeronia udeis. Classification (GTDB taxonomy): domain Bacteria; phylum Pseudomonadota; class Gammaproteobacteria; order Burkholderiales; family Burkholderiaceae; genus Caballeronia; species Caballeronia udeis_A. The sequence goes on from NZ_JBIYEB010000003.1 coordinate 13,403, forward strand.
TACGTGATGACCGATAGACGGCGTATGTGCGAGGTCCCAGGCCATCACGCTCGCCGCGCCGCGCAGGAACGCAAACGGCGACGCGGCCATGCGTGACATCCGCAGCGGGATCAGCCGTTCTTGCCGGCCGGCGTTGTTGGCGAGCACGCGTGCCACGGGGTCCGGGCGGTCGGTTTCCGGTTTCCAGGCCGCGTGCATGTCGAAGGGGACCGAGTCGCGCAGTGAGCGCCCAAGAACACGGCTTTCCTCAGCGTTGCCGAGGGACGGGCCGGACAGGCTGATGGCTGGATTCGCGGATGCGACGGGACGGGTGGGCAAGACAGTGTTCCTCGGTTGATCGATAGCGCAAGGCGTGAACGAGTTCATGACCGTGCCGGGCCGATGAGCGGGACGCATGATCACGATGCGCGCCCGCAGCGATTTCGTACAGCCCTGGATTCCACAACCACGAATGGAGAATTTTTCGTTGGTCTTAAACGCGAAACCACGCCTCACCATAATAACGAGTGTCTGGCAGCCGCCAGAATCTGTCCGAAAAGGACGCTCCGCGATGGGCACGAAACCTGCTGTCTTTCTGCCCATGCTCGTGATTGCGTTGCACGCATGGCGGAATAATCCGTCGTCCGATCCCGGCGAGCAATCCGTAACCCTCGCAAGCCGCTGGCGGCGCGGCGGGTTGAAGCACCCTGCACATATCGATTTCAGTTGAAGCTCTAAACACCTGGACACACGCATACATGAACACGACGCACGATATCCGCATTGCCGAAGGCTCGCCGTTCCCCTTGGGCGCGACCTGGGACGGCGAGGGCGTCAACTTCGCCTTGTTCTCCGCGAACGCCACGAAAGTCGAACTGTGCCTCTTCGATAAAAACGGCGAGAAGGAACTCGAACGCATCGAATTGCCGGAATACACCGACGAAGTGTTCCACGTCTATTTATTCGGTTTAAAACCGGGCGCGGTCTATGGGTATCGCGTGCATGGTCCGTACGAGCCAGAAAACGGGCATCGCTTCAATCCAAACAAGCTGTTGCTCGATCCGTATGCGAAGGCGCATGTGGGCGAGCTGACGTGGGACCCGGCGGTGTTCGGCTACACGCTGAACGCGGACGGCGATGACCTCACGTTCGACGAACGCGACAGCGCGCCGTTCGTGCAAAAGTGCCAGGTGGTCGACCAGAGCTTTTCATGGGTCCACCCGACGCGCGTCCGGGTGCCTTGGGAGCAGACCATCTTCTACGAAACCCACGTGCGCGGTTACACGAAACGTCACCCGGCTGTGCCCGAACACGCGCGCGGCACATTCGAGGGACTGGGCACGAAGGAAGTGATCGAGCACATCAAGAGCCTGGGGGTGACATCGGTTGAATTGCTGCCTATTCATGCGTTCGTGAACGACAGCCATCTCACCGACAAAGGCCTCACCAACTACTGGGGCTACAACACGATCGGCTTTTTCGCGGCCGATCCGCGCTTCTTTGCGCAGGGCCCGGGCGCGGTCGCGGAACTCAAGCAGATGATCGACCGCTTCCACGAAGCCGGCCTCGAGATCATTCTCGACGTGGTCTACAACCACACGGCCGAAGGCAATGAACGCGGGCCGACGTTGTCATTCAAGGGTATCGACAACGCTTCGTACTATCGGCTCCCCGAAGACAAGCGTTATTACATCAACGATACCGGCACGGGCAACACGCTCAACTTGTCGCATCCGCGCGTGCTGCAGATGGTCACCGACAGCCTGCGCTACTGGGTCACCGAGATGAACGTGGACGGTTTCCGTTTCGATCTTGCGACCATCCTCGGCCGTGAGCCCTACGGTTTCGATGAAGGCGGCGGGTTTCTCGACAGTTGCCGCCAGGACCCGATTCTCTCCAGCGTGAAGCTGATCGCCGAGCCTTGGGATTGCGGTCCGGGCGGATATCAGGTCGGTGGTTTCCCGCCCGGCTGGGCGGAGTGGAACGACAAATACCGCGATACCGTGCGCGAATTCTGGAAGGGTGAAGAGGGCGTGGCGGCGGAACTGGCCACGCGTATCACCGGTTCCGGCGATAAATTCAACCATCGTGGCCGCCGTCCGTGGGCAAGTGTGAACTTCATCACCGCGCACGACGGTTTTACGTTGAACGACCTTGTCTCGTACAACGAGAAGCACAACGAGGCGAATGGCGAGGACAACAACGACGGCAGCTCGGACAACCGCTCGTGGAATTGCGGCGAGGAAGGACCGACCGATGATCCCGAGATCCGAGCGCTGCGCGAGCGCCAGAAACGCAACATGCTGGCTACGCTGCTGTTCTCGCAAGGCACTCCGATGATTCTCGCCGGCGATGAATTCGGCCGCACGCAACAAGGCAACAACAACGCGTATTGCCAGGACGACGACATCAGCTGGGTCAACTGGGACATCGACGACGACGGCCGCGCGTTAAACGATTTCGTTCGCAAACTCACGACCCTGCGGCACACGCTGCCGGTGCTGCGTCGTGGACGTTTCCTGACAGGCGAGTTCCACGAAGACCTGGAACTCTCCGACGTGAAATGGCTGAGCCCGTCCGGTGAGGAGCTGACGCCGGAACAATGGGACGATCCGTTAATGCGCTGTTTCGGGCTCGTGATCGACGGTCGCGCGCAAGCAACAGGCATTCGCCGTCCCGCGTCGGACGCCACGCTGCTGCTGGTCTTCAACGCGCATCACGACGTGGTGGACCTGACGCTGCCCGAGATTCCCGGCAGTGACCAGTGGAGTTGCCTCATCGACACCAACGCACCAATCCGTGAAGAGCTGGAAGACTTCGATTCGGGCGCGGTGTATCAGGTAACCGGCCGGTCGCTCCTGCTGTTCGCGTTGCATGCACGCGGTGCGACCAAACGGATCTTCCAGCGCCTGGAAGAAGCGCTTACCGACGAAGTCGAACCGGAGGGCGGTAACGCGGAGTAAGGGAGCGTTATCTACGACAGGGGTTTGTAACGGCTATCATGCGGGTCATGAACCTTGCCCCGCTGTTTCGCTTACCTTGCCACCCCTCGTTTTCATCCACATCGCAGCCTGTCGTGCAGCGCACCCGGCAGACATGATGTTCGAGGCACTCCTACGTGTTGCGAACTGGGATCAACTCGAGCGCATCTGGGAATTTATTGTGGGATTCTTCAAATTCCTGTGGGCGTTGCTGCGCTTTCTCGGGGGCGGATGAAGATGGTATTGGCCTGAATATGCGTTGAATCTGGCGGCACCAATAAAAAAGCTCCGAACCAATCTGCGTGATTTCGTTCGGAGCTTTTTAACATTCAGCGTAGCCGGCACGGCCGGCAGTCAGCTCAGCTGTTGTCCCAGTTGCCGGAATCGTTGCTGCCCAGGTCGACGCCGCCGCCGTTGTCGCTCCAGTCGTTCGAACCGTTGCCGAAGTCGAGTCCACCGCCGTTGTTGTCGCCACCTCGGCGGCGGCGCAATTCGTCGTCGTCGACCGGAACTTCGCGTTCGATCACACGCTCGCGGTTGCCGCCGGACAGCGCCTCACCCAGCAGCACGCCGGTCAGCAATCCGCCCATGCCGCCACCAAACCCACCGCCTTGCTGCACGATGACCGGCGGCTGTTGCTGCGGTTGCGGTGGATAAGGCGAATAGGGCGGCTGACCTTGCGGGTTGCGCCCAAAGCGCTCAGCTTCCTGCGCATAAACCGATTGGCCATCGGCGCTTGCCGGGGCGGCTGTTGCGCGCGGATCGGGCCGGCCTTCCGAACGAGCCCGCACGCTGTCGATCTGGTTCGACAAATCTTCGATCGCGTACGGCGGCACCGGGTTTTTCGAATTGGACAGCGCTTCGACCATCTGGCGCAGTTGTGTCTCGATGCCTTCGACTTCCTGAAGCATCGCTTCGTGACCCGGCTGGGTCGATAAACGCACGTCGAGCTTAAGCGACCGGACATCGTTGAGCAGTTCGGTCGCGCGCTTCAACTGCGTGCGGCGATCGGCGTCGGCCTGGCCGTCGTCGTTGGAACGCGCGCGTTTCAGACCCCAGCGCAGCACGAGCGCAATCCCGGCGAACAGGACCGCAAGCATCACCCACATGCCCATTGACGGGCCGTGTCTTTCGGGAGCCGCTACGGCACCTTGATTGAACGGATTGCGTGTGACCGAGGCAGACGTCGAATTAGACGTATTGGTCGATGAATTCACGCGGTTTGCATCCGAGCGGATACGCGCTTCCATGGCATTGAAGCGTGCCGGGTCAGTGAATTTAATGGCGGGGTCGAGTGTGCGCGCTTGTTGAACCTGAGCGAGCGCGTCGGAGGAACGGCCTTCGCGATCCAGCACTTGCGCGTATAAATAGTGCGCCTTGGCGTTGTTCGGATGCGCCTGCAGTACTTCCTGCAACTGGGCGTCGGCCTGACTCCAGTTGCCTTGTGTCATCGACTGCTCGATCTGGCCGGCGCTCGGTACGGCGGCGAAGGCCGCCGCTGAGACCAGCATCAGCGATGCAACTACAGCCATCACATATTTTTTCATCAGCGGACCGGGGCGTTCGCACCCGTCTCCATTCCATGCGACATTTCGATGCAATACCCCAATGTTGCTCGCGGCCAACTGCGCTATCGCGCCGTTCGCCGCGCCTTCAACCGACCGCGTGCAGCCCTGGAGGCTAACCTCACTGCTGATTTGCGCTGTCCGGCGTCTGCCCCGAAGGGCGCAAGCCTTGGTCCTGCTCTTGCCGTACCTCAGTCTCGGGCCGCCGCGAAACTTTCGCGCCGGCCTGAGAACCGACGCTTTACTGCGCCGGCGTGTTCATCTGCTTCTTGAGCGCTTCCAGGCGGTCTTCGACAGACGGGCCGCGCGTGAGCGCCGCGAGTTTGTCTTCGAGTGCCTTGCCGCTCTTCTGATCGGCCGAGTTCAGCCGGGCATCCGAGCGTGCATTCGACAACTGGACCTTGTCTTCCAGTTTTTGAAAGTCTTCCGACAGGTTCTTGCCGCCAATACCGCCCAGCGCGGTTGCCGCGACATCTTTCGCCGTTGCAATCTGCTGCTTGGCTTGAAGAATATTCGACCGCGAGTTGAGCTCGTTGCGCCGCTGGCGCATGTCGTTGATCTGCTGCTTCAGGTGATCCACCGACGGCACCAGGGTAACCAGCTCGGCGGCCAGTGCATCGCGTTCTGTTTCGGCGTTTGCCTGCGCACCCAGAGCTTCGCGGGCAAGCGCTTCGTCGCCGCTTTGCAGCGCGCGCTTGGCGCCGTCTTCATACTTCTTCGCCTTCTCGGCAGCAACATCGCGCTTGCTTTGTTGCGTGGCGACCTGCGCTTCGATTTCGATTAGCGAGTTCTCGGCCTTCGCGATGCTGTCGTCGAGCTCGCGCACGATCTGGCGAGCGTCGCGCGACGGGTCTTGCACGGTGTCGGCGGCGTCGTTCAGCAGGCCCTTGACGGTGCGCGAGATGGAATCCAAAAGCGACATGAGTTTCCTCCTGGAAATGAAGTCGGCTGCCAGGCAGCAACGTTCGATGAACATTCTGTGAACGTTCGCCAACGTTTGATTAAGCACGGCGCCCACGGCGTCGCGCGTCGGATAAATCGGGCCGGGCGCACGGATTACAAGCTCGCGGATACATTTTGTTGCGAAGCGGGAATCCGCACATTGACGGCTGGTTCCGCCGACTGAGCATGATCCTTGGTCATCATCACAACGCCCTTGCACGGCATCTGATTTTTGCCGCTGTATTAAACCATGCAACGGCTTAAACCGGGCTTAACAGGATTATCTTAACGGTACACCATGCGTTTGATTTAGCGAATACCGCGACAGAAATTCAGGTTTTTCAACGAGATAAGAACGCTAGCCATGCCGATAACGTTGGCCGTTGCATTCGCCGTTACTACGATCGTTTTCCAGATTCTCGACGCCATCGGGCCTGGTGTGAGCCTGCGGAATTTGTATCAATGCGAAATCGGCGAATTATTTTTGCCGAAACCCGATTCTGGCGGGGCGGCTATTTTCTACGTGATCCACATCGCGGGACTGGTGAACGGAGCGGTGTCCGGAATCGTCGCGTATGCCGCGTGCGACCTCACCAACCTGGCGATGCCGAGGCTGAAGCGCGACGCTCGTCGCATGCACGCCCCGTGGGACGCAGTGGCCAGGCGTGGTCGCTATCGCCACGCGGGGAGTCCAACTCGAAACGCAACTGAACCGCCGGGCCGCCCGGTCAGGAGCGCCTGGAAAACGACGCGTCTTCGTCCAACTCATCCGGCGCACCGAGGTCGTCCCCGGAATCGCAGGTTTGCGGCAGGACGTCGTCCGTGTCCGGTTCAATCGCAGCCAAAGGATTCGGCCCTTCAGCCGCCAACGTGCGTTTGCTGGCCACCTTCGCCACGAGCGCCGCGTCCCGGGCCTCGCGCGCGGCGGCTCGTTCAGCAACTTGCCGCAGCGCGACATTCAGCGGGTCAGGTGTTTTCGGCGCACGCAACCGGTCTACAAGACTTGCGGCCTTCACCTGTTCGCTGGTCGCGTTGAAGCTCAATACGGCGCGCCGCATGAGTTCGCTGACGCTGACGCCAAGAGCGTCCGCAGTGCTGGTGATCGCAAGTTTCTGCGCAGGAGTGACAAAAACAACGATGCGTTCGCTGGGTTTGGTAGTCATGAGCGCCTCGCTAAGCAGGGCTGGGCAAGTCAGAACGGCCGATATCCGACACGGGCAACGCCATTTGATGCGCTTTCGGCGTACGCGGCGGTACGGCAAACCACGCAACCAACGTTTCCATCATATCGTTTTGCCATCGTCTCGTGCGTGTGCGCACATTCCCCGAGCCGGGCTTCGGACGCTATCCGCATCGAGCGCTTGCAATATTGAGATAGTGGTGCTAATGCCCTCTCCGCGATAACGCCGGACGGCGGGTCTTGACGGACATACCCGTCGCGGCGGCCTGTTACACGGGATTTACTTACAAAAAAATCCCTTCACTGCCGGTGCTCGGCGCTCGAATTCTTTAAAATGCGCTGTTATTCTGCGCAGGGCCGTCAGCGTTGCAATTTTTCTTACAATGCGATAACGGCCCATTCGCAGAAACGCGCAGCCAGTCCGGGGGCAACGGCACGCGACGCAGCAGTCCAGGTCCATTCCCGGGAAGCGCTTTTTTGAGCGTTTCCCGGCGTCGATCAGGCCGCGGCGCTACACATCGGCTACACGGCGGAGCCGGCCACGGCTTTCGCTCACCCCAACATTTATCGTTACGCGGTTTCATGGCGTTGCGCACCGGGCGCCTTAGGGGCGCGCCGTTCAATCCAAGTCATGCCAATCATCAAACGACCGAATTCCTCAAACGCTCCACGCGATGACCGGGATCAAGATGGTCCCAATCGTTACCGTCAACCCGCCAAGTCTCCAGCCGGACCCTCGATCGTGCTGCGCATCGTGTTCTGGTTCGTGGGGCTGTTCGCCGTCGCGGCAATCATCGGCGCGCTGATCATTGGTTATGCGCTGGTCGTGATGGGGCCGAATCTGCCCTCGCTGGACGCAATCACGGACTATCAGCCGAAAGTGCCGTTGCGGATCTACACCGCGGATCACGTGCTGATCGGCGAATTCGGCGAGGAGCGGCGTCGGATCGTGCGCTTCGACGAGATCCCCGACCAGATGAAGAAGGCCGTCCTCGCGATCGAGGATTACCGCTTCTACGAGCACGGCGGCGTCGATTTCATTGGTATTGCGCGGGCAGGGTTGAGTGACATCATGCACGGCGGCGCGTCGCAAGGCGCCAGTACGATCACCATGCAGGTCGCGCGTAACTTCTTTCTCTCGAGCGAGAAGACCTACACGCGCAAGATCTATGAAATGCTGCTCGCCTACAAGATCGAACGCGCGCTGACCAAGGACCAGATTCTCGAGCTGTATATGAATCAGATTTATCTGGGCGAGCGGTCGTACGGATTTGCATCGGCGGCGCGGGTGTATTTCGGCAAGGACCTGAAGGACCTGACGCTTGCCGAATGCGCGATGCTTGCGGGCTTGCCGAAAGCACCGTCGGCGTATAACCCGGTCGTCAATCCGAAGCGTGCGAAGGTGCGTCAGCAGTACATCCTGAAGCGCATGCTCGATTTGAACTTCATCACGCAGGCGCAATTCGACCAAGCCAGCGCTGAAGAAATACACGCGCGCGTGGCGGGTACGGAGTACAGCGTCCATGCGGAATATGTCTCGGAAATGGTCCGGCAGCTGATGTACGCGCAATATCGCGACGAAACATACACGCGTGGTTTTTCGGTGACCACGACTATCGACTCCGCCGATCAGGAAGCGGCGTATGACGCCGTGCGCAAGGGCGTGATGGATTACGAGCGGCGCCATGGGTATCGCGGGCCGGAAGGTTTCGTCAATCTGCCGACGAACGAGGATGACCGCGACGAAGCGATCGACGACGCGCTCGCCGATCATCCCGATAACGGCGATCTGATCGCGGGCGTGGTGACATCGGTGAATCCGAAGCAGGTGGTCGTGACGTTCGTCAATGCCGATCCGGCGACCATCACCGGCGACGGCTTGCGTTTTGTCGCCGCTGGTTTGCGCAGCAACGCATCGGCGGCGGTGCGGATCAAGCCGGGTTCCATCGTGCGCGTGATACAGGACGCGAAGGGCAACTGGAGCATCACGCAGTTGCCGCAGGTCGAGGGTGCGCTCGTTTCGCTCGTGCCGCAGGACGGCGCGATTCGCGCGCTGATAGGTGGCTTCGACTACAACAAGAACAAGTTCAATCACGTCACGCAGGCGTGGCGTCAGCCGGGATCGAGCTTCAAGCCGTTCATCTATTCGGCATCGTTGGAAAAGGGTCTTGGACCGGCAACCATCATCAACGACGCGCCGCTGTATTTCCCGCCGACCAGCCCGGGTGGACAGGCGTGGGAGCCGAAGGACGACGATCAGCCTGATGGTCCCATGTCCATGCGCACGGCCTTGCAGAAGTCGAAGAACCTTGTGTCGATCCGGATCCTTTCGTACATAGGCACGAAGTACGCACAGGATTACGTCACGCAGAACTTCGGTTTCGATGTCGATAAAACGCCACCGTATCTGCCGCTCGCGCTCGGTGCCGGTCTTGTCACGCCGTTGCAATTGGCCGGTGGATATTCGGTGTTCGCCAACGGCGGTTCGCGGATCAATCCGTATCTGATCGGCGAAGTAGCCGATGCACACGGCACGGTGATCTCGCGCGCCAATCCGCTGGTTGCCGGCAGCAACGCGCCGCAAACGCTCGAGCCGCGCAACGCGTACGTGATGAACAGCTTGCTGCATTCGGTCGCGACCGGCGGCACGGGCGCCGGCACCAATGTGCTCAAGCGTAACGACTTGCAGGGCAAGACCGGCACGACCAACGACGCGAAGGACGGCTGGTTCGCGGGTTACCAGCATCAACTCGTGGCGATCGCGTGGATGGGATACGACCAGCCGAAGTCGCTCGGCAGCCGGGAGTTCGGTGCACAGCTTGCGTTGCCGATCTGGGTGGAGTACATGCAACGGGCGCTCGCGAAGATCCCGCAGCAGCAGATGGCGATGCCTGATGGTTTGACGACCGTCGACGGCGAGTTGTTTTTCGCCGATAAAACGCCGGGTAATGGATTTGTTGCGAGCATCGGCGTGGATTCAGCGAATCCGATCGAAGGTGCAAGCGATGCGGTGGGTGGTGTCGGTCCTGGTGGATTGACGCCCCCGAGCGTGCCGCCCCCCAGCGTGAACCCGGCCGAGCGCCAGGAGATCATGGATCTCTTCAAGGGGCATTGATTGGGGTGTTCGCTGCAGGAGCCTTCGCTTGCGATGCTCCTGCAGTCATCTGGCTCTCCCGTTATGCGAGGCCGATCTGGCGAAGGTAATGCCAAAGAAGAAGGGCGCGCCGCAATCAAATTGCTGCGCGCCCTTTTTATTGCTGCGTGCTTATTTGCCTAGCGTGGACGCCGGCTTCACCGCGCATGTCGTCTCGATGCTCGACTGATCCGCGAACGTCAGCTTCAGCGGGATCGTTGATCCAACCTTCAACGGCTTGGGTGCGTCCTCAAGCATCAGGTGATAACCGCTCGGGGCGAACGCGAGCGTGCCGTGCGCGGGCACTTCGGCGGAATCGACCATCGACATGGTCGATGTGCTGCCGTTACTCGTCGATTTATGCAGCATCGCCATGCCGAACGCGGGCGTTTCGGCGCCGGTAAGGGTAGCGGGTTTATCGCCGCTATTCGATATCACGAAGTAGCCCGACGACGGCAATTTAGCCGGCATCGAACGGATCCAGCAATCGTGTACTTCGAGCGTCGCGGCTTGCGCGCCGGTTGCAGCAAGAGCGCAAAAGGCCAGCAAACCAGCGTGAATCAGGGCGTTCTTTTTCATGATCAACTCACTTTACGTTGAAGAGATAGTGGCCTTGCGTACGATGACCGTCGTCGGCCACGGCCGTCCATTTCACTTGATATGGGCCTGTTTTCAGATCACCGAGGGCGGCGCTCATATGTTTCTTGTTGGCCGCATCGACAGCCGATTTCGCGCTGTTGACCTGCTTGCCCGCTGCATTGACCACAGTCAGCGTGCTGAATGCCGGTTCGAGATCTTCTGTGAAATCGATGGCTACTTCGTGCGGTGCTTCGACGGTTGCGTCAGGTGCGGGTGTTTGCTGCGTGGGATGCGCATGCGCAACAGCCAGTTGAGTTGTTGCGAGGAGCAGGGCGCCAAGGCCGCCATGTCTGACCATGCTTATGAGAGACGTGTTCATGCCGATCCTGTTTTGATCTCGTTTTATCCGGATGACGCGGATGATGAGTACTGGCCATTTAGCCAGTGGCAATGCGAAGAAGAATCAGACAAAGACTGGCGGCGCGCGAGGCTGTGCAGCGAAGACCGGCGCATAAGGCGGGAAGGGCTGGGCAGGGGTGTTGTCGGGTAGAGATCCCGACGTAGCGCGCGCTTGATATGCACTTGCGCAAGGTGGTGCTGCGGGTGAGTGTGCCGCGAGATTGCAGTACCCGCATGCGTTCCAATGACCTGCGGCGGAGTGCTGCGAAGAAGTGGGTTTGGCAGTGCCGGTCTGCGGGTTCGGTGATGTTGCCGAGCAGAACGCGCTCAGGATTATCTTGGGCTGCGCGCCGGAGGCAAGTGCTTGCGACACGGCCGGAGCGAGCGCGGTCATCAGGATCGCAAGCAATCCGAGGAGGCTGCCGAACTTGCGGACGAGGCGACGGCGCATGAGACTGACGTTGGCTTCCAAAGCGGCTGAGCCGCCGATTATGCCACGCGAGGATGCGAGCGTTTGTGCGCTGGCAGGGCGACCATTCAGCGCAGCATTGGACCATGAGGACTTGATATTCGCGTTACACAAGCGCGTGCCCCAACGCTACCTGACCCAACCGTTGACGCCGAAATGAAAAAAGCCCGGAGAACCGGGCTTTTGACTTTTAATCCTTGGTTGCGGGGATAGGATTTGAACCTATGACCTTCGGGTTATGAGCCCGACGAGCTGCCAGACTGCTCCACCCCGCGAAAAAGATTATAAGACAACGGGCACCGCAGTGCAACATGTTTGTCATGTTCCTTCGCTTTGACAGCTTGATCGAGTGCGGCTTGAATTGATGAGTCGCGTCGATGCTGTTGGTGCCTACATATGTCGGGGCGCTGCATGTAAGAGCGGCATTGTGCCGGATAACGTGACATAGCCCGGGCTGAATGTGACCGGGGTCGATTTCTCGTGTTGATGCGTATTGGCGCACAGGGCATAGCTCGAAGCGGCGATCCGCCCACTTCGCTTATCGCGTGTCGGACTATTTGCCGGTACTGCGACGCAAGCACCGAGCGCTTCATTCCGGACGGACTTGTAAACATTATTCATTTGCATATCAACGTAAAGTTGACCCCAATCCATGAGTCGAGCCCTCAGAGGGAAGGGATTCTCTTCGTGCTGGACCAATGCCTGTGTCGAATTCGCTTCAACTTGCCGAAGGCTATGTGGATAACGTCGAACTCTACTGAGCAAGCTTGAATGTCCTGGTGAGAAAGCTCCCAATTCACCTGGTACAGGATAGATAATACATAAGGATACCGAATCAATTGATATATAAGACGATTTAGGTCAAGTTGAGAATCCTTGGCCGATCAGCAATGGATGATAGGACCGTCCGCGTATCACGAGTTGACGACGCTCGTTCGTCGCCGAAGAGCAGGTCAATGGCGTGATCACGCAAGCTCGATTTCCCGGCCGTGTCACAATTTGTCTAATCGCGTCGCTCGACTTTTCACTCGCCAGGAACCATCGTTTATGAACATCGCACAAGATCTGCAGACCATCGCTCTTCAAGAGAAGACCCTCGTCTTCCCGCACTTCGATTCCGATCGCGCATGGCAGATTGGCTCGCAGCTTCGCGAAATGGCAGTCGCGCGTGGCGCGCCGATGGCGATCGACGTGCGCACCTTCGGGCAGCCTTTATTTTTCGCGTTACTCGATGGCGCCACGCCCGACAACGTCCGCTGGGCGCAGCGCAAGGCGCGCACGGTCGAGCACTTCCGCCGTAGTTCGTATGCAATCGGATTGAGCTTGCAGCAAGCATCGGCAACACTCGCCGATAAATACAGTCTCCCCGCCGCGGAGTTCGCCTCGCATGGCGGCGCATTCCCGCTCACGGTCAAAGGCGCAGGTGTGATCGGCGTGGTCACGGTATCGGGCTTGCCGCAGCGCAAGGATCACGAGTTCGTGGTCGAGGCGCTGTGCGCCATTCTCGGCCACGACGCAAGCGCGCTCGCGTTTGTATCGGACAAGGCGTAACCCATGCGCCCATCCGCTTATATGCTGCTCGCGGTCGCGATCGTCGCCGAAGTCGTGGCGACATCGGCTTTGCGGGCATCGGACGGATTCTCGCGGCTGGTGCCGTCCGTCATCGTGGTGATCGGCTACGGCATCTCGTTCTACTTGCTCTCGCTCACGCTGAAGTCGCTGCCGGTTGGCATTGTGTATGCCGTCTGGTCGGGGGCAGGCATCGTGCTGATCACGCTGGTGGCGGCGCTGCTATTCAAGCAGATCCCCGATCTGCCCGCCGTGCTCGGCATGGGCCTGATCGTGGCGGGCGTGGTGGTGCTGAACGTGTTTTCGAAGGTCAGCCCGCATTAGTTTTCGTAAAGACGGGCGATACCGAGGTCAATTACAACGCACGACCATCGAACGGTTTTTAACATTCGCCGACACCACGTTGGTGATGCTGCCGCCCGATGGTCCGCCTTCCTCGTTATCCTTCGATACGATCGTGTAGCCGGTCGCGCCGCATTTCTCGCCCGCCAGCACGTAGCAGCTCGCCCATGTCGTACTGGCATCGGCGCCGCTGCAGTTGATGGCGTAGCCGCTCTGGCCATCGGGGAGATGAATCAGCGACGCATCGGTCGACGATGCACATCCGCCAAGGCTTAAAACGCCCACGGCTGCGAGGCTGAGGCCAGCGGCCTGTAGAACTCGTGCCATACGCAACGGGGAGGGGGTCGGCAGGCGCCGTGCAAATTGCTTCATTGTGTTCCTCAGGTGACAAACGCCGGAAAAGCGTCGAAAAGATCAGGCGCAACGCATGGGCGCGGTCCAACCTGCTTTTCAAGGCATGATTTCCAACCATATTTCATGTTTCATCACGTATTTTCCCACACGCCAGTGATCGCGGTAAAAAGCGGCCCGTTTTGACTTGGATCAAGCTCGCTTCTATAAATGTATTTGAAATACAGGTTGCGGGCGCGTGCCTTGCAATGCGCAGAGCAGGGGAGACTTTTCAACGCATCTACGTGATTGAGGGCATCGTAGGAAAATGCAACAGGTTGCAACGGCAGCGAACTAATTGCCGGTGTTAAAACCTTACTGGGGCGTGGGCAGCGCACGAATACTGATAAAACATCGAGAGGAAGACCATGGCTGCACGTGTCAACGGCCCGTATCGGGGGTATTACATCGGCGCGGCGGCGCGCGCTTATATCGACAGATTGCTGAGAAATAGCTGATGCGTACGCTCAATATCCGTCACCCGGCCATGCGTTGTGTAGCCGAGGCGCTGCTCGATTTGTTTCCGAGCGGCGCGGATATCAGCGAGATCGGCACGGATCAGAAACCGTGTTTGTTCGTAAGCTGGCGCACAGGCGGCATGGCAAGTCACCCAGGCAATATTGCGTGGGGTGTGCACTATCGGTTCGAGACGGAGGCATTGAGCCTGTTCGATCTCGCCACCCACGCGGCGCAGCAGCAATTTTGCGAACGGGTAAGGGACATGAGCCGGCATCTGAGGTTCGACTACGCGGATCCCGACGCGGTCTCCCTGATGATCGTCGATGTGCCCGCCGGGCTGATGCGCGCAAGCATGACTCCTGCGGGGTAGACTGCACGTTTGCTCCGCGAGTACCATCGTTGCGATCTGTTTTCTTGCGTGCGAGGCAGCCATGAATATCCTTTTTCCAGCCGACGCGCCCGCGTATCGCGACACGAATCTCACGGTGGTATTTGCTGCGCTGGTCAACGGCGAGCGGGTTCCGTGCGCGATCTCGGTCGAGGCGCTGGAGGATCATTTTGGCGTGGAAAGCTGCGACAGCACGGGCTGGATACGGGCGTTCGACGCCGCGCGCACGAGGATCGAAGCGGTTGCGCGGGAGCATCTGCAAGTCAGCAATGGCGCGCCCGTGCTACTGAAGAGCGGCCATTTTCCGCCCGGCATGGCGAACGGATAGCGGTCAATCAGCACCACGGTCACACTCAGCGCTGTTCAGCTTTGCATTGACTTGTCCAGTGTCATCCGGAAAATGCGCGGGATGGCCGGCTCAAGACAACATTTTTCAAATCAGCCCTTACTGCGCGTCCAGGTCCTGGATGCGGCGCGCGCGATCGTCGTACGCGAAGGTTTTGGCGCGCTGTCCATGCGCAAGCTTGCCGAGATCGTCGGTTATTCACCCGCTTCGCTTTATCTCCACTTTGCCAGCCGCGACGCCATTGCCCACGCGCTTTGCGTCGAGGGTCACGCGCAGTTGCTTGAGGCACTGCACACGCACGATTGCATAGCGGAGCCGGTTGAGCGCCTGAGGGCCATGGCGCATGCATACGTCAAGTTCGGGCAGGCACATCCCGAGGTGTATCGGCTGATTTTCATGCAGAATCCGGCCTATACCGATGCCGCGTTCAGCGCTGCGGAATCGGCCGGCGAAACGGTGCTTTCCGTGCTGACCCGGACGCTGGCGCTTGTTCATGACCCCGCCGCCCGGGCCGGGACGTTGTGGGCAGCGTTGCACGGTATCGTGTCGTTGAGCTTGACGGCCCCGACAATTTTCGCCGCGCCGGCCGGAACGCTGATAGATGAAGTGCTGGACCTGTATTTGCCGGGCGTGAACAAGAAAGCGGCTCGTCGACGGCCGTCGGCAACCGCGGGTTGACCTGCTTTCCGGTTCCATTTCCCGCTCTATCTCCCCTCACACGAATAGAAACCTGTATCGCATATGACTGAATCCATCGACGAAATTCGTATTGAACGCGCACAGGGGATCGGCTTTATCGCGCTGAACCGGCCGAAGGCGCTGAACGCGCTGTCCACGTCCATGCTGCATGCCATTCACGGCGCGCTCGACGCCTGGCGCGACGACGCGACGGTGCACGCGGTGGTCATCTACAGTCCGCATCCGCGCGCGTTCTGCGCGGGCGGCGATATCCGTTTCCTGTATCAATCGGCGAAGGCGGGTGAGCGCGCGGCCATCGACGAATTTTTCACGGACGAATACCGCTTGAATCATGCGATCTTCACGTATCCGAAGCCGTATATCGCGTTGATGAACGGTGTGGTGATGGGCGGGGGAATGGGCATTTCGCAAGGCGCGCGGAAGACGGGCGGCGTGCGGGTGGTCGCCGCGTCGACGAAGCTGGCCATGCCCGAGACGCGCATCGGCTTGTTTCCGGATGTGGGCGTGAGCTGGTTTCTCGCGCGTACCCCGGGCGCGATCGGGCGCTATCTCGCGGCGACGGGCGCGACGATCGATGCTGCCGATGCACTCTACGCCGGTCTTGCCGATACCTGCATGGAAGACGACTCGCTGGCCGGGCTGGTAGATGCGCTGAAGGAAAAGACCTTCGCGACGGGCGCGGAGGTCGTGCGGTTCGTCGAGGCACAGGGGCGGCCGGACGCGGGCAAGGCGAGTGATCTTGAGCGGAACCGGGTGTTTATCGACAGGCATTTTGCGTCCGGGAACGGCGCGGCGTGTCTGAAATCGCTGGAAAGCGCGACGAGCGGGCCGGAAGGCGAATGGGCCGCGCATACGGCTGCCGAGCTACGCGAGCGTTCGCCGTTGTCGATTGATGTCTCGCTGGAACTTATCGACCGCGCGAAATCGTCCAGCATGGCCGAGACGCTGCGGCGCGACCTCGGGCTTACGCGCGCCACGTTCGATCATGGCGACGTGATGGAAGGTATTCGGGCACGTATTGTCGATAAAGACAACCAGCCCGCGTGGAAGGTGACGCATGTGGAAGCGGTGACGCGGGAAGAGGTGCTGCGGATGTTCGACAGCCCGTGGACCGGGCCCGGCCATCCGCTGGCTGCGCTGGCAGATTAGTCCGCTTCGCTGCCGGCCGTGAAGGCTCGCAGGAAGACGAGCGCGCCCCAGCCCCACATGGCATTCGATGCGAATCCGAGCGCAAGGCGGGGAAGCATGTTGCCGCTCGGCCAGATGCCGCGCAGCGGGTCCACCACGAACACGCTCGCGGCCGTCAGCACGACGCCGCCGAATATCAGCGCGCCCACCCACGGCGCCGCGCGCTCGGGCGAGACCCGCAGCAGCCACGCCATCAGGATGCCGAAAACCGCGCTCCATAGCGCGTTGACAATGAACTCGGGAATGCCCAGCGGCAGGAACGGAACGGTGGAATAACCGGCTGGATCGACCACCCCGGCTGCATGCAGCAACGCGATGGTTGCTTCACGGAAAAACAGCGCGGCGAGAAAGCCCGCAACGAACGGCAGAATGACTTTTTGCATTAAAAACCACCGCTTGGGACGCTAGCCGCGGCTGCGCCAATATTTTAAGGTGGCGTCATTATAGGGGCGGGTATGCTGCGTTATGGTGCAATCAAGCGGAGCTTTGCGGTAGATGCAACGGGATGCTAGCTAATGTTGCTCGATACTTTCCGGGTTATCGACGCAGATCAGCGGCAGCCTGCGCCACTTGCGGACCCTGTCTGCGGTAGATGAACTTCGACGACAAGCGTCACGTGCGCCGAGCCACGCTCGTGCCGATGTTATTTCGCGATCGCGTCGCTCGCCGGATTGTTGTGCAGCATGCGGTCGCCGTTGGCCGGAAGCGCAGGGCGTTTCATCGGCATGTTGTCAGGGTTGTAGGCGCGTGATCCGCTCGCATTCGGGGCCTTGGGCGGGTCAGATGCTCCGGGCGCGGGCGGTGGTTTTACCATCGACGCCGAGTCCGCAGGACGCGCAGTCTGGGCTTGCACTGTCGTTACGGCGCTGACACCGGCAATCAATGAAGCAGCCGCGGCCACAATGCCAGGCAGGGTTCCAAGGGCGCGGGATTTCATGGTTTTCTCCGGATCGGCGCGCGTTTCTGTCGAGGTGCTGCAAGGCGCTGCCGTTTGGTTTGTGACATCGGAGAGGGTGGAAGATTCGTTTTTTTGGTGCGGCGTAGTCAGCAGCCAGGGCTTCAGCGGCAAGGCAAGATCGATTTGCGCGGGGTGAGCCCCGGATCTTGCAGCTGATCCGCTTGCGGACCGCAGCCAGTGCTCAGTGCCGAGCGTTACGGTAAAATTGCATATTCGACGCCAAAAAAACGCGTCTCACGCTTAAAAATTAGCAGTTCCTCATGTCAATAGCATCAAAACCCAGCCCGCGCCGTGTCAGCGTTGCTCCAATGATGGACTGGACTGACCGTCATTGCCGGTCTTTCCATCGGATATTGACGCGGCATACGTGGCTCTACACCGAAATGGTCACGACCGGCGCACTACTGCACGGCGATGTCGCACGCCATCTCGCGTTCACGCCAGGCGAGGCGCCCGTCGCGTTGCAGCTTGGCGGCAGCGAACCGGCCGATCTCGCCCGTAGCGCGAAGCTCGGCGAGCAATGGGGCTACGACGAGATCAACCTGAATTGCGGCTGCCCGTCCGAGCGGGTGCAACGCGGTGCTTTTGGCGCGTGCCTGATGAACGAGCCGCAACTGGTCGCGGATGGCGTGAAGGCCATGCGCGATGCGGTATCGATTCCGGTCACGGTCAAGCATCGGATCGGCGTGGACGCGGTTGAGGACTATGCGTTCGTGCGGGATTTCGTCGGTACGGTTGCCGATGCCGGATGCGAGGTGTTTATCGTCCACGCGCGTAATGCGATCCTGAAGGGCTTGAGCCCGAAGGAGAATCGCGAGATTCCGCCGCTGAAGTATGAATATGCCTACCAGTTGAAGCGCGATTTCCCGCATCTGGAGATATCGATCAATGGTGGCATCAAGACGCTGGACGAAGTGGAAGAGCATTTGAAACATGTCGATGGCGTGATGCTTGGCCGCGAGGCTTATCACAACCCCTACGTGCTAGCGGGCGTCGATTCCCGTTTTTACGGTGCGCAGACGCCCGTGCTGTCGCGCGAGGAAGTCGAGGCCGGCTTGATCGACTACGCGCGTCAGGAAGTGGCGCGCGGGACGTTCCTTGGCGGTATTACGCGACACGCGCTGGGTTTGTATCGAGGCGTGGCGGGTGCGCGTGGCTGGCGTCGCGTGCTCTCGGATAGCCGCCGCCTCGCAACAGGCGATATGGCCATTTTCGATGAAGCGCGCACTCATCTGCGAGATGCTGTCGAATTGATCGAATAAGGGACTAGGCAAAGCGAATCTTTGTTCGTATAATCTCGTTTCTCGATTCAGCAAGCCAGTTCTTGGTGAGCTAGAGAGGCAGTAAGAAGTAAGACAGTGGTGGCTGTAGCTCAGTTGGTAGAGTCCAGGATTGTGATTCCTGTTGTCGTGGGTTCGAGCCCCATCAGCCACCCCAAAAGATTCAAGCAAAAAGCCCGACTTTCACGAGTTGGGCTTTTTGTTTTCTGGAATCCATGTAACTACTGTGCAGTCAGATTTGGTCAAGATCTGCCCATATACAACTCAGGTACCGTTTTCGAAACGGCTTCTGTTTCTCTGAGTTCGTTTTGCCGCGCCGTCTTGTCTAACCCGGTGTGCGATAGCTTTCCCTGATGTTCAGGTGTAACCAGCCTTACCCCTTTCTTCCATGTCCGCTGACCTGCGCACCCGCATCGCGATGCAGGCTGAACAGATCCGCCACCCCGAGCAATCCCACCGCGCCCACGATCAGGAACGCGATACTGAAATCGGCCGGCAGGACCGTCTGCGCGTCGTGACCATGCATCCATTCCGCGAGTCTCAAAGCGATGGCACCGACCGCGACGCCAATCCCAATCGTCAACTGGAACAACGTGCTGGACAACGCTGACGCGCCACTCATCTGCGCCTTCGGGACATCGGCGAAACTGAGGGTGTTCAACGCCGTGAATTGCAGCGAGCGCGACAGCCCGCTCGCAAACAACACGGCGACGATGACCCAGGTCGGCGTCGTCGCCGATATCAAGCTCATTACCGCCAGCGACGCAGCCGCCACGATTCCGTTCACGATCAGCACCGGACGAAAGCCGAAGCGCCGCATGACCGGTGTAGTGACCAGCTTCATCGATAAATTGCCGGCGAAGACCGATAACGTCAGCAGCCCGGATTCGAATGCGTTCAGCCCGAAGCCGACCTGAAACATCAGCGGCAGCAGGAACGGCGCCGCGCTGATGGCGATGCGAAACAGCGAGCCGCCGCCCATCGCTACCCTGAAGGTCTTGATCTGCAGTGCGTCGAGATCGAGGAGCGGTTCGGTCGCGCGGCGCACATGCCACCACGCGGCCACGCCGGCCAGCACGCCGAGCGCGATCAGCCCGCTTGCAAGCGCCCAGGGCGTGTCGTTGCGGCCAACGAGTTCCATCGCGTAGAGCAGGGTCGTGCAGGCAAGGCCGCATAGCACGAAACCCGGAAAATCGAAGCGGCGGCCGGCGTGCTCGCGGGTGTTATCGAGGTAGCGAAGCGCCACCATCAAGCCGATCACCCCGAGCGGCAGATTCAGGTAAAAGATCCAGCGCCACGACGAATACGTGGTGATAAACCCGCCCAGCGGCGGCCCGATCACGGGCGCGACAAGACCAGGCCAGGTAATGATCGAGATAGCGCGCATCAAGCCTTCCTTCGGCGTGGCGCGGAGTACAGCGAGCCGCCCGACGGGCACCATCATCGCGCCGCCAATACCCTGCAGCACACGGGCCGCCGTGAACGCGGGCAGCGTCGACGTCATGCCGCAGAGCACGGACGCAACCGTGAACACGGCGATCGCGCTGCCGAACACGGTGCGCAAGCCGAAGCGATCGGCGGCCCAGCCGCTAATGGGGATGAATACGGCAAGCGTCAGCAAATACGATGTAATGCCAAGGCTCAGGTCGACGGGGTGCAGCCCGAACGAGCGCGCCATTTCCGGCAGCGCCGTGGCGATGATCGTGCCGTCGAGGTTCTCCATGAAGAAGGTCGCCGCGACCAGCATCACGATGACGGAGGAACCGCGTGGGTTCGCCGCGCCGGACGTGGTGCGGGAAAGGTCGGGGGCCTGCATCGAAGGCGTCTCTCTTGTTCGGATCTTGAATGAAGACGGCGATACTGAAAAGCTAATGAAAGGCAACTACACCACATGCCGATAGCTTACCGGGCTGGGGCCGCGACGTGGCGGCGGGCATCGATGCAGCAAGGCCCGCGCTATGGTAGCTTCAGCACTCGGCGAGCGTCTTTAAAACCTGAACACCAACATGGGGAAGCAAGCAATGGAGTACCGGAAACTCGGTGGAACGGATGTCAATGTCAGCCTGATCGGACTGGGCACGATGACCTGGGGCGAGCAGAACACGGAAGCCGATGCGCACGCGCAGCTCAGTGCCGCGCTCGATGCCGGCATCAACCTGATCGACGCCGCCGAGATGTACCCGGTGCCGCCGCGCCCGGAGACGCAAGGGCGCACGGAGGCGTACATCGGCACGTGGCTGGCAGCGAACCCGGGCGCACGTGAAAAGATCGTGCTCGCGACCAAGATCGCGGGACCCGCGCGCCAGCCGCACAACCCGCGGCACATCCGCGGCGCGGGCAACCAGTTTGACCGGACCAACCTGACCGAAGCCGTTAATACCAGCCTCGCTCGGCTGCAGACGGATTACGTCGATTTGTATCAGTTGCACTGGCCCGACCGCAGCACGATGACGTTCGGACGCGCGAACTATCCGTGGGTCGAGGACGAATACACGGTGCCGATCGAAAAGACGCTGACGGTGCTCGGCGATCTCGTGAAGGCAGGAAAGATCCGCTACGTGGGGGTATCGAACGAAACACCCTGGGGTGTCGCGCAATTCCTTCACGCCGCCGACAAACTCGGCCTGCCGAGAATTGTGAGCATCCAGAATCCGTACAGCCTGGTGAACCGTACGTTCGAAACGGGGCTCTCGGAATTCACGCACAGGGAAGGCGTCGGCCTGCTGGCGTATTCGCCGCTTGCGTTCGGCTGGTTGTCCGGCAAGTACGAGGGCGGTGCGCGTCCGGCGGGTGCTCGCATCACGTTGTTCGAGCGATTTGCCCGTTATAGCAAGCCACACGCGGTCAAGGCGATCAGCGCTTACGTGGAACTCGCCAGGCGCCACGGCCTGAGCCCGGCGCAACTCGCGCTTGCGTTCGTGAACAGCCGGCCGTTCACCACCAGCACGCTGATCGGCGCAACGACGCTCGCGCAATTGCACGAGAACATCGGCAGCCTGGACGTGAAATTGTCCGATGAGATCCTGGCCGAAATCGATGCGCTTCACGAAGCCCAGCCGAATCCCGCACCCTGATCGTTTCGCTGAAAAGTGTCATACGCTTGTCGTACGCTGATTGAAAACGGCCACGATTTTTTACCCGCTGCATCTGTTTTTGCATGGTTTCAAGCGTAAAGTTGTTGTCTCGGTTGATGTCGTAATCGTCTGTCATAAGCCGCGCCAGTGCTTGGCTGGCGCGCGCTTCGCTGCTCGTTGGTGACGCGCCAGTTGTCATGGCATTACACTTGCTCGAAGGTCCCGGTTGCCGCTGTGGTGCCTCTCGTGCCTCAGCGCGCCCTACGCAAAGGAGTCGTCGCTCATGCCACAAACCCCCTCGAAGTCCTCTTCCGATCTCGACACCCTCGCCATCAACACCATCCGCACGCTGTCCATGGACGCCGTGCAAAAAGCCAACTCCGGTCACCCGGGCACCCCAATGGCGCTTGCGCCGGTAGGCTTTCACCTGTGGCAAAACCACCTGCGTTACGACCCGGCTGAACCGCTGTGGCCGAATCGCGACCGCTTCGTGCTGTCGGTTGGCCACGCGTCCATGCTGCTGTATTCGCTGCTGCACCTGACCGGGGTGAAAGCCGTCAATCACGCCGGTAAGCCAACGGATGGTCCGGCTGTATCGCTGGACGACATCAAGCATTTTCGGCAACTCGACAGCAAGACGCCCGGCCATCCGGAATACCGCATGACTTCGGGCGTTGAAACCACGACGGGTCCGCTCGGGCAGGGGCTGGGAAATAGCGTCGGCATGGCGATGGCAGGGCGCTGGTACGAGTCGCATTTCAACAAGCCGGATGCGCAGATTTTCGACTATCACGTGTATGCGCTGTGCGGCGACGGCGACATGATGGAAGGCATCTCGCACGAAGCGGCCTCCATGGCGGGGCACTTGAAGTTGTCGAATCTGACCTGGATCTACGACAGCAATCGCGTGACCATTGAAGGTCACACGGATCTTGCGTATAGCGATGACGTGGAAACGCGATTCAAGGGCTACCACTGGAACACCTTGCACGTCGACGACGCCAACGACGGCGCCGCGCTCGAAGCTGCGCTGAACCAGGCGAAGGCCAACACCGACGGACCTACGCTGATTGTGGTGAAGAGCATTATCGGCTGGGGTGCGCCGCATAAGCAGGACACCTCCGCAGCGCACGGCGAGCCACTGGGCGTGGATGAAATCAAGCTCGCCAAGAAGTTTTACGGCTGGCCGGAGGACTCGAGTTTCCTCGTGCCGGACGGCGTGTATGCGCACTTCAACGAGGGCATTGGCGCACGCGGCAAAGCGGCGCGCGAAGCGTGGCAAAAGAGTTTCGATGACTACGCGAAGAAGTATCCGGACCTGGCGAAGGAGTTTGCGCAGATCGAAGCCCACGAGTTGCCCGAGGGTTGGGACGCGGACATTCCCACGTTCGACGCCGATGCGAAGGGCATTGCGTCGCGGGAATCATCGGGCAAGGTGTTGAACGCCATTGCCAAGCGTTTTCCCTGGATGATCGGCGGCTCGGCGGATTTGTCGCCATCGACAAAAACCGATATGAAGTTCGAAGGCGCGGGCAGTTTCGAGTACGACAACTACGCCGGCCGCAACCTGCACTTCGGTATTCGCGAGCACGTAATGGGCGCAATCTGCAACGGCATCGCGTTGTCGAACCTGCGGCCCTACGGTTCCACGTTCCTGATTTTCAGCGACTACATGAAGCCGCCTATCCGGCTTTC
This sequence comes from Caballeronia udeis, assembly GCF_044909315.1. Classification (GTDB taxonomy): domain Bacteria; phylum Pseudomonadota; class Gammaproteobacteria; order Burkholderiales; family Burkholderiaceae; genus Caballeronia; species Caballeronia udeis_A. The sequence goes on from NZ_JBIYEB010000003.1 coordinate 37,018, forward strand.
GTCGATCATGGAAGTGCCGGTGATCTACGTGTTCACGCATGATTCAATCGGTGTGGGCGAAGACGGCCCAACGCATCAGCCGATCGAACAACTGGCTTCATTGCGCGGGGTGCCGGGACTCAGCACCTATCGTCCGGGCGATGCGAACGAAGTCGCCGAATCGTGGCGTGCCGCATTGTCCGAACCGCAACGGCCGGCGTGCATCGTCGTCTCGCGCCAGCCGCTGCCGACTTTTGACCGGTCGAAGTATGCATCGGCGAAGGGGGTTCACAAGGGCGCCTATGTTCTCGCCGACGCTGAAGGCGGCAAGAAGCCCGAAGTCATCCTGATGGCGACAGGCAGCGAAGTGTCGGTGTGCGTCGACACCTATGAGAAGCTCAAGAGCGAGGGAATCGCGGCGCGGGTCGTCTCCATGCCGTCATGGGACCTGTTCGAACGGCAGGACGACGCCTATAAGGATTCCGTCTTTCCGCCGGATGTCGCCGCGCGCGTGTGCGTGGAGCAGGCCGGTGCGCTCGGCTGGGACCGCTATGTCGGCCGTCTCGGTTCGCAGATCGTGATGCATACGTTCGGGGCGTCGGCTCCGCTCGCCGAACTGAAGAAGAAATTCGGCTTCACGCCGGAACACGTCTACGACGAAGCGAAAAAGCAGATCGAACGCGTCAAAACCAGCCATAAGGAGTAAGCCATTATGCAGATCGGAATCGTTGGACTAGGCCGTATGGGCGCGAACATTGCACGCCGGTTGATGCGCGGCGGACAGACCTGCGTGGTGTACGACCATGCGCCCGAAGCGACGCAGGCGGTCGTGGCCGACGGCGCGACCGGTGCAAGTGACCTGGGCGATCTCGTGAAGAAGCTTGCCGCGCCGCGCTCGGTCTGGCTGATGTTGCCGGCGGGCAAGATCACCGAAGACACGCTGAACGATCTCTACGAGATCCTTGAGGCGGGCGACACGGTCATCGACGGCGGCAACAGCTTCTACAAGGACGATATTGTCCATGCGGCGAAGCTGAAGGAGAAGGGCATCCATTTCGTGGATGTCGGCACGTCCGGCGGTGTGTGGGGCCTCGAGCGCGGTTATTGCATGATGATTGGCGGCGACAAGGACGTGGTGCAGCGGCACGATCCGATTCTCTCCGTGCTGGCTCCCGGACGCGGCGATATTCCCGCCACGCCGAATCGCGAAGGCCGCGATACACGTGTGGAAAACGGCTATATGCACGTGGGGCCGGTCGGGTCGGGGCATTTCGTGAAGATGGTGCATAACGGGATCGAGTACGGCTTGATGCAGGCGTACGCGGAAGGATTCGACATCCTCAAGCACAAGTCGTCGACCGAGTTGCCCGAGGCACAGCGCTACGATCTTGATATCGCAGACATTGCCGAAGTCTGGCGGCGTGGCAGCGTGGTGTCGTCGTGGCTGCTCGATCTGACGGCAGGTGCACTGGCCGGCAATAGCACGCTAGATAAATACTCGGCCGAAGTGGCCGATAGCGGTGAAGGGCGCTGGACGATTGAAGCGGCGATCGAGGAAGCGGTGCCCGCGCAGGTTCTATCGGCGGCGCTGTATTCGCGGTTCCGGTCGCGTGAAGAAAATTCGTTTGCCGACCGCATGCTGTCGGCCATGCGTTTCGGGTTCGGCGGCCACAAGGAATTCACGCCGGGACTGAAGTGAGTTTTTTGCTGGATTTTCCTGTGCGGCAAGTGGATTGAAGATGGGTAAAAAAGCCGTTTCAACGTGAGTTGAAACGGCTTTTCTCTTTATTAGAACGGCTTCGACCGGTCCTATCTCCCGCTCACGCGGTTAACGCATCATCCGTCGACGGAACAATACCGCGCAGATAAAAAACGGCACGATGGCATACGCTGCAAGCACAGCCACATGCAGCACGACATGTTCCGCCGGCCGGTCGAGCATCGCGGGACGGATCAGCGCGACCGCGTGCGACAACGGCAACAATAGCGAGACATTTTGCGCCACCGCCGGCAATTGCGTGAGCGGGAAGAACACGCCGGAGAGCAGCAACATGGGTGTGAGCGCGAGCGTCTGGTAGAACATGAAGAAGTCGTAACTCGGCGCCACCGCGGTCACGATCATCGCCGTGCTGGAGAACGCCAGACCGGTCAGGACAATCACGGGCAACGCATAAAGCATGGTCGGAAAACTCGCGTAGCCGAGCACGCCGGCCACCAGCATGATCGCCACGCCGGAGAGCACCGACTTGCTCGCGGCCCACACAATTTCCGCGAGCACGATATCGCCCAAAGTCAGCGGCGTATGCATGATCGCTTCCCACGTGCGCTGCACATGCATGCGCGAGAAGCCGGAGTACATGGCCTCGAAACTCGCCGACATCATCACGCTCGATGCCACCGTCCCCGCCGCGAGAAACGCGATGTACGAAACACCGTCCACGTGGCCGACCATCAGGCCGAGCCCAAGACCTAGTCCGAACAGATAAATCATGGGATCGGCCAGGTTGCCGAACATTGACGCAATCGCGAGTTTTTTCCAGACCAGATAATTCCGCCGCCAGACCGACATCCAGTTCGATGCGTTCGCGGGCATCGCACTCAGGAGCGGTTCGCGGTGAGGCTTGGGTTGGGACTTACTCACCGCGTGGGTTGCACGCACGGGTGAAGCGGGAGACCCAGGGGACTCAGCGGTGTTCACATTCGGTTCGCTCGACATCGATCAGTCCACCATCTCGCGCCCGGTCAGGCGCAAAAACACATCTTCAAGATTTGCCGGCCGGTGCAGATAACGCACGCCAGGCCGTCCCTTTACGCGCTGATGCACGGGCGCGGGGTCATCGACGTAACAAAACAGGGTCTCGCCGCTGATCTCCATACGGCCGACGAACGGCAGGAGTTCTTCACGAAGGGCTTGCGGATCGGGACCGTAGATTTCGATCACGTCGCAGCCGATCACCCGCTGGATCAGGTCGTCGGGTTTGCCTTCCGCTACCTTGCGGCCTTCCTCGATCACGCACAGCCGGTCGCAAAGCCGTTCAGCCTCCTCCATGAAATGCGTGGTGAGCAGAATCGTCTTGCCGCGTGCAAGCAGCGAGCGCAGCCGTTCCCAGATCAGGTGCCGTGCTTGCGGATCGAGTCCGGTGGTCGGTTCGTCCATGATCAGCACGTCCGGATCGTTCACCAGTGCGCGCGCGAGCGTGAGCCGACGCTTCATTCCGCCCGACAACTCGCCGACCCGCGCGTTCGCCTTGCTCTCGAGCCGGGCGAATTCGAGCAGCGACGGCACCACGGCTTCAATCTCGCTGCCGCTCATGCCGAAATAACGGCCGAATACGAGCAGGTTTTCGCGGACGGTGAAGTCCGGATCGAGGTTGTCGAATTGCGGCACCACGCCCACGCGGCGCCGGGCATAACGGGCGCGGCCGGGAATGGGTTCGTCCACAAGACGGATCGTGCCTGCATCCGGCGCGGTCAGGCCGAGCAGCATCTTGAGTGTGGTTGTCTTGCCCGCGCCGTTGGGGCCAAGCAGGCCAAAACACTCGCCGGGCAGAACGTGGAACGACAGCCCGTTGACGACGGTCTTGTCACCGTAATGTTTTTCGACGTCAATAAACTCGATCGCCGGATTTCCCGGCGCGGCAGTCGTGCGGTTTGCGTCGGCGGGTAACACTGCTGCATCTGACATGCGCGAACTCAGGTGTTGGGTCGGAAGTTGGCTCTGAAAACAAGCTAACTAGTTTAATCGATTGCACCAACGAGGCGCGTCCCTCTGTCTGAACTGCACTGCGGGCGCGCACGGGAGCCATTTTGCGGTCGCCGGACGCTTTCGTGACGCTGGGGCCAATGACCGGAAGGCCCGCCCATCAAGGGATTCACGGACCTGGCACGGTGCCCGCTTGGCGTTCGCCGAGGGACTGGGCCGCATTAGCGTTTTCCATCGTTGCCACCGTTTCAGGGACGCACCATGATGAAGGCAACGCGGCCCGGGTTTTGTCGCCCGCCCGGCCCACGGGGCAGAATCTGCAAGACTATGACGACCGTTTTTTGATGCCCTTTGCTGCCTTCATGCAGCGCGGAGAACCACCATGGCGAGCTACCGAAAAATCCTGTTGTGTTACGACGGTTCCCGCGAGGGGCGCAAGGCGTTACGTGACGGCGCGAATCTGGCGCTTGACCTGAAAGCCGAAACGCATGTGCTTGCCGTAGTCGACATGCGCTCCAGCATCGCCCAAAGCGCCGGCCTCCTCACCGATATGGCGTGCGGCCGTTTCGAAGACGCCGCCCGGGACATCCTGCGCGAAGGCGTGGAATGGCTGACCGAACGGGGTGTTCCGGCGCAGGGCCACTTTGCCTTCGGCCATCCTATCGATGAAATTGCGGGGCTCGCGCAGAGCTTGCAGGTGGATCTCGTGGTGGTCGGGCACCGGTGCCGCACGGGTCTCGCGCGCTGGTGGATGGGCTCGGGCAACACGCCGCTGATGGATCGGGTGTCGTGCAGCATTTTGGTGGCAGTGTCGCCAACGGGTACATCTGCCGAGCAGGAAGACGCTGCACACGCCGCGATGCCCGCGAAAGCCGAGGCGAATGTTTGATGCCGCCCGCGCGCGTGGGCTGAGGGTGGGCGCGGAGCAACAAACGGCCAAGCCGGGGTTCGCCATCAGGTTATCAGCCCGCAGCTACAGGGCGAACAGTCCTGTAGCTGCGGGAAAGCCGATCAACCGCCTAGCTGCCGTTCAGTTCCACCGCGACCAATTTCCACGAGAACAACCCGTAGCGCCGGAAAATGGCTGAATAGCGTGCGTCGCCGGTGCCGTGCTGGTAGTTCACCGCGAAAGTATCGAAACTTCGATACCCCGCCGTGGTTTGCGGCGGCGGCTTCGGGGCGGGCGGTGTGGAAGGCGAAGCGACCGTAGGCGCCGGTTGATCCGGTGCGGCCGGCGGTGCCTGAGGCGCTGGCGCGGCCCCGCGAGCTGCAGCAACGTCGCCGTTTGCCTCGGCCGAAATCGGTGGTTTCTCCCCCGGATCGCCCCGTGGGGGAATGCCATTGAGGATTGCCGCCACGCCGTCGGGCGTTGCATACGAATCAACCAGCGGGCCGATTAGCGCTGCGCCAATCATGGCGCCGATCATCGCTAACGGATTGCCGCTCTTCTGTATGTCGATCTTTCGCGTCAACAACTGCCCGACCTGGTCCTTCAGGCTTTCACGCAGCAGCGGAAAGTCGACATACTGACTCACCGTTTGAGCGTCACGGGCGTCGGCGGCGCGTTTCAACCGATCGAGCGCGATATACGGCGACGCATAGATCCAGCCGAGTACCGCCACGACAATAACAACCAACAACACACTGACAACGGACTTGCTGGTACGGGACATACTCTAAGGCGCCTTTTGGCTGATGAAGTGGATGCGGCTCGAATGCACGAGTAGAGAGCGGAGACCAGAAAGAACTCAGCTCTTTAGATGGACCGCAACGGCGCCAGAATTATCCCCGCGTTACCCCTGTAAATTCCATCGTTTCTTTGAATCAGGCGAGTAATCCGCCTTCGGCGCCTGCACGCTCCTCGTCGATACAGCGGTCGATCATGCGCGATACCGCTGCGATATTGCCGACCATGATGACCCGCGATTCGCCGCGATAAACCCGCACCGGCGCACGTTGTTCGGCCTGCGTATGCACCGATGCACTCAGCGATACCCGGGCGAACGCGGGTTGCCGCGAGGGCAGGACGGGCAGTTCGTCAAAGAGATCGGGGGTGTCGGCGGGCTTTTGTGTCTTGCAGGAGATCAGCGAGCGCAGGTGCCGCAAACGGCCGAACTCCCGGAATTGCCGAAACGATAGTGGCGCACGAGCCGTCGGCGCGAACGATGCGGATAAAAAAGAAGCAGAAAACAGCCGGGCGAATCGTTCCATGATGTTTCTCCGATAACCGATGATCGATAACAATAGGACGCGCACCGGTTCATCGCGGGTGCGATGTCCGTCACGCTTTTTAGGGCCGGAATTCATGGGTAGCGCGGCTGGGACCGGGAACCCCCGGAACACCCGCCGCGCTGCAAAATCAGAAACCGGAAATCAGCAAACAGAAATCAAGGCAGAAGCTGAAAGCCGTGCAGAAATCAAAGCTCGCCGGAACGAATCAACCCGACCGCAATACCTTCCAGCGCAAAGTCGTCACTGCCTGACGCTACGAAGATGTTCTCGTAATCAGGATTTTCAGCGATCAATTCAACCCCATCCGGACGACGTTTCCAGCGTTTCACCGTGACGTCGTCGCCGAGCCGAGCTACGACGATCTGCCCGTCCTTTGCTTCGTTTTTCTTCTGCACGGCGAGCAGATCACCGTCGAAGATGCCCGCGTCGCGCATGGAGAGACCACGCACCTTCAACAGATAATCCGGTTTGCTGGAGAACAGCGCCGGGTCGCAGGCGAAATGCTGGGAGATATGTTCCTGCGCAAGGATCGGGCTACCGGCCGCCACGCGCCCGACCAGTGGCAAGGACAATTGCATGATGCTGGCATGAGGCAACGTGAACTGGTGAGGACCATCGTCAAGGCCTCCATTGGTCAGCAAGCGAATGCCGCGCGATGAACCTGCGGCCAGTTCGATCACCCCTTTACGCGCCAGCGCCCGAAGATGCTCCTCAGCGGAATTAGCGGAGCTAAAGCCTAGTTCGGCTGCGATCTCGGCGCGTGTGGGCGGAAACCCGGTGCGTTCGATCGCACGCTGGATCAGTTCGAAAACCTCTTGCTGCCGCGCAGTCAGTTTGCTCATTTTGGTCACGTACTTTTGCCCCTTTATGGCCGGTCGTCCACTGTATGGATGAACAGATACCTGTAGTTTTATACAGTATTCGGCGCTTTTCAAGCTTTACTTTAAGTTCGGCGTCGTCAGAACCACACAGAGCCCAAAATCCGGTGCTCCAACGCCTGATTGATGGCCGCAACGCCGCTTCCAGCCGTCATTAGCACTTTTTCATCTAAAAGAATGAATAACAATTATTTTTAATAATGAAAGCTCGTCGATAGACTCGGCTGCTCAAACACATAAGACGGAGAACGGGGCAATGCTGAGTCGGAATTCGGGGTGGGGCGCACGTGCAAGGAAGCTGTTTGCCACGGCGGTGATCGGGGCGGCGTCGGTGACCGGGATGACCGCGGGAATGATCGCGCAAGCGCATGCCGACACGTCGTTCCTCAATGTGTCGTACGACCCGACGCGTGAGCTGTACCAGGAATTCAATCAGGCTTTCGGCAAGAAATGGAAGGCTGAAACCGGTGAAACCGTCACGTTCAAGCAATCGCACGGCGGCTCCGGCGGTCAGGCGCGCTCGGTCCTCGACGGCTTGCAGGCTGACGTTGTGACACTGGCGCTCGCTTACGACATTGATGCGCTCGCAGCCAAGGGACTGGTCGCCCAGGACTGGCAGAAGCGCTTGCCGGACAACGCCTCGCCGTACACATCGACGATCGTGTTCCTCGTGCGCAAGGGCAACCCGAAGCAGATCAAGGACTGGCCGGACCTGCTCAAGCCGGGCGTGTCTATCGTGACGCCGAATCCGAAGACGTCGGGTGGCGCGCGCTGGAACTACCTCGCGGCGTGGGCGTATGCGGAACATCTGCCGGGCGGCAACGCGACGACCGCGAAGGACTTCGTGACCAAGCTCTATAAGAATGCCGGCGTGCTGGATTCGGGCGCACGGGGCGCGACGACGAGTTTCGTGCAGCGTGGTCAGGGCGATGTGCTGATTGCGTGGGAAAACGAGGCGTTCCTGTCGTTGAAGGAATTTGGTTCGGACAAGTTCGAGATCGTGGTGCCGTCGGTGAGCATCCTGGCCGAGCCGCCGGTGGCGGTCGTCGACAAGGTGGTCGATCGTCACGGCACGCGCAAACTGGCCGAGGCTTACCTCAAGTATCTGTATAGCGAAGAAGGGCAGGAGATCGCCGCGCGCAATTTCTATCGGCCGCGCTCCACGGCTGTTCCCGCCGCGCTGACGAAGCAGTTCCCGAAGATCAAGCTCTACACCATCGACGACTCGTTCGGTGGCTGGGCCAAAGCACAAAAGACGCATTTCGCCGATGGCGGGGTGTTCGATTCGATCTATCAGCCGCAGTAAGCATGGCGGTTTGAAGGACAGCATCGCCGGCGCTTGCGCGCTCGCGGTGCTGTAGTCGTAAAAGAAGCTTGAAATGACACTACGGCCGCATAGACGGCCCGGAAACCAACCCGAAGCTCGACCCCGAAGCGCCGTCCCCGCGGCGTGGTGGAATTGGATGATTCACGCATGACGACTTTTACTTTCCGCAAGCCCAGCGCACTGCCGGGCTTCGGCCTGACGCTCGGCATCACGGTGGCGTATCTGAGCCTCGTGGTGCTGATTCCGCTCGCCGCGACCTTCGCCAAGACGGCCACGCTCGACTGGGCGACGTTCGTGCGCGCGGTGACTTCGCCGCGCGTGATGGCGTCGTATCGGCTGACGTTTACGGCTGCCCTCGGCGGCGCGCTGATCAACGCCGTGTTCGGCTTCCTGGTGGCCTGGGTGCTGGTGCGCTACACGTTCCCGTTCAAGCGCGTGGTGGACGCCGTGGTCGATCTGCCGTTTGCGTTGCCGACTTCCGTTGCCGGCATCGCGCTTGCCGCGGTGTACGCGCCGAATGGCTGGATCGGCCAGTTTTTCGCGCCGCTCGGGATCAAGGTGGCTTTCACGCCGTTGGGTGTGCTGGTGGCGCTGACGTTTATCGGCTTGCCATTCGTCGTGCGGACCGTGCAGCCCGTGCTGGAAGATTTCGAGCGCGAGCAGGAAGAGGCGGCCGCGTGCCTTGGCGCCACGCGCTGGCTGACGTTTCGCCGCGTGGTGCTGCCGTCGCTGTTTCCCGCGATCCTGACCGGTTTCGCGCTCGCATTCGCGCGTGCGCTAGGCGAATACGGGTCGGTGATTTTCATCGCAGGCAATGTACCGATGAAGTCCGAAATCACTTCGCTGCTGATCATCACGAAGCTCGAACAATACGACTACGCCGGGGCGACCGCGATCGCCGTGGTGATGCTGTGCGTGTCGTTCCTGATGCTGCTGCTGATCAATACGCTGCAATGGTTCCTGCAACGGCGCACGAGCCGCGGCGGAGCAGGTCCTGCGCCCGCTTCGGCCGGTGCATTGCATATCGACGGGGCGAAAGCATGAGTACGGTCAACCAGAAAGCGGTAGGCGCGACCGCGCCCCGAGTGACGGAACACCGGCTCGATCCGGTCACTGAACCGCGCGCCGTGCGCTGGATCCTGACGACCATTGCGCTGATTTTCCTGGCGCTGTTTCTTGTGGTGCCGCTCGTTGCCGTGTTTGCGCAGGCGTTTGCCAAGGGCGTGGACTATTACTTCGATTCGCTGAAAGACCCCGACGCGTGGTCCGCCATCAAGCTCACGCTGATTGTTGCCGCTATTGCCGTGCCGCTGAACGTGGTGTTCGGGTTGGCGGCGTCGTGGTCCATCGCGAAATTCGAATTCCGCGGCAAAGCCCTCCTCACGACGCTGATCGATTTGCCGTTCTCGGTCTCGCCAGTCGTCTCGGGCCTGATTTACGTGCTGATGTTCGGCGCGCAGGGCTGGTTCGGCCCCTGGCTCATCGACCACAACGTACAGATCATCTTCGCCGTGCCCGGCATTGTGCTGGCGACGATCTTCGTCACGTTCCCGTTTGTTGCACGCGAGCTGATCCCGCTGATGCAGGCGCAAGGCAGCGACGAGGAAGAAGCCGCGCACGTGCTTGGCGCGTCGGGCTGGCAGATCTTCCGCCGCGTGACCTTGCCGAACGTGAAGTGGGGTCTGCTGTACGGCGTGATTCTCTGCAATGCGCGGGCGATGGGCGAGTTCGGCGCGGTATCGGTGGTATCGGGCCACATTCGCGGACAAACCGACACCATGCCGCTGCACGTGGAAATCCTCTACAACGAGTACAACTTTTCGGCGGCGTTCGCCGTGGCGTCGCTGCTTGCGTTGCTCGCGCTCGTCACGCTGGCGCTGAAGCTGCTCGCCGAGCGCCGCATGTCGCAATCGATTGAAGCAGTGCAGGCACGGCCCGCCGATATGCCGGTCGCGTCAATCCAGAACTAGAAGGCGAAAATCACCATGAGCATCATCGTTCGCAATTTGCAGAAGCGCTTCGGCGATTTCGTCGCGCTGGATAACGTCTCGCTCGATTTTCCGTCGGGCGAGCTCGTCGCGCTGCTCGGGCCGTCGGGCTGTGGCAAGACCACGCTGCTGCGCGTGATCGCGGGGCTGGAATACGCGGACACCGGTTCGGTCGTGCTGAACGGCGAAGACGTCGCGGCCGTGGGCGCGCGCGAGCGGCAGGTCGGTTTCGTGTTCCAGCATTACGCGCTGTTCCGGCACATGACCGTGTTCGAGAACGTGGCGTTCGGCCTGCGCGTGAAACCGCGCAAGGAGCGGCCGTCCGAAGCGGTGATCCGCGAGAAAGTGCATGAATTGCTGAAGCTCGTGCAGCTCGACTGGCTGGCGCAACGGTTTCCATCGGAGCTTTCCGGTGGGCAGCGGCAGCGGATTGCGTTGGCACGGGCGCTGGCAGTCGAACCGAAAGTGCTGCTGCTCGACGAGCCGTTCGGCGCACTCGACGCCAAGGTCCGCAAGGAATTGCGTAGCTGGCTGCGGCGTTTGCACGACGACCTGCATATCTCGACTATTTTTGTCACGCACGATCAGGAAGAGGCGCTTGAAGTCGCTGACCGGATCGTGGTGCTCAATCGTGGCCACGTTGAGCAGGTTGGCAGTCCGCAAGACGTCTATGATCATCCGCAGACGTCGTTCGTCTATGAGTTCCTTGGCGCGGCGAACCGGCTCAAGGGCAGTGTCGATGCGAACGGTTTTGTGGCGCAAGGCGCCGCGCAGCCGATCGCAACAGAAGCGAATTTCGCGGGTCCTGCGGTGGCTTACGTACGGCCGCACGACCTGACGCTGTTCCCGACGGCGAGCGGTCATCGCGATGGCATCGTGGTCGATGTCCGCCGTGTCGTCACGCTTGGCGGTTCGGTGCGCGTGGACCTGGAAGGCGCCGAAGGCAATGTGCTGGAAGCGGAACTGGATCGCGAAACCTGGCGTGGATTGAATCTGAATATCGGCGATGGCGTGACCGCCGTGCCGCGTGTTCTGCGCGTGTTCCCGGCGCATTGAGCTTACTGAATCAAGCATACTGAAAAAGAGAGGCTGACATGAACTTCCAGCAATTGCGTTTCGTACGCGAAGCGGTCCGGCAAAACATGAACCTGACGGAAGTCGCGAACGTGCTTTATACGTCGCAATCGGGTGTATCGAAGCAGATCAAGGACCTCGAGGACGAACTCGGCGTCGATATCTTCATTCGACGCGGCAAGCGCTTGACGGGTCTGACCGAGCCGGGCAAAGAGGTGCATCAGGTGATCGAGCGGATGCTGCTCGATGCCGAGAACCTGCGCCGCGTGGCCCGCCAGTTCGCCGATCAGGACAACGGTCATCTGGTGGTCGCTACCACCCACACGCAGGCGCGTTACGCGTTGCCTAAAGTGATCCGCCAGTTCACGGAAGTGTTCCCGAAGGTCCATCTCGCGTTGCGTCAGGGCAGCCCGCAACAGATCGCGCAGATGATTATCAATGGCGAAGCGGACATTGGTATCTCGACCGAAGCGCTCGACCGGTACCCGGATATCGTCACGTTCCCGTGCTACTCGTGGCATCACACGGTGGTCGTGCCAAAGGGGCATCCGCTGGTCGGCCGCGAGAACATCACGCTCGACGAAATCGCTGAATATCCGATCGTTACGTATGACCACGATTTCACCGGCCGTTCGCATGTTGACCAGGCGTTTGCGAAAGCGGGCGCGCTGCCGGATGTGGTGCTGACCGCTATCGATGCCGACGTGATCAAGACGTACGTGGAATTGGGCATGGGCATCGGCATTGTGGCCGCGATGGCCTTCGACGAAAAACGCGACACCGAACTCGTCGCGCTCGACACGCAGCATCTGTTCGAAGCCAGCACCACGCGCGTGGGCTTGAGGAAGGGCGCTTTCCTGCGGGCGTACGCGTACAGGCTGATCGAGATGTTCGCGCCGCAACTCGATGAAGCGCAGATCGCGGCGCAATTGCGGGAAGCTGCCTGAGCCTTGAAAAGCTCAACGGCCTGAAAAGCAGCCGGCCGCCGCTCCGCTACAATTACGGCCATGAACTCCTCACACACTTCATTGCCGCGGATTGCGGTGCTGGCCACCGGCGGAACCATCGCCGGCGAGGCCGGCGATGCCTCGAAAACCTCGGGTTACAAGGCCGGCGTACTCGGCGTCGATAAACTGCTCGGCGCCGTGCCTTCGCTCTCGCAAGTCGCGCGGATCCACGCCGAGCAAGTAGCGAGCATCGACAGCAAGGACATGACTCCGGCGCTATGGGCCACGCTCTGCACGCGGGTGAACGCGTTGCTGGCGCAGGACGATATCGACGGGATTGTCATCACGCACGGTACCGACACGCTCGAGGAAACCGCCTACCTGCTGCATCTGACCGTCAAAAGCGAGAAGCCCGTGGTGCTGACGGCAGCCATGCGGCCGGCGACAGCCTTGTCCGCCGATGGCCCCCTGAATCTTCTCAACGCCGTGACGGTGGCGGCAAGCCGGGCATCGTGGAAGCAGGGCGTGCTGGTCGCGTTCAACAACCAGATTCACTGTGCCCGCGATGTGACCAAGACGAGCACTTATGCCGTCGACGCCTTCCGGTCCCCCGAAGGCGGTGCGCTTGGTTGGGTGCAGGACGGCCAGGTGGAATTCCAGCGAGCAGTGGTAAGGCCGCATACGCTGCGCAGCCCGTTCCAGATATCCGCTGATCTGCCCGTGGTCGAGATCGTGACGAGTTATGCGGGGGCGTCGCGAGCAGCTATCGATGCATTCGTTGCAGCCGGTGTCAAAGGCCTGGTGATCGCAGGGACGGGCAACGGCTCACTTCATTCAGCGCTTCAACAGGCAGTTGCCGAAGCTGTCAGGCAAGGCGTAGCGGTGGTGCGGTCATCGCGGGTAGGCGCGGGGCATGTGATGCGCAATGGCGCTGCGCCGGACGATGCACTTGGTTCGATCACGGCAGACGCTTTGAACCCGTACAAGGCGCGCGTGCTGCTGATGCTGGCGTTGGCGGCGGGCACCGCGTCGGCAGACCTGCAGAGCGTGTTCGATACCTATTGATCGTGGCGACGCCGGACTTCCGGCGTTGGCGTTCTATCCGCCCAGTATCTTCCGGTACTGCACAAACCCCGACCGGTCCGCGATGCGGTCATATAACTGCATCGCGTCGGTATTGGTTTCATGCGTCAGCCACCAGACGCGCGAGCATTGTGCTTCCTCGGCCTTGGCATAGACATGCTCGATGAGCTTGCGTCCAATCCCGGCTCCGCGAATATCCGGTTCCACGTATAGGTCCTGCAGATAACAGTAGTCGCCGGCAGTCCAGCACGACCGATGCATGATCCAGTGCACCATCCCGACTACGCGGCCATCCATTACCGCCACTGCAGCAAATACCGGCTCCGATGGATCGAGCATTCGCACCCACGTGCGCAGCGTGGTGTCCATGGGGATATCGGTCTTGTAGAACGCTTGATAGCCGCGCCATAGCGTCAACCACGCATCAAAGTCAGCAACGGCCACCGATCTGATCTGAGGAGGGAGTGTTGATGTCATGGTCGTGCGTTTCCTGACAGGTGATTGGAACAGTGCGAAATAGTGTGGGAGATCATAGTGCGCTTCAGCAAAGGCAAAAAGATCCAGCCGCGCTCGTTTTCCAGGAGCCACGTGCCTGAAGTGGCCATCGCGTGAAATAGTCAGGGAACGCAATGGCGGATTCGCGTGTTTCAGATGTTGATGCCGTCTGAAAAAGTGGGGAGGTATTTCGCACAAAGGCCGATATGCGTTTCAGAAAATATAGTCGCAATCGGCAACACGTTCACCTGGCGAAACCATTGCCGCGATAACCTCTCGATGCACCGTAATGACGGTGGAATTCCCTTGGAGAGTGCGTGCCCATGCACTAGACTTGAGCCAGGATTTTCGAGGCTGATAGTCCCTGAGATCACCTGAAACAGCGAAGCGGCATGCCGGTGGAAACACAGGGCATGGCTTTGATTTGAGCTTTGCTTTTATTTTTTATATTTCGTAATCCTATTAAATTTTGATTTTCAGATTGTCGAAATATAGGGTGCGCCGGTTCGCAACCCGGATTGACGGGATAAGTGATGAAACATCCCATGGCTGTGTATTCGCTGCAGGAACTGCATCGGTCGCTTGTGCAAACAACGCCGCCGGCAGGAAGTCCTGATTCGTCTGTCGGCGACACTTCGATCAGGTTATTTATCAGGCAACCATTCACCGAGTCGGGTGAGTCACAGCAGCGCTTGATCGAACAGATACTGCAAATAATCGACACTGCCAATGACCCGCGCCGTCCATTCAACTATCTCACCGGCACCAGCGCTGAAAGTGCGGACACCTTCAGGGAGTCGTTTGAGCGTAATCGTCACCTGCCGTTTACGCCGAAGAACTTTCGTGACTATCGGCTGAAACTGCTGGACCAGGCCGATGCCCTGATCAATATCAGGGTTGGCATGAGCGAGAGCAGTGCCTTTGAACTGAGTTATCACATCTTCAAGGGACAATGTTCCCCGATCCTGTTTCTCGTCTGGAAGCATGCTCCGATCAAGACAACGCTCATTCGGGAGCTCGAGGATTTATGTGAGGTGACTTACCTGGAGTTCGAACGCGCGGACGAGTTGAGGGCAGGCATCCACGGTTTTTTTCATATGCTGTCGACCAGACGTGCGGCGCAGAATGCAGTGCTCCGGGAAAAGATGATCTGATAAGGCAACGCGGCTGATGCAGCTCAGTCGTTCTTGGCGGAGCCTGCGCTGACCCGGGAACAAAATCAGCCTCCCTTCGCGCAGTCGCTCAGGCGCTCAACATCGCCGGACACAATATGCGCGAGATGCCGGGTAATCGATTCGATTGGCCAGTCCCACCAAGCCAGTGCCTGGAGTCTGGCAGCGACACCGGGCGCGAATCGTTCCTTAAGCGGTTTTGCCGGGTTGCCTCCCACGATCGTATAGGCGGGAACATTGCTGGTGACGACAGATCGTGACGACACAATTGCGCCGTCGCCAATCCTGACTCCCGGCATGATAAGCGCGTCGTAGCCGATCCATACGTCGTTGCCGATTACGGTATCGCCCTTATAGGGAAGGTCGCTCATCGCAGGTGTGACCTTTTCCCAGCCATTGCCGAAAATCTGAAACGGGTAAGTGGATATGCCCGAGAGCTTGTGATTCGCGCCGTTCATGACGAACTGAGCGCCTTTGGCAATTGCACAGAATTTTCCGATCACCAGTTTGTCGCCGATGAACGGGAAGTGATACAGGACATTTCGTTCGAAGTTCTCCGAATCCTCGGGATCGTCGTAATACGTGTAGTCCCCAATCAAGATGTTCGGGTTGCGCACGGTATTTTTGATGAAACAGACTTGCGGAAATCCCTTCATGGGATGTTTGTTGTTTGGATCAGGACCGTTCACATGACCTCCTCGAAACCTGGTCGCGAATTCGCCGGGCATCAAAGCTTTGCCCGCTTCAGCGTTCGATGTAGGCGAGTAGTGTATTGGCAAAGCTGTCTGCCGGTCTATGCCGCCGCGCCGCCAAAACTGCCCCTGAAAACCGATGCAACAAAAAACGCGACCCTCGAGTCGCGTTTCTATTCAACCATTCGCCCGGTCCTCAAGCCAGCGCGGGAATCCTCAGAACCTGTCCGAGGTAAATCTTGTCCGGGCTCTTGAGCATTGGCTTATTGGCTTCGAAGATCACATCGTTCTTCGCGCCGTTGCCGTAGTACTTGTCGGCGATCTTCCAGAGATTGTCACCGGAAATCACGGTATGGAATTGCGAAACGGGCGTGGGGTTCAGCACGGTCAGTTGATCGTCGACCTTGTCCACGTGCTGCACGTTACCCGCCGCCACGAGGATCTTTTCCTTGGTCGCTTGATCGGCGGCCTGACCGCTCACCGTGACCGTATGCGACGCGCCGTTGAAGCTGACTTGCAGGTTATCGGCGCTCAGGCCTTGCGCGCGGATGTAGGCTGCAATTGCATCGCCAGCCGTCTTGTTGAGCGCGGCTACATCAACCGGCGGCGCGGCTCCCGCCGGCGCTGCCTTGGCTGTCGGTGAAACGGCGCTGAACAACTTCTCGCCCGCGTCCTTGATGAAACTGAAAATGCCCATGTTGCAACTCCTGTAATGACCGCGTGAATCGGCACGATAAGGCCGAGCCCTTTAGTCGCGAGAACTAACCGATAGTTCTCGGTTTTGCCGATGGAGTTGTAATACTGTGTGGATGGACATTTTTTGACACGCTTGAGTCAACAAAGCAAAGAAAGATCCGGCAAGGCGGACACCCGGCAATGACGTCTGACCGACCAAGGCTTCCACGTCATCACCGGGTGCCGCTTGACGGACCCCGCTTTATTGCACTTTCTGCGACCGGCTATGCGCAGGAATATGTGTCAGCCGGTTTTCGAGCAGTTCATTCGGTAACCTGATGATTCGACATCAGTTCCAGCGCCTTCACCATTCCTGAGTGGTCCCACTCGCGTCCGCCGTTCGCCACGCACACGCTGAACAATTGCTGCGCGCTCGCGGTATGCGGCAAAGCAAGACCCAGTTTCTTCGCGCTTTCGAGCGCGAGGTTCAGGTCCTTCTGATGCAATTCGATACGGAATCCCGGATTGAACGTGCGCTTCGTCATGCGTTCGCCGTGAACTTCCAATATCCGCGATGCCGCAAATCCACCCATCAACGCACGCCTCACGCGTTCAGGGTCTGCACCGGATTTGGACGCGAACAGCAACGCCTCGGCAACCGCTTCAATATTCAACGCGACGATGATCTGGTTTGCGACCTTGCACGTCTGTCCGGCGCCGTTATCGCCAATGAGCGTCACGTTCTTGCCCATGACATCGAAGAGCGGCCTGGCGCGTTCGAACGCCGCTTCCGGCCCGCCTACCATGATGGTCAGCGACGCTTCACGCGCACCGACTTCGCCGCCTGACACAGGCGCATCGAGATAATCGCAGCCGAGCGCGTTGATTTTCTTCGCGAACGCTTGCGTCTCGATCGGCGAGATCGAACTCATGTCGATAACAAGCTGGCCTTTTTCCAGACCTTGCGCAACGCCGTCCTCGGCGAAAAGGACGTTAGCGACATCGGGCGTGTCCGGCACCATGATGACGACGATTTCGCTTGTCCGGGCGACGTCGGTCGAGCTGGCAACCACTTTACCCAGCGAGCGCAGGTCGTCCGGCACGGGATACGCGCCGTTCAGCACCAGCGAATGGCCCGCTTTCTTCAAATTGCGCGCCATGTGCGCGCCCATGATGCCCAGGCCGATAAATCCGATTGTTGCCATTGCGTGTGTCTCCTCCAGTTATGCCACTGCTCGCGCAGTCTTCCAGCCGGCGATTTCCTGCAGCCAGCCAAGGCCTGCTCCAGTCGTGCCGCGCGGTTTGTACTCGCAACCAATCCAGCCGTCGTAGCCCAGCGAATCGAGCAACGAGAACAGGAAGGGATAGTTGATCTCGCCCGTGCCGGGCTCGTTGCGGCCGGGGTTATCGGCCAGTTGAATATGCGCAATCGACGGCAGGTTGCGCTTGATCGTGGCAGCCAGTTCGCCTTCCATGCGCTGCATGTGATAGATGTCGTATTGCAGGAACAGGTTGTCCGAGTCCACGTCGCGCATCACGTCCAGCCCTTCCTGTGACCGGTTCAGCGCGAAGCCGGGGATATCGAAGTGATTGCACGGCTCGACCAGCAGCCTGATGCCTTCTTTCTTCAACGCAGCGGCCGCAAACTTCAAGTTCTCGACGATGGTCGCCCGCGCTTCCTCACGGCTCACCGATGCCGGCGCAATCCCAACGAGGCAATTGAGTTGCGGCACGTTCAACGCCTTTGCGTACTCGATTGCCCGCGTCACGCCTTCACGGAATTCTTCGCGGCGATCGGGCAGGCACGCGATGCCGCGCTCGCCTGCTTCCCAATTCCCGGCAGGCAGGTTGTGCAGCACGAGCTCGAGGTTGTTCGCATCGAGACGCTGACGCAGGTCTGCTGCCGGGTACGGATACGGGAACAGAAATTCGACCGCTTCGAAGCCCGCTTCCGCTGCTGCTGCGAAGCGGTCGAGGAACGGCACCTCGTTGAACAGCATGGTCAGGTTTGCAGCAAATTTCGGCATGGTTTTGTTCTCTCTCAGGCGTTATGCGCGATGGCCGTGGGCGCGTCCTGCTGGCTTTCGGCCAGCGGCTCGAATTCATTGATCGCATCAATCTCCGTGCCCATCGCGATGTTCGTGACGCGCTCCAGGATCACTTCCACGATGATCGGCACGCCGAATTCCGCGAGCATGCCCTGTGCCTTGCGAAGAGCGGGGGCGAGGTCTTCCGGATTGAAGACGCGCACCGCCTTGCAGCCGAGTCCTTCGGCCACTGCGACGTGATCGACGCCATAACCGTTCAGGTCGGGCGCATTGATGTTCTCGAAAGCGAGCTGGACGCAATAGTCCATGTCGAAGCCACGCTGTGCCTGACGGATCAGGCCGAGGTACGAGTTATTCACGACAACATGGATGTACGGCAGGCGGAATTGCGCGCCAACCGCAAGCTCTTCGATCATGAACTGGAAGTCGTAGTCGCCGGACAACGCGACGATCGGCCGTTGCGGGTCCGCGGCACGCACGCCGAGCGCTGCCGGAATGGTCCAGCCGAGCGGGCCGGCCTGGCCGCAGTTGATCCAGTTGCGGGCCTTGTACACATGCAGGAACTGCGCGCCTGCGATCTGCGAAAGGCCAATCGTCGAGACGTAGCAGGTATCGCGGCCGAAGACCTTGTTCATCTCTTCGTAGACGCGTTGCGGTTTCATCGGGACGTTGTCGAAGTGCGTCTTGCGATGCATCGTGCGCTTGCGTTCCTGGCACTCGCCGACCCACGTTCCACGATCCTTCAGCTTGCCCGCGGCCTTCCATTCGCGCGCCACTTCGACAAACAGTTCGAGCGCGAATTTAGCGTCGGAGACAATGCCCAGATCCGGTCCGAACACGCGGCCGATCTGCGTCGGCTCAATGTCGACGTGCACGAATGTACGGCCCTTCGTATAAACCTCTACGCTGCCCGTGTGGCGGTTCGCCCAACGATTGCCGATACCGAGCACGAAGTCTGACGCGAGCATGCTGGCGTTGCCGTACCGGTGCGCCGTTTGCAAACCGCACATGCCGGCCATCAGCGGATGATCGTCAGGGATTGCACCCCAGCTCATCAGCGTGGGGATCACCGGCACGTTCATGATTTCAGCGAATTCGACCAGCAGATCCTCGGCCGCTGCGTTCAACACGCCGCCGCCGGACACGATCAACGGGCGCTCCGATGCCGTCAGCATGGCCAGCGCTTTTTCGACCTGGGCGCGCGTTGCTTTCGGCTTGTAGACGGGCAGGGGTTCGTACGTGTCGATATCGAACTCGATTTCCGCGAGTTGCACGTCGATCGGGAGGTCGACCAGTACCGGACCGGGACGGCCCGAGCGCATCAGGTGGAATGCCTGCTGGAACACGCGCGGCACGAGCGCCGGTTCGCGCACGGTCACTGCCCACTTGGTCACGGGCTTGGCGATCGATTCAATATCGACGGCTTGGAAGTCTTCTTTATAGAGACGCGCACGCGGCGCCTGGCCGGTGATCGCCAAAATAGGGATGGAGTCGGCCTGGGCGGAATACAAGCCGGTGATCATGTCCGTTCCCGCCGGTCCCGACGTGCCAATACACACACCGATATTGCCCGGCGCCGCCCGCGTATAACCTTCGGCCATATGCGACGCGCCTTCCACATGGCGTGCCAGCACGTGGCCGATGCTGCCGGCCCGCTGCAAGGCGGAGTAAAACGGGTTGATCGCCGCGCCCGGAACGCCGAACGCCATTTCGATCCCTTCTTTTTCCAGCACGAGAACGGCTGCGTCGACTGCTCGCATTTTTGTCATGAGTGTCTCCTTCCATTGTGTTCTGCTGCATCACGCCCTTGCGCAATGTCGTTGAGGGGACTTTATGCGTATGCCGGAGTGTTGATAAGATCAGCCAGAGTCGTTTGATCCGATACAAAAAGTATGGAACGGATGAACAATGGAGACAGCCAAATGGACCGGTTCAGGCAGATTGAGACGTTCGTGAAAGTCGCCGAGGCCGGCAGTCTGGCTGCGGCGGCGCTCGAGGAAGGGGTGTCGCCGGTCATTTTGGGGCGGCGTATTGACGCGCTGGAGAAGCGTCTGGGCGTCAAGCTGATGTACCGGTCGACGCGCCGTCTAGTGGTAAGCGAGGAGGGCGCGGCGTTCCTCGAACGCTGCCGTGGACTGCTCGCTGACTGGAACCAGGCTGAAGACGAACTCGCCGATGGCCAGCGCACGGTCGACGGCCATCTGATTGTCTCGGCGCCGGCGGCGTTCGGCCGAATGCACGTGGCGCCGCACGCGCCCGGTTTTCTCGTCGATAAACCCGCGTTGCAGATGTCGTTCAACCTGAACGACCGCGTGGCCGACCTGATCCGCGAGGGTTACGACCTGTCGATCCGTATCGGCGGGGCGGTTGATCAGAATTTCGTTGCGGTGAAACTCGCCGATAACCGCCGGGTGGTCTGCGGCACGCCGGCGTATTTCAAGAAACACGGCAAGCCGAAATCACTCGATGACCTGCCGCGCCACAACTGCCTCGCGTTCAATTTGCAGGGCGGGCAGAACCGCGGCTGGTATTTCCGCCGCAACGGGAAACTCGTTACGGTGCGTGTCTCGGGCAACCTGGATTGCAACGACGGCGAACTGCTGCACCGGTGGGTGTCGGAGGGGCACGGGCTTGGCTGGCGCTCGACCTGGGAAATCCAGCGGCAATTGGCAAATGGCGAACTGGAAACAGTCCTGGACGAGTTCGCGCTGCCCGACTACGACATCCTCGCGGTCTATCCGCAGCAGCGCTACGTGCCCGCGAAAGTGCGCTACTTCATTGATTATTTGAAGAAAATCTACGCGCAGCCGGACTATTGGAGCCGCGAAAGATAAGTTTCCCGGCCTGTCCGGGGAGGTCTGCCGCCTATAGGCGCTAAGCCCTTGAAAACACAGCGGAAGTAATACGCGAAATGCGTAAATCAGTTGTGTGGCTGACTGAATCTCGCTATAATGGCTGGCTTCTCTCTTGCCGCACCGGTCCGACGCCCGGGTGGCTTTATATCCTCAAGGAGTAACAATGCGTCATTACGAAATCGTATTTATCGTGCATCCGGATCAAAGCGAGCAAGTGCCCGCCATGATCGAACGGTACAAAACCACGATCACGACTCACGGTGGTTCGGTCCATCGCATCGAAGACTGGGGCCGCCGTCAGCTGGCTTACATGATCGAGAAACTCGCGAAGGCTCACTACGTGTGCATGAACATTGAATGCAGCCAGGAAACGCTCGAAGAACTGGAACACGCGTTCAAGTTCAACGACGCCGTGCTGCGTCACCTTATTGTCAAGATGAAGAAGGCCGAAACCGGCGCGTCGCCGATGATGAAGGAAGTGCACCGCGAAGAAGCCAAGAAGGCGGCCAGCCAGCCGTCGACTGAAGCGCAGGCAAGCTAATTTTAGCTAGGGCGACTCTGAAAGTCGTCAAGCCACCAGGAATCAAGTGAACCGGCTGCAACTGACAGCAAGCGTCGTGGAACGCGAACCGGTGCGGTACACCCCCGCCGGCGTCCCCATAGCAAGCTGCACGTTGCATCACCGTACGGAAGTCGTCGAAGCGGGCATTCCCCGCCAGATCGAATTGACACTCCCGGCGGTTGCGGCCGGTGCTGCGAGCGGCAAGCTGGAAGGCCTGACAATGGGCGTAGAAACGCTCTTTACGGGCTTCATGGCCAAGAAAAGCCGCAACGCGCGAACCCTGGTGTTTCACATCACAGAATTGCAGGATATTGGAAAGGACTGAACATGCCCCGCCCGACTGGTAAGAAATTCGACAAACGTCGTCAGCAACAAAACCCGCTCTTCAAGCGCAAGAAGTTCTGCCGTTTCACCGCGGCTAATGTCGAGTACATCGACTACAAGGACACGGAAACGCTGAAGGACTTCGTTGGTGAGAACGGCAAGATCACGCCGGCTCGTCTGACAGGAACGAAGGCTCACTACCAACGTCAGCTCGATACGGCTATCAAGCGCGCTCGTTTTCTCGCGCTGCTGCCGTACACCGACCTGCACAAGGCCTAATCAGACGACGCAATAAGGAAAAAGCCAAATGCAAATCATTCTTTTGGAAAAAGTCGTCAACCTGGGTAACCTGGGCGACATCGTTCGTGTCAAGGACGGTTACGCACGTAACTTCCTGATCCCGGGCAAGAAGGCTCGCCGTGCAACGAAGGACGCAATCGCCGAATTCGAAGTGCGCCGTGCTGACCTGGAAAAGGTTGCCGCTGAAAAGCTGGCAGCTGCAACGGCTCTGGGCGAAAAGCTGAGCGGCGCGACCGTTCAGATCTCGCAAAAGGCTGGCGTCGACGGCCGTCTGTTCGGTTCGGTGACGAACGCGGACATCGCCGAAGCGCTGAAGAAGCAAGGCCTGGCTGAAGTCGAAAAGTCGCAAGTGCGTCTGGCCGACGGCCCGCTGAAGCTGGTTGGCGATCACGCCGTCCAGGTTGCACTGCACACCGACGTGGTTGTTGACGTCACGGTGTCGGTGCTCGGCGAACACGCTTAAGTGTTTTGCCGGCCGGGCTTAGCCCTGCCAACGAAGCAAAAGTAAAGCCGTAGTAAAAGAAAGGCGGGAACCGCGAGCGGTTCTCGCCTTTTTGTTTTTCCGGCCTCGCCGCCGCCCGTCATTTCGCCGATAATTCCTCCCCATGAACGCACCGTCGAAAGATCCCCAACTGGATGCGCTGAAGGTCCCGCCGCACTCCATCGAAGCCGAGCAGTCCGTCATTGGCGGCTTGCTGCTGGACAACGCCGCATGGGACCGTATTGCGGACGTGATGTCGCACGGCGATTTCTACCGCTACGACCATCGGATCATTTATGAGGCGATCGGCAAGCTGATCGCCACCACGCGTCCGGCTGACGTGATCACCGTCTACGAGGCGTTGACGAACACCGGCAAGGCCGAGGAGGTGGGCGGTCTGGCATACCTGAACGCGCTCGCGCAGAACACGCCGAGCGCCGCGAACATTCGCCGTTATGCGGAAATCGTGCGGGATCGGGCGGTGTTGCGCCGCCTGGTTTCGGTTGCCGATGAAATTTCCGCCGACGCATTTAATCCTCAAGGCAAGGAAGTGCGTCAGTTGCTGGACGAAGCCGAGGCGAAGGTGTTCTCGATCGCGGAAAGCGGCGCGCGCGGCACGCAGGGGTTTCTCGAGATCGGACCGTTGCTCACGCAAGTGGTCGAGCGGATCGACACGTTGTATCACACCGCGAATCCCAGCGATGTGACCGGTACGCCAACGGGTTTCGTCGATCTGGACCGTATGACCTCGGGCATGCATGGCGGCGAACTGATCATTGTGGCGGGCCGCCCGTCGATGGGTAAAACCGCGTTCTCGATGAATATCGGCGAATACGTGGCCGTGGAATATGGCCTGCCGGTAGCGGTGTTTTCCATGGAAATGCCGGGCACGCAGCTCACCATGCGCATGCTGGGCTCGGTGGGCCGTCTCGATCAGCACAGGATGCGTACTGGCCGTCTCACAGACGAAGACTGGCCGAAGCTCACGCACGCAGTGCAGAAAATGAGCGAGGCGCAGATCTTTATTGATGAAACGGGTGGTCTGAACCCGATGGAATTGCGTTCGCGCTCGCGCCGTCTGGCGCGGCAATGCGGCAAGCTGGGCCTGATCATCGTGGACTATCTGCAGCTCATGTCCGGTTCCGGTTCGGGCGGCGAAAACCGCGCGACGGAAATTTCCGAAATCTCGCGTTCGCTCAAGAGTCTCGCCAAGGAACTGGATGTCCCCGTGGTCGCGCTCTCGCAGCTGAATCGAGGACTGGAGCAGCGTCCGAACAAACGCCCGATCATGTCCGACCTGCGAGAATCCGGCGCTATCGAACAGGATGCCGACGTGATTCTTTTCATTTACCGCGACGAGGTGTACAACCCCGACAGCCCGGACAAGGGCACGGCCGAGATCATTATCGGTAAGCAGCGTAACGGCCCGATCGGCCCTGTTCGGCTCACGTTCCAGGGGCAATACACGAAGTTCGAGAACTTTGCCGGTGCGCAGAATTTCTACGGGGACTAAGGAACTTATCTCCCGTTTGCGTTCTATTTGACCCCGCAGGCCACCACCATCGGGCACCCCGTAGGCCTTGGGGCGAGCTTTGATTGCTTGGGTTTGTCGCGCGGTGAGGAGCATGATAAGTACATTTTCCTAACTCGAACTTTCGATGTACTCAAAAATGTACTCATTTGCGATCGGATCACCGGGCAACGTATCGGACGTTAGAAGACAAAAAACCCCGCAAGCTTCAGGCTTTGCGGGGTTTTCCGGACTTCTTTGGATCTACTGAGATACTGTTTGGTGCCAAGAGAAGACCCGAACTATTGCTACTTCAACGCGCTTGATTGGTTCAGATCGTGCGTCGTGATCGCTGTTCAATGCTGGCGTGCCAGAATGGGCCGCAGGTTATTCTGGAACCCCTAGGGAGGCGCGTCGTATCGTTCCCGTGCGTCTGCAAGTTCGAGGGTACGTGGGGGGTATCAGAATATTTACATCTTCCAGCACGCTATGAAATATGGACTTGAGAGACCGTTTCAGGATCCTTGGCGAGAAATGCGTACGAACGGTCGGACGAACCTTTATCGATCACATCGCAAACTGGATACTTGTTGAGACGAACTACTGTGCATAGGTTCCAGTCAGGCACAAGCCGGCGGCAGAAAATCTGAGCATTAAACCCAATGCTAGTTGGGAACCTCGCAGGCCGTGCGGCGACGCTGCAATGACGGTTGGCTCTTCCTTGCGCGGTTTCGGGTTTCGATGCGAGCGGACTGGCTTGCCGGGATGAGACTGTCGTTGGAGATGACCACGACGGCGGTTCGGGAAAACGGTTCTCGTGAGGATCATAAGAACCTTCCCTTTTCATGCTGTTTCCTTGAAGTTAAAGATCTTGGTTCGACACGTCTCGAGTGAGTGGGAACGATCAACCCGTCCCACTGCATTAATATTTGTCTGAAGTACTTTTCAATCCACGGACATGGCGGGATATACGGACGAGAGAAACAAAACCGTGCGTTCCGCAAACGTTTGCCGGGCATCGGGAGTGAGTTGGAGGATGCTGGGGGTCTCCAAACTTGTCACGACATCGCGCATTGCAAGTTGGTAGATGTCGAGATTACGTTCGGTCTCCTTTTGCAGGGAGAGCACGAGGTTCGTTGCGGCATCGCAGGCCTGCGCCATTGCGTCCAGCCTCATTTCGTACAGCGAGACTGTCGTGACGCCGGTGGTGGCAAGAGTGATACCAATCCCAGCGAAAATGAACAGGGCCGGTTTTGCCAGAAGGGAACTCGTGATTCGAATCATAGTCTTCCGGATTGCGTTCGCATTCGGCCTGCTTTCAGTTCAGCCATTAATTGTCAGCGTTGCTTACCATCAACCGGACTCCTGAATCATCGCGGGAATATGCGACCACCTGATTTCAGCCCGCTCCTTGGTGTAGCAGCGCACCTTGTCGGCCGCATTTAGCAATGGTTCGATCAAATTTGCTGTCTTCGGTCGAGCTAGCGAACCCGATACCGCCTGTATAGGACGGAAGACAAGTCCCATTAGGGGTGAACGAGGAGCCTGTCACACGGTGGGGGTACTTCAGGCAGTATATCGACAAGGATTGGAGAAATCTTTACACCCTCCCTGTCGATAGTTTCCTGCCGGTTTGGCACAGAGTGGCGGTGTCAACTTGCGCCCTCGTGCGTCGACGAGAGGTCCCACTTAAAGGCGATAGAACGCAGAGCACAGCACCTTGACACTGTTAGTGTTCGCGTTAACCAGCAACAATTGCGACCCGCGACCTCGCACATCGTGAAAACCAGTGATTCCGATAGCCAGTTTGATCTCGCTACGCTGCTGGAACGGGCGATACATACGCTCATGATTCTGGAATGGCTAAATCGCTTTCAACAAAATGCCGACTTCAAAGCGTACTACGAGGCGAAACGGAACGGTGATGCCGGAACGTGTCCAGCGCTGGAGAAACGACACACGCGGATCGGTGCTACTGCGTGTTATTGCGCAGAAAATCGAGCTGCCCTGTCGCTTCGATGCGGTTGCGGCCGCGCTGTTTTGCCCGGTAGAGCGCCCGATCGGCGGCCTCGATGATGTCTGACGGGGCGCCTTGCGGCGGTTCGAACACGGCAATGCCGACGCTTACCGTCATAAAGGGTCCCGTCGAGGTTTCATTGCGGATATTGAGCATGCGAACCGCTTCCTGCATCGTTAGAGCTACCAGGCGTGCTCCTGCTTCATCGGTTGAAGGCAGGATTTCCGCGAACTCCTCGCCGCCATAGCGCGCGAGCAGATCGCCGCTGTGCGGCAACGCGGATTGCAGCGCGCGAGCGACGGAAACCAGGCAGCGGTCCCCTCCAGGATGGCCGTAGCGGTCGTTGAGCATCTTGAAGTAGTCGATATCGACCAGCAGCAGCGCAAGCGGATGCCGGTTACGGGTAGCGCGACTCCATTCAAGTACCAGCGCTTCGTCGAAGCGACGGCGATTTGCGGTATCTGTCAGGGCGTCCGTGAGCGCCATCTGTTCGAGGCGGTCGCGCGCCTCGTGCAGCTCGCGTTGTATGCGGATGTACCGGCCCTGCAGCAGGGTCGAGCGGGTTGCATAGACGACGATGGCAGTGAAAGTTCCCGCCGTTCCCGCATAGAAATGCTGGCGCATCAGCGAGATGCTGAGCGCGAGTAGGGCCACCGTATAGAAGATCGGACAGACGTTCTCGACGAAGATCGCGAGCGTTTGCTTTTGCGGCGCTGGCTCGGCTTCAACGCGCAACGTGCGCGGCGCCATGGTTGCCACGGCGAGGAACAGGAACGGCAGATCGACCAGCACATCCATCACGGAATGCAGGTCCATCACGGCCGCCCAACTGTTATACACATAGGCTATGACCGCGTAGAACCACAGGAACCAGAACAGGACCACATAAAACCGGCGCTCCTGTCCGCGCGGCTGGGCAAAGAGACGCAAGGTCGCAGCGACGGCAAGAATGAAGTTCTCGGTGTTGTAAGTCAGCACCAGGGTTGAAGCCGAGACCGGCGCCAACGGGGTGTCCGAAAACGGTACGACCGAAAAAATACTGACGTATGCGAGGAAGCCGGTTAGCAGAGCCTGGGCCGCGTCCATCCAGATGAAGAAGGGGATACGCTGTTTCGCCGACGCCGACGAAATGGCGAGCAAAACCGGCACGCCATACAGGAAGAATGAGAAATCGGAAAACCACGCGGCGCTCTGCGGACTGTGCCGGAAGATATCCTCCCATGCACTCAGGGAAATACCGAACGTCCACAAAAACGTCCCGGCGCTCAGCAGAACCCAGGGGGAACGCGACGCGGGTTCCTCAGTTGCGGCCTGCCAACAGCAACTGGCGCAGGCAAGCAACGGCGCCAGCACCAGGAACGGATAGGTGACGACCGTTGCCTGCGCGCGAAATACCAGCAGACATATCACGTGCAGGCATACGAGCGAAACAGCGACCAGCACGAGATGTGTCAGTTTCACCGGGCGGCGCACAGTTTGACCCCGGAGTTCAGAACGGCAAATGGAAAAATTAAGAAAGGCATATGCCTTCGTTGCTTTGTTTATGCAGGAATTCTACATATTCTGACCTACGGCGCGCATGGCGAAAACTTGAGGCTCTTTTGAACGCAGAGTGGCGTAACGGCCTTCAACTGGCGGTCGGCGGTACTCGACCGCCAGCAAGCTGCGCATCAGTCACGATATCACTCGAACTGTCCATTGGGCGTCTGCTATGGAGCAATGCGACCGACTGTTGCGGGTCGAGATTGTGTGAAAACATGCTGATCGCCTAAACTGGATTAACTCATTCAGCTTAGGTGACCGGACGAAGCGATTCATAGAAGGTGAAGATTGCAAACAGGTGACGCTGCTTCCAGAGTGCCTTGATGACTTCGTCGCAGAGGACAACCCAGTCAGGATTATCGAGGCGGTCGGTGAAGAGCTTGATCTTGGATCGTTGGGCTTTGATAGAGCGAAGCCGTCGACTACAGTTCGCCCGTCCTATCATCCGGGCGTGCTGCTGAAGATCTATATCTACGGCTATCTGGACCGGGTTCAATCGAGCCGGCGTCTTGAGCGCGAATGCCAGCGCAATGTTGAGTTGATGTGGCTCACGGGCCGACTGGCCTCGGACTTCAAGACCATAGCTGACTTTCGTCGTGACAACGTCGGCATTCGCAACGTGTGTCGCCGCTTCGTGATGCTGTGCCGTGAGCTGAAGCTGTTCTCGCAAGCACTGGTCGCCATTGACGGCAGCAAATTCAAGCCAGTCAATACACGCGATCGCAATTTTACCGAAGGTACGGTCGACAAGCGCCAGAAGCAGATCGAGGAGAGCATCCAGCGGTATCTGAACGCACTGGAGACTGCCGATCGTACGCAACCCTCCAAGCTGGAAGCGAAGATGACTGGATTGCAAGAAAAGATCGCGCGCTTACGCGAGAAGATGCGAACTCTCGATCAGATCAGGGAACAACTCAAGACCCAGCCTGATGGCCAACTCTCGATGACTGATCCCGACGCGTGCTCCAGGACGCGACTGGGGATGAAGGCTTGAATGCCTGCCGATTCCAGATGGTGCGGGATCGCGTTCGAATCGTGGGCCTTGTCGGCAGCCAGCCTGACAGGTTCCAGTTCACCCAGCAAAGGCAGAGCCTCGGGACTGTCTCCAGTCCTACCCGCCCGTCATACGTAACCGTTCGAATTTTGAGGCCACCCCTCATTGGCTGGCGCCTTGCTTTTTAGCATTTCGATTGACATCATTGGCAAAAAAATCGAGAAGGAGCCTCACCAATGCTAGAGGCTGCTCCTCGGGGATGTAATGGCCGCTGTTCGAGATTATCGCCCCCTGAACATTTAGGGCTACCGCCTGCATCGTTCTTTCAGCACTATCCTTGTAGCCATACTCCGCGCCTATTGCCAGCACTGGCATCGGCAATTTCGTTGCACCGAATCTTTTGTTATCGGCAGTGTCCTGCCCGAGCAACTGCTGATAGTAGGCGAAGGATGCGCGAAGCGCGCCAGGCTGCCTCCATGCGTCCGCGTAAATCTCCAAGTCCGCATCCGAAACCGCGGTTGGATCAACTAGACCTATCCTATCTCGTTTAAACAAGTATTCGAGAAACAGGCGTTCTCGCCCACGCACCAATGCCTCAGCCAAATCGCCCTGCATATTAAAGCCAAAATGCCAACTTCCCCCTTTAGCAACGTCCATTGATGCTTCTTGGCCGAATGCAGGTAACCCACTTTCGATAAATGCAAACTTTCGAACCTCCTGTGGCCACTGCGCCGCATACGTGTACGCAACCTGACCACCCATATCGTGGCCTACCAAAAGAACGCGATCAAAGCCGAGTGACCGGACCAACTCATGAAGATCTGTGGCAACTGATTTTTTATCGTAGCCCTCAAGGGGCTTCGAGGAGTCTCCCATCCCTCGCATATCAGGTGCTATGACGAAATACCTCCCGGCCAATCGTGGAATGACTTTACGCCACGCGTACCAAGTCTCGGGCCATCCGTGAATGAGCAATACCGGTTGGCCGCTCCCGGCAGTGACGAAGTGAATTCGGACGCCATTTACCCAACGCCGCTCATGGTGAACAACGAGCGGAGGCGGCAGCTCATCGCTGCTCCCGAGGCCGTTCATCGCGTCCCCTGACGGTGGTAGCGCTGATGCACTACCTACCGCCAGCATTAGCGTTACCCAAATCCATATGGTTTTCATGCAAAGGCACCGCGTGCGTTGACAGATTGACATATCACTCTGATCTTGTGTTGGATTGCGCGACCCCGCGGGGTTGACCGCTTTTGCGGGGGGCAACGATGTTTCATAACCTGCGACGAATCCTGGAACACCTTAGTCCACAAGTTCATCGATGGATCACGGTTAGAGCAGTTTTGCCGCTTCAGTATTCAATGTTTCCAAATATGAACATAATCATAAATAAGAACAAGCTTATCTTCAATCTTTCCTGAAGGAGGGGGCCTGAAGTCGGTTTGAGCAGAAAAAGCGGAAACAAGGATCGAGCTCGTTGACACTCGGATCAACATACGTAAGGTACTAGGAGCACGGCGCCGAGTGCTGTCAACTTTCGGGGAGCTTGCAGTGGATGCGGCGATAACGTCGGCTATGAAACCAGCGACCCAGCAATACATGCCTGTCACCGCTAACCCGCAGTCTTGGGCTATCGCTTTCCGCCAGATGTGATGAGCTATGCGGTGTGGTTGTACTACTGTCTCCCGCTCAACGAGCGCATGGTCGTGGGAACTGCTGGCAGCGCGTGCATTGAGCTTACATACGAGACGATGCGGCGCTGGACGGTGAAGTTTGGGCTGAGCATTGCCCGGCGCATCCACTCTACAACTTTGGGCCGGAGCGGCAAGTGGCACCTGGATGAAGTGGTCGTCACGATTAACAGCAAGAGGCGCTGGCTGTGGCGCGGTAGACAAGCATGGCGTGGTACTCGATTTGCTGGCGCAATGCCGGCGACAGGCACGCGGCCAGGACGCTCATGCGCAAGCCGCTAAAGAAGTATGGGTGGCGGCACGTATGCTGACACCGATAAGCTTTAGTGCCAGGCGGCGGCGAGCAGGGATCTGAGGATTAACGTCAAACACCGCCAGCACAAGGGGCTGAACAACCGAGCGGAAAATTCGCACCAGCCAACACGGATATGCGAGAAGGTCATGCGCCGCTTCAAATCAGCGCGTCAACTGCAACGTTTCGCTTCGATTCATGATCAGGTGGGCAATCTGTTCATGCATTGCCGCTACCACGCGAACGCGCGGCGAAAACGCGCGCTATGCACCCAAGCTCCTCGAGACGTGGGAAAGCTCAATTATGTAGTTGCTATCACGAGAATCTCTTGGATCCACGGCTCGCTCCGCTAGTGGGAAACTCAAGGAAAACCCGATGTTGTTCTCTGGGAGGAACTGGAACACAATCAGAAACACCGTTACTCAGTATAACCAGCGACATAGGGACGCAATATGAATGCTAGCCATTCTCGAGTCAGTCTTCGGACTGACAATTCGCCACCTTCCAGCTATCGCTGGGTGATTCTTGCTTTGGCCTGGCTGGCGACATTCGTGACCTTTATCGATCGTCTGGCGTGGGCGAACGTGGCGCCGTCGGCAAGCGCGACGTTCGGGTTGCCCGTGGCTGCGTTGGGCTGCTTTGTGACGTCCTTCTATATCGGGTACGTCGCTGCTAACGCGGTCACGGGATTTCTGACCGACAGGATCGGCGCTCGTCTCTCCTTACCGCTAGCCTTGTTCCCGCTTGGTGCCTTGACCTTCTCGTTTGGCTATGCCAATTCGGTAACGTACGGTGTCGTGATTCAGTGTCTCATGGGACTTGCTGCTGGTGTCGACTACGCGGGCGCGGTCAAACTGGTTGCTGGGTGGTTCGATGTCAGGCACCGCGCGCGGGCGGTCGGCATCATCCTGACTTCGATGTCCGCTGGCGTCGTTGTGGCGAACACCTCGATTCCCAGGGCGCTTCGGTTCGCGCAATGGAGCATGATTTACCATGCTCTAGGCATCTCTACGGCTTTGGTTGCAGTCCTTTGCGCACTTATGTTGCGGAACGCACCTGCCGGCAAAGCGGTGCTGCAAAAGAGAACCACCGCAAAGGAGGTTCTAGCGCTTTTCCGTAACAAGAATCTCTGGCTAACAACTATCGCGGGTTTTGGGGCGTGCTGGGGCAGCATCGGATTTGTCTTCTGGGCAAACGTGCTGATGCAAAAAGGTCTTGGGCTTAGCAGCGTCGAATCCGGGACCGTCAGCACGGTGTTCGGTGCAGTCTCTCTGATTGGTGCGCCCATGGTCGGGATGCTCTCTGACTGGATTGGCGGACCTCGCAAGTGGCTGACGGCGTTCGTCCTGCTAGCGATGGGGTGCGGATTATCTGTCTTCGGACACCTTAAGTCTCTTCAGGCACTCGAAATTGCTGCAGCTCTTCTTGGAGTAATGACGTTCGGATGGGGCGCATTGATCGCTTCGATCATTACCGAGATCGTGGGAGTCAGACTTGCAGCGAGTGCCATCGGCGTGAGTAATGCGGCGTTTCAGGTTGGGTCAGTGCTCGTTCCTCTGGCCGTCGGGATGGTCTTTCAGTCGACACACTCCTTTAATCTGGCGTTTATGACATTGGCTATCGGACCGATTGTGGGCGGCGTTGCAGTCCTCGCCGTCAGGGAAGGGCTCGCAGCGAATCTAATAGAGGAGGCGCCAAATCGAGAAAGGTCGGGTGTGATGGCGCCGACAAAATGACTCTGAGCGGCAATCGTGTCGATCAAATAGTCACGGCGTAACAGGCCCAGCTTCTCGACGGTGGCAGGAGTCATTGGTTGTACGGAAACCGTAGATAAATTACTAAAAATAATAAGTAGTACAAATTATAAACACCAGATCGGAGATTAATCTTGAAGCCAACGATTTTCGCAGCGATTGCGATTGTGTCCGTTCCCATCCTCTGTCGGGCCCAGTCGAGCGTGACCCTCTATGGGAACATTGACGCGGGGATTGGATATACCAATAATCAGAAGGGGGGCAGTGCGGTCCAGATGATCAATGGACGCGGTGGCAGCTTCTTCGGTTTCAAGGGTGCAGAAGACCTTGGTGAGGGGCTTCAGGCCACGTTCTGGCTCGAGAACGGGTTCACTGCTGCTAACGGTGTCTTGGGGCAAAACGGAGCGCTGTTCGGACGGCAAGCTCAGGTTGGGCTGAAGGGCAAGTTCGGCGCGCTGACGCTAGGTAACCAATATGACACGATGGTGGACGACCTCCAGGCCTATAGTTCCGCAGTGTATTTCGGAGGATCCTACGGTGCACGGGCTGGTGATGTGGACAATGTGTGGGGTGACTGGCACGTGAACAATTCTGTGAAGTACGTGAGCCCTGTATTTGGTGGATTGACGGCTGAAGGTATTTACAGCTTCGGTGGGCAACCAGGGAGTACGGCAAAAGACCGGATCTACGGCGCGGGATTTAACTTTGCTGCCGGTGTTTTCTCGCTCGGTGGTGCATACATGAATGTCAACAACCCCGCCGTATCCATCTATCAGGGTACATCGGCTCCGATTGCAAGCCAGACATTCGGCGCCCCTTTTAATAGCCCGATCTACAATGGCTACCTTTCCGCCCAGAATCTGCAGATTGCTGGCGCGGGTGCCTCGTTGAGCATCAACGGCCTTACGTTGGATGCTCTGTACACGAACACAAGATTCCGTGAGATTGCACCGACCGTGGGCGGCAACCAACGTACGCAGGCCGGTTTCAACACATACGAAATCAACGGCACTTACTACCTTCGACCCGACATCGTTGCTTCGGCTGGCGTCATGTACACAAGTGCGACGGGTGCGAACTATCTGCAACCCGTGGCGGGGGTTAACTATCTTCTCTCAAAACGCACGCTGGTGTACCTTCTCGGCACGTGGATGAGGGCGAACGGAATCGATTCAACCGGGCATGCGGCTGTGGCCGATATTACCAACGTCAACCCTTCGAGCAATCGTAATCAGGTTGGCGTGCGCATTGGACTGCGAACTCGCTTCTAAGCATATGTCGCAGGCACCTGCGGGGAACAATGTTGCGCAGTGCCTGCCGTAGGGAGTTCAGGTGAAGAAGTCGAGCAGCACCGATGCTAGTCGTTCGGGTTGCTCTTCCGCTGGGTAGTGGCCGGAGGACTCGATTATCGCACTGCTGACGTTAGTCGCTACTTTTTCCATCGTTGTTTTCGCTCCCTGTCCGTAGCCAAACTCGCAGCCAATGGCGAGAACCGGCATCTCAAGCTTCGTCTGGCCGAATTGCTCATTGTGCTTCCTGTCATCAAAAAGAGTCCGGTAGTACGAGAAGCTGGCGCGTAGCGCGCCAGGTTGTGCGAGCGACCGCGCATAGACATCAATGTCAGCTCCGCTGATGGAGCTAGGATCAACGGTTCCCACGGTGTCGCGCCGGATGAAATGACGGACGAACAGAGCTTCGCGACCGCGGACGAGTTCTTCGGAGATGTCCCCCGCCATGTTAAAGCCAAAATGCCAACTGCCGCCTGTGGCAACATTCATTGCGTTCTCCTGGCCGAAGCCAGGAAGTCCGCTTTCGATGAAGACAAACTTTCTCGTAAGTTGCGGATAGAGCGCTGCGAATGCATAACCCACTTGGCCGCCCATGTCGTGGCCGACAATGCAGGCGTTCTCGAGACCGAGGGACTGGAGCAGAGCAAAGAGGTCGCCGGCAATCGTCTTTTTGTCGTAGCCACTGAAGGGCTTGCCGGAATCGCCAAATCCACGCAGATCCGGCGCAATCACGGTATGGCGCTGCGCCAGAAGCGGGATAAGTTTACGCCATGCATAGGACGTCTGGGGCCACCCGTGCAGCAGGACCACTGGGCTGCCTTGCCCGGCCGCTCTGGCATGGATGCGTAGTCCATTTACGCGTCGGGAAACTGACTTGATAGCGACAGAAATGGCGCCTGCTGTCGGCTGTTGCGAGGGAATCTGGCTCATGTTGCACGGACTCTCAAGGTTGTGGCGAAATCGCCGGTAGAAATGCTAGTCGGACTTTTATCGGGCTCTCGCGAAAAATAGGCAAGAAGCCTGTCGCCGGCGGCAGGATAGGCGTGATCCGCAAGGATAATTTATAATTCCTGTATGAGAACACGTTCCCAATATAGTTCTATTGTCAGAGAAAAATTTCAACTTGGAGTCTCAGATGGATGAGAAGAGCGAACGGCTGCTGACAGAAGCCACCCCTGTTTCGACTACATGCTGGCTGGAGGGGCCTGTTTGCGATGCCCTTCAGAACATATATTTCACTGACGTGCGTGGGAACCGCATTCTCAGGCAGGATCGGGATGGTCAACTAACAGTATTTCGCGGGCCGCAGGCAGCAAACTATCCAAACGGGCAGGCGCTCGATCCCCAAGGGCGACTTGTTACGTGCGAGGAAGGCGATCCTGAGACGAATACTCCGCCAAGGCTGACGCGAACGGACTTGGAGACAAAAGCGGTAGAAGTGCTCGCTGACAACTTCGAAGGTCAACGCTTTTTCGGCCCAAGCGATGTCGCGATCGACAGAAAAGGGAACATCTATTTCTCGGACGGCGTTCGCCCGTTCTTCCTCGCACCGTTTACTAGCGCGTCGTCTCGAGTGCCTGCAACGGTGATGCGTAGTCCTAGCGTTTTCAGGCTCAACAGCCGTGGTGTATTGAAGCGCATACTTGGCGACGGAGATGTCTTGCAACCCAACGGGGTAGCGCTATCGCCTGATGAGCGTACACTCTATGTAGTCGAAAACGACATTTCAGAAGCGGGCACGAGACAGTTGCGGTCGTTCACACTCACTGAAGAAGGTTTGCCGCTCGACAGAGAAATACTGGTCGAGTTCTCGCCCGGGAGAAGTGCCGATGGTCTTGCGGTAGACGTTGATGGCAACCTCTATGTTGCCGCGGGATTGAACCGCTTGCGCGGTACTGCGGAGACATTGGCAACGCCCGCCGGTATTCACGTTTTTTCTCCGCTCGGCGAAAAAATTGATTTCATCCCGGTCTTTGAGGACTCTGTCACCAACGTGACCTTTGGTGGCAACGATATGCGTGATCTCTATATCACCGCAGGGAAAACGCTCTTCAAGGCTCGAGGCAGATTAAAAGGAGCGCGTCGGTGATTCGAGTTCACGCAAGCGTCCCGTTGCAGGTCTCCTATGAATTAAGAAGGGGCGCCCTTGAGAGAACATCGTAGGCGATAGAGACTCTTCGTGGCTGCTACATACATGAATGGAGTTTGGCTGTGCCTGGTAAGTATCACGTTGGACGGACGTTCCAGAGTCGGCACCTCGGCAATCTGTGTTCCGCTTGGGTCGTAGACTCGGATCCCTGGGCGTGTTGGTGACTGTACCGCAGCGTAGACATTGCCAGCACTATCGACAGTAATGCCGTCGGCCCCTTTCTCGCGGCCGTAGTCGACGAATAGACGTTGTCCATTTACCTTCCCCGGTTTCTCGATGTCGTACGCCAGTATGCGCATATCACCGATATCTCGAAGGGGGACCTCATCGAATCGTCGATCGAGGATGCGAATATCATGTTCGACGACGTATAGAATGCGCTGATCTGGCGACAGAGCTATGCCATTGGGTTTTGAAACATCGGCCAGTACAAGCTTTATGTCGCCGGACGAGCTAATGTAGTAGACGCCAAATACCGGTTGCTCAACGGGTTCATGACCGAGGTAGCGGGGATCAGTGAAGTAGATTCCCCCCGCACGGTCGACGACGAGGTCGTTAGGTGAATTGAACGGTCGGCCGCCATAGAGGCCAGCCACGATCGTACTTTTTCCGGTAGCCATATCTGTTCGTATGACGCTGCGCATTCCGAAATCGGCGCCCCCCGCAACCAACATGTTCCCGTTTTTATCGAAGTCGATTCCCGACGCCATGCCGCTTGGTGACCTGAAGACAGACGTGACCCGGCTCATAGGGTCAAAGACCCATATGATCCCAGCTGTCATCGACGTACGGTACGAAACTGTGATGTCGCAGAAGAATATCCTGCCATCCGGCCCTTCAGCCGGGCCCTCCGTGTTGTAGCCGTCAGCGAAAACCCTCTCAAGGTTCACGCCATCTGGAAAAATCTCGTTTGTGCGCAAGGGAAGTACTCCTGTCTGTGTCAACACATCCATTTGAGGTCGGCAAGCCCGGATACGGCACCGCCTGTTCGGCGCGGTTTGGTCTTGCCCAGCCACGGCGACGCATCCAAATTTTATGGAAATTACGGTTCCATTTGGGAACAAGATCTATATAATGAACAGATGCCACGCTAACGTCAAGATTGCTATCGATGCCTCATGCGCTCTGCAGGAAGGTTCTGGGGTGAATGAGCCTTAATTCGACTGACACTTGGAAGAGCGAGGGCGCAAACATTGGAATGCATCCGGGTAAACGTTCTCCAGCGCGTTTGGGTCGGGTTCATCGCCAACTCGTTCTTCGGTCGGTGCGTGAGACCATACGGACAAGCGGACCGCGAGGCGGCGACGGTGGTGTTATGCCCGATTGAATGAATCTGGAGGAGGATCCAGCGACCGTCGTGACGCAGGCATCGAGTATTACGTCAATGCGCACGTTCTGGCGTCGACGTGATCCAGTTGTTCGTTCGCCTTTTTTCACGCAGGAACATCGTTCGGATCGGCTGTCTGCGTAGGCCTGTCGACCCTGAGAACAACTTCGGCCTCTGGTGTCATGAGTTGTAAATCCGCATACTAAATTTACGCCCTAGGAACTACGCACACGTTATCGGGATAACCCTTCACGGATTGTGCGAAGGAGCGGAACTCCTTGGGTACTACCTACGAAGTGGAAAAGGGAACGTCGACCGACCGATAGGCAGAGCCGAGCTTACAGGAGGAGGCAATGGAAAAGGTTAAAAGGTCCCTGCGATTCATGGTGGAAAAATGGCTGATGACGGTTCCTTCACAGTCGGTTCGGGTGAAACGGGGAAGTCGCGCACGCTCGAATCAGAGGCGCTATGTCTACGTCGAGGCATTGCAACTGGCAGACAGCTTTGCAATCTATTTATTCCGTCATGGCGACGGTACATGGGATGTGTTCCCGCCTGATGCCGAACGCCCGGCAATGAGTATGTTGATGTGCGGCGCGATTGGGATATTTGCGCATGTGACCGACCGCCGGTCGCGTCTATGACTAAGAAGGGGTTCGCTGTGTTTAACGAATCAAACCAACGACCTTGCGAGTACGAGCGAGATCTGGACGCGTGGACATGTGCTTGCTACGACGCAGCCGTCGCAAGGGACTTTATCCGATCGCCGTACCACCCCGACGCCACGACCGTAAAACGCCTTCAAGACTACTTCCACGCCGGGCTGTTGCCTGCGGAAGCCACTGAAGCATGCTTCGGGCGAAAACAATGAAAAGGCGCTGCCTTATCGTATCGTTGTTCGAGCACACCCTACTTTGCGAAAGACAAACAACGAGCTAAATAATGTACTGAATTTTCAACTCATGAACCCAGGAAAGAAATGAATTCCCCCGTAGGTAATAGAAGCCAGCTTGGAAGAACAGATGTCCGTGTTTCCTCACTCGGTATCGGCGGCGGTAGCCTTTCCAATGCCATCGGCGATGGTGGGTTTCGAGAAGTGGTGGACGAGGCGTGGAAGCAAGGATTGCGATACTTTGATACGGCGCCCCTGTATGCGAATGGTTTGAGCGAGCAACGATTCGGAGAGGCGCTCGTGGCGCGCAGCCGTACGGAGTTTGTGCTGTCGAGCAAAACGGGTCGCTGGAACAGCGACGGCGGCAATCACTTCGATTATAGCTACGAAGGCACGATGCGATCAGTCGAGGAGAGTCTGGCTCGCTTGCATATGGACTACATTGATGTGGTGTGCATTCACGATGTCATTCCGGCTCTGCACGGTGAGGCGTTCGAATCTCGTTTTGGTGAGGCCATGTCAGGTGCGTATCGCGCTCTCGAAGAACTGAAGCAGCAAAAGGTGGTCAGGGCGATCGGGGCAGCGTTACGCGAACCGGATGTGTGTGAACGGTTCGCCAGAGAGGGGAACTTCGACTGTTTCATGTTGGCGGGCGGGCACACACTACTGCAACACGGCGCCATGTCGTCGTTCCTACCGCTATGCGTTGAGCGCCACATCTCCGTCATCGTCGCATCTCCTTTCAATACTGGCATTCTTGCGACCGGCGTGTGTGAAGGAGCCCGCTATGAATATCGCCCTGCAGAGGAGACTCCCGGGATTGTTGAGCGTGTGCGTCAGCTCGAGGAAATTGGCCGGATCCATGATGTGCCGCTTGCGGTCGCTGCACTGCAATTTCCTCTCCGTTGCAGTGCTGTCGTTTCTGTCGTCGCGGGACATCAAAGTGCAGAGGAACTCCGTCGGAACTTGAGATGCATGGAGACAACAATACCCGACGGGTACTGGCGTGATTTGAAGGCGGCGGGCCTGATTCCCGTGGCAGCTTAGATTTCCGACTTCTTTTTGATTTTTCTGTAGATGATGTTTGTGAAAGGAAAAACAATGAGCAACCCTCCAAAGGGACTGTTGGCAATCTGGAATGATTTCGATCCGGGCCGCTTGCTTGAGTATGAGCATTGGCACACGCTTGAGCACGTTCCAGAGCGCGTGTGGGTGCCAGGAATGGTTTGCGGCCGCCGATACCGAGCGGTGGGACAAAGCGTGCCACGGTACCTCACCCTGTATGAACTCGAGGCGCTCGACGTTCTAGAGAGGGCAGAATACGTAGACCTTGTCGTCAGGCCAACGCCATGGTCCGCTTCGATGCGCCCATCGTTTTCGAATTTTCAGCGTCAGCCGTGCGAGATCCTGGCTGATAGTGGTGTTGGGAACGGTGGCAAGCTGGCAGTAATAAGGACGAATTGCGCAACGTCGCTGAGTCCGGCGGCATTGCGCTCATTTGCGGATAACCTTTTGGCACGCCCGAGCGACCAATGTGTGGTGCGCGTTCGGGTCGGCCAAGTAACATCGAGAGGTCCGCAAGCACTTGTAAATCACGCAATGATCGCAGAGGGAATCGAATATCTCTGGGCGATCGAAAGCGTGGAATCGGCTTCGGCGGATCTGGAAGTCGGATTTGAGGAGGCTGGCAAGCAGGCTGGTGTTGATGCTCGTATCCATTACGTCGGAGTCTTTGAGTTTCTGACGCAGATCGACCATATGTCGGTGAAAGCGGAGAACCGACCGCCACCGAGGCTGGACCTGATGAAGCAGTTTGCGGGATGATTTGACTAAGGGTGTGGCGCATTTGAGCGCTGGTGTCGCGAGGATGGGCAACTGCCCACGGATCTTCTTGACAGTCTTACGAGTAGCCCGATACCATGTTCCCATATGTGAACACGGGGTGCGAAATCATGGAAGAAAATGCTAGCGAGGTCGTTAAATCTGCCGATCGAACACTTGATCTCATCGAGTTGCTTGCGTCCTGGGGGCGGGAAATGTCTCATACCGAGATTGCCGAATCGCTGAGCATCCCCAAGAGCAGTCTGACTAAATTGCTCAGGAATCTAACGGTGAGGGAATACGTAAGGTTTGTGCCGGAGACGAAGGGCTACCGGTTGGGAGACGCGATCCTCAAACTTGCGCAACAGTCGAACCAGTTGCGTAGTTTGGTGGAATGCGCGCAACCCGTGCTTGATGAAATCACCGCTCAGACGCTGGAATCATGTGCGCTCAACCAGTTAAGAGGCGACAAGACGGAGGTGGTGGCGACCATAACCAGTCCGCAAATACTGGTTTCTCATCTTCGCCTCGGTGATCTGGCACCGCTATACGCCGTGTCGGGAGGGAAATGTATCCTGGCCTTTATGCCCGATTCGATGCGGCAGGAGTATCTCTCGAACGTGAAGCTGGAAAAGTTCACCCCGCGTACGATTACCAGTAAAAAGGCTCTAGCGGCCGAGTTAGAAGAGGTTCGTCGTACGGGAGCAGCGACTTCATTTGAAGAGTACACGGCGGGGATTGTTGGTGTCGGCGTACCCATCCTGTCAGCCGCAGGCTTCCCTTTGGGGTCGCTCAATGTCGCGATTCCGACGGTCAGATACGGACCATCAGTCTATTCGAAGGCAGTAGCGATCCTGCAGTCTTCGGCCGAGCGCATCCGTCGACAGTTCTCGTCATCATAATGCACGTTCGCAGCAAGCTACAGGGTCTGTTTTATTTTAAATAGTGCATATGCACAGATAGATGTGAGACATCTACAGGGCTCAGTTCGATGCATCAGGACGGCGTTAGGGATTGTCTGTTATTGTTCCGCAGGACGAATTAGAGTATATTTGTGAACAGATGAAAATACCTCTTGGCACGCGCAACAACTGCGGCCGCAAGAGAGGCCTACAGGTTACGTTTTTGCTAACGAGATGTAATTTAGGAGAACGATATGAATCTCGGAAGATCGATTGAAACTGCGCGTGTTGTCGAATTTTCCTTCTCGGGAGACCCAGTTGACCGGGTGTTGAGTTCGGTCGATCCAGCAGACGAAGTTTTCGTCGTCGAACGGTGGGACCCAAAGTCTCGACGTCCAGACGTTTCGTATATTGGCTTCGCGAATAAAATCGAAAAGGTCGAGAAAAGCAGCACGCGTGACAGTGATCTGGACGAGTTCGATATGCTCCGGAAGATCCTCGACAGCAAGCGCATCGAAGCTCAAAGCGGCACGGCCGGTTTGTCAGGAGGAGTATTTGCTTTCTACTCGTATGAGAGCCTGACCAAAGCGTCAAATGAAGGGGCGGGACCACGAGCGATGTTGATGCAGCCTATGCATATGCTGGTTTTCGATCATAAAAGGTTGAAAGCGTACGCGGTGATCGTTGACGCATCGCAAACGAGTGAACAGGGGGCAGACGAAATCGTCGAGCGGCTCAAGTCGATGTGTTTTTCGCAAAGCACCGGTCAGGAAAAAGGTGGTTTGGAAGAGCCTATCTGGACACCCACGGTAACTGAAGCTGAGTTCGGAAAATTTGCTGCGAGAGCCATTGAGCGCATGAACCACGAGCCGGAACTGGACGGCGTGGTGTTGTCGGTACAGTGTAAGACGACCACCGATATTCCTCCTGTTGCAAGCTATCGGTGGCTACGACGCATAAATCCATCGACATATATGTTCCTCGCTACCTCTACTGGGTTCTCGGTCTGGGGCGCGACCTCGCTTACTCTGGCCCGTCTGAAGGGTGGTAAGTTGACTGTTGAGACCGATGGCGCTACCCGGCCAATAGAGAAAACAGCGGACGGGTCACCGTTTGTCTGGATACCAAACGTCAAGGAAGTCGACGAGTACGAGGTCGTCTTGAACGCCCTAGTCGACGATCTGAGACCAATCGTTGACGCAGACAGTCTCCACTTTACGGCTGAACTCGAACAGCGACGATTCTTCGACCTTCTGCATCTGTTTGCTGAAGCCGAAGCAGAAGTCAAACATGATGTCGGACCCGTGGACGTCATGCGCGCGCTCAGCCCCCACGGAGCAGCGGTCGGGTTCACGAGGAAACGCGCCCTTGAGACTATTCGGGAATTCGAACCGGTCGCACGCGGACCTTTTAGTGGCTCGATGGGTTTCTTTGGCTTCGATGGATCGCTTGAATCATCGACGGTCACTCGGTCCATGTGGAATACCGGCGACGCTTCGTTTGTTCACGCCGGTGCAAAGGTTGTCTCGGCCTCCGATCCCGCAGCCGAGTATCGTGAATGTATTTTGAAAACGAAAGCGCTACGCGACTGCGCACGTCTGGCGCTCGTTGATGGCACGACGCAACTCGCAAATTGACAGAAGGCACGATCCACTGCTGCTAGGCGGGGACCAAACACGGGCCGGTGATGGGGGAGACAAATGAGTCTGTTCGATTGGACGATTATCGGTGTATACCTTTTGGCCGTCTGCCTTATAGGATGGTGCGCGATGCTACGTGTTCGGAACGTCTC
Organism: Caballeronia udeis; assembly: GCF_044909315.1. Lineage (GTDB taxonomy): Bacteria > Pseudomonadota > Gammaproteobacteria > Burkholderiales > Burkholderiaceae > Caballeronia > Caballeronia udeis_A. The sequence goes on from NZ_JBIYEB010000003.1 coordinate 79,805, forward strand.
CGACTATTTCACTGGCGGAAGTCGCATTCCGTGGTGGCTCGCAGGTGTGTCTCACCACATGGCGGGATACAGCGCAGTTGTATTCGTGGCGTATGCCGCTGTTGCGTATCAATACGGTGTGGCCATTTATTTTTGGTGGGCACTAACTGTCGCTTTTGGTACAGCCGTGGGCGCGATGCTGTTTGCTCCCAAGTGGGCGAATCTCGTACTGCGCCGTCGATTTGTCTCTCCTCTTGAGTTTGTTCGCATCCGGTACAACATCCAAACGCAACAACTATTTGGTTGGGTCGGCGCAATCCTGAAAATATTCGGAACCGGAGCAAAATGGGCAGCGATTGGCAGTCTCTTTCACTTCTACACTGGTTTCTCAGAAGTCTACGTCATCCTGATCGTAGGCTGCGTTACGCTGCTCTACTGCACGATCGGTGGCTTGTGGGCAGATTCATTAACAGGGCTCTGGCAATTCTTAGTCCAACTCATTGCCGGTCTCGCGATGGCCGTCTTCGTGTTCGCATACCTTTCGCGCCATGGGTCGCCGCTCGCCGTGATCGGGACATTGCCGCGGTCGCACTTCGAACCTTTTGTCGGTCCATATAGCGCAATCTTTTTTGTCAGCTATCTGTTGATCAACACGCTTAACTACAGCGGTGGCGGAAATTGGGATCTGGCACAGCGGTTCATGTCGACACCATCTGTACGTTCGTCGCGTAGAGCGGGACTGCTTTCCTCGACGTTGTACGCCTTCTGGCCTGTTGTCCTTTTCTTCCCGATGGTCGTGGCTCCGCTGATTGTTCCGAGTCTGGGGGACCCGCAAAAGGCCTATGCGGCATTGACAGTGAAGCTACTACCTCACGGGTTCCTCGGGCTGGTTATTGCGAGTTTCCTTGCGCACACGATGGCCTTCACAGCCTCCGATGCGAACGCTATTTCTGCGGTGATCACCAGAGATATTCTTCCGCCTCTGTTGCCGGAATCGAAAAAGGCTTTAGCGGATCATGTCCAGACTGCCCGCTTTGTGACCTTTATATATACGGCCTTGAGCATTCTGATTGCGATCAATGCGCGATCTTTCGGAGGCGTTCTAGGGTTGATTGTGGTGTGGTTCGAAGCGCTCATTGGAACAATCGCAGTTCCACTTTTGTTCGGTTTGCTGCCGGCATTCCGCCGCAGCGGTTCAGCTTCTGCGACTCTATCGTGTGCCACCGGTATAGTCGCTTTTGTAGCGGTCAAATACGTTATCCCGCAACCAGTCGCTTGGATAGTGGCAACACCCGTGCTCGTGACCGCCATTATTTACGTTATTCATGGGCTAATCTTTCCAAGCGTGGATGCGGCGGCAAAAGCTTTCCTGTTCGACCTTTTATCAGAGGTGACAGTGGAGCATAGCGAGAATACCAGTATTGGTGACGCTCGGGCCTAGCTTGAGGACGATGTGACTACCGCGTTCTTGCCGACAGGATGCCGCCATTTCGTATTGTCTGCGTGGGTATAGGCTAGTCCGTGTCGTGAGTCGAAAGACCTTGCACGCTTCACCATTTTGGGTACCTGAATCACCCCACCGCGTTCATTCCACTTCGATTTCACCTGCTGGACCGGAGGGCCGCTTTTGTACACCTGTCGTTTTGAAAACAATCTAAATGGAACTGCTATAGCACTTTCCGATCTTCGCGAACGCGTGAGCGTTGATAGACGTGAGGATCTACCAGGCGCATTCGCGGCAATCGAGGAGTGCCGGGCACGCGGCCTCTGGGTAGCATTGATGCTCGAGTACGAATTAGGCGAGTGGCTTGTCCCCGGCTTTCCCTCCACCGCCGAAACAGTGGCGTCAAAACCACGGCTAAATGCACTTGCCTTCGGTAAATGTACAAGGGAAAAGGCATGGGAAGGTCAGTCTGAATCTCGCTTTACTGCATCCGCCATCAAGCTGCCAATCGAGCTTGGCGACTATGTTGATAATGTATGGCGCATCCAACGAGACATCAAGGCAGGCAACTTCTACCAGGTAAACTACACTTTCCCCATTGATTTCCACGTTGATGGACACCCTAAGGATATCTATCGTTTCCTTTCTACCCGACATCGCACGTCGTATTCCGCATTTGTCCAGGACGAGAATCGATATATCCTGTCCTTTTCCCCGGAATTGTTTCTAAGGCGAAAGGGCAACATTCTGACGACTCGACCGATGAAGGGTACCGCACCGCGCCACGTGGATCCCGAGATTGATGCGCGCTATGCGCAGCGATTACGCCGTAGCGAAAAAGATCGGGCCGAAAATCTGATGATTGTTGATCTACTACGGAACGATCTCGGGATCATCGCAACAACCGGTTCCGTGCGGATCCATTACCGGTGCTCCAAAACTGGCGGCGATGCGTCATATCAAAGACTTCGAAGTTGCGCGAAGAGGGATCTACTCCGGCAGTGTGGGCTGGTTAGCGCCTTCGGGAGATTTTGAACTGAACGTCGCGATAAGAACGCTTGCTATTGATCGTAGCGGATGCGGGATCTACGGCGTCGGCGGGGGGCATCGTCATAGACTCCGACGCAAACGAAGAATGGGAAGAATGCAAATGGAAGGCCCGGATCGTTGACGCGTTGGATACGGCAGTCCGGGTGGCTTAGTGTGCATGCGGAGGCAGCCGTGCCACGCGCCTTTACGGCAACAAATCTCAGCAATGTACGATCAATAACGGGATCTGTCACCGCTTGTAACTGGTGGAAAGGTCTGGGCACAGCTTCGCTCATCGCGTCGACCACTGGTAACTGGATCTGAATCGCCCGCCCAGTCAGGCCCGTCGCCATCCGATACAGCACCGCCTGTATATCGGCCGCCGCTGTACACCGGCACGGCACGTGCGCGCCACGATCTAAGAGGATTCCAGCGCTTCTCCCGAAATTCGAAGGTGACTTACATCTGGCCGATGGTCATCGTATCTTGCTCTTGCAAGGCCGTGATAGATGCACCCATTGGCATGCTCCTTTCGAAAGGCGGGTGCCTGGATCTTTCGTTTTACCCGAAGGGCATACTCTACTGACCTTCCAGTATCTACGGCTTAAGATGGCTTTAGCGCATCCTTTGCTGCCCATTTTCGCCACAACGTATGTTCGTTGAAGCTTTCCCGGGAACATGTGGAGCGCCGAAGGTCCCCCGTTGACAGGTACTTGGACCACAGATTCCGCCCCCTCGCTCGAGTCGAACGGCCACGCATCCCTCGGCAATCCGGCTTAGCTTCAAGATGCTCGGATCCCCTGATCGACCGCGTCGCCGTTGCCGTTCTTCCGTTCGCAGTGCTGATTGGAAACGACAACCACAACCTAACTTGAGCAGCCTGTTTTGTGTGTGCGTCGCATTGGGGTTTATACTATAGTTTCTATACGAGATTTAGTTCATAATTAGGAACATGAAATCGACGCTAGGCTTACGAGAAATAGCTCGCTCGTTTTGGTTTCGCCGAGTTGGTCGTTGCACCGCGATTCGAACCTCGCAGGTTTACGGGGATCTGTATTCATATTGCGCTTGCTGCGTGTGAAGCCGGTGCAGCAGAAATCGAGGATAGTGACGTCAAACGACCTGTCCCGTCACACTTTGGACGAATAGCTGGATTTTTCGCTTAGCAGTCTAGGACTGCAAGACTGCCATGAATCAACACATGTGGCACGCACGCAGATCACCTTCTGCCGCTCGGCCGCAACAATCTCGGCCTGGACGCTGTAGATATGGAGGGGCGATTATGTATGCATAACTAACAAACTCATGACACTGGCGTAGCATTGTGGATGCAACATTTATCTTATGAAACATACGAGTGACCTACACATTGACTTACTGGCGGGATTGCTCCTCGTGACACGGCATGGTGATTACCGTGCGCCCACTGTCGCACGCTTCTCAGTGCGATCGCGACGATGTGTGTCGAGAAATCCGTCTTGCACCTACAAGTGATCATCATCAGGGGAACAAAGTGGACATTGAAATAATCGATCGCCTTTCGATCCGCGAAGCAGTAGAAAATTGGGTTGTTTGGCGCGATGCTGGCGACTGGGAGCGATTTCGCAGCGTCTGGAGCGACGATGGCATGATGATCGCAACCTGGTTTCAAGGAACCGCTGACGAGTTCATCCGCGTTAGCAAAGAAGGCTGGAACCGTGGCGTCAGCATCCTGCACTTCTTGGGAGGGACGTCCATAGACCTGACCGGGAAGCGCGCTATTGCGCAAACGAAGATGACTATCTCGCAGCGTGCGGCAGTCGATGGGGTTGTGTGCGATATCATCTGCACTGGCCGCTTCTATGACTTCTTCGAGAAGTGCGAAAGGGGCTGGAAGGTAGTTCATCGTCAGCCAATTTACGAGAAAGACCGCATCGACGCGGTTGTACCTGGTAAGGGGCCAGAGCTGGACCCGGAAATTCTCGGCTTGTTCCCCCAGGGTTACCGCCATCTCGCATACGCGCAGACGAAGATTGGATACACCGTGAAGCGTGACATGCCAGGCCTCAAGGGTCCGGAAGTTGAAGCGCTGTATGAGATGGGTCGCGCATGGCTTAACGGTGATGCGCTCATCCGTTGATGGCGCCAGGGAAAACTTCATCTATAGCAGCACGGCGGCACGCATCGTTTTAGTTCGGAACGTTTCGCACACGCTCCAGAGGAAACCAGGCGGCATCGGAAGTCATATAGCCAGCCTGAGCCTCGCGGCAAGAGGCGCATACGTCTCAGTAGACCGATCGTTCTCACGCACAACCTCGCGTGCGCGCTTACCCGGGCGATGCGCAGCCATTCTCAGGTCATCGAAGCCTGAGAACCCCAGAATGAAACCATCGTCGTAGGCGACTGGACTAGTACAAGGAAGAGGATGATCGAAGCGCTTCGCAATGCCGCGGTAAATCCCGATCCGTTGCAACGATGGAGGTACAAGGATGCGGTCGGAATGGCCGAACTCAGACGAGACCTTGGTGCTTCTCTGAAAGCCACCCCAACGGAAGAGGGCGGGGCTGCTTGTCTGCCTTAGCCGGCATTGGGTGACGACATCGGTGAGGCGGCTACAGGTCGCTTTCCTGCCGTTCACACACCGATAGCCGCGAATGTCAGGTCTCACTTTCAGCGAATGCGTCGTCCCGACCCGTTCCGGTTCTTCAACCGGAGCTACCGAATGTCACAACCGTGATGGAAAGCAGTCGTTCTGAGTCAATTTTGCGGGTTGGACACAATTCGATATCGCGGATCCGACACCACTCCATCCTTGCATTCGACGAACCTTTCAGCGATGGCGAGTCGTCGCCAGCCGGTGTCCAGTTGCATATCGTTCAGCGGAGTTCAATTCTGTCGTGGGACCGCGATAGACGAGAAGGTCACCTCAGCGAGACACCAAGTCGAGGCTTCGTCGGTTGGTCTTCGGACCAAACACGCCGATGGTCACCATCACGATGATCATGACGGCCGTGATCAGCGTGAAGACGCCGGACGTGCCAAAACTGCGAAGCGTGAAAGCGATGAAAAAGCCGGAAAACATCGCGGACAACCTCGACAAAGAATAGACAAAGCCTACTGCGCGAGCTCGGATACGGGTGGGATAGAGTTCGGCCTGATACGCGTGATAGCCCGCGGACAGCAGCGTATTGCAGAGCGTCAGCAGCACGCCGAGCGTGATCAGAAGCACACCGGACTGAACGACCGCACACAACCCGCCGAACAGTGCAACGCCCGCAGCCGACAACACAATCAAGGTCTTGCGTTCTATCCGGTCCGCAATGGCGAGACCAATCAGTGGTCCGACAGGATTGGCGAATGCAATGATGAACGAGTACAGCAGACTGTGTGTCACCGTGATGCCCTTCGCTACCAGCAATGTCGGCACCCACGAAGCGAAGCCATAGAAGCCGATTGACTGGATCAGGTGAAACGTCAGCAGGACAAGTGTTCTTCTAAGGTATGGCGGCTGCCAGATCTCGCAGAAACGGGCCGGTTTCTGCACGGATTCGATGTGGGCGCCAAACGCGTTTCCGTAGTCGTTCATCTGTACGCCAATTTTCGCTTCGAGCACATCGAGAATCTGTCCAGCCTCGGCATACCTCCCATGCTGCGCGAGCCAACGGGGACTTTCCGGAACCCGACGACGAATCGCCCAGACGGCGATCGCACCCAACGCGCCGAGTGCAGCGGTCAAACGCCAGCTCTCGATGCCGCCAACGGGATGCTGTTCGAACCACCACGCGAAAAACGCGACCGAGGGAACGGCCGTGTACTGCACGAGGTGGACGAACGCGAATGCCCTTCCACGAAAGTGCGCCGGGACCAACTCACTTACATAGGTATCGATCACAACGAGTTCAACGCCAACACCGATTCCCGCGATGAGCCGCCAGAGGTTGATCGCCTGCGCGGAATCCTGAAACGCCATGACAAGCGTCGCCACCGAATACCACAGCAATGAAGCTGTAAATACAGTCCTGCGTCCGAACCGATCGGCAAGACCGGTCAATAGAAATGTGCCGATGAACAAGCCTGCAAACGATGCCGCGACGAACGCGCCCAGCCCGCTGAAACCGAAAAATGACGCCGTGGTCACGGAATACATCCCACTCTTGACCAGACCCGGTCCGACGTATGCGGTCATGAAAAGGTCGTAAAACTCGAACCAGCCTCCGATCGAAACCAGCAGCACCAGCATCCATACGGGCCGCGTGGCAGGAAGCTGATCGAGACGCTGGTTGATCTGCGAAGCAGATTCGGACGCATGACCGGAGCTCACCTGAGCGTCCGCCACTGTCTGAGACGATATTGCATGCATCAATGCTCCTCCTGGCGCTTTGACATGGCGCCGAGTTCAGGGTGATCGTCACCCGGATCTGGTTTTGTAAGTACAGTCGCGCGACGACGGCAACGCGTCGAGCCGGCTTCTGCTTTAACGATTCGTCGGATTACGCTGGAGCGATGCGCGATTCGCTGTTTATCGCTGCGCCCTGATCCGGACCGAGGCTTTCGATCCACCCCCCCCAGCCAAGCAGTTCAGCATCTCCATTCCACTTGCCTACCAACTGGATACCGAGTGGCAAACCATGACTGGACCGCCCGAAGGGAATATGCAGACATGGCCAGCCGAGTACCGACCAGGCCACGTTGAATGCGGCGGAACCCGTAGTTGCAAGTCCCAGCGGTGCTTCACCCGGCACGCTGGGCGTGAGAATCAGATCGGCATCGCCAAAGTGCATGTTCCACGCATCTCTGAGCGAGGACTGGAGGTCCTTCATCCCACGATATTGGCTGCGTGAGATCGCAAGGCCGCGCCGGACACAAGTCAGCAATTCCTCACTGAGCCCGCTGTGTGCCACGCTCACGACTGGCGCCAGGCTGCGTGCGAACTCGTACTCCATGATGGTTCGATGTGCTTCCGCCAGCATTGTGAATTCACGTGGAAAGGCAGTCTGGGTGCAGGTTGCGCCGTGATCTGTCAGCGCACGTTCGGCCACCACAAGTACCTCTCTCGCGTCCGCATCCAGAGCATGCAGCGACGTGCCGCATATCACCGCGACCCGCGGACGTCTCGTCGGCGCTTGCAACACGCGCTCGTCGGACAGCAGCACGTCAGCAATAGCACCAATGTCGGTGACAGACGTCCCGTACCATCCGATCACATCCAGCGATTCACACGACACCTTCATGCCGTCTCGCGGCACAGCGCCGAACGAAGGTTTGAAACCCGTCACGCCGCAGAATGCCGCTGGCCGGATGATGGAACCGCCTGTCTGCGTGCCGATAGCCACGGGCACCATGCCGGCGGCGACCGCTGCAGCCGAGCCGCTGGAAGAGCCACCCGGCGTACGCCGGAGGTCGTGGGGATTACGGGTCGGTCCCGGGTGTTTATAGGCAAATTCGGCCGTGACGGTCTTACCGATCGGCACGGCTCCCGCGCCACGCAACATGCCTACGCATGCAGCATCGAACTCCTCGGCGCGCCGCGCGGAAAGTCGCGCACCAAACGCGGTTGGCATGCCGGCAACATGTAGCACGTCCTTGACACCGATGGGCACCCCGGCGAGCGGTGCGGTTGTATCTACTGCACTTGCTGCTTCAATTATGTTTGGACGTGGTGCGACGCAAACCCACGCGCGTATTTGCGAATCCAGTGCGTCGATCGACGACAACGACTGGCGAACAAAGGAGTCTCTCGGTCTCTCTTTTCGTCGAATCTGTCCGACTATCTCGCTCACGTCTGGCCGTCGGATTTCACCTTCCATGTTCCGTTCCTAGGTTATGTCGCACCACCTCTTGTGATGCTGTCTCGGAGCGTATATAACGCATTATTCATAGTCCAATTCATAATTAACAGACGTTTATGTCACAATCTGAATTAATAGGGACTCGCGTGGACGCGAAACTGGTCGCAACATTCTGCGTAGTGGCCGAGGAATTGCATTTCGCTCGGGCGGCAGAGCGCCTTTTCATGAGCCAGCCGGCACTGAGCCACCAGATCAGGCGGCTCGAGGAAGCAGTCGATGCGGAGTTGTTCATCCGCACCACGCGTTCTGTTCAACTCACTCCGGCAGGCGTCGTGATGCTCGAACACGCGCGGGAGCTTCTGAGGGACATGGAGCGCATGGTGCGCCGTGTCGGGCAAGCGGCGCGCGGAGAAACGGGTACGCTATCGGTCGGACTGACACCTACAGCGGCATGCTCTCCGCTCGCGGAGGCGCTACATCGGTATCGGCTGGCGAACCCAGGAATTGAACTAGACCTGCATGAACTGAACTCCGTCGAGATGCAGGGTGCATTGAGACTGAGAACGATCGACGTCGCGTTGATGCGGCCCACCGCATTGGACGCAGACATGCGTGTCGAAGTGATCTATCGTGAGCCGATGTATGTGGCGATGCGATCTGATCATCCGTTGACGACAAAATCCAGCGTCGATTTGGCAGATATCGGTAACTATCCGCTCGTCGGCTACCGAGCCGATGCCTCGCCTTACTTCCGGCGTCTCATTAACTCGGCCTTTTCGATTGCCCGCGTAGTCCCGTCGTTTCTTCAGGATAGCGTATTGCCGACGTTGCTGACGCTAGTCGAAGCAGGTGTCGGCCTTGGCGTCGTACCGGAGTCGATCATCAGCGCGCGCGGCGGCAATCTGGTCTATCGCAAGTTGCCGCAGCGCGAAGAATTGACCGCAAAGATCGTGGTGACCGAATGCCAGGCGAATCTGAATCCGGCAGTACGACCGTTCATCCTTTCCATTGCAAATCCGACACTACAAGGCGACATCCAGGAAGAACGCGCGAGTTGAATAATTAGGTGTTGCGCCGATTTCAAACGAATTTTCAGTGTCGCGGTCGGCAGGGTTGGAACTCGCCTTGCGATTCGTCCGTCGGGCGCGGCTCGACTATTCCAGTGTGCGTTACCCAAACGTCACGCATTTGAGGTTGCCAAGAAATGGCGACTCGCGCGCGCCTTCGTCGACGGGTTCAGATCTTCATCCCGCTACGTCGAGCCTATTTTCCAGACACCCTCAAACCGGGATTACCCCGATGAGAACGACCGCTTTAAGTTGGTCTTCGGTCTCTCGCGCCACTTCGTCGAGTGTCGCTTGTTGGCCGGTAGCGCCAGTTCCACGAACGTTCTACAAAGCGGACTTTGGAATCATACGGACTCGACACACAACTCCAATGAGAACGGAACAGTCCGGACCGCGCGGCGCGGGGTCTGAGCCACGTCAGCGCGAGGCTTGCGACCTCGCGTGGCAAACGCGACGCGCCAATCTAACTTTTTGCCGATAACAGCTCGCCGCGCTTGCGCTGCAGGAACCGGCGCACGGCCGGATCGCGCTCGAGTCCGATCGCGAGATCATATGCGCCGAGCGCTTCGTCCGTCGCGCCGGCACGCGCGAGCAGATCTGCACGCGCGGCCCAGTACGGCTGGTAGTCGACCAGCCGCGGATCGTCCGCGTATGGCTCGAGCGCGTCGAGCGCCGCCTGCGGGCCGTCCCGTTCCGCCAGCGCGAGCGCGCGGTTTACCGCGACCACCGGCGACGCTGCAATCGCGAGCAGCGCATCGTAGAGTTGCACGATCTCGTCCCAGTTCGGGCGATGCGTCCGGCAGCGGTAGACGTGCGCCGACTGCAGAGCGGCCTCGAGCTGAAAGCGTCCGATTGCCTTGAATGCGCTCGCGCGCCGCAGCAGTGCGTTGGCTGCGTCGATCATTGGCGCATCCCATGTCGCCGGATCCTGAGCAGACAGTGGCACGTAGTCGCCGGCCGCATCGCGCCGTGCATCGCGCCGCGCCTGCGCATACAGCATCAGCGCGAGCAGCCCCAGCGTCTCTGGCTCCTCGGGCAGCAGTTCGACGAGCAGGTGTGCAAGAAACAGCGCCTCGCCGGCGAGATCGCGCCGCTCGGTATCGCCGCCGACCGGATCGGTCCACCCTTCCGCATACGCCGCATAGACCGCTTCCAGCACCGCAGCGAGCCGGCCGGGCAACTCCTCGCGCTCGGGGACGCTAAATGGAATACCCGCTTCGCGGATCTTGTTCTTCGCCCGCACGAGGCGCTTGCTCATCGCGGCCGGCGACATCAGGAACGCGGACGCAATCGTCTTCGCTTCGAGCCCCAGCACCACCTGTAGCATCAGCGGCGTGCGAATCGCGGCCTCGAGGGCAGGGTGCGTGCACGCGAACAGTAGCGCAAGCCGCCGGTCGGGCAACAGGCCTGCTTCATGCTCGTCGATCTCGTCGGCGAGGATCGCGAGCTGGTTCACCACTTCGTCCCCGACACGTCGATGACGCACACCATCAAGCGCCCGGCGGCGCGCAACCGTCATCAGCCACGCTTCGGGATTCGCGGGGCAGCCTCGCTTCGGCCAGTCCGCGAGCGCGGCCGCAAACGCGTCGGCCAGCGCGTCCTCGGCCGCGGCGACGTCGCGCGTACGCATCGCCAGCAGCGCGACGAGCTTGCCATAACTGCGGCGAGCGACCGCATCGGCGATCGAATGCGCGACGGTGCCAGCATCAGGGTCGCCGCCGGACGGACTCATGCAACAGATGGCGCGTCGTACGGAGCAGTCCAGGCCGGGCGCACTTCCATGAGGCCGTGCGCCGCGCCGGGACAACGCGACGCCCACGCGATCGCCGCGTCCAGGTTGGGCACGTCGATCAGGTAGTAGCCGGCGAGTTGCTCTTTCGAATCGGAATACGGTCCGTCAAGCACCTGCGGCTTGCCGTCGACGAGCCGCACCGTGGTGGCCGTGCTCGTGTGCTGCAGCCGGTTGGCGCCCACCAGCACCTCGGCTTTTTTCAACGATTCGGTATACGCCTGATAGGCGGCAACCCCTTGCTGCCGCTCGCTGTCGGTCATCTGGTTCCAGCCGTTTTCTTCCGAGTAGATCATCAATAGGTATTGCATATGAGTCTCCGTCATGGGGTTAAGGCGGCTGAATTACATCGGGCCGCCATCACAATGACGCTCGGGCCGCGACCTGATGGACAGGCAGCGTCGAAAAAATCGAGAATGACGCACCGACCTTAATCGTCCGCCTCCGTCGAGAACTCTGCGCGTGGCCACTTCGGGCGAGCCCGCCAGCCCTTTGTGCGGCTATCAATTGCACCGCACCAATGCCGATCGCATTAAAGCCTCGTTCCAGCAGGTATCGAGACAATCTCGGTGAGGATATCTGCTTTCAACTGTCCCGGTCTTGACACCCACAAAGGTTCGAGAAGAAGTACTCGATTTCTCGAGCGATCACTCTGCCGATGACCTGCCCAGCGACTCTAAAGAGTAAATGACTACGCCCTGAAATTGTCGATTAGGGGCACCCGGCCCACGGTCCGTTCAGGGGGCGAAACTTCGCACACGCTGGCGACGAGAGCTTACATTCGCGCTGTTCCTGTGCGAACGTCAGGAGAGGAATCTAAAGCGGCCTCACCGGCGACGATGCCTGAGTGTCCGCAACAGCCTGATATCGAAGGTCATCCCAATCGAACTGGGGCCTATTGCCGCCTGGATGAGCTCCGATAATCGCTTCGATGCTGATCGAGAAGATCGAAGGCCTCGTCGATATAACGCGTCAACGGATAAGCCGCTTCTTCCTGTCGCCAGTTCTCCTTGGCGACCCGAAGCGTACCCATGGCCACCATGGCGTCCAGACGCAAGGCAGGCCGCCGAGCCGGGTCTGGCCACAGTTCGTACATCGCCTCAGCGAGGACCTCCTCCATCTGAACAAGAAGCGCCTCTTTGCGTAGCCGAAGCGCTTCTATCGATCGCAGGATCCGATCCGCGAGGATTGATTCCTTGGTCTCGTACATCGAGGCAAGAGCCAGGAAAGTCTTCCGAGCTGCGGTGATCGGCGATTGCTCGGGCGACTGCTTCAGGAAGGTGGGACGCAGAGATTGCGGGAATTTGCCGCTCTCGTGCGCCAACAGGACATCTTCCTTCGACTTCAGATAGTAGAAGAAAGTGCGCCGCGATATTCCCGAGGCCGCCGCGATCGCATCGAGCGTCGTCGCCTCGTAGCCATTTTCGATGAAGAGTTTCAAGCCTGCTTCGGCGATCCGGTCAAGCGTCAACTGGCGTTTGCGTTCGCGCAAGTCGTTTGGGGTCTTCTCAAAATTAACCATAGTCATCAGTTTGACGGCTGGCGAGTTCCTTGACAAATTTACACTGAGTGCGATAGATTGCACTCAGTGTAAATTACTTGCGGACGGAGCTCAACTATGTCGTCGTCAAAGGTCTGGTTCATCACTGGTGCATCGCGCGGGTTCGGCCGTGCCTGGACAGAGGCCGCGCTGAAACGCGGCGACAGGGTTGTGGCCACGGCGAGAGACCCGAGGGCACTCGATGAGCTCGCCAAGACTCATAGCGATGCGGTGCTGGTACTGCCGCTCGATGTAACGGATCGCGACGCCGTGTTCGAAGCCGTCAATCAAGCACATCGGCATTTCAAGCGCCTCGACGTCGTCTTATGTAACGCCGGCTATGGCTACATGGGAGCGATCGAGGAGCTAGAGCATGAACAAGTCAAAGCCAACTTCGACACCAATGTGTTCGGAACGCTCTCGGTCGTTCAAGCAGCGCTGCCGATCCTGCGGGCGCAGGGCAGCGGTCACGTCCTGACGATGTCGAGCATCGGAGGCATCATCGGTTTTCCGACCGGTGGGAGTTACACCGCCAGCAAATTCGTCATCGAAGCCATGTCGGAAGCACTCGCGGGCGAAGTGGCTGCGTTCGGGATCAAAGTCACGATCATCGAACCGGGCCACTTCGCGACCGAGTTTCGTTCGTCGGTGCAATCCCCGCCGGTCATCGAGGCCTATGATCCGATACGTCAGGCCATTCGTTCGTCATTCAAACCCGGTGATTTTGGAGATCCGGCCGGGACTGCCGCAGCGATCTTCGAAGCCGTGGAGGCCAAGGAGCCGCCCCTTCGTCTGGTGCTCGGTTCGACGACGATCGCGAAGTTTCGGGCGACCTATGCGGCGCGTTTGAGCAACTGGGACAAATGGGAAGCTGTCTCGAACGCAGCTCAAGGTCGGCAGCACGTTTGAAGCGGCGCGGCCTCGGCCGCCAAAGAAACACAGTGCCATATCCGTCGGAACGAGCGCTTGGACAGGAGATCCTGAAGATGAAACTGCTACTGCTGGGTGCTACAGGGTTGGTGGGAAGCAGAACATTGAAGCTCGCGCTCTCCAGTAGCGCATTTTCCGAGGTGATCGCACCAACGCGGAAGCCGCTGGCGCCCAGCAACAAACTGGTGAACCCTCTCGGGTCACGTCTCGAGGAGCTGGCGCCGGTTCTAGGCTCGTACAAGCCTCACGCGGTCATCTGCGCATTGGGAACGACGCAGGCAAAAGCCGGCTCGAAGGAGGCGTTCCACCACGTTGACTATGAACTGCCCATTGCATTCGGCAAAGCGGCACACGCCGCAGGCGTAGAGACGTTCGCAATCGTGACTGCCATCGGCGCATCAACAGAGTCCAGCTTCTTCTACGCAAGGACCAAAGGAGAGGTGGAAAGGGACGTCCGGGAAATCGGGTTCCGATCCCTGACGATCTGCAGACCCAGCCTCATTGGCGGAGAGCGAGGTGAAGTAAGGCGCGCAGAGGGAGCGGCGCTGGCGCTGGCTCGACTCTTGGCTCCGATCCTTCCGAAGAAATTTCATGTCAATCCAGCGGACGTCATTGCTGCTGCGTTGCTCGACGCAGCCATCGTTGCAAAACCAGGGTGCCGTTGGATCTATGCGGAAGAAATGAACTGAGATTCAGGAGCGGCTGCCCGTGCGCAACTCGTGATGGAGGGCACGTCGGCGCTCAAGCTGAGGCTACGAGGTGCGGAGGGCGATCGTCCGCTCCTGCGTTTGTCCGGGCAACTTTTTTGGGGGAGGAGGTTGCCTGACCTACCCCTCATTAATCTGGGCAAGTCAACTCACTGGACGATCTCGCAATTCCTCATACCGTCCAAGAAATGCAGAGCCATGGAACGCTCGAGCGAAAGATGCAATGCGCCAGAGATCCGATGGTTTCCGATAGAATCGCGGCTTGTCATCAGTTTGTCATTCTCGGATCACCATAGATCGTTTGAAATGAAATTTTCGTACGGATTTCATATCGACCATTCGGGTTTTTCGAAAATCATTGTAACTTGTTGATATTAAACGAGAAAATTAGCCTTTCGGAGCTTCAATGTTCGGTCGATTCATGCCCACCGAGGGCAAATTTTTCGAAATCTTCAATGCGCACGCGAAGTGCATCGTTGACGCAAGTCACGAACTCGAACTGCTGATCGACAACATGGACCAGATGGAGGTCCATAAGCAGAACGTCCAGACCAACGAAAAACGTGCGGACAAGCTCACGCACGAAACCATCGATCTGCTGCACAAGACCTTTATTACGCCGCTCGATCGCGACGAAATCCACAAGCTCATCACGACGATGGACGACATCCTCGACCTGATGGAAGACGTCGCCACCGCCATCTCGCTTTACGATGTGCGCGAATCGACCGCGGAAATGAGTCAGCTCGCCCATATCTGCACGGCGACCTCTGAACGAGTGCAGCAAGCCGTCAAGCTGCTGGCCGACATGAAACGCGCCAGCGAAATCCTCAAGATCTGCGAAGAAATCGACCGTCTGGAATCGGACGCCGACCGTGTGCTTCGCTCGGCCATGTCGAAGCTCTTCCGCGAAGAGGACAACGTCAAGACGTTGATCAAGCTCAAGGCAATCTACGAGTTGCTCGAGACGATTACCGACAAATGCGAGGATGTTGCGAACATCATCGAAGGCATCGTGCTGGAAAACGCCTGATTTCAGCCGCGCCACTCACTCGATAAACGATGCATTCGATTCAACTCGCCCTCTGGGCTGTCATTACGCTCGTCGTGGTCGCACTCGTGTTCGACTTCATGAACGGCTTCCACGACGCCGCCAACTCCATTGCAACAGTCGTATCCACCGGCGTGCTGAAACCTCAGCAGGCCGTGGCGTTCGCTGCCGCGTTCAACGTCATTGCGTATTTCATCTTCCATTTGAAGGTTGCCGCCACCGTCGGCAAAGGGACGATCGACCCGGCTATCGTCGATCAATACGTGATCTTCGGTGCGCTTGTCGGGGCGATCGGCTGGAACATCATCACGTGGCACTACGGCATTCCGTCGAGTTCGTCGCATGCGCTGATTGGCGGCCTGGTCGGCTCGGCGTGGGCGAAGTCGGGGTGGGGCTCGCTGAATATGGACGGCCTGCTCAAGACCGTCTCGTTCATTTTCATCTCGCCGCTGCTGGGTTTCGTGCTTGGGTCGCTGTTCATGCTGATCGTGTCGTGGATGTATTTCCGCACGCCGCCTTCCAAGGTGGACCGGCGGTTCAGACGCTTGCAGCTTATATCGGCGGGGCTGTACAGCCTCGGGCATGGCGGCAACGACGCTCAGAAGACTATCGGCATTATCTGGATGCTGCTGATTGCGGCGGGATATTGGTCAGCGGCGGCGAACGCGCCGCCGATCTGGGTGATCGGCGGATGTTATCTGTCGATGGGGCTCGGAACGCTGTTCGGCGGCTGGCGCATCGTGCGCACGATGGGCCAGAAGATCACGAAGCTCAAGCCGGTCGGCGGGTTCTGCGCGGAGTCGGGCGGGGCGATTACGCTGTTCGTTGCGTCGTTCCTGGGTATCCCCGTGTCGACCACGCATACGATCACCGGCGCAATTGTCGGTGTTGGCGCGACGCAGAAGTTCAGCGCGGTGCGCTGGGGTGTGGCGGGGAATATTGTCTGGGCCTGGATCCTGACCATTCCTGCCTCTGCCGTGATGGCCGCCGCCGCTTGGTGGCTCGGACATCGCTTTCTTCCCTGAACGGAACGAGCAGTTCGCGGGCGACTTTTGGATAAGTCACCCGCGTTTCGGACGTCAGATCAACGGCGCGCTGACACCGTCCATTGGAATGATCGCACCCGATACGTAACTGGCCCGGCGGCTTGCCAGAAATAGCGCGACGTCCGCGATTTCCTCGGGTTTTGCGTATCGGCCGAGAGGCACCTTTGCCTGGCTTTGCGCCAGCGCTTCATCGCGCGTCACACCCAGTCTTTGCGCCTCAAGCGCCAGCGATTCCTCCACGCGTTCGGTCAACGTCGAGCCCGGATTGATCGCGTTGATGCGAATGCCCAGCTTCGCGTAATGATGTGCGAGACCAACCGTTGCCAGCATCAGCGCCGCGTTCGCCGCGCCGCCCGCGATATGGATATCGCTCGCAATCTTCCCACCCATTCCGATGATATTTACCACCGCGCCCGGTTCGGCCTTGGGGTTCGCCTTTAGCCGTTCAGCCATTTGCTTCAGCACGGCTTGCTGAGGGTAGATGCAGGGGAAATATTTCGCTTCCATCGCGGCCTTGTAGCCGGCGGCATCGAGGAGATCCGGGTCGTAGCGTTTAGCGGCGCCCGCGCAATTCACGAGAATATCGATCGGGCCGAGCGCGCCCGTCGCTTCTTCCACCACGTCTTGCGCGCTGTGCGCTTCGTGAAGATCGGCACGCGCCAGATGCACGTGAAAGCCATCTTTCGCGAGTTCTTCGCGCGCGCGCGCGAGGTTTGCCGGATCGCGCGAAACAATCGCCACGCGCGCCCCTTCCGCTGCAAATGCCCGCGCGCACGCGAAGCCGATACCTTTGCTGCCGCCCGTGATGAGCACGATCTTGCCGGCGAGTCCCAAGTCCATGAGTTCACTCCTGTCGAGGCCGATGGTCGATTCGATGATGCGTGGAATCGTTATCGAGACACGATAGCAGACGCTGGGAATGTGTGCGGCCCGGAGAAACGCGCTCGAAGCGCTCGCAGGATGACAGCCTAATAGCTGCCGTTAGCGAACTTCGCGATGGGGTCGTCGGTAGCGGCGGGGCGCGTGGGCGTGAGCGAATTCGTTGAGGCGCGCATCACGTGGGCGGCAGGGTCGGAGGCGGGAATCCGGCCAACCAATGACGACTGTTGCTCTTGCACCGAACGCACCTGCTGCGCCGCCAGCCGGGCAGTGGGTGGCGGCGGTTCGAAGGCATCAGCGGCGGCGGTGATGGGATCGGGCGCATTCGATGCGGCGGCAACGGCGTTCGATTCAGCCTGTGACTCGCGCGGCGGCGAAATTGCATTTGCGGCTTGCGATTGACGCTGCGCCGCGGACAACGAAGATGGCGGCGGCTCGAACGGATCGGCACCGGAGCGAGCGGTCGTCATGGCCGGCGATACAGCCCCCGCCGATTGCGCCTGTCGTTGTGCGGACGACACCGAGGACGGCGGCGGTTCGAACTGATCCGCGGCGGCCGTACGGTAAGAGCCTGCGGGTGGTGGCGTCATAGCCTGTGCAGGTTGTTGCTGCGTAACAGGCGCGGCCATGGCTGCGGCAGGCGGAGGTTCATAACGATCGCTGGCCTGAGCGGCAACTTGTGTTGGTGAACGGCTTGACGCTCCATCCGCCGGTGCGGGAACAGGGACGGGCGACGCCAGATACGTCGGTGCATCGAATGGAGCCGGAGCGGCTTTTGGCGGCGCGACGCGCCGGATGCCATCGAAACGCTTGGCCCAATACGGATTGGTGAGGTAATCGAGCCGTACCGTGCCGCCCGTTGACGGCGCGTTCACGAAGCGCAGCTTACCCACGTAGATGCCGACGTGCGAATGCGGCCTGCCCGTCGTGTTGAAGAAAATCAGGTCGCCGGGGGCAACTTCGTCGGGTTCAATCGATTCGCCGCGCACGCTCATGTCCGCGGTCGTGCGCGGCAGGTTCACCGATGCCGCTCGATCCACCACGTAGCGCACCAACCCGCTGCAATCGAAACCCGCTTCTGGCGTATTGCCTCCCCATCGATACGGCACGCCCACGAGCGACATTGCCTGGATGGAAATTTCCTCGCGCCCAACGCTGTGGTCCACGAAATTCGGGAAACCGGAGGGGGCGGCGAAGGTGCGATTAGACGCGGTAGCGTTCGATGCGGCCGGTGCACGCGACACCCGCGTCGGCGCGCTGGAGCAGGCGGCAACGAGGAGGGTGAGCAGCAGCAGTGACCAGAGTCGACGCATTCGGCGGGGCGAGCGGAGGCGCTCGCCGTCATGGCGGTCTCGCGATACTAGCCCGTCAGACGGGGCCCGGGCAAGTTTTCTTGATAAGTCACTTGAGGTTTACGCTGTAAGTGTTGCTTTGGGGAAACGTGTTCTGGGGTTCAAAACACGCTAAAAAGACGCAAAAAAGCCCGGCAAGCGATGCTTGCCGGGCTTTCAAATCGTGCCGATAGTTAAAGAATCTCGGACGCGTAATCTGCCAATCGCGACCGTTCGCCACGTGCAAGCGTGACGTGACCGCTATGCGTCCAGCCCTTGAAGCGGTCGACTACGTACGTCAGGCCCGAACTGCCTTCCGTCAGATACGGTGTGTCGATCTGGGCGATATTACCCAGACACACGATCTTCGTGCCCGGACCGGCGCGCGTGACGAGCGTTTTCATCTGCTTGGGCGTCAGGTTTTGCGCTTCGTCGATGATCACGTATTTGTCCACGAAGGTCCGCCCGCGCATGAAGTTCATGCTCTTTACCTTCAGGCGCGATCGGATCAGTTCCTGCGTGGCGGCACGGCCCCATTCGCCGGCGGCGTCGTCGGTCTTTTGGAGGACTTCGAGGTTGTCGTCGAATGCGCCCATCCACGGCTGCATTTTTTCCTCTTCCGTACCCGGCAGGAAGCCGATGTCTTCGCCAACCGGAACCGTTGCACGCGTCACGATGATCTCGTTATAGCGCTTGTCGTCGAGCACTTGCGCGAGGCCGGCGGCCAAGGCCATCAAGGTCTTGCCGGTACCGGCCTGACCCAGCAGCGTGACGAAATCCACGTCCGGGTTCATCAGCAGGTTCAACGCAAAATTCTGCTCGCGATTGCGTGACGTAATACCCCACACGTTGTTCTTGTGGTGGCTGTAATCGCGTAGCGTTTGCAGCAGCGCTGTCTTGCCGTTCAGCTCGCGCACGATGCCGTAGAACGACGGCTCGCCGTTCTGCGGTTCGAAATAAACGAACTCGTTCACCAGCATGGACGCGCACTGCGGACCGGTCACGCGGTAATACGTCGTGCCCGTCTTGGTGTCCTGCCAGCTTTCCATGCCCTTCGCGTGCTTCGTCCAGAAGTCCGAAGGCAATGCACGCACACCGGAATAGAGCAGGTCCTTGTCTTCCAGCACCTGGTCGTTGAAATAATCTTCAGCGGGCAGGCCGAGCGCGTGGGCCTTGATGCGCATGTTGATGTCTTTCGACACCAGCACGACCTGGCGATCCGTGCGCTCCTTCTGCAGCGCGCGAACCACGCCGAGAATCTGGTTGTCGGCCTTGCCGACCGGCAGGCCCTCGACCGGTTCAATGTCGGTCAGCGTGGTCTGGAAGTACAGGCGGCCGGTTGCATCGCGATTGCCCAGTGCAGACAACGGCAACCCGGCGGCCATCTCGCCGACGTGCGCCACCAGCGCATCCAGCGTGCGGCTCACCTGACGCGCATTACGCGCCACTTCCGACATGCCCTTCTTGTGGTTGTCGAGTTCCTCGAGCGTCATCATGGGCAGATAGACGTCGTGTTCCTCGAACCGGAACAGCGATGACGGATCGTGCATCAGCACGTTCGTGTCGAGTACGAACAGCTTGCCGATCTCGTTGTCCGGCTGGCCACGCGTGCGGCGCTTCTGCTGGCCACGCGCCTGAACGCCATTGGCCACGGGCGCGGCCGGTGCTTCGGAGCGCGAAGGCGCGCGTTCACGCGCCTCGACCGGCGTGCGTGCGACTGCTGGCGTGGTTTCGACCTGTTCGGCCGGTGCAGCGGCGGGTTGCAGCAACGCCGCAGTTTGTTTCGTGCGGCGGGTGCGCGCGGCGGGCGCTGCATCAGAGGCTTCCACCGCTGAGCCTTTGGCCGCGTTCGCAAGCGTCTCGCTTGCTATGGCGCGCAAGGTATTGGCGGTGTTCGCGGCGGCAGGCCGTGAAGCGCCGACGCTCGCGCCAAATTCGGTTTCGGTTTCAACCAGATCGCCATCGCTTGCCTGCTTTTTTGTTGATCGGGCAGGCCGGGCTTTGGCTTTGTATTCTTCAGACGGCAGGAGGTTGCCGAGCTTGACGGGTGCGGTAGGCAAAGGCATGGTTTTCCTCGATAGGATTCGGATCGTATGTCGTGCGTCGCCTGTCGCATCCTGCGTGATGCCGACGGTCAGGTCTTCAGGCCAGAAGGCCGGACGTCGATGCAGTTTGCGCCCGGAGACGCGCTTCGGTTTCGAAAACGCCGGTTCGCCTAGATTTCGATCGGCTCCTTGGAAGTTGCGTCCTGAAGAAAACGGAGATGAAACGCACGGACGGCGCGAGACGCCCAGGGCGCACACGCTGGCGGTAAGGGAGCGTCCGCAAACAAAAAAGCCGCCGTCCCGGACGATGGGACCAGCGGCTCGACAGCGCCTGCTTCAAAGCGCCTTTCAACTTCCGCCACGCCCCTGGATTCCAGGCGTGGCGTGTAGCGGGTACCCGTGCCGGTCGCGGGGAAAACCGCGAAACACCGGACGCTACGCAAAGAGAAATGGAGGGAAGGGCAAGCGCTCATTGCGAATCAATATAACGTGCCTCAAAGCGCTTGTACAGCTTCCACGATCTGCTCCACGTGGCCTGGAACCTTTACGCCACGGAACTCCTGGCGCAGCACCCCTTTCGCGTCCAGCAGGAAGGTCGAACGCTCGATTCCGCGTACTTCCTTGCCATACATTTTCTTCATTTTGATGACACCGAAGAGCGTGCAGATAGCTTCGTCGGAATCCGATACCAGCGTGTATGGCAGCTCCAGCTTGGCCTTGAAGTTGTCGTGCGACTTCACGCTGTCACGCGAGATGCCGATCACTTCAGCACCCGCCTTCTTGAATTTCGCGTAGAGATCACGGAACTGCAGGCTTTCCGTTGTACAGCCCGGCGTATTGTCTTTCGGATAAAAAAACAGCACGACTTTCTTGCCTCGCAGGGACGACAGCGTAAAGTCGCCGCCGGTTGCGGGCGCGGTGAAATCGGGAACGGGTTGATCGACTGCGATCGGCACGAAGTTTCTCCTCTGTCGGCCGGAGTTGGCGCTTTAGCGCTCACTCCGGTCCCATGCGGTGTTTGCGGTCGGCCGGAGTTGGCGTGTCGACCAGAGTTGGCACTTTAGTGCTAACTCTGGTCCCATAGCGCTTACTCCGGTCCCATGTAACATGGTGCTGTTATCGGTAGACGCGTGCCCGTGCGCCAGTTTCTGGAGAGCGGGCACGTTGGAACGGTAGTGCGGATCCGGGAAGGGCTGCAGCCGTCCGGCCGGGCCCGCGCAGATACCAGGCGCGAAAACAGGCCGGCAGTGCGTCAGTCTGGCTGCAGTATCAGCTCGCCCGCGCGACCTGGAATCTCGCCCCACGCGACAGGGTACGTGGGCAGCGTCGCGCGGTCCAGCGTCGCATGATAGTCGCCCATCGTGCAGAAGCTGTGACCTTGTGCACTCCAGCCGGCCAGCAATTGCTCGAATACCGTGGCCAGCTTTTGTCCTTCCAGTTCGGCATGCAGCGTGAAGACCTGGTCGTGCGCCTGTTTCGACGTGAGACCCAGCAAATGCGCAGCCACATTGCTCACGTCCACGCCATCCACACCGAGGATTTCATCCAGCGTAGGCAGCGTGGTGGGCATCTGGACGTGATTCAGCGTTCGGCCGTCGAGCACGGGAATGTAGGGCGTATGGCCGCGTCCGTCGGACGCGTATTTCATGCCCCAGGCATCGATCTGTTCGAACGCGTAGCTGTTCATCTGCCAGCCCGCTGCACCGTGCGTGACCGGCGGCGTACCGAAGATCTCGACGAAACGCGCGTGGCTGCGCTGCATCTGGCTGGCTGTCCACTCACGATTGCCGGCACGGACGTTGTCCTGCCAGTACACGTGATCCCACGTGTGGATGCCGCACTCGAACCCAGCTTCATGAATCGCGCGCATCTCGGCAACGGCACGGCGGCCGATATCCGGCCCCGGCAGAAGCACGCCATACATGAGCGTCTTGATGCCGTAATGCTCGACCACCGACGTCCGCGACACCTTCTTGAGAAACCCCGGGCGAAACACGCGGCGCAATGCCCAGCCGGTGTGATCGGGGCCGAGACTGAACAGGAACGTGGCGCGGGCGTGGTATTTGTCGAGCAGGCGCGCGAGATTCGGCACGCCTTCACGCGTGCCGCGCAGGGTATCGACGTCGATTTTCAGAACAATGCGAGCCACGCGCCGTCCTTAGGACTGGTCTTCTACAAGGCGCCGCGCCGTGCCCACGTCGCCGCGATACGCTTCGAAAATCTTGCGCAACGCGTCGTCCATGGTCGCGACCGGTTTCCAGCCGAGCTCCTGGATCGTGTTGTCGATCTTCGGCACGCGGTTCTGCACGTCCTGATAACCCGCGCCGTAGTAGTCGCCCGATGACGTCTCGACGAGCTGGACCGTCTTCGCACTTTCAGCGTACTCGGGGATCTCGTTCGCGAGCTTCAGCATCTTGTTGGCGAGTTCACGGACCGAGAAGTTGTTGCTCGGATTGCCGATGTTATAGATCTTGCCCGTCGCCACGCCGTCCTTGTTCTCGATGATCTTCATCAACGCACCGATGCCGTCGTCGATATCCGTGAACGCACGTTTTTGCGCGCCGCCGTCGACGAGACTGATGTTTTCACCGCGCACGATGTGACCCAGGAATTGCGTGACCACGCGCGAGCTGCCTTCCTTCGGCGTGTAGATCGAGTCGAGGCCCGGGCCGATCCAGTTGAACGGACGGAACAGCGTGAAGTTCAGGCCTTCCATGCCGTAACCCCAGATCACGCGGTCCATCAACTGCTTCGAGCATGCGTAGATCCAGCGCGGTTTGTTGATCGGGCCGTAGCTCAGTTGCGATTCTTCCGGATCGAATTGCTCGTCGGTGCACATGCCGTACACCTCGGACGTGGACGGAAACACCAGGTGCTTGCCGTATTTCACGGCCGAACGAACGATGGGCAGGTTCGCCTCGAAGTCGAGTTCGAACACGCGCAGCGGCTGCTTCACGTAGGTGGCCGGCGTGGCGATAGCGACCAGCGGCAGGATCACATCGCACTTCTTGATGTGATATTCGACCCACTCCTTGTTGATCGTGATGTCGCCTTCGAAGAAATGCATGCGCTCGTGATTCGCTAGGTCGCCGAGACGGTCGCGTTGCATGTCCATGCCGAAGACTTCCCAGTCGGTCGTCTCGAGAATGCGCTTGGAGAGGTGGTGGCCAATGAAGCCGTTGACACCCAGGATCAGGACTTTTTTCATGAATGAGGAAGTGATTGAGTGAGTCGGCCGAATTCGGCGGGACTGACGACGCGTTCGCCGCCGGCGGGAGTCTGGCTTTCGTCCACGAATGGTTGCCGTAATTCACGGATGGCGACGACGCGGCCGTCGCCGCATACGCCAAACAGCGCATTATCCTTCACGTGCAGGCCAGGGGGCAAATTCGAGACCTCACGCAGGGTTTCGGCAGCGACGTCCGGCAGGCCGTTTTCGGGCGCGAGACGGGCACGCGCGACAATAAACCGCTGCTGTCCGATGTCCGTAAAAGCACCCGGATACGGCGGCGCGACGGCGCGAATCAGGTTGTAGACCCGCTGCGCCGTTTGCGACCAGTCGATGCGGCCATCTTCCGGCTTCCGGCCGCCGTAGTAGCTTCCTTTGGCGAGGTCGTTCGGCAAATGCGGCGCTTCGCCTGCGATCAAGGCCGGCAAGACGCGCCACAAGGTTTGCTCGGCGGCGACGGTGGTTTTGTCGAAGACTTGCGCGGCGGTGTCGTCGGGGAGAATGGGCACGGGTGTCTGGCCGAGGATGGCTCCGGCGTCCGGTTTGGCTGCCATCTCGTGCAGCGTCGCACCCGTTTCCGTTTCTCCGTTCAGCACGGCCCAATTGGTGGGCACGCGCCCGCGATACTTCGGCAACAGTGAACCGTGCATGTTGTACGCGCCGCGCGCCGCAAGCGCGAGCAGCCCGACCGGCAGCATGTGCCGATAGTAGAACGAGAAGATGAAATCCGGCGCGAGTTCGCTGATTGCCTCATGCAGTTCGGGCGACTTGGGATCGGCCGGCGTGATAACCGCGATGCCATGATCCGCCGCCACCGACTTCACGCTGCCGAACCAGATGTTCTCGTCAGGATTGTCTTCGTGCGTGACAACCAGCGCGACCTCCACGCCGCGCGCGAGCAGGACCTGCAGGCATCGCACGCCAACGTTGTGATACGCGAACACCACCGCGCGAGGTTTCGCGCGTGGAGCGTTTGCAGGGCTTGCCGCGCTTGTGGAATTAACCGCCGGTTTCATAGCGACCTCATAGAGGATCGACCTCGCGGCTGATTGCGGCTACCGCTTCCTGACGTGGCATGGTCCGCGCCGGCTTGCCGTCGCGCTCTTCCAGGATGGTCTGCACCAGGTAACGCGGCCGCGCACGCACTTGCTGATAGATCCGGCCGATATATTCGCCGAGCAGCCCAAGCGCGAAGATGATCACGCCGAGCATGAAGAAGGTGATAGCGAACAGGGTGAACACCCCTTCGACTTCCGCGCCGAACATGAAGCGTCGAACCAACAGCAGCAGGAACAGGCCCGCGGACCCCACGGACAGAATCACGCCGATGAACGACAACCACTGTAGGGGCACGACGGAGAAACCGGTCACCAGATCAAAGTTGAGGCGGATCAGGCTGTACAGCGAGTACTTGGATTCCCCGGCGAAGCGCTCTTCGTGCGCAACGTCGATTTCAATCGGGTTCTGCGCGAAGGTGTAGGCCAGCGCCGGAATGAAGGTGTTGATCTCACCGCAGCGGTTGATGGTGTCAATGATGTGCCGGCTGTAACCACGCAGCATGCAGCCCTGGTCGGTCATCCTGATGCGCGTGATGCGTTCGCGCAGCCGGTTCATGAGGCGTGAGGCCTTCTTGCGCCAGAAGCTGTCCTGGCGTTGCTGGCGAATCGTGCCGACGTAGTCGTAACCCTCGCGCATCTTCTCGAGCAGCTTGGCGATTTCCTCGGGAGGATTCTGCAGGTCGGCGTCGAGTGTAATGACGCATTCCCCGCGCGACTGTTCAAAGCCCGCGAGAATGGCCATGTGCTGGCCATAGTTGCCGTTTAGCAGGATCACGCGGGTCGTATCCGGCCGCGCGCGAAACTGCTGGGCGAGCAATGCCGCCGACTTGTCGCGGCTGCCGTCGTTGATGAAGATCACTTCATACGTCGCGCCGAGTGCATCAAGCGCCGGATACAGGCGGGAGAAGAGTGCCGCGAGGCCTTCTTCTTCGTTGTACACCGGGACCACGACCGTTAATTCCGGGCCGGTCGGCAGAAAATCCGTTTGACTCATGTTGACGATGGTTCCGCTAGGTGTCCGTGGTGAAAAATGTGGTTCTTGTTTTGCCGTGCGATCCGCGTACGTTGCATGACTTATGTACTTTAGCGTGCTGAACGTGCCGTATTGCCTACGTGACTCGCACGCCTCAAATGGCGTGCGCCGCGCAGATTTCATCGACTGCATGCACGACGCGCTTCACGTCGTCCTGGTTCATCTGGGTGAAGAGCGGCAGCGTGACCGTTGACGCGCCGTATTTTTCGGCGTGCGGGAACATGCCTTCGTGAAATCCGCGTCCGCGATACAGCGTGAACAGGTGCAGCGCCGGGTAATGCACACCCGTACCGATGCCGCGTTCCTTCATCAGTCCCATGAACGCCGAGCGCGTAAGCGACAGGCGCTCGAGCGGCAGCGCGATCTGGAACATGTGCCAGTTGCTGTCGGTGAAATTCGGCACCGGCAATTGCACGCCCATGCGCACGGCTGCGCCGTTCGCGAAACTCTCAAAGTATGCGCGCGCCAGTTCCCGGCGTTGTTCCGTGAAACGCTCCACGTGCTTGAGCTGACCCAGGCCAACGCGGGCGGCGACGTCGGTGAGATTGTATTTGCCGCCGAGGAGATCGCAATCCATGCCGTCAAAGCCGATGCGCGTAACGCCTTGCAGCCGGTACTTCTGCGCAAGCACGGCTTCTTCCTCGTTATTCAGGACGAGCGCGCCGCCTTCGATCGTCGTGACGTTCTTGTTCGCGTGAAAGCTGAACGAGACAATGTCGCCGAATGCGCCGATCTTCTGACCGCGCCACGATGCTCCGAACGCCTGTGCCGCGTCTTCGATCACGCGCAGGCCATGCTCGCGCGCAATGCCGTACAGCCGGTCCATGTCCACAGGCAGGCCGGACAGATACACCGGCAGGATTGCCTTGGTACGCGGCGTAATGGCCTTTTCGAGCAGGTCCAGGTCGATATTGTGCGTGACCGGGTCAATATCCGCGAACACCGGTGTAGCACCTGTTTCAATGATCACATTGCTGGTCGAGACCCAGGTCATGGGTGTGGTGATGACTTCGTCGCCTTCGCCCACGCCGGCTATGCGCAAGCCGATTTCCATGGTCGCCGTGCCGGAGTTGAACGTGCGCACCGGGCGGCCGCCGCAGTAGGCGGACAGTTCGGCCTCGAACTGCTGGTTTTGCGGGCCGGTCGTGATCCAGCCAGAACGCAGAACGTCGACGACGCCCTGAATCGTCTCTTCGTCGATCTCGGCGCGTACGAAAGGCAGAAAGGGAAGCGTTTTAGAAGGCACGTTCTGGGTCATGGAAGCTCTGCGAAGGAAAGGAACGGTGAGATCTTTGAAACACAGTCTTTGAAGCACAGTGTCAGCCGGGTCCAGCCTCGTTCAGGCGCGCCCAGGGACGCTCAAGTGCTTGCGGGCCCTCAACCGCGCGTCAGAACCACGACGCCGATCAGGATAATGCCGATGCCGACCAGTCGCTGCAATGTCAGGACTTCGCCGAATAAATACCACGCCGCGAACGCGTTCACCACGTATCCAAGCGAGAGCATGGGATAGGCGATGGAGACGTCGACCCGCGACAACCCCACAATCCATACCACCACGCTGAATACGTAGCAGGTCAGTCCACCGATGATCGGCCACTGCGTCGCGATCTTGAAACCGATCGGTACGATGTTTGCCGGCGTGAACTCGAAATGACCCACGGCGTTCACGCCTGCTTTGAGCAGCAACTGCGCACCGGCGTTCAGCATGACGCCGGTGATGATGCAAATGAAGGATATCGGGTTCATCGTGAGCCGTAATAGGGTTTTTTGGGGCGGAGCGGCGAAGCGGTAGGGCTTCGCAGCGTCTCCGGCTTCCATATCCGCTGGCGCGCGGTGCTCCGGTCAACCCGCGGCGCCATTGTTTCAAGGCTGCGGCTTCTCGACAATCACCCTTCGGTCGTCCCGAGCAATCACCTGCATGGGCACGTGCTTCGCCAGCAATTCGTCATACCGGCCGGGCGGTATCAGCGCAAGGCCGTACGGTTGCGCATCCCAGTGCTGAATCCACTCATCAATGGTCGGCACCCATTTCTGGGGTTCCGTTGTGACCCCGAATTTCAGCTCGTCGGGTTCCTGGACCATGATCATGGTGTGGCCGAGATAGAACGGCATGGTGTGATCGAGCTTGGCGACCGAATAGAACGGCGTGTCAGCCGGCAATCTGGCCATGGCGGCCTTTACCGCAGGCACGAGTTGCACGCCCGAACTTTCGCGGCCAAACACCTCGTGGCCGGTGCCGGCGATCGTGCCCATCAGCAGCCAGGCCGTTCCCAGCAGCACCACGCCGCCGATCGAACTGCGCCGGTTGAGCCAGATGGCGGCAAGCGTCACCACAAAGGCCACGGCGAGCGCGGCGTACACCCAGACCTGGAACTCCCTGTAGAGCTCGTTGGGCGTGTGACCGCCGCCCATCCGGCCGAGGAAGATCGCGCCAAATGCCGCCACCACGAGAAATACAGCGTATCCGGTTAAATGCCGGTGCCACTGCGCGCGCGTGAGCAAGGGCAGGTAGATCGCAATCAGTAATGCAATGGCGGGAGCGATTGGCAAGGTGTACGACAGCAGCTTCGAATGCGACGCGCTGAAGAACAGGAAGATGAACACCGACCAGACCAGGAGCAGTGTGACCGGTGCAAAGCCGTTCGGCTGGCGCGGTACCTTCAGCGCATGCCGCACGCTCTGGAACACCACGGAGAGCCAAGGCAGGAATCCGACAATCAGCACGGGCACGAAGTAATAAAACGCACCCGGACGGTTCTGTTCGGGGGTCAGGTAGCGCTGGAATTGCTGCACGATGAAAAAGAAGTTCAGGAACTCCGGATTTTTCATCTGGACCAGCACGAACCACGGTGTGGCGATCACGAGGAACAGGATCAGCCCGCTGCCAATGTACAGGCGCCGCCAGAGCGCCCAGTCACGCGCGATCAGGGTATAGAGCACCAGCACCGCACCTGGCAGGATCAGGCCGATCAGTCCCTTCGACAAGAGCGCGAGCGCCATCCCGGCCCAGCACAGCCACATCCAGATCCTGACCTCGCGCGCCGGCAGGTTCGGACGCTGTGCGAGCAGCAAGCTGCAGAGCGTAAGTTGCATCCAGAACGACAAGCCCATGTCGAGCGTGTCGAAATGGGCCATGAGGTTCCAGTATGGCGAAGTCGCGAGCACGACGGCCGCGCAGAACCCTGTCACGCCATTGAACACCCGCGCCCCGGTGTAGCCGACCAGCAGCACGCCGGCAAAGCCGGTCAGCGCCGTATAAAGGCGCGCTTGCCACTCGCCGATACCGAACCACGCGAACGTCAGCGCGTTCGCCCAGGTTTGCAGCGGGGGTTTTTCGAAATACTTGTAGCCGTTGTAACGCGGCGTGATCCAGTCGCCGGTGACGAACATTTCGCGCGCCATTTCGGCGTAACGGCCTTCGTCGCTTGGGACGAGATGGCGCAAGCCCAGCGGTGCGAACCAGATCACGGCGAGTGCCGCGATCAGCAATAAAAGCGAGAGGCGGGTGAGCGGTAGCCGGTAAGGCGTATCGTTCATGAGTGTCGACCTGTCCGATGCCGCTTTCGCGGCGCTAGCAAAATCCATGGGGGGCTCGAGTTTGGCGCATCAGGGCTTAAGGGCGGCTTAACAGGCACGCTTGCGGCAAGCTCGCCGCGTACCCGGTGTCCGGCCAGCCCATGCAGGTTCCTCTGCAATAACCGGGCGCGCAAGCCAGCCAAACGGCCAGTCATTGTGCGCTTCGCCGGTACGGCGGGCGATTGCGAGCCGGTGCGTCGTCCGTCGGTGCGCAGAAAACAGGCGTTACCAGTGCCGATATCCGTACCGACATCGACGCCGGGCGGCAGTTTATCGCACTGGCGCGCCGAATCCGTTCTCGCGCGTTGGCGCGGCGTTGGTGTCGGCATGCGCTCGACTTTCGCCGCTAAGCCCTGGCTACGTCTTCATTACGCCTCGATCAGCAGCGCAGCCGCCACCCGGCGGCCTTCCGACATGAGAATGTTGTAAGTACGGCATGCGGCGCCGAAATCCATTGTTTCCACCCCAATGCGCTGCTGGGAGAGCTTCGCGATGAGTCGCGGGTGCGGAAAACGCAGGCGCGTACCGCTGCCGAACACGACGACTTCAGGTGCGATCGCGATGAGCGCGTCAAAATCTTCCGGCGTCAGCGCCTCGAACGACGACACGGGCCACGCGATCACCGGCGTTTCCGGCATCACGATGATGCTGCCTTCGTGGCGTTGCAGATTGATCGCGACGTAATCGGCGCCGTAACTCGTGATGGTGTTGAGCGCGCCGCTGGCTTCCTGATGTAATTTCAAATCGATATTCCGACAGGCGGGTTGATGGCAAGAGGTGACTGCGCGAGGGGCCGGCAACAACGGGACGCCCTGGCGCGCAATGCAGCTTTCACGGGCTCGCGCGAGCACCTGAATGAAGCCAATGTGCACGCGGCTACCGGTGGCGCATTGCGAAAGTCACGGATAATCCGCTAAATTATAACTTTTCAGCCGCCAGCGGGTTGCGAGCCCGGGGTGGCGCATTGCATCGCGTGCCGCCACAAGCTGCTTCTCGACACGCAAAACGCGGCGTTTTGCCTTGGCCTGATGGCCATAAGCTCACACGATTCCGCCCAAACCCGCCTCTATCCGGCGCATTTTCGCTAGACTGCCTGTTCCGCGTCGCTACTTAGGGTTTCTGCGCGGTGTCCGGTCCGTTTGACGTCTCGGTTCGACTCGTTTTGCGCTCTGCGTCTTAAACGCCGGGCGAAAACACCGGCGTGGCCCGCGGTGCGCCGAGTCAGAGGATCTGACGTGTCAACTTTATTTACCGATTTTTCCTGGTCCAGAGCCTGATTTCCAGTAACCCAGTGAGCTTTCCCGCCGTGAAACCGATTCTAAAATCCAATAAATTGCAGAATGTCTGTTATGACATTCGCGGACCCGTGCTCGAGCACGCGAAGCGGCTGGAGGACGAGGGCCACCGGATCATCAAGCTCAATATCGGCAATCTGGCGTCGTTCGGCTTTGACGCGCCGGACGAGATCATCCAGGACATGATCCGCAACCTGCCCACGTCGTCGGGGTATTCGGACTCGAAGGGCGTGTTCGCCGCACGCAAGGCGATCATGCATTACAGCCAGCAAAAGGGCGTGGCAGGCGTGGAACTGGACGACATCTATATTGGCAACGGCGCGTCCGAGCTGATCGTGATGGCCATGCAGGGCCTGCTCAACGACGGCGACGAAGTGCTGCTGCCAGCGCCGGACTACCCGCTGTGGACTGCCGCGGTAAGCTTGTCGGCCGGTACGCCGGTGCATTATCTTTGCGACGAATCCGCCGGCTGGATGCCCGATCTGGACGACTTGCGCTCGAAGATCACGTCGAATACGAAGGCGCTGGTCATCATCAACCCGAACAACCCGACCGGCGCGCTGTATTCGGACGAGTTGCTCAAGGACATGATCGAGATCGCGCGCAAGCACGGCCTGATCATTTTCGCCGACGAGGTCTACGACAAGATCGTCTACGACGGCCGCAAGCACACGGCGGTCGCGGCATTGTCCGAAGACGTGCTGACGGTCACGTTCAACAGCTTGTCGAAAAGTTACCGGGCCTGCGGGTATCGCGCGGGCTGGATGTTCATCTCGGGGCTGACGGGTGAAAACCGCCGCATCGCCCATGACTATATGGAAGGGCTCGGCATCCTGGCCTCCATGCGCCTGTGCGCGAACGTGCCGGGCCAATATGCCATCCAGACGGCGCTCGGCGGTTACCAGAGCATCAACGACCTGATCGTGCCAGGCGGTCGCCTGTTCAAGCAGCGTGAACTCGCTTACGACATGCTGACCGCCATTCCCGGCGTGAGTTGCGTGAAGCCGCAGGCGGCGCTGTACATGTTCCCGAAGCTCGACCCGAAGATGTATCCGATCGTCGACGACCAGCAGTTCATTACGGATCTGTTGCTCGAAGAACGCACGCTGCTTGTGCAGGGCACCGGCTTCAACTGGCCGACACCCGATCATTTCCGCGTGGTGTTCCTGCCGAACGTGGATGATCTCGCCGACTCGATCAACCGTATCGCGCGTTTTCTCGATGGTTATCGAAAACGTCACTCTGTCTAAACCTCTCTTATAAGACTCACGCTGCAATGGAACCGATCAAAGTTGGCCTGCTGGGCTTCGGCACCGTCGGCAGCGGCACCTTCACGGTGCTGCGCCGTAATCAGGAAGAAATCAAACGGCGCGCCGGACGGGGCATCGAAATTACGCGCATTGCGGTGCGCACGCCGTCGAAGGTGCAGGGTGCGGCGGGCATTGACGTCACGACCGACTTCAACGCGGTCGTCGACGATCCTTCCATCGACATCGTGGCCGAGATGATTGGCGGCACGGGCGTCGCGCGCGAACTGGTGCTGCGCGCCATCGCCAACGGCAAGCACGTAGTGACGGCGAACAAGGCGCTCCTGGCCGTCCACGGCAGCGAGATTTTCGAAGCGGCCAGCAAGAAGGGCGTGATGGTGGCGTTCGAAGCGGCGGTCGCGGGCGGCATTCCCATCATCAAGGCGCTGCGTGAAGGACTGACGGCGAACCGGATCCAGTACATCGCGGGCATTATCAACGGCACGACGAACTACATTCTTTCGGAGATGCGCGACCGCGGGCTCGACTTCGCGACCGCGCTGAAAGCGGCCCAGGAACTGGGTTATGCCGAAGCCGATCCGACCTTCGACATTGAAGGCGTGGACGCTGCGCACAAGGTCACGATCATGAGCGCGATCGCGTTCGGCGTGCCTGTGCAATTCGACCGGGCTTACGTGGAAGGGATCAGCAAGCTCGACGCCATCGACATCCGCTATGCGGAAGATCTCGGCTACCGGATCAAGCTGCTGGGCATTGCGCGCCGCACGGAGAAGGGCATCGAATTGCGCACGCATCCCACGCTGATCCCGGAAAAACGCTTGCTGGCGAACGTGGAGGGCGCGATGAACGCGGTGGTCGTGCATGGCGACGCCGTGGGCACCACGCTCTATTACGGCAAGGGCGCGGGCGCCGAGCCGACCGCGTCGGCCGTGGTCGCCGATCTCGTGGACGTCACGCGCCTGCATACGGCCGACCCCGAGCACCGCGTGCCGCATCTGGCATTCCAGCCGGACAGCCTCGCGAACACGCCGATCCTGCCGATCGAAGAAGTGACGAGCGGTTATTACCTGCGCCTGCGCGTGGCGGATGTGACCGGCGTGCTGGCCAACATCACGCGGATTCTCGCCGACAAGGCCATTTCCATCGACGCGTTGTTGCAGAAGGAATCGGAGCACGTCGACGGCGAGGACAAGGGCGAGACTGACATCATCCTCATCACGCATGTGACGGTGGAAAAACAGGTCAACGCGGCGATCGAGGAGATCGAAGCGCTTTCCACGGTCGTGTCGAAGGTAACGAAGCTGCGCATGGAAGCGTTGAACTAGGGCTCTGAAATGAACTACATCTCCACGCGCGGCGCCGGTGTCGGCGAGCGCCATACTTTCTCCGACATCCTGCTCGGCGGTCTTGCGAAGGACGGCGGCCTGTATTTGCCCACGGAATATCCGCGCGTCACGGCGGATGAACTGACCGCCTGGCGTACGCTTTCCTATGCGGATCTGGCCTACGAAATCCTGCGCAAATTCAGTGACGACATTCCCGCCGAAGACCTGCTCTCGCTCACACGGCGCACTTATACGGCCGGCGTCTACAGCAATGTTCGGGATTCCGAAAGCGCGGTGCAGATCACCCCGCTGAAAACGCTGGGCGAAGAGGGCGGCACGACCGTGTCATTGCTGGAGTTGTCGAACGGACCGACGCTCGCCTTCAAGGACATGGCCATGCAGTTGCTCGGCAACCTGTTCGAGTACACGCTCGCCAAGCAGGGGCAGACGCTGAACATTCTTGGCGCAACCTCAGGCGACACGGGCAGCGCGGCGGAATACGCGATGCGCGGCAAGCAGGGCGTGCGTGTTTTCATGCTGTCCCCGCATCAGAAGATGAGCGCATTCCAGACGGCGCAGATGTTTTCGCTGCAGGACCCGAACATCTTCAACCTGGCGGTGATCGGCAACTTCGACAATTGCCAGGACATCGTCAAAGCGGTGTCGAACGATCATGCGTTCAAGGCGGCCAACAAGATCGGCACGGTCAATTCGATCAACTGGGCGCGCGTGGTGGCGCAGGTCGTCTATTACTTCAAGGGCTATTTCGCTGCGACCAAGTCGAACGCCGAGCGGGTGTCGTTCACGGTGCCGTCGGGAAATTTCGGCAACGTCTGCGCCGGGCATATCGCTCGGATGATGGGTTTGCCGATCGAGCAACTGGTCGTGGCCACGAATGAAAACGACGTGCTCGACGAGTTTTTCCGCACCGGGGTGTATCGCGTGCGCACTGCCGCCGAGACGTACCACACGACCAGCCCGAGCATGGATATCTCGAAAGCGTCGAATTTCGAGCGTTTCGTGTTCGATCTGCTCGGACGCGATCCGGCGCGCGTGCTGCAGCTTTTCCGCGACGTGGAAGAAAAAGGTGGATTCGACCTTGCGGCGAGCGGCGACTTTGCACGCGTGAAGGAATTTGGATTTGTGTCGGGACGCAGCAGCCATGCCGATCGGGTGGATACCATCCGCGATGCGTTCAAGCGTTACGGCACCATGATCGATACCCACACGGCCGACGGCCTGAAGGTTGCGCGCGAGCACCTGAGCCCGGGCGTGCCGATGATCGTGCTGGAAACCGCTCAGCCGATCAAGTTCGGCGAGACCATTCGCGAGGCGCTCGAGCGTGAACCGGAGCGGCCGGCGGCGTTTATCGGTATCGAGGAATTGCCACAGAAATTTGATATGGTGGCGGCCGACGCCGCGTTGGTGAAGGCGTATATCGCGGAGCGCATCTAGGCTCGGGACGGACGGCGCCGGGCAATATCGGCTGGCGGAACGGGGCACCCCTGAACACCCGTCGTGGCGTCATTTGCGGTGTCATGCGCCGGCCGCCGGACGTGCGGCATGCGCACCCACGCGTGCAGCTTTGCGCTGCAATGCCGCAACTCGCCCTGAAAACTGCTAAAATTGCAGGTTTTTCGCCGTACACCATTCAAAAGGACGCGCTGTGCTGTCTACTGCCAACATCACCATGCAATTCGGGCCGAAGCCCCTCTTCGAGAACATTTCGGTCAAGTTCGGGGAAGGAAATCGCTACGGCCTGATCGGGGCGAACGGCTGCGGCAAATCCACGTTCATGAAGATTCTGGGCAGTGACCTGGAACCGAGCTCCGGCAACGTGATGCTCGAACCGAACGTGCGTCTGGGTAAGCTGCGTCAGGATCAGTTCGCGTATGAAGACATGCGCGTGCTCGACGTCGTGATGATGGGCCACACGGAAATGTGGAACGCGATGTCCGAGCGCGACGCCATTTACGCGAATCCGGACGCCACCGACGACGACTACATGCACGCCGCCGAACTCGAAGCGAAGTTCGCCGAATACGGCGGCTATACGGCCGAAGCACGCGCTGGCGAGTTGCTGCTGGGTATTGGCATTGCGATCGAAGACCATAGCGGTCCGATGAGCAACGTTGCTCCGGGGTGGAAGTTGCGCGTATTGCTCGCACAGGCGCTGTTTTCGAAGCCGGATGTGTTGCTGCTGGACGAACCGACCAACAACCTGGACATCACGTCCATTCGCTGGCTCGAGGACATACTGAACCAGTACAACTCGACCATGGTGATCATTTCGCATGATCGACACTTCCTGAACCAGGTCTGCACACACATGGCGGACATGGATTACGGCACGTTGAAGGTGTACCCGGGCAATTACGACGATTACATGCTGGCGTCGGCCCAGGCGCGCGAGCGTCAAGCGAATGCGAACCAGAAGGCGAAAGACAAAGTAGCCGACCTCCAGGACTTCGTGCGCCGGTTCTCGGCCAACAAGTCGAAGGCGCGCCAGGCGACCAGCCGTGCGAAACAGATCGAAAAAATCAAGATCGAGGAATTCAAGCCGTCGTCGCGGCAGAATCCGTTCATTCGTTTTGAATTCGAGAAAAAGCTGCACAACATTGCGGTGGTGGCGACCAACATCACGAAGAAATACGACCGCACGATCTTCAATCACTTCAGCCTGAGCGTTCAGCCGGGCGAGCGGATTGCGATCATCGGCGAGAACGGTGCGGGCAAGACCACGTTGCTGCGCGCGTTGAAGGGTGCAATCGAACTGGACGGCGGCACGGTCAAGTGGGCGGAAAACGCGCTGGTCGGTTATATGCCGCAGGACACGTACGAAGAGTTTCCGAAGGACGAGACGCTGACCGACTGGGTAGATCAGTATCGTCAGGATGGCGACGACGACCAGATGGTCCGTGGCACGCTGGGCCGTTTGCTGTTCAACGCCGACGACATCAAGAAATCGGTGAAGGTGCTGTCGGGCGGCGAAAAAGGCCGCATGATCTGGGGCAAGCTGATGCTCGGGCGCCCGAACGTGTTGCTGATGGACGAGCCGACCAACCACATGGACATGGAATCGATCGAGTCCTTGCAGATCGCGCTGGAGAAGTACGAAGGCACGCTGATCTTCGTGTCCCATGACCGGGAGTTCGTAAATGGCCTGGCGAACCGGATCATCGAGGTCAAGAACGACGGCACGCTGCGCGACTTCGGTGGCACGTACGAGGAATTCCTGACGAGCCAGGGTATTCAGTAACACGGCACCGGCTACATCCCGCGCAACGCGTTACTCTGCGAACAGAAACAAGCTTCAAAGCAAACGGCCCGCTTCGTGAGAAGCGGGCCGTTTGCTTTTCCAGGTCTGGGGCACGTTCAGGAAATTGAAATACAGCACAGTCGAACTTGCTTGATAAAAAGCAACGTGTGTCTGTCCAACCTCCTGCAAGCTCAAAACTTTGGCTCTGGAGATGACCCTTTCATGACCCCTCTTACCCCCCTGACCATTCGTGGCCGCACGTTGCTTCCTATTGTGCAGGGAGGCATGGGTGTGGGTGTGTCCGCGCACCGGCTAGCCGGCGCCGTAGCCCGGGAGGGTGCGATGGGCACCATTTCGAGCATCGACTTGCGGCATCACCATCCTGATCTGCTTGAGATGTGCAAACAGAACCCGGACCAGGCGACGCTGGAGGCCGCCAATCAGACGGCGTTGCGGCGCGAGATCATTGCAGCGAAGGCCCTGAGCGAAGGGCACGGCATGGTCGCCGTGAACGTCATGCGCGCGGTTTCCTCCTATGCGGCGGCGGTGCAGACGGCGTGCGAGAGCGGCGCCGACGCGATCGTCATGGGGGCAGGGCTGCCGCTGGATCTGCCGGACCTGACGCAAGGCATTGATATCGCGCTGATCCCGATCTTGTCGGACAGTCGCGGCATCGCGTTAGTGCTGAAGAAGTGGCTCAAGAAGAATCGCTTGCCCGATGCCATCGTGATCGAACATCCGGGTCATGCCGGCGGCCATCTCGGCGTGGCGAGCGTTGCGGATATTCCGAGCGAGCGTTTTGACTTCGCTCGCGTGATCGAAGAAACCATGCTGACCTTCGATACCCTCGGCATTGAACGGACCCGGATTCCGCTGATCGTGGCGGGCGGTATCGACGGGCACGCGGCGGTGCGTCACTGGCTGGCGATGGGTGCGTCCGGCGTGCAACTTGGCACGGCGTTCGCGGTGACCGAGGAGGGGGATGCACATCCCGAGTTCAAGCGCATTCTCGCCGACGCAACGCCGGAAGACATCGTCGAATTCGTGAGTGTAACGGGCCTGCCGGCTCGCGCGGTGAAAACGCCGTGGCTCGATCGATATCTACGCAATGAGCAACGGATTCGCGACAAGATCGGCTCGCGCGAGCAAAAGTGCCCCACGGGCCTCAATTGCCTGGCGGCGTGCGGTTTGCGCGACGGTATTGAAAAGTTCGGGCACTTTTGTATCGATACCCGTCTGGCCGCAGCCCTGCGTGGAGATCGCGCGAACGGACTGTTCTTCCGGGGGCGCGAAGCGCTGCCGTTCGGCTCGGCAATTCGCAGCGTGCGTGAACTCCTCGACCTGCTGGTCGCAGATATCCGGCCTACGGCCGCAGCTTGAACGGCGCGGGGGTAAGGATCCACGCCATGCGGTCGTGCTCGTCCTGACTAACCTCGGGAATCAAGCCTCGGGAATCGACTGTGTAACGAACCGGCGCAGCCATACGTCGCTACGCGTCCGCGTCTGGCGACAAAGCCGCGGTCAGCCCGCGATCAAACCTTGTCGCGGGTGAAGCGCATGGCGGTGCCTTCGCGGGTAATGCGTTCCCAGATAGCGAGCTTCTCTGCATCGCTGAGAAACACCCAGTTGGAGACTTCGCCGGCCATGCGGCCGCAGCCTTTGCAGACGTCGTCAAAGAGGGTCGAGCAGACGCCGATGCACGGGCTGTCGGGCAAATCATGAAGGTTCGATGCCATAAAACGCCTGTAGTCGGGCGCGGCATGCAGTGAAAATCGCGGCGCCCGTGCAAAAGACCTAAGTTTAACGCGCGATGCTGTAGCCGATCCGCGCGATCCAGTGGTTACGCTGGTTGTAATCGAGAATGTCTTCCCCGTAGCCGTTGAAATACCCCACCCACAAATAGCCGCCCCATGCGCTGCCGATCAGCTTGGCGAGCGGGTAAGTGAATTGGGCGTCCACGCTGCCGTATCCCGCTTTGGTGCCCTTGCGCAGCGTGGTGGCGAGTTGCCAGCCGTCGGGGCTGCCGTACTTCACCAGCAGATCGACGTAACCGCGATAGTCCTGGATGTCCTCGTTGCCGCTCTTCGTGATGTAGTAGTAGATCTTCGGCGAGATCGTCAGGTGGTTCGAATTGATATCGCCGAAATCCCAGGTCGGGCGCACGAAAGCGATGTTGATGCCGCGCGAATCCGCGCCCGCCTTGCCGTTCGACTCATGTCCAATACCGGCTGTTACGCCCATCCGCGAAAACAGCGAGCTTTTCCAACCCGTGTTCTCCAGGTAATAGAACAACTGCGGTTCATAGCTCGTGTCGCGGAAGGGCGCGGATTCAGCCGAAAGATCCCAGATCGACGTTTGCGTGTAGGCGAAATACAGGTTGTCGAGGAAGCTTCGCGAGCGGGGATCGTCGGGCAACAGCAGCCGGTACTTGAAGCTGAACTGAAATTTCGCGAGGTTATCGCCGTTCTGGCCGTCGGCGAAATACATGGGTTCGAAGGTCGACAAGCGGCCGCTCAACATGCGGTCGCTGGTCGTCGTGGGTACGGCCGACGTATTCGCCGCGGCCTCGGCGCTTGCCAGTTGCTGCGGTGTGCGGGCCTTCGTCTCGGCGGTTTCCGCCGCCACCACTTGTGCCTGGGATTTGCCGCGATTGAGCGTGATCAGCATGGGCGACGAATCGAAGCCTACCGGATCGACCTTCATCACGCCGCGCGCCGACTCGGGCCAAGGGGCGGCATAGCGAACCTTTCGATATTGCCCGGGGCGCAGCGACAGCGTGTCGGGGACGCCGGGCTCGCGTTGCAGCGCCAGCGGTTGCGGTGGCAGGTCGCCATTGGTCAGCGTGACGTTGAGCGCTTTTGGCACATCGATGGTGAGCGGCTGCTTGTCGTCGTCGCTATAAAGCAGTGTCAGTTCGAGCGGCTGTTCAGAGGCGGCTTCGCGCACGGGCTGGAGCACGGACACGGTAGCGTGGGCGGCGCTCGTCAGCCCAAGGCTGATAGCGAAGGCCAGCATGGCGAAACGGTACACCGTGGGCCGCAAGGGCATGAGGGAGCATGGTGGGAACGGCAAAGAGCCTCGGGCCATTAAACGATCATCCTTGTTGCGTTGAGTAGCGTCGGGCGAGGCGGCGGGGATCTGCGTGCCTGGTCGTCCCGATTACGCGGTGCGCGACCCGCTGGGGCGCCTGCTGACCTCCGAACCACCCCGGCGCGACATTCACGAAACGCTGAATTGTAAGCTTGGGAGGGAGCATCTGTAACGTTGGAGCGGAACGGGCAGCTTGCGCAAAAATCAATCCTGACTTGTATCGATACCACTCGTTTGTTGATGGGCCTGAAGCGGGATAGTGCGGAGCAGATGGAAAAAAGACGTAACCGGCACAACACGAGTGCTAGCCTTGATGGAGCAAGCACGAGACAAGAACGGGACAAGGCTCGGCGCACCGCCCCAGTCGCTGAGGGGTTTCACGAAGCCCCCGGGCAATGACTGTCCTGCTGACGAATGTGCATTGGATGCCGGACATAAATCCGGGCTGAGTGATGGCCGGCGCGGCCGTGCTTATGCAGTTCCTGCCAAACGTGCTCCTTGTACACTTCACGCGACAAAATTCGCCAATTGTTTTTTGCGATGCAACCTTTTGATGATAGTTTTCGTTTTTTTGGAAGCGTCTCGACTGAGCACGGGAGAAAGGGCAGTTTGAGACATGGAAATCAACGGTCGGCAAGTCGAATGGACGGAGAAACTGAAATGACAGAAAAAATGGCGGACCGGTTGTCGAAGCGTTCGGGTGTATCGGGCGCGATCGCACGGGTGCCGGCGTGCGTACTCTCTATCACCGTGGCTGTGGCGGGTGTGGCGGCGTTAACAGCACCGCTGGCGGCATCGGCGAAAGACACTCAGCTCAACGTGTACAACTGGTCGGACTACATCGCGAAAGACACGATTCCGAACTTCGAGAAGCAGACCGGCATCAAGGTCAAGTACGACAACTACGACAGCGACGACACACTGCAAGCCAAGCTGCTCACCGGCAATTCGGGCTATGACATCGTGGTGCCCACCAGCAACTACGCCGGCAAGCAGATCACCGCAGGAATCTTCGCCCCGCTCGACAAATCCAAACTCCCGAACCTCAAATACCTCGACCCCGACCTGATGAAGCTGATCGCGGGCGCGGATCCGGGCAACCAGTACACGGTACCGTGGGCATACGGCACGACCGGCCTTGGCTACAACGTGACGAAGGTCCAGCAGATCCTCGGCAAGAACGTGCCGCTGGATAACTGGGACATCCTGTTCAAGCCGGAAAACATCTCGAAGCTCAAGGCCTGCGGCGTCTCGGTGCTCGACGCGCCGGACCAGATGTTCGCCGCCGCGCTGCATTACATCGGCAAGGATCCAATGAGCACGAACCCGGCCGACTACCGCGCCGCGCTGGCAATGCTCAAGAAGATCCGTCCATATATCACCCAGTTCAACTCGTCGGGGTATATCAACGACCTGGTCGGCGGCGACGTCTGTTTCGCCTATGGCTGGTCGGGCGACGTGGTGATCGCCAAGCATCGTGCGGAAGAGGCGAAGAAGGCGTACAAGGTCGAGTACTACATCCCCAAGGGCGGCGCGCCGGTCTGGTTTGACGTGATGGCGATTCCGAAGGACGCGAAGAACAAGGAAGCGGCGCTCGAGTGGATCAACTACATCGAGACCCCGCAAGTTCACGCCGCGATCACGAACGAGGTGTATTACCCGAGTGCGAATACGGAAGCGCGGAAATACGTATCGAAGGATGTTGCCGACGATCCGGCCGTGTACCCGCCGCAGGACGTGATCAAGACGCTGTTCCTGCTCAAGCCGTTGCCGCCGGAAATCCAGCGCTTGCAAACGCGGCTCTGGACGGAACTGAAGTCCGGACGCTGATCCTTGCCAAGGTTGCCAAAGTTGCATTAGGCAGTCGATAAATGCGAAGCCCCTGGTCACCCCGGGGGCTTTGTTCGTGGCCGGCCATTTTGTCGGCGGCCGCGTCGAAAGAATAAAGTTAAAAAGTGCTGCTGGAAAAAGCAGCACGAACGCGCATAGCGCAGGAGCCGGGCAGCAGATCATGAGTGACCAGCAGTCGAGTGCAGTGCCCGCCGGACCGGGCAATCAAGGCGGGCCGTCTGGCCAGTCAGCCTCCATCGGCCGCAGGCCGGAACCGGGCTTGCGGGACCCGGAATGGGCGGCGGACAACTTCGTGCGGATTGTGGATATCGTCAAGAAATTCGACGAAATCATTGCGGTGAAAGGGGTGAACCTGTCGGTGAAGAAGGGCGAGCTGTTCGCGCTGCTCGGCAGTTCCGGCTGCGGCAAGTCCACCCTGCTGCGCATGCTCGCGGGGCTGGAGTCGGTTACCTCAGGCCAGATCGTGATCGATGGCGAGGATCTCGCGAGCATGCCGCCGTATCGCAGACCGGTGAACATGATGTTCCAGTCATATGCGCTGTTTCCGCACATGACGGTGGAGTCGAATGTGGCGTTCGGACTCAAGCAGGAGGGCGTGCGCGGCGCCGAACTCAAGGAACGCGTCCACACGACACTCGATCTCGTGCAGATGGCGAAATACGCGCAGCGCAAGCCGCATCAGTTGTCGGGCGGCCAGCAGCAGCGCGTGGCGCTGGCCCGCAGCCTGGTGAAGCGTCCGAAGCTGCTGCTGCTTGACGAGCCCATGTCCGCGCTCGACAAACAGATTCGCCAGCGCACGCAGATCGAACTGGTGAATATTCTCGACAAGGTCGGCGTGACCTGCATCATGGTCACGCACGATCAGGAGGAAGCGATGACCATGGCCAGCCGGATCGCGGTCATGAGCGAGGGCGAGATCGTACAGATCGGTACGCCGCACGAGGTCTACGAATATCCGAACAGCCGCTTCACTGCCGAATTCATCGGCTCGACGAACCTGTTCGACGGCATCGTGGTGGAAGACGAACCGGATCACGTATTCGTTGAATGCACGGAGCTTCCCTCGCGGCTGTATGTGAGCCACGGCATCACGGGCCCGCTCGGCATGCCGGTCACCATCTCGGTCCGGCCAGAGCGCATTGCGTTGACGCGCAAGCCGCCGGACGGTTCATACAACTGGGGCCACGGCACCGTGGCGAACATTGCGTATATGGGTGGCTACACGCTGTACCACGTGAAGCTGGACAGCGGCAAAGTGGTCGTGGCGAACTTGTCGAGCCTCGCGCTCGGCCAGATCGATTCGCCCACCTGGGGCGACGAAGTTTTCGTGCGCTGGACAGCGTCTGCAGGCGTGGTGCTCACAGTATGAAACCGCTGCATTCAATCAAGCAACGCTTCGGCCTGACGGGCAGGACGGCGGTCATCTTTGGGCCATATCTATGGCTCGTGCTGCTGTTCCTCGTGCCGTTCCTGCTGGTCGTCAAAATCAGTTTCTCCGATTCGCGTCTCGGTATTCCGCCTTATACGGAATTGACGGCGATGAAAGACGGCGTGCTGAGTATCGCGCTCGATTTTTCGCACTACGCGTTTCTCGTGACGGACAGCCTGTACTTTGCGACCTACATGAACTCGCTGCTGGTCGCCGGCGTATCCACTCTGCTGTGCCTGCTGATCGGTTATCCGATGGCGTATTACATCGCGCGTTCGAATCCTGCGACCCGCAATCTGCTGATGATGGCCGTGATGCTGCCGTTCTGGACGTCGTTCCTGATTCGCGTGTATGCATGGATCGGGATCCTGAAGAACAACGGCTTGCTGAACAACTTCCTGATGTGGACGGGGATTATTCATTCGCCTATCGAGCTGTATCACACGAATATCGCGGTTTATATCGGCATGGTGTATTCATATCTGCCGTTTCTCGTGATGCCGCTGTACGCCCATCTCGTGAAGATGGATCTCACCTTGCTTGAAGCCGCTTACGATCTCGGCGCGAAACCGTGGAAAGCGTTTTTGCAGATCACGCTGCCGTTGTCGAAGAACGGAATTATTGCGGGCTGCCTGCTGGTGTTTATTCCGGCGGTGGGCGAATACGTGATCCCGGAATTGCTGGGCGGCGCG
The DNA here is from genome assembly GCF_044909315.1 of Caballeronia udeis. GTDB lineage: Bacteria > Pseudomonadota > Gammaproteobacteria > Burkholderiales > Burkholderiaceae > Caballeronia > Caballeronia udeis_A. Next base: position 123,518 of record NZ_JBIYEB010000003.1, read on the forward strand.
GATACGTTGATGATCGGCCGCGTGATGTGGAATGAGTTCTTCGACAACGCCGACTGGCCGATGGCTTCCGCCGTCACATGCGCCATGGTGCTGTTGTTACTCGTTCCCATGGCGCTGTTCCAGTACTACCAGGCGAAGCAGCTGGAGGACAAGCGATGATTGAACCCAGTCGCTCGCTCCGGTTCACGTTTCTCGGTTTCGGATTCCTGTTTCTCTATATTCCGATCGTGAGCCTGGTGGTGTATTCGTTCAACGAGTCGCAGCTCGTGACCGTGTGGACGCAATTCTCGCTGAAGTGGTACGCGGCGTTATTGCACGACGATGAACTGATCAATGCCGCGTGGTTATCGATTCGAATCGCGGTATTCACGGCGTGCGCGTCGGTGGTGATCGGGACATGGGCGGGATATGTGCTCGCGCGCATGGGGCGGTTTCGCGGTTTCACGCTCTATGCCGGCATGATCAATGCACCGCTCGTGATTCCCGAAGTGATCCAGGGGATTTCGCTGCTGTTGCTGTTTGTGGAAATGGCGAAAGTATTTGGCTGGCCGGCCGGGCGCGGCCTTTTTACGATCTGGATCGGTCACGTGATGCTCTGTATTTCCTATGTTGCGATCATCGTGGAATCGCGGGTCAGGGAATTGAATCCATCCATTGAAGAAGCCGCGCTCGATCTGGGCGCGACGCCATTGCGGGTGTTTTTCTCGATCACGCTGCCGCTGATATCGCAGGCGCTGGTGGCGGGGTGGCTGCTCTCGTTCACGCTGTCGATCGACGACCTCGTGTTATCCGCGTTCTTGTCGGGACCGGGATCGACGACCTTGCCGCTTGTCGTGTTTTCGCGCGTGCGCCTCGGCCTGAATCCGGAGATGAACGCGCTCGCCACGCTGTTCATTGCGTTCGTGACCGTTGGCGTGATCGCCGCGAACTACTTCATGCAGCGGAGCGAGCGCAAGCGGCTGACGAATGTGTTGTAGCGGCGGCTCGGCGCGCGACGGGCTCAGTCGTCTTGAGCCGCCATCGCGAGGTGTTTGCCGAGTGTGGCCGAGTCGGTGTTCGTGCCGCACAGCAGTACACCCACGCGCTTGCCCTGCAAGGTTTCGCGCAACGGCCCAAGTAACGCGGCAGTGGCGGCCGCGCATGCCGGTTCGACCGCCAGCTTCAGCTCGTTGAACAGATGCAGCATGGCGTGGCGCAGTTCGGTGTCCGACACGGTTACCAGATTGTCGATATGCCGCCGGCACAATTCGTAGCTGTAGTCCTCGGTGTGCGGCGCCATCAACGAATCCGCAATGCTGTGCATCGCGCCCATCTTCACGGTGTGATTAGCGGCGAAACTCTGGCCCATGGCGTCGGCGCCCTTGGGTTCCACGCCGTACACATGAATCGATGGATTCGCGAGCCGGAACGCCAGCGATACGCCCGCGGCCAATCCGCCGCCGCCAATCGGCAGGATCACCGCGTCCAGGTCGGGCGCTTGCGAGGTCCATTCGTATCCGAGCGTCGCCGTGCCCAGGATCGTCCGATAGCTATTGAACGGATGCACGAAATAGCGGCCTTCCTCGGCTTCTATGCGGCGAACGATTTCGAACGCTTCGGCGCCGTTTTCCGCGATCACGATCTCCGCACCGAAACGGCGGCACAACGCCAATCGCGCCGAACTGGCGGTCTTGAGCATCACGACCTTTGCGCTGATCCCTAGCCGCATCGCGGTAAACGCGACGGCCACTGCGTGGTTGCCCGCCGATACGCAGGTCACGCCCGCGTCGCGTTCGCCTTCGGTGAGCGCAAGCAGATGCGAAAACGCGCCGCGCGTCTTGAATGTGCCGCCGACCTGCAGTAACTCGAACTTGAAGTTGACCGGCGTACCTTCCAGTGTGAGGAAGTCGTGACGCTCGAAGGTCGGCGTGCGCGCGACCCACGGCGATAGCGTCATGTGCTGGGCGGCGATATCGTCGAGTGTGGGAATCGGCGTGCCGTCGATGGTGTTATCGGAGTGATGGGCGGTGGACATGAATTCCCTTGTGACCTCAACGAGCAATTTCAGCGGACATCAACGCACTTGCGCCTCGACCGACATGCTGTGAATGAACTTGCCCAAAAACGCTTCGCATGCCACAAGTTGTTCCAGCGACACATATTCGTTCGCCTTGTGCGCCTGCTCGATATTCCCCGGTCCGCACACAATGCTCGGAACGCCCGCGAGTTGGAATAATCCCGCTTCCGTCCCGTAAGCCACTTTGCGCTTTTCCTGATTCGCGGTCAGCGCGCGCACCAGTTGCGTGATCGCCGCTTGCTCGGACGCATCAAGCCCCGGCGCTGCAGCAATCTTCGAGAACTCGATCGCCGCGTTCGCATGTTCCTTCTGCATCTTCGGCAATAACTCTTCCCGCGCGTATTTCTCGATGCGCTGGTAAATCGGCTCTGGATCGAGCGTCGGCAAATTGCGGAATTCGAACGCGAAATTGCATTCGGCCGGCACCGTATTGATCGCGTTGCCGCCATTGATCGTGCTGGTTTGCGCGGTCGTGAACGGCACGTCGTACTGTTCGTCGAACGGGCCTTGCGCCCGGAATTCATCGGCGACGTCGCGGATGAAGCAGATCAGCCGCGCGGCATATTCGATCGCGTTCAAGCCCTTCGGCGTCAACGATGAATGAGCGGCAAACCCGCGCACACAGCAGTTGTAAGCGTTGATACCTTTATGCGCGATGACCGGCCGCATGCTGGTCGGCTCGCCCACAATGCAGCCATCAGGCCGCAATCCGCGCTTTTGCAGCTCGGTGATCATCAGTGGCGCGCCGGCGCAGCCGACTTCTTCGTCGAAGGAGAGGGCGAAGTGGATCGGCCGTGCGAGTTTCGTGGCCTGCATCTTCGGCAACAAGCTCAACGATGCGCCGATAAACCCCTTCATGTCGCACGTTCCGCGACCGTACAACAGACCGTCGCGTATTTCCGGCTTGAACGGGTCGCTGTCCCATTTCTGGCCATCGACAGGCACCACGTCTGTATGTCCCGAGAGCACGATGCCTCCGTCCGTCGCGCCATCGTGCGCTGGCACGGTCGCGAACAGGTTGGCCCATTTGCCTGAAGGATCCGTGGTGAGCGTGCTGTCGATACCGGCTGCGCGCAATTCGTCGCGCACGGTCTCAATCAGGCCCATGTTCGGGTTGCGGCTGACGGTGTCGAAGGAGACAAGCTTCTTGATCCACGGCAACGACGCTGGCTCGGAAGAAGGGGTTTGCGCGACGGAAGCCGTCGATTCAGCGATCTGCGACATGAATCTCTCCTTGGAATTTTTCACTTTCGATAATACCGAAAAAACCGGCCGTGCACCGCCGGACAAGGCAGTGCACGGGTTGTGCATCGTTGTTAACGCGAAGGCACGGGCGCGCCAGCGGGTTTCTGCTGGCGCACCGGCGCGCCAAGCGCGCGCAGCGTGTCCTTGACCGTCGAAATCCGCACGGCGAGATCCGGACTGCGCACTTCTATGCGCAGCTTGTCCTGCCCCGCGAGCTTGATGTGCTTGTTCTTCTGCACCATCTCGATGATCTTCATGGCATCGACAGGCGGGTTCGGAATGAACTGCAGGGCGATCGCATGCTCCGCCGCGTCGATCTTCATGATGCCCAGCGGTTTGGCCGCGAGGCGCAGTTTATGCGTTTCGACCAATGCGCTCGCCTGGGGCGGCAGCTTGCCGAAACGGTCGATCAACTCTTCCAGGATGCTGTCGATGGCATCACTCGTTTCGCAGTTCGCCATGCGCTTGTACAGCGACAAACGTTCCTGCACGTCGCCGCAATAGTCGGCGGGAAGGATGGCCGGTGCGTGCAGATTGATCTCGGTGGTGGCGGCAAGCGGCGAGTTCAGATCGGGCTCGCGGCCTTCCTTCAGCGCCCTCACCGCGTCGTTCAGCATGTCGGTGTAAAGCTGGAAACCGATCTCGTGGATTTCGCCCGATTGTTTGTCGCCGAGTACTTCGCCCGTGCCGCGAATTTCCAGATCGTGCATCGCGAGATAGAAGCCGGAGCCGAGTTCCTCCATCTGCTGGATCGCTTCCAGCCGCCGCTGCGCCTGCTTCGTCAGCGCGGCCGGATCGTGAACCAGCAAATACGCGTAGGCCTGATGGTGCGAACGCCCGACACGTCCACGCAACTGATGCAATTGCGCGAGGCCGAATTTATCGGAGCGATGAATGAGGATCGTGTTTGCGCTCGGCACGTCGATCCCCGTTTCAATAATCGTCGTGCACAGCAGCACATTCGCCCGCTGGCCGACGAAATCGCGCATCACGCGTTCGAGTTCGCGCTCGTGCATTTGCCCGTGCGCGACCGCGATACGCGCTTCGGGCACCAGCGCTTCGAGCATGGCGCGCCGGTTGTCGATCGTCTCGACCTCGTTGTGCAGGAAATAAACCTGTCCGCCGCGCTTCAGTTCCCGCAGCATCGCCTCGCGGATCACGCCGTCTTCTTCGCGTCGAACGAAGGTCTTGATCGCGAGGCGCTTTTGCGGCGCGGTGGCGATGATCGAGAAGTCGCGCAACCCTTCCAGCGCCATGCCGAGCGTGCGCGGAATTGGCGTGGCGGTGAGCGTCAGCACATCGACTTCCGCGCGCAGTGCCTTCAACGCTTCCTTCTGACGCACACCGAAACGATGCTCCTCGTCGATGATCACCAGCCCGAGCCGCTTGAACACGACGTCGGTGGACAGCAGCTTGTGCGTGCCGATGACAATATCGATCGTGCCTTCATTGATCGCCGCAATCGATGCCGCCACTTCCTTCGTGCTCTTGAAGCGCGACAATTCAGCGATCTTCACGGGCCAGTCGGCGAAACGGTCGGTGAAGGTGTTGGTGTGCTGTTCGGCGAGCAGGGTAGTTGGCGACAGGATAGCCACCTGCTTGCCACCCATCACTGCGATAAACGCGGCACGCAGCGCCACTTCCGTCTTGCCGAAACCTACGTCGCCACAGACCAGCCGGTCCATCGGCTTGCCGCTGGTCATGTCGCCGATTACAGCGGCAATTGCTGCCGCTTGGTCGGGGGTTTCCTCGAAGCCGAAACTCTCCGCGAATTTTGTGTAATCGCGCGCTTCCAGCGGGAACGAGTGGCCCTGGCGCAGCGCGCGGCGGGCGTAAAGATTCAGCAATTCGGCGGCGGTATCGCGGATTTGTTGAGCAGCCTTGCGCTTCGCTTTGTCCCACTGGCCGGAACCGAGCGCGTGCAACGGCGCGCTTTCCGGGTCCGCGCCGCTGTAGCGCGAGATCACGTGCAACTGGGCGACCGGCACGTACAGCTTGCTTTCGTTCTGGTATTCGAGATGCAGGAACTCGGTTTCGCCTTCGCCCAGATCCATCGATACCAGGCCCATATAGCGCCCAATACCATGCTGCGTATGCACGACCGGATCACCGATCTTCAGCTCGGACAGGTCGCGCACCATCGAATCGACGTTGCTCGCCTGCTCTTGGCGACGCCGTCCGGCACGACGCGTGAGCTGTCCGTACAGCTCGGTCTCCGTGATGATCGAGATGCCTTCGCCGGGCAGCGCAAAGCCGTTCGCGAGCGGTGCTACGCCGAGCGAGAATTTGGCGTCGCCGGTGAGCCATTGCTGGAAGGTATCGTCCAGCGACGCGCGCAGGCCGTTATCGGAGAGCAGTTGCTGGATGGTCTCGCGGCGGCCGGCGGATTCGGTCGCGAACAACACGCGATTCGGCGTCTGCTCCAGATAGTGGCGCAACGCGAGCAACGGCTCTTCGGCATGCCGGTCGATGGCAAGACCTGGCAACGGCACTGCCCAGCCGCCCTCGGGCGCAGCCGGGAACTTGATTTGCGCGAACGGTTTGGCGAACGAGAAAAAGTCGTCGTCGCTGAGAAACAGGCGCTGCGGTTCGAGCAGCGGCCGCTCGCGGTCATGCGACAAGAAGTTGTAGCGCTGCCGCGTGTCGTTAGTGAAGCGCTTGATGGCTGCGTCCATGTCGCCGACGAACGCCAGTTGCGCGTCTTGCGGCAAGTAATGGAACAGCGTGGCGGTTTCGTCGAAGAACAGCGGCAGGTAATACTCGATCCCCGCTGCCGGCACGCCATTGCCGATGTCCTTGTAAATCGATGAACGGCTTGGATCGCCCTCGAACACCTCGCGCCAGCGGCTCCGGAAAGCGGTGCGCGCGGGTTCATCGAAGGGAAATTCGCGGCCCGGCAGCAGGCGCACGTCGCGCACCGGGTAGAGGCTGCGCTGCGTGTCGGGATCGAAGGCGCGGATGGAGTCGACCTGATCGTCGAACAAATCGATCCGGTAAGGCAGCGGCGAGCCCATCGGGTACAGGTCGAGGAGCGAACCCCGCACGCAATATTCGCCCGGACGCACGACCTGACTGACATGCTCGTAGCCCGCCAGCGTCAACTGGCTCTTCAGTTTTGCCTCGTTTAGCCGCTCGCCCTGCGTGAACGAAAACGTATAGGCAGCGAGAAACGATGCCGGCGGCATTCGATACAGCGCGGTGGTCGCGGGCACGAGCAGGATGTCGCAGCGGCCTTCACCCAGGTCGTGCAGCGTCGCCAGCCGTGCCGAAACCAGGTCCTGGTGCGGAGAAAACGTGTCGTAGGGCAGCGTTTCCCAGTCGGGCAGGAGCCTCACGCGGGCGTCCGGCGCGAAAAACGGAATTTCGACGGCGAGGCGTTGCGAATCGACCGCGCTCGCGCACATCACGACCAATAACGGGACTTTTTCGCGAAAAGCCAGGTGGTAGCGTGCCAGGGCGAGGGCGTCGGAGGAACCGGTGGCGCCATCGAAGGCAAAGCGCTGACCGGCTTTGACAAGTGCGATAGGGGACGTTGACTGCAAACTGACGGCTTTTGAAGGCATAAAGTGTGCGGGGAACCGTTCGCGTGCGAAAGTGCATGCGGGACCGGCATGGTCGCGATGGACCTATTATAAAATCCGGGCTTCACTTTGACTTGGGCGTTTTCAACTCGTGACCTCCCGCCTGTTCGCCCTCATCCCGTGTGCCGGTTCCGGCAGCCGTTCCGGTGCACCCATGCCGAAGCAATACCAGACTGTCGGGCGCCATCCGATGCTGCGTTATTCGCTCGCCGCTTTTGACGCCTGTTCCGAATTTGCCCAGACGCTGGTCGTGCTGGCGCCGGGCGATCATCATTTCGATGACCGCCGTTTCGCGGGCTTGCGCTTCGCCGTGCAACGCTGCGGCGGCACGACGCGGCAAGCGTCGGTGTTCAACGGCCTTGCCGCGCTGACCGGTTTTGGCGCGCGCGATGACGACTGGGTGCTCGTGCACGACGCGGCGCGCCCCGGGCTCACGCCGGAGATGATCCGCAGGCTGGTGGCTGAGTTGAAGAACGATCCTGTGGGGGGCATCCTGGCGCTGCCCGTGGCCGACACGCTCAAGCGTATCGAGTCTGAAGGCACGGCGCATGTGGAAGGGCGCATTGCCCGCACGGAGTCGCGTAACGGCTTGTGGCAGGCGCAGACACCGCAGATGTTCCGCCTGGGCATGTTGCGTGACGCGATCACGCGGGCGCAACAGGACGGTCACGATCTCACCGACGAAGCCAGCGCTATCGAGTGGCTGGGCCATGCACCGCGGCTGATTCAGGGTAGTCTGCGCAATTTCAAGGTTACGTATCCGGAAGACTTCGCACTTGCGTCGGCTATGCTCGGCGGTGTTTGATTCAGCGGTTTAATCAGTTGCCCACTCGCTCACTAATCTAGGACTATCGATGGATTTCAGAATCGGACAAGGCTACGACGTTCACCAACTGGTCGAAGGCCGGCCGCTGATTATCGGCGGGGTGAGCATTCCCTACGAGCGCGGGCTGCTCGGGCATTCGGATGCCGACGTTTTGCTGCATGCGATTACGGATGCGCTGTTCGGCGCCGCGGCCATGGGCGATATCGGAAGGCATTTCCCGGATACCGATGCGGACTTCGCCGGGGCCGATAGCCGGGTGTTGTTGCGCGAGGCGTTCCGAAGAGTTTCGGAAGCCGGCTTCGCGATCATGAACGTCGACACGACGGTGATCGCGCAGGCGCCGAAGCTTGCGCCGTTCATTGAGGCGATCCGGGCGAATATTGCCGAGGATCTCGAGTTGCCCCTAACTCGCGTGAATGTGAAAGCCAAGACGAACGAGAAGCTGGGGTATCTGGGGCGTAAAGAGGGTATCGAGGCGCAGGCTGCCGTGCTGCTGATGCGCACGGGCATTGACGCCTGAACGCATTCATAAGGACGCAAATACAAACGCCACGCTTAAAACGTGGCGTTTTTGCAAGCTTGAACCCGAACCGGCTTAATTCCCTTCAGCGGTAATCGCCAGTTGAGCGGCGTTGATCACGGCGGCAATTCGTCCCACATCCCGCAATTGCGTCGTGCTCATGCCCTCGCCAACGAGGTTTTCATAGTGCGACTTCACGCAAAAGTGGCATTTTCCAACAATGGATGCGGCCAGCGCATACATCTCGAAGCGCCGCTTGTCGACGCCGCCGTGCGTTGCATACGCATTCATCCGTAACGCAGCGGGTTGCGTCTTCAGGTCGGCGTTATCGGCCATTTCCAGGTACGGATACCAGACGTTGTTCATGCCCATCAACGCGGCAGCGGTCAACGCGCCGTTCGTTTCCTCGGCTGACAAAACGCCCGCCGCGCGGATCAGCGCGACAATCTTCGTAGCCTTCGCCGCATAGGCCGCGGCCAGCGCCACGCCCACCGCGTCATTGCCTTCCAGCGATGAACGCGCAATCGTGCCATCCACGTTCAGGCGAATGTCTTTTGCGTAATCGGGAATGAGTTCTTTAATCGATGCGAGGAATTCCATAAATTTCTCCTATCTGATCAGCGATAAAAAAGCCCGCCGGCTCGAGTTTGACTCGCAAAGCTGACGGGCTGGGCGCAAGCCAAGAAGGCCTCGCCGATATGACTTACAGCGTCGAACCGCCGACAGCACGATTGCACGGACACAGTTCGTCCGTTTGCAGGCCGTCGAGAATACGCAGGATTTCCTCCGGATTGCGGCCCACGTTCAGGTTGTTCACCGAGACGTGTTGAATCACGTTGTCCGGGTCGATAACAAACGTTGCGCGCAGCGCCACGCCTGCTTCCTTGTCGCGGATGCCGAGCTGGTCGATCAACTCGCCCTTCACGTCGCCGAACGCATAGTGGTTCAGCTTGTTCAGGTCCTTGTGTTCCCGGCGCCATGCCAGCTTCACGAATTCGTTGTCCACGCTGCCGCCCAGCAACACTGCGTCGCGATCGGCGAAATCGCTGTTCAGCTTCGCGAATTCAACGATTTCCGTCGGGCAGACGAACGTGAAGTCCTTCGGGTAGAAGTACAGGATCTTCCACTTACCAGGGAACGACTGTTCGGTGATGTCTTCAAACGCCGACACGCCATTTTCTTCGTGATGGTTGAAACCCGGCTTTGCAGCAGTAACGGTAAACGCTTCAACTTTATCGCCCACGGTCTTCATATGAATACTCCTGTGTTCGTTGGAAGAGGAAATCAAGACTAGCTGATCGCTGTAACGCTCACATGACGCAACATCAAACTCACGTGAGAAGCTGATGCTTGCGTTGAACGACCCTTACTATAACTCTATTAATTATCAACTTCAATAGATTTTAGCTAATGGTCCGGATAGCTTTTAACGAATGGACCGATAGCATTTTTCTGAAACGATCCGCTTAGCGGAAGGTGCGCTTTTCCATTGCCGGGAAGTCGATGGTCACCTCAAACCCCGCATGCGGATGGCGATTGCGCAGGCGCAGCGTGCCGCGCTGCCGGGTGACGAGCCGTTGCACGATCGCCATGCCGAGCCCGGTGCCGTTGGCCTGCGTGCGCGCCGTATCAACGCGGTAGAACGGCCGCGTAATCAACGCGACCTGATCTTCGGGAATGCCGCGCCCTTCATCCATCACCGACAACTCCACGCGCCCGTGACTGACCCGCGTTTGCAGCGTGATCCGGGCGATATCGTCCATCGCGCTCCGCCCGTATTTGCGCGCGTTCTCCAGCAGGTTGCCGATCACCCGCCGGACGTCGGTCGGATCGCCTTCAATGATCGCGCCCTGGGCCAGGTCGGTTTTCATCAGCACGCCGTCTTCCGCATAGAAACGCGAGGCCATTTCGCCGCCGATCAGCGAGAGATCGACGGCTTCGGCCATCCGTTGCATCGGCCGGGCGTAATCGAGGAAGCGCCCGATGATCATGTCCATCTGTTCGATGTCATCGACCATCGCAAGTTTCGTCGCTTCGTCGGAAGGGCTCATTTCGGTTTCGAGCCGCAAACGCGCGAGCGGCGTGCGCAGGTCGTGCGAGATGCCAGCCAGCATCAACGCCCGGTCGGCGTCGAGCTGTTCGAGGTCCTGCACCATCTGGTTGAAACTGCGATTGGTTTCGGCGGCCACGCCCATGCCGCGTTCGGGCAACGGCTCGGGCGATTGTCCCGAACCAACCCTGCGCGCCGCCAGCGCCAGCCGCGCGAACGGCCGGTTCACGAGGCTGGTGATGAACGCCGCGCCGAATAGCGACAGCGCGAGCGCAAAGACGCCCCAGCCGGCCCATTGCAGGCCGGTGACGTTATCGAGCTGATCGCGGTCGAGCGCCACCCAGTAATCGTCGTCGTCGATCTTGAAGCTAATCCAGACGCCCGGGATATCGTTGACGGATTGTGCGATCACCGTGTCGTTGCCAAGCCGGCCGCGCACGTCGTGCTCGATCAGCCGGTTGAGCGACTCGTCGGGCTGCAGGCGATATTTATCGGTGGTTTCGCGCGGGTATACGCGCACCCCTTCATTGCTCTCCAGATCCTGCAGCAGAGCGCGGCGAAGATCCGGATCGGAATAAAGGAGGGCGGTACGCGTGAGCTTGACCACCGCGACGAGCTGCAGCGCCACGCGCTGTGCGCGCGGTTCGCGTTCGATCACGCGGAAGCTCTGAAACCACGCGGCAATGCTGACCGCAATCAGCAACGCGATCAAGGCGAAGGTCCGCCAGAACAGGCCGCCGAACGCGAGCGTCAGTAGCCGCCTGTCAATCCGCATGATTCGTTGATGCTCTTCTCTTGTGGCGCGCACGGGGCGCGCTTGCCAGAACTCGATCAGGACTCAATCAGGCTGCGCCGTCGGGGATGAAGACGTAACCCAGACCCCACACCGTCTGGATGAAGCGCGGGCTGCTTGGATCCGGCTCGATCAGCTTGCGCAATCTTGAGATCTGCACGTCGAGACTGCGGTCGAAGACTTCGTATTCACGGCCGCGGGCCAGTTCCATCAGCTTTTCACGCGACAGCGGTGCACGCGGGTGCCGCGCGAATACTTTCAGCACCGAGAATTCGCCGGTGGTCAGCGGGATTTCCTGGCCGTTCTTGGTGAGTGTGCGGGTGGCGAGATTCAGCGCAAATTCGCCGAACTCGAAGACTTCGGTGGTTTCGGACGGCGCGCCCGGCAGTTCGGACGGCGACTGGCGACGCAGCACCGCATGAATCCGTGCGACAAGTTCGCGCGGGTTGAACGGCTTCGGCAAATAGTCGTCCGCGCCCATTTCCAGGCCCACGATCCGGTCGACGTCCTCGCCTTTCGCGGTGAGCATGATGATGGGCGTACGGTCGTTGCTGCCCCGCAGACGGCGGCAGATCGACAATCCGTCTTCCCCCGGCAACATCAGGTCGAGCACGAGCAGGTCGAAACGTTCTCGAACCCAGAGCTTGTTCATCGACGGCGCATTTTCAGCGACATAGACGTTGAAGCCCTGTTCGCCGAGATAACGTCGCAAAAGATCGCGCAAACGGGGGTCGTCGTCGACTACGAGTATTTTTGAGGGATTTTTGGTTTCCATGACGGCATCTTAGCGCGATTAGAAAGACGTGCGAGTTTGACTGATTTCTAAGGTAACAGATAGTTACAAAATTTACGGCGAGTGTGGCACGACATAAAGGTTCTATGCGTACACTCCTTTACCTAAGCCCGTCATTCGGTGGATACTCCATTAGTACAACGATTGCGCGTCAGTATCATGGCGGCATTAACCGTCAATTCTGGCATGACACGCAAGCACGCCAAAGAGCCTGAGACTGTCCGGTTGTCGAGCAACGAAGGGAACAACATGAAGGGAGCGCGGCGGCGCATACCTGTGCGCACCAAGCGCATCATCCGACTAACGCTGATCGCTAGCGCGTTTTACGCCGTGTTTGCCGCGCGCACCGCTCTTGCGCAACCATCACAATCCTCCAATCGCAGTTCGTCGACGTTCGATCGTCCTGATTCGTCGTTGTCTTCATCTCCCTCTTCTTCCTCTGCGTCCCGGTATTCGAGTCCGGAGAGCGACAGTTCCGATTTCAACTCGCAACGGCCGAAGAAGCACTTCGATGGCGGCTTCATGCGCGCTCAGCATCGGATGCAAAAACCGCTCAACGGCAATCGCGAACTGCAACCTGCCATGCCGGCCATGCCCGCGCCGCAAAGCGATCCGCAACCGCCCGAGCGGCCGCCGCGGCACGGCGTGATGACCGCGGATGAGCGGCGGCTGCTGCGCCAGCATATCGAGGAAGCGGTCAGGGACCTCTATAAGCGCTGAGGCTTGGCGCAAGCCCTTTGCCGGTGTGAGGCCAAACTTCCGGCCAAGGCCAGCGGCCTTCCGGCTCTAACCGGATGCCGAAGTGGTAACGGCGGTCAACGGGCGCCGCTAGCGCGCCGTTGATTGACATAGCGCGGCCACCGGATTCGCTCCTCAATGCAACCCTCCAGGTTTCCTGACTTTCACGTTGCCCCCGGTTCGCCGGATCGGCGTGGGCGCGGTGTGAGTATTGCCGCGTTGTTCATCGCGTTATGTTTGATGCTAACCAGCGCGTTGACGGCTCAGGCAGCGCAAAACAACACTCCGCGCCGGATGCGCAATGTGCATCGGACGGAAGCGGCGGCGGTCGATGCCGATCCGCTCGATGCCACCGACGCCCGCTTCCTGCTAACCCGCACCGGCTTCGAAGCAGACGCGATCGAGGTCGCCCCGTACATTGGAATGACTCGCGAGCGGGCTGTCGATACATTGCTCGCAGGCGCCCGAACCGAAGCCGCAACCCCGCCTCCCGCGTGGGTCACGGAGCCAATCCCATCGGTTGAAGTGCGGCGTGCGTGGACGCAGGACGAGCGTCGTGACGACCAGCGCGAACAAAGCCGTCGCTACGAAGAGTTGCGTGGCTGGTGGGTACGGGAAATGGTGACCACGCGCTCGCCGCTCACCGAGCGCATGACGCTCTTCTGGCACGATCATTTTCCCTCCGGCGAAGACAAGACTCACTATCCGCAGCTCATGTTCCGGCAGAACGCGCTGCTGCGCCGCGACGCGCTCGGCAATTTCGGCGACTTGCTCCACGCGGTCTCGAAAGATCCGGCCATGCTGCAATACCTCGATGGCGCCGGCAGCCGCAAGGGCCGGCCAAACGAGAACTTCGCACGCGAGGTCATGGAGCTGTTCACGCTGGGCGAGGGACATTACTCACAGCGTGACGTAACCGAAGCCGCGCGGGCCTACACCGGCTGGACGCTGGATCCGGATACGCTGGCTTATCAATTCAATCCGAAGATCCACGATGACGGCGACAAGACCTTCCTCGGCAAGATGGGCAATTTCGATGGCGACCAGGTTCTCGACATTCTCCTGGCTCAACCGGAAACGTCGACCTTCATCACGACCGAACTGTGGCGCGAGTTTATTTCCGATACGCCGGACCCGGCTCAGATAGCATCGATCGCCGAGCGCTTTCGCGAGTCGCACTACGACATCAAGACAGCGTTACGGGGCCTGTTTTTATCGGAGCCGTTCTGGGATGAGCGCAACCGGGGCGTGCTGGTCAAGTCGCCGGCCGAATTCGTGGTCGGAGCCGTGCGCGGATTCGATCTGGGTTATGGCGATCAGGACACAACAGCGCTCGCCGCCCAGGTGCGCAATTTCGGCGAAAATCTCTTTTATCCCCCGAACGTGAAGGGCTGGCCGGGCGGTGAAAACTGGATCAACAGCACCACGCTGCTCGCGCGCAAGCAGTTCATCGAACAGCTGTTCCGCGCGACCGAAGCGCATGGCGTGCGTCCCGCGGCGGCCAATGCGAAGACGAGCGCTATGCCAGGCTCGATGTCAGGTCCAACGCCGAACATGATGACAGCCGCCGCCATGAAACCTGCAGCGATGCAGCGGCCGCATGCGGGTTTGCGTTTCGATCTCGATGCATGGCTCGCGCAATACAACACGACACCGGACGCCCGTCCCAACCTGTCGATGCAATTGCAATTGCAGCGCGCGGTGCTGGCGGTCTCTCCCGCCGACGCCATCGAACCCGACGTCACCAGCAGCGCCTATCTGCGGGCCTTGCTGATGGACCCTGCGTACCAGTTGAAATAGGCGAAATAGGCGGCCCCATGAACCGACGCGACTTCCTCTCGATGACCGGTGCAGCCGGCGCCTTCGCGCTTGCGCCCTCGGCATTCGCCGCAGCGAGCCCGCATCCGGTCGAGATGCGTACGAGCGGGTACGGCAACGTCCTGATCCTGGTCGAACTGAAGGGCGGCAACGACGGCCTGAACACGGTGATTCCGTTCTCCGACCCCGCATACGCCACATTGCGTCCGGGGATCGGCATCAAGCGCGAACAGGTCATCCAGCTCGACCAGCGTACGGGTCTTCATCCCGCCATGCAGCCATTGATGCCGCTCTGGAAGGACCGGCAACTCGCGATCGTGCAGGGCGTCAGTTATCCGCAACCGAATCTCTCGCATTTCCGGTCCATCGAGATCTGGGATACCGGCTCGCGCTCGGATCAATATCTGCACGAAGGCTGGCTCACGCGCACGTTCCGCGCGCAGCCCGTGCCGGCAGGATTCGCTGCCGACGCCGTGGTGATCGGTAGCGCTGAAATGGGGCCGCTTGCGAACGGCGCACGTGCCGTCGCACTCGTGAATCCCGCGCAGTTCGAGAAACAGGCGCGGCTTGCGACGCCGATATCGCTGAAGGAACGCAATCCCGCGCTCGCGCATATCCTGAATGTGGAAAACGAGATCGTGAAAGCGGCTGACCGGCTGCGTCCGCGTGCCGGCCAGTTCGCGCTCAAGACGCAATTTCCGGGTGGTGCATTCGGCACCTCGATCAAGACGGCCATGCAAGTGCTCGCCGCCACCGATACCCCTGCCGGCGTGCCGCAGACGGGGCAGGGCGTGGCGGTGATCCGCCTGACGCTCAATGGGTTCGATACCCATCAGAACCAGCCGGGTCAGCAGGCGGCGTTGCTCAAGCAGTTATCGGAGGGAATGGTTGCGATGCGCTCGGCGCTGGTCGAACTGGGCCGATGGAACGAGACGCTAATCATGACCTATGCCGAGTTTGGCCGGCGGCCCCGCGAGAACCAGAGTAACGGCACGGATCACGGCACGGTCGCACCGCATTTCGTGATGGGCGGCCGAGTGAATGGCGGCCTTCATGGTGTGGCGCCGGACTTGGCAAGGCTGGACGGGAACGGCAATTTGCCGGTGGGCGTGGACTTCAGGCAGATGTACGCGACCGTGCTTGGGTCCTGGTGGGGAATGAATTCCACCGCGGTCCTCGGGCAGAAGTTCGAGACGCTGCCGTTGCTGCGGGCTTGAGGCAAGGCGCGTCAGGAAGCGGAGCGACCCAGCCGGACTTATCGGACGCGCCAACTGATCCACAGTTTGCGGATAGGTGTCAGCGCAATCCGCTGATGGAGTACCTGGAAGTTTTCGCGTTCTATTTCGTCGAGCAAGGCCAGCGATAAAGCCGCTTGCGTCCGCAGCACGCGCTGGGTCGCGCGCTCGTCCGGGGGGATCGCGTCCAGTGACTGCTTGAGCGCTTCGCGTGCCCGGCCGGTCTGGAAGCGCATGAGGTCAGTGAACGCATCGCTGTATTTGCGGTTGATGAGATCGGCCGCGGTCACGTTGAAGCGCTGCATTTCATCGATAGGAATATAAATGCGGCCGTGGCGCGCGTCGTCGCCCACTTCCGCTATACGCTCCGCCAGCATCAACGCCGTGCCAAGCGAATTGGCCCAGCCCGGTGCATCATCCGGGCGGCGTGCACTCGCGCGGGCAACGATCAGGGCAAACGCGCCGCCGACGTTGTCCAGATAACGCCGCAAACCCGTCCAGTCAAGATACCGTGCCTGATCGAGGTCCATGCTGAAGCCGTCGACCAGGTTCTCAATCGATGTCCGCCCTTGCTCGTCGAGAACCGGGGTGTCCGCCCGATGCGCGGCGATCGCCTTCGTCACAGGATGGGCGGGTTCGCCGCCAAACAGGCTGGCCAGTTCCTTTTGCCACCAGGCGTGTTTGGTGCGGCCAATGGTCGGGTCGCTGGTTTCCTTGACGGTGTCCTCCAGCTCCCGGCGCAAAGCGTAGAACGCTGTCAGAAGCGGCTGTCTGGCAGAGGGCGCACGGCGCAGGGCGTAGTACGTGCTGGAGCCATCGGGCGCGGCTTTTTGCTGGCAGTAGTCGTCGAAGTTCACGGCAATGAAAGGTGATGACGGCGTAAGCCGATCAGTCCAGCCCAGAAAAAAAGCCATTGAAACTCAATGGCTCGCACGTGTTCTGGAGACTGGACAGGTAAGGGAGGATGCGGCATTTTCTTTTCGGTGCAGCATGAATCCGGCTCGCTGCGCCGACTCATATACGCGACGTTCAAGCTGAATTATCCCCCGGATGGGAATGTGCTGCAAGGCGGGGCGGAACAGGTGCCGGCACGCGGTGGTGCGGGCCTGTTCCGCGTGGCGCGATCTCGGTTAGATATCCGAAGTAAATGCGCTTGTTACTGCGCCTCGCAAATCACATCGAATTTGAGCAGCTTGGTGGGACCGAACGTATTGCTGATTGCGACGTCGGCGGCATCGCGGCCTCGCGCCATCAACACGCGGCCCATTCGCGGGACGTTGTTGCGCGCGTCGAAGGTCTGCCAGGTTCCGCCGATAAAAGCCTCGAACCACGCCGCGAAATCCATCGCGGTATAAGGCGGCGGCATGCCGGCGTCACTGATATATCCCGTGCAGTAGCGCGCCGGAATGTTCATCGCGCGGCACAGCGTGACAGCCAGATGCGCGAAGTCGCGGCATACGCCCTGACGCTCGTTGAAGGCTTCCCACGCGGTCTTGGTCGGCCGTGCGTGCGCGTAGTTGAACACAATGTGGTTATGCACGAAGTCGCAGATAGCCTGTACTCGCGGGCGTCCCAGCGGCGTATTGCCGAACGTTTTCCACGCGAAGTCTGACAGCAGGTCGGTTTCGCAATATCGGCTGCCAAGCAAAAATACCAGGCATTCGTTGGGCAGGTTTTCGACCGGATGCTGTTCGCCATCCGGCCCGGGTTTTTCAAATTCCGCCGGCACCTCGAGCAATGCCGACGTCGACAGCGCTATCTGGCCCTCGGGCGCGACAATCCGGCTGCACAGGTTGCCGAAGCCATCGCGATACTGCGAGATCGGCACCGGTGGATTGACCACCAGCAGATCGGCCAGCAGGACCTGCGGCGCGAACGAAAAATGCGTGTTCAGCATGAGAAGCATGGGTGTCGGCTGCTGACACTCGTAGACCAGCTCGTAACCAACGCGGAGTTTCATGGGAGTGGCCTTTCTATGGAAGAGGACATCAGCGGTTTTCGGTCACGCTGACCTCGACGTCGAGGCTGCGGAACGAGCCGGGCTCGCCGTTCCAGGTTCCCCATAGCGGGAGGGCCTGATGGTGGTCCCATGCAACCGCGACGCGGATGAGATGACGGTTGCCAATGAGGCTGTTGGTCGGGTCGAAATCGACCCAGCCAGCGCCGGGAAGATAAATTTGCAGCCACGCGTGGGTCGCGCCACCGCCGCGCGTGGTGTCGCGCGCGGCGTCAAGCGGGGTGTCCAGCGGGGTGTCCAGCGGGGTGTCCAGTTCTGGCACGAAGATGTAGCCGCTGACGAACCGCGCGGCCAGGCCCAGCGAGCGTACCGCATCCATCATGAACACGGCGAAGTCCCGGCAACTGCCGGTGCGCAGGCGCAACGTGTCGGCGGGACGATTCACGCCTTTTTCCGTGCGGCGGACGTACTTGAACTCGTCGTTGATCGCCTGGTTGATCTTGCGCAGCAGCGCCATCGTACCCATGGGTTCGCCGGACGTGACGAAACGATTTGCCCAGGCATCGACGTCGCCATCCGGTTCCGGCCGGTTGCGCGCGTTGACGAGGTCCGATGCTTCCTCATTCGTATACGCAAAAGGAAACGTGGCGGCGTAGCGCTCGAGCGCGTAGTCCGGGTGCGGCGCTTCGAAATGCTCGAGTGTGACTTCGCTTTCGAACGCCAACTCCGTTGCCTGGCTATCGAACGTGGCGACGGCCACCGAGTTGTCGAAGATATCGTGCAGCCAGCGCAGGCGCGCCGGTTCCGGCGTGATCTTCAACTGCATGGTGACGAGGCGCAGGTCGTGGCTGGACCTCGGCCGGAACATCATTCGATGTTCGCCGAAATCCACCGGTTCCGAATACCGGTAGACGCTTGTGTGCCGGACGGTAAAGCGTTGTGGCTCGTTCACCTGATGCCACCGCTTAAGCGAAGACCAACAGGCAGAAGGCCGCTGGTGAGCCTGCTCCGCGACCTTACCGCGACTGTCGCGGCCTGGTGGTTGAAAGCCATTGTGGATCCTTGATCGAGGTGGCTGGACTCTCCAGGCACCAGTTTTCAGGATACACGAGACGGTTCGAGCGAAAGAATTCGTTTGCGGCTTGGCCGGCGGCCCCGCGCAGGTGTTTTCCCGCCGCTGGACCGCGGCATATGCACGAAAGCGTCAGGCGAGCACGAGGGAGGACGCGCGCTCGGCGGTGACGGTCGGGCGCAAGTCAATGCGGCCCATCCGCAGCCGCGCGATCAATGCGTGTGTCAGCAAGGCAGCCTGCTGCTCGGCGATTGCCGCCGCTACCCGCGCAACTGGAGCAAACTCCGGCGCCGTGGCAAGCGTCAACGCGACCAGCGCGCTGACATCCTGGCGCGCGATGGCATCGAGTAATCGTTCGATTGCGGGCTCGATTGCGTCCTCGCGATGGACCGTATGCGCTGCGTCCTTGTTTTTCCGATCGTCACGCACCCGGTCTTTCGCGCGATGCACCATTTGCCGGCAGTGCGCGGCGCTCCGGTTGAGGATCTTCGCGATGCTCGCATAGTCCGCCTCGAACGCTTCGCGCAGCAGGAACGCCGCCCGTTCCTCCGCCGACAGCCGGTCGAGCACGAGGCGCATTCCGTACGATAAATCCGATGCCTGTTCCACAAGCGTCTGCGCCGATGGGGCGTGATCGATGGCATTGAACCCGTCGACATTGTCGAAATTATCGGCACCCCCGGGCAACGGCGCTTCATGTTTCAGACGCCGTAAACGGTCGATAGCGGTACGTTTTGCGACGGTTGCGAGCCACGCTGCGGGCGTGTCCAGCGCATTGTCTCCCGTAATCCCCGCTGTGCGCTGGTGCAGATGCCACTTGACGAACGTGTCCTGCACGACGTCCTCGGCGTCCGCGCGCACACCGAGGATCCGGTAAGCGAGCGAAAACAGCCGTGCGCGCGACGCCTCAAAGAGGGCGAACTGCGCCGAGTCGCGATCAATATCCGTATCACCTGTCATGCAAGGTCCCCTCAATGACGTGCTTTCACTCTGTAACGGCCTGACGGCTGGCGCCACGTGAATGTGACAGCCCAGGCAAAAATATATCGCGTGAACGGGCGTCACGCATGGACGGCCTCGTGCGTCATATCGGCTGAGGCATGCATCTTCGCCTCCATCCTCAGGCGATATCGGCAAAAACAAAGACAAAGGAACCGCAGCGAAATGAGTCCCCACAACCTCGGCCTCGTGCCAACCGTCATTGAACACTCCGGACGCGGCGAACGCGCCTACGACGTCTATTCGCGGCTGCTGCGCGAACGCATCATCTTCCTGGTGGGGCCGGTGACGGACCAGACGGCGAGCCTGGTTGTCGCGCAACTGCTGTTTCTCGAAGCCGACAACCCCGAGAAGGACATTGCGCTGTACATCAATTCACCGGGCGGTTCGGTCTACGACGGCATGGCGATCTTCGACACCATGCAGTTCATCCGGCCAGACGTGTCCACCTTGTGCACCGGATTTGCCGCGAGCATGGGGACGTTCCTGCTGACCGCGGGCGCGAAGGGCAAGCGGTTTGCGTTACCCAACGCGCGCATCATGATCCACCAGCCATCGGGCGGCTCGCAGGGCACGGCTGCCGATATTGCCATCCAGGCCGAAGAGGTGCTGTATTCGCGCCGGCGCCTGAACGGGATCATGGCGGAGCGCACGGGGAAGAGCGTAGAGCAGATTGCCGCGGACACCGACCGCGACAATTTCATGTCGGCGGATCAGGCGCGGGAGTACGGGTTGATAGATGAAGTGCTGACGCAGCGAGCCGCTTGAACCCGGTGGCAGCGGCATCGGCTGAAAAACCGGCCGCGCAAATGACGAAGCCTCGCTGTTTTCAGCGAGGCTTCGTTTTCAGCTTGGTGCGTGAGGTCGGACTCGAACCGACACGACATTGCTGCCGTCAGGACCTAAACCTGGTGCGTCTACCAATTTCGCCACTCACGCGCGTTTATGCGGCTAGTTTAAAGCGGGTTCGGGAGGGAGGGGAAACATGCAATCCGTGCCCAATCACCTCGTACCCCTCGTACCATCATCCACCGCGCTTTTGCAACTTCGGGAAAGCGGATTTCCCGGCGACACAGGGGTGTGCGTCGCGCCAAGCCCGGCATTCTAACCGAATCGATGCCCAATGTCTTCATGCGCAATATGCACGCGGATGGACTCACCGGGAGGGTTGGCAGAACTCACCGGATGCGGACGAAGCCAAAACATCGAACATCCGCTGTCGATTCGTCGATACAACCTGAAACTTCCGCCTGACAGCCCGAACCGCATTGCGTGGCACGAACGACGTGCTTACAATCGCCTCTCATTCTCGTTTGTCCGTCTGCGGCTGAAGTTACCCCGATGAATCGCACCTCGCGCAATCGCCTCGTTGCATGGCTCGGCATGGCCACCATGTGGCTGGCTATTGTCGCGCCGGTGATTAGCCAGACGCTGGCGTCGCGTCAGCAGGGTGTCGATCCGCAAGCGGCGATCTGTTCCGCCGATGCCCTCGCGCAGATCGTTCCATCCGCGCTTTCTTCCACGCCGCATGCGGCGGTGGAGAGCCACGAACAAGCGGGCCATCACATGGCCGGCGCCGATTCGTTCGACGCCTGTTCGTATTGCGGCCTGCTGGCGCACAACGTGCCGCTGACGTCCGCCCCGCCTGCCGCGCTGCTGGGAGTCGAACGCGTCACACGCCAGACCGCCGCGCCGGTCGCGCAGGTCGTTCACGTCAAGTCGTTCAACGCCGCGTCTCCGCGCGCGCCGCCCGTCGTTTCCTGAAGTTCGTCCGTATTGATCCGTTCTGGCTGTTTGCCGTGATTACGTGCGCCGTTTAAGCGCTCGTGGCCGGACGGTCTGCGTCCACTTATTCAGGATTTCTTCGATGCTCAAGCTCCTCAAGCGAGCACGGCAGCCATCAGGCTGCCGTGCCGGCGTGCGTTCGCGCGCGCTCACGTTTCATCGGTTCACATTTCATCGCCATGCCTGCTTGCCGCTTTCGCTGCTGGCGCCGGCCTTTGTGCTTGCCGCCCCCGCCGCTGCAACATCGGAAAGCTCGCCCGAAAATACACCCGGTCGTCGCGATGCCGACGCCGATGCAGTCCAGCTCGCCCCGGTCGTTGTCACCAGCACCGCAGTTTCAATGGCGCGTTCTCCGCTCGATCCGAACCTTCCCGCCACGACCGCGACAGTCACCGCCGAGCAGGCGCAATACTGGAACGTGGTCACACCCGAAGACGTGCTGAAGTACGTGCCGAACATGGCGGTGCGCAAGCGGTTTATCGGCGATGTGAATTCGCCCATTGCCGTGCGCGGCACGAGCAATTCGCAAACGGCGCGCGGGCTGGTGTACGCCGATGGCTTGCTGCTCAGCAATTTCCTCGGCAATACGTTCACGTTTGCGCCCCGCTGGTCGATGGTTTTCGCCGACGACATCGAGCACACCGACGTGATCTACGGTCCGTATTCGGCGCTGTATCCCGGCAACTCGATCGGCGCGACGGTGGCCATCACCACACGCATGCCGGAGAAGTTCGAAGCCGATGCCCACGTGCAGGCGTTCAGCCAGCACTTCAATCTGTTCGGCGTGAATCGCAGTTTCAACGGCACGAATTCGTCGGCGACCATCGGCGATAAAAACGGCAACCTGTCCTGGCTGATCGGTGTCGATCATCTGGAAAACACGGGCCAGCCGCTGCAATTCGCGACGCTGGCGGCGTCGGCAATACCGGCGAAGGCGGCCGATCTGCCGGTGACCGGCGCGTATTTCTACAACGACCAGAACAACAATCGCACTGCCGTGCTGGGCGTGACATCGGAAGGGATTGAGCGCACGTTCCAGGACCAGTTCAAGCTGAAACTCGCGTATGACTTAACGCCTGCTTTGCAAGCCGGTTTCACGCTAGGTTACTGGCATCAGAAGTACAACAGCGACACCCAGTCATTTCTCCGCGATGCCACCGGCAACCCGGTCTATAGCGGCCTCGTGAATATTGGCGGCTACGAATACAACGTACCTGCTGCAACGTTTGCGCCGAGCCAGGGAGCCAGCGAAAACTTCCTGTACGGGCTGTCGCTGAAAATGCGCAACGCATCCGGCTGGAACGCGGAAGCTGTAGCGTCATATTTCGATATCACCCAGAGCATTGCACGCACCGCGAATTCGGGGGCGCCGGGCAATGGCGCGGGCACGATCGCATTCGGCGATGGCACCGGCTGGAAAACGCTCGACCTGCGCACCACCTGGACACCGGCCACGCCCGCCGCCGGCCCGGGTGCGCACTGGCTGTCGTTCGGCTATCACTACGACAACTATTTCCTCGACAACGAAACCTACAACACACCCGCCTGGCGCGACGGCGGCGGGACGACATTCGCCAACGCATTCGGCGGACGCACCGAGACGCAAGCCGTGTACGCGCAAGACGCGTGGCGGTTCCTGCCGCGCTGGAAATTCACCTACGGCGCGCGCTACGAGAACTGGAACGCGTATGACGGCACGCGGGCAGTGGGATCTACCTCGCTGCACTACGCTGAAGTCAGCCAGAGCCACTGGTCGCCGAAAGCCTCACTGTCCTTCGATGTCACGCAAGACCTGTTGCTGCGCGCATCGATAGGACGGGCGTACCGCTTCCCGACCGTCGGCGAATTGTTTCAAGGGCAGATCACGGGTTTGTCGATCGTCAATAACAACCCGAACCTGAAGCCGGAAGACGATCTCTCGAAGGAACTGACGGCCGAGTGGCAACACGGTAATGGCGTATATCGATTCACGCTGTTTCAGGACGATGTAAAAAACACGTTGTTCAGCCAGACGAACACCACCGTGATTCCGAACATCACGAACTTTCAGAACATCGACAAGGTGCGTTCGCGGGGTATTGAAACAAGCTACGAAGGGCAGGACGTACTGATTCGCGGCCTGGACCTCACAGCGGGGCTGGCCTACACGCAATCGAAGATCATCGCAAACAGCGGCAACCCGGCGTCGGTGGGCAAGTACTTCTACCGCATCCCGTTGTGGCGCGCGAACATGGCCGCCACCTGGCGCGCGACGAGCCAGAGCGCCGTCACGATCGCCGCGCGTTATTCGGGCCGCGAATACAACACGCTCACTAATACCGATAGCAATCCGAACACCTACGGCGGCACGAGCACATACACGGTCGTCGACGCCAAATTCACCTTCCGTCCTACTAAGCGAACCGAGCTCGGCGTCGGCGTGGATAACCTCTTCGATCACCGTTATTACGTGTTCCATCCGTACGCGGGCCAGACGGTTTATGTCGAAGGCCGGATCGGAATCTGACGCTCGTTTCGGGGCTCCTGGGTCTGTAGTCAACGTATGGAAGGACACCTCATATGCAATCCGCATCTCTTTCCGACGCCCGCCTGGCGGCGCGGCATCGGCTGTTATGGCGCTGGCATTTCTATGCCGGCTTGTTTGTCATGCCGCTGCTGCTGGTCCTCGCGATCACCGGCACGCTGTACTGTTTCCAGCCCCAGATCGAACCGCTGCTGTATCACGACCGCATGATCGTCGATGCCCGCACCGAGCCGCGTCTGAGCCAGCAAGCCTTGCTGGCGAAAGCGGCCGCCGCTGAACCGCACGGCGCCGTGCCGACCGCGGCAGTTGTTAACACCGATCCGCGTCGCAGCGCCGAATTCGTGTTCCGCCTGAAACCCGGATCGAGTGAAAGCGTCTATCTCGATCCCTACACGGGCGAGGTGCTGGGCAGACTGAGCGTCGAGAACCGGTTGATGAAGCAGATTCGCAATTTGCATCGCGGCTTGATGCTGGGCAAGGCCGGCGAGATCCTGATGGAACTGGCGGGTTGCTGGACGCTGGTGATGATCGGAACAGGCATTGCATTGTGGTGGCCGAAGGCGCGTCAGAAGGGTGGCCGGTTCGTGCCACGGTTGTCGTCGTCGAAAGGCCGTGTCTGGTGGCGTGAATTGCACGCGGTCGGCGGTGCATGGCTCGCGCTTGGCGCATTGTTTTTTGTGCTGAGCGGGCTCCCATGGTCGAGCACATGGGGCAAGCAATTCAAGGCGTTGGCGACGTCCGCGCAGCTTGGCTATCCGCAAGGCGCGTGGGGCAAGGCGCATGTGCATTCCGCGAAGCCTGCAATGAACATGGCCGATCCATCGATGGCCGGCATGAAGATGGACGATCTGCCGTTGCCGCAGACCCCGTGGGCAGTGGGCGCCACGCGCGTTCCGCACAGCACCGCGGACAGCGCCGACGCCACTATTGCCCTCGACAAGGTCGTTGCGCTGGCGGCGCAGGCGGGCGTCCGGGATGGCTATGACATCGCGTTGCCTACCACCGCCGAGGGCGTGTACACGGTGTCGTACTTTCCATCCGATCCGCAGGATGAACGCACATTGCACATCGATAGATACAGCGGCCAGATTCTTTCTGACATCGCGTATCCGGATTACGGGCGCGTCGCTCAATGGATTTCGTACGGCACGTCGCTGCACATGGGGCGCTATTTCGGCGTGGCGAACCAGATTCTCGCATCGCTGATCTCGCTCGGACTGGCGGCAATGTCGGTCAGTGGCTTCGTGATGTGGCGCAAACGCAAGCCGGGCAGGGCGATCGGCGCGCCGTCGAAACCGGTTATCGATCCACCGATGCGCGCGTGGGTCGGCGGTTTGACCGCACTCGGCATCGTTTTCCCGATGATGGGTCTGACAATGCTGATTGTGTGGATATCGGACCGCTTGCTGTTCAGTCCCGGCAAAGTTGCCAGTACGCGATGACAGAGCCGACGGCCAGCGCGTCGCCGGCCGTCTGATCAATGCATCGCAAACCTATCATGAACCGAACTTCAACCGTGCAAGCTGTTCAGCTTCGTTCGCCAGCAGCGTTGCGGCCTCGCGAATGGCGACTTCCAGCGTGATCGGCCCGGGCGCGGGAGAAAAACATCCGCTGAAATGCTCGGACAAACGCGGCAGCGCAGCGGGATCGATGGCGCCGGACAGCAACGACGCTTCCACGCCATGCGCACGAGCGTGCTGACACGCGATAAACGGGGCCTTGCCGTGCAGCGTCTGCACGTCCGAGCGTCCTTCACCCGTGATCAGCCAGTTCGCGCCGTCGAGCGCGGCATCGAGCCCCACTTCACGCGCGACCACCTCTGCGCCGGCCTCGAAACGCGCGCCGAGCATATGCAGCGCAAAACCCAGCCCGCCGGCCGCGCCGGCGCCGGGTTGATCTCGCCCGGCGCGTTGCAGCGCCGGTTCGAGCAGGTCGGCGAAATGGCCGAGCGCTGCATCGATTGTCGCGATCTGGTCGGGCGTGACGCCTTTTTGCGGCCCGAAAATAGCCGTTGCACCGTGCTCGCCGGTGAGCGGATTGTTCACGTCGGACATGCCCGTGAACTCGGCGTCACGCAGGCGCGGATCGAGCCCTGTCGCGTCAATCCGAGCGATCCGCGCAAGTTGCGACGGGACCGGGTCGAGCGCCTTACCGTCTGCGTCGAAGAGTTTCAAGCCCAGGCCCACCAGAAGTCCCGCGCCGCCGTCATTCGTGCTGCTGCCGCCCAGCGCCACATAGAATTTGCGCACACCGAGATCGAGCAGCGTGCGGATCGCTTCGCCCATGCCGAGCGTGCTGCGCTCGGCGACCGGCACGGCCATGCCGTCAGGGTCCGTGATTCCCACGACTTCAGCTGTTTCCACGATCGCGCTGCCATCCACCAGCAAACCCGTCGCGGCGTCGCGCCGTTCGGACGCGGCGCCCCGCACGTTGATCAGGCGCCGCTCGCCGCCCGCCGCGAGCATGGCGTCGAGCGTGCCTTCGCCGCCGTCGGCCATCGGCACGATGCGGATGACGGCGTCGGTGCGCGCCCGCCGGATACCGCTTGCAATTGCATCCGCGACCTGTTCCGCGCTGAGCGAACCCTTGAAGGAATCCGGGGCGATGACTACAACGGGGGAAGGATGCGACGAAGAAAAACCGGCAGGCTGGGTATTCGGCATGATGTCTCGAGTTATGAATTTGCTTGAAATCTAGCGACACGGCCCGAATTAATCAAACCTTATGCCTGTACGGCATGCGTTCGATGCGCGCAGGCAATGCAACGGCTGCGCGGAGTGGGAGGGGTGCTGCACTCAGGGCGGCATTGGGTTGGTATGGAGTTGGCATTGAATGGGCTTCGGGGCAGCTTCAAGGTGGCATTACGGTACCCCGGGGCCACAAAACACGCACCAAAACCGCGAAAATAGGCCGGATTTCGGGGTATTTGACAGCGGAGACTCTCATCCGCCACGACCCTTGCAAATAGTTTGGTAAAATGTTTGGCTCTGTTGACTCAAACCGGCGCGGACGGCTTCCTGTCACGGCTTGACTGGGCTCCGCCAATGAGCACCGGCTAGGCTGCTTGCAGTGTTCAGGAACCGCGAGACGCCGTGCGCCTATCGCGGTGCGAGATCGAAGCAGAATTGACCAGACACACGAACCCGAATACTCGATTTACTCTAGGACGATAGAAGCCATGGCTAACGTTGTTGAAAACCTCGGCAAGCTGGAACGCCGTGTGACGATTTCCCTGCCGAAAGATACGGTGCAAAAGGAAGTGGACTCGCGTATCCGTCAGCTGGCGAAAAACGTGCGCATGCCGGGTTTCCGCCCTGGCAAGGTGCCGCTCAAGATGGTGACACAGCAGTACCAGGGCCAGGTTGAAGCTGAAGTGCTGAGCGACAAGGTCGGCAAGGAATTCTTCGACGTCACGCGCACTGAAAACCTGCGTGTGGCAGGCCAGCCGAGCTTCGCGCCCAAGGGCGGCGAAGTAGCGGACGAAGCGGCCGATTACGCGTTCGACGCAACCTTCGAGGTATACCCCGAAGTCAAGATTGGCGACGTGGCAACGGCTGAAATCGAACGTACGGTCACGACCATCTCGGAAGCTGAAATCGACCGCACGCTGGAAATCCTGCGCAAGCAGCGCGTGCATTACCACGCACGTGGCGAAGGTGGCGAGCACGGTGACGGCGGCGCGGATACGGCGGCGAAAGACGGCGACCGCGTGACCATGGACTTCGTCGGCAAGCTCGATGGCGTGCTGTTCGAAGGCGGCAGCGCTGAAGACTTCACGTTCGTGCTGGGCGAAGGCCGCATGTTGCCGGAATTCGAAACGGCGGCGCTCGGCCTGAAGGTCGGCGAGTCGAAGGAATTCGACCTCAAGTTCCCGGACGACTACCACGGCAAGGACGTAGCCGGCAAAACGGCACAGTTCACCATCACGATGAAGAAGATCGAATGGGCACACCTGCCGGAAATCGATACCGATTTCGCGAAATCGCTGGGTGTGGAAGACGGCGACACGGCCAAGATGCGCGGCGAGATCAAGGACAACCTGGAGCGTGAAGCCAAGCGCCGCACGCAGCAGATCGTGAAGAACCAGGTCATGGACGCCTTGCTGAAGATCTCCGAACTCGACGTGCCGAAGGCGCTGATCGAGCAGGATCAGCAACGTCTGGTCGAAATGGCGCGTCAGGATCTGCAACAACGCGGTGTGCCGAACGCAGCGGACGCGCCCATCCCCGCAGAAATGTTCGCGGAACAAGCCGAGCGCCGCGTCAAGCTGGGTCTGGTTCTGGCCGAACTGGTCAAGGCTAACGACCTGCAGGCGAAGCCGGAACAGATCCGCGCGGAAGTGGACGAATTCGCGAAAAGCTACGAGGACCCGAAGGAAGTCGTCCGCTGGTATTATTCGAATCAGCAGCGCCTCGCCGAAATGGAAGCGTACGTTGTGGAAAGCAACGTCGTGGACTTCGTGCTCGGCAAGGCCCGAGTGAGCGACAAGGAAGTAAGCTTCGAAGAATTGGCCAGCGCGACGGCGCAAGCGTAAGCAGCGTCGACAAGGCGTGCAGGGCCGTCGAGGTGACGGGCCGGCACGCCTTTTTTGCATTTCGGTTGTGTCGCCGGTTCTGGTTGCCAAGTTGTGCCGTTTTTCGGATGTTCCTTTGTCGTTCAGTATCCCTATTCCCAACAAGGAAATTGCATGACCTTCCGCGCTCAATTACTGGAAACGCTCGCGTCGAACGCTCCGCATGATTTCGAAACCAAGGCGCTCGGTCTGGTGCCCATGGTGGTGGAAACGAGCGGCCGCGGCGAACGTGCCTATGACATCTATTCGCGTCTGTTGAAAGAGCGCCTGGTGTTCCTGGTTGGCGAAGTGAACGACCAGACGGCCAATCTGGTGGTCGCGCAGTTGCTGTTTCTCGAAAGCGAAAACCCCGACAAGGACATCAGCCTGTACATCAACAGCCCGGGTGGGTCCGTGTCGGCCGGCATGGCGATTTACGACACCATGCAGTTCGTGAAGCCGGATGTCGCCACGCTGTGCATGGGACTGGCTGCGAGCATGGGCGCGTTCCTGCTGGCGGCGGGCGCCAAGGGCAAGCGCGTAGCGCTGCCCAACTCGCGCGTGATGATTCACCAGCCGCTCGGCGGCGCGCGCGGGCAGGCATCGGACATCGAAATTCAGGCGCGGGAAATTCTGTACCTGAAGGAACGTCTGAACCAGTTGCTGTCGCACCATACGGGGCAGCCGGTGGAACGTCTCGCACGCGACACCGACCGCGATAATTTCATGTCCGGCGATGACGCGCAGGCGTACGGTATCGTCGATCAGGTTCTTCACAAGCGCCCCTGACCGGGCGTCGCGCCGGTCGTTGGGGAATAACGGGCCGGCCGTTCCGTTTTGTCCATACGGACGTTGCGGTTTTGGACCAGACGGCCAACGGCGGCGCGGAGAATCCGAGCCGCACGTGAGGCTGGAGCCAACGCGGAAAACGGCGTTAAAGCACACGCCACACACGCTTTCAACCTGCGCACATGCCATTTCTGCGTAGGTGAATTGAGCGGCGTATTATGTAATCGAGTGTCCGGAGGCTCGCACATCCATGGCGGACAAAAAAGGTTCTAACAGCGAAAAGCTGTTGTATTGCTCGTTCTGCGGCAAGAGCCAGCACGAGGTCAAGAAGCTCATAGCAGGTCCTTCTGTGTTCATCTGTGATGAATGCATCGACCTGTGCAACGAAATCATCCGCGACGAAGCTGCCGGCGCGGCGGAAGAGGCTGGCCTGACGAAGTCGGATCTGCCAAGCCCGCAAGAGATCAGCGAGATCCTGAACCAGTACGTGATTGGTCAGGAACGCGCAAAGCGGATCCTTGCAGTGGCGGTGTATAACCACTACAAGCGCCTCAAGCATCTCGAGAAGAAAGACGACATCGAGTTGTCGAAGAGCAACATCCTGCTGATCGGACCCACGGGTTCGGGCAAGACCTTGCTCGCACAAACGCTCGCGCGCATGTTGAACGTCCCGTTCGTGATTGCAGACGCAACCACGCTGACGGAAGCCGGTTATGTAGGCGAAGACGTTGAAAACATTATTCAGAAGCTGCTGCAGAACTGTAACTATGAAGTCGACAAGGCCCAGCGCGGCATTGTCTACATCGACGAAATCGACAAGATCAGCCGCAAGTCGGATAACCCGTCCATCACGCGCGACGTGTCGGGCGAGGGCGTTCAGCAAGCGCTGCTGAAACTGGTCGAAGGCACGATGGCTTCGGTGCCCCCGCAAGGCGGCCGCAAGCACCCGAACCAGGACTTCATCCAGGTCGACACCACCAATATCCTGTTCATTTGCGGTGGCGCGTTCGACGGTCTCGAGAAGGTCATCATCGACCGGACGGAAAAGACGGGTATTGGTTTTGGCGCAAGCGTGAAGAGTAAAGTTGATCGCGACGCGGGCGAAGTGCTGCGCGAAGTGGAGCCGGAAGATTTGATCAAGTTTGGTCTGATCCCCGAGCTGATCGGCCGTCTGCCCGTGGTGGCGACGCTCGGCAAGCTGGATGAAGACGCGCTGATCAAGATCCTGACCGAGCCGAAGAATGCGCTGGTGAAGCAGTATCACAAGCTGTTCAACATGGAACGCGTGGACCTGGAGATTCGTCCGGGCGCGTTGAAGGCCATTGCGTTGAAGGCTATCCGCCGCAAGACCGGTGCGCGTGGTTTGCGGTCCATTCTGGAGCAGGCGTTGCTGGACGTGATGTACGAGTTGCCCGCAATGAAAGGTGTGAGCAAGGTCATCGTGGACGACAACACGATTGATGGCGATGGCAAGCCGCTCTTGATCTACGAAGACACGCCGAAGGTAGCAGGTTCTAACTGAGTTGGGCTGTGTGTCGGCGAAAAGCCGTTCATGGCAACGTGAACGGCTTTTTGTTTATTTTTCGGATATCTTGTGGATGTTACTGACACGTTACTGAGGCGAATTTTTTCGATTCATTGATCTTTTCCCACACGCTTAAGGCTTGCAATCCATTTTGACGGCCTTATTTACGACTGAACTGATTCCACTACTGGGGAAATGAAAATGTCAGGAACCCAACTCCTCCCGCAGGAACGTATTACTCTCCCGCTGCTTCCGCTGCGTGACGTAGTCGTTTTCCCGCACATGGTGATTCCGCTTTTTGTCGGACGACCCAAATCGATCAAGGCACTCGAAGCCGCGATGGAAGGTGGCAAGCACATCATGCTTGTCGCCCAGAAGACCGCTGCGAAAGACGAGCCGACCGAAAAAGACATGTACGAAGTGGGATGTATCGCAAACATCCTGCAAATGCTGAAGCTGCCGGACGGTACCGTGAAGGTGCTGGTCGAAGGCTTGCAGCGTGCCAAGACGCTCACGATCGAAGAACAGGAAACACAGTTTTCCTGCGACGTGATGCCGCTCGAGCCCGACCACGCCGACAGCGCTGAAACTGAAGCGCTGCGCCGCGCGATTGTGTCGCAGTTCGATCAGTACGTGAAACTCAACAAGAAGATCCCTCCCGAGATCCTGACGTCGCTGTCGGGTATCGACGAAGCGGGTCGCCTGGCTGACACCATCGCCGCGCATTTGCCGCTGAAGCTCGACCAGAAGCAACACATTCTCGAGATGTTCCCGGTTGTGGAACGCCTTGAGCATCTGCTTGCCCAGCTCGAAGCCGAGATCGACATTCTTCAGGTCGAAAAGCGCATTCGTGGACGCGTGAAGCGTCAGATGGAAAAGAGCCAGCGCGAGTATTACCTGAACGAACAGGTCAAGGCGATCCAGAAGGAACTGGGCGAAGGCGAGGAAGGTGCGGATCTCGAGGAACTCGAGAAGCGCATCACCAACGCGCGCATGCCGAAGGAAGCCAAGAAGAAGGCGGATGCCGAGCTCAAGAAGCTCAAGCTCATGTCGCCCATGTCGGCTGAAGCCACCGTCGTGCGCAATTACATCGACACGCTGATCGGCTTGCCGTGGCGCAAGAAGAGCAAGGTCAACAATGACCTCTCGAATGCGGAGCGCGTGCTCGACGAAGATCACTTCGGCCTTGAGAAGGTCAAGGAACGGATCCTCGAGTATCTTGCGGTCCAACAGCGCGTTGAAAAGGTCAAGGCGCCTATCCTGTGCCTCGTCGGGCCTCCGGGCGTCGGCAAGACCTCGCTGGGCCAGTCGATCGCCCGCGCAACGAACCGCAAGTTCGTGCGCATGGCGCTTGGCGGCGTGCATGACGAGTCCGAGATTCGCGGTCACCGCCGCACGTATATCGGGTCGATGCCCGGCAAAATCCTGCAAAGCCTGGCGAAGGTCGGCGTGCGCAATCCGCTTTTCCTGCTCGACGAAGTCGACAAGATGGGCATGGATTTCCGCGGTGACCCGGCGTCCGCGTTGCTTGAAGTACTCGATCCGGAACAGAACCATACGTTTGCCGATCACTACATCGAAGTGGACTTCGACTTGTCGGACGTGATGTTCGTGGCGACGTCGAACTCGCTGAACATTCCGCCGCCGTTGCTCGACCGGATGGAAGTGATTCGTCTCTCGGGTTACACCGAGGACGAGAAGGTCAACATCGCGCAGAAGTACCTGTTGCCGAAGCAGACTCGCAACAACGGCCTGAAGGCTGGCGAGATGGATCTCACGGAAGAAGCGATCCGCGACATCATTCGCTACTACACGCGTGAAGCCGGCGTTCGTTCGCTTGAGCGCGAAATGTCGAAGATTTGCCGCAAGGTCGTGAAGATGCTTCTGCTGAAGAAGGCAGAAGGCGCGGTCAAGGTCGACGGCAGCAATCTCGACACGTTCCTCGGCGTGCGCAAGACCGACTTCGGTCTGGCAGCGAAGGAGAACCAGGTCGGCCAGGTGACGGGTCTCGCGTGGACGGAAGTGGGCGGCGATCTGCTGACCATCGAAGCCGCCGTGATGCCGGGTAAGGGCAACATCATCCGCACGGGTTCGCTCGGCGACGTGATGAAGGAGTCGGTCGAGGCAGCGCGTTCAGTGGTGCGTTCGCGTTCGCGTCGTCTGGGTGTGTCGGATGAGGCGTTCGAGAAAAAGGACATCCACATCCACGTGCCCGAAGGCGCAACGCCGAAGGACGGTCCGTCCGCCGGTATCGCCATGACCACAGCGCTGGTGTCTGTGCTGACCGGTATTCCGGTTCGTGCCGATGTGGCCATGACTGGCGAAATCACGTTGCGTGGCGAAGTGCTGCCTATCGGCGGATTGAAGGAGAAGTTGCTGGCGGCGCATCGCGGCGGCATCAAGCTCGTGCTGATCCCTGAAGAAAACACGAAGGATCTGGCCGAGATTCCAGACAACGTGAAGAACTCGATCGAAATCGTTCCGGTTCGCTGGATCGACAAGGTTCTCGAGCTTGCGCTCGAACGTGTTCCCGCTGCCTTGCCGGAAGAAGAAGCCAAGCCGGCAACGCCTGCCGTTGCGGAAAAGAAGGACGCGCCGGCAGCCGGTGAGTTCGTGAAGCATTAAACGCCCGTCGAGGCGCAGCCGGAAGCGGTTGCACCGAAGTCGAGCGAACCCAAAAACCCGCGTGGTCAGTGTGAACTGACCACGCGGGTTTTTTATTGGTGCGCCCATAACCACGCGCTTTAATGCCTCAGAGGCCCTCTAATCAGGCTCAATCCCGGTTGACACCTGTGTTTCGGCTACTTCTAATGACCGCCGCACCAGGGGCTTCCGAGGCCCGTGCTCAAGCAGCCTGTCGTGAACTTACTCTTGCAGTATCGCCCATCCACAAACCATCATTCGGGGGATCACAATGAACAAGACTGACCTGATCGACCATATTGCGCAGCAAGCAGATATCTCCAAAGCGGCGGCTGGTCGCGCGCTCGAAGCCGTGATCGGCGGGGTCAAGACGACCCTGAAGAAGGGCGGCTCGGTGACGCTGGTAGGCTTCGGTACATTTGCCGTGGGCAAGCGGACGGCGCGTATCGGCCGCAACCCCCGCACCGGCGACGAAATCAAGATCAAAGCCGCGAAAGTTCCGAAGTTTCGCCCTGGCAAAGCGCTGAAAGATGCGCTAAACTAGCGGACTCGCTGGATGCGGAACGGTTTCAGGCGGTTTCGAATCTGGCGGAGCGGATCACGCACTTCGCAGCATGGTGAAGATCGCTTGAGAAACTCGCAGCAAAATATATTCGCGAAGCGGGTGATTAGCTCAGTTGGTAGAGCGGCGCCCTTACAAGGCGTAGGTCGGCGGTTCGAGCCCGTCATCACCCACCAGACCGTTTCGCAAACAATGTCCCAATTGTTCCGGTGACGTCCGGAACAATTCTCTGAAACCCGCACAGCTATTGGCTCTGCGGGCTTTTTATTGTCCGGAAAATGTTCCCGGAAATCCCTCGTGGTCCCTTCGGATCCGGATTTTAAGCGTTGTATTTTTCGCTGTACTTTGGTATTTCACGAGAGTTCACGAACGGTATACAACGATGCGAAGACCGCACTTCATCAACTTACCCGGCTAGAGCGTGTGAACGCCAAGGCCGCCACGAGACCTTGCACGCTCGTCGACGGAGGGCGGCTTGGCATGTTGGTTAAACCCGGCGGCGCCAAGCTTTGGCGGTGGAACTACGATTTCGCCGGCAAAACCGAAACCATGGCGCTTGGTGGATGGCCGAAGGTCAGTGAGAAGGAGGCAAGAGCAGCGCACGCTGCCGGACGACAGTTGCCGAGGCTAGGCGTTGACCCGATGCAGCGCCGGTAGCAGACAAAAGCCCAGGCACGATTCAACGTCAACTCAACGCTTGAATCGGTTGCGAAGGTGTGGATCACAGAGCAAGAGCCGCATTGGTCCGTGAACTATCTCGACAAGATCGAGC
This sequence comes from Caballeronia udeis, assembly GCF_044909315.1. Taxonomy (GTDB): domain Bacteria; phylum Pseudomonadota; class Gammaproteobacteria; order Burkholderiales; family Burkholderiaceae; genus Caballeronia; species Caballeronia udeis_A. Next base: position 158,353 of record NZ_JBIYEB010000003.1, read on the forward strand.
GCCGGCTTGCCAAGATGGCGCAAGACCGGGCCGACTATCTTGATTGCCTTGCCGTGGTACTGAATGAGGACAGCCTGGTAGATGCCGAGAGGGTTGGCACACCGAGTGTTGTCGTGATGAATCAAGGAACGTCGGAATCGACTCTAATTTGATCGAACGACACTTGGTTTTATAGTTAGATATACATAGTAATGCACGGCCGTCTTTGGAAGACTGCATCGACGTTTTTGAAAAGAGAGCTGTTCGACGGAAGTGGAAGCAAACTGCCTCAGAATGAGTGGGCATCTACATAAAAATGCAGCGGCATGGCAGAAAACAAAATGCTGTTGCGCGCGGCTGAGCCTGACGACGCACGGAATATCGTGGTCGCAGCACTCCTGAGCCGTTTGAAGCCGAGCATCGCGTTTATTCTGGACTTGATGTTTCGACGGCCCTGTTCGATCAGGTTGTTGATCTGGAACCCGCCTTCGTGTGGTGAGCAGAGCTTTACCGCCACGCACAGTTGTCGAACCACGAAGGCTTCAGATCGCTCGACATGGCACAGTAATTCGACAATGCGATCACAACGATGCGCCGTCCGGTCCGCATCGATGGGCAGAGTGCTGTCAAGTTGCATGACCCGTCGGATAAGCTGGCGCGATGAAGAAATCGAAATCGCAGCCGGAACCGCAACCGGAACCGGCGTGAGGCGATGCCCCTGCAATCCGTCTCGTCTCGGAGCGATACCCGCATGATGCTGGACGATGTGCCCGCGAGAAATTAAAGTTTTTCCAGAAGAGACCGTATACAGGTGAAGCGCTGGAATCGCAACTTCAAGCATGGGTGAACGACTGTCCGGATCAAGCCAGGGAGCGGGATAGTGGTGAAATCGAAAATGGGGCCGTTTGGATTGCCTGTTTCGACAGCGGCGGTGCATCGCTCAGGGCTGCGCTTCGCTGCGGGAATATATCGCGTCCGGATATTTGGAGTAACAGCGGGGTTGGCGGGCACCGTTCCAATCGTGTTGTCCGATCGCGCGATAACTTTGGTATTGGTCGCATTCGCTACGGGTTTGTTGGCTTGGCCGCATGTTGCCTACGCAATCGTCCGGCGCTCGAGGCATCCCGTCAGCGCCGAGCGCCGTAACCTTTTCATGGATTCAGTGCTCGCCGGCGTTGTCGTCGCTTTGCTGAACTTTCGGCTTGTTCCTTCGACGATCGTTCTCTTATCTGTTGCAATGAACAGCATCGCCGTAGGCGGCATTCGGCCGATTCTCTTCTGTTGTATCGCGAACGCTTTAGGCGCGCTGGTCGGTGTGGGTTTATTCGGTGCCCATTTCACCAACATTAACGAACCCTGGTCGACCCTGGTGATGCTCCCGATGATGGTGATTTACCCGCTGCTCATCGCCAAGTTTGCCTACGTTGCATCCGAACGCCTTGCCGAGAAAACCCGCCAGTTGAAGTTTCTGTCGGAGACTGATGCGCTGACCGGATTATCAAATAGAACTACGTTTATCTCACGCCTGGATCGTTTGCTGCGGGCCTGTCATGGGGAGACAACCATCGTCGGCGTGATTTTTGTCGACCTGGATAATTTTAAAACGATCAATGATTCGCTGGGTCACAAGGCAGGCGACCGCGTCCTTGCCCGTCTATCGGGCCGGCTGATGCAGATTTCGGAGCAGGGCGGATTGATTTGCCGGTATGGCGGTGACGAATTCGTCGCGGCTGTCCAGGTTGAGTCAATCAAGGACCTCTCGATCATTGCGGCCAAGATCATTCGCGATATGTCGCGCGACGTGTCGATTGACGGAACGCGGCTCAAGCTTGGTGCGAGCGTTGGTATCAGTGTGTTTCCCGAGCACGCGGCAGACGCTGCATCGCTGATCAGCCGTGCCGATGCCGCCATGTATCGGGCGAAACATCGCGGAAAAGGCAGCGCCACCTTTTACGACGAGCAAATGGCGCATGCGTCCGCAATAAAGTATCGGATCGCCCGCCGCTTGCGCGCCGCGATCCAGAAGGACCTGAAGGTGCACTATCAACCTCAGGTGGATATGGTGAGCGGAAGACTCATTGGTGTCGAGGCTCTTGCACGATGGCATGACACAGAGCTTGGACAGGTTCCGCCCGGCCTGTTCATTCCGATAGCGGAAGAGATGGGCTTGATCAGCGAGCTTGGCATGGCCGTGATGCGCACGGCGTGCGCGGACGTGGCACGTTGGCGCACGATGCACGACACGAGCGTGCACATGTCGATCAACGTCTCCGCACTCCAGTTGCGCCGCCCCGAATTCCTCCAGGAGATGCGCGAGGTGATTGCGCAGTTCGAGATCGAGCCTTCTCAGTTGGAGCTGGAAGTGACTGAGAGTGCATTACTGGATAACGTGGGCGAAGCGCGTGCCACATTTGAAAGACTGTCGCAGCTTGGCGTGCGTGTTGCAGTCGATGACTTTGGAACAGGCTATTCAAATCTGTCTTACTTGCATGCGCTCAAGATTGACCGGATCAAGATCGATCAATCATTCATCAAGGAGCTCTTCATTACCACGACCGGCCAGTCCATTGTCAGCGCGGTGATTGCAATGGCGACTGCGATGACGCTCGACATTGTTGCGGAAGGTGTCGAGACGTGGGCTCAGGCACGCTGGCTCGTCGCGCATGGCTGCGTGATCGGGCAGGGCTACCGCTTCAGCTACCCACTCGCGCCGGAAGAGTTCGAACGCTGGCTGATTACGATGCCGCTGGGCTTGAGCTTGTCCACGGCCGAGTGCAGTTCGGACTCTTGAATTCCAGATCGCTGTGTTACGGTCACCCCGTTTCCGGGTATCAGTTGAGGGTTCGCGTTGACATGCGTCTGTCAAATTACCGCGTGCCGCCGACCCAGCGCGGCGAGCAATTGCGGCCACTCGTCAACGTGCGTGTTGTCGTGTAGCTCTTCAAGTTCCATCAGTAGTTTTACGATGTGTTCATTGTAGATATCGACACCTGACGCAAGCAGCGCCCGCAGCAGCGCACCATCGCGTGAGTTTTGATAGTAGGCGATGCCGACGCCCTCGATATCGGAGCAATACAGGTCGTCACGAATGAGCGAGCCGATCGCGCACTTGCGTCCGTCGTCGCCGCGCAGCCGGCAGGATCCGTTCTCGTCTTCGGAGACCGCGCGCTGCGTGAGCAGATGGCCTCTCACATGCTCATAGACTTCCCTGGCGCTCAGCATGGACGTAGTTCAGGCAGCTTGTTCGAGAAGATCGGCGCAAAGACCGAACTGGTCTGCAATGGGTCCCAGGCGATCGCGCCATTCCCATCGGTCTTTAGCACGGCGGACATGTTGAAGACAAACGAGCAACTCGATGGTCGACGGGTTGTACACGTTGATCCGGGACCGTAGCAGCGCTCGCCTGAGCGCGGTAAGGCCTGCATGCATATGAGGGGGCGCGAGATCCGCGGCCACGCCGAGGAAGAGAACCGCGACGCCTTGCATGGAGGGTAGGTAGTCAAGCGGGTCGATGAGATTTCCGATCGGGCATCCGCCGCAATATGCAGGGAAGTTGCCCCTTTCGCGCGGGCTTTTCCCCGCATCACCTTGGGCGAAAATTTGACGCGCGGCTTTATCAAAAATTTCCTGATGAGTGAAAAAGCTCTGCGTTGTCATGATCGTAGTCCCTGGCTGGCGCAAGTGAATATCCGGTGTCCCTGATATTCATCCGGTCTTTGCCGCTCGAAAAAAATCGAAACGAGAATGGGCGCCCCCACGCCGATGTGACGCCGGACTCGCCGGCGTGGCGAGCGTTCGCTCACGCTGCCACATCGGTCGCCCACCGGCGCCACTGACGGTCCTGATATTTCGATTCAGCGTTGACCAGCAGGGCTCTTGCCTGCGAGGCACAGGCGACATTCCAGACCGTGCCAGTCCATCGCGCGAAGTACCTGGTTGCACTTCCGTGTATGTCTTTTACCGGATATACACCGGGGCGCGGGGGTTTCACCGTACCGTCCATCCATTCGAAATTCATTTCACTCGACTCTCCAAGACCGCATCAATGACGAGCTGCGGACGTGTTGCATGGCGCATCCAGTGCGGCAGACACATTTTTCTCTGCTGCCCGGCCCGGCGATTAGAGCCCGTGTACTAACGCCGATGTATCAATCCTAGACGTGGAAGACCAGGTTGTTGAGTCGGTACACGCTGAAACTTCCCTCGGAATAGCCGCTTTGGAACTATCAGGAAATCCCTACATCAGTCCGAGAGGTGACATTCGTGCGACCACGGACATCAGGTGCACGAGGAGGAATGCCCGGTTGTCCGGAAACATGATCGGAGCCGACGATCACCGACGATTTTCGCGATCCACAAAACTTTGCTATGTTCGCGGAATGGAGCGAATCAACGAGATCTGAGAAAGTGGGCGAGCAAGAATCAGCGATCTGTCGGTTCGGTGAAAATCAAGATACGAACACGGTGGTGGTGCACGGTCAGGATCGTAAGTTCGATCTGTAGGCGCGTGATACTGTGGAAACAGAGCTCCTCGGCCTGATGGGACATCTCGCCAGGCAAATTGGATCGTGACGAGTACGAGGGCTTCGTCAAGGCTACGTTATGTAGACCATTTCGTTTTTTTGGGGCGAAGAGCGTTTGCGGAAAGGGCACTTCGGACGACCATGGGCCAATCAAGCCCGGCCGCCGGATGCACTCTTCCGTGTTTCTTTTCGCCAGGCGTCGACAACCCAGAAAGGATTTGCACGATGGCCAAGGTCTCTGCAGGGGTGGGTCCACAATTCCCGCAAGTTGTCATTCTGTTCGGCGCCACGGGCGATCTGGCGCGACGCAAGCTCCTGCCAGGCTTGTTTCATCTCTCGAGTGCAGGATTCATTCCGGGCTGCAGGATCATTGCCGTCGCACTCGACGATATTCACGTTGACGACTTCCGTCGCTCGGCGCGAGAAGCGCTCGACGAGTTTTCGTCTCGCAAGGTCGCACAGCCGGAGTGGGACACTTTCGCCGCCAATCTCGACTATCTGCCGCTGACAGCAGGCGCGGAGGCGCTGAAGGCTGCGGTGCTGAACGCCGAACTGAGCTTCAATGGCGAGTGCCGGCGGCTGCATTACCTGAGCGTTCCGCCTAACGCCGCGCTCTCGGCAGTCGGCATGCTCAAGGAAGCGGGGCTCGTGGAACGTTCACGGATCATCATGGAAAAGCCGTTTGGAACGGATCTGGCGAGTTCTGTTTCGTTGAATGCCCGGTTGCACGAAGTCTTCGAAGAAGAGCAGATCTTCCGGATCGATCATTTTCTGGGGAAGGAGCCCGCCCAGAACATTCTCGCTTTCCGCTTCGCGAACGGTCTGTTCGAGCCGATCTGGAACCGCAACTTCATCGACCACGTGCAGATCGACGTGCCTGAAACGCTGGGCCTCGGCAAGCGCGCGGGTTTCTATGAACAAACAGGCGCATTTCGCGACATGGTCGTCACGCACCTGTTTCAGATTCTCGCGTTCATGGCGATGGAGCCACCAACGTCGCTGGAACCGTCGCCCATTAGCGAGGAGAAGAACAAGGTCTTCCGTAGCATGCTGCCGATACAGCCAACCGACGTCGTCCGGGGGCAGTACACCGGTTATCGATCCGAGGATGGAGTCAGTCCGGAATCGGAAACGGAAACATTCATCGCACTGAAATGTTCGATCGATAACTGGCGCTGGGCCGGCGTTCCATTCTATCTGCGCACAGGAAAGCGGCTTGCCGAGGGGCAACGGATCATCTCCATCGCATTTCGCGAGCCGCCGAAGAGCATGTTCCCGGCTGGATCAGGCGTCGGTTCGCAAGGACCGGACCATTTGACGTTCGACCTGGCGGACGCCTCGAAAATGTCGCTTTCGTTTTATGGCAAACGTCCGGGTCCCGGGATGCGGCTGGACAAACTAAGCCTGCAGTTCGCCATGCGCGATACCGGCCTGATTGGCGAAGTACTGGAAGCCTATGAGCGATTGATCCTCGATGCCATGCGGGGCGACCGCACGCTTTTCACCACCGCTGAGGGTATCGAGCGGCTGTGGGAAGTATCGACGGCCTTGCTCGAATCGCCTCCTCCCGTTCGCTTCTACGCGCCGGGCTCGTGGGGGCCAAATGCCATCCATCAACTCGTTGCGCCCCGGGCGTGGCGGCTTCCGTTCGAGCGAGCGTGGCGGGATCCAAACGCGTTGGGCAGTTGACTCGATTCGGTGTTGGAGATAACTCGTACTGTTCTTGCACCAAGGGCGCACTGAAGCTGAAGGTTCACCAGACAACGCGCTGAACTGCCCACGTAGCGAACGCCTCAAGCAAGTGGGTGAACGCAACTGTGTTGGTAAGAGCAAAGGCACTGTACATGTCCAGCGAAGGGCCTCGCCTTCAGAATGGTCGGCAGACCTATTGAGCCTGGAGTCAGGTTGACTCACGGTGGAGGCGCCACTAATAGGCGATGGCGTACCTGTCGATGCGGCTTGATAGTTATCTGACGAAGCTCGTCGCCCATCGCCAACTCCACGAGAACGACGTCGTGACCATGACTATCGCTGGATACGAAATTTCGACTGATGCAGCGCGCCTCGACCACGAAATGATTTTCAGGTTTCTGTCGGAAGATTCGTATTGGGCCGGTGGCATACCTCGAGAGGTCGTCGAAAAGTCGATTGCCAATTCACTATGCTTCGGCGTCTATCATGCAGCGGCGCAGGTCGGCTTGGCTCGCGTCGTCACTGACAGGGCTACGTTTGCACTCGTCGCCGATGTGTTCATTTTGGCGGCGCACCGGGGCAAGGGTTTGTCGAAATGGCTGATGCGCGAAGTGATGCAACACCCGGATCTTTCAGGCCTGCGTCGTCTTCTGCTGCTGACATCGGACGCGCATTCGCTCTATGCGCAGTTCGGCTTCACCGAACTCGGGAACGCATGGCGTTTCATGGAGGTGTTGCGACCGGACGTCTACAAGCCATCTTGACGCCTATCCGTCACTTCGCACCTGCCTAGTCAATCGGCGAACGCCCGATAGCATCCGCCGCGCCGCGCGCCGGGCGGTTTGTCGACAATTCACGATCACGCCGACGAACATCCGTCGAGTTGAGCGACATGGACGCCAGGCGCGTTGCCATGCGGTCGCGAAGCGGTGGCGGGCGAAAAGCCTTCAATCGCTAATGGTTATCCGGCGGATGATTGCGGTCTTCATTGCCGCCGCGCGCCTCGCCGCCGTGCTCACCGGACGGACCGCCCGGGTGCCCGGCAGCCTGTCCCTGAGGAGCGCGCGTCATTTGCCCGGGCGGCTGCACAGGCCCGTGCGCATATCCCGGCTGCGGTTGCGCCGGCCCATGAGCGTACCCCGGCTGGGGTTGCGGCTGCGGGCCGCCGTGCATGACCGGCCTCGGGTTCATGGCCGGACCGCCCGCCGCCGGCGGACTACCATGCGGCGGCGGACCGCCCCGCATTGGCGGCGGATGATTCGCCCACCGGTCCCGGTCGTGATACCAAGGCTGGCCGCGATAGTAGTGATCCCAGTAAGTTCCGAACGAGAACGCCACGATCGGCAGCCCGATCTGCACGCCGTAAGTCATGACCGGCACCTCGGTACCCTGGTACGGATAGTCGAGATATCCGCCGTAGACCCAGCCGCGCAGTTCGGGCGCTCCGACGTCGCACCAGCTGTAATCGGTAACGCAGCCGTACACCGTAAGCTGCGCGCCCGGCGGCACTTGCGCAACCACCGGATAGTCCCCGGACGGACCCGCATAAACGTTCACGGGCTGATTCGTATACGCCAGCGATTGAGCGAACGCCGCTCCGGACAGCGCTATCAGGCAAACGCCTCCCGCGATGGCTCCAATGACGATTTTCTTTTGCACGATTCCTCCGTCGGAAAGAGCGGCCCATGCCTGAGGTGCGCTATTCGTTTCGTCCCGGCCATAACCGCGCCTCGATAGCAGGGCCACGTTGCTTGGACAGGCCTGTGGCGTTTGAATTGCACCCGACTGTCTGCGCAATTACGTTTTGTCAGCGTTCTTACCGTTCAGCAATTTTCATGCTTTGCCGTTCATGTATCGAGCTGAGCAAAGCCCCGGTCCTGGAAGCTGCGCGGCCTGGCTAGATCCGCGCGCGTTTTTGGGGTGCCCTTCTGCCCGAAGGTTAGCGGCGCGCGTGTTATCGACCCTGAGCAGCCTGTCGCCCCGGCGTTATCTCACAGGCCGTTCCCAAGGAGAAACGGCCATCGCCGCGCAATAGGTCAGCCATCATGTGCGAAGTGCTCCGCCTGCGCGTGGCCGCTGGGCGTCGGTCATCTCTGCGGGATCGAGGGATGTCTCGTGCAGGTCCGTTCCACTGGTCTCGGGCAAGAATACGGCAGCACAAAATGCGATGGCGTAGGCGCACAGGGCGCACGTGCCCATAGCCGTGCCGAGCGACAAAGACGCGGCAAGGAGCCCCACCGTCGCTGGAACGATGGACCCGAAGCCGCGGCCACCTCCGAGGCAAAACCCCTGGCCACTGGCTCGAATGCTGGTCGGGAATAATTCGGCAAAGGTCGGGAGCATGCCAGACGCCAAAGCAGCCTGAAAAGCGCCCAGAAAGAAGCTGAGCACGATGGTGACGGCGCCTCCTATTGGAACGAGCAAATAGACGGCGACGTTGGCGGCTTGCAGGACCAAAAACGTCATGAACGCGGGTCGTCGGCCCACGCGGTCCGACATCCACCCGTAGAAGAACGGCCCGACAAGGGAACCCAGGATATTAAAGGCGAGATAGCCGGCACTCGTCGCGACCGAGAGGTTCAAAGCGGTACGCAGATAGGTCGGCAACCAGGTGATCATGACATACGCCCCCCCGTAGATACCCGTCGCCATGACCACAGCGGCCACGGTGCGACGCAGGTGAGCCCGGCCGAAGATTTCCCAGAACGGAGCAGCAATGACCCCACTGTCGCGAGCGGCCTTCACGTCGGAGTACGCGTCCGACTCGGGCACCAGCCGGCGGATGAATAAAATCAAGCCGGCTGGCAAGATGCCGATAGCGAAGAACACGCGCCAGCCAATCTGCTCGGGGAATAGTGAGGCTATGACCGGCAATAGCGCGACTGACATGGCATAGCCGAGGGCATAGCCACTTTGAACAGAGGCAGCGACCCGGCCGCGCAGCGCGGGCCGGATGACTTCGCTGATCAGCACGCCGCCCACGGCCGCTTCGCCGCCGTAACCCAAGCCTTGCATGACACGGATGCCGAACAGCACGGGAAACGAGTTGGCGAAAGCCGCGGCGACGGTGAATATGCCAACCCACAAGATTGTGAACTGCAACACCCGGACGCGCCCGACTTGGTCAGCAAGAATGCCCGCACCCCAGCCGCCGATGGCGACCCCCAGGAGCGCCGCGGTGGCCAGGTAGCCCACTTGCGGATGAGTCAGCCCAAGCGTCGCGATCAGGGCCGGGATCACCAGTGAAAAGATGGTGGCATCCATCGAATCGAGGCCAAGCCCGGCGAAACACGCCCAGTATGTGCGCCGCTCAACAGGTGTGAGATCAGAGTACCAACCCAGACGCATTTTTTTGTCCCTCTAAATTTTAGTGAAGTCGCGCTCGATGCTTTGGCGAAGTTCGGCGAGTCGCACGAGTTGCTTGATCGGCGCACCAGTGGAGAACGTAGTCAAGCGCGCCGCGGTGAGCGGTGATCTGAGCACCGGATATGCCGGGGCATCGAACGGCCACAGGCACATTGATTAGCTTCAGTTCGAAACATGGTGTCCCACCGGGCGCGAGAAATCGGATCGAGCAAACTGGATATGGGAAGAGATTCGAACTGCCACCCAGGACGCACGTTAGCGAAGTGGCGTGCGGCTTAGAAGATTCGGGTTAACCACATGCTCTGCCGATAACATTCAGTTTCTGCCGCTTCCCATACGCACCGGGAAGACCGGAAGTCCGCGGGGAGCCCCGGCGGCGAGGACTGTGCGCTATTTTTCCGGATCCGGGACGCAATCCTCGCGACCTTCGGTGGCCAGACCACCGATAAGTAAATTAGATGGGACGTGAACGAAGTCGCAGTAAGACGCCCAGAGGAATGCTCGCCTCGTCGCACCTCGGTGCTCAGGATTGCCGCCTCGCCTTACGGCAAGGCATTGGTGCAGCGTTGCCAGGCAGGCCCCCGCTAACGGAAAGAGCAGACAGTGCAGCCATATCATGAACTAAGGATGACTGATAATTGACGTCCTGAAATTTTGCTCGCTCTCGCGGAATTCTACGGCCCACTTGTTACTGCGACACAACCAAACTGCGCACGGTTCGCGGCATCGATACTGGTTTACCCCGTCCGGTTCAAGTAAGAAAAATGCCATCCAATCTAAGTTTTATCCATGGACCCTTTGCCGTTCGTGCAATTAACCTTGCCGAATGAATTCCGATGCGCTTTTTTGCCGGAATTGACTCCGATCCAAAAAAACACATCAATCAGAGGAGACAAATTTAGCAGTCGAACTCATAAAGACCGCGTTATCTTGCCCCGCCGCTATCGGCCTCAGCGACCCGACGGGTCGCATTGAAATTGACCATCTCTCCGTAAAACCGTGACGTACCCGGGCGTATCGGGACGCTCGAATGCTCACCGCATGACGTTTAACTTAGCTATACCGATCAATAAATATCTACAAAGGCATCGGCATACCGATGCAGATAAAAATGGAGATGCCGCATGAAATGGTTTACCACTCTCGCATCCGGCGTAGTCTTGTCCTGCGCAGCCGCTCCCCCCGTGTTCGCGCAGTCATCGGTCACACTCTATGGCGTGCTCGACAATGGCTTCGTCTACCAGAGTTCGGGCGGTAACAATTCGGCGATCCGTGCGGTACCGGGCGGACTTTTCGCGACACGCTACGGCTTTAAGGGCAGTGAGGATATCGGTGACGGCTTGCACGTCAACTTCCAGTTGGAGCAAGCATTCTCTGGCCAGACGGGTGCAGCCACCAACCCGGCCGATGCCTTTAATCGTCTAGCGTTTGTCGGTGTCTCCGGCGGTTTCGGAGAAGTCCGTTTCGGCTTGCAAAACTCGCCGCAATACGACGTTCTCCAGGCGGCAATGGATCCTTCCTGGGTTAAAAGCATCGCGTCGCCCATGAATAATTTCAACGGTCTGATCATCCGCGCGAACAACGGCATCTCCTATTACACGCCCACGTTTGGCGGGCTGAATGCCAAATTCATGGTGGCGTTGCGCGATCCGACGACCGGGGGCAACGGCGTGGGGTTCTACAACGTCGTCATCCAGTACATCAACGGGCCGTTAAATGTGGCCGCTGGCTACGAACGAGGAGACGAACCTGGGGTCGGGGCGGGCGGGAGCTATACGCTAGCGGGCGGTGCTGCCGCGGGTCCTGGCGCGGTATTGAGCGTGTTTAACGCGGGTGCTTCGTATGCGATCGGGGCCAACCGCGTCTGGCTGGCCTATCACACGGAAAACCTGACCAATACGCCGAAATACATGCAGCACGACGTCTACCAGATATCGGACTCGTATCAGTTCGGGCCGGCTGCTTTACTTTCGCTGATGTACGGTTACCTGTACGACCGTACGGGGAAGGGCAACAATGCGCAGCAATTGGGCCTCCTTTTCGAATACTCCCTGTCCAAATCGACTGAGCTCTACACGGCGGCTGGCTTTATCCAGAACCGGAATCAAGCAAGCTACACGCTCTCCGGCACCGCCTATTCGGGCCTTGCGATCACTCCCGGCACCGACACGCGCGGCATCGGGGTCGGCCTCGTGCACAAATTCTAAGATCACCGCAAAATCCTCACCCGGTTTTCTTCAGAAGCGTCGTTTGGGCGTTCTCGATGATTCCGGGAGGAGCCATTTCCAAACGATCAATCACAGGAGTCCCGGATCACGGATCGGCCGGGCTCTGCCGCCTGACGCAAGGGCGCTGTCGCGCCAAGGCGCTCATATGGAAGTGCCCGTATTGGGCGGCGGACAAGGCCGGCAATACGGTCGATTTCCTGTTGCGTGCGCATCGCGACAAGGCTGCCGCGCACATCTGCTTCTAGAAGTCCATCGATTAAAACGGTGCGCCTGAGACCGTGACCATAGACAGCAAAGGCCAGATGAAGGGCGACGGCATCACGCGAACAGCTACCGCAGTTCTATTTCGCGACACACTCTAAAAGTGCCATCGAATCTAGTTTTTGTGTAGGGACGTGAGGACCGTCCTCAAATATTCTTCTCTTATCGAAACGATGCGTCCGGCGCTGGAGCCTTCATTCAGCCGTCGATGACGCCTAGTCCAAAGGAGATGAATGTTGACCAAAAAAGTCCGGCTCAAGATCGCAATCGCTGAGCATCCGCACACGTCTGCAATCCGTAACGGCTCCATCCCCATCGAGGGCGTGGATGCAGAGTTCATCACAGTCCAGCCGCAAATTGGCGCGTTCCGCCGGATGGTGCGCGACGTCGAATTCGACGTTTGCGAACTGGCGCCGACCACTTACATCATCGCCCGTGCCTATGGCGCACCGTTCGTCGGACTGCCGATCTTCGTCGTGCGGCGCTTTCATCATGGCGGTCTGCTGGTGCGCCCGGACGCGGGGATCGAGACCCCCAAGGACCTGGAGGGCAAGAAGGTAGGAGTGCGCGCCTACTCGGTCACGACCGGCGTGTGGACGCGTCAAGTCCTCATTGACGAGTTCGGGCTCGATTCGTCGAAGGTGACCTGGGTCGTCGATGACGAGGAGCATGTCACCCAACTCAAGCTGCCGTCGAACGTTGTCCACGCCCCGGAAGGAAGCTCGCTGGCGAAAATGATGGCCAACGGCGAATTGGCGGCAGGCTTTGGCGCTGCCGCGGGCATAGGCCGCACCGGTGCGCCCACCGGCGGATGGAAGGAGGTCGAGGCCGACTATCCTGATCTGTTGCCCAATGCCGCAGAACTCGAAGCCGAGTACTACACCCGCACACGGGTGTATCCGATGCATGGAACTATCGTCGTCAAGGACTCGGTGCTCGCCGGGCATCCGTGGATCGCGAAATCGATTTTCGACGCTTTTGCACAAGCGAAGAAGGAATGGCTGGCGCGTCTTGACGCCGGAGAAGCAACCAGCGCCAGCGACAGGAAGTACCTGGAACTGCGCAAGATTGTTGGACACGATCCGCTTCCCTACGGTCTTCAAGAGAACCTCAAGACGATCGAAACCTTGGAAGCCACCGCGTTCAAGCAAGGCCTCACGCCGCGCCGCATGTCCATTGACGAACTGTTCGTAGACCCACTGGCCCGCTGATTGGAGACAATATGATTATTGATTGCCACGGCCATTTCACGACCGTACCCACTTCATTTCGCAACTGGCGCGCCAGGCAGGTCGAGTTCGCGAACGACCCGGCCAACGCACCGTCGCGCGCCGGCGCACATGTGACCGACGATGAAATCCGGGAAGGGGTCGGCAATGGTCAACTCCGGCTGCAGCGCGAACGGGGCAGTGATTTGACGCTGTTTTCGCCGATCGCCGGATTGATGAGCCACCATCTGGGCAACGAGCGTACGAGCCTGGAATGGGCTGAAGTATCGAACGACCTCGTGTACCGCGTGACGGAACTCTATCCCGGCAACTTTGCACCGGTTTGCCAGTTGCCGCAGTCGCCGGGGGTGGCGCCTGAGAACTCCATTGCCGAGTTGCGGCGCTGCGTCGAGCAGATGGGTTTCGTGGGATGCAACCTGAACCCCGATCCGACGGGCGGCTACTGGACCGGCAAGCCGATGACCGATCGCGAGTGGTATCCACTCTACGAAGCACTGGTCGACCTCGACGTGCCCGCGATGATCCACGTGGCAGCCTCGTGCAACCCTTGTTTTCATGGCACCGGCGCGCACTATCTGAACGCCGATACCTCCGTGTTCATGCAGGTGCTGCAGTCTGACTTGTTCAAGGACTTTCCAACGCTGCGCCTGGTTATTCCACACGGCGGTGGTGCGGTTCCTTACCACTGGGGACGTTATCGGGGGATGTCGCTAGAAATGTGTGACCGGCCGCTCGAAGGCCTGCTGAACAATATCTTCTTCGACTCATGCGTTTATCACAAGCCGGGCGTCGAGTTGCTGACCAAGGTCGTGCCGACCGACAACGTGCTGTTCGGATCGGAAATGGTGGGTGCGGTGCGAGGCAGGGATCCAGCCACCGGCCAGTACTTCGATGACACCAAGCGCTACATCGACGCTTGTACGGCACTGACAGACGAGGATCGCTTCAAGATCTTCGAAGGCAATGCGCGGCGCGTCTACCCTCGGCTGGATGCACGCCTGAAAGCGCGCGGCAAATGACGTTGGCGCCTGCTTCATGCAACTTGAAAAGGACTGAGACACTCATGGCTTCATCAATTGTTGATATCCACCCGCACATCATTTCCGACGATGAGAGCCGCTATCCGCCGGCACCGCTGTTCGGCACGCGCTCGGAATGGTCGAAGGAGCGTCCGACCACCGTCGAGATGCTGATTGCGTCGATGGACAACGCCGGCGTCGGCAAGGCCGCTGTGGTCCATTCCTCGACCACCTATGGTTTCGACAACAGTTACGTAGTTGAAAGTTGTGCCAGGTATCCAGGGCGCCTGGTGGCCGTCGGTTCCGTCGACGTGTTGCAGCCTGACGCGCCGGCGCGCATCCGCGAATGGGTCGATCTCGGTCTCGCGGGTTTGCGCTTGTTCACGGGCGGCAGCACGAAGGAGTTCGACCCGAGCGAACTCGACGATCCACGTTCGTTCCCCGCGTGGGAGCTGTGCGCGGAGCTGGGCCTGACGATGTGCATCCAGACCGGACCCATAGGATTGCCGCAGGTAACGAAGCTTGCCGGCCTGTTCCCGAAAGTGCCGATTATCCTGGATCACCTGGGACGTCCCGAAGTCGCCGATGGTGCGCCTTATGCCGCGGCACAAAGTCTGTTCGACCTGGCGCCGCTTGAAAATATCTACCTGAAGCTTACCCCCCGTATCTTCGGCGATGTGAAGAAGGAAAAGGCCAGTGCTGAAACATTCTTCCCGCGCGTGGTTGAGGCGTTCGGGGCGAAACGGATGGCTTGGGGCTCGAATTTTCCGACGTCGCCGGGGACGCTCGCGGACATCCTTGCGACCGCTCAAGCGAGTCTGCAATGCCTGAGTGATGAAGACCGTGCGTGGATATTCGGCAAGACGGCACAGCAGCTGTATCCGGCCCTGTCGTGAGTTCCGGCGAATCCGTGCACTCCGCACAAGGCGCCAAAGACGCCTGGGCGGCCGAGAAACAGAGTCAGTTCAAACCAAGAAGAAGGCAGATGGAGACAAACAAGCCAGAACGAACAGGGACGATCAACCGATGGAGCATTCTCGCGCTCCTCGCGGTCGGTGTCCTGATTTCGTTTGTCGATCGCACCAGCATTTCTTCCACGCTGGCGGACGTAGGTTTCGTCAAACACTTCGCGCTCACGAACGTTGATCGCGGCTGGATCAACTCGGCCTTCTTCTGGTCGTATGGTCTGTTCCAGGTGCCGATGGGCTGGGTGGCCGATCGCTACGGGGTGAAATGGCCCTACGCGGTCAGCTTCGCATTGTGGTGTGCGGCCACCGCACTGATGGGAGCGGTGACGGCACTCGCGAGCCTGGTCGTTTTGCGCCTGATCATCGGCATGGCCGAGGCCATCGTCATTCCGGCGAGCTATCGATGGATTCGCAACAACTTCGACGAAAGCCAGAATGGCCTCGCCGTCGGCATTCTGGCAATGGGCAACAAGTTCGGTCCCGCACTCGGTGCGCCGGTCGGAGCCTGGTTCATCGTCAATTATTCCTGGCAGGTCATGTTCGTGGCGACGGGCCTGGTCGGGCTGATCTGGCTTGCGCCGTGGTTGCTGCTGGTGCGCGACGACCTTCCATCGAGGACGGAACTCACCGCGGCGAACCGAAGCGCGCGCACGGTCAGCCTCGGCAGCATCTTGTCCAGCCCGGTCGTTTGGGGCGGAATGATCACCAACTTTTGCTACGGCTATTTCACCTTCTTTTGCATGACCTGGATGCCCGCTTATCTGGTTGAACAACGTGGTCTTTCGATATCGAGGTCGGGGCTCTACACCTTCTTCAGTTTCGCCGGGATCGCAATCGTCGCGGCCATCGCGGGATGGGGGGCGGACCGGATCATCGCTCGCGGATACAACGCTGTCCTGGTGCGCAAGGCATTCACCATCGCGGGCTTCGTGGGCGGATGCACCGTCCTGCTCGGCGCCTATGCCCACTCACTCGAGATGGCGCTGTTCTGGAATGTGCTCTCGTTGTCGCTGCTTGGCCTTACGACTGCGAACAACCTTGTCCTCTCCCGCCTGACCTTGATTCCCAAGCAGGCGATCGGATTGGTCACGGGCGTGCAGCAGGTTGCCACCAGCTTCGCGGGTGGTGTGGCGGCGAGCCTGTCCGGCTGGCTTCTCCATGTCAGCGGAAGCTACGACGTACCGATGATGGTGATCCTGGTCTTCCTGCTGATCGGCGCAACGGCGACAGCCACCATGTTCCGTCCTGAATGGGCGCCGAGGGTCACCGAAGCGCCGGGTTCGCTGCGGCAAGCCTAGAAATCACCGCATGGCCGCAATAGCAGGCCTTGTTGAACACATCAATTCACTGAGAAACCATATATGGCGAAGATCGTATTCGGGATGGCGGTGCCGCACAGCGGCATGCTGGGTCAAGCACCGGAAGACTGGCTGAAGAACGGCGAGCGAGACCGCAACAATCCGGAATTGTGGTATCGCAACCGGACCTGGACCTATCCCGAACTGGAAGCGCACCGCGGAGCAGCGTTCGAGAAATTCCTGACGCTCGAGGAGCGCACTGCGCGCGCCGCGCGCTGCCGTAGCGCGCTGGACGAGATGGCCGCCGCCTATCGCGACGCAGACATTGATGTCGCAATTATTCTGGGCAAGGACCAGAAGGAGATCTTCACCGATTTCTCGCCCTCGATTGCCATTTATAGCGGCGAGGAAGTGCACAACGGCCCGCCGCAGCGGCCAGTCTATGCGCCTGACCATCATGTCACGCACAAGTGCCATCCGGAGCTGGCGGCCTATCTTATCGGGCACTTCCAGGGTGAAGGCTTCGACCTGACCGACCTCTTTGCGTGGCCCGATAACGTGTGGATGAAGCCACTGCCCGACTATCCGGTGGCGCCGCATGCGTACAGCTTCGTGTATCACCAGATCATGGACGACAATCCGCCGCCGCACGTCCCGATCATCATGAATTGCTTTTATCCGCCGACGCAGCCGTCGATGTCACGCTGCATTGAATTTGGGCGCGTGCTGCGCGATGCCATCAACGCATGGCCTGCAGATGTGCGTGTGGGTATTTTCGCCTCGGGCGGTTTGTCCCACTTCGTCAACGACGAAGAGTTCGATCACAGCATCCTGAAGATGCTGGCTGACTACGATTATGACCGCCTGGCCGCGGTGGATGACCGCTCGTATCAGTCGGGTACGTCTGAAATCAAGCTCTACGTCAGCGTGATGAAGGCGGTGCAGGAAACAGGCGCCGAGATGACGCTGGTGGACTACGTTCCCTGCTGGCGCACACCTGCGGGTACCGGCGAAGGCATGGGCTTCATGTACTGGAAAGCGGCCGGCTGAACAGGCCACGTACAACCGCTGTGCACAGGATCAACGAGAGAGATGTGCACATAAATCAATGAGAGGGAAAGACCATGAGCGACACTCGCCTCAACAGCATCATTCGCGCTTTCGAATCCGGTAAGCCGGCCTTTACCGCATTTTCGAAACTGGACAAGCAGACAGCCATCGAGATGAGCGATGCACCCTATGACGGCATCGTCTTCGAGATGGAGCACAACCCCTATGACGTATCGGCATTGGGCGATGCGTTGCAATACATGCTCAATCGCAAGCAGATCGCCGAATCCGGTTCGGTCGCGCCGCGTGTCACGCCTATCGCGCGCATTCCGGCCAACGGTGTCGAAATGAACCAGGCCTTCGCGAAGCAAGTGCTCGATCGCGGCGCCTATGGCGTGGTGTGGCCGCATGTAGCGACGGTCGAGCAGGCCTATAACGCCGTGGCGTCCTGCCGCTATGCGCGGCCCAGGGACGTGCCGCTGTATGAGCCCAAGGGTGTGCGTGGTGACGGTCCAGCCACCGCGGCACGTTACTGGGGATTGAGCATGGCCGAGTACTACAAAAAGGCGGACGTTTGGCCCCTGGCACCGCAGGGGGAGATTCTGGTCGGGCTGATGTGTGAAAGCACTGAGGCGATAGAGAACCTTGACGACATCCTGTCGAATGTGCCGGGTATCGGTTTCATCCTCATTGGCGAGGGCGATCTCAGCCAGCAACTGGGCTATCCGCGTGAGTATGAGCATCCGGTTGTACTCGACGCCATGCGCCAGATTGTCGAGACCTGCCACAAGCACAAGGTGGTGGTCGGCAATCCGCATGTCACTGCGAAGAATCATCAGCGGCTGCTTGAAGAGGGATACCGCTTCCTGATGGCGGCGCCGCAACGCAGCTATGGCGTGGTCGGTGCGGCACGCGAGATGGCGGGGTATTAAATGAACGGCGCCGAAAGCCTGGTCCAGACGCTCACCGATCAGGGCGTCGATATATGTTTCGCGAATCCGGGCACCTCGGAGATGCACTTCCTGAAGGCGCTTGAAAATCCGGGCATACGCAGTGTCCTTTGCTTGTTCGAGGGCGTCTGCACAGGTGCGGCGGACGGGTACTACCGGATGAAAGACACGCCGGCCTCCACGCTGCTGCACCTCGGGCCGGGACTCGCAAACGGGCTCGCCAATATTCACAACGCCAAACGGGCATCGTCCGGCATGGTCAACATCGTGGGCGAGCATTCTGCAGCGCACCTGAAATACGATCCGCCGCTGATGTCCGATATCGAGGGACTCGCGCGGCCACTAAGCCACTGGGTGCGCCGCGTTGAATCGCCACGCGCGGTGGCCTGGGACGTTGCAACCGCGGTGAGCAAGGCTAGCGAACATCCGGGCCAAATTGCGACGCTCATCCTGCCCGGGGACACCTCGTGGCAAGACGCGGGTGAACAAATCTTGCTGCCGCGCACGGTCGCCAGTGCGAAGATCCCGGACGCTGCGCGCGTCGATCACATTGCGCAGGTGCTGCGTTCCGGCGAGCCAACGCTCATCATCCTGGCCGGCCGTTCGACACGCGGCCGCGCGCTCGAACTGGCGGGCAAGCTCAAGGCGGCGACCGGCTGCCGCATCGCGACGCAATTCTTCAGCTCACGGATCGAACGCGGAGCAGGGCGGGTCACGCTCGAACGTATTCCCTATGCAGTGGGACTGGCCGTCGACTATCTGAAAGGTTTTCAACACATCATCACGGTGGAGACGACCGAGCCGATCGCATTCTTCAGCTATCCTGACAAACCGAGCTTGCTCAAGTCGCCCGGTACTCGCGTTCATTCGCTGATCGAAATTGGCGAGGACGGTGTAGCCGGTCTCGAGATGCTGGTTGAGGCGCTCGGCGAGACAAAGTCGGTAGCCGTGATTCAGCCGCGTTCGGACGCCCCGCCACCGACCGGTGCATTGACTCCAGCCACGATTGCGCAGGCGCTGGCCGCCGCGCTGCCCGAGAACTGCATCCTCGTCGACGAATCGCTGACCACAGGCCGCGAGACGATGGGGCTGACCGTTGGCGCCGCGCGTCACGACCTCATCAACAACATGGGCGGCTCGATCGGCTACGGAACCCCGGTTGCCACTGGCGCAGCGCTGGCCTGTCCCGAACGGCGCGTGTTCTGCATGGTCGGTGACGGCAGCGCCATGTACACCATCCAATCGCTGTGGACCCAGGCACGAGAGGGCCTGAACATAACGACGATCATCTTTGCCAATAACAGCTACGCGATCTTGAAGGCTGAGTACGCCAACATGGGGGCCGGGGCGCCAGGCGCGCGTGCATTGGCCATGATCGATATTGATCGCCCGCGTATCGATTGGCTGGCGATGGCGAAAAGCATGGGCGTGCCAGCGGTTGCGGTGGAGACAGCCGAGGCTTTCCACAAGGCCATGGCCGACTCGGTGCACGAGGCAGGCCCGTGCCTCATCGAGGTCAGGTTGTAATTCTATTCAAGCTTCAGGCGTAAGGAGAGACATCAATGACAACGACACTAACCGAGGTGCCAACCCTGCGCACCAATCTGGCTGACTATCCGGTAACGAAGGCGATGAAGGACGGCCGGGTGAGTTCGGAGATCGTCAAGCTCGACTATTGCGGACCGACGCCCGCGCACAACGGCTTCAAGGCGATGGTGCGCGAAAACAAGTTCGACGCGGGCGAGTTGGCCATCGTCACCTTCTTGCAGGCCAAGGCTTATGGCAAGCCCTATATCCTGTTGCCGACGCCGATTTCCGGACGGTTCCAGCATCATTGCGCTGGCTTTAACGCCGACTTTGGCGAGCTTAAGCCAAAGGATATCGAAGGTAAGAAGGTAGGCGTTCGTACCTATACTCAAACGACTGCGCTCTGGATCCGCGGCATTCTGCGCCACGAACACGGTGTCGATCTCGACAAGGTGACGTGGATGACGCTCGGTGACGGACATCTGGCCGAGTATCGCGATCCGAATAACTGCGTGCGCTTGCCCGCCGGCTCGTCGATTCCGCAGATGATGCTCGACGGTGAATTGAGTGCAGCCTTGCTCGGTGAAGATATGCCCAAAGACGCGCGTGTGCGCACCCTCGTTCCCGATGCACAGGCAGCAGCGAAAGACTGGTTTGCGCGTGAGAATGTCGTGCCGATCAACCACATGTTCGTGGTGCATGAAGAAATTTCGAAGCAGCGTCCCGACATCGTTCGCGAGTTGTACCGGATGATCGTCGAAAGCCGAGCGCTGACCGAAGGTGGCGTGCCTGCCGTCTTTCCGCCGATCGGGTTCGAGGAGAACCGCAAAGGGCTTCAGTTGGCAATCGATTGGGCGCTTGACCAGAAGATCATTCCGCATCGGCTAACGGTCGAAGAGCTGTTCGACGACGTCACGGGCAATTTGGGCTGAATGATGGTTCGCGGGAACGAATGGTAAGGAAAGATGGAGCGGTCGGGCGGTTTCACACCGCTCACCTACGCATAAATAACGGAGATATCCCGCTGTGTATTCGATTGACTCTTTGAAGAAACTCCTGGCTGGCATAGCCATCGGGAGTGCCTGGATGTTAATTCCGACTGGAGCGGGGGCGGCGACGAAAGGCACCTTGTTGCTCGATCGCGTCGGCCCTGTGACATCCGAGTTGTACGTATCCAATGCAGATGGCACCGATGAACACCGCTTGATTTCAACCGATGGTTTCGACTATCACGCGTCCTTCTCGAAAGATGGGCAGTGGATCGTATTTACATCGGAACGTGACGGCCTGGGCCAGTCGAATATCTATCGCGTCAAAGTGGACGGTACGGACCTGCAGCGGCTCACCGATCACATTGGAGTTTCCGATGCCGCCGTTTTTTCACCGACCGACCCTGACACCATTGCATTCGTCTCATCACGAAGGGGTACGAAGGACTTCGGTACAACAAATATCTGGACACTGAACATTAAGACCGGCGCGCTGAAAAACGTCACGGGCTCGCTGGAATTCGATCCCTCCAGGCCCCATGGTTACTTCAGGCCTTCGTGGTCTCCGGACGGCAAGTGGCTGGCACTTTCTTCAGACACGGGCTCTGAATGGCGCGGCCACAACCTGCCGGGAGGCTGGGAACGCACGCAGGAAAGCAGCATATATATCATCAGGCCCGATGGCTCCGGCTGGAAGAAAGTCGCCAGCAATCCCGGCTATGACGAAGGTTCACCTACCTGGTCTCCGGACGGCAAGCGCGTGGCTTTCTATGAAACACCCGTGGAGTCGACCTGGGGCGCACATCGTCCGGAGGGAATCAACAAGGTCAGCTCGCAACTGGTGTCCGTGGACGTAGCCAGTCTCGATAGGACGGTATTGACATCGACCCCTGGCTTCAAGGTATTCCCGCAATACCTGAGCGAGAGCAACGTCGCCTATCACGTCAAGGGCGGTGACACCGAGGGGATCTATACCACCGCTGGATCTTCTCGATTGACTGCCAACACGGGTATCCGCTCGCCTCGCTATTCGTCGGATGGGGGCCGGATGGTCTACGAAAAAATAACGATGCATCCGGCACATGCAAATGGAACGTCGCTATTTAGCTTCGACCCCGCATGGGACTACAAATACATTGACGTCTTCCCGCAGCTGTCACTGGATCGCAAGAAACTGGTCTACACGGAAAAGGCGATTAACTCTTCCATCGCCGTCACCAATCCGGATTTGTCGGGCTATACGCGCATTTACGATCCGGCCAGCAGTGGCTTGGATCCAGTCATGATCAAGCAGGGTTTGGCCGGTGCATTCCAGCCTACCTGGTCGCCGGATCGCGAGTGGGTGGCCTTTGGTGTGGGTGACTGGTTCTTTACGCGAGGTGCCGGGCCGGGCCGGATCGTGCGGATCAAGGCGGACGGCAGCATGAACGGTCGCCCGGAGGTCTTGACGGATGGTTCCATGAATGCGGGTTTTCCCAGCTACTCGTCTGACGGGAAGAGGATCGTCTACCGGGTATGGAGCCCGAAGGTGCAAGGCTTGCGTATTCTGGACCTTGATACACGCGTCACGACGGTGTTGACCACTGCAGCCGACAACCTGCCGGACTGGTCGCCGGATGGCAGCAAGATCGTGTTCACGCGCAAGGAAATCAACCCAAGCGATCCAAACAAATTCCACTATGACGTGTACACGATCAAGCCAGATGGCACTGGCCTGACGCGTTTGACGACACCGGGGGCGAACCAGGGGCATGCTGTCTGGACCTGGGATGGCCGCATTGCGTACAGTTCGGGCGTCTATGGTTTCAGGGATGAACTCGCGCTGTACGACAACAGCTTTCAACCCGACGGCCAGAACTGGGTGATGAATGCCGACGGGACGGATCAGCATCCCATCACGGATACCCTGTGGGAGGAGGCGATGCCGTTGTACATTCCTAATCCGTAACGCTGGCGCTGCATGGGTAAGCAGGGGTGTTTGTGCGAAAGCGCGACGCCCTTTTTTTATCGTGTACCGAGTACCTTGCGCCCGTCCGACCCCGAGTGCGAACGAAAACAAGGTCCCTAGGAAGAAGTCTGCGTTTCGACCCGCGGAGCCTTTTGAGCAATGTCGTTGACCTTCGGCGCCCATTTGCGCTTGAGCAAAACCACAGTGCTCGTAGCGCCGACCAGGAGGAAAGCGAAGATCGCCATCATGGGCAGCTCGTAGCTGCCTCCAAGATGGAGCAACCAGCCTGAGAGGCTAGCCGATATACCTCCCGCGAGACTGGTGGCGACCTGCTGCAATCCCGTGTTCAATCCAACCGCCTGCTTGGGAATCAGGGTCAGCTTGCACAGGGCCAGGTTGTTCGCCGTGACAAGGCCAAGCAGCGAAAGCGAGAGCACGTTCCAGAACAGGGCCATTTCAAGCGACGGCGCATAGGCTCCGAACAGAACGGTAGTTCCCCCAATAAAGCCGGCGACGATGAACCACTTGCGCACCACAACGGCATCCTTGCCGCTGGCGATAATCCGATCCGCAGTCCACCCTGCGAGCGCCGCAACGATCGCGATTCCAACAAAACTAAAGAAGGTATAGATGCCCGATTTCTCAAGAGAAAGCCCACGCTGCTCGACCAGATAGGCCGGCATCCAGGTCATGCAATAAAAAGCGAAATAGCTGTAGCAAAAGTTGTTGATCAACCCGCCCCAGACGACCGGGCTAGATAACAGGTTTCTGAGAGGCACGGAGGAGGCCCGGTGTATTGCAGCCGCGAGTTCCTCTCTGGACGGATAGTCGTTTCGGACAACCAGTAACCATGGCACCAGCCAGATCAGTCCGACCAAGCCGGTTGCGATGAACATCACCTTCCACGAATACGCGACAATCATCCACGCAGCAATCGGCGCGCCGAGCGCGGGGCCCATCTTGCCGCCTATCGAAAAAATGCCGAGAGCCGTGCCTTTCTGAGTCTCCTCGAAGTTGTTTGCAAGGTAGCGATAAGTAGCCGGGACCACAACGGCCTCGGCCACGCCGATGAGCAGACGCATCACGATCAGGGCTGAGAGCGTCGTTACCATGCCTGTGACGGCCGCCGCCATGCACCAAAGCACGAAGCACACCGAGTAAGGCCATTTCACACCATAGCGATCGACCAGCCATCCCATGGGCATCTGGAAGAGGCCGTAGGACCAGAAGACAGCTGAGTTGAGCCAGCCACGCTCCACGCTCGTCAGCGCAAATTCCCGAATGAAGCTTTTGTCGGCTAGCGCGGAGGACAGGCTTGTGCGGTCGACGAAAGAAATCAACAGCCCCAGCGCGAGAAGCACGAGAACGCTCCATGGATTCTGAGCCGCAGATCGTTTCAATTGATTTGTCTCCATTGATTTCTCTCATGCCGGCGAAGGGAACCGCTTTACAGACGGCGCCACGACCAGCGTGTTGTCAGGCCCACTGGCCGGTACCGAGAGAGATGATACGACTTTAGACGCATTTAACAGGGAGGGCAAAGGCATCAACGCATTTTTAAAACGATAATTGGCGACCGGTCAAGCGGGTCGCCAATTATACAATTCAGGAGGATAACTTATTAAAAATGAATCTCGGCCATCAGCATGGGCGCTGACGTTATCGTCCCTGTCGTTTCGCTGGTCGGTGTGCCGTACATGTGATGCCAGTACTCGTAACCGACGCCCGCATAAACAGCACGCGGGTGACCGGCGAATGAACCAAGATCGGCCAGGAGAGAAACACGGGTGAGAAATTCTGTTGTCGTTTGAACTCCAAAACCATCCTTGCCCTTCGGCCCGGTCATACTGGCAAACCCGCGCACCACCAGCGGCAACGGTCCCACCCGGAACGGGAAAAGCCACGAACTCTCGATGTGCCACGCAGTGTTGAAATGCACATCTACACCGGTAATGCCGTTATGGTTGCTCTCGGTTCGGAGACCCGCGGTCAGGTTCAGGAACCCTCGCGGCAACGCAAATTCAATAGTCGGCCCGAACACAATCATCCGGGCACGCTCTCCGTAGGCATCGTTCTTGGTGCCGAATTCATAGCCGCCAGTCAGGCCGACATCCCGGATGATGCCGATGCCCACCGGCCGCCCAAGGATCTTTCCTGCGCTCAACTCGACCCGGCCGACGCTATACACCTCCTGCGCCCCACCCGAGGACGGGCCGCCGGCCTCCGGGTTTGCGGAGTTCGATACCAGGTAATCCACGTTGAACGCATAGCTACCGAACCTGAAGCCGCCGGTCGTGGTGAGATAACCAATGTTCTGGGCAACTTTGTCGGGAACACCGGGATAATGGAAATCACTGCCATAACGGTACCCGATATAAGTATCGTTCCACGATACAGGCGGTACGCCGGCGTTCTCCCCCGATTTCAAATCCGGAGCAGTGAGCGGGGCCGCAACGTTCGTCTGGGATTGCTGGGTTTGCGGCGTGGCTGAATCGTTAGGTGCCGTGTACACCTCCGCGTAACTGAATTCACTCAGGCAACAGAACAGGGTTGCGCCAAGAAGTGGCTTGCGAAAAGCTGCCGATATTTTTTTCATGTCTCCGTCCGTATAGATTTTGTTATCAGCAATGCCCTGCTCAACTTTCCCGAGGACGAGAAGGGCGCCGGATGCTCGGCGTATCGTTGTCAGACCCGTTCGGGGTACCAGTGCAGCCAAGGGCCACGGCAACGCCTGGCTCGGCGCTGTGAGCCTGATTGAAGATGCTTTCCATGTCTCCGTCCAAATTGGATTCGTGTAGATAGTTGAGGCGTGGTCGTTTTCCGACTCTCGATTCGGCGCACCGTCGGCAACTGGTCGAGTAATTCAACACAGGGCAATCTGTCGCGGTGCTAAGGATATTATTTGAAGCTCGCGCGCCTGCCTTTACACAAAAATTAGATTCACTGGCATTTTTCGACGCGTGGCGCGAGCATGCGGTCATCGGTGTCCGCAGACGGATTTGCCTTGGCGGTTGAAGGCCGATACGACCTGATCCTCGTTGAGCTGCAGGCGCAATTCAACTTATTGAAGAAGCAGGAATGGGAGCGCCTGAGGCAGATCGCCGGTGAAGTGGACCGTGCGGTAAACGCCCCGCAGTGGCCTGAGCCGGTCGTGCGCGCTCAAGGGGGCGTTGTTATCGGCATTGCCGGTCAAACCGAAGTGCCAGGATGGGGCCACGGGCGAGCAGCGCGAGGATCGGCCAAAAGAGCTGATTGGTGAAACTCACGTTGTGGCCGAAACGGACTGCCAGCCGAGAAAGCGTTTACGATGAAGCGGAGCCTTCGCAGGCTGTCAGGACAAAGCGAAGACACCGTCTTGGATCATGGCTTATTTCGTGCGATGAGGCTGGTCACGAGCAGTGAGCCGGAACTGGCTTGGCGCTTGACCGACTTCTTTACGGAAGAATCGTGTGAAATACGCGGCGTCCGAGAAGCCAAGCCCAAACGCAATCTGTTCCACGGACATATCCCCGAAAATGAGGTTCCGTTTGGCTTCGGCGATGATACGTGCATGGATCATCTTGGTGGGGCTTTGCCCTGTTGCCGAGGCACATGCCGTACGCAGTTGCACCAGGGACACGGCCATCATTGACGCATAATCCTGCAGCGGCAGATTCTGCCGGTAGTGCTGATCGATCAGCTCACGAAACCGGTCCGCCAGCCGGACCTCGTTGCGTGTTGCACCTTCGTTGTCAATCTGGTCAAGACAGGTTCCACGAACCAGCATGAGCAAGAGCGAGGTGAGCAGTGCTTCGGTGCCTACAACATGGCCGATCGCCTTGGACTCGAGCTCCTGCTGAAGTCTCCTGATCAAGCTGAAAAACTCTGTTGCTGCCACAGTAGCCGAAGAGAGTGGAATCATCCGGGGTAACGCCCATAACTGAATGAATTCGTGGAGCTTGCTGTTGACCTGCGTCAAATAGGCTACCTCGATTGTCACGACCCATCTGTCCACATCGATCTCATAGTCAAGACCATGCACGCAGTCTGTGGGCAACAGCAACGCGCACGGGCCTTCGAAGGGCACATTGCTTCCCTCGAGGTTCATTACACCGCGGCCGTTTCGAACGAAGATCACCTGGCCATACTCTGGATGCGCGTGAGGCTCGGTTCGCCAGCGGCCCCGGTCGGTGACATGCCCGATGTTTACAAACCATTTTTCTTCTTCTGAACGCTCGACATACAAACGTACCTTCGGAACTGTTGTCAGCCCCGCGTTGCTGCTCGGGTGGCGTTGATATTTTGTCATCGCACTATGTGTCATGAAGTCTCCTTGGCGAGGATCAACGGGATCGATTTGGTGAAGACCGGTCATT
The DNA here is from genome assembly GCF_044909315.1 of Caballeronia udeis. Classification (GTDB taxonomy): domain Bacteria; phylum Pseudomonadota; class Gammaproteobacteria; order Burkholderiales; family Burkholderiaceae; genus Caballeronia; species Caballeronia udeis_A. The sequence goes on from NZ_JBIYEB010000003.1 coordinate 185,735, forward strand.
GAAAACCGGGCATGCGCAGAAAGATTTTCTGGCCCTGGTCCGTTTGAACCCTCTCTCATCGATCAAACAGCGGCAGGTCGCTCCGGCAACTTCGTGGGTGCGGGACTACCCGGTCGATTTGATCGATGATCGTCATCATTCTAGGCCCGGATCAGCTTTCACTCAATGATCGCCGGGCTTGGTTGACAGGAAACGAAGGAAGCCGAGGCTGCAAGCATGACACGTGCCGCACCACGGCGATGGATGGCCGGGTGCATAACAATCTGGATTCGACGAATCATGACACCCAGACACGCCTTCTGCAGGCTTGCATCGCTCGAAAAAATGACAGTGAATCTAAATTTTGTGTAGGGACGCGAGATTGAGCATCAAATATTCTTACTGCAAGAAGACAATATTTCGAGGGATTGGGGTTTTCATCTAGTCGCTGGTGGGCGAACTTTAGTCCGGTACCGCGGGCCCAATTTCCAGGTCAGTGTTTGATGACGCGGTATGAGAACGGTCATCAACATTGCCTGCCACGAAATATTCTGAGGTAAAAAATAGAGGATTACGAAGTACATGTGATTTTCATACTATTTGAAATTTGACGGAGGTCTAGGCTGCGCTCGGTTTATTCAAAACCGGAATCGCGCGAAATACGCCCTGAACGGCACCGCGTATTCGGGAGTCGCAGTTGCGCCCTCTGTCGACACGCACGGCATCGGCCTTGGGATCGTGTATAAATTCTGAGTGCACCGGGGGATTTTTCGTCCGGTCCGCCTTGCCACGGGCTGGTCGGCATCCTTGCCATATATGATCAGAAACAAAAAATGCCGGTGAATCTCATTTTTGTGCAGGGACGGGAGCTCGGGTATCGAATATCCTATCCCACTCGGGCGATAGTTGCGGCGGCCAGACACTTGATCGAGTTGGGCGCTCAATACGCCGGCGACCACGCCGAAACCGCCGGCCTTCTTTACCGAACGGGTGAGGAGGGCGGTGGAATACACCTGATTTCCGCTTGTGATTGATGAACAGTCCGGCGGCAAACAGTAGTCATTCGTCTCATATCATCGTCCTCCATCCTCATCAACCATGATGCAGTCTTTCCGGGGAAATATGTCGATCCGTTTGGGCGTCGTGGCGGCACTTGTCGCGCTAGCGTTGTCAGCAGGAATCTACACTAAGCACAGCAGAGCCACTGCGTTACCGGCTAGTGCACAACCGGGACTTGTGTACGTGGGCACGCAGGGACGCCAGATCCTCGCGCTGCGCTTCGACGCGCACACTGGCGAGCTGACGATGATCGGCCCGGTTGAGGAGGGGCTGAGATCCACGTGGCTCGTGGCGCACCCCCAACTGCCGATGCTTTATTCGGTCGATGATCAAAACACGGAAGAAGGAAGTGTCACGGCCTATGCGGTGGATCGTGGGACCGGTGCGCTTACCAAGGTGAACGCGGTCGCCACAGGAGGCAACGGAACCACGTACTTGTGGTTGGATATACCCTCGATGACCTTGCTCGGTGCCAACTACAGCAGTGGATCTGTATCGAGCATCGTAGTCAATTCCGACGCAAGCGTAGGCCCACGGACGTCCACGGTCAAGGAGGCCGGTTCCGGTCCCAACCGCCGGCAGGCGAGCGCGCATGCACACAGCGTCGCGGTCGATCCGTCAGGCCGATACGCACTGGTTCCTGATCTGGGTGCCGATCGTGTTTTCGTTTATGGCTTTGACCGGGCGACTCATGCGTTGTCTCCAGATGACGCGGTTAATCCGCGCTCCTTCACTACTCCTCCGGGCAGTGGCCCTCGCCATCTGGCTTTTGGTCTGAATGGTCAGTATGTTTACCTGCTAACCGAACTGACTGCGGAGATCATGGTTTTACGCTGGGATGCATCGCAAGGGCATTTGACGCTGGTGCAGTCGTTGCCGACAAGCAGCCAGGATTTTCAGGGGGCGAAGAGCGGAGCCGAGGTTGTGGTCAGTCATGATGGGCGTTTTGTCTATGTTGCAAACCGTGGAGAAAATGCGTTGGTCGTCTATCGCGTCAGTCCTGACTCAGGAGAGCTTTCCCTGGTTCAACGCACGCCCTCTGGCGGTCAGAGACCATGGGGATTTTCAATTGATGAGTTGGGAAAATGGATGCTGGTGGAAAACCAGGCTAGCGGTACAGTGAATGTGTTCGGCATTGATCCTGTGTCGGGCATGTTGTCGGACACAGGGCAATCGATTGATATCCCTGCGCCTGTCAGCGTTGTCTTTGTGAAATGAAGAACTAACCTTCAGGGTAGGGTTGATTCGACGGTCAATGGGACAGCAGGCTTCGCCACTCGGGAAGGCTGCCTTTCGCGTCTAGCGATCCGATCAATGGCGCCGTACGTGCGGCGAGTTCCCGCTGCACGTCAGCGACTGCATTTGCGAGCGCGCTTGACATTCCCAGCCCGTCGAGCATCAGACCGGCTTCGCGCATTTCTTCTGAGCGCCTTTGTCCGTGTTCGACCACTCGGCCAATCAGATAGCTCTCGTAGCCGCTATCCCAACCCATGCCCGGAAAGCTTGCTCCGAGCGATGCCAGTACGCGGCCGTCCACGCCGAACTGCGCCGCCGCCAGCATCGACTCGACACACAGCGCTTCCATCCCTTTGATCATGATGCTGCGGCACAGCTTGATGGCGGAAGCCAGGCCGACTTCCTGCGCCACGGCATCCGTGCGCATCCCCAGGCTGTTGAGAATCTCCGCAGTTTGCGTGGCGATGCGCCCGCCCAACAGTATTGGCACCCGCATGCCTTGTGGCGGGACTGGCGCCATAACAGCGGCTTCGACGTAGTCAGCGCCGTTGCGCTCGATCAGCTTGCTATTGCGCTGCTTGACGGCGGGTGACACCGAATTGAGGTCGAGGAAGGTCTGCCCGGCCGTCAGATATTCGGCCGACGCCATGGCGACCGCCTCCGCCTGGCTTGCTGTGACCGCAGAGAACACGAGTTGTGCATCACGCAGTGCCGACGCAAGGTTTTCGGCTACCTCGGCGCCGCAGTCGCGAACTCGCTGGACTACGGTCGCACGCGTCGCATTGTCCTGCAGCTTGATGTCGAAGACAGACACTTCACGGCCCGTGGCGCTCAGTGCCCGGGCGAAGACGGGGCCGACTTCTCCGAAGCCCACTATCGCGATGCGTTTGACGTGATGGTTGCTGTTCTGATTCATAGTGGATGCTCTACGAGTGAGGGTGGCATGTGAAGCGCTTGAACTCGGCGTTAAAGCGGGTGTTCGTTCTGCTGTATCGCGACCGGTTCGGCTGCAGGCATTTGATGGCGGTGTATATAAGCGGCGAATTTTTGCTCGTCGAACATGCGCTCCCATTTCGACAGCACGAGTACGGCAACCGAGTTACCGATGACGTTGGTGGTGGACGTCGCGATCGCGAGCACCCGGTCAATGCCGAAAAGCAAGCCTACGGCCGACAACGGCAAAGCGCGTGAGGATTGCAGCGTGGCTGCAAGTTTGACGAGTGCGCCGCCAGCCGCGCCAGCGCCGCCCTTCGATGTAAGCAGCATTACCGCGAGCAGGGAGATTTGTTGCGAGAGCGAGAGCGGAGTATCCGTGGCCTGAGCAAGGAAGCCGACGCCGCACGCCATGTAAAGGCAGGCACCGTCGATATTGAAACTGTAGCCTCCCGGGAGCACGAAGCCGACGACGGCTTCGTCACAGCCGGCCTGTTCAAGCTTGGTGACGAGACGTGGGAAAGCCACTTCGCTAGCGGCGGTGCCCATCGCCAAAATTATTTCTTCCTTGATTAACGCAAGGATAGTCAGGATCGAGAAACCGGCCATCGCCGCTATGGTCCCCAGCACCACGAAGATAAAAAATAGTGTGCTGGCGTAATAGCTGAGAACGTAGCGCAGCAAATAAAGCAGCGTGACGCCGCCATAACTGCCCACCGCTGCCGCCATGGCCCCGAACGCGCCAATAGGCGCGAGCCGCATGATGAATCCCAGAATCCTGAAGACTATTGTCTGCGCTTCCTCGATCAGCCGGAAGACCATCCAGTCAGGCTTGGCGCAACTGCTCAGTGCAAAGCCGACCAGCAGCGAAACGAACAGCACCGGCAGGATGTCGCCGGTCGTGAAAGCTGAGAACAGTGTGCGGGGAATGATTGAGGTGAGAAAATGAGTGAGCGAGAAATCGCCTGCGCTGCCCGTCTTGATGACTTCGGCCACTGCGTCGGTCGGGTTCAGCGACCTTGCGTGTAGTCCGTCGCCCGGCTTGACGATATTGATGATCGTGAATCCAACCAGCATCGCCAGGGTGCTAACCACCTCCAAGTAGAGAAGGGTTTTAAAGCCAAGCCAGCCCAGCTTTTTAAAGTCCTTGATGTGACCGACGCCATGAACGACGGTACAGAAAATGATGGGCCCGAGCATCATCTTCAGGAGGGTGACGAAGCTGTCGCCGAGGGGTTTCATCAGCACGGCCTGATGCGGAGCAACCAGGCCGAGCGCGATCGCAAGCGCAATGGCGATAAGAACCTGGACGTACAGTTTCCTCAAGATACCCATCGGCTCCTCCACCTTGTAGTTTTAACTACGTGAAATTATGGGGGCGGGGAGCCGCTTGACCGCATCGAAGCGTTTAATGTGCCGCCTGTTTTCTTTATTGGCGTGTTACGAGTGACGACGGTGTGTGCGCCTATACGAGCCTGTCGATCAAAGGGGACGCTGTTCGCGGAGTGGTGACAGGGGCGGGCGGTATGGATCTTGTCGGGTTACTTCACGAATCGCGTCGATAAGCTTGCGTGCGGCCGGTGACGGGTCACCTGCTGCGCGCATCGTCAGGCCGATCTCGCGGTCGGCCTCCGGTAGCGTTACATCCAGAATGATTAGTTGTCCAGTTTCCAGCTCGTAGTGGACCTGTTGCGGCGACAGCACCGCAACCATGTCTGTGCGTAGCAGAAGGCCGCGAATGATGGCGAGGTCCGCCGTTTCGACTGCCGGTACCGGCGAACTGAGCTTCATCCGGACGAAGAGGGCATCGAGAATCGAGCGAGCCGGCGTATGACTGCGGGGCAAAACCCACGAGGCGTCAGCCAACTGCTTCAATTTGAGGGCGCGTTTTCCAGCGAGCGGATGGCCCGGTCGTGACAGCACCACCATGCTCTCCGACACGAGGGGCTCGGCGTATAAGCCGCTCGCGGGATCGGTGGCACGCAAGGCGCCAAGAATGAAGTCGATGTCCCCCGCGCGCACTCCTGCCGCCAGCATCTCGTAGGCGCTTTCATCGGTGGTTATGCGTACGCCAGGGTAGGCTCGCCTTACCCGCGCCATCGCCTCCGGGAGGATTAATGTGCGGCTGAACGGCAAGGCCCCGACTGTCACATGACCGCAGATAATGCCGCGTATCGCCGCGATGTCATCTGGGATGTGGCGCAATTCGTTGAGGGCCCGGCGCATCCCGAGCGCGAATGTCTCGCCCTCATTGGTGAGCTGCATGCCTCGCGCGGTGCGGTGAAATAGCGCGAACCCGGCGCCGCTCTCGACAATGCGCACTGCGCTGCTGATGGCAGGCTGACTTACGCCCATCGCCCGGGCTGCGCTCGGCATGTGCTTATGTCGCACGAGCGCTACGAGGAGCTCCAGGCGCCGTGTGTTCAGCAGGTAGGAAGGAATCGCGCGGGGCGGGACGGTGCGCACGCGAGACTGGCGTGCCGCGCACCACTGGCCGAGTTCTTGCAATTCCCCGAAGATGCGCCGGCTACGTTCGTAGACTGCCCGCCCGACCGAAGTGGGCAACATCCCGGATGGCCGGCGCTCAAGCAGTTCTTGATCCAGTGTTTCCTCGAGTTCCCGCACGGATCGCGTCACCGAGGATTGCGCGCGAAAGAGCTGCTCAGCCGCACGGCTTGCGCTGCCGCATTCAACGACGATCGCAAACACGCGTAGTTGTGCGAGACTGAGAAGGCCGGCTGGCCGGGATGTCGGATCTGTCAAGATAGCGGTTGTCGAAGCGGGCCTGGTCTGGATCACGTACCCAAAGCGTTGCCGTACAGTGGCAACACCGTCGATTCGAGCATCGCGATCGCCTGAGTCGCCAATTGGGACAGCGTGTGCTTGCTACTGGTGGCAATCGCAAGGCGGCTATAGAGTGTCGGCTCGGTTATGCGGGTCACCTCAAAGCGCCTCTTAAGCGCGTCGCTCGTGGTCGCATTCAGCGATAGGACTGCGTGGCCAATGCCCTCGCTGACAAGATCGAGAATTGAAGCCACGGCATCGACCTCGAGCTCGATCCGCAATCTCACGCCTTGCTCCGCGGCAGCGGATTCGACCATCCGCCTGATCGCATGCATCCTGCCGGGGATGATCAGCGGGTAACGGGTGATTTCCCGCAACAGGATCGTTGCCATGGGTGCGCTCGTTGCTGGTTCGGGTGTATCGCGGTTGCCCGGGCCGATCAGGAAAAGCTCCTCCGTGAAGACTGTTCGCTTTTCGATCAATGGGGTATCGAATGTATCGTAGAGAACCGCCACGTCAACGCGTCCCATCATGAGCCACTCGATCAGATAAGTCGACAAGCCCTGTGCCACCGAGATATTTGCGCCGGGGAATTGAGTCCGAAAATTTCGTACGAGCTGATTCGTCGCGACCCTTGCAAAACTGGGCGTGATGCCAATAGCGAAATGACCGCCCGGTGTGCCATGCAATTCATCGAGATCCTGCGATGCACGCTGTACCTGCTGCAGGATGCCTTTCGCGTGGCCGAGCATCCGCTGTCCGGCGGGCGTGGGCGTCACGCCGCGGCCATTGCGTTCAAGCAACGTGTGGCGCAATTCAACTTCCAACTGCCGAACGAGCCGGCTTAATGCAGGCTGATTGGTGTCCAGTGTAATGGCGGCACGCGTGAAGCTGCCGAGCTCGGCGACATGCACGAACGCCTCCAGTTGTTTCAAGTCCATGAACGTAAGGTATGTGAAATTCGTATATCAGCTAGTTTGATATGGCGATTGTAGCGAGATGGGGTGCCGGCCACAATTCAAACAACCGATAAAGCTGCACCACGCGGCCATGACCATAGAGACGAGCTCAATGAAATCCTGCCTGCCGCCCGATCCCCATCCCATTCACCCGAATCAAAGGTTGCCTGTCGGCGCTTGCGATGCCCATTGCCACGTTTTCGGCCCGGCCGCACAGTTTCCGTACGCGCCGGATCGTAGCTACACGCCACCCGATGCGCCGTTCGAGCGCCTTGTTGCTCTGCACGATTTCCTGGGTGCGAGCCGGGGAGTGATCGTGCAGGCAAGCTGCCACGGCACCGACAATACCGCGATGCTCGATGCAATCGCGCGGGGCAAAGGGCGATATCGCGGCGTCGCGATTGTTGATGGCGACATCACTGACGAACAACTTGCCGACCTCAACACACGCGGCGTGCGCGGCGTGCGCTTCAATTTCGTTGCGCATCTGGGCGGTGCGCCTGATCTCGACGTGTTCGACCGCGTACTCGAGCGCATCCAGCAACTGGGCTGGCACGTCGTGCTGCATCTCGACGCGCAGGACATCCTGCAGTACGCCGAACGCATCGCGCGCATCAAGGTGCCATTCGTCATCGATCACATGGGCCGCGTGTGCGCCGAAGCGGGACTCGATCAGGAGCCGTTCCACCGGCTGCTGGAATTGATGCGCAACCCGCTGGCCTGGGTAAAGGTTTGCGGCGCGGAGCGGGTATCTGCGGGTCGCCGTCCTTTCGACGACGCCGTCCCGTTCGCGCGCACGTTGATTGAAGCCGCGCCTGACCGTGTGCTGTGGGGCACCGACTGGCCGCATCCGAACATCAGCAAGGACATGCCGAACGATGGCGAACTTGTCGATCTGCTATTCCGGTTCTGTCCGGACGCGGTGCTTCGCGAGAAGCTGCTCGTGACAAACCCGGCGCGGCTCTACGGATTCTGATCGAATCCCTTTCGCGCACGACCATTCGAACTGCCACGCAAAGAGGGCGGAGAAGCGGGAATCGTACCACTGGTTTCCGACGCACAATTCAATTCAGGAGACGTCGATGACTAATACGCATCTCAACCCCGTTTGGTGTGGAGCAACGTCATGATAGAGACTGCCGTCATGGCATCGCCGCCGCACAGCACAAAAAAGCGGTTCTACAAAACGCTATATTTCCACGTACTCGTCGCGATCATTCTGGGCGTGCTGCTCGGACATTTCGTACCGTCGCTTGCTGTCCAGATGAAGCCGCTCGGCGACGCGTTTATCAAGCTGATCAAGATGGTGATCGGCCCGATCATCTTCTGCACCGTCGTCACCGGCATTGCGGGCATGGGCGACATGAAGAAGGTCGGGCGCGTCGGTGGCAAGGCGCTGCTTTACTTTGAGGTGGTCTCTACAGTTTCGCTCGTGATCGGCCTGATCGCGGGGCATCTGTTTAAGCCGGGTGCGGGCTTTAACCTGGATCCCGCCAGCATTGATACGAAAGCACTCTCGGGCTACGCCACGGCCGCGCATCAGCAGAGCACGGTCGAGTTCCTGCTGCACATCATTCCCGACACGATCACCAGCGCGTTCGCATCCGGCAACGTGCTGCAGATCCTGCTGATCTCGGTGCTGTTCGGCGCGGCGCTTGCGGCCACCGGCGAGCGCGGGCGGCCGCTGATCAAGATGATCGATCACTTCGCGCAGACTTTCTTTGGCATCGTGCACATCATCATGAAGGTCGCGGCGATCGGTGCGTTCGGATCGATTGCCTTCACGATCGGTACCTATGGTATTGGTGCGGTTTTGCCGCTGCTGAAACTGATCGGCGCGTTCTACGTGACGCTCGCTGTCTTCGTCCTGGTCGTGCTCGGCGTGATTTCGCGGTTGCTGGGCTTCAGTATCCTGCGCTTCATGAGTTATATCCGCGAAGAGTTGCTGATCGTGCTCGGCACGAGCTCGTCCGAGGCTGCGTTGCCGCAAATGCTCGAAAAACTCGAACGTCTCGGCTGCTCGAAATCGGTCGTGGGGCTCGTGATTCCCGCTGGTTATTCGTTCAATCTCGACGGCACAAATATCTACCTGACGATGGCCGTGTTGTTCATTGCGCAAGCGTTCAACATCGAACTAAGCCTGACGCAGCAACTGACGCTCGTCGGCGTTGCAATGTTGACGTCAAAAGGCGCAAGCGGCGTGGCGGGCGCTGCGTTCGTGATGCTGACATCGACGCTGCTGGTTTTCCCGATCATCCCGGTGTCCGGCATGGTGCTGATTCTCGGCATTCACCGCTTCATGGGAACCGGGCTCGCGTTGGCGAACACCATTGGCAATGGTGTCGCGACGCTGGTTGTATCAGCGTGGGAGCACGAGCTTGACCGTTCGAAGCTTAATGCCGAAATGTCACGCCGACGTTCGGGATGAACGTTCAGCGACGAGCTTGAAACGACGCCGGGTGTCCTGTTGTCCGTGCGCGATTGCGCGCGCGACAACATGGGCATGCATCTGACGTACGAAAATGGCGCAAGCCGCGGCGCTCCGCAGGCGGCGCGCAACCTGATTGAGACGCACAAGAAGAACGTCAGGCGAAGCGAAGCCGTCCACCTTCCTCGCGCGGTGCGGCGTGTGACTTTACCAAACGGTTAACACGTCGCGGTTTTTATTCAATAGACGTTGCAGAGCCCCGGTGCGACGATTCAATCAACGGAAGCAAGCCTTTAGCGGGGCCGCGCCACGGGGCCTCGTCGAAGGTCCCGGGTACAGGGTGCTTTGCAATTTTCAATTGTCAGTGCCACTTCCGGCGACTAATAAAGTGTTGCGGCAAAAACGGTGCCGCGCACAATAAAGGAGACGACATGCCTCGCCAGATAGCTTGCTATCTGCGGCTGTGTTTGGCTGCGCTGTGCCTGATTTCATCGATGAACACATTCGCTGATGACTATCCTAGCCGCACGATCACGATCGTCGTACCGTATGGCCCAGGAGGCGCGGGCGACCTGACAGCGCGCATTTTTGCGCAAAAAATGACCGCGCTGACCAAGGCATCGGTCGTCATTCTGAACCGGCCCGGCGCAGGCTTTGTCAATTCAGCGACGCTGGTCGCCCACGGCAAGCCGGACGGCTACACCGCATTCTTGCTAGGGAATGGCACGGCAGTGGCGACGCAGCTGTTCAAAAACCTGCCATACACGATGAGTGACTTCAAGCACGTATCGACGATTTCGTTCTTTGACCTCGTGCTGCTTGTCAACGGGAATTCATCCTATAAGTCCGTTGCCGACCTGATCGCTTATGCGAAGACGCATCCTGGGAAGATGAATATCGGCACGATCTCGACCGGCAGCACGCAGAATCTTGCCGCAGACCTGTTCAAGTCGATGGCGGGTATCGACGCCCAGGTAGTGCCATACGATTCAACCAGCCAGGTCGTCACCGCACTGCGCGGCGATCAGATTCAGGCTGCGTTCGAAATCATGCCATCCGTGATCGGGCAGATCTCGTCCAAGGCGTTGACGCCGCTCGCCGTCACCGGCGGCAAACGGTTTTCCGGCTTGCCCAATGTGCCGACAATGTCCGAGAGCGGTCTGAAAGGCTACGAGGCGACGTCGTGGAACGGCTTGAGTCTGCCTGGGAATACACCGGACGCGATTGTCAACGCGCTGGCGAAGGACGTCGCCACAGCGGTCTCTTCGCCGGACGTGAAGAAGAAGCTGCTCGACCTCGGTGCTGAAGCGCAGTCGAGTACGCCGGCCGAAATGACGGCTCGCGTAAAGGCCGATCAGGACAAGTGGAAAGGCGTCATCCAGAAGGCGAGTATTCCGCTTCAATGAGAAATTGAGAATTTTCGACCAACAGGAATCGATCCCATGAAAACCGTAGTAGTACGAAAATTTGACCGGACTAGCAAAGATGTTGTCGATGTTCTGCGTGCTGCCGGTACTGCGACCGTGCATGAAGCGATGGGCCGCATCGGGTTGATGAAGCCGTACATGCGGCCGATCTATGCAGGGGCCGCAGCAACCGGCAGCGCAGTGACCGTGCTCGCCCAACCGGGCGACAACTGGATGATTCATGTCGGCATCGAGCAATGCCAGCCGGGCGACATCATGGTTGTCGGGGTGACTGCAGACAACACCGACGGCATGTTCGGCGAGTTGCTCGGCACGTCTATGCAAAGCCGGGGCGCGGCGGGCCTCGTGATCGACGCGGGCTGCCGTGACGTAGGTCCGCTCAGGGAAATGGGCTTTCCGGTCTGGTCGCGAGCGATCTCGGCAAAAGGGACGGTCAAGGCCGTGCTCGGGAACGTCAACATGCCAGTCGTGTGTGCCGGTGTGGCGGTCCACGCGGGCGATGTCGTAGTGGCCGATGACGATGGCGTGGTGATCGTTCCGCGTGCAATCGCAGACGCAGTGGCCAAGGCGTCGGAGCAGCGCCTCGCGAAGGAAAGCCGTTCGCGGGAACGCCTGAAGGCAGGCGAACTGTCGCTCGATCTCAACTCGATGCGCCCGCAGCTCGAAAAGCTTGGGTTGACCTACGTCGATACATACGAAGACGCGATGAAGCTCAACGAGGCCAACTGACTCGCCGCGCTATTTCGAATCCTGCTGCCGGTCCCTAGTCACCTAGTCCATTCCTAAACGAAAACGAACGAAAACGACTCATGCCAAACGACAAACTGCCGCTCAAGATCGCCATTGCCACTTATGGACACACGGCCGCTGTCAAGGACGGTCGCGCGCCGATTGAAGGCGTCGCGCCCGACTTCGTCGAAATCAGTCCGATCATTGCCGCTTTTCGACGCATGGTGCGTGACGTCGAATTCGACGTGTGTGAAATGGCGCCTGCCACTTACATGATCGCGCGAGCGGCCGGCGCGCCGTTCAAGGCCCTGCCGGTGTTTGTGTTCCGCCGCTTTCATCATGGTGGGTTCGTCTACCGCGACGACGCGGGCATCAGCAAGCCCAAAGATCTCGAAGGCAAGAAGGCGGGTGTGCGGGCGTATTCGGTGTCGACGGGAATCTGGACGCGCGGCATTCTGCAGAATGACTGCGGCGTCGATGTATCAAAGGTGACGTGGGTGGTCGATGACGAAGAGCATGTGACGTCGCTGCGTTTGCCGTCGAACGTCGTGCATGCGCCAGAAGGGCAGTCACTCGTCAGCATGATGGCGGACGGCAGCCTGCAGGCAGCATTCACGGGGCCTGCAGGTATCGGGCGGTCGGGAGAGCCGAAGGAAGGATGGGACGCATCCAATGCACGGCAGGCGCCGGGCTATACCGAGATGTTCCCGGACACGCTTGCAGCGGAAAGGGACTGGTACCAGCGCACGGGCATTTATCCGGTACACGGCCTGATCGTTGTCAAGGACGAGTTGTTGGCCGAGCATCCGTGGCTGGCGAAATCCCTGTTCAACGCGTTCGTCAAATCAAAAGAGTTGTGGCTGGAGCAACTGAAGCGCGGCGTTGTCAACTCGGATACCGATCGGCACTACCAGGCCATGTCCGAGATCGTTGGGGATCCGCTGCCGCTCGGCATCACGCCGAACCGCCCTGCGATCGAGGCGTTGATCCAGTACTCGTATCAGCAGAAGCTGCTGCCGAAACACTACAGAATCGATGAACTGTTTATCGATCCACAGGCGGCCTGATTTGACCACGCATCACGCCACCAGCCGTCATTACCTCAACGAAGAGGAATAACTGGAATGATCATCGACTGTCATGGGCATTACACCACCGCGCCGCGCCAGCTGGACGAATTCCGCAAGCATCAGATTGGCTGTCTGTGCGGGCAGGACCATGAGCCGGAGAAGGGCGACCTGAACATCAGCGACGACGAGATTCGCGAAAGCCTCGAAACCGCACAACTCAAGATCCAGCGCGAGCGCGGCACCGATCGCACGATCTTTTCGCCGCGTGCAGTGGGCATGGGCCATCACATCGGCAACGAGGCGACGAGCCGCCATTGGACAGAACATTGCAACGAGCTGATCTATCGCGTCAGTGAGCTCTATCCGCAAAACTTTGTCAGCGTGTGTCAACTACCCCAAAGTCCGGGCGTACGCCCCGACAACTGCATTGCGGAACTCACCCGCTGTGTGGAGGAATTCGGGTTCATTGGTTGCAACCTGAATCCGGACCCGTCTGGTGGCCATTGGTCCGATCCGCCGCTGTTCGACAAATGGTGGTATCCCCTTTACGAAAAAATGGTGGAACTCGACGTACCCGCCATGATTCACGTAAGCGGCTCGTGCAACCCCAATTTTCACGCGACCGGTGCGCATTACATCAACGGCGACACGACCGCCTTCATGCAGTTTCTAACGTCGAAACTGTTCCAGGACTTTCCCACGCTACGGTTCGTGATCCCGCATGGAGGCGGCGCAGTACCGTATCACTGGGGACGTTATCGGGGGCTCGCGCAGGACATGGGCCTGCCGCCGCTCAGCGAACTGCTGCTTAACAATGTGTATTTCGATACCTGCGTGTATCACCAGGCGGGGATTGATCTGCTGACGAAGGTGATCCCTGCCGACAACATTCTTTTCGCGTCCGAGATGGTCGGCGCGGTGCGCGGCGTCGATCCCGAGACCGGTCATTATTTCGACGATACCCGTCGCTATATCGACCAGGTCGCATGGTTGAGTGCGGATGAGAAGCAAAAGATTTTCAGTGGCAATGCACAGAAGGTCTATAGCAGGATGAAGCAGTAAGTTGAAGTGGAAAGTCTTGAATGGGTGCAGTTTCCCTTCGGAATCTCGCCCATACAATTAAAAAAATTGGGTCCGCGGTCCGACCCAGGTATGGAGACAAACGATGAAAAAACTTAAAAATAATAAGGATACCAATATATACGCTGGATGAAATGTCAATCTGAACCCAGATCAGGGCTCAAAGAGAAATTGGTTGACAAGATATTCACTGGTTGGGCTGATCCCAATTTTTGAAATATCCAGAATATACAATGGAGACCTTACGATGAAAAAGATGGCGCTGCTTCTCGCCATAGCCCCAATCGCCGGCGTGGTCCACGCGCAGTCGAGTGTGACGCTCGCCGGTGATATAGACGGCGGCATACGCTACACGAATTCAAAGGCTGGAAGCCAGTTTTCGATGAATTCCAATGGCCTGTTCACGTCCAACCGCATAGATTTCGTCGGCCAGGAAGATCTGGGTGGTGGATATAACGCTCACTTCCAGTTGGAGAGCGGCTTCAATCTCGGCAACGGCGCGCTCGACAATACGACTGGCGTCCTGTTCAACCGGGGTGCGTATGTGGGCCTTGGTGGTTGGTTTGGCGCGGTGAACGTTGGCCGTCAGTACACAATCGCTCACGACGTGGTGTTCGATTACGATCCGTTCAATTTCGCGTACCCCGCGATCACGCCGGTGACCCCGGCGACCGACGGGTTCCGTTTCAACAACGATGTGAAATACATCGGTGAATATGGGCCATTGCGTTTCCGCGCCGAGAATTCATTCGGCGGTGTTGCGGGCGACTTCAATGCCGGTTCTGCTCGGGGCCTGGGCGTCCAGTATCGGTGGGGATGGCTGAATGTCGGCGGCGCATACGAATATCGAACAATACAGGTCGGTACTACGTACCAACCGGACAACTATTTTACGGCAGGCGCGGAGTTGAAATTCGGTGCTTTGCGTTTTGCCGGCGGCTACATGAACGAAAACCAGGACTCGACCGCGCCCGCGGCCGACGTCCGCACATTGAACTACTGGGGCGGTATTACGTACGATCTGAATCCGTTCGTGCATCTCGGCGGCGCCGTCTACATCACCGATTTACCCAACTCGAGCGGGAAACGCAGTCAGGGCATTGCGAGCATTACCTATTCACTGTCGAAGCAGACGCGCCTTTACGCTGAAGCGGATTACACCAGGTTTGGCGGCAGCTACATCACGAACAAAACGCTCAACGCGAGCGGCATTCCTCACCAGTCGGCTTTCTCGATAGGTATCAACCACCTGTTCTGACCAGCAATGGTCCTTCCGAGTCAGGAGTGTGAGCATATGAAATATATCAATTTCGGCAACACCGGCTTGCAGGTGTCGCGGTTGTGTCTGGGATGCATGAGCTTTGGTGATCCGCAGTCCGGCACGCACGAGTGGACACTGGACGAAGGAAGCGCTCGCCCCATTTTTCGGGCAGCGCTTGAAGCGGGTGTGAATTTCTTCGATACGGCCAATAGCTATTCAGCCGGCACTAGCGAGCAGATTCTGGGCAAGATGATTCGCGAGTACGCGCGGCGCGACGAAGTTGTGATCGCAACGAAAGTCTATTGGCCCATGCGCCCGGATGTTAACGGCCGGGGCCTCTCGCGCAAGGCAATCATGACCGAGGTCGATGCCAGCTTGCGGCGCCTCGGTACGGATTACATCGACCTCTACCAGATGCATCGATGGGACAACACGACGCCGATCGAAGAAACCCTTGAAGCGCTGCATGATGTCGTCAAGGCTGGCAAGGTGCGCTATCTCGGTGCATCGTCGATGTTCGCGTGGCAGTTCAGCAAGGCCCTTTACGTTGCCCGTCTGAACGGTTGGACTCTATTCGTATCGATGCAGAACCATCTGAACCTGCTCTATCGGGAAGAAGAGCGCGAAATGCTCGGGTTGTGTAACGACCAGGGCATCGCGGTGATGCCGTGGAGTCCACTCGCGCGTGGCAAGCTCACGCGTCCATGGCAAAGCACGCCGGCCACCGTGCGCGATCGCACGGATGCGTTCTCCAGGAAGATCTACTCGGCCAGCGAAGAACAGGATCACAAGGTAGTCGACGCTCTTGGCGCAGTAGCCCACGCGCGCGGGCTGCCGCATGCACAAGTTGCTCTCGCATGGCTTCTGGACAAGCGCGGGGTGACGACGCCGATCATCGGTGCCTCGAAATTGCAGCATCTGCAAGGCGCGGTCGCGGCTCTCGATGTCCAGCTTTCGCAAGACGAGATTGCCGCATTGCAGGCGCCCTATGTGCCGCATGAAATTGCCGGGTTTGGTTGATGAGACGATACGCCGGGAGGAGACAGCCATATGAAGACGACGAGTGATCGAAGGTGGTTCAGCGTCCATGCACGCGAATACTACGGTGGCGTACTGATGATCCTGATCGGTCTCGGCGCGATCGTTCAAGGCTCGAGCTACAAGATTGGCTCGCTCACCGCGATGGGATCCGGCTTCTTTCCGGTCTCGCTTGGCGCGATCCTCGTGCTGCTCGGTATCTGGATCGCGGGTGCGGCACACCTTGCACCTGACGAAGCCACAGAAGACGAGAAGGAACCGTTGGAGTGGCGCGGCTGGTTCTGCATTCTCGGCAGTGTGGTCGCGTTCGTTGTGCTTGGTAAATATGGCGGCCTTCTGCCTGCGACCTTCGCCGTCGTGTTTATCTCGGCGCTTGGTGACCGGGAAAATTCGTGGTTCAGCGCGCTGCTGTTGGCTGCCGCCATGTCGATTGTCTGCGTCGTCGTGTTCTGGTGGGCGTTGCAGGTGCAGTTTCCATTGTTCACGTGGGGGTGATGCATGATCGGGCAATCTCTTGCCGCTTTGTGGCAGGGTTTCGGTGTGGCGCTCGAGCCGCACAATTTCATCTGGTCATTCGTCGGTGTACTGGTCGGCAATCTGATTGGTGTATTGCCGGGCATGGGGCCGCTTTCCGCCATTTCCATCCTGCTTCCGCTCACCTATTCGATGCACGCCGTGCCGGCAATCCTGATGCTTGCGGGCATCTTCTACGGATCGCAGTATGGCGGCGCGATTGGTGCGATCCTGCTGAATCTCCCGTGCCATCCGCCGCACGCCGTTACGTGCATTGATGGTTATCCACTGACACGTCAGGGAAAGGGCGGTACAGCGCTCGGCATTACCATGGTCGCATCGTTCGCAGCGGCTTCATTCGGCATCGTCGTGATGGTGTTTGCGTCGCCGCTGCTGGTGAGCGTTGCGTTCAAGTTCGGTCCGCCCGAGCTGTTTTCCATCATGCTGCTGGGATTGATCGCCGGCGGCACGATGTCAAGCGGCTCCCGCGTCAAGGGCATCGCCATGACGGTCGTTGGTCTACTGCTGGGCGTGGTCGGCGCCGATTCGACGTCGGGAACCGTGCGCTTCACGTTTGGTTTCACGGAGCTTGCAGACGGTATTCAACTCGTCGCGCTTGCACTTGGCCTCTTCGGCGTGGCGGAATTCCTTCGCAATGTAAACCGCATGCATGTGGTCGGAACCGGAATGAAGCTGCGCGTGCGGGACATGCGCCCAAGTGGCGCTGAACTGCGCCAGGCGTTCTGGCCCATTGTGCGCGGTACATCGGTAGGGACTTTGTTCGGCGCGATGCCCGGTACCGGGCCCACGATCACCACGTTCATTGCGTACGCGCTCGAGAAGAGGATCTCGAAACGGCCCGAGCGGTTCGGCCACGGCGCGATCGAAGGCGTCGCAAGTCCGGAGGCTGCGTCTCACGCGAAGACGCAGATCGATTTCATCCCGACCATGAGCCTTGGCATTCCCGGCGATCCGGTGATGGCCTTGCTGCTTGGAGCATTGCTTATTCAGGGTATCCAGCCGGGGCCGCAATTGATCGGAGATCACCCGGATATATTCTGGGGCCTGATTGCGAGTTTCTGGATCGGGAATGTGCTGCTCGTATTGCTTAATGTGCCGCTGATCCAGGTATGGGTACGTGTGCTGCGGGTGCCTTATCGCTTCCTTTTTCCGGCCGCGCTATTCTTTATTACCGTAGGCGTTTACAGTACCAACAACATGCTGTTCGAGGTGGGCGAGGTGCTGGTCTTCGGCCTGATGGGTGCTGTGTTTGTTGCACTGCGATTTCCTATCGCGCCGATCATGCTCGGCTACGTGTTGGGACCCATGGTCGAACAGAATTTTCGTCGCGCGCTGCTGCTATCGCACGGTAGTCTCGGGACCTTCATCGACCAGCCGATCAGTGCGGCGTTCCTCGGTGTCTCGTTGCTGCTGTTGCTCCTGCAGGCGTGGTTTGCGGTGCGCGGCCGGGCGGCCGGCAAGCGTAGTGCCGACATGCTGCCGCGTCCGCCGACAATGGAGGAATCGCAGCACAGTGAGCGGCCGGCCTATCGGGATCGCGCGATCACCGCTCCGGCAGGACGAGGCCACGACAAGTAGCGCACCAACGGTTCGGGCGGGCACGAACCCGGAGACACGATGAGTCAACTGGACTGGTATCTGACCGTCAACATGAAGGCGCGCCATTTGCGCCTGCTGGTCGCCGTCAACGATTTTCGTAATCTGCGACAGGTCGCATCGAATTCATATATCACTGTGCCAGCGGTGTCGAAAGCGCTAGGCGAGATCGAGAGTGCGCTCGGTGTGAAGCTCTTCGAGCGCACGGTAAACGGCCTGCGGCCAACTGCTTATGGTGAATGCGTCGTTCGTCATGCACGTGCCGTACTTAGCAATCTGAATCAGACGGCCGAAGAAATCAAGGCGCTGCAGACGGGCAGTGCGGGCAAGGTGCATGTAGGTGCGTTACCGACCTTGATCTCCACGATCATGCCGAGGGCTCTTGCGCTTCTCAAACAGGAATCGCCGCACACGAATGTGTCGATCTCCGAAGGACGAATGACTTCGTTATTGCAGGAGTTGCGCCGCGGTGATCTCGACCTGATTGTTGGGCGCCTGCCGAACCGGTCCGACACGGTAGGCTTGCAGGAGCAGATTTTGCTCGACACGCCGATCAAGCTTGTGACAGGACCCAATCATCCTTTGGCGGGTAAGAAGAAACTGCTATGGGGCGACCTCAAGGGATTCCCCTGGATACTGCCGCCGCCGGGTTCATTGTTGCGTGAGCCGATTGAGAATACGTTTGCGCGACACGGCTTGCCGATGCCGTCGAACTACATCGAGACGTTGTCGACCCATCTCATACGCGCTTACATCCAGATCAACGACGCGATTGCCCTTCATACGGTGGACATGTTGTATCCATACGCAGACGTGAGTCCGATCCACGTTTTGCCACTTGATCTGAGCCTCGTGACGCGGCCGCTTGGTGCTATCTGGCGAGCTGACAAACCACTTGCGCCGAGTGCGGCCCTGCTGTTGCGCTGTCTGGAGAGAGTGTGCCCAGGGACGGCATCGCCCGATGTGGCGCCTGTCCTCGACGCGGACGTATGAAGCGTCGAAAGATGTTCGCATCACCCGTCCGTTCGAGATAGTCCGATCCCGGCGAGCGGGGTCTCCGCTTGTCCGCTGCACAAAGAAAATTACCTCATGCGCTAACGGCTGAAAAGGCCGCCGCAACTTAACCCGCAGGTTAACGCGCCCACCCTTTATTTCAATAGACGGCAAGTACGGACGGCACGATGATAACGACACCGCCTCGACTTAAACCCCACATGAGGGGGCCGCGCGGGAGTCAATCAATCGGACGCGGGAAACGCGCCGAAAGAGCATAAAGACAGGAGACACCATGCGTATCCGGATCACGAATCTGTTCCTTTGGACGAAAACGACCTGCCGTGCCGCGACGGATGCGAGAAAGACGTTTGTACGCAATCTTCCTGACTATCTGATCGTCCTGAACGATATCTATGGAGTAGGCGACCTGAGCAGTACGCGACGCTGATCCTTCGCCCAAAAACGGCGCTCTTTTTTCCTTCCTTCCCATAGCCATATCTCCGGTTTCCGATGCACTGGACCACAACGTCCCGTGCATGGGGTGAGGAGTGGCTGTTTTGTTAATTTGATAAGGATAACAAATAATCATGACGAGAATTGTCGATATCCATCCTCATGTCATCTCGACTGACGAGAGAAAGTATCCACGGGATCCTTTGGGTGGCAAACAGTCGGTTTGGTCTCAGGAGCGTCCGACCTCTTATGAGCAGTTGCTGACCGCCATGGATGAGGCTGGCGTAGCGAAAGCGGCAATCGTGCATTCGTCGACGTGCTACGGCTTTGACAACTCTTACTGCGCCGATGCGGTTGCCGCGCATCCCGATCGCTTCACGGGCGTTTGCTCGGTCGACATGCTTGCGCCCGATGCCACCGAGAAGATCTGTTATTGGGTGGGGCGTGGCATGACGGGCCTGCGCCTGTTCACGGCCGGCAGCACGATGCAAGGGCAGGGCGACTGGCTTGCCGACCCGCGCTCGTTCGCCGGCTGGGAGTGCGCGGCAGAGTTGAATCTGCCGGTTTGCGTGCAGGCGCGAATCCAGGGCATCCCGCAACTCAACGTGCTGATCGAACGCTTCCCGACGGTTCGCATCATCATCGATCACCTGCTGAGTCCGAAGCTTGAAGAAGGCGCGCCCTATGCGGACGCCGAACCGCTGTTCAGTCTCGCGAAGCACGAAAACATATATCTCAAACTGAGCAGCGTGGTCATCCGTCATGCGCGTGCCGGCAAGGCGACGCCTGAATCTTTCTTCCCGCGCATCGTCAAGGAGTTTGGTGCGAAACGCATTGCGTGGGGCTCAAATTTCCCGGCATCGCCGGGATCGCTGAAGGAGATTGTCACTGACAACATGCAAGCGGTCGAATGGCTGCCGGAGGAAGACAAGGAATGGATCTTCAATCGCACCGCTTACCAACTCTATCCGGTCCTCGCATAAAGGAGCAGCCCGTGAACGCCAAGCAACGTATTGCCCTGCACATGCTGCTCGGTACCTATCTGAGCACGGAGGCCCTGAAAGACGGCACGGTCCGCTCGGATATTGTCGAACTGGATTTTGCCGACGTGCCGCGGCCGAACAATGCTTTCAAGCGCGTCGTGCGCGACCTTGAGTTCGACATCGCCGAACTGGCGATCATCACGTTCCTGATGGCGAAGGCACGCGGCAAGCCGCTCGTGCTGTTGCCGGCCGTGATGATCGGCCGCTTCCAGCATCCGTACATCGTTTATAACGCGGAGCGAGGACATCTGTCGCCGTACGAACTTAATGGCAAGCGCATCGGCATGCGCTCGTACTCGGTCACGACCGCAACCTGGGTGCGCGGCATCCTGCAGAACGACTTTGGACTTGACTTGGCGAGTGTCAAGTGGACAACGTTCGAAGAGCCGCACGTCGCCGAGTTCGTCGATCCGACCAATGTCAAGCGCGCAACGGACGACAAGGAATTGCTGCAGATGCTGCTCGACGGCGAGATTGACGCGGCGATCATCGGTGACGGGGCAAAGAAAGACCCGCGCATCAAGACGCTCTTCCCCGACCCGGCCGCAGAAGCGAAGGCGTGGCATGAACGCAATCACGCTATCCAGATCAATCACATGATCGTCGCGAAACAGTCGCTGATGGACTCCCACCCGGAAGCAGCATGTGAGGTGTTTCGCCTGCTGGAAGAAAGCCGCCGCGTTGCTGGCGAAAGAGGCGGCAAACCCGAACCGGCGTTCGGGCTCGAGGCGAACCGGCGAAACATCGAGGTAGCGATCGACTACTGTGTCGACCAGGGACTGATCGACCACCGTCTTGGCGTCGACGAATTGTTCGACGACACCACGCGCGTTCTGGGAGCCTAAGCCGGTGATGACGGGTGTCGCTTTCTCGAGCGTGTGGCGCACGCGCTTTTCGGCAACGGGCGGGTGCGGGGCGCGTAAAGCGGCGGCACTCGTCGCCTGCTGCATGCTGTCGGTCTTCGTTGTGCCTCGAGCGCGTGCTGCAGATGCAGACAGCGATTATCCGTCGCATGCGGTGACCATCGTGGTGCCGTTCGCGGCTGGGGGGGCAGGCGATTTGACGACGCGCCTGTTCGCGCAGAAGCTCACGCAGATCGTCAACCGGCCGGTCATTGTGTTGAACCGCCCGGGCGCGGGTTTCGTGAACTCGGCGACGATGGTGGCGAATGCACGGCCCGACGGCTACACGGTGTTTCTCAGCGGTAACGGTGCTGACATTTCATCCGTGCTGTTTCGCAGCCTGCCTTACCGGTTAAGCGATTTCCGGCACGTGTCGACCGTTTCGTTCTTCACTCCCGCGATTCTGGTCGACGGCCACGCGCCGTACCGGAATGTCGCCGACCTGATCGCCGACGCGAAAGCGCATCCAGGCAAACTGAACATCGCGACGGTGTCGACTGGCAGCACGCAGAATCTCGTTGCGTTGTTGTTCCGGCTGAAGGCTGGCATCGACGTCCAGATCGTGCCGTTCGAAACCACGAGCGAAGTGCTGACGGCGTTGCGGGGCGGCTCCGTGCAGGCCGTGGTGGAGGTCATTCCCTCCGTGCTCGGGCAGGTGTCGTCGGGCGCGATACGGGCACTTGCGGTGACGTCGCCTTCGCGTTTTTCCGGCTTACCCCAGGTGCCGACGCTCGCAGAAAGCGGCTTCCCCGGTTTCGATGCAACGTCGTGGAGCGGACTGAGCGTGCCCGTGAAAACGAGCGACGCAGTCGTGAGCCGTCTCGCATCCGTAACCGCGGCGGCACTCGCCGATCCCGAGGTCAAACGTAAGATGCTGACGCTGGGCGCCGAGGCTCGCGCGGACACACCCGATCAGATGACCCGCCTCGTCCAGACCGACACGGCGAAGTGGCAGCGGGTGATCGAGCAGGCGGGCATACCGCGCCGCTGACAGAGAGAAAAGAGTCATGACAATCCAGCAGGATCGATCCGCGACGCAACCGGGCGCGAGCACGAGCACGAACAGCGTCGACGCACCGCTTGCAGATCACGCCGCGACACAGCGCAGAGGCGGCCGGATCCTGGTTGATGCGCTCGTCGCGCAGCAGGTCAATACGGTCTACTGCGTCCCCGGCGAGAGCTTTCTTGCAGTGCTCGACGCGTTGCACGATACGGCGAGCGTGCGCAATATCGTGTGCCGTCACGAGGGCGCCGCGGCCAACATGGCCGATGCATACGGCAAGCTGACCGGACGCCCGGGCATCTGCTTCGTCACGCGCGGCCCGGGCGCGACGCATGCGAGCGTGGGCGTGCACACCGCATTTCAGGACTCCACGCCGATGATCCTGTTTGTCGGGCAGGTCGCGCGTGGTCACGAAGAGCGCGAAGCGTTCCAGGAAATCGACTACCGGCGCATGTTCGGCCCGCTCTGCAAATGGGTAGCCGAGATCGAAAGCGCGGCGCGTATCCCCGAATATGTCGCACGGGCGTTCAGCACGGCGATGTCAGGCCGGCCCGGCCCGGTGGTGCTGGCCCTGCCGGAGGACATGCTGGTCGAACAGGCGGACGTCGCCGACTTGCCCCCGCGCACCGGCATCCATGCGGCGCCCCGCGCTCAGGACATGGAGCGTTTGCAGGCCTTGCTCATGCGCGCGGAGCGGCCGCTCCTGATCGTCGGGGGCGGAGCGTGGACCGAGAAGGCGCGTGACGATCTCACGTCCTTTGCGCGCAATCACGCGCTGCCCGTTGCGGCTGCCTTCCGCTTCCAGGCACTGTACGATCACCGGCACGAAAATTATGTCGGCGATATCGGTCTGGGCATCAATCCGCGGCTCACGGAGCGCGTCCGCCATGCCGATCTGGTGTTGGCGATCGGACCGCGTCTGGGTGAATCGACGACGGGCGGCTATCGCCTGTTCGAAGTGCCCACACCGCGTCAATGTCTCGTCCACGTCCACACGGGCGCTGAAGAGCTAGGTCGCGTCTATCAGGCCGAGCTCGCCATTCAGGCCGGCATGGCAGAGTTCGCCGCGGCGCTCTTTGCGTTGCGTCTGCCTCGTGTGGCGGGCCGCGACTCATGGCTTGCGAACGCGCGTGCCGACTATGTGAGGCACACGACCCCGCGTGAATCGCAACGCACCGACACGGTCGACATGGCCCAGGTCATGCAGAAGCTCAACGAACGCCTGCCCGACGACGCGATCATCACGAATGGCGCGGGCAATTACACGGTGTGGGTGCATCGCTATTACCGTTATCGAGGCTTTGCCTCGCAGCTCGCGCCGACCAGTGGTGCGATGGGCTACGGCGTACCGGCGGCGATCGCTGCAAAGATCGCGCATCCGGATCGTCTGGTGGTGGCGTTCGCCGGAGACGGCTGCTTCCTGATGTACGGCCAGGAACTCGCGACCGCGATGCGCTACCGGGCGAACGTCATCGTGATTGTCATCAACAATGGCATTTACGGAACAATACGTATGCACCAGGAGCGGCATTATCCAGGGCGGGAATCGGGAACAGAGCTAACGAATCCGGACTTCGTGAAATTTGCAGAATCGTTTGGCGCGTATGCGGAGCGTGTCGAGACGACATCCGGGTTCGATGCGGCATTCGAACGCGCATTGTCGGCGGGACGTCCTGCGCTTCTCGAACTGGTGACCGACCGGGATGTCGCGACCCCCGATCTGCGGTTCAGCGCGATGCGTCTACAGTCCCCGGGGCGGATGCCGGCATGATGCCGCCACGCTATGGATCACCACCGCACGCGTTGCGGGCGGCATGAGCGCCCTGCTGCGCCACGCGTCGTTCACGCGCTTCTTGTCGGCTCGCATCGGCTCCATCGCCGCCCAGCAGATGCTGATGCTGGCGATCAGCTGGCATATGTACGACCTCACGTCCAGCGCGTGGGATCTCGGCCTCGTCGGACTGTTCCAGTTCGTGCCCGCGCTGGCGACCACGTTCGTCGCCGGCCATTGCGCCGATCGCATGCATCGCGGCCGGCTCGTTGCGCTCTGTCTCGCGGCTCAAGCCGCCGTGGCCACGTTCCTGGCCGTATCGACCGTCACGCACATCGTGACACGCGATGTGCTGCTCGGGTTTTCGCTGATGCTCGGCGCGATCCGGCCGTTCCAGATGTCGGGGCAGCAGGCGCTGCTGCCGATGCTCGTTCCACCGGCGTTGCTGGCCCGGGCGACGGCGCTTGGCACCGTCGGCCAGCAAGTATCCGTGATCGCGGGGCCGGCGGTAGGCGGCTTGCTCTTCGCGATCGGCGTCAACGCAGTCTATGCAACCTGCGCCGCGCTCTTCTGCATGAGCGCGGCGATGTGCACGTTCATACGCTACGAGTATGTCCCGCCGCCGCGCGAGCCTGTCACGGCCGAGACGATCCTCGCCGGCTTGCGCTTCGTCTGGAGCAACCCGCTGCTGCTCGGCGGCGTCTCGCTCGACCTGTTTGCTGTCCTGTTCGGCGGCGCCACGGCGCTGCTGCCTGTCTACGCGAAGGAGATTCTCCATGTCGGTCCGCAAGGGCTGGGCTTGCTGCGCTCCGCGCCGGCCGTAGGCGCGCTTTGCGTCGGCCTCATGCTGTCCCGGCATGCCATCGGCAGCGGCGTCGGCAAGAAGCTCCTGATGGCTGTCGGTGTCTACGGCGCCTGCATTGTCGCCTTCGGGCTTTCGCGATCGTTTCCGGTATCGCTGGCCCTGCTGGCGATCGCAGGGGGGGCCGACACGATCAGCGTAGTCGTGCGGCAGACGCTGGTCCAGCTGGAAACGCCCAATAGCATGCGCGGCCGTGTCGCTGCCGTGAACACGCTCTTCGTCGGTGCGAGCAATCAGCTCGGCGAATTCGAATCCGGCGCGGCGGCCACGGCATTCGGCGTCGTCGGCGCGGTTGTGCTCGGCGGATGTGCGACGATCCTCGTCAGCGTCGCATGGAGCCGCCTGTTCAAGCCGCTCGCCAGACGCGAAACCTTGCACTGAGCTTCGCGCAATACCGATGCCGCGTACCGATGCCGGACACGCACCGGCGTCCGTGCGCCTCAGTCGATGAAACCATACAAACGCGCCGGATTGTCCACCAGCAGCTTCTGCATTGCGTCGGCGTCGCCGCATAGCGGCAGGACATCGACAAGGTCCGCGTCGTCGGCCACCGGATGCCGAGGGTTCGGGTGCGGAAAGTCGGTTCCCCACAAGAGGCGATCGGGTGACGCGTCGATCAACGCGCGGACGAACGGCGCCACATCCGCGAACGGCGCGCCTGTCGCGGACAGGCGGTCGATCGCGGACACCTTGACCCAGCAGTGATCGCGTCTCGCCCATTCGAGCAGCCGCACGAACCCTGGCTGTGCCAGGCCGCCGGCTGCATCGATACGTCCCATGTGGTCGATCACGAACGGAACGGGCAGGGCATCGAGCAACGGTTGCAAGTCGTCGAGTCCGGTTGCGTCGACGTGCAGCAACACATGCCAGCCAAACAACGCGATTCGCTCCATGAGCCTGTGAAACATCGTAGGGTCGGGCGGCACCCACAGATGCCGGATAAAACCGAATCGTACGGCGCGGATGCCGCCATCGTGCAGCGCCTGCAGATCGGCGTCGGACGTGCCGGCGTCGATCAGCGCGACACCGCGCCGCGTTTGCGGCCGGTCGGCGATGGCGTCGAGCACGATGCGGTTGTTACTGCCGTACACGGTCGCCTGGACGATCACCGTTCGATCGACGCCAATCCGCTCATGCAATGCGCTCAACACCGTCTTGCCGGATTCAGCCGGCGTGTAGGGCCGCGAATCCGCATAGGGGAAACGGGCCACGGGACCGAGGATATGACAATGCGTATCGCACGCGCCGAGTGGCAGCGTGAAATCGGGCTGACGAAATGCCGGTGACGGCGTGGCAGGTTGATTCAACAGTCGCACTCCTTGAATACGCGACGCGGCCATCGGGTGGATTCGTCCGCGTCCGGGTCGATCAGGTCCGCGCATGCGTGCCCGGGCTCCGTTCGCTCTCCTGCGCATCGACAGCGGAACGCGGGCCACCCGGCATCCAGCGGGTGGTATTCCACGCGGCGATCGCAATCAGCAGCAGCGCGCTGCCGGCGACGAACAGTGCAATGGCCGATCTCAAGCCGATCGACGGTGACAGGAGCGCGATCGCATACGGCGCGATCGAGCTGGCCGCCGTCATCGCGTAGCTGATACCGATGCCGGTCGCGCGGCCTTTGACCGAAAAGCGCAGCGCCTGGTAGAGTGGCAGAATGCCGAACAGTCCGCTGGCAAAAAGACCCATCAGGCAAGCACCCGCGGCCAGCAGCCATACGTTCGACACGAGCGTATAGAGGACGGTCAGCGGAATCACCATGCAAAGGAACAGGACGATCGTGCGGCGTTCGCCGAGCCGGGCGGCAACATAGCCGCATAGCGGCTTGCCGGTCAACGATCCGACCGAATAGGCCGCGAGGAACGGATAGATACGGCTTGCGTCGATGTGCTGCACGGAGATCAGGAAGGTTGGATACAGCACCTGCACTGACCACAGCATGAAGTTGATCGTGCCCGAAAAGATCCATGCCTGGAGAGCTGCGGGATTGAACTCGAATGCCTCGAACGCACTGCGCCGCGAGTGGCGTTGCTGGTCGCGTATCCAGTCAGGCGATTCGGCGATATTTTTGCGTATGAAGATCGTCAGCAAGGCAGGCAGCACGCCGATCATGAACATCCAGCGCCACCCGAACACCGGGAACAGCAGGTGGAACGTCGCCGCCGCCAGCATGTAACCAATCTCGTAACCTGAGACCATGATGCCGGACGCGTACGGCCTGATGGATTCGGGCACGGTTTCCATCAGCAACGAAACCGACACGGTCCATTCGCCGCCGAAGCCGATACCGAACAGAATCCGCAACGCCATGAACGACGCATAACTCCACGCCAGACCGCTGAGCCCCGCCGCGCACGAGAAGCACAGAACCGCTGCGATGAACACGAGTTTGCGGCCGAAGCGATCGGCTGCCAAACCCCAGCCTATCGTGCCGACGATTTTCGCCAGTCCCGTCGCGGTCACGATCAACGTCATGGCCGGCAAGCCCACGTCGAACACGCGGCCCAGATGCGGCAGCAGGAACAGCAGCATTGCGAAGTCGAAGGAGTCGAGCGCCCAGCCGGCAGTTGCCGCCGCAATGACCTGCCAGTGCGATCGCAACAACCGCCATTGTCCTGAACGGGTTTGGCCGGCGCTCACCTGTTCTGCTTTGGGCTGTAAATCTTCCACGCTATATTTCTCCGCAAATCGGACAGGCTCAGAAGAGCTGGTTGATGCCGACTGAGAACGCCAGCTGATGCGACGCGTGAGCTGCATTCAGTGCCGCGTTGCTGATGTAGCTGCCGTGATAGGTCGTGTAGTCGCTCTCGGCATACAGGCGTGTACGTTTGGACAACAGGTAGACCGCGCTGAGGATGCCCAGGTTCTTCCGTCCCTTGCTGGTCGGCAGGTTCGTCACGTAATAACCGGCACCGAGATTGACGTCATAGGTGGGGTTGTATGTCACGCCGCCCCAGTAGTTTTCCGTGCGCGCAGCGGTCGCGGGTGCCGCGTTGTCCGTGGTCTCGTTCATGTAGCCGCCGGCAAAACGCAGCGTGCCGAACTTCAGCTCGGAGCCGAACGCGACGTAGTCATCCGGCTGATACGCTGTGCCGACCAGCACGGTGCGATGAATATACGTCCCGCCGATATTAAAGAAGCCGGCCTTGTATTGCAGTCCGACGCCATGCGCGGTGCCGGCATTGAAATCGCCCGCCACTCCGCCCGGGGCTTCCTCGGCACCGACGTGAAACGGCCCCCATACGCCGGAGTATTTGATGTCGTTGCTGAAGTGTGTTCCATCGACCGCCGGTGTCAGGGGGATGATCGACGGATAGCCAAAATAGAACGGGTCGAAATCGTGCAGCACGTCGTGGCCGAGCGTATATTGACGCCCCAGGTCCAGCGAGCCATACGGGCTGCCAATGCCCACGAACGACATCCGGTTGAAGAGCAGGCCCGTTGTGTTGTCCAGTGCGCCAGTACCTGTGTTGAAGCCGGTTTCAAGCTGGAAATGCGCATTCCAGTTGCCGCCGAGATCTTCCTGACCGAGGAAGTCCAGCCGGTTCGCGGTGAACAGTCCGTTCGAATTCATGGTCGTCACGCTGCCCTTGCCGTTGCTGATGTATCGCACTCCTCCATCAACATTACCTGCCAGAGTGACTGACGACTGCGCATGGGCGGCGCACGCGATCGTCCCTATTGCCAGCACGCAAGGGCGCCAACGATTCGTTTTCATCTGGTTGATCCGCTTATGTTGTCTCTCCGTGCTCAAACGGCAAGAGAGTTGTCTCCTTTTATGCGGCGGGGCGAGCCAGACGTGGCGTGTGCAGCAGCGCCCCGACAAGCGGTATGACATGTCAAAACGGTGGTTAGAAAAGCTTGGCAACGCCGCGCGCGGTCTCTGTATCGTGTTTGCGGATGTCCGCTTCGTCCTTCCGAAGTGGGCCGATTCAGATTAGCGGGAATCATGGATTTATCCACGCCCCCCGTCTATTGAATAACCACGCGGATGGGTTAACCGTTTTGTAAAGACCTGGGCACCGGGTGGCGTAGCACCCGGGTGCGAGCCTGGCGTACTAGAACAGGACGTCGATACCAACGGTGACGGCTGTCTGACTGGGCGTGCCCGCCGGGTTCAGCGTGCTGACTACGGCGTGCTTATACGACGTGTAATCGACTTCGCTGTAGAGCGTGGTGCGCTTGGACAGCAGATAGGCGAGCGAAATGATCGATATCCCGCGGCGGCTGGCCTTGTCGTTCGACACGGTGGTCTGATAATAGCCTCCATCGAAAACGATGGAAGGGGTGATGTTCCAGGCGAGACCGCCGAAGGCGTTGTTGGTCACCTGGTGCGGTCCCACCGGATTCTGCAGATCCTCGGACATGAAGCCGCCCGACACGCGTACCGGGCCGATCCGGTAGCCGGCGCCGCCCATGTAATAACTGTCGCCAATGTAGGTCGTGCCGGTCAGTATGCTGCGATGCCCATACACGCCACCAAAGCTCACCGGACCCGCGGCATAACTCGCGCCGACCGAGCGCGTTGCTCCACTACTGAAATCGCCCGCAACACCGCCAAGCGAATTGTCGGCTTCGAACAGCAACGGACCAAAGTTGTTCTTGTACTTGATGTCGTTGTTGTTGCGCGTGCCGTCCGAGGCGGTGGTCAATGGCAGGATCGGTGTGTAGTGGAAACCGAACGGATCGTAGATGCTGATGATGTCGTGCGAGATCGTGTACTGGCGGCCGAGGTCGATCGACCCGTACTTCGAATTGCCGATGCCGACAAACGCCTGCCGGTTGAATTCTATGCCGGTGGTGTTGTCGTATTGTCCGTTGCCGAGGTTGAAGCCGTTCTCCAGCTGGAAGTGCGCGTTCCAGCCATCACCCAGGTCTTCCTTCCCCAGGAAGCCGAGCTTGTTCGAACTGTAGTAGCCGTTCGAATTCATCGTGAACACGGTACCACCGCCTTTTACGGTATTCGTCTGGTAACGGATGCCACCGTCTACCGTACCGTATATCTGGACGCTCGTTTGCGCATGTGCAGACATTGCACCCAGCGTACCGGCTGCGGCCGACAATCCAAATCCAATGGTTCTCCAAACCTTTTTTTTCATAATATGTCTCCGATTTAATGTCTTATATGTGGAACACTTGGTGACGGCGAGGATCAGCTATAAATTTCGTATAACTAATCAAGTGTATTGTTTTCAAAATCCGATGACCGGCTTCGAGCTGAGACAGCAACGGTCGTTCATCTGCGCTGCCGGCCTCTGCGCATTTGTCGTTAGTTTCCTGCCTGAGCGCTGCTCGTCTGGCTGAGGCGCCCCGAGGGCGGGTCCACCTGCCTGAAGCCGGTTTTCAGTTCATGGCGTAGCGCGACGCGATCGAGCGCCTTTTCCCAGTTCGCCACCACGATGGTCGCCACGCTATTGCCGACTATGTTTGTAAGCACGAACGCGCTGGACATCGCCTTGTGAATGCCGAGAATCAAGGCGATCGATTCCACCGGAATCGTGTTCGATGCGGCGAGCGTCGCTGCCAGCACGGCAATTGCCGCGCCGGACACGCCGGCCGCGCCCTTGGACGTGAGCAGCAGGACGGCGAGCAGTACCACCTGGTCGTGCCAGGTCATCGGCGTGTTGGTGGCCTGAGCGAGAAACACGGCGGCTGCGGCGAAATACAGGCACGTGCCGTCGTGATTGAAAGAGTACGCTGTCGGCAGGACCAGACCCACCACCGATTTTTCGCAGCCAAGCCGTTCCAGCTTGTCGATCAGTTGCGGGAAAACCGTCTCCGACGAACTCGTGCCGATCACGAGCAGCAGTTCCGCACCAATGTAACGCATCAGGCGCAGCAGACTGAAGCCGTTGACTTTCGCGATCGGCCAAAGGATCAGCAAGATGAAGAGCGCGCAGGTCAGGTAGAACTCGATGACGAGCTTGCCGAGCGAGAGCAGCGTACCGAAGCCGAACTTGCTGACCGTGAAGGCGATTGCACCGAAAGCGGCGAGCGGCGCGATTTTCATCGTCAGGCCGATGATCCAGAAGAGCGAACCCGATACCGCATCGATCAGCTTTAACGCCGGCTGTGCACGCTCGCCGATCGCGGCCAGGCCAAACGCAAACAGCACCGAGAAGAAAAGCACCTGCAGCACGTCGCCGCCGGCGAATGCACTGATCGCCGTGTGCGGAATCACATTGAGCAGAAATCCGCTCATGGTGACGACATGGTGCGCTTGCACCACGTACGCATCGACGGCGGCGGAGTGCACGCTGCGCATGTCCACGTTCATGCCGACACCCGGTTTGAGCAGGTTGATGACCACGAGGCCCAGCACCAGCGCGAGCGAGGTCACCGCTTCAAAATAGATGAGCGCCTTGATCGCCACGCGGCCCACCTTCTTGAAGTCGTTGGCGCCCGCGATGCCGCTGCACACTGTGCAGAAAATGATCGGCCCTATCAGCATCTGGATGACGCGGATGAAGGCGTCGCCGACGGGCTGCAGATTGATGCCGAACTTCGGGAAGTAATAACCCGTGACAATGCCCAGTGCCATACCGGCCAGTACTTGGAAGGACAGGTCGCGGTAGAACGGTTGACGTGCCTTGGGTTTAGCGGCGGCGGATTTGCCGGGCAAGCTCATGGTGTCTCCTAGTCAAGCGGCGGCGAATTCGGGTTCGCTCAAAAATGGTGAAACGTACGGATGCGGCTCTAGCGCGCGGCGTCACCCAGGATGGCGAGACTGTCGGCGAAGATTTCGTCGACACTCAGCTTACGCGGCAGCAGCTGCTGTTGCTCGCAGAACGCAAGGGTTTCCTCGAGCGGCCCGCGCAGTGCGTCGTATCCAAACAGTAGCTTGTCCGGCTTACTGGCGTTCTCTGCAACGACTGAAGCCTTGCCGCGACACAGCAGGTCATACACCGCGCGCATGGCTTGCGGCTGTGCATCGCCCAGCGCCTTCGTTACCACGACAACATGATTGATCGGAACGTATTGGTGGAGGGCGTACCACGCGCGGTCGGCGGCGGCCGCATCGCCGATCAGCGGTTCGAGGCCCGGCTCGTCCGGCAAATCGTTGCCGAGAATGACTGCATCGAGTTCGCCCGTGCGCAGCATCGGCAATAACTGTTTGCCGGATTCGGCGCGGCGCACGAACGGCGGATCGCGATATTCCTCCAGATGCGCGCCTTCGATCGTGATCCAGTCGATCTTGTCGAGCGGCACGCCGTAGGTTTGCGCGAGAATGGCGCGCACCCACATGCCGGTGGTCTGCGTGTAGGCACGCACGCCGACTTTTTTGCCTGCGAGGCTGCCGACATCGAGCTTGCCGCGCTGGGCATTATAAATAATGCAGCCTTGCTGGAAGCGCGCGGCGACGACGGCCGGCAACAGCACGACCGGCTTGCCGTAGGCTTTCGCCTGCAGATACGTGACGATCGCCAATTCGCTGATGTCGTACGCCTGACGGCGCGCCATCGGTGCGAATGCACGGTGAATCGGTTCGACCTCCTCAAATACCAATTCGACGGCGGGATCGGTCAGTTCGCCGGCTTTCAGGGCTCGCGTGTGAGGATAGGTGTGCAGCGCAGTCTTCAGGCGCAGCGGTTGCGTAGAGGTGCTCAAGGTCGTGTGTTCCTGTTTTGTTCCGGACGGATGCATCAAGCACGGTTCAAGCGGCTAGCGCCGGATAAATCGTGCTCGCGGTACGGCCGAAGATCGCTTCACGCGCATCGGCGGGCAGCATCGACAGACTCTCCCGGGCATCGGTGAGCAGTTGCGGCAGCGTGCCTTCGGCAGCCGGGAAATTCGATCCCCATGCAATACGATGTGCGCCGAATGCGTCGAGCACGCGCGGGAAGAAGGCAGCAGGTGTTGACGCGCCACGCGCGGCTTCGGCGATCGTGCGGTTCGTGAGTTTCAGATACACGCCCTGATGCGACGCGAGGCTGAAGAGCGGTGCGGCGGCTTCGTACGGCGGCCCGCCGGCGAGGTCCGGGCGTGCAAGGTGATCGAGCAACACCCGGATCTCCGGAAAGTGCGCGAGCATGTTCAGGAGCGCAGGAATGCCTTGCGCAGTCATCTGCAGGCAGATCGACACGTGATGGCGCTGCGCGTATTCCCAGACCGGGAACGAGCGCTCGTCGTCGAGCCAGCCCGCCTGGCCGGGCATCGTGCTTCCGGTTGTGAAAAGGCGCAGCCCGGAGAGGCCCGCATCGAGCCAGCGCTGCATCTGCGTGACGGCGTCGCTCGCCAGCACGTCGACCGAGAACACGCCTGCGAAACGCCCGGGATGGCTGCGTACCGCTTCGACCACATAACTATTGTCGTTGCCATAGACCGTCGAGGCTTGCACGACCACCGCACGGTCAATGCCGGCTTCGTCCATCGACGTGAGCAGGCCCTCAAAGCTGACAGGACGCTGTGCTGACCATTCCGACTGGTGACCACCGACCGGCGCGAGAGGATAACGTTGTTTATCCGGGGAAATTGCGTGAGTGTGCGTGTCGATGACGACGGTCATGTACCGGCTCCTGACTGGAAACTTATTGATCGAATGGGCGTTACTGTAAGCGAGATGTAGCCGGGGTCCTTAATATGAAGTGCGCCGAAAGGCATAAATTTTGGTTAAGCTAAGGGTTTTCACATAGCCATTCCGGAGAATCGATGGATGGAGTCAGGAGTACGTCATCGGATGACGATCTGACGCGATTAAGGCGTCTCTTCCTGTTCGATGCGGTGTGCGAAGCAGGTGGGATAGGACAGGCGGCAGCCCGCGCCGGCCGCACGCAGCCCGCGGTGAGTCTCGCCATCAGCAAGCTGGAAGCGAGTTTCGGCGGTCAGCTGTTCGAACGTGGCTTTGGCGGCAGCGAATTGACAGCGGAGGGCATGATCCTGCAACGGCGCGTGCGTCGCATGCTCGACCAGATGGAGCGTGCGGTGGCGAATCTGACGGGCCAATCGGCGGTATCGAACGCGGGCAAGATTTGCCGCCACCTGACCGATACCCAGGTGCGCTGCCACATCGCGATTGCAAACGCGGGATCGGCGGCAGAGGCCGCACAGACGTTGGGCATTTCGCAGCCGGCCGTGCACCGGGCGGCGCGGCAGATCGAGCAGAACGTGGGGATGTCGCTGTACCGGCGGCGGGTGCACAGCGTGTCGGCAAACCCGGCGGGCATCGAATTCGCGCGTTGCCTGAGTCTGGCGCTCTGCGAGATCGCGCAGGCGAGCGAGGATCTGGCTTACGCCCGTGGGCAGCTCACCGGCAAAGTGGCGATCGGCGTCTTGCCGTTGCTGCCGCCACGC
The DNA here is from genome assembly GCF_044909315.1 of Caballeronia udeis. GTDB lineage: Bacteria > Pseudomonadota > Gammaproteobacteria > Burkholderiales > Burkholderiaceae > Caballeronia > Caballeronia udeis_A. The sequence continues at coordinate 220,166 of NZ_JBIYEB010000003.1, forward strand.
CTCGTCGCGCGCGCCATTCAGCGGCTGCGCGAGCGCTATCCTGCTGCACGCGTCACGGTTGACGAGGGTTCTCACGCGCGGCTGCTGCGCGAGCTAAGCGCCGGCGCGATCGATATCATCATCGGCGGGCTGCGCGAGCCTCGCCTCACGGGGTCCGTGCAAGAGACGGAACTGTTCGCCGATCCTTACGTGGTTGCCGTACGCAAGGGGCATCGGTTGGCCGGGCAGAAATCCATCGCGGCTCACGACCTTGCCGATTACGACTGGGTCGTGCCACAGCGCAATGTGCCGCGACGCGCGGTGATCGATTCGATCTTCGCGCGGCTGCCGGTCAAGCCGCCGCTAGTGGTCGAGACCAGCTCGCTCGCCATGATGATCGCGATGCTGGTGGAAAGCGATTGCATCACACTCCTGTCGCGTGCGCTGATTCGCGAGGCCTCTCCCGGAAGCGAAATGGTCGCGTTGGAACTGGTGACGCCCGAGGCAAGCCGGGCAGTCGGGTACACCTTGCGTACCGACTGGCTCGGCACCGCCGTCCAGCAGGCATTCGTCGGGCATCTGCGTGAGGAATGTGCATCTCGACTCTGAGCGCAGGTCAAATGTCAGATCGACGTCTGCGTCAACAGGCTCGGGTTTTTCACCTGCTCAAATACTGATCTAGAATTTGAAAGACACCGACGCGTGAAAGAAAGATACGTCGACGTCGTTTCGGGTTTTGACGTTTTGCAGATACCTCAATGTGACCTGGGCAGGGCCGAAATTGTAGGAGAGGATCGGCCCTGCAAGCACATGCTCGAATCGATTGCCGTTGCCCACGATCTGCCCGTACTGATAGTCGTCAGTAAACTGACGTGAATAGTTGCCAATCACACCAATGGTCCACCGTCCAATCGTCTTTGCCGCCGTGACATCCATGTAGTAGGCGCTGCCCGAGTGGTAGTCAGTAGTTGAATTGGTCCGGTTGAAGTCGAACACGTTATTGACGGTGAAATTCCAGCCGTTCGCCAGATAGGTGATCGCGAAACTCGGTTCGGCCGTCCAGTAATCGTTGGCATAGCTCGTCTGCTCGGGCGCACCGTTCGCGTATTGGTGGTGACCATTGGGCAGATAGACGGTCATTGCCGCAGACGTGAAGAACCCATGCCCCAGGTTCCATGACAGAATCGCGGGCGTCAACACCGTGTTAAAAAAACCGGCGGTCTTCGTCGACTTGCCGCCGAGCGCAGTCGTGTCGACATCATGCTCCGCATAGACCTGCACGAGTCCCATTGCATATTGAGCGCCAAACAGTTGCCAACCTGGCACCCAGAGCAATGCCGGCGACGTGGCGACGTTCTGCACTCTAAGAGGCGCGCCATTTCCGCTGCCATCGACTAACGTATTGCCTCGGGCGATGTAGAAGTCCTCGGTGACGTAAAAACCGGCCGGTGGCAAAGCCCCAGAGGGCGCGCCGGTCGTTACACCCGGTTGATAGGGGCTCGCGTTTTCAGATGCCTGGACCTGAACAGACCAGCAACCAGTGGCCGCCGCAGCGGCGGCCACTACCTTTAAATTCAAGCGAATGGACATACGATGTCTCCTCCAACAGGTCTTTTTTATGAGTCCGCTTGCTGCGCTATGGACGTTGCGTTCGTGGTCGATTGCAGGTATCCGATAAAATAAGGATTCCTGATATTTATTCATAAAAATAAAGGCATTATTTCAAAGATCTGTACTGCATCAGGCCGCACAACCTTAGTCTGCGGTGCCGTTGGCAAATAACTATTTGAAAATAACGTCCGGCTGCTTATTGAGCTCAGTTTGTACGGACTCGGGCCGGCGCACGGCCAAGCTGGCGGATGCCGTGATGAGCGTGACGATGGCGAGAAATGTCCAGGCGTGCAGGAAGCCGAATGTCTCCACCAGTTTTCCATATAGCGCGGGCACTCCCACACCGCCAACTGCGACGATAGTCAGCATCAGCCCGGCAGCAGTGGGAATGTCGCTGACCTCGATTTCGCTCCGGTAAAGGCCAGGGAAGCCAATCCATACGACAAATCCGAGGATTGCCGACCCACCGATAACGGCTGCTGCAACCATGACGCCTGCAAGCCCGAGATGTGGGACGAGCAGGAGCGCAATGCTTTCGGCTACAAACGCGCCTACCATTGTTGGCACCGGCCCGAAGACCTTGTCGGCGAGCCACCCGCCCAATATGCCGCCTACCATGCCGCTAATCAGTAGCAGCACCGCAATCGTCGCCCCGGTATCGGGCGCAAGATGCAAGTGCGCTGTCGCATAGGCAGGCAACAGTTGGGCCGCGGTAAAGTAGCTGCCGTACCCGCCGGAAAAGGTCACGCCAAGCATCCAGAGATTGCGATTTCCGAAGGTCCGGGCGAGCGACGCGAGGTTCAGATGGTGCGCGCCGATTTCATCGTGCTGGGCGTCGGGCGGGTAGGGGAACAGAAACATCACAGCAATGAATGTGACGACGCCTACCGCAGCACCGAGCAACAGCGCCGTTCGCCACCCATGCTCCGCCACGAGGAGGTCCCAGCCGTGGAGTCCCAATACGGCGCCCACGGTAAATGCGACGCCCGTTATCAAGCCGTTCGCGGTTGCCAGTTCACTGTTCCGGAACCAGGCGGCCGTCAGTCCGATCGCACTGCCGAGGTAGATCGAGCCACCGATACCGCAGAGGAATCGACCGGCGAGCAATACGTCATATCCGACCGCCCGCGATGACAACACGGTTCCGCATGTCTCTACCGCAATCCCCAGCAACATGGCAACACGCAAACCGAAGGCCTCGGCGATCATGCCGCCGGGGATATGCGCGATTCCGTACCCCGCTATGAATAGTCCCACCACCACACCGATCTGGGCAGGCGTCAGATGCATTTCCACGGCCACGCCCGAGAAGGTCGGCACCACGTTGAACCAGTTCAACGTGAACTGGATGAACGAAAAAAAGATGACGGCAAGGGCCGTCCAGCGGTTCTTCAAGATAGTCTCCTCTGACGATTGCGCGAGCGGTGAAAGAAGGAAGCGCCGAGGTGATCCGGATCGCAGAAGCGTATGGACTCCGGCAACGCTTCCTCGACGCCTTCGCAATCCGCGGAATATGGCGGCCTTCATCCTCAATCCGTCGCTCAGTTTTTCTTATGAATGGTGTTGAATTCGGGTGCTATGAATTCCTGGTTTTATTAAGGTATCCTGATTCATAAAATCGATCGCTGTGAATGGAGATTGGTCACCGCGATGAATCGTTCTAAACCGGGTGTGCGTTAATCAGTATGGCCGCAATGATGCATGGCTGATTTCCCCGCACGCTCCAGCTGTGCACCGTTCCGCGCTGCACGAAAACATCGCCCTCCTTGAGCAGGACCTCGCCGGTATCGAGGATTGCGTGCATCTCACCCTTCATAACGACCAGATAGTCAACGGTGGCGGTCTTGTGCATCAACGGATCGCTGGACGCATCGTGATGAGCGGTCGGCGCGCCGATCGACAAGAACGCCTTTCCCACATCCGAATTACCACGCCATGCGCCGTCGGGCGGAAACTCGACAACCCGGAAAATGGATCCGCCGGACGGCGGCTCCAGTCGCACGGGCCGCACGACGGCGTCTGCGCTGGAACGATTGTCGGCGGGCGACACGTCCGTTTCCCAAAGGTCGGTGAGAGCCAGTCCCGGCATCGACTCCATCTCCTTGACGTTAGTCGCATAACCGTCGAATAGAACAGTGGAGCGTCCTTCAGCATCATGTCCGGTGATGACGCGACGTATTTTTGAAACCATGGGCTTTATCCTCATTCGTTTGATTTTCCGGCCACGTACGATCGGCCGCCGATTGAACCAGAGAGGCCGGATGACCTGGCCTCCGCCGTTTCCATGAGGCGGATTCTGCGCCGTTTGAACACTTGTTCAACTAGGTTAACCACTTAATCAATTTTACTTAACGGTTAAAAAATTTAATTGATCACGTGAGCGGCACGCGATAAAGTGACATCGGTCTGCATCGAGCACGATCTATTCAGGGAGCAACACATGCAGAAGCCAGGCGAAGCACAACTGCCTGCAACAGAACGTGGCAATACGCGTGAACGGATCGTTGCGGCCGCAGAGGAGCTGTTCGCGCAGCTTAGCTTTGACGGTGTGTCACTGCGAAATATCGCGCTGAAATCGGGGGTTCCGGTTGGCCTCGTCAGCTATCACTTCGGCGGCAAGCTGGGCGTTTATCGGGCGATCTTCGAGTCGCGCGCGCCGGCGATTGTCGAGCAGCGTGAAGCGGGGTTGGCCCTGGCCGAACTCGAAGAGGATCCTGACCGCCGGTTGGAGCTGATCCTGAAGGCGCTCCTGCTTCCCATGCTGAAACTGAGGTCGACAGAAGGCCGGCAGCACTTCGGGATCATCATGGCGCGCGAGGTCAACGATCCCTCTTCGTCGGAGCGGGGGATTATTCAGCAGATCTTCGATCCGGTGGCCAACGCATTCATCGATCAATTGCGCGTTACCTTGCCGGATCGCAGCGAGGCGGAAATTCACTGGGCCTATCAATGTGCGATCGGAACAATGGTCTATGCAATGGTCGACGTTGGCCGCATCAGCAGGTTAAGCGCGGGCAAGGCCGACCCTGACGATGTCGACGGGACCCTGCGTCATCTGTTGTCCATACTGCTCAATGGATTACGCAGGCGCTAAACATTATTTACTTAGGATAATGTAATGAAACTTGTGACATACCGCCGCAGCGACAGCGGCCCCCGAGCAGGCGCGCTGATAGACGACGGTGCAACCATTGTCGACTTGAGTGCGGCCAGTGAGCATGCGGATGCTCGCGGTGTCGCCGATCCGCGCTTCAACAGCGTCCTTGCGATGACCGAGGGGGCGGATGCGGCGCTGGAGCGCGCCTACGAACTTGTCCGGGCGGCGCCGGCCAGTGCCCGGGTGCGGCGCGTGGCCGCTGTGCTGGACGCGCCCGTTCAGCCCCCTGTACAGATGCGCGACTGCCTCTGCTTCGAAGGCCATCTGATCCAGGCTTTCCGGAACGCGCGCACGCTACGGGCTCAACAATTTCCCGACCCTGAAGCGAAGTTCGCGGAAATGGAGCGAGAAGGCATCCTCGCCGTGCCGAAGACGTTCTACGAACAGCCGATTTACTACAAGGCAAACCGGCTCGCAGTGATTGGCACCGACCACGACGTTCGCTGGCCTGCGTACAGCAATCTCCTCGACTTCGAGCTGGAGTTCGGCTTTTTTATCGGCCGGCGCGCCACTGACGTTCCCAAGGAGCAGGCGCGCAGTTATATCTACGGATACACGATCTTCAACGACGTGACGGCACGTGATGCGCAAACCGCCGAGATGGGCGGGCAACTCGGACCGGCAAAGGGCAAGGATTTCGACACCGCGAATCCGATGGGCCCCTGTCTCGTCACTGCCGACGAGCTCACCGATCCCTACAATCTCTCAATGGTTGCGCGAGTCAACGGCGAAGAGTGGACGCGCGCCAGATCGAATACGATGTACTGGTCATTCGAAGATCTGATCGCTCATATTTCACGCAGCGAGACGTTGTATCCCGGCGAATTCATCGGCTCCGGAACCGTTGAAGGTGGATGCGGGCTTGAGCTGATGCGCTTTCTTTCGCCCGGCGATATCGTCGAACTGGAAGTTGAAGGGATCGGGGTATTGCGCAATCGCATCGTGCGTCCCGGCCATCCGCACTCGTAGAACATGGTCTGTTTTGGCAGGGAATTTATGCTAAGCACTCCTCCCTGCCAATCGTTCATCACTTTTTACGTTCAAGAACACTGACGTAATTGGCGACAGCGGAGCCACCCATGTTGAATACGCCAGCCAGCTCTGCGTTTGCAAGCTGCATGGCGCCAGCCTCTGCGCATAACTGCATGGCCGAAAGCGCATGCATTGAAACGCCGGTAGCGCCGATCGGATGGCCTTTCGCCTTCAGGCCGCCCGATAGATTGACGGGCAATGCACCGTCTCGTGTCACGATTCCTTCATCGATGACCGACGCGCCCCGCCCGGCGGGTGCGAGCCCCATGGCTTCGTAGCTGAGCAATTCGGCGATCGTGAAGCAATCGTGAACCTCGGCAAACGACAGATCGCCAATCTTCACTCCAGCGCGTTGCATCGCAAGGGCCCAGGCCCGCCGGGGGCCTTCGAACGCAACCGGGTCGCGTCGCGACATCGGCAGGAAATCGTTGACCTGAGCGGTAGCGCGAAATGCTACCGCGCGAGGGAAATCCGCCAACAGTGAATCGTCCGCGAGAACAAGCGCGGCAGCGCCATCGGAGACGAGCGAACAGTCGGTCTTGCGCAACGGCCCTGCAATAATGGGGTTCTTGTCCGACACCGTATTGCAGAAATCGAAGCCCAGGTCCCGGCGCATGTGCGCCCAAGGGTTGAAGGTTCCGTTAAAGTGATTCTTTGCGGCTATCCTCGCAAGCGACGCGCGTTGATCGCCGTATCGTTCGAAATAGGCCTGCGTGATTTTGCCGAATATGCCTGCAAAACCGTGGTCGATCGTGGACTCTTCTTTTACATACGAGCAGTTGCCGAGTATCCGGGTTGCCTCGCTTCCCTGGACGGACGACATCTTTTCGGCGCCGACCACCAGCGCAATTCGCGCTGCGCCGGAGCGAATGGCATCGATTGCGCCATATATCGCAGCCGAGCCCGAAGCGCAGGCATTTTCCACACGTACGGCAGGCTTCCAGCGAAGTCCGTCATCCGCCTGGAGCACTAGTGACGAACAGAACACATCGGGAACGAAACCACCGTTCAGATTCCCGAGCCAAATTCCGTCGACACGCTCGGATGAAATGGCCGCATGATCGATTGCTGCTTTTGCGACGCCCGAAATCAGCGACTCGAGATCCAGTTCGTCAAATTTTCCGAACGGTGTGTGAGCCCAGCCCACAATGGAAACGCCCATTTTGCCCTCGCTTGTACGGATGATGGATTCCGTCAAAACTTACCCGCGTCGGCGCACCGCGGACAGTCGCAAAATTACGCTAAGGGCAAACCCTGAATATGGTCGAAACGGTCCGACACCACTCGACACGTACCTGGATCAACACAACGATGATGGACTCAGACACTCCCGACGCGCTGCACGACCTGACGCTGGCTTTTCGCCTCGCTCCAGTGGGTCTTCTCGTGTCCAGACAACGCATCATCAATCACTACAACACGGCGTTTTCTGACATGTTCGGTTACGGCGAGCGTGAATTGATCGGCCAATCGTTAGAGCAGCTCTACCCGTCGCATCACGAGTTCGAGCACATAGGGGAGCGCGCTTCTCAAACGATGCGCGAACAAGGCCGATACAGCGACGAGCGCATCATGCGCCACAAATCCGGTCGCCCGTTCTGGTGCCATGTATCGGGAAAAGCATTGAATCGAGCGGCCCCGTTGGTGGAGGCGGTATGGGTGTTCGAAGACCTGTCGGCGCGCTGGTCGGTCACCGCGGAGCTGACGACTCGCGAACGGGAAATCTCGCAGTTGCTTGTAATGGGAAAGTCGAGCAAGGAGATTGGACGCGAACTCGCGATTAGCCCCAGAACAGTCGACGCTCATCGTGCCCGGCTGATGAACAAGATGAATGTGTCCTCCGTCAGCCAACTGGTGGCGCGGCTGATCGGCCGGACGTAGTGATTTTGAAGGCTGTTCAAAGCTTCCAGGTAGAAGCCAGCCTGTTCAACCAACAGAGGCCCATGTGCCTCCGATCAACTCCCATATATCCGCTCGCATAGGCCGACACTGGCGCCCAATTTTCTAGACAGTTCCGATGCCGCATTTAATTGAAGGCGGTCGAGTTCGCGCGATGCATGCGCGGCATCGAGCCGCGACGCCGGGCCGGAGAAGGTGAGTGCTGCTTTGAACTTGTCGCCCTCGCCGAATACCGGCGCTTTCTTTCGTCGAGGCTGCTAGCGAGTGAAGTATCGGTTCAACCAGGGATGAAAGGTGGAACGACAACCCCCTGCGTAAAACCTGCCGACTTCATCAGTTCGGCGAGACCGACCGCATCCTCCGTTCGGCCGACAACGACTCAATCAGGTCCATCGAAAAATACAATGTTGATCGCCATTGACATGGGTAAGGATGACGATAATAATCCACAGCAATGACAATGTCATTTGCGATTGTCTTAAGTCTCGCCTTCTTTACCGGACTGTTCGGGCAACCTGGGGACACAACGGCTACCTGACGTCTGAGCAAGCAAGCATCAAACCCTGACGCATCTGAAAGGAAACGATCATGACACTCACTGGAAACACAATCTTCATCACGGGGGGCGGTTCGGGCATTGGCCGCGGGTTAGCCGAAGCGCTCCATAAGCACGGCAACAAGGTCATCATCAGCGGCCGCCGGCGAAGCCATCTGGACGAGGTCGTGGCGGCGAATCCCGGTATGGCTGCTATCGAACTCGACATTGCCGATCCGGCCAGCATCGAGAGGGTGGCGGCACAACTGATCGCGGACTATCCCGATCTCAACGTGCTGATCAACAACGCAGGGATCATGCAGCCTGACCAGGCGGGTGGCCACATCGACGACGCGTTGATGGTGTCCACCATCACGACCAACCTGATCGGGCCGATTCGCATGACGTCTGCGCTGATCGATCACCTCAAGACCCGGAACAACGCTGTCGTCGCCTATACCAGCTCGGTCCTGGCTTTCGTTCCGTTGGCTGCGACTGCCGTGTATTCGTCGACCAAGGCGGCATTACATTCGTACGTCCTGTCGCAACGCTTCATGCTGCGGGACACGAAGGTTCGCGTACTCGAGATTGCCCCGCCTTGGGTGCGGACAGACCTCATGAACAGCCGCGAAGCCGAACAGGCGATGCCGCTCGATGCGTTCATCGACGAAACGATCGCGGTCCTCGGAACCGATGTGGATGAGGTTCTGGTTGAAGGCGCGAAGCTGTTCCGCGGCAACCCCGGGCCCGGTGAACACGTCCTGGTCAACGGCTTCAATGAACAGATGGCGGAAGTGTTTGGCGGGTGAGTGGCGGCCAGAAGATTGACGAGCCGCTGCTGGTTGCCATCGATATTGCCTCGGTCTTCTTTCGCCAGGACCGTCGCTCAAACGGACATTTCCCCGACGATTCTGGAGGGCTGTAATGCTCGGGTGAAGTCCCGCCATGTTTGGGCGTTCGACATGGCTACCTGGATCGTGGAGAATTGACGGCACCTTTCCAGAGGAGGTGCCATGCATATCGAGCCATTTCAGATTTCCGTGTCCGATGTTGAGATCGACGGGTTGCGCCGGCGTTTGCGCGACAGCCGATGGGCGCCCATGACTCCATCCGGTTCGTGGCAACAAGGCACAGACACCATCTGGTTGCGCGAATTGGTGAAGTACTGGGCCGACGGTTTTGATTGGCGGACTGCGGAACGCGGTCTGAACCAGCAACCTCAATTCATGGCTGACGTGAACGGTCAGCGCGTGCACTTCGTCCATCGACGTGGTGTTGGACCGCGGCCCTATCCGGTGGTCATCACGCATGGCTGGCCCGGATCGTTCTTCGAATTTCACGCGTTGGCTGATCTATTGTGCGACCCGGCTGCATTCGGTGCGGACCCGGACGATGCCTTCGACGTCGTTATTCCTTCACTGCCGGGCTTTGCGTTTTCGCCGGCACCTGCCGCCCCCGGCACCTCCGCGTTTCAGGTAGCGGATCTTTGGGCATTGCTGATGCGAGGTCTTGGGTACGAGCGATTTGGCGCCCAGGGTGGTGACCTGGGTGCGGGGGTGTCGGTCGCGCTCGCTTTGCGGCACGCCACGGTAGTCGATGGAATTCATCTTAACTTTCTGCCGGGATCGTACGAACCCGCCGTTGACGGCGCTGATTTGCCGCCTACCGTCGCAGAACAAAATTTCCTTCGAGAGAAGGGTGAGTGGGCTGCGCTCGAGGGCGGTTATGCGCATATGCACGGCACCAGGCCGCAGACGTTAGCCGCGTCGCTTAACGACTCGCCGGCCGGGCTTGCTGCATGGATCGGGGAGAAGTTTCGCGCGTGGAGCGATTGCGACGGAGTTATCGAGCGCAGATTTTCAAAAGATGAGTTACTTACCAATCTATCGCTCTACTGGTACACCCAGAGCATTGGTACAGCCATTCAAATGTACTGGGAAAACCGGTTGCAACCCATGCGTTTCGCCCTGGGACAACGGGTATTGCCGCCGGTGAGCTTTGCGCACTTCCCGAAAGAGATTAACCATCCGCCGCGTGTATGGCTGGAACGAGTGTTCAATGTCGCGCAATGGACCGACATGCCGCGTGGCGGCCATTTTGCGGCAATGGAAGAGCCTGAACTCCTCGCGGCCGACATTCGTCACTTTTTCAGGCGCTTCCGGCAATGAGTTCGTTGAAGAATCTTCCCTGAGCGGGATGCGATCTGTGTTTCGCCGTCGGACCTATCCGACTGAAGTGCGGATTCCTGGAACGCGTGTTGCCGCACCTTGGTGTGCCCGCAGTGTTTTGTGCGTTGTCGGTGGTGACTCTTTGCGGAGCGGTCGCCGCTACATTCGCGGTCGAGACCAGAGTGCGATCGCTCGAATATGTCGAAAGTCAAAAAGTACTCCGAACGAATAGACTTGACGCATCCGAAACAAGAAATGGCTTTCTCGAAACCGGCAGTCACAGTGTCGACTTGCACTGAGTCAAGGTCCGCGCTTGCTCACGGGCTCGGACTCAGTGCGAACCCACATAGTCAATCGCAGTCCACAAGCGGGCTGGCGCTCAAGCCCTGACACTCAATCCGGCCGCATCGGCTGGCTAGGTTGATTCAACCTTCAAGATTGATCAATCCGCGTCCACCGGACTGACCACGCCAAGCGACGAACTGGCGTTTCTCGCGCACTGACGAGAGGCTCATTAAAGCTGACCGTCGAACGAGTGTGCGGCACGATGAAAAGGGTTAACACCGACTTGGCACGCGATCGGAACATCTCTAGTCTCTCGTTCATTGACTGAACGACCGGACGGTTTATTAATTTAACTGCCGTCGCGTCGTCTGGTGAATTTGTCTCCCTCTTCAGATACCCATCTACTGCTCGTTGCCGCGCAGCGATCCTGCTCGTCCCAACGAAAGCAAAGGGCTCGACTTGCCGGCGATGGCAGCGATAAATGCGGTATCTCTCTGGAGACGTGAACGTGAACAGTCGGATCGAAACTAATAACACGCGGCCTTGGCTCCTGCTGGCGGCAATAGTCTGCACGGTCATGCTGCCCGGCTGCAACGGCGGCGACACGCCGGCATCGGCTGCCGCGGTTATCAACTACGCGGCACTTTGCACCACCATGAACGGCAAGCAGATCGATGGAATTTCCGTTACAGCAACCACACGGATCGCACCTGCCGGTAATGTCCCGGGCTATTGCAAAGTGAGCGCAACCGGCGCAAGCGGAACAGAGCTCGATATTGAAGTTGATTTACCGGACAACTGGTCGAACCGGCTGCTCCAGGAAGGCGGAGGCGGTTTTGACGGAAGTATTCCCACAGTGGAAGCCACGTCCGCGCAATTCCCGCTGATCATGCCGCTGCAACGCGGCATCGCTTATACCGCATCGAACGGAGGCAACCGCACGGGCAACCCGACGGAGTTCCTGACGAAAGCGACCGAGAAAAATGACTACTCATACGCGTCCACGGAAATCACGATTCACTTCGCGAAAGCAGTGGTTGCCGCCTTCTACGGGGCGCCACCGAAATACACCTACTTTAGCGGCGCGTCGAATGGCGGCCGCGAGGCGTATCTCGTCGCACAGAATCTGCCTGGTGACTACGACGGGATCATTGCCGGCGACGAGTCGATGAACATGGGGACCCAGGTGACGGCGATGCTCAATATCGCCACCCTTGCAGGGTCGCCGGCAATGCCATCGAATGCTCAATGGACCGCCGCCTACAACGCGGCGACGGCGCAATGCGGCACGACGAACGGCGTTATCCTGAATCCGGCTGCATGTACCTTTGATCCGTCTACGTTGTTATGCGGCGCGTCAGGTGCACCGGCCGCGACCTGCCTGTCATCCGCACAGTTGCAGACGGTCAGGCAGATCGTTGCGCCATTGACGACAAGCGGAGGCACGCTGCTTTTTGCCGGCTACAACTGGGCCGATTTCGGCAGCCAGTTCGGCGTGGGTTCCTATGGGGGCTTGGGCGGAGGGTTCGCCGCGATCGCGACAAACAACGGTGGCTGGTTGCTGCCCGCCACCGCGCCGGGCAGTCTGCAGGCGAACTTTAACGTGGACACATCGTATCCAATCATCGCTGCCGGTCTGCAAAGTGCGGGGGCCGATCACAACCTGCAGGCGATCGCGCAATACCTGATGCTGGGCAAGAAGATGATCTCGTTCAACGGTGGAGCGGATCCTCTGATCTCCCCGCGAGATCATCTGCGCAACTGGCTGACAGTCACTCAACTGGCCGGTGCGGCTGCGAGCAATGCAAGGTTCTACCTGGAACCGGGTGTGGGTCACGTGCTTGGCGGGAACGGTCCGGATCAGACCGACTATCTGGGCGCGATGATCGCCTGGGTCGAGCAGGGCACTGCGCCAGGTCAACTGTTGCTGACGAAATTCGACGCCAGCGGCAATGTCCTGGCGACGTTACCCGATTGTCCTTATCCTTCGGTTCCCCACTACTCCGGGTCTGGCAACGTAAGCTCGGCGGCCAGCTACACGTGCGCGAGCAGCTGATCCGACAAGCGATCATCGACACATTCAATGCACGTACCGCTGAAAGGGCTCGTCGAAGGCGAGCCCTTTCCAGTTTTTTCCCCGTCATTTATGGTTGAAAGTCACAGGCTATACTCAGCGCGCGGCACGGCCGTCATGCGCCGAATACACCCTCGATCGAAACCGGAGGAAAATAGCGAATGGCGAATGATGATCGCGCCAAGATAGTTCCCCGGGGAACGCCGGAATCAGCGGCCATGTCCGCAAACGTCAAACGAGCGATGGCGATCACCGCTACTCTCAACTGGCTGACGTTCAACGATGCGGACAAAGTCCGGGCCTTGTTCAGCGATCTCATCGGCAAGAAGGTGGACGACAGCTTTTTATTGATCCCCCCGTTCTACACAACCGGCGCGGTCGATATCAGTGTCGGGCGCAATGTCTTCGTCAATCAGAATTGCACTTTCTATGACCTCGGCGGGCTCGACATTGCCGACGACGTGATGATCGGGCCCAACGTGAGCATCATCACGCCTGGCCATCCCATTGAACCTTCTCAGCGGCGCGCCTTCGTCATTGCAAAGCCCATCGTGATTGAGAGAAACGTCTGGATCGCAGCCGGCGCGACCATCATCGGCGGCGTAACGGTAGGCGAGAATTCGGTTGTCGCGGCAGGGTCGGTCGTCACCAGGGACGTTCCTCCGAATACGCTTGTCGGTGGAAATCCGGCGAGGGTCATTCGTTCGATTGCTGACTAAGAGAACGTCCGCAAGAGGTCGATTCCGGCACGAAAAAAGTTCATCGAGACAGTCGATGTCGGCATCGTTCCAGAGTCGCACGGAAGCGCGGCAACGGGTCCGGTCCGATTTGCTAACTCGTACTCGTCAAAGCGACGATAAAGTCGAGAAATACCCTTGTCTTGGTCGGCATGTGGTGCCGCGATGGATGGTACGCATAGAGCGGGAAGCGCTCATCCGGCCAGTCCGGGAACAAGTTGACGAGCCGTCCCTCCCGGATCAGGTGCTCGGCTCCGAGCAGAAGCATCTGCGCGACGCCGGAGCCGGCCAGACACGCGTTGAGGAGCGCGCTCGGATCATTGACGGTAAGCCGTCCATTAGTTTGGATAACTATCTTTTTACTCTTTCGATGAAACTCCCACGGATACGGTTTTCCAGTATCCGGGTTCCGGAATTCGAGGCACCTGTGCACACCGCGATTCAGCTCTTGAGGCTCCGCCGGCCGTCCCCGGCGAGCGAGGTACGAGGGCGATGCGACCGTGACAACAGCGGTGTCGAGGAGTTTTCGCGCAACCAGGCTGGATGAGTGAGGTTCGCCAAATCGCAAGGCAAGATCGAAGCCGTCCATGATGAGGTCGCCGAGCTGGTCTCTCGTGATGAACTCGAGTTGAAGTTCAGGATGCGCATCCATGAATTCGTCGAGCTTCGGACCCAGAATGATTCGCGAAAAAACCGGGGCAAGATTGATTCGCAGCTTTCCGCGCACTGTTGCGGCGCCTCCTGCCGCGGCTGCGGCCGCTTCCTCCATTCCCCTTAAGTGCGGCATGACCTGCTCATAGAATCGCCGGCCCTCTTCAGTAAGGGAAACGGCTCGAGTTGTCCGATTAAAGAGCCGTGTCTTCAGCCGCTTTTCAAGTCGAGCGATGGCCCGGCTAACCCCGGGTGGCGACATACCCATCAATTCGGACGCGGCGGCGAACGTCCCCGCATCGACGACGGCAGCAAATACGCTGATACCGCTAGAGAGATTCTCGCTGGACGATCTCATGGCGCTGCATCCTGGTTATTCAATGGTCGGGAGACGTTAGGTCGAACGCCAACATAGCATGCAGGACGACTCCGGTGCGCAGCCCCCGTGTTGCCTGTCCGGACACGCCTGGACTTGGAAAGGGATAAGGTGATCGGACCTCGCGGACTCCGTTCGGAGGGCCATCCATTGCGTAACGCTGGATCCGTGCTTTGCCTCATGAAAGAGCTACTATATTCACGAACGTGCACGTCGCATGGCATCCGGAATGGCGTGCAGGCATCACATAGAGGATATAAAACCATGCAGGTCAGTCGCACAATCAGTACTGTCGAAGTTCATACCGGCGGCGAGCCGTTCCGGATCGTCACGTCGGGGCTTCCCCGCTTGCAGGGCAACTCAATCGTGGAGCGCCGCGCCTGGGTACGCGAACATGCGGATAATATTCGCCAGGCCCTGATGTTCGAACCCCGCGGACACGCAGACATGTACGGGGGTTATCTCACGCCGCCCGTTTCCCCCACAGCTGATTTCGGCGTCATCTTCCTGCATAACGAGGGATATAGCGACCACTGCGGGCATGGCGTGATCGCACTGGCGACCGCTGCGGTCGAGCTCGGCTGGGTGCAGCGTGAATCGCCCGAGACGCGGGTCGGTATCGACGCACCGTGTGGTTTCATCGAAGCATTCGTCAAGTGGGACGGCATGCATGCCAACGGTGTGCGATTCATTAACGTGCCATCGTTCATTTACAGGCGCGACGTGAGCGTCGAAACACCGACCTACGGGACGGTGACAGGCGACATCGCGTTCGGAGGGGCGTTCTATTTCTACACCGACGGCGCACCGCATGGCCTCGCCATTCGGGAGTCGTCGGTCGACGTGCTCAAACAATTCGGCGCGGAAGTGAAGATTGCAGCCAATCGGGCGTTTCCGCTCGTGCATCCGCACATTCCGGAAATCAACCATATCTACGGCACGATCATTCACGGCGCGCCAAGATTTCCCGAATCGACTCAGGCGAACTGCTGCATTTTCGCGGACAGGGAAGTGGACCGTTCTCCAACGGGTTCGGGCACCGCAGGCCGCGTGGCGCAACTATATCTGCGTGGCGAGATTGGGCAAGACGACGTACTCGTGAATGAATCGATCATCGGCACGGTGTTTCGTGCGCGTGTTGTCGGTGAAACGCAACTCGGCGAGTTCCCTGCCGTGATCCCCGAGATCGAAGGCTCAGCCCATGTTTGCGGATTCGCAAACTGGATCATCGACGAGCGGGATCCGCTCAAGTATGGATTCCTGGTGCGTTGAGCGGCGCTTGC
Organism: Caballeronia udeis; assembly: GCF_044909315.1. Lineage (GTDB taxonomy): Bacteria > Pseudomonadota > Gammaproteobacteria > Burkholderiales > Burkholderiaceae > Caballeronia > Caballeronia udeis_A. Next base: position 235,953 of record NZ_JBIYEB010000003.1, read on the forward strand.
TGTCACCGTGCTGACAAGGCGCGTGGATCAGCGCAATGGTCTTCTCAACCAGCCGCTGCAATAGCCTCTCCGCTTCTGGGCGTCGACGCCTCTGCAAATGGCCGCTTGCATCACCGCAGTGGCGCCGAGGTCCCCTGCAGCCGGCAACATCGGGAACCTGTGATGCAGCGCCTGCGGCACTAGCGCAGGCCGCCCAATCCGTCCCGCGGCAGACCCAGCTCGCCCCATTCCGGTTGCCGCTCAAGAGGCGTCAAACTACGCTGGCTGGCATCCTCCTATGGATGGTCCGCCTATGGCTGTGTTGCTCACCCTGCTCAAATACGCTAACGCCCTGATCCTCGTTGCCTCATGGGACGAGGCTTGGGTGTTTGCTGTCCGACGTGGACGGTGCGGTTCAAGTCCCCGTTGGTGAGGAGGACGTTATGGACAGACGATGCCTTCTAAAGGGGGTTGCGGCCCTGCCGTTCCTCAGCACCGTCTCGACCTTCGCTGACGCGCTTCCTGCCGTGGCTGGAGCGGGCCGCGTCCGGCCCGGCGATCCTGCATGGCCGCAACCGAAGGAGTGGGAGGAGTTGACTCGAGCGGTTGGCGGAAACTTGTTGCAACCAAGGACGATTTGGCAGGCCTGCGCAGAAGCGCCTCGCGCGCAAAGTTGCCTTGTTCGCCTAAAGGAAGCGCGAAACCCGATCGCGCTCGGTGACGATCCCGGCGGCACCCAGATCTCCGGCTGGCTTGACGCATGGACACCCAGCGCGAGTGCCTACGCGGTAGCGGCCCGTTCTACCGCAGACGTGGTTGCGGGCGTCAATTTCGTCCGGCAACATAATTTGCGCATGGTGGTGAAAGGCGGCGGCCACAGTTACCTTGGCGGTTCGAACGCGCCGGATTCTCTGCTGATCTGGACCCGCGCGATGAACCGCATCGATCTGCATGACGCTTTCGTTCCATTGGGCTGCTCGACGCCGTCGGCGCCGGCTGTGACTGTTGAAGCGGGCTGCATGTGGATCGACGTCTACACCGCCGTCACCACCCGGGCGGGACGATACGTCCAGGGCGGCGGCTGTACGAGCGTGGGAGTTGCCGGCCTCGTCCTGGGCGGCGGTTTCGGGTCCTTCTCGAAGCACTATGGATTGGCGGCCGCGAGTTTGCTCCAAGCCGAGGTCGTCACGGCTGACGGCGTTATCCGCACGGTCAACGCATCCCGTGAGCCCGATCTTTTCTGGGCGCTGAAAGGCGGGGGCGGCGGCAGTTTTGGCGTGGTGACCAGGATCACGCTACAGACCCACGACCTGCCCGAGAACTTTGGCTGGGCCAAGGTCGAGGTCAAAGCGTCATCACCTGGGGCTTACCGGCGGTTGGTTAAACGCTTGGTCGATCACTATGCCGAAAATCTGTTCAACCCGCATTGGGGCGAGAAGCTCGTCTTTCACAACGACGAAATCCACGTGGCGATGGTGTGTCAGGGCCTGAGCGACGGTCAGGCAAAATCGGCCTGGGCGCCTTTCATCGAATGGGTGCGCGCCTCACCGGTGGATTTCACCTTGAACGAGGCGCCTCACGTCGGCGCCAGTCCGGCGCGCCGCTGGTGGGATATCGACGCCAACCCGGGACTTGTACCAGACCCACGACCTGACGCCGCGCATAACCATGGTTGGTGGCGGGGCGATGGAGATGAGGCCTCGGTATTCCTTCACGGCTACGAGTCGCAATGGTTGCCCGCGGCCCTTCTCGAACCGGGCCAACGCGGCCGGCTTGCTGACGCCCTCGTCGCGGCTGCCCAATTTCAGGCCGTGGAACTGCATGTCAACAAAGGACTCGCGGGCGCACCGCCGGAGGTGAACGAGCAGGCGCGTCAGTGCGCCATGAATCCGAAAGTCGCCGACGCCTTCTGCCTGATGATTGTAGCGACAGGCGGCGCGCCGCCGTTCGCGGGCCTCCCGATTGCCCCGCCGGACATGGCACAGGCGCGGCGCAATGCCGGGAGTATCGCGAAGGCTGCGGCCGTTCTCAAGGCGTTGTCGCCGCAAAGCGGTTCCTATATTTCCGAGACTGATTTTTTTCGCGGAGATTGGCGCGAAGCGTTCTGGGGGGCCCACTATGCGCGGCTGAAGACGATCAAGGATCGCTACGATCCGGAAGGTTTCTTCTTCGTCCATCACGGGGTAGGCAGCGAGGACTGGAGTCCCGACGGCTTCACGCCCGTGCGGTCGTGAGCTTTACCCATCGCCTGTGTTTGCGTACCGATGTTGCCGCATGCCCCGAGTCGGGACTCGGATCACTGAAGGGGATAACGCGCTAGTGCCAGGAACCTATGTCGGCATCGTTGCCATCACCGCCTTGCTTTGAGTCGGCCCCGTAGCTGAATACGTCGATCTCGCCATGGACGCCCGGGTTGAGATACTGATACGGATTGCCCCATGGATCGTTTGGCAAACGCTGGAGATAGCCGCCGTCCTTCCAGACCTTTGGCACCGGATTGGCAGCAGGTTTCTCGGTCAGGGCCCGCAGCCCTTGCTCCTGGCTCGGATAGCGGCCGTTGTCGCGGTGGTATAGCGTCAGCGCCTGCATGATTGTGCTGATGTCCTGTGTCGCCGCGACACGCTTCGCTTCGTCCGGGCCGTTCATGATCTTTGAAATGATCAGCGTGGCGAGCAGCGCCAGTATCGCCACCACGACGATGATTTTTCTTACTGTGAAAGCCGCGATATCCGTGCGGCGCTCAGTCCCCATTTGCATGATTTGCTACCTATTTTTCAGGAAGAAACGGTCGGGCAGCGTACGGGCTTCCTCGCGAATAGAGAGGAGTGAAACCAGCCCGACCGCTTATTGTAAGGTTTTGTCGCGGTGAGCGTGTAGGGCAAATGTAGCCTGTGGAGCGGCCGGACAACGGGATAGGGCGGGGCGATCTTCCGGATGACCCCGGTGGCATGCCGGAGGTCTCGCTCGTGCTGTCGAGCTTCGTATGCCCCGTTTCGCACGTACATTTCTGTATCACTTTTAAAACGGGCTGCAACTGCTTATGCGACGTCGGCCTGAAGCCCGCAAAACAAGCGTTTCAAACGGCATGGGAAAAACCCGATGTGCCTCCAGTAAGGCATTGGACAGCCGCAAGCGTTTGCGCGATTAATCCGACGGATAGGGCCGATTCGCTCATGGGCAGTTCAAGACTGAAACAAAAACGTTTTCATCCCCACCGTGCGCTGCTGCATATTCCAGGACGCTCCATGATGGCATTGGGTTTTACCCCTGCTGGCACGGTCCTCGCTATATGTGGGATGCAGCACTAGCCAATATCGAAATGCGAAATCAAAGCGAACGGTTTTGGCGGATCTGCTTACGGGGCTGGTCGCAACATGTCTTCGATGGATGCCGTCAGATGCATCACAAGACGTGGCGCGGACCAGAATAAAAAATACGGCGCACATAGCGCACGAATCAGAGAAGAAAAAAATGTTGACTCTTCAATCCGACCTGCACGGCAATCATCTCCTCGGTGCGCTTCCCGCACACGAATGGCAAGCGCTTACGCCCCACCTGGAACTCGTTCAGCTTCGCACGGACCAGTTGCTTTGCGATTCAGGACAACGCATTCATCACGTGTATTTCCCGACGACGGCCATCATCTCTCTTCTTCACACAATGGAAGACGGTGGCTCTGTTGAAATCGCGGCAATCGGCCGTGAAGGCATGACCGGCGTTCCTATCCTGACCGGCGGCGACACCATGCCGACGCGCGTTCAGGTTCAATGCCCGGGCTTTGCTTATCGCATGAGCGCAAGCGCCTTGAGAGAGCAGTTCGGCCGCTCGGATTTCCTGCGCCGCCTGATGCTCCTGTACATGCAAGCCCTGCTGACGCAAGTCGCGCAGACCGCTGCGTGCAACCGTCATCACTCGCTGAGCAAGCAACTGTGCCGCTGGTTGCTGATCGAGATTGACCGTACGCCGTCGAACCAGTTTCAGGTAACGCAGCAGATGATCGCCGACATGCTGGGCGTGCGCCGCGAAGGGGTGACGGAAGCGGCAGGAAAGCTCCATGACGCCGGCCTGATCCATCACAGCCGCGGTTGCATCAAGGTGCTCGACCGGGAAGGCCTGGAAGCCCGTGCGTGCGAATGCTACGGCATCGTCAAGCGCGAGTTCGACCGGTTGCTGCCGCGCCTGCGCCAGGCTGAGGCAGTGAGTTAAGGGCTGTCGTACCGCGTTGGAGTTCAAGTCGGGTGGGGCCGCTGGACGGCTTTGCTTTGACGAGAGGTCATCTGAACGATTGCAATTCTCATTCTTGGTGTCGACCGGGCCATGTACTATGCTGCGCTAACGGATCTCGCACCTGAGCTGCGTTGATGCTTGCACTAGAGAGCATCAGGCGAAGCGCGATGCTTGAGAGATGCCGTGCGCCGCATTCAAGGCGGGTCGTATCTGATGTGGGAGGCTATATGCAAGGCGATCCCAAGGTTCTCGAGTACTTGAACGCGCAATTGAAAAATGAGCTCAGCGCGATCAACCAGTATTTTCTGCACGCGAGAATGTATGGTCACTGGGGCCTGAAAAGTCTCGGCAAGCACGAGTACGACGAATCAATCGGCGAGATGAAGCATGCCGATCTGTTGATCGAGCGCATCTTCATGCTGGACGGCTTACCCAATTTGCAAGACTTGCACAAATTGCTCATTGGCGAGGAAACGAAGGAAATCCTTGAGTGCGATCTCAAGCTCGAAAAGATATCGCAGAGCACCTGCAAGGAAGGCATTGCCTACTGTGAAACGGTTAGCGATTTCATCTCACGCGAAATCCTCACTCATATCCTCGACGATACCGAGGAACATATCGACTGGCTCGAGATCAATCTGGCGTTGATCGATAAGGTGGGGATTCAGAACTATCTGCAATCGGGAATGGATTCGCCGGACTGAGTTCGTCGGGACGCAGGGTGACGAAGTGAACAAGTCATTTTCGATACATCCCCGCACTGAAGTTCGACCCGGTGTGGGATCTAGTAGCCCCGGTGGATATCGACGAGATCTTCCAGCGACGTGCCGTCAGTAAAGGCGCTGAAATTGCGGGCGAACTTGCGGGCCAGTTCGCCCGAATTGTGCGGGCCGATTGCCGAGGTGTGTGGCGACAGGCGGATGCGCGGATGCGTATAGAACGGATGCCCGGCCGGCAGCGGCTCCGGCTCGGTGACGTCGAGCGATGCCGAATCAATACGGCCATCCGCAAGCGCCTCCAGCAACGCTTCATTGTCGATTAGCGAACCGCGGGCGACATTGATCACGTGCAGTCCGGGCCTGGCATGAGCAAGCAATTCGCGATTGACGATATGGCGGGTTGCCGCGGTAGCCGGCGCCGCCAGTACGAGATGGTCCGCTTCCCGTACCAGTTCGCCGATATTTGCAACCAGCGTGACACCCGGCAGGTCCGGCGCGGTAGAACCCTGGCGCCGCACAGCAATGACCCGGGCGCCGAGCGCCAGCGCTTTCTGCGCAAGAGCCTGTCCGATCGAACCGAAACCGAATATGCCGACCGTGCTGCCTTGCACCGCCGCGAGGGGCGTCAACGCCCATTGCGGCGCGTCGTGAATCCAGATGTCCGGCAGGCGTTTCGCGTGGGCAAAGATTGCTGCCAGCGCAAATTCGGCAATCGCTGTTGACGAGGTGCCGCGCGCGGTGGTGACGGGCAGCCCTTCGAAGAACCAGCGCGGATAAAAGTCGATCCCCGATGAACCGAGTTGTACCCAGCGCAGCCCGAAGGGCCATCCGGCGGGGGCATGCTCCGGTGCCTGTGCGCCTCGTATGATGATCGGCGCGGCGATCAGGATCGACGTCCCGTCAGGTAGTTCTGCGGGCACCCCACGCGGTATGCCCACTACCCGGACATCAGGCAGCAGCGTACGCACTGCATCATTGAACGGTTCGGTGAGCTGGCTGGCAATTGTGACCATGGATTTTCAGAACGGGAAGTGACGGCACGCTCGTTCGAGGAGAGCGAGAAGATTAGTAAGGACTGCGTGAAGAGAAGATCGGGAAGTGGAAAACCTGACGAAGCGCTGTGTGGTGAATCCGGGGCGAACGTCGGAGCGTCTGAAACTGGACGCTCCGACGTGCCTGTCGTTGGGGAAAGCCTCAGAAATCGAAGCCCGGTCCGCCAGCGCCCGGGCCGCCCGCAGGCGCTGCAGGAGCCGCGCTCTTCGGCGCCTCAGTGATCGTTGCATCGGTCGTGAGCAACAGGCCGGCGATGGATGCCGCGTTTTGCAGAGCCGTGCGCGTGACCTTGGTCGGATCAAGCACGCCCGATTCGACGAGATCACCGTATTCACCAGTCTGCGCGTTGTAGCCGAAGTTGCCCGTGCCCTCGGCGACCCTCGCGACGACCACGCTGGCTTCCTCGCCCGCATTCGTGACGATTTGGCGCAACGGTTCCTCCAACGCGCGCAGCACGATTTTCACGCCGGCGTCCTGGTCCGCGTTGGCGCCCTTCAGGCCGCTGATTGCCTGCTTGACGCGGATCAGCGCGACACCGCCACCCGGCACGATACCTTCTTCGACTGCCGCACGCGTCGCGTGCAGTGCATCGTCAACGCGGTCCTTTTTCTCCTTGACCTCGATTTCGGTCGCACCACCTACCTTGATCACGGCCACGCCGCCGGCCAGCTTCGCTACGCGCTCCTGCAGCTTTTCGCGATCGTAGTCGGAACTCGCCTCTTCGATCTGCACGCGGATCTGCTTGACGCGCGCCTGGATATTCTTCGTGTCTCCGGCGCCGTCGATCACGATGGTGTTTTCCTTGCCCACTTCAATGCGCTTGGCCTGACCCAGTTCCGCCAACGTCGCTTTTTCCAGCGAGAGGCCCGTTTCTTCAGCGATCACCTGGCCGCCGGTCAGGATGGCGATGTCTTCGAGCAGTGCCTTGCGACGGTCGCCAAAGCCCGGCGCCTTGACTGCGACCGTCTTCAGAATTCCCCGGATATTATTGACCACGAGCGTTGCGAGCGCCTCGCCCTCGACATCCTCCGCGATGATCAGCAACGGGCGTCCTGCCTTCGCGACCAGTTCCAGGACCGGCAGCAGGTCGCGGATATTCGACACCTTCTTGTCGTGCAACAGAACAAACGGATTGTCGAGAACGGCGACCTGTTTGTCCTGATCGTTGATGAAATAGGGCGACAGGTAGCCGCGATCGAACTGCAGTCCTTCAACCACATCAAGTTCATCGTCGAGCGACTTGCCGTCTTCGACCGTGATCACGCCTTCCTTGCCTACGCGATCGATCGCTTCTGCGATTCGCTGGCCGATCGACTCTTCGCCATTCGCCGAGATGGTCGCGACCTGGGCAATTTCCTTGCTGGTCGTGGTGGGCTTGCTGATCTTTTTCAGTTCTTCGACAGCGGCGATCACGGCCTTGTCGATGCCGCGCTTGAGGTCCAGTGGATTGAGACCCGCCGCAACGTATTTCTGACCTTCGCGAACGATGGCCTGTGCCAGCACGGTGGCGGTGGTGGTGCCGTCGCCAGCGGCGTCGCTGGTGCGCGACGCGACTTCCTTGACCAGTTGCGCGCCGATATTTTGCAGCTTGTCGGTCAACTCGATTTCCTTCGCGACCGACACGCCGTCTTTCGTCACGACGGGCGAGCCGAAGCTGCGCTCCAGCACGACATTACGGCCTTTGGGCCCAAGCGTTACCTTTACGGCATTAGCGAGGATGTTGACGCCTTCGACCAGTTTCGACCGTGCGCTGTCGCTAAAGACAATTTCTTTGGCTGCCATTTTTGAAGCTCCGTTATTGTTGGGTGACCACGGCGACAATGTCTTCTTCGCGCAGCACGAGCAGTTCGTTGCCGTCGACCTTGACCTGCTGGCCCGAGTATTTGCCGAAGAGCACGCGTTCGCCGACCTTCAGGTCGGGCTCGATACGCCTGCCGTCGCTATCGCGCTTGCCGGGGCCGACAGCAACGACTTCACCCTGGTCGGGTTTTTCGGCGGCGCTTTCGGGAATCACAATGCCCGATGCGGTTTTGGTTTCCTGGTCGAGGCGCTTGATGATCACGCGGTCGTGGAGCGGGCGTAGGCTCATGGATGGATTTCCGTTATGGTGAATGAGTAGCACTCTTCACAAGCGGGTGCTAACGGGAACCGAGTATAGGAATCTGTCGTGGCCCGATCCAATAACGAATACATGAAACCTTATCGGGGTTAGGCATTTGGCCGGGGCGCGGCCCTGTATTCCTGAAAAATAACGGCCAACCCATTCTTGCAAGCGCGTTTGCCTGATTGCGAATAAGCATCCAGTTAACGCTTGGTTAGCGAATCGTTTCGCCACGTTTAACATCGAAATCCTTTGTCGACCTCGATGATCGAACGATGACCTCTCGCTACCCAGCAGCCTCGCCTTCGCTTGATTCGCTCCCGCACCCATCGAATGTCACCCGGCCGGCCCGAACGCCTCGGACGATGCACTCGTGGAGCTTCCTCCGCGCAGTGCCGTGACACGCGATACCCGTCGGCTCGAATTATTCCGGGCAAGGGGCCTGCGCATCGGTGTGCCGTTTCTGATCCTGCTGGCCTGGCAATTGTTGTCGATCACTGGCGCTATAGCGCCGGAAACGCTGCCTCCGCCTTCGGTGATTCTGTCCGCACTCAAGGAGTTGGTAGCCGATGGGGAGTTGCAATCCGCCATTGTGGTTTCGTTGTCGCGTGCATTCACAGGGCTGCTGATTGGCGGCGGCGTCGGTCTCATTGCCGGCCTGTTCGCGGGTTTGTGGAAGGTGGGGGAGGAGATTGTCGATGCCCCGCTTCAGATGCTGCGAACCATCCCGTTCATTGCACTGATCCCGCTGTTCATCACGTGGTTCGGCATTGGCGAGGGCGCCAAGGTCGCCGTCATCATAGCCGCAAGCATCTTCCCGATGTACCTCAACACCTACGCCGGCGTGCGCGGCGTCGACGCCAAGCTGCTCGAAGCCGCGTCAGTGTTTGGCCTGTCGAGATTTCGCCTGGCGTGGCGCATCATCTTGCCGACAGCCTTGCCAGCCATTCTCGTTGGTTTGCGCTATTCGTCGGGCATTGCATTGCTCGCACTGGTCGTGGCGGAGCAGATCAACGCACAAAGCGGCATTGGCTACATCCTGGTCAATGCGAACCAGAACCAGCGTGCGGACATCATCATCGCAGGCATTCTGGTCTATGCCGCTTTGGGCATTGTCACGGACCTGATCATGCGCGCCATCGAACATATCGCCCTTCCGTGGAGGCCTCATTTTGCAATCTCGTGATTCAGATGCCTTCCGTTCGCATGCCCGCGATGACCGTGCCGTGGTGCTCGATGGTGTGAGTCGCTCGTTCGCAGGCCGAACTGTCCTGCGCGACGTCTCGCTGTCTGTTCGACGAGGTGAGTTCGTGTCCTTGCTGGGTGCATCGGGGGCGGGAAAGACCACCTTGTTGCGCATCCTGGCGGACCTGAATCGTGCCGATACGGGTCGCGTGCTCGTGCCGAAGGCGCGATCCGTCGTGTTCCAGGAACCGCGTCTCGTGCCTGCCAAGCGAGTCTGGCAGAACGTGGTGATTGGTCACGACAGCATTGCAAACTCAAAGCAAGCCGCTTATTCCGCGCTGGAAGAGGTGGGGCTGGGCAGTCATGCGGAAGCGTGGCCGAAGACCTTGTCAGGCGGCGAGGCGCAACGCGTTGCGCTGGCTCGCGCGCTGGTCCTCGAGCCGAAGTTGTTGTTGCTTGACGAACCCTTTGCAGCCCTCGATGCTCTAACGCGCATTCGCATGTACGAACTGGTCGAACGCTTGTGGCGTGTGCATAATCCCGCCGTCGTCCTGGTCACGCACGACATTGACGAGGCGATTCTTCTGTCTGATCGGGTGGTCATTCTGACCAATGGCGAGATCAGCCTGGATGTGCGCATTGATGCCCAACACCCTCGCTCGCGAACCGACGCAGCATCCGTCGCGCTGCGAACACGTCTGCTCGAAGAACTCGGTGTGGCGAACGGGCTGGCGGTTGGCAGGAACGCGGCTAACGAGGTCAGCACGGCCTGAGCAGGGGCTGCGTTGAGCGCAGCCTGACGCTACACGTTGCATCCAACTCATACTTCAATCCAAGGCATCATGCGCATCCATTCTTTTCTTATGGCGTCGGCCGCGTTCCTGGCGCTAGCCGGCGTGGCATCGACATCCGTTGCGGCAGAGGACGAACCCCTGACACTGGTAGTGGGAACGCAGGACGCGGCGTGGCCGATAATCGTGGAGCAGTCGCATGTTCTCGACAACACGCCATACAAGCTGAAATGGGCCGTGCTGACCGGGCCGGCCGCGCAGTTATCCGCGCTCTATTCGAAGGCAATTGATGTGGGCCTGATGGGGGACACCTCGCTCATTATCGAGCAAGGAAACGCGCGGACCGCGTGGACTGCCGGAAACGAACCGCTGCGAATCGTCGCGGGCTGGCGCAGTCCGGACAGCCAATATCCACCCATCGTAACTGTCGTGCGCACTAGCGCGAACATCAAGACGCCGGCTGATTTGAAAGGCAAGACCTGGGGCTACAATTTTGGCGGATTCAACTATCTGCAGTATGTCCTGTCCTACCTGAAAGCGGATCTCAAGCCGAGCGATATCAAAGCGGTGAGATTCGGCGACGGCAACGTATCGGCATCGGCGTTCAATGCCGGCCAGGTCGATGTTTACTCAGGTGGCTACGGCCCGGTTAAAGAGGCAATAGACAAAGGTCAGGCGCGCGTCCTGATACAAAGCGACGAACTTGAAATTCCCGCGCTGTCCGTGTTTGCGGCGCGTACCGATGTTCTCAACGATCCCGCCAGGAGGAAAGCTCTGGCTGATTTCCTCGCCCGGATTCAGAAATCGTGGGTGTGGTGGGCGAATAACGTCCCCGCAGTGCAGGCGATCTATGCACAGAAGATGAACCAGACGCCGGCACGGGCGCAGTTCTCGGCGCAAAACGGTAAATCGGTGTTCTATCCGCTCGATGATGCGTTGGTAACGCGTGAACAACGAATTGCGGACACGCTGTATAAGTCTGGCGATATCAAGAACAAGATCAACGTCAATGTTGAGTTTGACCGGAGCTTCAATGCGCAGACTGTGCCTGCGCATTGAACGTATTGCGTGACCTTGGCATCCGACATGGCGTGAGGCGAACTGTTTAGAGCGAGCCGAAGCGCCCGCCTGAAACAACACAGATGGGCGCTGCCTAGATGATTTGGAATACTAATTATTAACTTGAGGCCACGGCTCCCTTGCATCAGGCGACATGCTTGGCGTGCGATGAGCGAGCTGCGAACGGCGCCGCGCCGGCAAATGTTGCCTGCGAACCCAACTCACGCTCGATACGGATCAACTGGTTATATTTTGCGGTCCGGTCCGAGCGCGAAAGCGACCCGGTCTTGATCTGTCCACAGTTCGTTGCAACGGCGATATCAGCAATGCTGACGTCTTCGGTTTCACCCGAGCGATGCGAGATCACAACGCTGTAAGAGGCGCGCTGGGCTGCCCTGATGGTCGCGAGCGTTTCGCTTAGCGTACCGATCTGGTTCATCTTGACGAGTATCGAGTTCGCAATGGATGCGTTGATGCCATCCAGAAGCAGCTGTTCGCTAGTGCAGAAGATATCGTCGCCAACGAGTTGGCATTGTCCGCCGAGTCGGGATGTCAGCAATTTCCAACCGGCGTAGTCGTTCTCGGCGGTACCGTCTTCGATAGAAACGATGGGATACGCGGCCGCCAGCCGGGCCAGATAGTCGACTTGTTCCTCGATGCTGCGCTCAATGCCCTCGCCGCGATACACATAGCGTCCGTTGCTGAAGAACTCGCTGGAAGCTGGGTCGATCGCCAGCGCGATATCGACGCCGGGCCTATAACCTGCCTGCTCGATTGCATTGACGATCAGATCAAGCGCTTCCTCAGCGGTGCGCAAGGTGGGTGCGAAGCCGCCTTCATCGCCAACATTAGTGTTGAAGCCTGCGCGCTTGAGTGCTGCACGAAGCGTATGGAAGACCTCGGACCCCATGCGCACGCTGTCGGCAAACGATGTCGCGCCGGTCGGCAAAATCATGAACTCCTGGAAATCGAGCGGATTGTCGGCATGTGCGCCGCCATTGATGATGTTGATCATGGGAACGGGGAGTACCGACGCCTGTAGCCCGCCCAGATAACGAAACAGCGAGGTCCCGTTGAAAGCGGCTGCTGCGTTTGCTGCGGCCACCGAGCACCCCAGAATCGCGTTCGCACCGAGACGCTGCTTGTTTTCGGTGCCATCGAGCTCGATCATGGCGCAATCGATATCCCGCTGGGACATTGCGTCCATGCCAAGCAACGCATCACGCAGTTCGGTATTGACTGCATTGACCGCCCCTCTGACGCCTTTACCCAGATACTGGTCAGGGTCGTTGTCCCGCTTCTCGACGGCCTCGCGCGCTCCGGTTGACGCGCCGGACGGCACCGTGGTCCGGCCTTTCGCGCCACCGTGCAACGTGATCTCTACTTCAACCGTGGGGTTGCCCCGGCTGTCCACGACTTCGTAACCCGCCACCTCCGTGATCCGGCTCATGTTTCGATTTCCTTTTGGATAAAAAAACTGTCAAATGATTTCGGGCCAATTGCTGCGCGTCGATCAAATACATCGGCATTCACTGCGGCGTTGAACAAAAATTTCAATCAGTTGAAATTTTTAAGTCCATTACGCTAAGCGACCGAAAATTGCTTTCACTAAATGCGACGATACGCACTGGTGTAGCATTCGAAAATCGACTTTTATTGCGAACTCGGTCAGTTTTTTTAACGAAGGAACCTTGGGTGCGTACACTGCCTCCGCTATCTTTGCTGCGCGCGTTCGAAGCAACGGCCAGAAACGGTTCCGTAACCAAGGCGGCCGAAGAACTGTGCCGAACCCACGGCGCGGTCAGCCGTCAGTTGAAGCTGCTTCAGGAGCACGTCGGTTCAGCTCTCTTTGACAAGGACGGCACGGGTTTGAGGCTGAATCAGCACGGGCAGGACCTCCATGCGCTGGTCAGCTCCGTGTTCGAGCAACTGGAGCACGGCTATGCCAGGTTGCGGGCTCAGGTGCAGGGCTCAGGCCTGCACGTGGCATGCAGTGCGACGTTTGCCATGCGATGGCTGGTGCCGAACCTTGCGGATTTCTATCGCGTGCGTCCGGACGTCCGTATCCGCCTGTCCATGACTTCAGCTAAAGAGATACGGACCGAAGGCGCCGATCTTGTCATTGCGTGGGATCTCACTTCGTATTCGGAGGCGGACCGTTCCCGTGCGATTTTGCTGGCACCTGTCGCGTTCGGGCCGGTATGCGCACCCGGATACAGGAACTTGGCAACAACGGGGACACGAATCGTGCACGATTTCACATCGAGTGCATGGACGCACTGGGAGAAGCAGGCGGGCGCCAGAATTGGAACTGGAGGACAGCTTAAGTTTCCCCATACACATCTTTGCATCGAGGCAGCGCTGTCTGGTCTGGGGGTCGCCCTTGTCGAGAAACGGCTTGTAAGACGGGAGCTGGACGAAGGGCTTCTGGTGGCGCCTTGGGGATTTGTTCAGCTCCCCTTTGGATTGATGGCTTTGCCTGCCGCGGGTCGTACATTGCCCAGGGAACTCAATGAATTCACGTCCTGGCTGCGAACCCGGCTTGAATATAAAGACGCAAACTAAGGCGGCTATTCGCACGGCTGTTCCACCGTGAAAGCGGTCCTTCAGAATAATTTTTCGTGTACGGCCGGGCGAATCAAAGCGGGCGAAGCAAATCAGCAGAATTTGCACCACAACCATCGAGACCCGGCTTACTTCACGATTGTCCGCGCCGACATTGGGTGATGGATGTTGCTGCCTTCAAATGGCGGGAAGCGCTCGAAATCCGCACGCATCTGATGGCGCACCGGCGAATTCATCGCGGCGGTTATGGCTTCGGCGCTGTCGAACATGAGCTTGTTGCGCTGCATGTAGTGAACCCGTGGCCACGGCATGGCGTCGATCCAGTCCACGCGGGTGAAGATCTCTATTTCGCGCACGCCGTCGAAGAACTTCATGATTTGCGGATGATGCGTAAGGTAGTAGGCGAGCCATTCGTCGAGATTTTCCGCGCGGCCTGGATAGTGGACCAGGAACTGGCAGGGCAGAGCGCCATCGGGTACGCGCGGCGTGGGATCAAGCACCGGAAACGGCCGCCGCGCCATCACTTGCTGTTCGACCGCGCACGACGCGAGGCTCGGAAAATCGTGGCGTGCAATGCTTTGCAAGTGACCATCGGTGGCAATGGATGCTTCGAGCGCCGCGAGGGTATCGAAGTCGAGTTGCAGCGCGAAGATGGGCGAGGGACCGTCGTTCGTGTAGTAGTCGTCGGCGTGCTGCGGCGTGTACAGGCGCGCGCGGCGAAGGTCCGGCGTGGCGTCGATATGCGTGGTCATGGTCTCCAGATCGCTTGCGCTGATGCGCGCGTCCTGGTCGGGATGAGTGAAGGTGACGAGATAGGAGAATTGCATGATCATCAGGTCAATAGCTGAGAGAGAGTAGCGCCGCGCTCATCGCACGTCGCATCAAAGGGCGAGCAGGCGCGTCTGAAGGCGCTGCACGTCGATACCGCCACTCGCGTCGTGCCCGGCAATCTCGAGCATCAGCGCAATGCGCAACTTCGGCGGCGCGAGATCGCCGCCGGCCAGGAGGCCGTCGGCTGCGAGGAAGCGCTGCACGGGCACAGTGCCACGCGGCGCGCGCGTCGCCTGCACAACCACTACACCGGCCTGCGCCGCGCGCACGAGCGCGCTCGCTTCCTTTGACGCCGGCCGGCCCGGTGCAAGACCCGCCGAGACAATGCCGCGCGCGCCGGCGGCCACGAACGCATCGATGGCGGCGCCGTCCGCACCCGCATAGGACATCGCAATATCGACGCGTGGCAGTGTTGTCACGTCCGCCGGCAGATTACAGCGCGGCGCGGGTCCGGCCATGCGGCGGCGCCAGACCACGCTCGCGTCCGCATCCACACGGCCGAGCGGGCCGAACGGCGGCGCTTCGAACGCACCTAGCTCGAAGCTCGCGGCCTTCGTCACGTCGCGTGCCGCGAAGAAGAGCCCGCCGAGCGTCACCAGCACGCCCGCGCCGCGCGACGCGGGCGACGCCGCGATCGCGAGCGCCGCGCGCAGGTTGGCGCTGGCGTCGCTGCCATCGGTGTTGGCCGGACGCTGCGCGCCTGTCACAACCACGGGCTGATCGAGCGCGAGCGTCAGGTCCAGGAACCATGCCGTTTCTTCAAGCGTCGCCGTGCCATGCGTGACCACGAAACCCGTCAGCGAAGGATCGGCCGCCGCCGTGCGCCGGATCAGCGCCGAGAGCTCGAGCCAGTCGGCCGGTCCAATCGACACGCTCCCGAGACTGCGAAACGCAATGGGCACGAGGTCAATATCGGGCGCGAGTTCGCCGAGCGTGGCAAGCAGATCGTCAATAGGATGAATCACGCCGCTGTCGGCATATTCGATCCAGTCGAAGCGATGCCGTCCGTGCATGGCGAACGTGCCGCCCGTACCGATCACCGCGATCCGCGCGCGTTTCGCGGTCGGGTTGGGCGTGTGCGTCATGCTTGCAGCCTCACAAAAAGCCGGTTGTCCACAATCTTTGTGTCGTGATGGCGCGTGTCGCGCGTGATGGGCGCGCCCAGCGCACGGCCTGTGCGGACATCCACGAGGCCTGCGTGCAGCGGGCATTCCACTTCGCCGTTTTCCATGTCACCGTCGCTCAGGAGCGCCGCGCCGTGCGTGCAGATGTCGTCGAGTGCGTGCACTTCTCCATCGACCTGAAAGAGCCCGATCTTCTCTCCCGAGAGTTCCACGCCGCAACAATCGCGCTCAGCGAAGAGTTCGGCGACCGCGCCGATCTCGTACCAGCCCTCCACGAGAGGAAAGTTCGTCATGGCCGATTCATTCTTGATCACGATGGTGTTCATAGCACCGACGCCTTTTGAAGATTGATGGGTTCGTGCATGCGTAGCGCGCCGATAATGTCGGTAATACGCGAGATGCCATGCCGCTCGCAATATTTCACGAGGTCTTCGATCAGGCGCGGCATGGTGGTCGGGGAGACGAAGTTCGCGGTGCCGACCTGCACGGCGCTGCATCCGGCCAGCAGGAATTCGAGCGCATCTGACGCGCTGCCGATTCCGCCGCAACCAATCACCGGAATGGATACGGCCTGCACGCATTGATACGCAATCCGAAGCATGATGGGTCGTGTCGCCGCTCCGGTCAGTCCGCCCATGACGTTCGCCACACGCGGCCGGAAAGTTTCGACGTCGATTGCCATGGCGAGGATGGCGTTGCTCACGACCAGCGCATCCGCGCCGGCTTCTTGCGCTGCGAGCGCCACCTCGACCACATTGCCCGCGTTGGGCGTCATTTTCGGCCAGACGGGGAGGCTGGTCGCGGACTTCATCGCTTTCACGACCTGATACGTGGCTTCCGGGTCCATGCCGAACGCGCGCCCGTCCTTCTTGAGGTTCGGGCACGAGACGTTCGCCTCGATCGCTTTCACGCCCGGCACCGAGATCTTCGCGGCGAGTTCGCCGAACTCCTCGATGCTATTCGCTGAGATGCTCGCGATCAGCGGCGGTGAATATCGTCGATAAAAGGGCACCGTCTCGTTGATGTAATAGTCGCTGCCCTTGCTGGGAATGCCGATGGAGAAGAGCGTCGCGTCGCGGAACTCGGCCACTCGGGGTGGCGGCACGCCTTCGCGGATATCGTGCGTGATCGTCTTCGTCACGATCGCGCCGAGGCAGTTGAGGTCGAAGACCTGCGCCGTGCCTTCGGCGAACGTGCCGGACGCGGGCATGACCGGATTCGCAAGCGCAAGCGAACCGACGTTGACACGGAGGTCTACCATGATGTCGTTTCCTGAAGATCGAAGACGGGACCGTCCCAGCACACGCGCCGGTAAGTCAGTTCATCCGAGCCGCTGTGTTTTCTGAACGGACGCACGCACGCGTAGCAGGCGCCGATTGCGCAGCCCATGTGCTGCTCGAGCGCGATTTCGCCGGGAATGCCGAACTCCGCCGTGAGTCGCTGCAGCGTCGAGAGCAGGCGGTTCGACCCGCACGTGGTGGCGAACGTGATTGCCTGAGCGGCGTGAACGCGACGGATCATGCGTTCGATCTGGACGACGTCGCTGGTCTGTTCGTCGTCGGTAACAACCAGAACATCCGCGCCCGATTCGCGCAGATAATCGGCGGACATCACAAGCGACGCGCTGCGCGCGCTCAGGATCGCGGTCACGCGCGCGCCGCTGCGGATGGCTTCCTGCGCAAGCGGCGCCATGGTCGCGAGACCCACGCCGCGCGCAAGCAGCAGCACGTGTGCTTGTTCGCCCGGCGCGACGGCCGGCAACCTGAACCCCTGTCCGAGCGGGCCGAGTGCGTCGAGCGTGTCGCGCGGAGCTAGGCGAGCGAGACCGCGCGTGCCCACGCCCTGTACCTTGTAAAGGAACTCGATACGTTCATCGTCCGGTTCCACGCGATAGATGCTCATGGGACGGCGCAGGTAGGCGGCTTCATCGGCGCCGGGCGGGCACGCGATATGGAAAAACTGGCCGGCAACCGCTGTCAGCGCGGTGGCGGGTGCGCTCAGCACCAGGTGCTTGTATTCCGGGTTGATCCAGTCGTTCGAGCGCACCGTGCAGATGTTCTCGGCAATCGGCAAGGTCTCGTCGCGGCACGCGTGATGTGCTTGCTGTGCCCGATGTGCTTTTTGTCTGTCGCAGCGGCCCGGCGCAAACGCGATGACCTTGCTCGCCGTGGGCGCCGTGGGGGAATCGTTCATATTCATTCCGTGAGGGTTGTACCGCGCGTTCGCATGGCTGCGAGCGCGCCAAAATCATTCGCGATGGGCAGGGGAAACGCACTCGGCTCCATCATCTTCAGTTGCACGAAACGCATTTCACTCGCGAGCCAGTGGCCCGCGGTATCGACAGCATATTTTTCTTCCGTGATCGCGCCGAGGAGCACGGCGTGAGCGTCGTCATCGCGCAATGCCAGTTGCCAGAGCCGCCAGGTTGCGTGTGCGGTTCCCGTGCGAACGTCGACATCGATCAATTCGCTCGTGTAGTAATGCATGGCGAAGCGCCAGGGCGAACGACAGAACCAGTCGCGCAGCGCTTCGCGTCCCGCCAGGTCGTTGCCGAAGCCCGAGCCGCCGATCCAGACCGCGTCGTGCGTGAAGCACTCGGCCTGTTGCCGCGCGACGTCGTGCATGACGGTGTCGGGCTGACGGGTGTAGTCGCTGGTGTACTTGGCGTCGGCAAGCGCGGCGTAGCGGGCCTTCAGGCGGCGAATGGCGTCGATAGCCTCCAGCCGCGCGACCCGCTCCTCAAGTGAAAGCAAAGCCGGTATGGTCATCATGATCAGAGGAACGTCTTCAGTGCATGCCGGGTATCGGCCATACGCAGTTTGTCCACCGCGTGGCGGCCAGTCACGAGCGCTTCAATATGACGCCGGTCGCGGCTCTGGTTGATCGTGACGCCTGCGTGCACGCAGCCGTTGCGCAGTCCCACGAGCGTCGCGCTGGCCGCTTCCAGGCTGCCGCGCACGATCCATTCGTGCGCGCCGTCGGGCGTGCCCGTCACCTGAATGGCATGGCCATGCTGATCGGTCCACATCCAAGGCGTTTCGCGATACGGCTCAGTGCGTCCAAGCAACATTTCCGCGACGGCACGCGCCTGGTTCTCTGCGTTGCGCCATGTTTCCTGGCGCAATGCGACGCCGGATTCAGCGTCGCGCAAGCAGGCGACATCGCCGGCCGCATAAAGCCACGGGGCGAGCGGGCTGCGGCAATGGGCATCGACGTGCACGCCTTGCGTATCCGCCAGACCGGTGCCGAGCAGGAAAGCGGGATGGCAGTCGGCGCCGGTCGCCATCAGGACGCAATCGGCATCGGTCAGCAGAGGTTCATCACCGGTCCTGGCTACGATCTGCAGCCGCTCGCCCGTCTTCACGATCTTCTCCACGCGCACATTCTTCTTAACCGCAACCCCCTGTTCCGCATGCTGCGCTTCGAGCCAAGCAGACACGAGCGGCGGCAGGCAGCGGTTCATGATCGCGCTGCCCGCTTCGAGTACGGTCACGTGCATGCCGAGCTTCGTTGCGCTCGACGCGACTTCCATGCCGATCACGCCACCGCCGATGATGGCGAGTTCGCGGCACGCCGGAAACGCGGCCTTGAGTGCGATGCAGTCATCCAGTGTGCGCAACACTTGTACGCCCGGAAGGTCGCAGCCGGGTACCGGCAAGCGCCGCGCCGCCGCGCCCGTTGCCACGACGAGCTGATCGAAGCCGATATGGCGTCCGTCATGAAGGCGCACGCGGCGTGCATCGACGTCTAGCGATTCAACCGTTGCACACACGCGCTCGATGCCGATGCCCGCGAGCGCGTCGTCCATCCAGAATGCGTTGGGCGCGAGCACGAGGTTTTCGCTGGCTGTCGTGCCAAGCAGCATTTCCTTCGATAACGCCGGCCGCTCGTAAGGCGCATGCGCTTCGGCGCCGATCAGCGTCACGCGGCCGCTATGGCCGAGCGCGCGCAGGTGCTGCGCCACGCGCCCGCCTGCGTGGCCCGCGCCGACAATCGCCACGTGCGAATGCGTGTTCATGCCTGCACCGGCACGTTGTTGTGCGGGCCGGGGTACGCGCGAACCGTGACGCGATACAACTCGCAGCGCTCGGTGAGGCACGTGAAGCGACGCGCTTCGCCGGCGGGAATCACGATGGCTTCGCCTGCGCAGAGGACGTAGTGCTCGCCTGCGGCAACAACGTCGATGCGACCCGAGAGAATCGCGCCGACTTCCTCGCCGAGCGTACCCGCTTCGATATCGATGGTTTCGTCCTGACCGAGCGTCTGGATGCCGGCTGAGAGTGCTGCGCCGTCTACGCAATCGCCGCTTGAGACGTGCCGGCAGGACATCGTGTTGAGGGTGGTCATCGTGAGCCTTCCCGATCCGCGAGCGGATAGTAGGGCGTTTCGTCACCGCTGCCGTACTCGGCGCGAGGCGGCGTGACCACGTTCAGGCGCATGCTTATGCCGGCCGGTTCGAAGCGGTTCACGCCATAGTGGCTGAGGCCGGCGGGAATGATTACCGCGCTGCCCGCATTCATGACACGCTCGACATCGGCCTCGCCGGGCCGAACTTCGAAGATCGAGCAACTGCCGCTCACTTGCAGCGACGCTTCCTCGCCGTGGTCGTGTGCTTTCGCCGGCAGTTCGCGACCCGCCTCTTCGACGAACTTGATCACCGCAACGCTGATCGATTCGCCGATGTAGGTCTTCATATAAAGGCCGTTGGCGACGACCTGCTTGAGACCGTCGTCAATACCAAAGATGCGGCACCTGGGCATGATTTTGTTCCTGTATGAAGGCTGCGCTACATCAGAGAGCGGGGTGCATCGTGAACGTTTCATCGGCCACGAAGCGCCGCGGGTCGTATCCGTCGATGACTGCCGGCTGCTTGTAGAACTCGACTGCGGGCGCGATCTCCGCGAACGAGAGCAGCAGGTACATCAGCGGCTTCGCGGCATCGGGCAACGCGTTGAGCGCAAACTGATCGAGCCACTGCACTACGGCGTCCACGCGCGGCAGCATGGCGTCCTTGAACACGAGAATCGCGTCCATGCCCACGGTATGGCGTTGCGTGTTGCGCTCGGTTTCCGTCACCAGCGCCCAGCGTTCGACGAACGGCTGGAGTTCTGCAAACTCCTCGGGCAAAGTTGCGGACGTCGTGTCTGAAATTGGCTTGCGCCCGGCCATTACGATGATTTTTTCTTCCATGTCCATGCTCCTCAGGCGGCGGCCGCCACGGGTTGTACCTTCGCTTCGGCTTCCGCTTCGGCCAGCAGGCGCTCGATCACGTGATAGCTGTGGCGCACCAGCAATTCGTTATCCTGAAGAATCATGAACTTCTTCACACCCGTTTCGGCGGCGCGCTGCGTACGCTCGAGCGTGCTCAGGTCCTCGAGCAGCACATCGCGCAGCGCGACCTTCATGTATTCCAGGAAGAAGCGGCCACCGGGTGTCGTCATCTCCGGGTAATAGACCCGCGCCTCGAGCAGCGTCTTGTTGTGCGCAATCGGGCGGAAGTTGTACGCCTGGCAATAGTTCGGACGCAGCGAGAGATAGAAGTCCGGGAAAACAACGTTGATGTCGAAGAGCCAGTTCGGGCTCTTGGTCCAGTTCACGCCCTTGGGCAACGCGTCGAGCGGGAACGCATGACGCGCACTGCCAATGCCCGCGCGCAATGCCGCCGCTGCAATGGGCCGCTTCGCGCTCGCATCCGACAAGGCTTCGCTTGCCGCCGCGCCGCCCGAGGTGACCGCCTTCGGGTTGCCATAGACGGACTTCTGGTTGCCCGCGAGAGAGAGCCGCCGATGAAACTCGCCGCACAGCGCGTCGAGCGGCGGCATGCTGCCGCCCTCGCTCTTGTCGATCGCGTCGGCAATCGAATTGCCGTGCACGTAGGCCACGTGATACGCCTCCTGGAACGCGTCGAGCGCGAGCTTCCAGTTGCAATCGACGACCGTTTCCCACGCGAAGCCAACCGTCATCTTGTCGAACGGATAACCTTCTACGTCGCCGTACATCGGCTTCATGAATTCGTCCAGCGAGAGCGCGGGCTTTGGATCCATGTTGACGAAGATGAAGCCCTGCCACACGTCGCACGCTACGCGCGTGAGCGCATAGTCCGCGTGCGAAAGGCCGAAGAAGCATTTTTCGTCGGGCACGCCGGTGAGATTGCCGTCCAGGTCGTACGCCCAGCCATGGAACTTGCAGAAGAACTTGCGCGTGTGGCCGGTCTTCTCGTAGGCAATCTGATTGAGCCGATGCGAACAGACGTTGTGCATCGCGGAAATCCGGCCCTGCTTGTTCCGCACAACGATGACTTCGGTATCGCACGCAGCCAGTGTCTTGACGAAATAGTCGCCGGCTTCCGGAATTTCCTCCACGCGGCCGACCTGCAGCCACGTCTTCTTGAAGATGTGCGCCTTTTCGCGCGCAAAGTAGTCGGCCGAAATGTACGGCTCGACGGGTATCAGTCCAGTGCCCAGCTCGGCGTAGCGGCCGGTGAGCGTGCCCTCGGGCGCGGGAGTGTTGATCATGCGGTCGTCCTCGAAAGGGAAGCAGATATGCGTCAATAACGAATGGCATTCTGTTTTCAAAAAAATGGCTTGTCAAGCGTTATGCGCGAGGCGTTGTTCGTCGATCGAAGCGAGGGGATTGCTAGAATGGCGGGCGCCCGCGCTTGGAGCGCCTGGAATTGGGGCGCGCAAAAGTAGGGACGCCGGTGTCTGGCGATACCCGCGATACCCGCAGATCCATCCTGTTAGAGGGAACCCAGTGCCGCAGGTCAAGAAACCAGAAGTGCGGGAGGCGATCCTGAAGGCCGCGTTTGCCGCGTTCAGCAGCAAGGGCTATTCGGCGACGACCATGACCGAGATCGCCCGCCTTGCCAAAACAACAGTCGCGAACCTGTACGTCTACTTCGACTCGAAGCTTGTCATCCTGTACGAGATTTACCAGCCCTGGCTCACGAAGCAACTCGACCTGCTGCGCGACGAGGTGATGAGCCTGGATACGCCCAGGGCGCGCATCAAGCGAATCCTGGTCGGCCTCTGGTCCGACATTCCGTCCACCGACCACACGTTCGCCAATGCGCTGATCGACGCACTCGCAAGCGCGCCGCCGAACCAGGGCAAGCCGTTCAAGCTGATCGATTCCGTCGATGCGTTCATCGGTGCATTGCTGCACGACTCGTTGCCGCCGGAGCGGGCGTCGGTGGTGCAGGGCAACTTGCTCGCGCACGTGATCTGGATGGCGTTCGACGGTTTTGTGATCAATCACCGGATTGGCGACGTGCGCGACATCGACCAGATCGCCAGCATGATGACGGATCTCCTGCTGGGCGGTTCCGAGTCAGGTACTGATTCGCTTCCGCGCTGATTTTTTGCTGCGGTGCACTTAGCGCGCACCGAGCATATTGCAAGCTTCAGCGTGGTCAAAAGAAACCGGGAAACCCGGCGGATTTTTGAAAATCTTTTGACATGCCTGAATAAAGAATGTCATTCTGTATTTAGATCATCACGCGGATCGACCCGCACATCGACACAATGTTCCTGACCTTGCGACGGCCTGAAAGCCGGCGCGTCCGGTCTGACGTGCGGAACGGTCGCGCATGCAGATCCTGCTCCACATCATCTGCTCTGCTAAATATATCGAGGTGCCTTCATGGCGGCTTTGTCCGATACCGCAGCGTCCCACGCGTTCCATCCGCCCGCGCGAACGACGTATCTGGTACTCATCCTGTGCTTCCTCACCATTGTTGCCGAAGGCTATGACATAGGGGTGATGGGCACGATCGTTCCGTCGCTTCTCGCCGATGCCAACTGGAAACTCACACCCATCGAGATTGGCGCAATGGGCAGTGCCGCGCTCTTCGGCACGCTGATCGGGTCGTATTTCATCAGCGTGGTGAGTGATCTGGTCGGGCGCAAGTTGTTGCTGATCGGCTGCGTGACGCTCTTCTCGCTCTCGATGATCGGCGCCGGCTGCGCGCCCACGCCCTGGGTGTTTTCGGTGGCGCGGTTTATTGGCGGGCTGGGCCTTGGCGGCGTGATTTCTGCCGCGGCGGCATTGACTATCGAGTTTTCGCCGCCTGAAAAGCGCAACCTCAACTTCGCGCTGATGTACTCGGGTTATTCGTTTGGCGCGTTGCTCTCGGCGGTGATCGGCATGGCGTTTCTCGGCTCGCATGGCTGGCGCTTCGTCGTGGCGCTCGGCGCAGCACCGTTGCTTGCGGTGCCGTTCCTGTTCTACATGCTGCCTGAATCGCTCGACTTCCTGATTGCACGCGGCCGTCACGAGAAAGCGGCGGCGCTTGCCAGGAAGCTTGGCATTGCGCCCGCGGAACTGGAGCGCAATGTCAGGGACCCGTTGCCCAAACCGAGCGTCGGCGCCGTGTTCCGCGAAGTGTTCTCGAAGCAGAACGCGCTCGCCACCATCAGCTTGTGGGTGGCGCAGGTCGCCGCTGTCATGGTGATCTATGGCCTTGGCACGTGGCTGCCGCAACTCATGCGCAAGATGGGCTATGACCTGGGTTCGAGCCTCTCGTTCCTTGCGGTGTTCATGCTCTCGTCGGCGTTGGGCGGCATCCTGATCGGGCGTATCAGCGACTTTCTCGGCACCCGCAAGACTATTGTGGGCGGCTATGTGATCGGCGCAATTGCCATCTCCAGTCTGGCGATCAAGAGCGGTCTCATCATGAACTACGTGCTGGTGGCGCTCGCGGGCTTCGGCA
The DNA here is from genome assembly GCF_044909315.1 of Caballeronia udeis. Taxonomy (GTDB): domain Bacteria; phylum Pseudomonadota; class Gammaproteobacteria; order Burkholderiales; family Burkholderiaceae; genus Caballeronia; species Caballeronia udeis_A. The sequence goes on from NZ_JBIYEB010000003.1 coordinate 260,297, forward strand.
GCATTGGCGTGGCGATGGTGCAGCTCGGTTTCATCGCCAACTATTACCGGGCGCATGCACGGGCGAGCGCCACGGGCTGGGCGGTGGGCGTGGGCAGATTCGGCGCAATGAGCGGTCCGATGGTCGGCGCGTACCTGGCTTCCCGAGGCGCCGATGTCCAGTGGAACTTCTACGCATTCGCCGGCTCGGCGCTGGTGGCAGCCGTGGCCATTGCGCTTACGCGCAGCCCGCACTGGAGCAGCGCTTCGATGACGGCCGGCGCGATATCGCTGAAAAGCTGAGGCGTCTTCGCTGACCGTACCGCGCGGTGTGCCAGGCGCGCCCTGGAAATCAAACCGTCATCACAGGACTTTCCATGAGTTGTGGATTCGGCGAAGTGGCGCGCATTGGGCATCTGTATCCATCGGGCGGTCTTTGCGACCATGAAGTGCAGATGATGGCGCCCGAAGGCGTGCAGTTTCTTACTACGCGGCTGCCGTTTCGCGATACATCGATTGCATCGGACAAGGCGTTGATCGACGATCTCGAGTCGCACGCCATGCTGCTCGCAGACGCTCGCGTGGACCTGACCGCTCTCAACTGCACCGCGGCGGGCGTCGTTGCAGGACCGGATGAGATCAACCGCCGCGTGCAGGCTGCGACCGGCATCCGGTCGGTCACGACAATTCAGGCGGTCATGGCGGCATTGTCGGAAGTGAACGCCACCCGCATTGCGCTGATGACGCCGTATAGGCGCGAGGTGGTGGAAGCGGAAACCGCGTTCTTCGAGAAGCAGGGTCTGCGTGTCGTTCTGGAAAAAAGCTTGCCCCAGGCTACGCCCTACGATCAGGGGATGCTGCATCCACAGCGGTGGCTCGAACTGGCGGCCACGCTCGAAGGACCGTTCGATGCGCTCGTTATCAGTTGCGCGGGAATCCGGCTCGCCGGTGTCATCGAAAAGCTTGAAGGGCTCGTGAACAAGCCTGTGATTGCCAGCAATGCCGCGTTGCTCTGGTATTGCCTGAGAACGCTGAACATCGCGCAAAAACCGAAGCATTACGGAAGCCTGCTGGACGGTGCTTTTGACGCATGAATCACTGACCTGACCGCATTGCCCAGGACGTCTGGCCAGACGTTGTGCTTTCGCGCGCACCTGGGTGTGGCCGATCCGATCCAGTTTTACATCTGACATGGAACCTTGATCCGGTCGTTACAGGCCGGTGTTTAAACACGCTCACTTTTGATATCTTCCAAAGGGTTAGTAATGCTAAAAAATATGGGTCTCATTGCTGTGACGGCTATCTGCATAGGCTATATCGATCGATGCGACGCGCAGACCAGTAGTCTCACCCTGTACGGCAGTATCGACGAAGGGATTGGCTATGTCAGCAATCAGAATGGCGGAAAGGCGGTCGTCATGGGGCCCATTGCGGTGCCTGACAAGTTCGGTTTCGTTGGCTCGGAAGATCTTGGGGGCGGCTTGAGCGCCATCTTCAAACTGGAGAACGGCTATTTCTCCAACACCGGCCGCTTTGCGATATCGGGTTATGAGTTTAGCCGGCTGGCGTATGTGGGAGTTTCCAGCCAGCAATGGGGAACTCTGACGCTTGGCCGGCAATGGGATTTGACGAACGATGTGTTCACACCGAACGCCAACGGTGCAGTGCAGTTCAACAACTTCATGTATCACCCGGGCAATATCGACAATGCCGCGGTGACGCCCCTTAGCAACTCGGTGAAGTATGCGAGTCCGGGGTATCGCGGCTTCAGCATTCGCACCATGTATTCGTTCAGCGATGCAAGCACCGCGCTCGGCAGATATATTGGCGCGGCGGCGCTCTATGCGAGTGGACCGCTGCAACTCGGCGCGGTCTATAGCAACACGAACCATCGCACGTATGCTTTCAATACGCAGTTGGGCTACACGAGCTTCATGGGGCAGAACCTGGCCGGCGGTGCGTCTTTCGTGGCGGACAACACGCGGATCATCGGGGTGGCGGGAACCTACAAGCTCGGCGATCGCTGGCACATTCACGGCATGGTCAATCAGGCGCATCTGCAGACACGGCAGGACACCGAGACCGCCCTGACCGAAGAACTCGGCGTGGATTATCAGACGAACATTGCCAATACGGTGAGTCTGGGTGGCTTCCATACCGATTTTGCGGGCAAGGGATACAGCACCGTGGGTCTCGCCAATCTGTATCAACTGTCCAAGCGGACATTGGCTTATGCCGAAGTTACGTTCCAGAAGACGAATGGCGGTGCGCTGGCAGACTTGCCTTCGCTGTCGCCTTCGTCGAACGATCATCAGCTTTCCTTACGCATCGGATTGCAGCATTACTTCTGATAACAAAAGGGCAGACATGAAGCTCTTCGAGTACCCGGCGAGTTCGTCGTCGCTGCGCGTACGCATTGCGCTCAACCTGAAGGGAATTGCTTACGAGTCGTTCCGCGTGGATCTGGCAAAGGACGGCGGTGAGCATACGCGCGGATGATGGGACTCGACATGGCGGATTTTCCTCGCATCGATCAGATTTATTCCGCTTGCCTCGAACGGGATGCGTTTCAGCGCGCCATGACGCCGATGACCGGCTGAATGTCAAGACTGTGTGTCAACGCAGGGTGCTCTTGACCTGATCAGGCACACCCTATTTTTGAAACAAGGCTGACGACTGCAGTGCGAGTTGAGGCCGTTCTTTCGGGCAATCGCGGCCTGCCGGGACCGATATGCCCTCGCCGTGCGTTTTTCTCCGCATCTTCTAGAATTATTTGTCAGGAGAGTGGGTTGCAGCAGAGGCCTCCATCTTTCCTCTCTATGGCGCTCTCGCGGGAACTCCATGTGCCCGCACCATTCTTATGGGTGCCGTTAGCTTGGCGAGTGGGCCGATGCGTTGCGAACCCGCATCGTGTCCATCAAGCGGACAGTTAGTTAGCCGGCTACTCCTTTCTGCCGTCCCGAGGTTCGTCGGATTTTTCGCCCTTCTCATTGGAGGTGGCGAATGGAACGAATGGTACGAACGGTAACGCAACCATGGTTGTACCACATGGTTGAATACCAGCGCTTGCTGCTCACACCGTTTTCCCTATGGGCCGCCGGCGCCGCGAACGCGCTCGCCGACCCCTGGGGTCCGTTGGCCTGCGTGTCGGGTACCCGCTGTTTTGCGGCGGGGTACGAATTGCTCCACCGGCTAAGCAAGACCTACGAAAAGCCCGCGTTCGGCATCAGCGAGATCGAATCGGAAGGCTTAGAGATTCCGGTGGCCGAACAGCGCGTTCTGGCAAAACCATTCTGCGACCTGCTGCGATTTTTGCCACAGCCGGAGCCTGCCCCCATGTCCGCCGGACGCACGAAGACACGGCCCGTGGTGCTGGTCTGCGCTCCGCTGGCCGGTCACCATGCGGTCCTGCTCCGCGAACTGGTGGAGACGCTCCTGCCGAGCCACGAGGTGTACATCACGGACTGGCGTGACGCGCGCAACGTGCCGGTGGCTGACGGGCCGTTTCACCTGGATGACTACGTGTCCTATATTCAGATGTTTATTCGCCATATCGGCGCGGAAAACCTGCATGTGCTTGCGGTTTGTCAGGCTACGGTGCCGACGCTTGCCGCCGTTTCACTATTGGCCAGCGAGCAGGAGCCGACGCCCAGAAGCCTGATCCTGATTGGGGGGCCGATCGACGCGCGTAGCGGTGCGAATGCCGTCAACCGGTTTGCCGCGAGCCAGCCTCTTCAATGGTTTCGGGAGTCCCTGATTCACTCGGTGCCGGATCATTACCCCGGCGCGGGTCGCGCGGTGTACCCAGGTTTTCTGCAGCGGGCCGGACTTGATGCGATGCATCCGGGGCGGCTCGCGAGTTCGCACTGGAACTACTGCCTCGATATGGTCCAGGGAGATCTCAAGCGCGCCGAGGCGCATCAGCGGTCCTGCGAGGAATATGGTGCAGTGCTTGATATGGCAGCCGAGTATTACCTCGATACCGTCCAGACCGTGTTTCAGGAATTCCGTCTGGCTCTTGGCAACTGGTGCGTACAAGGCCTGCCGGTGCGTCCGCAAGACATTCGTGCTACGGCTTTGCTCACCATCGAAGGCGAGTTGGACGACGTGTCCGGACGCGGCCAAACCCACGCCGCGCAGGACCTGTGCGCAGGTATTGCCACGCGTGACAAGCGCGGCGTCACGATGCAGCAGTGCAATCATTACGATCTCTTTTCAGGGCCGCACTGGCAAACCGATGTCTATCCCATCATCCGCGGCCTCATTAGCCAATACGACGCGTCTTATCAGTCGACGATGAACAAGAGAGACCGGGCTTCGTTGCATAGCAGCACAGATACTGTACCCCGGAGCAAGGTCCGGCGAGCACGCCATGTCCCAAATCCCTGATTGCAGCCCGGACCGCACGGCATCGGAAGGCTGGCGCGTGAGCGCTCAGCCAGCCTTATTGTGCATTAGCGGATGAAGGGTTCACGTCCGGGGGTTCAACGATCCAACATCGGTCCCCGAACAACTAAAATGGAATTGTTGGTTGCAGCATGGGGTGTTTGAAACGAGGACAAAGGCAGTCCTTGGAGGTAAGTCATCATGAAATCATGTCTCTACACGGCAATTGCCGCTTCAGTACTCGCCATTCCTGTCGTGTCGTTCGCGCAGCAGTCGAATGCACCGGTCACGCGGGCGCAGGTGCGAGCCGAGCTCATCCAGATCGAGCAGGCCGGCTACAATCCGGCCACCCATGACCCCAGTTACCCGCGGGAGATTCAGGCTGCACAGGCACGGGTGGTCGTCGCTCAAGCGCAAGCCCAAAGCAGCAGCTATGGTCCTGCGGTGAGCGGGTCAACGCAGTCTGGTCATCCGCCGAGTCAGTGATTGATCGGGCTTGTGACCGCTGCGGTCGCTTGGCGTCGCCGTCGGAGCGCGCGGCGTTGCCGCATGCTTTGGCATACAGAAGAACTCGCTCTCGCGGTAACCCGCGAGCGGCGAGTTTGTCATCCAAAAAATCAAGAAGCCGATTAAGTTAGCTATCCTGACGTACTGCTTGCTCGCCGCAGGTCAGTCAACACCCTGTAAATCGCACAGATCAGGACCATCTCGGCTTCCGCATCCATCTTTGTAACGGATCCTGCCCGCCTTCAATGCTTGAGGCAGGTGTCCGCGTTCTTCCAGGTGCAAGTGTCAAGGCCCGTGTGGATGACCGGTTTCACTGACTTTCCTTCTGCAAGGTCACGCATGACCATTGCTGCCCGATAACCCATTTCCTCCGGTCGCTGGCCGACGAGTACGTTGACCTTGTGGTCCTTGAGGGCTTGCAATTCCGGTCCGAGCGTATCGGCCGAGACGATGACGAACTTGCCGCTCTGGATCTTGTCCATGATCGGCGCGACGACCTGCGAATAGGCCTGCGGGGCAAAGAGCGGCCAGCCGCCCTCCAGCACGAAGGCGTCGAGACCGGTAGCGTTGGCGGTTAGCGTGTCCTGCATCATCTGGTTCGCCTTGGCTGCGTCGTCGTTGACGTAGAGCGGGCAGGCGCTGATCTCTTTCCAGCCGTTTTCGCCGGCGAGCTTGGCGATTCCCTTCTTGCCTGAGAGCACGTCGCGCGTACCTTGGGCGCGCTGGTTGATGTTGTCGGCTGCGGGATTGCCCATGACGAGGCAGATATTGCCGCCCTTCGGCATCAGCAACTTCAACTGCTCGCCGAGCTTGACGCCCAGTTCGTAATTGTCGGTGCCAACGTAGCTCTTCCTTAGCGAGGCGTCCTTTGGCAGCAAATCGGCATCGGCGGTGATGACCGGGATCGTCACATTGCGGCGGCGCAGCACTTCGGCCACGGCCGGAGCGTTCGCTGGCGAGATCGCCATTGCCGACACACCCTTGGTCAGCAAGTCGTCGATGATCTGCACTTCGGCGCTTTCGTCCGCGGCCGTCGCGGGGCCGGTGTAGTAGCAGGTGTAGCCTTCCTTGTTGAGTTCCTTGTTCGCCCGCTCGCATCCCTGATGCATGAGGTCGAAGTAGGGGTTATCGAGACCCTTCACCACCAACGCCAGGGTCTTATCGGCTGCGAAGGCAGGGGAGGCGAGCATCGCGAGCCCTCCGATCGCGGCAAGACACATCAAAGCTTTCTTCATTATTTCCTCCAGACTCCGATCTCATGCAACGCTGTCAGCCTCGGCTTTACGGTGCCCATGCCTGCACGCACCGTTTTTATAATAGTCGCAAGGAAAGCCCACGTTCGAGCTTTAACGTTCCGGCGGAACGTTGCCGTGTGAACGCGTGGCGTCCGGCAATTGCGCCTTGCGGCCGGTGTGCCCGAAGACATTTCAATCTCCTTGCCGTTCGCCGCCGAGCCGGTTGAAGAGCACGGCGATGATGATGAAAGTACCAATGACCGTACCCTGCCAGAACGAGTCGACGCCGAGCAGGATCAGGCTGTTGCGGATGACTTCAATCAGCGCGGCGCCGACGACGGTCCCGAATGCGCTGCCCACGCCGCCCGCGAGATTGGTGCCGCCGATCACGGTTGCGGCGATCACGCGCAATTCGTCGCCCTCGCCAAGCCCCGTTGTCACTGCGCCGAGCCAGCCGACTTCGAGGATTGCCGCGACCCCTGCCATGAGCCCGGCGAGCACATAGACGGAGCAGATGATGCGGCGCACCGGAACACCGGTGAGTCTCGCCGCATGGCGGTTGCCGCCGACCGCGAAGACATAGCGGCCCCAGCGCGTCCATGTAAAGGCGAACCAGAAAAGCACGGCGAGGACGATCAGGAACCACACTGGGTTGGCGAGACCGAAGACCGAGCCGCCGCCGAGCGCCAGGAGTTTGCTGCCGTCGGGACCGAAATCGAAAATGGTACGGCTGCCGGAGAACACCAGCGCGAGGCTGCGGCCGACGCTTAGCATGCCGAGCGTGACAACGAAAGGCTGCATGTCGAGGTAGGCGATAAGCAGACCATTCACGAGACCGACGAGCCCGGCGGTGAGGAGCCCCATGCCGATGCCGGCCCAGATCGGATAGCCGGCGTTCATGACAACCGAGAGGACGATACCGCTGAGGCCGATGGTCGAGCCGACCGAAATATCGATGCCGCCCGTGATGATCACCGCCATCATGCCGAGCGCGACGATTGCGACGAAGGCGAAGTTGCGCGTGACGTTGAACAGGTTCTGGTGCGTCGCAAAGGTCGAGGTTGCGAACGAGAGCAGGATGCAGGCGACGATAGTGGCGAGCACTACCCAGAAGACCTGGCTCGCGAGCAGCCCTGTCCAGCGGGTATGGGTTCTCGTGGCTTGCGGATCATCAAGCAGCGGTGGTATTGAGGCGGGCCTTTCCGGCGCTTCGTTCAATTCGGGTCTCCTGTGTCGGTCGCTCTTAGCGCTTAGTGCGACCCCACACCTTTTGTGTCGGTCGCACCTGGCGCTTTAGCGTTTGATGCGACCCCATGCATAGCTGTTCGAGTCAGGCGGCGGCAATGGCTCCGGTGATAAGGCCGGTCACTTCTTCCGCCGAGGACGCCTCGGTCTTCTTGTCCGCGACCTTGCGCCCACGCCGCATGACGACCACGCGGTGGGCAACGTCGAAAACGTCGGGCATGCGGTGGCTGACGAGAATGACTGCGATTCCATGTTCGGACAGGCGTCTGATGAGGCTCAGCACCTCCGCCACTTGCCGGACGCTGATGGCGGCAGTCGGCTCGTCCATGATGACGAGCCGCGCCTCGGAGAGGCGCGTGCGAGCGATCGCCACGGCCTGTCGCTGACCTCCCGACATCTGCCGGACGAGGTCCCGCGGGCGGGTCTCGGATTTCAGTTCTTTGAAGAGTTCGCCGGCGCGCCTGTACATGGTCGCGTGATCGAGAACGCGGATGGGCCAGAAACCGATCCGTGGCTCGCGGCCAAGGAAGACATTGGCCGCCGCCGTCAGGTTGTTGCAGAGCGCAAGGTCCTGATAGACGACTTCGATGCCTTGGGCGCGGGCGTCGACCGGCTTGGTGAAATGCACCGTTTCACCGTTGATGAGAATGTTGCCGTGCGAGGGGGGGAAGTTGCCGGCGATGACCTTCACCAGCGTTGATTTCCCGGCCCCGTTGTCTCCCATGAGCCCGACCACCTGGCCCGGCTCAAGACTGAACGTCACGTCGTTCAGGGCGTGAATGGCACCGAAGTGCTTGGAAATTCCTCTGAGCTCTAGAAGACTCATGGACTGTCGCGCTCGCTCCAGTGGAGCCACCCATTTCTCCCACCGGGCGACCAATAGACATGCTAGCTAGATTTTTTATAGCACAACGGTGCCTTTTCGCAAGCCTGCTTCGGTTACGCGGATTATCTTCGGGTCGATGGTGTCAATGAGGGTCAGCACGCGCGACCATTTCTCGCGGCTCGTACAGGCAGCAATTTAATCAAACGCGCGAATCAAAGACTCGCAGGCCCCAGCCTCGCGGCAATCTTCTTGCAAGCTTCCCTTAATGGCACCGTATAAGTCTCATGCGCTCCCGCCTGATGCCGATAAACCGGCATGCTGATGCTGACGCAGCCGACCGTCCGCTTGTCGGCGCCCTGGATCGCCGCGCCATAGCAAAAGATCGCCAGCTCGTTCTCTTCGCGGTCTTCGGAATAGCCACGTTGTGCGGTCAGGTCGAGTTCCTTTCGCAATGTGTCGGCGTCGGTAATTGTATTGTCCGTGAAGCGTTGGAAGGGGGCATGCGCGAGCAGCTTGTCGCGCTCCGCGACCGGCAGACTCGCCAGATACGCCTTGCCTACCGAGCTTGACGTCAGCGAGACACGCGTTCCAATGCGCGACGCCATGCGAACCGCGTGCGGGCTCTCCAGCTTTTCTATGTACACCATCGCCTGATCGCTCGGCACGGCGAGGTGAACGGTCTCCGATGTCACGTTGCGCAGTTCGGTGAGCGCGTCGACTGCCGCAATGCGCAGGTCGGAGCGATCCCAGCTGCGGCTTGCCAGGCTCACCAGCCGCGGCCCGAGGCTGAAGGTATTGCTGCGTGCCACTGCCACGACCAGACCTTCAGCCTGAAGTGCCGCGACGATCCTGTGCACCGTTGGCCGCGGATAGCCGCTTTCCACGCTGAGTTTCGCGACGGTCTGCGGGGAGTCGGCGTCCGCGATGAGTTGCAGCACCGCGATGAACTTCGAGAACGCGGCGGTGCCGGCAACGGCCTTCGCATCGGAGTGCGCGGCGCTGGTGGGGAGGGTGGAGTCGGAGTGAGACATCTGGAACACGAGGGACAGGAATGGAGCGATTATGCCCGTGTTAACGGGGTCGAACGCGGTCGAACGCGGTCGAACGTGCTCAGGCGGCGACTTAAGCGGCGAGATAGCCGCCATCGACGGGGACGATCGCCGCCGTCATGAACGACGCCGCCGGCGTGCACAGGAACACCGCGACCTGGGCGACTTCCTCCGGCGTGCCCCAGCGGCCCATGGGTGTGCGATCCAGGATCGCTTGCGAGCGTCCGTCATCGTCCTGCAACGCCTGCGTGAGCGGTGTTGCAATCCAGCCCGGCGCGATGGCGTTCACGCGAATACCCTCTGCTGCATAAGCGATGGCAAGCGACTTCGTCAATTGCGAAATCGCACCCTTGCTTGCGCTGTACGCGGGCACGAAGCCGCCGCCGAAGAAGCTCAGCATGGACGCCGTATTCACGATGCAACCTGACGATGCCTTCAGTAATTCCCGCGCGCCGGCGCAGACTCGCATCGTGCCATTGAGATTGATATCGAGTACCTGCTCGAACACCTCGGGCTTGTGTTCGTCGCCACGCCGGATCACGCCGGCGCAATTCACCACGATGTCGAGGCGCTCGAATTCGCTGAGCACGCGCGTGACGTCATCGGCCGATCGAACGTCGAGCGCCACCTTCCTGACGGAGCGATCGAGCGTGTCCGGCAAGTGGGCGGCAAGCGGCAATCCGGCCGCTACAACGGTGGCACCCAACGCGGCGAGCTGGTTGGCAATGGCCGCGCCTATGCCTGACAGGCCGCCGGTGACGAGAGCGGTTTTTCCTTCGAGCAGATCTTGCTGGTATGTCATTGGGAGTCTCGATGATTCTCAGGTAAGTTGTGTTTCGATAGCAGACGATGAGGTCGCGGGCGCGACTTCCTTCACCACGAACAGGTAGACGAGGGCGGCAGCGAAAGCGACTGCGGCGCTGATCAGCAATGCATTGACGAAGGAATGGGTCTGGTCGACGACAATGCCGGTAATCACGGGCGCGAACGATCCGCCGAGATAGCCGCCGAAATTCTGCATGCTGCCAAGAGACGCCACCAGATGTCGCGGTGCGGCCACGCTCACCAGCGCCCACGCGCTGCCGCTCGCCAGGTTGACAAAGAACATCGCGAGCGAGATGTATGTGATCGCGAGCGCCGTGCTCGGCGTATAGGCTGCGGGCACCGTGAATGCCGCTGCGCCCAGCAGCCCGATACACACCGGCCACTTGCGGCTGCGAATGGGCGCCATGCCGCGCTTGAGCAGGTAGTCCGCAATGAAGCCGCTGCCCGCCATGCCGATGGTGCCAAAAATATAGGGAATAGACACCAGCCATCCCGTATGCGCGATGCTCAGGTGGCGCTCGTTTTCCAGATATCCCGGCAGCCACGTGAGATAGAGCCAGACCATATAGATCACGCCCATGAAACCAAAGATCATGCCCCACGTGTTGCGCAACTTGAAGAGGCTGCCCCATTCTGCAAAGCTCAGTCCTTTGGGGCGCTGCTCGGCCTTGTCGTTTCCATTCAGGTACGCGATCTCGCTGTCCGCAAGCGGCACTTCGTCCCGGTTGCGATAAGCCACATACCAGCCGATGGAGACCAGTACACCGAGCACGCCCATGATGATGAACATCGTGCGCCATCCGAACGACAGCATCAGCACGGTGAGCAGGGGCGGTGCAATCATCGGCGCGATGGTCGAGGACGCGGTGAAGATGCCGGTCGGTCTGCCGCGCTCGTGCATCGCGAACCATTCGTTGACGACCTTCGCGCCCGCGGGGAAAAGCGGCGCTTCGGCGATGCCCAGCAGGATGCGCGCCGCGAGAAAGTGGTTCAGCGTCTGGATGAAGCCGCCGGCCAGTTGCGCGACCGACCATACGAGCATGCCGAGCCCCAGCATCACGCGTGAACCGAAGCGATCGAGCAGGGCGCCCACGGGCAGTTGCGCGAACGCATACGCCAGTGAGAACGCGGACAGCAGGAGCCCGATCTGCGCGCCTGACAGATGCAGCTCCTGGCTCACGGAATGATTGGCAATCGATAACGTCGTGCGGTCGAGATAATTGACTATCCCGGCAATGGTCAGGAACACGACTGCGACGACTTGCGTGCGCTTGAGTCGTTGTGATTTTGTTGGCATGTACGGTCTCCTGCGTTCGAAAAGGCGCGTGGCTTCTGGGGGCCAGCGTCGTATGGTTTGTCGTACGCTTCAATAGGTGGCGCGGCCGCCGGAAAGATCGAAAACAGCACCGGTGCTGAAGGAACAGGACTCCGAACAAAGCCACAGTGCGAGCTGCGCCACTTCATCCGGTGTGCCGAGACGGGCCATCGGGCTTTTATCGATCATGGTCCGCACGTGTGCTGCCGACATCTGCGCGAGCAACGGGGTTTCGATAGCAGCAGGCGCAATGCCATTCACCAGGATGCCTGTCTGCGCGAGCTCCTTGCCAAGCGATTTCGTCATCGCGATAACGCCCGCTTTCGCCGCACTGTAAGCCGATGCGTTGGGCGTTCCTTCCTTGCCCGCAAGCGACGCGACATTGACGATACGCCCGTCCTTCGCCCGACGCATGACGGGTACGACGCTGCGGCTCACGTTAAACGTGCCGACAAGATTGACGTTGATCACGCGATGCCATTCAGCGGGGTCGCACTGGTCCAGGGGTTGCGTCGTGCCGGCGAATCCCGCGTTGTTCACCAGATAGTCGATACGCCCAAAGCGGGCGAGCGTTGCCGCCAACGCATCTTGAATGGACGCCGGCGCCGTTATGTCGACAGGAAAGTGAACGGGCGCGGACGGTGCCTCGAGGTCGCCGCGCACGAGGTCCCAGTTCACGGCAATGGCGCCGTTCGCACCGAACGCATCACAGATTGCACGGCCAATCCCACTTGCCGCACCCGTCACGACCGCGACGCGGCCCGAGAAATCGTAGCGTGCGAAGGTCGGTTGGGTATTCATCTGATGAACTGGTCCACGTAGTCTTCGCCCAGTCCGTTCGATGCATAGTGCTTGCGGCACATGTCGATCTTGGTGAAGACGTCTTCGTAGCCGGTGTAGTTGCCATACGGATCGCAATAGAACATCACGCCGTTCACCTGGAAATACGTGATCATCTCTTCAACATCCTCCGGCACGTACAAGGTGTGAGTCTCGCCGGGCGGCTCGTAGACATAGCTGCCTTCCGTAGCGATCCAGTCGTGCTCGAGATACTTCCATCGACCTTTCAGGACCATGCCGTGCACGGCCTGAGGATGCCTGTGCCTGCTCAGCACTCCTGATTTGCGAACACGCAGCAGGTTCATCCAGTAGCCCTGCGAGGCGTTCAGGCATAGCGGACGGAACGACACGTTTTCCGCTTGGGGCACCCACACGCGCTCATCGGTGGGAATGGCCATGGGCACGACCACTTCTTTCTGCGCTTCCTTCGGGAAAGGAAGCTGGTACGGCGTCATCGGGGGATAAGTGTTGAGAATCTCAGCCATGTCACATCCTTTTTATTGTCCATATTATGGACGATACGTCCAACATGTGAATATTATCGAGATGGACGGACTGCAGGTCAATCCTGGGGTAATCACTTACGTCTGAGTGAGGATGTCATCTCTTCAATGGGCGAGTGCCGCGCAGCAGATGTGAGGTCTTTGAAGCTGGACCGTAAGAGATGAGCAAGCGCAACGCATGCTGTATGAGTGCTTTATCACCGCGCTATTTGGTGGATGCCTCGCCTTCGAAAACACCCGCGCTGCATTTTTTTTACCGCAGGTTACGCCGACCCTGTTTGCGTGTGATTAGGCGCTAGAGTGCAGCCACCGACAACTCGGTTTGACCTTTTCCAAGGAGCCCATCATGACGAAGACACGGATGAATCAAGTCATCGCAGCAGTGGCGTTTGCCGCATTGACGCCAGCGGCATTCGCGCAGACGGCCGCACCCGCCGACCCGCCCGCGGCAGCCGGTCATGCCGATGGATGGAAGCACGGCCATCACCACGGCGCCGGGCACCTGGCGGCGCGCGCGGCGATCCATGACCTGCGTGAAATCAAGCACCTGTATCTGGAGACGGGGCGCGGGAATCAGCTGCCGGCGATCTATCAGGACACGTTGTCGAAGACGCAAGACCCGTTCGTGCGCAACTACGCCTATCAGCAACTGGCGCGCGCGGAGTTGCGGCCGGCCGATCCCGACAAGGCGATCGCCACGCTGCGCACGAGCTTGAACGAAAACCTGACGCGCTTGAACGCGCAACCGGCGACGCAACAACAATGAGCGACGGACGACCTTCGGTCGCGTGCTTTATACGATCGGTAACAACGTGACGGCGCAGGTCCGGGAAATCCCGCTGCGCCGTTCCACGAGGATGCCCGGAAGGGCGGGGTACGCGTTCAGGCTGCGCGCGGCAATGCCAGATCGGCGCTGGGAGCGCATCGCTTCAGTGCCCGTGTTTCGTTGTCGAACAGGTGCAATGCAGCGGCCGGCAGCGTTAGCGCAATGCGTTGCCCCGGTGTGGCGTGAGTATGACCCGGCGCCTTCACCACGAGAGGCTGGTTGACCACGCCGCTATCCAGGTAAAGGTAAGTTGATTCTCCAAGCCGTTCCTGCCACTGCACTTCGCGCACAATATGCTGTGACTCAGTGCCGGGCTCCGCGTGCTCCGGGCGCACCCCGACAGTCACAGGCACCCCTGCTTTCAGCGCGCTTGCATCGACCAGCACATCGATCAGTTCTCCTGTCGTTAGTCTTACGCGGGCGCGGTCGGCCTGTCCCTCCACGACCACGGCCGGCAGGAAATTCATCTTCGGCGAGCCGATAAACCCGGCCACGAACAGGTTGCTGGGGGTGTGATAGAGCTCGAGTGGCGAACCGCACTGTGCAACGCTACCGTCCCGTGCGACCGCTTCGCCGCTATTCAGCAGCAGGATGCGGTCGGCGAGCGTCATCGCCTCCACCTGATCGTGCGTGACATAGATCGTGCTGGCGCGCCCGAAGTCGCGATGAATCTTGGCGATCTCGAAACGGGTCTGCACCCGCAGCGCGGCGTCCAGATTGGATAGCGGCTCGTCGAAGAGGAATACGCCCGGCTCGCGCACGATCGCCCGCCCGATGGCGACGCGCTGGCGCTGTCCGCCTGAGAGCTGTTTCGGCTTGCGATCGAGCAGGTGCTCGAGTTGCAGCACGCGAGCGGCGGCGGTCACTTTTTCACGGATCGTGGCCTTGTCGACCCTCGCCAGTGTCATACCGAACGCCATGTTTTCGTAGACGCTCAGGTGGGGAAAGAGGGCGTAGCTCTGGAAAACCATTGCCACTCCGCGTCGCGACGGCGGGATGTCGTTCATCCGCACGGAATCAATCAGCAGATTACCCACGCTGATGTCTTCAAGGCCGGCGATCATGCGCAGCAGGGTCGACTTTCCGCACCCGGACGGTCCCACGAAAACGCAGAACTCACCCTCGCGGACCGACAGGTCGACGTTGCGAATCACCGCTGGCTGGTCACCATACGCTTTGACGATCGACTGCAATTCGATGCTTGCCATGATGCGCCTCAGTTCTTGACCAGCTGGTTCGCCGTCGCGTTGGCGGTCTTCATGGCGGAGGGAGCGTCCGACTTGCCTATCAAGACGGATTCCACTGCGTCGGTGATCACCTGGTTGACCTGCGCGGCGTTGTCGCCAATGGGTGGGAGGAAGGTCTTGGCCTTCGACATCGTAAGGAAAGCTGATGAGTCTATGCCCTTGGCTTTCTGCGCTTCCACTGCTTTTTGCGCCATTCCCTTGATAGCCGGGAACACGACACCCTGGGCGGCCACTACGCTCTGACAGTCCGCCGAGCCTAAGTATTTGACCCATTTCCACGCCTGTTCCTTGACCTTCGAACCGGCCCAGATCGAGTCACCCAGGCCATTGAACATGGTCGCGCGGGTTCCGCTCGGACCAATGGGAAGCGGTACCCACGCCGTGTCGAAGTGGGCATTCTGTCTGAAGTAGTTGATCATCCACGAACCCTCCGTTACGACCGCAACGCGGCGCGCCACGAACATGGCGTCCACGCCGAGCGTCTTCGCATCCGCATAGCTGCCGGACACACCCTGGCGCGGCAAGCCGGCTAGCCACGTGAGGGTCGCGGCCAGCTTCGGGTCATCGTAGTAATACTTCTGCGCCCACGGTTTGTCCTGAAACCTGAATCCGTCCGAGACCGCGAAAAAGCTCCACTGGGTTTGTCCGGTCATGTCGCCATTGCTCGCGTTCTGATAGCCGTACATGGCGACCTTCGACCGGTCGAACTTCGGATCGAGCGCGTTCGCACCGTGGGTGTCGGCGGTCAGCTTCTTCATGATCTGCTCAAAGCTCCCGCCATCGCGCGGGTTCCAGGTCATGGATTGCAGGTCGGACAAGGTCACGCCAGCTTTCCTGGCTGCGTCGAGATTCACGATCATCGCGATCGTGTCCCAGTCCTTCGGCATGCCGTACTGCTTACCATCGCGGCCCCAGATTTCATACAGAGTCGGCTCGAACACGCTGGTGTCGAACCCGTCGCGCTTGATAAAGGGCGTGAGGTCGGCAATCTGGCTGCTCTTGGCGAATTCCGTGTATTTGCTTAGATGATCTGTAAAGACATCGGGCGCGGTGCCGGATACAAAACCGGTCGACAGCGTTGACCAGTAGTCGGCCCAACCTGTCTGGGTAATCTTGATGTCGATGTCCGGGTTCTTTTTGTGGAAGTCGGCAGCGCATTGCTTGTAAGCGGGCAACTGGTTCGAGTCCCACAGCGCATAGCTCACGTCCACGGCGCCCGCACTACCGGCGGCAACCATGAGCGCGGCGGTGACTGCACATGCGAATGCCCATTTTGTTTTCAACATGAAATGTCTCCTTTTATAATTTCCAGGGTAGCTCGGCGAAACCAGGCTGCGGGTCGAGGCTGTCAGTCATGTTCGTTACTTGCCGCCGCTGAACTGCACCGATTCAACGACGCGCCGGCCAAACGCGAGCAACAGGACGATAGTTGGAACGATCGAAATGGCGGTGGCCGCCATCAGGCCGGTCCAGTCGGGTTGGCCCTGCGGCGTCTGGGACTTGAAGGCCTGCAGCGCGACTGGAATCACCCGATGCACCTCGTCGTTGCCCACGAGGTATGGCCAGAAGAATTCGTTCCACATGTTGATGCCGGTCAGCGTAGCGATAGTGACGATCGGCGTGAGGCTAAGCGGAAGGATGACGCGCACGAAGATATAGAGGTGCGACGCGCCATCGAGCAAAGCGGCTTCTTCAAGATCCCGGGGAATCGACAGGAAAAACTGCCGGAGGAAAAACACGGAGAATCCCTGCATCAGGCAGAACGGCGCGACCAGACCGATCATGCTGTTAAGCCAGCCAAGCTCTTTCATCAGGATGAAGTTCGGGATGAACGTGACTACGCTCGGCACCATCATGGAGCCGATAAAAAGGCCGAACAGGACCTGGCGGCCGGGAAAGCGCAGGCGCGCGAACGCGTAGGCAGCCATCGCGCTGCAGCTGATCTGCGTCACGACAATGATCGATGTAAACAGCATCGAGTTGCCGAGTGCGCGGAGAAAATTGATGTCGGCGCCTGAACCACCGGAAGCCTGGCTCTCGTCCGTACTCAGCAGGCCAAGCACGCGCTTGAAGTTGACCAGCGTAGTGTTGGCCGGGAGCAACTGGGTCGACTGCGTATAGAGATCGTCCGAGTGGGTGAGGGCGGTTTTCAGCACGATCCAGAGCGGCGTCAACGTGATGGCCAGCATGACGGCGAGAGCCGCCCATGCGAGTATCCGCCCCGCCGGTATTCTCCGGTGCGCACGCCGGGCGCCAAGTTGCGCAACTAAAGTCTCATTCATCGCCGGGCTCTCCGGTTGCTGGTCGGTGTTGACATCGGTACAAGGGCAGACAGGACAGGCAGGTTCACGCCAGATCGTTTTCGGATGCCCGCATCAGGCGCATCTGGACCACGGTGTATAGCAGCATCAGCACGCACAAGGCCATCGACATGGCCGAGGCATAGCCCATCTTGTAGTAGCTGAATGCGTTCTGGACGATGTAGTAGACGAGCACCCGGGTCGAATCGAGTGGACCGCCCTTGGTCGTGACTGCAATGGTGTCGAATATCTGGAAGGAACCGGTCACGCTCGTGACAAGCACAAACACCATCACAGGACGAAGCAGCGGCAGCGTCACGCGCCAGAACATCTGCCATTCGCTGGCGCCTTCGAGGGAGGCGGCCTCATAGAGGTGACGAGGGATGTTCTGCAGGCCGGCGAGGAAAAGCATGGCCACGAGGCCGGTATATCGCCAGATGTTGACGGCTGCCACAGTGATGAGCGCCTGGTCGACGCCGCCAAAAAACGGCTGCCGATCGACGCCAACGGTGCCAAGCAGCGAATTGACCCAACCGAGCAGGGGGTCGAGCATCCACAGCCACATCATTGCGACGAGTACATTGGAAAGCAGGTAGGGAAGGAGTACCACCGACCTGACGAGCAGCGAGCGCGACAGCCGGTCCATTGCGACGGCGAGAAAAAGTCCCAGTGCTGTCTGGAGCGGAATGTTCAGTATGACGTAGTAAGCAGACAGCTTCATGCCTTGCCAGAACTGGCCGTCCTGAATCATGGCCGCGTAATTGCCGAGCCCGACAAATCGCGGTGGTCTCAGCAGATTCCAGTCAGTGAAGCTGATCTCGATAGCCCGCAGCGTGGGCCATCCGTAGAAGACAATAAAACCGGTCAGCGCGGGCAGAACCAGCGCCCAGGCGGTGAGTGTTTCAGCGCGGCGGTTGCGCCCGAGCGCCCACGATCTTGCCGGCGCACGCGACGCGGGCACCGGCGCTGACGCCGCTTTCGTGACCTGACTGGCCAAGCCGGGTGACAGGTGATCCATCGTGTGTCTCCTCAGGTTCAGGCTGGTTTGCCGAGCGGTTTTCCAACTGATTCGCCGGCTAGTTTCGCGCGGCGGTTTCCGGGAACTGGCTAACCCGTGTTAGAGCCGCTACTGTGCTGGTTTTCTGAGGTCGACAACAATGCGTGAAAACCCCTAACTAACTCGCTTTAGTTTTTGTCTTTTCCGCCCTAGAATGCGAACGAAACGTGGATGGCGTTCGTGTCTGCCGTCCGGCGCACTGGCTGGTTTTCTAAAACCTTTCTTCTCGAGAGTTTCCATGCATTCACGTCGCCTCAAGATCGCGCTGATTGGCGCCGGCAGCATTGTGTTCACGCGCAACCTGCTGGGAGACATCCTGTCGTATCCGGAGTTGTCGAACTGCGAGATCGCGCTGCACGACATTGACGAACATCGCCTCCGGCTGGCGGAAAAGGTCGCGCACCGGATCGCGACGGGGTTGGGCGCGAAGCCGGTGATTACGGCATCGATCAATCGCCGCAGCGCGCTCGAGGGCGCACGGTTTGTGATCAGCACGATTCAGGTGGGCGGTTACCGCCCGGCGACCGTCACGGACTTCGAGATTCCAAAAAAATTCGGACTGGAACAGACCATCGGCGATACGCTCGGGATCGGCGGGATCATGCGCGGCTTGCGCACGATCCCCGTGCAGCTGGAAATGCTGCGCGACATGGAGGACGTGTGTGCGGAGGGTGCGATCCATCTGAACTACGTCAATCCCATGGCGATGATCACATGGGCGCTGAATCTTGCATCAACGCGGATTCCGACAATCGGCCTGTGCCACAGCGTGCAACATACCGCTCAGGAACTGGCCAATGACCTTGGCATTCCGGTTGGCGAGATCGACTACCGTTGTGCCGGCATCAACCATATGGCCTTCTATCTGAAGTTCGAGCGCAATGGGGAGGACCTCATGCCGAAGCTCAGGGAGATCCAGCGCGAAGGCCGTATGCCCGCATGGAACCGCGTACGTTATGAAATGCTGCGTCAGCTTGGATATTTCCCGACTGAATCGAGCGAGCACTTCAGCGAATACGTACCCTGGTTTATCAAGAACGGCCGCAAGGAACTGCTGGAGAAATTCAACATTCCGCTTGATGAATATCCCGGCCGTTGCCAGGTGTTCGAACACGCGTGGCCGTACATTGAGCGCGAACTGGAGAATCCCGGCTCGCAGGATGTGCGTGCGCTTGAGGTTGAACTGGCGGCAGCGGATATCCACGTCATGCCGCGTGAACTGGCACATGCCGCGCGCCTGCTCGAAGGGCTCGACACGATCGTCCGCTCCGTGGAGTTTGGCAGCACCATTATCCATTCGATGGTGACCGGCAAGCCCAGCGTGATCTATGGCAACGTGCGGAACCATCATCTGATCGACAACCTGCCGCAAGGCTGCGCTGTCGAGGTGCCCTGCCTGGTCGATGCAAGCGGTGTGCAGCCCACGCGCGTTGGAGCACTGCCGGTTCAGCTGGCCGCTCTCATGCGCACCAACGTCAATGTGCAGGAACTTGTTGTTGAGGCCGTGTTGAAGCAGAACCGGGAGCATGTGTATCATGCGGCAATGCTTGATCCGCACACCGCCGCCACGCTCGATCTTGAGCAGATCCGCGTAATGGTCGACGAATTGCTGCAGGCCCACGCCGCGTATTTGCCCCAGTATTTGCATCTCTAACACTACAGCAATGCCGTCCATCAGCAAAAATCGTCCTACGAGCGCTCAGGTGGCACGCCGCGCCGGCGTGTCGCGTACGGCGGTGTCCTTTGTCCTGAATAACGTCATGAATCAAGGCATCAGCGCGGCGACTCGCGAACGGGTGCTGCAAGCGGCGCGCGAGTTGGGCTATGAGCCCAACGCGGCCGCGCGCATGCTGGCGAGCGGCATGACGGGAACCGTGGCGCTGGTGATTCCCAAGGCATCACACCTGTATGTCGATTCATTCCTTGCACAGCTGGTCGCAAGCATCAATGAAGAGTGTCACCGGCACGGATTGAAGTTACTGATCGAGTCGACGGAAGACGAAGGCCGGGAGCCCGGAGGTTTCGTCAATCTGGTTCGGAGCCGCAGCATCGATGGACTTATTGTCGTCAACCTGCGCACCACCGAGAACGAGCATCTGTACCGACTTCGCGATGCGAACATTCCGATGGTGGTGTTTAGCCGTAGTGCGATGGAGGACGAAAATATTCACACGATGGGCAACGACACGACGCAATCGGCCCGCATCGCGACGGAGCATCTGCTGAATCTCGGGCATGAGCGGATTGCGTACGTGAGCTTCGCTCAACGCGAATATCGTGCTGTCAGCGAGCGGGAGCACGGCTGGCGCGAAGCGCTTCAGGCGCGAGGCATCGACGTGGACCCGGCCTGGGTCGAGTATGCCGACATCGACGCGATGAGTGGCTATCTCGCCACGCAACGGCTGATTGAACGAGGGGTGAAATTCACCGCGCTCTTCGCAGGCAACGACACCATAGCCTTTGGTGCGATCAAGGCGCTGAACGAAGCCGGCATCCGGATTCCGCAGGACATTGCGTTGATGGGCTACGACGACATTCCGCTGGCCGCTTTTGCGGCGCCGCCGTTGAGCACCATGCGCTCTGACCCAGTGGGGCACGGACGGGACGCGATGCATGTCCTGCTTTCGCAGATGCGCGGGGAGTCGGCTACCCGTGGCTCCCACGTCGACCGCGTAGCGCAACTGGTCATTCGCGATTCTTGCGGCGCCAAGACCGGGAAGATACTCAGTCCGGGCGAGCTTTTATAGTCTGGTGCGTAGTAAGTGGCCAGCAAGTCGACAGGATTTTTCGGCATCCGCGAGGGCGAATCGGCTCATGTTCACTTGCGCAGATGCCGTCTCTATCAGACTCGGTTCATCGCTTTAGCTCGGTAGACGGCGGCCTCAGTGTTTGGAAAACAGGTCGCATCGAGCTCCCCCGGCGCATGCGGGAGATAGCGACAATACGGGGGGTAGGGGAGGATGGACGCCTTCCGTCTGGGCGCCTCCCGTTTCGCTTCGCGTGTCCGGGACGCCACCATACGACACGTCGGTACCGGATTGAGCGGACATGTTTGCGTCTTCCACCATCTTCGCTCGTGCAGATGGGGGCGCAGTCTGCTGCGTTTCCTGAGCGTTCGCCATACTTGCCGAGCCAAGCAAGATAGTGCCGATCACCGTCAAAATGAGAGCTGATTTCATCTCCCTACTCCTCGTGTGAGTGCAGTCGCCGAGTCCTTTTCCCGGCAAGGTGGAATTCGAATATTATTTTTCGTGCCTGCCGACCGCATCAATGGCGGCCACGGTGCTCCAAGCTTGCTTCCTCCTCATGCGCGGGGACCTGCAGCAAGGAATGCGCCAAACCCTCGCGTCCAGAATCCATGGTTTATCGACAAGATATTGCGATGGTTTCGAATGGGTACGCTAGCTAAAGTTTAGAGGAATCTGGATGGCGGAGTACACAAGTCCAGAGGAATCCTTTCTAAGCGTTGCGAATTTGATTCAGTCCTGAAAATAGGGTCGGAAATACGCTGGAGGCACGCTTTGATCAGACGTGGCGATCGGATTTTCGAATCGCCCGGATGCGACCGGTCACGTTGTTTCCCTTCCATCTGCATGACATGCATAGACGGTTAATCAAGACGGCACACCCCTGTTTTGTCCGATTTTAGCCGTGGCCTCTGTTGGCAGCATGGGTGGGGTTGAGCGATTTTATCGGGCTGTAATCTACGTAGATGGGCGCCGACAGGACAGCCGGCGAGGCGCCGACACAGTGCCGTGGCTAGCTTGACTTGGCTCGCGCTTTGTCGTGCCATTACTGGATGTCGATGTTGCGCACCGTGGACGCGGACGTCTCCGTCTTCGGCAACTTCAGCGTAAGCACGCCATTGTCGAATCGCGCGTCAATATGCTCGACATCGACGCCGTCCGGCAGCGGTATGCGCCGCATAAATGCTCCATGCGCGCGTTCGAGCCGATAGCAGCCGTCCTCTTCGGTGCGCTTGTCCTGCCTCTTCTCACCGCGGATGACTAACGCGCCGGCCTCGACGGAAGTCTGTATGTCTTCGCGGCCCATGCCGGGCAACTCGGCGGTGATACGCAGTGCTTTACCGTCGTCGACCAGGTCGATGCGAGGCCGGAAGCGAGCAGGGCTGAAATCCCCGAACCAGCGATCCCGCTCGTTGAAAAATGGTTCCTGAAACAAGTCGCTCATTGCACGCCACGGGTCGTTCAGAAAACGGCGAGGTAGCTCCGGCCACTCGGGAAACTCATGTTTTCCACCGGCTGAATCCGCTGACTGCGACGCTGCGCTTTCCTGGCTTGGCCTGCGCAGGAACTTGAACGGATTCCAGTTCCTGAGTTCCGGGTTCATGATCAATCTCCTTTATCGCTATCCGCGCGATTGCTCCATACTTGAGAGGTCGTAGGGATAGCGAAGCAAGCCTGTTGCACCCGCGACTGCCCGAGCGAAATCAAAGATAGGCGCTGCCTTGGGAAATTCAAGAGGGCATCTGCGTCGTTGCGGTTTCGTGAAAACAAGGCTTTGTCGTGGTCGCTCGTACTAAATTTCGAACGAACGTTCTTGCTAATAGGCGTGCTCCTCTTTCTGGCGAAATCCTAATGCTTGGGGCGTGTATTGTTTTTCGATGCTGAGAGCGGCGCAAACCCGCTGATTTGACGTACGGGGTTAAATTTCAGCAGTGGCAGGAGGTAATGAACATGACCAAAATCATTGGTATCGATCTGGGCACGACGAACTCGTGCGTCGCGATCATGGAAGGCGACATCGTTAAAGTGATCGAGAACGCGGAAGGTGCCCGCACCACACCGTCGGTCGTTGCGTACGGGGACGACAACGAAGTCCTCGTCGGTGCGCCGGCGAAACGTCAGTCGGTGACGAACCCGAAGAACACGCTGTACGCGGTCAAACGGTTGATTGGCCGCCGTTTCGACGAAAAGGAAGTGCAGAAGGACATCGGCCTGATGCCCTACAAGATCGTGCGTGCCGACAACGGTGACGCCTGGGTCGAAGCCCGCGGTCAAAAACTGGCGCCGCCGCAAATCTCGGCAGAAGTGCTGCGCAAGATGAAGAAGACCGCTGAAGACTATCTCGGCGAAGAGGTGACGGAAGCCGTGATTACGGTTCCGGCCTACTTCAACGACAGCCAGCGTCAGGCGACGAAAGACGCGGGCCGTATCGCCGGTCTGGAAGTGAAGCGGATCATCAACGAACCGACCGCAGCCGCGCTCGCATTCGGTCTGGACAAAGCTGGAAAACGCGACCGTAAAGTTGCCGTATATGACCTGGGTGGCGGCACATTCGATATTTCGATCATCGAAATTGCGGACGTGGACGGTGAGAAGCAGTTCGAAGTGCGGTCCACGAACGGCGACACGTTCCTTGGCGGCGAAGATTTTGACCAACGCATCATTGACTACATCATCTCCGAGTTCAAGAAGGATCAAGGCGTTGACCTGAGCAAGGACGTGCTCGCGCTGCAACGCCTGAAAGAAGCGGCTGAAAAGGCAAAGATCGAGTTGTCGTCGGCTGCTCAGACTGAAATCAACCTGCCGTACATCACGGCTGACGCGTCGGGTCCGAAGCATCTGAACCTGAAAATTACGCGTGCGAAATTGGAGTCACTGGTTGAAGACCTGATCGAACGCACGATGGAACCGTGCCGTATCGCTATTAAAGATGCAGACGTGAAGCTGGATGAGATCAACGACATCATCCTGGTCGGCGGTATGACGCGTATGCCGAAGGTGCAGGAAAAGGTTAAGGAATTCTTCGGCAGGGACCCGCGCCATGACGTGAACCCGGACGAAGCCGTGGCTGTTGGTGCGGCGATTCAAGGGCAGGTTCTGTCGGGTGACCGCAAGGACGTGTTGCTGCTGGACGTGACGCCGTTATCGCTAGGCATTGAAACCCTTGGCGGCGTGATGACGAAGATGATCAACAAGAACACGACCATCCCGACCAAGTACGCACAGATCTATTCGACCGCTGACGACAACCAGAGCGCCGTGACGATCAAGGTGTTCCAGGGCGAGCGCGAAATGGCAGCAGGCAACAAGCTGCTGGGTGAGTTCAACCTCGAAGGCATTCCGCCGGCCGCACGCGGCACGCCGCAGATTGAAGTGAGCTTCGACATTGACGCGAATGGCATTCTCCACGTCGGCGCGAAGGACAAGGCGACCGGCAAGGAGAACAAGATCGTCATCAAGGCGAACTCGGGTCTGTCGGACGCCGAGATCGACAAGATGGTGAAGGACGCCGAAGCGAACGCCGAAGAAGACCGTCGTTTGCACGAACTGGCCGATTCGCGCAATCAGGGCGACGCGCTGGCGCACAGCACGAAGAAGGCGGTGGCTGAATACGGCGACAAGGTTGAAGCGGCTGAGAAAGAAAAGATCGAAGCGGCGTTGAAGGACCTGGAAGAAGCGCTGAAGAGCAGCACGGCGGACAAGGCAACGATCGACGCGAAGATCGAAGCGCTGGCAACGGCGTCGCAGAAACTCGGCGAAAAGATGTACGCGGACATGGCGGCAGCGCAAGGCGCAGGAGGCGCGGCAGCGGGTGCGGCGGGCACCGCCACAGGCGCAGGAGGCGCAGCAAGCGGTCCGGGTGCACAAGCCGCGCCCGAGCAGGACGACGACGTGGTCGATGCCGACTTCAAGGAGGTGAAGAAGGACTGAGTCGACGAAGCCGCCGCACGCGCCGTGTGAGTGCCTCTCCGACAAACCACGTGATTCGCGAGACTTGACGTATCCAGGAGGGCGCCGCCGGGTTGATCATCGTTAATCGAGCGTAGTGGTGTGTCAAAGTGAAGGCGAGGTCTTGTTGGCTGAATTGAATAATATTATGGCCAGCTTGTGCAATGACGTCCGGTCACCTGCCCGATATCGTGAGATCGACCATGCTGGTGGTTCTGCTTGCCGTGATCATCCCCTCTCCGATCACGCGTGGCTGCCAGCGATTTCTCGCCATGTTGCAAAGGAGTATTGACGTGCAGATTGACACCGCTCACTTCCCCCTCGTCTGGATGCAAATCGCTTCGTCCAGCGGGAACCCCGCGGCCAAGCCATTTTCCGAGTTCGAAGCACTGCTCGCACGCAAGGAAGCCTTCGTCCTGCTCAATGAAGAAGGTCTTGATAGAGGCGAGCACGAGCATTCGCCGGAAGAGATGAAGCAGGTATCGCTTTGGATGAAGCGCCACAAGCGTGAGTTGCGGACGTTCGTCAAGGCTGCGATATATGTCGAGCCGAGTTCCGCCCAGCGGCTCGCGACCAAATTGTTCACCCTGATCTACGAAAAATTCTGGGGTTATCCCATGCTCATGGTCGCGACCAGGGACGAGGCTCTGGCTCTCGCGCGCAGACTGTTGGCAGGCGAGCAAGTGGATACCCGGCCGCTCTAGGCTCGACCCGTGCTGTGCGCAGTGCACATGTCTCATTTCGCGACAGGTGCGGCCGCAGCTACCCGATCAAGCGTCCGATTCTGCGACAGTGGCTCGAATTCCTGAGTTGGCCGGGTCGCCCTCCATTCGTCCAGTTCCTTTTGTCCGGCAAGCGCCAAGGCCCTGTTTTGATGGGGTGCGCGTCATCGGCATGGAGCTTGCATAAACGGAAGCGATAAAAACGCGTTGGACAAACCGGTGAGCCTGCTCGCTTCACAAAAGGCCGGCAAGTTCCCATGCAAGCCGTCAAGCGGTGACAAGGAGACGAAACGTGAAAGCTTCAGTGCTGCATGAGTACGATGAATCATTGAGTCGTGACGAGTTCGTGCGTTACGAGGACGTCGCTGATCCGAAGATCGGGCGGCCCACCGACGTTATCGTGCGCATTGGAGGCGCCGGTGTGTGCCGCACCGACCTGCATGTTGTCGAAGGCATCTGGCGCAGCAAGGTCGACGTGGTCCTGCCCTACATCATGGGCCACGAAAATGCCGGCTGGGTCGAGGCAGTGGGCTCCGCGGTGGAGAGTGTCAAGGTGGGCGACGCGGTGATCTGCCATCCGCTCGTGACAAGCGGTTATTGCCTGGCGTGCCGGCGCGGTGACGACATGCATGCGACCGACAGCAGTTTTCCCGGCATCAACGCCAACGGCGGTTATGCCGAATATCTGCTGACGGGCGAGCGTTCGCTGATCAAGCTGCCGAAGTCTCTGGCGCCCAAGGACGTCGCGCCTTATACCGACGCCGGATTAACCGCTTACCGCGCTGCGAAGAAGGCATCGCGCCACTTGCTGCCCGGCCAGTTCGCCGTTGTCATTGGCGCGGGGGGCCTGGGGCATATCGGCATCCAGGTCTTGAAGGCGCTTTGCGCTGCGGAAATCATCGTGGTCGACCGCTCGGAAACTGCGTTGCAACTGGCCAAGGAATGCGGTGCGGATCATACGGTCAAGGGCGGTGGAGACGAGGTGCAAAGCGTGCTCGAATTGACCAGCGGCAACGGTGCGGAGGCAGTCATCGATTTCGTCGGTGAAGGTGACGCGGTCGCCAAAGGCCTCGCCATGACGCGCAACGGCGGGTTCTATTACATCGTCGGCTACGGCGGGAAGATCGACTTGCCGACCATCGACATGATCACCAGCGAGAAAACCATTGTCGGCAATCTGGTCGGCACTTATCCCGAGTTGGTCGAGTTGATGGCGCTCGCCGATCGCGGACTGGTGCATCTGGCGACGAAGGAATATCGCCTGAGCGAGGCGAACCAGGCGCTCAAGGACCTGCATCACGGCAAGGTCAGGGGCCGCGCGGTGCTGATTCCATAGCGATAGGGATCCGACAGGGAGGACGCCGTGGCGTCGCAGCAAAATTCAATGCCGATTCCCGAACGCGTACGCCTGGTCATTGCTTTGACCGAGGTTAATTCCCGCTACTTGCGCGGCGAAAACCGCTGCGCCGGCGCTGAGATCGAGTTGGCATGCGCGCTTGCGTGCGAGAAGCGCGAAGGCGCCACGCCGGACCGGACGCGGGATATCGCGGAGTTGCGCGAGCGGTTGGACGCTTCGGAAAACGAGTTGCTGGCTATCGAAGCCGAGCGTGACTGGCTCGAGAACGAGCTGGCGAATTTCGACACGGCGGCGTCCGGCAAGAAACCCGGGGAGTGGCAATGAATCGAATTCCGGTCACTGTTCTTACCGGGTTTCTCGGCGCGGGGAAAACCACGCTGCTCAATCGCATACTGCGCGAGCAGCACGGCCGGCGTTATGCGGTGATCGTCAACGAATACGGCGAAATCGGCATCGACGGGAGCCTCGTCGTGGGCGCGGAAGATGAGGTAGTTAAACTGAACAACGGCTGTGTGTGCTGCAAGGTACGCGGGGACCTGATCCGCGTAGTGTCGGGGCTGATCAAACGCAAGGGCGGTTTCGAGGGCATCCTGATCGAAATGTCTGGACTGGCCGACCCCGCGCCGGTGGTTCAGACATTCTTTGTAGACGATGTCATCCGTCAACGCACCCGGCTCGACAGCGTGATCTGCGTGGCCGACGCGCTGCACCTCCAGGCATGTCTGGCTGACAGCCGTGAGGCCGCGGAGCAACTGGCGCAGGCGGACATCGTAGTGCTTAACAAGACCGACCTTGTCGACGCAGCGGGCCTGGCTTCGGTAGAGGCGGCCATATGGGGCATCAATCCCAGTGCGGAGTTGCTTCACAGTGTTCGCTGTGCTGTGCCGCTGGCTACGCTACTGGATCGAGGTGCGTTCGATCTCAAGCGCCTTCATCTTGCCAACTCGCCGGAGGGTACAGACGAGCGGCCCCGTGATGAACGGCCCTTTCGCCACATATCCGTGAGTCCCGGCCGTCACAGCCATGGCATTGATTGCGTGTCGCTGCGGGTCGAGAAGCCGCTGGAACGCAGCCGGTTTCTTTCGTGGCTGCAGCAACTGGTGGTCGAGCAAGGCCAGGATCTGTTGAGAGCCAAAGGGATCGTCGACCTGGAGGGATCGGACCGCCGCTTTGTGTTCCAGGGCGTGCATATGACCATGGACACGGATTTCGACCGGCCCTGGCGAGTGGACGAAGTACGCGATAGCAGGCTGGTGTTTATCGGCCGCAATCTCGACCGGCTCGGACTGCGGGAGAGTATTGGGCATTGCAAGACCGACCTATGAATGCGCCGCTGCCTTTGATCGAATTGCTTGGGGCCAACTGGATGACGGAGGCGCCCGTGGTTGCGCTTGCGTGGGACGTTGCCGGGCGCCATGCGGGATTTGCGCTCGGTGACGGTACGGTGGCGCTCGCGGCGGGTGAATGGCCTGGCGGCCCGGCACTCAAGCCCCGGCCGGGCGGCGGAGTCGAGTTCGTGCCGGGGCGGGAACCCCCTGCGCCGGTGGCGCGTTTCAGCTTGCATGACGGCACCTGTCTGGCGCTCGCTGGCGACCCCGAAGGAGGTTTTCTCAGCGGTGGTGACGACGGCCGGCTTGTCCACTTGAACGGGGATGGCGTGAGCGAGGTGCTCGTCAATGTCGATGGCGAATGGATCGACGTTGTGGCAACGAGTCGGACCGGGCGAGCCTATGCAACGGGGCGACGGGTTCATTGGCTGGGGACGAAGCCAGCCAGTCTCGCGTTGCCGGGTTCGGCAACGGCCCTTGTTTTCAATGCCGCCGGCGACCAGTTGGCAATCGCTCATCATGGCGGCGTCACGCTGTGGCCGCTTGACGCTCACGTTCCCCGCCTGCTCGCATGGCCCGGCTATCACCGCAGCATTGCCTGGAGTCCCGACGGCAGCTATCTGGTGAGCGGCATGGAGGAGAACGCACTGCACGGGTGGCGTTTGCCCGACGGCGGTGACATCGAGATGGGCGGTTATCCCGGGCAACCCCGGTCCTTATCTTTTTCAGCGGACAGCCGCGTGCTCGTTACGAGCGGCGGTCCGCGCGCGGTTTGCTGGCGATTCGACCCGCCCGGTGGCGATGACCGGCCGCGAGAATGCGGCATCGTGCGGAAGACCCCGGTTACTCAGGTTGTTTGTCATCCCACGCATCCTTTGATTGCGCTCGGGTATCACAACGGCGCGGTGCTGCTGTGCCAGCCGGGCTGCAGCGACGTCCTGTTCGTCAAGGGGGCCGGCGACAGTCCTGTCAGCACGATCGCGTGGTCGCCCGATGGCGGACGGCTGGCAATGGGCACGGAGGCCGGCGAGATTGGACTGGTGTCGTTGCCGGAGGCGCTGTTTCATTTCGGAAGCCCGGGATGAGGGAGCGGACGAGATCCATTACATGCAAGAAAGGAGACAACGATGACCCATGAACATCTCACCAAGGACCAGTTCTTCGAGCGGCTGGGGGCGATAGGCGACGAAATGATCGCGGCTTACGGCAAGGACTTCGCGATGGGGGCGCTGGTCCTCGCCGCGCGATTTATTGCCGAGAGGAAGCCGGATGGCGATAAGGCCCAGAGCGTGATCTATACGGGAGAAACGCGACTATAGGTGATTGTGCATCGAAGTTCGAGCGGTGGTGAGGGTGCCATAGCCACATAGATAATATGTTTTCCTAATTAATTAAGAAGTCCGCTTAAAAAATATCATGATGCCTGCTCAGCCGAGAGTGGAAGGATCGTCCCAATATCGGACAGATAGATTGAACGCGAATGTCGCATAACAAAACAGAATTCCCGGCCGGAAGATGACACAAATAGCCGCATGAACAGCACTGCCTTATAGGGCGCGCCGTCAGCCTCGTTGGCATGCAAATCGCTCTATGAGAGCAGATCAAGACCCAAGCGTCGATGATCCGAAGTGCATGACAAAACGACAGGGGGCATGGATCGTTAAGACCGGACCGTGACCACCGGCCTGTGTTGTTGATTGTTGACTCTGGCTGCGGCATTACGCGGCCCTGCCCGTAGCACCGCCGTATGACCGTGAACTACGACGGTGATTCGTGAAATGAAAAAGGAGAGCTCAATGTCTGATGGATTAACCCTCAACAAGATCACGTCCCAGCGTGGGATCAGCATTGGCGAGGCGGCACGCCGCGTTGCCGATCTGGGCTGGACACCCAGTTACGTTCAGGAGGCGATGACCTTCCCGACGGACTACAAGATCAGCAAGGCGCCACGCGACCCGATGAAACAGGTGCTGCGCTCCTATTTTCCGATGCAGGAGGAAAAGGATAACCGTGTCTACGGGGCCCTCGATGCGGCGTTGCGCGGTGACATGTTCCGCAACGTGCAACCGCGCTGGGTCGAGTGGATGAAGCTGTTCCTGGCGATCATCCCGTTCCCGGAAATTTCGGCGGCGCGCTCGATGGCGATGCTCGGCCGCCTGGCGCCCGGAGAAGAACTACGGACGGGTTTCACGATGCAGATGGTCGACGAGTTCCGGCACTCGACTATCCAGATGAACCTCAAGAAGTGGTACATGGAGAACTACATCGATCCGGCCGGGTTCGATATCACCGAGGCGGCATTCGGCAAGTGCTACGCAACCACGATCGGCCGTCAGTTTGCCGAAGGGTTCCTGACCGGCGACGCAGTCACCGCGGCGAATGTGTTCCTGCAGGTGGTCGCTGAAACGGCGTTCACGAACACCTTGTTCGTCGCCATGCCTTCAGAAGCGGCACGCAACGGCGACTATGCATTGCCAACGGTGTTCCTGTCCGTGCAGTCCGACGAAAGCCGGCACATAGGTAACGGCCATTCGCTGGTGATGTCGGTGATCAACGACCCGGACAACCATCTGTTGCTCGAGCGCGATCTTCGTTACGCCTTCTGGCAGAACCACGCCATTGTGGATGCGGCCATTGGCACGTTCATCGAGTACGGCACCACGGACCGGGACAAGACCAAGGAGTCGTATGCCGAGTTGTGGCACCGGTGGATCTATGAGGATTACTACCGTACGTACATGCTGCCGCTCGAGAAATACGGCATCAAGATTCACCATGACGACGTGGGGGCCGCATGGGATCGCCTGGTGAAGAAGAATTACGTGCACAAGGTTGCGCAGTTCTTCTCCGTGGGCTGGCCGGTCAACTTCTGGCGGATCGAGGCGCAGACCGAAAAGGACTTCGAGTGGTTCGAGCACAAGTACCCGGGGTGGTACGCAGAATTCGGCGACTACTGGAAGTGGTACGCGAAGAAGAGCGTGCCTGGCGAGACCAACATGCTGTTCGACCAGGAAAATGGTTACGTGTACCCGCACCGCTGCTGGAGTTGCCTGGTGCCGTGCCTGATCCGGGAAGACTTCGTAGTCGATGAAGTGGACGGACAGCTTTACACGTATTGTTCCGAGTTGTGCCGCTGGACCCACAAGGTTGCGTTCGCCTCGGAATACGAGGGGCGGCCGACGCCGGCCATGGGGCGCTTCAGCGGACGCCGCGAATGGGAAGAGTGCTACCACGGCTGGGATCTGGCTGATTGCATCAAGGATCTCGGTTTTGTGCGCAGCGACGGCAAGACCCTGGTGCCGCAACCGCATCTCCGGTTCGACGACAAGAACATGTGGACGCTCGATCATGTTCGCGGTCACATCATCCAGAGCCCGATCGTCCTGTTGCGGGGTATGACAGCGGAGCAGCGCGAGAAGCACATCGCTGAATATCGAGCCGGTTTCAAGATTAATCCGGTTAGCTGACGAAGCGATGCGGTCCGGGAGTGCTTGAGGGGGTGAGTGGGTGATTACGCTCCCGGACGGATCAGGAGGGGACGACGAGCATGAACGACATGAACGATACGCAATGGAAGAGGGATGCCATGCCGGAAACAGTCGACCACCAGACAGTTCATACAGTGCGATTCGAGCCTGTCGGCGTCGAGATGGAGGTCGCGGAGGGAGAGACCGTGCTGGATGCCGCCTTCCGCCAAGGCATCTCGGTAATGCACGGATGCAAGGAAGGACAATGCAGCAGTTGCAAGTCCCTGCTGATCGAGGGCGACGTGGAGTTGAAGAAGTACTCGACCTTCGCGCTGCCCGACTATGAGCGCGAGACGAATCACATCCTGCTGTGCAGGACGCTCGCCTTCAGCGACCTGACGGTGGAACTGCTGAACTACGACGAAGACCTGATGCGCCGGTCCATTGCGGTGAAGGAATTCGGAGCGACGCTGACGAAGATAACCGCGCTGACGCACGACATCAGGCTGCTCGAAGTGGAGCTGGACCAGCCGCTGCGGTTTTGGGCCGGCCAGTATGTCGACCTGACCATTCCGAGGCTGGACATCACGCGGTCGTTCTCCATGGCAAGCGTTCCGAGCGAGCCAGGGGGGCAGACGAGTCTTGCGTTCATCATCAAGAAGTACCCCAACGGCGCTTTCTCTTCCCAGCTTGATGACGGCCTCAAGCCGGGTGACCGGCTGGTGGCGAAGGGACCGTACGGCACCTGCTTCCGGCGGGAAGAACAGCCGGGGCCGATGGTGCTGGTGGGCGGCGGCTCTGGAATGTCTCCCTTGTGGTCGATCCTCAACGATCTTGTCCAGAGCGGCGAGCAAAGACCGGTGCGCTTCTTTTACGGCGCGCGTACCCGTCGCGACTTGTTCTATCTCGACGAGTTCGCCGGACTCACGGAGAAACTGCCCGACTTCCGCTTTATCCCGGCGCTGTCGCACGCTGAAGCGGGCGACGACTGGACCGGCGAGACCGGCTTCATTCACGAGGTGCTTGGACGGACCTTACGCGAGGAGGCGCTTGCCGGTGAGATCGATGCCTATACGTGTGGTCCGACACCGATGATCGACGCAGTGATGCCCGTGCTGCAGATGGCCGGCGTTTCGCCCGAACGGCTTTATTTCGACAAATTTACCCAGGCCGTCCGATGACCGGACCCTTGGCAGGGCTCCAGACCGGAAGTTCCGATAAATGAAAGACAAAGGAGGATCGACATGAGCACCACGATAGAGCAACCGGCGCCGCTTGCATCAGGCGCGGCCGGTGCTGCCCAGTTCGCCGGCTGGGACAGCCGCAAGTACAACTACTTCGAGCCCAAGGGGCGCAAGGCGACCCATTACGAGGACATGACCGTCGACGTTCAGCCGGACCCGAAGCGTTACCTGCTGCAGGACTGGATCATCTCGTTCGCCGATGGCACGCCGACCTACTCGGAAACATGGACCGCAGTGAAATGCACGGACTGGCACAGGTTCCGCGCGGTCGACGAAGAATGGGAGCGCACCCACTATCAACGCCAGTCCACGATCATCGGCATGATCAGCGGCGCGATTGGCAATGCCCGGCGCTCGGGCGCGGTGAAGCGTTTCGACAAGGCGTGGCTCAAGGTGCTGGAGCAGCATCTTGGCGCATACAAGCATGCGGAGTTTGGCCTGGGTACCGCGACCATGCATGCCCAGCGCTACGGCGTGACGCAGATGATCAACAGCGCCATCCTCACGAATGCATCGTACAAGCTGCGCTTTGCGCAGGACCTGACGCTGTACCTGGGAGAAATCGCACTGGACGCGCCGAACCTGGATCTCGACGCCGGCAAGTCTCACTGGCTGAACGACCCGATCTGGCAAGAAACGCGCCGGGCCGTGGAGGCTATTGGCGGTGCAACCGACTTCCTCGAAAAGTACTTCGCGGTGAACGTGGTCTTCGAGCCGTTGGTGGCCGATCTGTTCCGCAGCGGTTTCATCATGCAGATGGCCGCATCGCAAAACGACTTCCTGACGCCCACCGTGGTGTCCGCGGCTGAGGGCGACTATGAGCGCAACCTGGCCAACGCGGTCGAGTTGTTCCACATGCTTGCCAACGACCCCAAGCACGGCGAAGCCAACCGCAAGCTGTTCGGCGAGTGGCTGGAAAAGCACGGCGCGCTGGCATCCGAGGCGGCGAAACGTCTGCAGCCGATCTGGTCGATTCCGCATGTCAAGGTGGTGCAGTTCAACGACAGCATGAACAGTGCGATCGAGCGCACCGAAATGATTGCCCGTGAGATAGGCATTCATTTCCCGCTGGCGATCCAGGCCTGAGCCATTCTTTAGTCAGAACCTAACCGGGAAGAGGAGTACGCGATGTCAGTGCATACCGACAACATCTTCAAGTCGATGAAAGACGTTCGTTTCGAGCAAACCATTTCTCATCAGTGCGGCGTCACCATGAACGATAGCGTCGAGGCACGCGCCATTGCGGAGTTGATGGCGCATAAACCCGGCATCACGGTGACCTACCTGCCTGCGATGATTCGCATAGACGGGCAGGGGAAGATCGAGTTCAGGATGAGCGAGATCAGCGAATCGCTTGGCCGCGAGATGACGCCGCATCTGTTCGAGATCTCCACCTCGACCCACTACGGGCGAATGGTGATGATAGACGACGACACCGTCGTGCTGTTCGGCAACATGGACGACGCCATGGCTTACGAGTGACAACCTGGGCGCGACCGTACCGCACTTCGCGACCGGCTTTGCGTGACCTTTGCGTGGCATGAAACCGGTCGCTCTCGCATAACCATGGAGACAATGTCATGTATCGAACCAAGGACGGTGAAGAGATCTTCATCATTGACGGGCACGTCCATCTCTGGGACGGCAGCAAGGCCAACCTCAAGAATGTGCATGGCCAGCAGTTCATTGATTGCTTCTATGCCTATCATTCGAACCTGAGTCCCAAGGAGTATTTGTGGCCCAAGGAGAAGTTCGACAAGTACGGGGAGAAAGCCCTGTACGACGACCTTTTCGTGACAGGCTACGACGATATGGCGATCTGTCAGCCGACCTACCTGACGGACTTCTACAAGAACGGCTTCAACACGACCGAGGCCAACTATGTATTGAAGGAGAAATACCCGAACCGGTTTATCGTCAACGGCGCGTTTGATCCGCGTGACGGCGAGGCCGGGCTCGATCGCCTGGAGGAGCTGTCCGAACGCTACAAGATCCAGGGCGTCAAGCTCTATACCGCTGAATGGCGCGGTGACAGCAAGGGCTACAAGCTGTCCGACCCGGGCATGCAGAGATACTTCGAGCGTTGCGAAAAGCTGGGCATCAAGAATATCCACGTGCACAAGGGCCCGACAATCCTGCCGTTGAACCGCGACGCGTTCGATGTTGCCGACGTCGACGACGCAGCTACGAGCTTCCAGAACCTGAACTTCATTGTCGAGCACTGCGGCTTGCCGCGCCTGGATGATTTCTGCTGGATCGCGACCCAGGAAACCAACGTGTATGGCGGCCTCGCGGTGGCGCTGCCGTTCATCCACACACGTCCCGAGTATTTTGCCCATGTGATTTCGGAGCTGCTTTTCTGGATCGGCGAAGACAAGATCCTGTACGGCAGCGACTACGGTATCTGGTCGCCGAAGTGGCTGATCGAGAAGTTCATGGCGTTCGAGTTGCCTGAATCCGTAGCCAGGGAGACCGGTGTTCAACTATCGCTGACGGCGAAAAAGAAAATCCTTGGGCTCAACGCGGCGCGGCTGTATGGCGTGGACGTGGAAGCGCAAAAGAAGCTGCTGGCTGATACGCGCCAGACGGCCACGGTATGACCATCATGGCCGTTGCTACGGATGGACGGACCGCGCAGGTGTGGGCGCGGCTCGCGTCCGTTATCGATCCCGAGCTCGACGAATCGGTGACGGAGCTGGGTTTCGTCACCAGCGTGGGGGTGGATGCCGGCGGGCAGGTTCGCATCGATTTCCGGTTGCCGACCTACTGGTGCGCCGCCAATTTCGCCTTCCTGATGGCTGACGACATGCGTATTGCGGTCGCGGCGTTGCCGTGGGTCAGGAAGGTCACGGTGGGTCTCGGCGAGCACATGTATGCCGACGAAATCAATCGTGGCGTCGCGGCCGGGCTGTCGTTCCAGGCCACGTTCGGCAGTGAAGCCAGCGGCGAACTGGAGGAAGTTCGCCGGACCTTCATGGTCAAGGCTTTCCAGCGAAGGCAGGAGGCGCTGCTGGCGTATCTGCTCGATCACGGGCATGAGCCCGCGGCATTGCTGCGGCTAACCGTGGCGGATCTTGCCGCACTAGCTTGTGATTCAGCGGGTCGCCGTCTGGTCGAACGCTATCTGGAACGACGTCCGGTTGTCGGGGCGGGCACTGACGCTGACGCAGCCGCCTTCGTTGGCGAGGACGGCGCATTGCTGGATGCCGGGCAGATCCACGCCTACTTGCGCGGTTTGCGACGGGTCGGCGTCAACGCCGAATTCAACAGTGCGCTGTGTCGCGGTCTGCTTGCCACCCGATACGGCGCGGGATGCGCGCCTCAGGGGGAGGTCAAGCCGGTGCATTTTGTCCGCTCCATCAGCGCGGTCAGGTCAATCTAAAATGGTTTGTAATCCAAACCAATCATAAACGGAGACAGGCAATCATGCCGAATATCATGTTGCACGATGATGAGGCCCGCGCGGCTCTCGGCCGGGGCGTGGCCAAGCTCGCCAAGGCGGTACGCGGCACCCTCGGCCCCCGCGGGATGAATGCGATCATCGACCGGCCGATCGGCACGCCGATCATCTCTCGCGACGGCGTGAGTATCGCCAACGAGATCGAACTGGAAGACGTGTTCGAAAACATCGGCGCGCAGGTCGTCAGGGAGGTGTCGAAGCAGACCAATGACGTCGCCGGCGACGGTACCACCACGGCGACCGTTTTGGCCGATGCACTGGTCCAGGACGGCCTTGCCTGTCTCGCGGAAGGGGCGAACCCGGTGGAACTCGTGCAGGGTCTGGAGGCGGCTGTCACCGAGGTCATCGCAGCGCTGAAACGCACCGCGACTCCGCTGCGTGGCAGCGAGGAGGTGCGGGCGGTCGCCATAGTGGCCGCCAACGACGAGGTCACCGGCGCAATGGTGGCCGAGGCGCTTGAGCGGGTCGGTCCCGATGGCATCGTTGATGTCGAATATGGAACAACGGTCGAAACGCGTCTGGAAGTGGTCGACGGCATGGCTTTCGATCGCGGCTACCTGTCTCATCACATGGTCACGGACCTGGAACGAATGCAGGTGGTGCTCGATAACCCGCTCATTCTGATGACCGACCAGCGGCTGCAGTCGGTGGAGGAGGTGGCAGCCATTCAGGCGCTCATAGCGAAAAGCAAGCGCCCGCTGCTGATTATTGCGGAAGAGGTTGCGCCCGCGTGTGTGGTGAGCCTGCTCGCCTGGCGAGACAACGGCGGGGTTCCCGTGGCGGCCATCCATCCGCCCGAGTACGGGCATTGGCGCAAGGCGATGCTCGAGGACATAGCCATTGTCACGGGAGGCCGGGTGATTGCCAGCGACCTGGGCGGAAAACTCGAGACCACGGAACTGCGGGATCTCGGCAGCGCCCGGCAAGTACGCATTTCAGCCAACCAGACCATCATTACGGCCGGTGGCGGGGACCCGGTCGGCATTGTCGCGCGTCGTCAGCAGGTGGCACGCCAGTACGAGATGGCGCCGGAGAATGTCGAACGGGACAAGTTCCAGGTGCGCCTTGCCAAATTGTCGGGAGGCACGGCGATGATCCTGGCAGGCGGGGCCACGCCGGTCGAACAGAAGCGCCGGCTTCATTTGATCGAGGATGCGATCAACGCGGCGCGCGCGGCCATTGCCGAGGGAGTGGTGCCGGGAGGAGGGATGGCATTGTTGCGAGTGTCTTCGGAACTCGAAGGGACCGTTTCACGGACTCAGGGGAGTGTCCAGCAGGGCGCGAGACTGCTGCAGCGCGCGCTTATGAAACCGCTGTTTCACATCGCGACGAACTGTGGCCTGAAGGGCGAGGCGATCGTGGCCGAGGCGGTGCGGTCGAGACCGGGCATGGGACTTGACGCACGCACTGGCGCCTTCGTGAACCTGATAGAAGCGGGCATCATCGATCCGGTGAAGGTCAGCTACAGCGCGGTGCGCAATGCTGCATCGGTTGCGGGGTTGATCCTGACTGCCCAGACCCTGATCGCCAAGAAACCGGAGACAATCGATCCCACCGCGGGACCTGCGCTTGGCGGCGGCGCCGAAGTGTTCGGCCGAAAATAGTCGTGCTGTAACCGGTCTCCATACGGAGGCCGGTCATAAAAATGTAAATAATCTGGAATCCGAATTAGATGTCGGCGTTTGGTTACAGCTGCCTGATACAAGGCGTGGAACCCATTTGACATGAACTGCGGCTGGACTGGCCACGCGTTGTAATAGCGGGCTATTACATCTCCAACCCTTGAGTCATTTTTGCTGGGA
Organism: Caballeronia udeis; assembly: GCF_044909315.1. GTDB lineage: Bacteria > Pseudomonadota > Gammaproteobacteria > Burkholderiales > Burkholderiaceae > Caballeronia > Caballeronia udeis_A. The sequence goes on from NZ_JBIYEB010000003.1 coordinate 298,511, forward strand.
ATCACGCCGCAAGGACCCGGACTATGTCTGCCATGTGACGCATAAAAGAATAGTTGATCATGTTCGCCGGGGCGTGTTTTCCCGAGCGGACCTGATCAAAAGCCAGGCATATACTAGTCGGTGGTGTTGCTGCCAGCTTACAGAATTGAACAGCGAGAAGCGCCAGCTGCAATACCAGATTGCGAGTCGCGGCGAAGCCTGCCTTGAGGGGTTTTGCGTTGACCAATCGCATCGGAGGAGACTTGTGGCGAGACATCAAATCGAGAGTGCATCGGCTCCTGCTGACCAGGCCGTGATGCATGGCCTGATGGCCCAGGCGCAGCGCGCCGACGTTCTCCACTCTGACCGCGACACCATGCGTGCGTGGGAGCGTTTCCTGGCGGGCGAGTCGGCGGTAGCGGTTCCTTCGGCTCTTATTGCATCCTGGCAGCGTAGTCTGGAATCCGGCGTCAGTCCCTCTGCACGCCTCGCACCGTTCGCGGTACACGGCGATGCTGTCGAGGCTTTGCGTTGGCGTCATCGAGAGTTGCTGGCAGCGTCCGACCGGCTTTTCACCGCGACGGCGGATCTGTTTGCGGATTCACATTCCATCCTGCTCCTGACCAACCAGGACGGTGTGATTCTCAAGGCAGCAGGGGACCTGCGCACGTTGACGGCCGGCGAGAAAATCCATTTGACGACAGGCGGCGACTGGCGCGAAGGAATGGCTGGTACCAACGGCATCGGCACCGCGCTCGCTACCGGCGAGCCAACGTATATTCATGGTTCAGAACACTTCTGCGAAGGGATCAAGTCCTGGAGTTGCGCGGCGGCGCCGATTTGCGAACCCGGGACCGGCGCGATCATAGGTGTACTCGATATTTCCGGGCCGCCTTCCACTTATCAGATCAATAACCTGACCTTGGCGATTACGGCGGCACGACAGATCGAGATGGTGCTGGCCGAGCAGTCCGCCCGTCAGCATATGCGTCTATTGGCGTTCTGTTTGCAACGGCTTTCATCGTCTGACGCAGCGGGGATGATTGCCATCGACAGGCGCGGGCGGCTCGTGCACAGTACCGGCCGGGTGGCGCTTCCTGTCGGCATAGGGGAGCGATTCCCGGGCATGGACGAGAGCTCGGCCGTGGAGGACTGGGCCCGGCACCTGCCCCAGGGTTTGCGTGCCGAATGGTTCAATCCGGTCGTGGTGGAAGGCAGCACGATCGGCGCAATGCTCGTGGTTCCCGCGATTCGATCGCGCTCCCCGGGCAACCGGACGGCCGAGCGCAACCATGTGCTTGGGAACGGAGCGGAGTGTGAAAGCGGTCGCAAGTCCGCTAATGAACCCGGAAGCGAGGCCGACCCGCAACGCAACTGTTTCGCCCAGATACTCGGGCAGAGCGCCGTCATGCTCGCGGCTGTCAATCGGGCTCGCCAGCTTGCCCGCAGGCGTGTACCGGTGTTGATCGAGGGCGAGACCGGGGTCGGCAAGGAGCTGTTCGCGCGGGCAATACACGGAGAGGAACGTGGAGGCGGCGCTTTCGTCGCGTACAACTGCGGGGCGGCGTCGAAGGAGCTGATTGGCAGCGAGTTGTTTGGCCACGTCCGCGGCGCATTTACGGGCGCGACTGCAGAGGGACGTCCCGGCCGGTTCGAACTGGCGCACGGCGGCACCCTGTGTCTCGATGAAATCGGCGAGTTGCCGCTCGACCTGCAACCCGTGCTGTTGCGCGCACTGGAAGAGGGCGTGGTGTACCGGTTAGGAGACACGCAACCACGGCGCGTCGATGTACGCTTGCTGGCAATGACCAATCGTAATCTGCATGACGAAGTAAAATCCGGGCGCTTCCGTGGCGACCTTTACTATCGCATCAGCGTTACCCGCATACGGATTCCGCCGCTGCGCGAGCGGGACATCGACATCGACCTGCTGGTCGAGCATTTCAATCGTCGGCTTGCCCTGCGCCACTCGGTCGCGTTGAGGCGGCTGAACCCCGAAGTCATGGCCGTGCTGCGTGCTTATTCCTGGCCGGGCAACGTCAGGGAGATGCGCAACATTATCGAGAATCTGCTGTTGACCTCCCGCGAGGAGGAGGTCGGGCTCGACGAATTGCCTGCGGAACTGCTCGCTGAAACGGCGACCGCCGGTACGGCGGAGCCCGTGCTGCTTCAGTCAACCAGCCTTGAAGAAACGGAGCGCGTAGCCATTGCTCGCGCGGTGTATGACGCTCATGGCAATCTCGCCCAGGCGGCCCGTTCGCTGGGCGTTTCGCGCAGCACGCTGTATCGAAAGCTGGAGCTCTATCACCTGGAAAGCATTGTCAAACCCGCCACGGAATGACTGGCTCCATGATGTTGCAAGGAGCTACAGGCGGGATTGAACACTGCGTTCGGGCTGTAGTCGGGGCTGTAATGGGTAAGCGCTTCAAGCCTTGAGATTCGGCAGCACAAAACGGCGCAGCACGGCATCGGGCACTTGCCAGTCGTTCGGATCGTTGTAATTTCCAGCGGTGACCACCACCACGAGTGCGCGTGCCGGAACGATAGCCAGCAACTGGCCACCATTGCCGAAACCCATCAAATAGTGCTCGCCGCGAGTTCCCGTCTTGCTCGGATAGGCGATTTCGCCGACCCGCCAGAAGTAGCCATATGATTGCCCGTCACGCACTGTGGCGGCAGGCGTGAAGCACGCGTCGAGCCACGCCGCGGGCACGATCGTCTTGCCCTTCCATTGACCGCGGGCAAGCACCAGTTGACCGACGCGTGCAAGCTCGCGTGGCGTCAGACGCAGCCCGGATGCGGCAATCGCTTCTCCATCCCGGCCTTTGGCCCATGAGAACTTGTCGATGCCAAGCGGTTCGAAAAGAGCCGAGCGCGCGTAGTCCTCGAGCGGTTGCCCGGTGCCCTTCTCGATCAGCCGGCCGATGAGCGCAACGGCACCGCCGCTGTAGATCCATACCTCACCCGGCGCGGCGACAATCGGGCGCTCGAGCACGTAACGGAATCGATCTGCCGCCGCGTCCATTGCCGTTTCGCTGTTGGCCGGATCCATATAGGAAACGTGCTCGTTCCATTGCATGCCGAGCGTCATGGTCAATGCATTGGCGATCGTGAGACCTGCCCGTTGCGGATCACGCGCTACCTCCGGGTATTCTGGGAACTGCGCGAGGAGCGGCTGGTCGGGTGACGGGACGCGCTTGTCCGCGAGCGCGATGCCGTAGAGCAACGAAACGAGGCTCTTGGTGACCGAGCGCAGGTCGTGCTGCACGTCGGGGCCGAACACGACCTCGCCGGCAGTCGGTTGACCCCGGGTTTCATCGAGACCCGAAAAATAGCGCTCGAACGCTATGTTCCCGTCCTGCACCACCAGGACGCTGTGAAGGTTGTGCAGAGGCGCCGCCGCACGAAAGGTATCGAAGCGGGCGTCGAGATCGGGTGCGAAACCGGACGCCGCGGACGCCGCGGAGGGTGCGCTCGCCCAGGTGGCGGCTTCAACGAACGATTGCATCTGGCTCATGATGATTGCCGCTCCGGTGACTTTCAGAAAATCGCGTCGGCTGGGAATCCTGGTCATTAGCGTCTCCCTGAAGGCCCTGGCATGGGATGTCGTCAGGGCATGTTTTCGATGCGGCCACTACCCGATATGCTCGAATGTACCTGTGCCGGATGGCCGTGCAGTTTCACGACACCGCTACCGGCTAGAGCGATATCCGCGTTGTCCTGCGCCGCGACCTCCACTTCGCCGCTGCCATGGACCACGATCTCCGCCGACCTGGCCGAGAGGTCTTGCAATTGCGCCTCACCCGAGCCTGCGATATTGAGTGCGACAACCCGCACCGAACCGCTTGCGACAATACGGCCGCTCCCCGCAACGCGCAATTGGAGCGTCTGCTGGTCGATGCCTGTCAGAACGAGGTTGCTGCTGCCTTTGATTCCCCACTTGGTGATCGACGGGGCCGTCAGCCGAACCGAGAGATGCGTGTCCGGGACGCAAATGGTGTCGCTGTCAAAACCGAGCCTGCCATCGACTATGTGCACGTGGCTGATGAGCGAGGGGTCTCCTGTCACGGTCGCCTCGGCCTTGGGGCCGGGCTGGTAGGTGACCGAGGCTGGCAGTTCGATGTCGATGCTGTCGCTCGCGTCGAATGGGAACGCAACCGAGGCAGGCGAGGCACCAGTTGAGTTCGTGGCATCTGCGCCGCCTGCGCTGTGTTTGCTTGCAAGCGCATGGTCGAACCAGGTCCGGCCGCAACGCCATCCTGCATCTCGCCACAAGGGCGCTCCGCCAGCCCATTCCGATCGGACGAGCGAACTGCCGAGTGCAAGGAGGGCGATGACCACGGCCAATCCCGCGACTGAAACCACGGCCAGTCTCTTGGGCAAGTTCGACTTCTGTGCCGGAACATCCTTGCCCGGCGCTCGCGTGGCGTCCTGATCGGGCTCGAGCAGGCGGTAATGCAGCCGTACATAGTGTCCGAGCATGCGCACGCCCGCGCCAAGTCCGAGCAGCAGCAGCGAGCCACCGGCGACCAGGCAGGCGATCAGCCCGATGCCGACCACGAAGCGGACCACCGCGCCCACGATCGAGCCGCCGTGCCCAGAGAATACGGCGCCGAAGATCATGTGCGCGCCAACCGCACCCAGGGCCACGAGGCCGATGCCGAGCCCCAGGGTAACGGCCGCCACGACGAGCAGCAGCGGCAGTAGAAACAGGATGTCGACCGCCGCGAGGCCTGCCAGCGCAAGCATGGCCGTGACGAGGTTGGCAAAGCTGCGATGGGCTTCAAACCGCCGGAGGCCGGTTTCGGCGCGTAGCTCCCGGGCGAGCCGGGCGGGGTCCCCGAGGGCCTCGGCAACCTCCGCCTCGCTGCGACCCGACGCGCTCGCCTCGGCGAAATGCGCTGCGTAGTCGGCGATGATCTCGTCGATCTCCTGTTGCGACAGGCCGGCGAGCCCAGCTCGCAGAGTGCGCAAGAATGCTTCACTGTTCACGTCTGAGCTCCAAGAAGTTGATCGACTGCGGCCACGAAGGCTCGCCAGTCACGCCTGTGCGCCTCGAGAGCGTCCTGGCCCACCGGCGTGAGCCGATAGTATTTGCGCGACGGCCCGCTGCTCGATTCGACCAGCCGGGTGGCGACCAGCCCGTCGTTCTGCATGCGGCGCATAAGCGGATAGATCGTGCCTTCGCCCATGCCGACTGCACTGGCAAGCGTGCTGGCGATCTCGTAGCCATAACTCTCGCCGCGTGCCAACAGAGCGAGCACGCACAGGTCGAGCGCACCTTTCTTCAGTTGAACCTGGATCGATTCGGTCATGGTCAAACTCGGTGGATAAGTAAAACATATAACATGCTACCTGCTTATGCAAGGTAGCTGCATTGATTTTTGTCCGGGGTGTCCGCACGGTCGGCGGACGCAACTCATGCGGCGATGCACAAAGCCAACCATCGCAGGAGGGAGACGAAGGCGCCGAAGCGCTTGTGTTCGCGGCTCATTACCGTTTTTTTAGACGGGGAAGGAGCGCGTCAAAGAGGAATTTTGTTACCGAAAAAAGGCTTGGTGTGACCGGGATCAGCTTGTGATGCGGTTTATAAAAGCGCACGATGATCTTATCGACGATGACTCCGCGAACGAGTTCTTGATCAGCCGATCACCTCGTTGTCGTTGCGGGTCAGGCGTCGTTGGACAAGCCACGGGCAGCGTAAATCGCCAGGTCGCCGGTTCAACCGACAAGTTGGTTTCCGTGGCTGTGCGTACTTGCAAAGGAGACGCTCATGACCAAACGGAAACTTGTCTTTGGCCTCGTATGCTGCTGTTGCTTAGCCGGAACGAGCACTGCGTCGGGGCTGAATAACCGAACCCAGAAGCTGCTGGAAACGCAATCGGTGAGTTCGCAGTCTTCAGGCGGAGCGCAGGCAAAAAACGGCTCGCAGACTTCGCAGACAAATGTTAACGCGAGCCCCAACTACGGACCCACTCACGGCGTGTTCTCACCGGCAGCGACCAGCGGCGGCACCGTTCTGCCACGAAAATAATTAAACACACAGACGGAATCGCAGTCGTCCCAGCCCGGCAAGCGAGCCGGGTGACGGCGCAATGGATGATCTTCAGTGCTAGCCGGACGCGCTCCGCTAACAGACGGAGCGGGTCGTCCTGTGCCCTTGGAGTGCGCGTTATTCGCCTGGAGACAAATCGAACACTACGCGAGGCGATCTACCTCAGATGTTCAAGCGGCTCACCTGCTGTTCCAACAATCATTTCGATGTCCGAGAACACTGGAGATTCACCTTCGTCGAACCATGCCACCCCTTCCTGAACCATCGTCACTCTCAAGACATACCGTCCGGCCTTGATTGGCGATTCCACCAGCACGGAGAATTCCTCTTTTTCACCCGGTGACAAACCCGGAGAGATCTTTGTGCGTTCACCATCAAAGATAGCAATCGAGCCGTTGGATGCCTCTATCCAATGATATGAGATGTTTACCGGGTTCTTGAGCCGGGTATTTATCGTATGCCTGGAATTGTTTGATATTCCTACCGTCATCTGGAATTTTTCGGTCGTATTGATTTTCGCAGGTGCCCGGACTATTTCAATGCGAAAGAGCAGACGTTCTTCTGCCGGCAGAGGTCCGCACGGCGGAGCCGCCGGCTTTTGGTGATTCGATTCATAACGCGATATGACGAGCGCTTTTGCCATCTCGCGAAAGCGCTCCTCGAAAATTTGACAAGCCCAGTCGTACAACTCCTGATCCAGCCTGGTGATTTCTCTTATGGCATCGATCGTCTCAGGCGAAACATCCTGGTCGGAGGGTCTGTCAGACGAAATGTTTAATCTCGGCGTTGAAGGGTCTGGACAGAAATCCATGACGTAAGAGAGAAGGCACATGGAGTCCTGCATGCGCTCTGTTATGCCGAAGAAAGCGAATTCTTCAATTCTCCTCTTCGCGATCTCAAGCAATGAGCGATCGTTGGAACGTTGTGCATATTGCTTGACCACGGTCCTGCCATAGCCAACGGGGTCGTGCGCGAGCTTCGAGTAATCCAGATCGACTGCAAGAAACAAGGTCTGCGCGTTCACCATATCCCAGTTCGTTTCGCGATCGAGAACGAAGTCTTGCAGAGTCCAGTTCTCGTCAATTACGCGTTGGTGCCTGTACGCATTTACGTCACGTTTGACATGCGAGTACCAGGAAATGGTTCGTTGCACCGGGTCCCTGAGCATGGTGAGGTAAGTAAGATCCCGCTTCAGGTATGAGCTCAGCCCGTACCATAGATGCCCACGGAAAAACCTGTACTGGCGCAACACATTCGCGGGGAGCTGGAACAGGTCTGGGAGCAGTTGTGATGGACAGACTTCATCCGGGTCGAATTGACTGTCCAGGTAAGAGATAAGGGAGCTCCCGCCTGTCTTCGGTATGTGGAGGTAATAGACCGGGTTGCTCACTATAGTGTCCTGGTAGTGTGATCCCGCCTCGTGCAAGTGACGTCCTTATCACCCTTATAAGAAGCGGCTCAATTTTTTCAGTAGGGAAGTGGTGGTTTTCTCGTCTGAAGGACTCCGATCCGAATCGAACAACGGTCTCATTGCGCGCTCGGCCTGGCCCCGAAGAAGACGCCTGTTTTCGATCCCTATCTTATCGTTTCCGGCGGAAACTCGGGAGCAGGCCGCTCGCCGCTTGTGTGGCATTCCCTTTCTCAATCTTTCCAGTCGCCGCTTGTACCAAGCGAAAGGGGTCGACTGGACCTACCGTCGGCCGCGTGGCCTTTCTACAATCTTTACAAGTGAATCGCCGGTAAAGCCGACGTCAAAAGGCTTGTCGGAGGAGAGCACGTGCACCTATGGCGGACGCATCGAAGCAAAAGGTGACGCCGCTTCGAGTCTCGCGACAAACCCAGGGTCTTCCAACGTACGTTCCTCAATGAACGTCCAAAGCAGAACTTTTGATCCCGACGAGGAGTGTCGCATGGAGCAAAGTGCAATCGAACGGGTTGCGCAAGGCGTGTCTGTTGAACGAAACAGCGCGACGCAATACGATCCGACGTACGACCCGCTGGTTTCGCCCGGCCCCGGTCATGGCAAGCAATATGCGCCTACCTACTGGGTCGCAACCGCCGGTGCTCCACCGCCCGACGACGGCCCGATCACACAAGACATCGACGTGGACGTGGCCATCATCGGTGGAGGCTACACCGGCCTCGCAACGGCGCTATGCCTGGTCCGCGAACATGGCATCAAGGCCGTGGTCCTCGAGGCCAACAAGACGAGCTGGGGCTGCAGCAGCCGCAACGGCGGCCAGGGCCAGAACGCGTCCGGACGGTTATCGCGCTCGCAATGGATCGAACGATGGGGTAAGGAGGTCGCGCTGAAAATGCACGATGAAATCCTCGAGGGCTTCCAGAATTTCAAGTCGCTGGTTGCCGAAATTGCTTGCGATCCGCAGCCGGGCGGTCACTTCCTGATCGCGCATCGTCCGCGCATGATGGAGAAGCTCGCCGCCGAGGCGAAAGTATGGAAGAACGTGTTCGGCTACCCGTCCGAACTGCTCGATCAGGAGACCTTTCGTCGCGAGTATGTGAACGACGCCGAAGCGGCCGGCGCGCTCCATGAGCCCGAGGGTATCGGCATCCATGCATTGAAGCTTGCGTTCGGCTACTTGCGGCTTGCCCGCGAGGCGGGAGCCCGTGTGCATCCGGCCAGTCCGGTGATCGGATGGGAAACCATCAACGGCGTTCATCATCTCCGTACGCCGGGCGGGATTGTGCGGGCGCGTTCAGTGGGCATCGCGACGGGAGCTTATACGGCACCCAACCTCCATCCGTCGCTGACGAGCCGTGTCATGCCGATCCTCTCCAATTCGATGGTGACGCGCCCGCTCACGCAGCAGGAAATTGCAGCATGCAACTTCCGCACGACGCAGGTGCTCACTGACACACGGACCCTGCGTTTCTACTATCGCTTCCTGCCGGATAACCGGCTGCAGATCGGCAGCCGCAGCGCGATCACAGGTGCCGATGCACCGAATTCACGCCACTACGATTTACTCGTGGAAGGCATGGCCCGCAAGTTCCCGGCGTTGCGCGGCATCGCGATTGACTACTCGTGGTGGGGCTGGGTCGATGTCGCTCACGACATGATGCCGCGCATCTGTCAGCCGGACCCGAAGCAATCGGTCTATTACGCGCTGGGTTACGGCGGCAATGGCGTGTCGTATTCGCAGCAGGCGGGGCGCCGGCTGGCCGAGCAGATAGCGGGGCAAGGAGGGAAACAGGCGCTGCCGATTTTCACATCGCAGTTACCTGGTCACCCGTTCGCACCGTTTCGCCGGATTGGTCAGCGAATGCTCTATCAGTTGTATTTCAGGCGCGACGAGAAGCCATGAACAGGGTGCGCGCGATCACTTGCGCGCACCTGGTTTTGAAGCTTGGTGCGCGATGTCGTGGATGGCGCGCTCTAGCTATGGCAAGCGGTCGATGTTGCAGCGGTGAGCGCGTCGAGCGTTGCCTGTTTCGCTTCATCGTTAAATACCCCGATGAGAACAATCGTCGACTCCGCGTCCGCTTCTCCAAGAAACGGGGTGATGATGATCCGGCCACCCGCGACATGAAGTTCGTGCGTCGCCGTCGCATCGTCCAGCCGGATCAGGCCTTTTGCTCGCAATAACTTCCCGGAGACGTTGCGCAACGCATCCTTGAGCTTCTTGCGATCAAACCGCGCTTCGGTGCGAAAGACGAAGCTGCAGAAGTCCGCCGGAAGGTTCGGACTCCGGATATTCAACGCTCCCGGACCGCCAGGACGAACGCGGCCCGTCAGGTTGTCATCGAAGAACAGTTCCAGGGGAAATGCGCCGTCTGTCGTTTCCAGCATGATGCCGGTATGAGCCGGCATCGCCAGCCCGGCCACAACTTCAGTCTTCCTGCCCTCGTCGACAAGATCCGTTTTGGTCAGCAGGATTGCCGTTGCCCCTGCGATCTGTTGCCGCGCTATATCGCCCACATAGGGGTCCAGCAGCGTCTGCGTGATGCAGGACACATCCACCGCGACAATGATTCCGTACAGCCTGTACGAACGATCGAGAAGGCCGATCTGAGCAATACGCACAGGGTCCGATACCCCGCTTGCTTCGATAACCAGGAAGTCGGGCGGATCGGGCCGGTTGCTGATCGAGAGTAAGGTATCGACGAGCTGTCCACCGATCGAACAGCAGACACAGCCGTTCTCCAGGTTGATGACGTCGCCGGTGCGTTCGCGGATGAGCGCGGCATCTATATTGACGGCGCCAAAGTCGTTGACGAGCACGGTGATGCGGCGCTGTCCCGCGTGCGCGAGCACATGATTGAGCAACGTCGTCTTGCCCGCACCCAGATAACCGCCGACCACAATCAGCGGAATCGGGGTTCGCGCTCCGGTGACGCCCGCGGTCATCCTGCGGGCCCCTGGAAGACGCGGCCACCGAGCACGGTTCCCCACACGTCGAGATCCTTCAAACGTTCGGGCGCGACCTCGCTCGGGTCCTCCTCCAGCACCGCGAAGTCGGCGAACTTGCCCACTTCAATACTGCCGACAAGATGGTCCATCCTGAGCGTGTAGGCGGCGCCCAGCGTGATTGCGCGCAACGCATCCGCTACCGGGACACGCTCGCTTGCGCCAAGCACCCGGCCTGAAGACGTCTCGCGCTGCGAGGCGCACCACGCCGTGAAGAGCGGATTCAATGGCGTGATGGGCGCATCGGAATGAAAGGCAAACGGAATGCCAAGGCGCCGCGCCGATTCCGCAGCGTTCATGCGATTTGCACGGTCGGCGCCCATGGTCTGCTCATAGTGCGCGTCGCCCCAATAGTAGAGATGGTTCGAGAAGAAGTTGATGCACAAGCCCAGTTTCGCCGCGCGTGCAAGCTGGCTTGCGTCGGCCATCTGGCAATGCTGGAGCGTATGCCGGTGATCGTGGCGAGGGCAGCGGTCAAGAATTTTTTCAAGCGCATCAAGGACCAGTTCGGTCGCTTCGTCGCCGTTGGTATGAATATGCAGTTGCAGCCCGGCTTCGTGAAACGGCGCGAATACTTCGACGAACTGGCTGGGCGGGATCAACCACAGTCCATTTGGCTTTCCGTTCAGATATCCCGGCCATTTGAGGCGCGCGGTGAAGCCCTGAATGGATCCGTCGACAATGAACTTGACCGGTCCGAAACGCAGCTTCTCGGTGTTGCCGCCAATAGCCGACAGCACGCGTTGCGGACCGCCTTCGGGGCAACGCTGAGGTGCGAATGCCGGAACGATCCTGAGCGGGTAGGCCGGGTCGTTCGTCACGTCTCGCAGGTTTTGATTGCCCCGTTCAGAGAAGTCGTTCACCAGGTCGGTCGCAGTCGTGACGCCGGCCAGTTGCGCGACCCGGCCGAAATTCCAGATGGCTTCTTTTTTCTCACTGGCCGCAATGGAAAGGCCGCCGCCGATCAACCGGTACACAGGAAACATGGCAGCGAATTCCTGTAACTCGCCGGTCGGTTTGCCGTCGGCATCCTTGCCGATTCCGTCGATGTCCTTCTCGCTGTCAATACCCGCGAGCGTGAGCATTGGAGAGTTCACGTTCATCAGATGCACGCTGGCATGGAGGATGACGATGGGCCGTTGTGCACAGACGGTGTCGAGTTCCCTGACCGACAAACGCTTCGTGCCGAAGAAGATCGGATCAAAACCCCACGCGAGGAGCGGGGCTTGCCCGTCTGTCATTTCATCATGGGCTGCCTTGAGCCGTGCGATCACCGCGTCAAGTGTTTGCAAGCCAGGACAGCGAACGCCATCGGGACCGCGCCGATCGTGATAACCGACATAAACCGCGTCCCACATTGCACCTTCCATCAGATGGCAATGGCCTTCCACCAAACCCGGCATCAGCACTTTGTCCCTGAACTTATCGACTATTTCCGCGTTACCCCACTGTTTCACCTCGTCGCCATTTCCCACCGACAGGATCCTGCCATCGCGAATGGCGACGTGCGTGGCGTACGGCTGTGCCGGATTCATCGTGAGGATCTTCTTCGCCACGAGAACCTGTACGGGACTTTTTGCTGCGTGATTCATGGATGCTCGCTAGATGATTGGGCAGTCGGCACACCGGTCAGGACAGAGCATGCACGTGGGGCCGCCGCATCGCAAGGTGCACTGCGGCGAGCACGGCAACATTCACGGCCAGGCACACAAGGCCCAGGTTCAAGCCGCCCAGATCCAACTGCAAGACATAGAGGACGATCGCCAGGATTTGTCCGGTGAGCATGCCTGCCGCAATGGCTGCGGGCCGCACGCGAAGCCCGAACAGGATCGCGATGACGCCGGGGAAGAACTGGGTCACGCCGTAGTACGTGGTGTTGATGAGCGTAAGCATCAGGTTAGGCGTCAGCAGCGTCATCACGATCGAGACGATCAGGTAGATGACGATCACCACTTTTGCACTCGCTTTCTGCTTGTTCTCAGGCATGTCCGGCAGCAGGTTGCGCGTGACGATCGGCCCGATGGAAAGGCAGATGCCCGCCAGCACGAGCAGCCCGGAAAGCGATGCGCCCGCAGCCACGAGACCCAGGAGCCATCCCGGCAGCAGACGGATCGCCGCCGCGAAGAACGCTTCGTTGGGCGATGCAAGATGCAAGTTCTGGCTGATCGCGTAGTAGGACGCGACCACGAGAAACGGGTACATCAGCATGTAGAGCGGCATGGCAACCTGTGTGCGCCGGATCGTGTTGGCGCTTTTTGCCGTGAAGAAATTCTGTATCGCAAACGGCATCACATAGAAGCCGAGTGACTGGAACAGCATGGTGCTCATCGAGAACGTCAACTGATGTGCGTCCATGCGGTTGCTGACGTGCAGGCTCGCTGCGTGGAAGACCTCGGTGACGCCCACTTCCGCCGAGACCGCGACGCCTGTGATAACAATGGCGAGGACCATGAGCACGTCTTTCAGCACCGCGATATAAGCCGATGCCCGCACGCCCGCAATCGCGATATACGTGAACGCCAGCATGGCCGATATCAGGATCAGATAGAACGGCTGGAAATTCCAGCCCAATCCCTTGAGTGCGGCCACGAGCCCGGTGAACTGCAATTGGCCCCAGGGCAGCAGGAACAGAATGGCGGACGCAGCCACGACAAGCTCCAGCGTACGGCTCTGGAAATGGCCCTTGAACAGGTCGGGCAGGGTGATCGCGTTATACCGTTTGCCCGCTTGCCAGATCTTTGGCCCGAGAAAATAACCGACCGGATAAGCGAGCAGGATATAACCCAGGAACCACACGCCGTAAGTTGGCCCCTTGGCGTAGATGCCGCCGGGAAAACCGACCATTGTGCCGATGCTGTAGATCTCGCCCGCGGCGAGAAAGAACACGAGGTACGCGCCGAACTGCCGCGAGGCCACAAAGAAATCGTGCACGCTTTGCGGGCCGCGGCCCGATTTCGAGCGGATCGCGAGGTAGAGCGAAAAGACGATGAAGCCTAGAAATACGGCGGTAGCCATCCGTCATCCTCCTTCAGTTGTTGTCGGGATGTGCATCGTCGAAATGGCAGTCGAACAGACGCCAGCAGAGCATCAGGCAACCCGACGTCACCACGAACCACCCGAAGATCCAGGCGTAGATGAACGGGACGCCGAGCACGGTCCGGTCGATGGATGCAACCCACGGCAACAGGCCGATAACGCCTATATAGGGAATGCCGATCCCGATGAAAAGCTTGAGCATGTTGTCTCCGGGTATTGTGGATCCAGTATCGCAAGCCATAAACAAGGATGAGTAGGACCAGTGCCGGTCAATCGCTAAGTCCACATGCCGCCGCCCGGGAGCGGCGGCATGGCCGGGGAGGACTAGACCTTCCCCTTCCAGGGCACCAGCACCCGCTCCACGTAGCGCATCAATACGTCGAAACACAGCGCGAAGAATCCGATCACGATAATCCCCATGATCACCACATCGCTTGCGAGAAACTCGGCGGCATTGAGCACCATGAAACCGAGTCCGCTGGTCGACGCCACCATCTCGGCGGCGACCAGCGTGGTCCAGCCCACGCCGATGCCAATCCGCATGCCCGTGAAGATCTCCGGCATCGCGGATTTGAGAATCACGTAGAGGACCACTTGCGTGCGCGATGCGCCCATCGAATAAGCGGCGTGTATCTGCTCGATCGACACTGAACGCACGCCGGCACGCGCGGCAATGGCAAGCGGCGCAAAGATCGCGAGATAAATCAGGAACACCTTCGAGAACTCGCCAATACCGAACCAGATGATGATGAGCGGCAGGTAGGCAAGCGGCGGCAGCGGGCGATAGAACTCGATCGGCGGATCGAACAGGCCGCGCGCGATCCGTGACACGCCCATCATCACACCCACGGGTATGGCCGTCAGGCACGCGAGCGCGAATGCACCGAACACACGCAAGAGGCTGATGCCGGTATGTTGCGCGAGCGTCGAGTTGGCGAACCCGTCCGTGGCCACCAGGATGAACTTTGCATAGACGGCCTGCGGCGAAGGCAGGAAGAGCGGCTTGATCAAATGCAGGTTGGTCACCGCGAACCACAATCCGAACAGCGCGAGGATGGTGAACATGCTGGCGGCAAGGCTGCTGCCTTGTCCGGGAACGCCAAACGAGTCGCCGGGCTTGACCGGTTTCTTGGCGAGAACCCGCACACGGTGGCGCGGCCGTTGCGGCGGTTCGGCGGAGGTCTCGGGTCTCATTGGCAGGTCGCGGTGAGGTAGCGCGTTGATCGATTTCGAACCGGACATGAAATTAGACATGCGCCACCTCCGCCGCTGCGCCGTGGGATTTCTCATCGCCGTAGATGATGCTGAGTATGCGCTCGCGCATTTCAATGAAGTCCGGGCTCGATTTGACCGCCCGAGCGTCGCGGGTGTCGAGAAAACGCCGGTTGAAATCGAGCTCGTAGGTATGCGTGATACGTCCAGGGCGGGGCGACATCACGATCAGCCTGCTGGCTAGAAAGAGCGCTTCCTCCACGCTATGGGTGATGAAGAAGAACATCTTGTTCGTCTTCCTCCAGACATCGAGCAGCAGTTCCTGAATGGTTTCCCGAGTGAGCGCGTCGAGTGCGGCCATGGGTTCGTCCATCAGCAGCATGGCGGGGTCGCAGGTCAGCGCGCGGGCAATACCTACACGCTGCTGCATGCCACCGGATAATTGATAGATCATATGCTTGTGGAAGTCCTGCAAGCCGACAAGCGCGAGGTTGCGCACGGCAATCTCGCGGCGCGTGGCCTTGGCCACGCCCTGCAGCTTCAGCCCGAATTCCGCGTTATCGATCACGTTCAGCCACGGCAGCAGCGCGTGTTTCTGGAACACCACGCCGCGATCGGCGCCGGGTCCGGCAATAGGTTCGCCCCCGAGCAGCAGCTCACCGCTGCTCGGCGCGATGAAACCCGCCATCAGCGACAGCAGGGTCGTCTTGCCACACCCCGATGCGCCCAGCGCGACAACCAGATCACCCGAGTCGATCTGCAGGTTGATATTGTCCAGCGCGTGCACGCTCTCGCCGGCGCGGCGTCCCGGAAACGTCACGCTGACGTTCGTGATCTTCATGCTTTCCATAGATCCTCCTGATCGATGACCCTGGCGTGGTTCACTTGAGCTTCATCGCGGCTTCTGCATACTCGGGCGTGACAAAGCTCGAGTAGTCGGAAGCAACCGCATCAATGCGTTTCTGGTCCTTGAGGAACATCGACGTGTCCTTGAGCGCAAGCGTTGCGCGACCCGCATTGCCGCCGCCGAGCCATTGCGCCGACACCTGGTCGGCAAGCGAGGGGAATGCATACAGCGAGAGCGATTCCGGCACGTCGCCGGGCGCGCCGCCGATCATCTTCGCAATCGCTGCCGCCTGCGGCGAGCCCGCATTCCACTCAGCGGTATTACGGCGATATTGATCGTCCGCGCCGGCAATGGCCTTCACCAGTTTTGCCATGAAGTCCTTATGCTCCTCGCCCCATTTCCGGTCGACCGCAATACCATCGAATGTCGGTTTTCCAAGCTTTGAAAGATCCCCCGACGTGATCAGCACCTTGCCGCTTTTCTTGAGTTCGGCCAGCGCCGGATTCCATACATAGGCCGCGTCGATATCACCTCGTTCCCATGCAGCGACGATCTGGTTCGGCTGCATGTTGAGGATCTTCACATCGGAGGGGTTGATGCCCCAGTGCTGCAGCGCGAACATCGTGTGATAGTGGGTGGTCGAAACGAACGGGACGCCGATCGTCTTGCCTTTCAGGTCAGCCGGCTTCGTCACGCCGGAGCCATTGCGCACGACCATTGCTTCAGCCTGGTTGATATTGTCGAGGATCCAGAAGAGCTGCAGATCCACGCCCTGGCTCACGGCCGCAGCCAGCGGGCTCGATCCGATGACCCCCAACTTCACATCGCCCGACGCCATCGCCGTTGCTACTTTCGCGCCCGACTCGAACTGCCGCCAGTTGATCTTGTAGCCGGTCTCCTTTTCGATGGACCCGTTGGCTATTGCCACGACCCAGGGGTCGACGATCTGCTGGTACGCGATGGTGACTTCCTTGTCCTCGGCGTGCGCGGGTTGCACCACGATGGTGACGAACGTCGCCAACACGGTAGCGGCTGCAATGACGCGATGCATCGGGCGGGCGAACCACCCCGAAAATTTTGATCGTTTATCGTGTTGCATTGCGGATCTCCTGGCGGGCAGCGTGCATGGCACGCAAGTCTTGTCGGAACGACCGGGGCTTGTCCCGATCGCGGGAACACGGTCGAATCGAGTATCGTCAACTAAAAATCGGCGGAGTTAGTACCAGACGCCGCCGATCGTTGAGTCCACATTCGCCGCGCCGTTTCGGCGCTGCACGCCTGGCTCGCAGGGGGCCACGCCGACGGCCATCGCGCCAGGTCGCGTTAATTCCGAATTAATCACCCTGATCAATCACGGAGGAAATATGGCTAGCCGGATGTCGTCGGCAATGTGGTCGCAGCGGTTCCAGCGGTCGGCTGAATCGAATATCAGCCTGCAAGGGCAGATTCGGCAGATGCTGGTAGCCGCCATTCTCGACGGGCAGATGTCCCTCGATACCGCGTTGCCCTCGAGCCGCGAACTGGCCGACCAGTTGAGCGTGGCCCGCAATACGGTCGTGCTCGCTTACCAGCAGCTGGTGGAAGAGGGTTACCTGATTTCCCGGGAGCGCAGCGGGCACTTCGTCAATCCGGCCATGCTCGAAGGCCGGCACGGGTTTGTCCCGCCTCAAACCGTCGCGGCGAACGAGGCGGTAGGGCGGCCCGACTGGACCCAACGCATTGCGCGTTTGCCGTCCTTGCAGCGCAATATCGTCAAGCAGGCGAGTTGGCAGAACTACGAGTTTCCTTTCATCTATGGTCAGTTCGACCAGACGCTCTTTCCAACGAGCGACTGGCGCGAGTGCTGCATGAAGGCGCTCTCCGTCATGGAGATCCGCAACTGGGCGCCGGACCTGATCGAACGCGACGACGACACGCTGATCCAGCAGATTCGTACCCGCGTGCTGCCGCGTCGCGGCGTCTTCGCGATGCCGGACGAAATCGTTGTCACGATGGGGGCACAGCAGGCGCTTTACCTCATTGCCGACCTGCTGGCGAACGAGCGCACGACGATTGGTTTTGAGAACCCCGGTTATCCCGATGCCCGCAATATTTTCCTGAACCGCCATGCGCCGCTGCTGCCGCTGCCGGTCGATGAAGGCGGCGTGCGCCCGGTCGCAGACGCCCATCTGCTGGCGCAATGCGACTACGTGTATGTGACGCCGAGCCATCAGTGTCCGACCACCGCGACTTTGCTGCTCGAACGCAGACACGCGCTGCTCGAACTGGCCCAGAAACATGATTTTGTCGTGATCGAAGACGATTACGAGAGCGAGAATAATTTCTCCGGCGCGCCGCATCCGGCGTTGAAGAGCCTGGATACCGCTGACCGCGTGCTCTACGTGGGCAGCTTGTCGAAGAGTTTCGCCCCGGGCTTGCGGCTCGGTTATGTGGTCGGCCCGCGTGACCTGATTCGCGAGCTGCGGGCGTTGCGGCGGTTGATGGTGCGTCATCCGGCGGCGTACATCCAGCGCGCGTTCGCGACCTTTCTCGCGCTCGGCCATCACGACGCGTTGCTGCGGCGGCTTGCGTTCGCCTACAAGGAGCGTGCGGAGGCGCTCAAGGCCGCGCTCGACATCCATCTGCCGGAGGTCAGGCACGTACGGATCACCGGCGGCTCCTCGTGCTGGGTGGAAGGTCCGCTCTGGCTCGACGCAACACGTCTTGCTGCTGAAGCCGAGGCGCACGGCATCCTGATCGAGCTGGGCAGCGTGTTTTTTATGGAAGGGCTGGAGCAGCGCCAATGCTTCCGCATGGGCTTTTCGGCGATCAAGCTGGAAAAGATCGAACCCGGTGTGCGTGCGCTGGCGGCGCTCGTGCGGGCGCAATGTCCGCAGGCGTGAGCCTTCGCGCGGCAGCATGAGGCGGGCGCTGGCCCAAGCGAATCGGCTCGACTGGCGCTACCGCGGGAGCGGAGAGTTACTTAACGTGTCGGTGAAACTTGGCCGCAGCCATCGCCGACCGGCGTGCGGCCATGCCAATCTGACCGGAGACACGTATGACAGACTCGCTCACCGCGACATCCGAAGTGACGGCCGACACGCTTGCGGCCTTTTCCGACGCCTTCAACCGCCACGACGCCAACGCGCTGATGGCCTTCATGACCGAAGACTGCGTCTTCGATACCGCCGGCGGCAACGAGATCCACGGCACACGGTTTGCCGGACGCGCGGCAGTGCAAGCAGCCTTTGAAGCGGTCTTCAAGACTTTTCCCGATGCCCGCTGGGGACACGGCCGACACTACGTAGCCGGTGGGCGCGGTGTGTCGGAATGGGTCTTTACCGGCACGCACGCGGAAGGCTGGCGTATCGAGGCCGAAGGTTGCGATCTCTTTGAGTTTCGCGACGGACTGATCGCGGTAAAACGCGCGTTTCGCAAGGAGCGTCCGAGGCAGACTGCCTGAGCACTTCGCGGGACGGCAGTGGGGGCCTCAGGCGGCGCTGGCAGGCCTGCGGCCTGTGTGACGGGCAACTGCGTGTCCGTCGCGACGCAGAGACGCCTGGAAGGCTGCTGAAATTCCCTCATTGATGCGCTTCTCCCGCCTGCATGAAGATTTGCCGGTGCCCGGTGCGGAGTTAAAACCAGACACTGATCGTCAAGTGGAACGAAATCACGCAGGTGAACAGGACGACGACATAACGATCTTGCTTGTGACGACGCATTCAAAATAATATAATGAATGCGTTGAATGCATACTAGCGAGATGATTCTATGGCGATGCTTACAGTACGGAACTTGCCCGATGATGTACATCGCGCGCTGCGGGTGCGGGCCGCTCAACACGGGCATAGCACCGAGGCCGAGGTCCGCGAGATTTTGGCGAACGCGGTCAAGCCGGAGACGCGTGTTCGTCTGGGTGAGGCTCTTTCCGCATTGGGTCGCAAAATCGGCCTGACGAACAAGGATTTCGAGGTCTTCGACCGGGTGAGAGACAAGAAGCCGGCCGAACCGCCGAGGTTTGAATGATCGTCCTCGATACGAACGTTGTTTCCGAGGCGATGAAGCCCGAGCCAAACCCGGCCGTTCGGGCCTGGTTGAATGAGCAAGCTGTCGAAACGCTCTATCTGTCCAGCGTGACGCTGGCCGAGTTGCTATTTGGTATCGGGGCGCTCCCGACCGGCAAGCGCAAGGACATGCTGGCACAGGCCCTTGACGGTTTGTTGGGGCTGTTCAGGGATCGGGTGCTGCCATTTGATACCGATGCCGCGCGGCGCTATGCCGAGCTGGCCAAAGCCGGCGGGCGAGGATTCCCCACACCCGACGGCTACATTGCCGCGATCGCAGCTTCGCGAGCGTTCATCGTGGCTTCACGCGACACGGCCCCCTATGAGGCCGCCAGCATCGCCGTTATCAATCCGTGGGAAGCGTAGAGCGCCGATGGCGTTTCATAGGATCGTTTTTTGGAGCAAGTTCTTATGAACGATGCAGCCAAAATCGGACTGATATCAAGCCTAGAAGGTGTTTGCCAGTTCTCGCGCCGCTTCCTGCAGGCGCGGCACGAATTCGAGCGAGCGGGAGAGCGGCGCGCGGGAAACGGGCGCGTGCACGGCAATGGCGGCAATGCTCATGCCTTCCCTGTTCATCACAGGCACCGCGACGCAGGCTATGCCCGCGAGAAATTCCTCGTTGTCGATACCAATACGCTTGTGTGCGGTGCGATCGAGTTCGGCTTCGAGCATTTCGGGGTCGGTGATGGTATTCGGTGTGAAGCGTTCAATTTTCAGCGCGCGTACCAGCGCCGAACGCTGCTCGCGAGACAGCATCATGGCCAGCAGCAATTTACCGCTGGCGGTGCAATACGCCGGCACTTTCGAACCCGGCTTTAGGTCGAGCCGCAGGGGCCAGGGCGCTTCCATGCGATCCAGGTAAAGCACTTCGGTTTCGTGCAGCATCGTGAGGTTGCAGGTTTCCCCAAGGTCTGCCACCAGCCGTCCGAGAATGGCGTGCCGCAGACGCCGCGCGCCTGAGTGCATGACAACGCCGAGACCGAGTTGCGCGAGGCGTGGGCCGATCACGTAGGCGTTCTTGTGGCCCGGATCGCGGATCACGAGGCCGCCCGCTTCCAGCGACGCCAGCATGCGGTGCAGCGACGGCTTCGGCAGGTCGACGTCCTGCGCGATGTCGGCAAGCGACACCGGACCTTCCGCCTTGACGAGATGCTCGAGCAGCGCGAAAGCACGCAGTGTCGGTGTATCAGCAGTGGTCATTGCAACCGTTCCGAAAAATAGATGACAACCATTGTACAGAAACGCCCTATGGCGTGGCCTGCCTTGATTTCAGGGTGAAGTTTCCGCCCGGCTCCATTCCGGTTTTCGATATTGCGGCGTTCGGGCCCCTGGCCCGCCAATGGCCGGATGGCGTGCGTTCCATCTTTGCGCCGCTACCGTTGCGGCATGGCATCCACGTGAAGCAGGGGGGCCAGGCGCGCCGCGGTTTCCTTGATTTTCGGCACGTTCTTCAGCAGGTCGTCGAGGCTCGCCCGCGCGGTCGGCGCATGCACGGCCAGCGAAGCCAGTACGCCGCTGCCGCCGGGTTTGCGAACCGGCACGGCGACCGCCACCATCCCTCGTACGAATTCCTCATTGTCGATACCAAGACCCCGCGAGGCCAGGCGGTCAAGCTCCGCCCCGAGCAGGGTGGCGTCGGTGAAGGTGCGATAGGTATGCGCCTTGAGCGGCATCCGGGCCAGGAACAGCGCGCGCTCGGTAGGCGCCATCTGCGAGAGGAACAGCTTGCCGCTCGCCGTGCAATGCAGCGGCACGCGCATCCCCGGCTGCATGTGCAGGCGCAGGGGTTCGCTGGTCTCCACGCGCTCGACGTAGAGCACGGCGTCGCCGTCGAGCACGGTGAGGTTGCAGCTCTCTCCAAGCGCATCGACAAGTCCGCGCAGCAACGCACGGCAGGAGCGCGTAAACGTGCTGTTCGCGAGCATGGTCAGCGCGAGTTGGGCCGCGCGTGGACCGAGCGTTATGCCACGGTCGGCACCGCGTGAATCCGGTATGTGTGTCACGTAACCCAGCGCTTCCAGCGATTCGATCATGCGCGCGAGGGTTGCCTTCGGAATGTGCAGGCGTGCAGACAGTTGCGACAGTGAAAACGGTTGCCCGGCCGCGGCAAGGTGCTCGACGACGATAAGCGCACGCAGAACGCGGGTGTCCTCAGGAGTCGGGTCCTGGTGCAGGGCAGCATGTGAAGCGGCAGGCGGTCCGGCATGCGAGACGATGGGTAAAGCCGCATTTGACGCGTGGCTCGCGGCGTCTTTCATTCGCACCTCTGATTAGGGATGACGGGTGTTCAATGCGGGCAACCGGGTCCGGGAGAACCCGGATAAGCGCTCGAATGCAGCCCTGAAAGTGGAACAAAAAAGCTCTTTTTGACCCGGTTTCATCGATCGTAGCCGGATTTTCTTGAAGGTGGAACGAACAATCAATAAATTTCAACGAAACGTATCGAAAATTTGAGAGACAAAAACAAGGAAACGTTAGTAATGGCACGCAGTTTTGACTACGTCATTGTCGGCGCGGGATCGGCTGGCTGTGTCCTCGCCAACCGCCTCTCGGAAAACGGCCGTTATTCGGTGTGCCTGCTCGAAGCCGGTCCCCCGGACCGGTATCTCTGGATTCATATTCCTATCGGCTATGGCAAGACCATGTTTCATCCGGTCTACAACTGGGGCTTCAAGACCGACCCGGATCCAAACATGAATGATCGTCAGTTGTACTGGCCGCGCGGACGCACGCTCGGCGGCAGCAGTTCGATCAACGGGCTGATCTATGTGCGCGGCCAGAAGCACGACTACGACCACTGGAGTGCGTTGGGAAACAAAGGCTGGAGCTGGGAGGAGTGCCTGCCGTACTTCCGGCGGCTCGAACACAACGAGCTGGGGGCGTCGCCAACACGCGGGGTGGACGGACCGCTCTGGGCCTCGACCATCAAGCAGCGTCATGAGCTGGTGGACGCCTTCATTGCTGCATCGAACAAGATTGGCGTGCCGACGGTTCAGGATTTCAACAGCGGCGACCAGGAGGGCGTTGGCTACTACCAATTGACTACGCGAAAGGGCTGGCGTTGCTCGACCGCTGTGGCGTACCTCAAGCCCGCGCGCCGCCGACCGAATCTGCATGTGGAAACCGATGCGCTCGCGTCGAAGATTATTTTCGAAGGCACGCGGGCCGCCGGTATCCGGTACTTGCAGCACGGACAGACGCAAGAGGTGCGCGCGAATCGCGAGGTATTGCTTGCGGCCGGTGCGCTTCAATCGCCTCAATTGCTGCAGGTCTCGGGCGTGGGTCCGGCAGGGCTGCTCGGCGACTTCGGCATTCCGGTGGTCGCGAACCGGCCGGGTGTCGGCGAAAATCTTCAGGATCATTTGCAAGTGCGCCTGATCCATGAGGTCTCGCGGCCGATCTCGACCAACAACCTGCTGAATTCCTGGCAAGGCCGCGCGAAAATGGGCCTGCAATGGGCGCTGTTTCGCGAAGGGCCGCTCGCTGTCGGCATCAATCAGGGCGGGTTGTTTTGCCGCGCGCTGCCCGGCGAAGCAAAGACGCCGGACATCCAGTTCCATTTCTCGACGCTCTCTGCCGATTCCGCCGGCGGCGACGTCCATTCGTTTCCCGGCTGCACCTATTCAATTTGCCAGCTGCGGCCGGAGTCTCGCGGCGTGTTGCGCATTCGCACGAACGACATGCGCGATGCACCGTCGATGCAGCCGAACTATCTCTCGACCGATCTCGACCGTCGCACGACTGTGGCGGGTGTGCGTTTCGCGCGCCGGATTGCCGCCGTGGAGCCCATGGCGTCGCTGATGAAACGCGAGGTCCGTCCCGGCGCCGACGCGCAGACCGACGACGAACTCCTGCAGTTTTGCCGCGAATACGGGCAGACGATCTTTCATCCGTCGGGCACCGCCAAGATGGGCGTGGCAAGCGATCCGCTTGCCGTGGTCGACGAGCGCCTGCGCGTCTACGGCGCCCGCGGGCTGCGCGTGATCGACGGCTCGATCATGCCGACGCTCGTCTCCGGCAACACCAACGTGCCGATCGTGATGGTCGCCGAGAAGGCCTCGGACATGATTCTTGCCGACGCCCGAGCCGACGACCGTTCCATGGCAGCACCTGTTGAAGAGGCCATGGCGTCACATTGAATTTGCATTTAACGTAGCAATCCGAAGTTGTTTAAAGAAGCAAAAAAAGTCCGGGCTGCATTGCTGACCACAATCTGATAACACAGCGTGCGCACCGGGTAATTCGTGCCCCGGAGGAGACAGGTTTTGGGTCATTGGGGTATTGCGTCGGGCGGTTTGCTGAGGCCGCCCGGCCATCCATCGGAGAAGACAGAATGGCAATCGATAACAAGGTTATCCGCCGCGTTGCATTCGCGAGCGTCATCGGGGCCACGGTCGAGTGGTACGACTTTTTCCTGTACGGCGTGGTGGCGGGCATCGTATTCAACAAGCTGTATTTTCCGGCGCACGATCCGCTCGTTTCCACCATGCTCGCTTACGCCACGTTTGCGGTCGGCTTCGTGACACGGCCGCTAGGGGGCATTATTTTTGGCCACTTCGGGGACAAGGTCGGGCGCAAATCCGCGCTCATCTGCACGCTCATCATCATGGGTGTCTCCACAGCGGGAGTGGCTTTCGTGCCGACTTACGCGCAGATAGGCATCTGGGCGCCAATCCTGCTGCTCGCGCTGCGTGTTCTGCAGGGCATCGGGCTCGGCGGGGAGTGGGGCGGGGCCGTGCTGATGGCTTATGAATATGCGCCGCCTAACCGGCGCGGACTTTATGCGAGCCTGCCGCAGATCGGTTTGTCGATCGGCTTGTGCCTTGCGTCGGGCGTGGTGGCCGCCATTTCGAAGCTGCTGCCGGAGACCGCGTTTCTCTCGTGGGGCTGGCGCCTCGCGTTCGCCATGTCGCTCGCGCTGGTGGTGATCGGCCTTTATATTCGCGTCAAGGTCATGGAGACCCCCGAGTTCCTGGCGCTCAAGCGCACCCGGCGCGACGTGAAAGTTCCCTTCATCGACATGATCACGCGGTACCGCCGCTCCGTGCTGCTCGGCATGGGCGCGCGGTGGATTGACGGCGTTTTCTTCAATATCTTCGCCGTGTTCATGATCGGCTATCTCACGCAGCATCTTGCGATGAGCCGGACCGAAGCGCTCACCGGCGTCATGATGGCCGCCATTGTGATGTGTTTCTTTATTCCACTGTTCGGCAAGATGTCGGACCAGTTGGGCCGCACGCGCGTGTACCGGTGGGGTTCGTTGATTTGCGGACTCTCGGTGCTGCCGGCATTCTGGCTGATGGAGAACCAGGGCGGCAACACCATGATCGTATGGCTCGCGATCGTGATTCCGTTCGGTATCTTCTATGCAATGGTCTACGGGCCGGAGGCCGCGCTTTTTGCCGAATTATTCGATGCCGAGGTCCGCTATACCGGTATCTCTTTCGTGTACCAGTTCTCGGGAATCTTCGCGAGCGGCCTGACCCCGATCATTGCAACCGCGCTCATGCGCTTGAACGGCGGCAAACCGTGGGCCGTATGCGTCTACGTGGTGCTGTCCGCGCTGCTGTCGGCATGGTGCGCGCACAAGATGGAACCGCGCAGAGACACATTCGACGCGGTCACCCGGGCTCACTGAGCGACTCTGAATGAGCGGCTGAATGAGGGGCCGCTTGTGCCCCCCTCGGGCCGCTTTTCAATCGTGGAATGTCTTTGCCGTTTCTTCGGCGGCGAGGCGCAGGTCGGGCACGAAGGCGAGCAGGTCGTCGAGTGCGACGCGACCGATCGGCGCCTGCACGGCAATGGCCGCGCAGGCGCGATTGCGATCGAGCATGACCGGCACCGCGATCGCGATCAGTCCCTGCAAGTGTTCCTGGTTGTTGATGGCGAGCAGGCGCCGGCGCGTCGTGCTCAGCTCCTTGCGTAATGCGTCACGGTCGATGATGGTCCGCTCGGAGTAGGCGCGCAGCGGCAGGGTCTCGATCATCCGCTCGCGCCGTTCGCGGGGCATGAAGCTCAGGAGAAGCTTTCCGCTTGCCGAACAGTGCAGGGGCACGTGCGAACCCGGTTGCAAATGCATGCGCAACGGCCACTCCGTCTCCACGCGGTCGACATAGACCACGTCGTTACCCGACAACATTGTCAGGTTGCACGTCTCCCCGATTTTCTCCACCAGTTGTTCCAGCAATGCATGGCGTGCCGCCGCGGGGCCGGCATGCATCAGCACGTTGACCGCGAGCGAACGCACGCGCGGCGAACATTCATACAACCGGTCGCCCGCGCCGCGGGTGATGAGGTAAGCGTCAGTCAACTGCACGAGGATACGATGCACGGTCTGCTTGGGCAGCGCGAGGGCGTCGACGAGATCGGTCATTGAAAGAGGGCGCCCGGCCTGGGCCAGCGTTTCCAGCACCCGGAATGCTCGCACGGCGGCCGCGTTGGATTGATTGGACGTTGACATTCCGTCTCCTGAACGGCGTAAATTTTTTATGGAAGATCTGCATCAACTTTATCGCTTTTCGGGACTGCGAAACGTCCCGAAAACTGCATTTTTCGTGGCTATCGGAGGGGTAGCGAGCGTTGGATCGGAAAACGGGACTTCACTGTGCGCGTGGCTGAGTAGATTGCAATTCATCGTGATTCTTTTAGCCGGAGCAACGCGTAATGAACGGACACATCAGCGCAGTGGAAGCGGAGGCGGCGGCCCGAGCCGATAGCGTCGAACGGAACGTGACGGAACAGGTCGCGCGGGCGCGCACGGCCCAGAAAGAGTTCGGGCAGGCGGGGCAGGAAGTCCTGGACGCGGCGGCCGCCGCTGCGGCATGGGCGATCATGGAGCCGGGCCGCAACCGGCAACTGGCGGAACTCGCCGTCCGGGACACGGGCCTTGGCAACGCCGACGACAAGTTCCGCAAGAACTATCGGAAGACGCTCGGTCTTTTGCGCGACTTGCACGACGCGAAAACCTGCGGCGTGATCAGCCGGAATGCAGCCAGCGGGATTGTCGAGATCGCGCGGGCGGTGGGGGTGGTTGCGGCGATCACACCGTCGACGAATCCCGCCGCCACGCCCGCCAACAAGATCATCAACGCGCTGAAATGCGGCAATGCGGTAATCGTTGCACCTTCGCCGAAGGGCTATTCGTCGTGCGCGCTGCTGATCGAATTCATCCACGCGCAATTCGCCAAGGTGGGCTTGCCGTCCGATCTCGTTCAGGTGCTGCCGCCGCCGATCACCAAGGCGGCAACGGCCGCGCTCCTGAGGCACTGCGATCTCGTGGTCGCGACTGGGTCCCAGGCCAATGTCCGCATGGCTTATACGAGCGGGACGCCCGCGTTCGGCGTGGGTGCGGGGAACGTGGCGTCGATTGTTGCCGCATCGGCGGACCTGAATGACGCGGCGCGGAAAATCCGCCTCTCCAAGACCTTCGACAACGCCACCAGTTGCTCGTCCGAAAACAGTGTCGTGCTGGTGGAGGCGGTGTATCGGTCCGCACTCGACGCACTCGCTGAAAACGGCGGGGTGTTACTCGACGCGGCTCAGAAAGAACGCCTGCAAGCCGTGATGTGGACCGGTGGCAAGCTGTCCGCTTGTTGCACGGCGAAGTCGGCAGTTGAAATTGCGCGGTTGGCGGGTCTTGATGACATCGCGGCCAAGGCGCCGGCTTTCCTGATGGTCGAGGAAGACGGTTTCGGCGTGGAGCATCCGTTCTCCGGCGAAAAGCTTTCACCCGTTCTGACGATTTACCGCGCAAGGGATTTCACCGATGCGACCTCGATCGTGCAACGCATTTATGCCTACATGGGCGCGGGGCACTCGGTCGGGCTGCATTCCGCCGATCCCGCGGAGGCCGTGCAACTCGGCATGAACTTGCCGGTTGCACGCGTTATCTCCAACCAGGCGCATTGCCTCGCAACGGGGGGCAACTTCGACAACGGCCTGCCGTTTTCGCTATCGATGGGCTGCGGCACCTGGGGCCGCAACAGCTTCTCCGAGAACCTCGGTTTTCGCCATTACCTGAATATCACGCGGGTTGCGTATCCCATCGAAGAACGGGTTCCGGAGATGGACGACCTGCTCGGCGATTTCTTCAGGAGGTATGGCCGATGAACACGCCTGCCACCTTGCGCGCGTTGATCGACGAACGCGCCACGCAGTTCCCCGACAAACCTTTCCTGCTCGCGCCAGTTGAGGACGAGACAAACGCGACGTCGAATGCCGGTCGCGCGGGCGTGCTGACGTTCGGTCAATTGCGCGATGCTTGCCAGACGCTTGCACTCCGTTTTCGCGACGCGGGGTTGCAGTCGGGCGATGTCGTCTCGGTGTTCATGGGCAATGGCATCCAGACGGCCACGCTGCTGCTCGCCGCGATGTACAGCGGTCTCGTCGCCCATCCGTTGAACCTGCTATGCCAGCCGTCGCAGGTGCGTTACATCGTGGAGCATTCCGACACACGGGCAATATTTGTATCCGATGAATCGCGGGCAGCGATTACGTCCGCCATTGCGGCGTTGCGCGACGAAGGTTTCAATCGCGAGATCCTGCTTGTCACCACCGAGCCCGACGCGCTTGAAGCGCCGGTGTTTGCACCACCGGAACTCGCGCTCGCCGATGCCGTGGCACAGCCTCTGGCGCGGCCTGTTGCATCGAAGCCGGTTAGCGACAGCGAGAACCCGCCGTGCGCCGAAGACGTTGCACTTCTCATGTACACGTCGGGGACGACCGGTCAGCCGAAAGGCGTGCTCCTGACGCATCGGAACCTTCTGGTGAACGCGCGCACGATCACGGCCGAACATCGGCTCACCGCCGACGATCGCGTACTCGCCTCGCTGCCGCTCTTTCATATCAACGGTCTCGTGGTGACGCTGCTGGCGCCGCTGTTTCACGGCGGGTCAGTGGTGGTGCCGCCGCGTTTTTCCGCTCGCACGTTCTGGCGTGATGTCACGCGCCACGGCTGCACCTGGATCAATGTCGTGCCCACGATCGTGGCGTATCTTCTCAACCAGCAGGATGACCACGCCTTTGACCTGTCCGCACTCAAGTTCTGCCGCAGTGCGTCCGCGGCGCTGCCGGTCGAGCATCACCGGGCGTTCGAAGCACGCTTTGGCGTCGGCGTGATCGAAACAATGGGCATGACGGAGACCGCCGCCCCTGTATTTAGTAATCCCTATGAGATGGCGCGGCGGCGGGTTGGCAGTATCGGCTTGCCATCCGGTGCGAGCGCCCGGGTGATCGACGCGCACGGCCGTGATTGTGCCAACGACGAATGCGGCGAGATCGTGTTGTGCGGCGAACAGGTGATGAGCGGTTACTACAAGCGCCCGGAAGAGACGAGAGCGGCGTTCACCGAGGACGGGTGGCTGCGCACGGGTGACCTCGGCTACCGCGATGCGGAAGGTTATTTCTACATCAATGGCCGCTCCAAGGAACTGATCATCAAGGGCGGCGAGAACATCGCGCCGCGCGAGATTGACGAGGCGTTGCTGAAACACCCGGGCGTGCTGGACGCAGCAGTAGTCGGCGTGCCGGATACGGCTTATGGGCAGGAGATCATGGCTTTCGTCGTGCCGCGTGAGGCCGATGGCCCGCTCGCCCTCGATCTCACCGATCTCAGGAATCACTGCCTGCGCGAACTCGGCCGCTTCAAGACGCCTAAGGAATTCCGCCTGATCGATGAGCTGCCGCGCGGGCCGTCGGGCAAGGTGCAGCGGCTGAAACTGCTGCAAGGCTGACCTGCAAAGCCTGACGACAGCCACTCACGCGAAGGAAGCACTCGACACAGATAACGCAATACGGAATAAGCAGCACCGAAGCAGCGATCACGAACGTCAAAGACGTCACATGGAAGAGACAGGAGACAGCATGGAACAGCAATCGACGCATCCGCGGCGTGTGAAGACGCGTCACATCATTCTTGCAGTCATGTGCCTGATGTATTTCATCTCGTACATCGATCGCGTGAACATTGCCGTGGCAGGTCCTATCATCCGGCATGAGATGGGGCTGACATCGGGGCAGCTTGGCCTTGTGTTCTCCGCGTTCGCGTATCCGTATGCCGTCATGCAGATCGTGGGTGGCTGGCTTGCCGACAAGTACGGACCCAAGCGCGTGCTGACCGTGCTCTCACTCATCTGGGGCGTTGCAACACTTGCGACCGGTTTCGCCGGCAGCGTGGCGATGCTCGTCGGCTTGCGTTTCATGCTTGGCGTAGGCGAGGGCGGTGCCTTTCCGACGGCTACCCGTGCCTTTACCTACTGGATGCCGGTCGCCGAGCGCGGTTTTGCGCAGGGCATCACGCATAGCTTCGCGCGGCTCGGCGGCGCCGTCACGCCGCCGCTCGTACTCGCGGTGGTCGCGACAGGTGGATGGCGCGATGCTTTCATCCTGCTCGGTGCCGCGAGTCTTGCCTGGACCGTGCTTTATTTGTGCGTGTTTACGAACTCTCCCGAACAGCACCGTCGCATCACGCCGCAAGAAACAGCGGAGATAGGTTATTGCGTGGGTGACTGCGACCGCGCCAAACAGTGCGCTACACCGTGGCGAAAGCTCATGCACCGGATGTGGCTGGTGACGTTCGTCGATTTTTGCTACGGCTGGCTGCTGTGGGTGTATCTGACGTGGCTGCCGTCTTATCTCAAGGAGTCGCGCGGATTCGACCTCAAGCAACTCGCGCTTTTCACGGCATTGCCGCTGCTGGCGGGGGTGATAGGCGACACGCTCGGCGGGACCTTGTCCGACCAGATCTTCAAGATGACCGGCCGGCTGCGCTTCGCTCGCTGCTCAATCCTTGTGGTTGGGCTGGGCGGCTCGCTCGCGTTCCTGGTGCCTATGGTCAGTACAGCGAATCCGCTGACGGCCGTGCTGTTCCTGTCGGCGTCGTTTTTCTTCCTTGAGATTACCAATCCCGTGCTCTGGACACTGCCACTCGATATCGCGGGCAAATACGCAGGCACCGCCGGCGGCATGATGAACACCGGCTTCGGCGTGGCGGGCATGGTGTCACCGGTCGTATTTGGTTACCTGATCGAAACGACCGGCAGCTATAACGTGCCGTTCACCATCTCGGCGTGCTTGCTTGGCGCGGGTATGGTGGCGGCGCTGTTTATCAACCCGCTGAAAACCGTTGATGCCGACGAAGAACGCGACCGCACCGCGGCCACCTCGCTCGACGGTTTGCCGGCGTTCGTGCACGCAGCACCCGGCCTGGCGCTTGAGCGGCATCACTTGCGCCGGCCGTTGCGCTGGCGCAAGTGAAGGTCGGCTCCCGAGTTCAGCTCTTGAGTTTGCGCAGGCGCCAGATCAGGCTGGACGTGTCGAAGCGTTTGCCGCCAAGGGCCTGTACGTCGCCGTAGAACTGGTCGACGAGCGCGGTCACGGGCAGCGAAGCGCCGTTGCGCTTCGCTTCGTCCAGACAGAAGCCCAGGTCCTTGCGCATCCAGTCGACGGCAAAACCGTAGTCGAACTTGCCATCGATCATGGTCTTGCCGCGATTGTCCATCTGCCAGCTTGCCGCGGCGCCCTTGCCGATCACATCGAGTACGAGCGGCATGTCGAGGCCCGACAACTGGCCGAAATTGATCGCCTCTGACAGGCCCTGAACCAGTCCCGCGATGCAGATCTGGTTGACCATCTTGGCCAGTTGTCCGGCGCCGGCCGGGCCGATCAACGTAACGGCCGTCGCGTAGTGATCGAGGGTCGCGCGGACTTGATCAAAGACCTCCGAAGCGCCGCCGCACATGATGGTGAGCTTGCCGTTCTGCGCACCCGCCTGGCCGCCGGACACGGGGGCGTCCACGAAGGCCAGCCCGCGTGCATCCGCGATCTCCGCAAGTTCACGCGCGACGTTGGCGGATGCTGTCGTGTGGTCGACGAATGTGGTTCCCTGTGTCATGCCGGCGAAAGCGCCGTCGTCGCGCAGCGTGATGCTGCGCAGGTCGTCGTCGTTGCCCACGCAGGCCAGCACCAGGTCTGCTTTCGATGCGGCTTCGCGTGGTGTCCGCGCCGCCTGTCCGCCGTGCTCGGCCACCCATTGTTCCGCCTTGGCGTGCGTCCGGTTATACACCGTGACGTCGAGGCCGGCTTTGGCGAGGTGGCCGGCCATCGGATAACCCATGACGCCTAGTCCAAGAAACGCGACGCGGCGCACGGAGCCGCCGGAAGAGGAGTTTGCAGGTTCGGTCACGTGTGGATCCTTTCAGAGTGGGAGAGAGAAAAACCGATTATCCCAGCGATGGACGGCGTTTGCTTTACAGCCGCTGCGCCGAACGCGGATCGATTGTTCCAGGTGTCTCTTATCCTAAGGGGAATTTAGCGTGTCAAATCTGGACGAGCATGTCACTGCCCATGATGGAGCAGCGTCTCCGTTTTCAGGCACCGGGATACGCTAGAAAGTTTTCGCGAGCTCCCGCGCGGCTTCCTGCATCCGCGGCACGAATTCGAGCGCGCGTGACAGCGGAGCCCGCGAGACGGGCGCATGCACCGCTATAGCCGCGATGCATTGGTCGCTTGCGTCCATTACGGGCGCAGCCACGCAAACAATGCCGACCACGAACTCCTCATTGTCGATGGCGACACGCTTGCGCGCGGTCCGGTCAAGTTCTGCGTCGAGCAGCTCAGGGTCGGTG
Source organism: Caballeronia udeis (assembly GCF_044909315.1). Taxonomy (GTDB): domain Bacteria; phylum Pseudomonadota; class Gammaproteobacteria; order Burkholderiales; family Burkholderiaceae; genus Caballeronia; species Caballeronia udeis_A. The sequence goes on from NZ_JBIYEB010000003.1 coordinate 330,738, forward strand.
ATGGTATTCGGCGTGAGGCGCTCAAGTTTCAGCGCACGAACGATCGCGCCGCGCAGTTCGCGCGCTTGCATCGCCAGCAGCAGCTTGCCGCTTGCGCTGCAATAGACGGGGACATGAGAGCCGGGTTTCAGGTCGAGACGCAGCGGCCACGGCGCTTCCATCCTGTCGAGATAGAGCACTTGCGCCCCGTGAAGCATGGTCAGGTTGCAGGTCTCGCCGAGATCGGCGACAAGGTGTGCGAGGATTGCATGACGCACGCGGCGTGCACCGGAGTGCATCATCACGCCAAGGCCCAGTTGAGCGAGCCGCGGCCCGATGACATAGCCGTTCTTGTGATCGGGTGCGCGGATCACTAGGCCGCCCGCTTCGAGAGAAGCCAGCATCCGGTGCAGCGATGCCTTGGGCAAACCCACGTCGTGCGCAATGTCCGCAAGCGACACGGGTCCCTCTGCAGCGACCAGATGTTCGAGCAGCGCGAACGTGCGCAGCGTCGGTGTGTGCGCTTCCTTCATTTGCGTCATTCTGGAAAACGGGTCGGCCAAATTGTAGGCAAGCCTTCTGCCATCGTCCGTTTGCGCGGTGCCGTAGCTGCCTGGGTTAACGGCGCCAATCTCAATTCCGGAACGAGTTTCACCGGCGTCGGTCAGGTCCGCGGCAGTGGTCGTTTCGGTGTAGTCGGTCGGCACGGTGAATCCGGATCAAAGAGGTTCTGACATGACTTCGTGTTTTCTTATAAAACGGAATATATAGTTCCGAAAAACACTAGTAATGTAGAAAGATAAAATAAGATCAATCCATCGTCAATTCATATTTCAATAAACGGTATGATTTGTATCTATTAATGATGTGTTTCCGGGCCGCGACCGGCGCTAAGGCATCGCAACAGGCGGTACGCGGTTAAAATGTCGCCACGCGCCGAGGGCCTTGGCAGACGTGAACGCCTCGCAGCCTGCGAATCACACGCCTATCTGCTCTTCGTGCAGCCTTTGAACGCCACACATCGATACGGATACCTTTCCCATGAATCAATCCGCGGTCCTCAAACCAGCCGCTACCGAAACGGGCGATCCATTCCTCCTGACGCCCGGGCCGTTGACTACCTCGCGTACCGTCAAGGCATCGATGGTGCACGACTGGGGCTCGCGTGATGCGAGCTTCATCGCAATCAACAAGGCCGTGCTCGCGCGACTCGCCGAGATCGTTCACGGCGAGGGCGACTATGTAACCGTGCCCATGCAAGGTTCCGGCACGTTTGCCGTCGAAGCCATGCTGACCAGTTTCGTGCCGCCTGCGGGCAAGGTCCTCCTGCTCATTAACGGCGCTTATGGTCAGCGCGCCAAACGCATTCTCGACATTGCGCGGCGCAAGACCGTCACGCATGAAACGGCCGAAGACGCGCCGCCGGACCTGAAAAAGGTCGAGGCCATCTTGAAGCGCACGCCTTCGATCACGCATATATTCGTCGTCCATTGCGAAACGACCTCGGGCATTCTCAACCCGATTGCCGAGATCGGTGCGCTCGCAGCCAAGTACAAAAAGAGCTATCTCATCGACTCGATGAGCGCGTTCGGCGCACTGCCTGTTGATGCACCCGCGATTCACGCCGACGCTGTGGCGGCATCGTCGAACAAGTGCATAGAGGGCGTACCAGGACTCGGTTTTGTCGTGTGCCGGCGCGACGCGCTTGCAGCGACGAAGGGCAACGCCACCACGCTGGTTCTCGACCTGCACGACCAATGGGCGAATTTCGAAAAGACCGGGCAGTACCGGTTCACGCCACCGACGCATGTGATCGTCGCGTTTCACCAGGCGCTCGAGGAATTCAATGCGGAGGGCGGTGTCGAGGGGCGAGGGGGACGGTATGGGAACAACTGCCGCGTGCTGGTCGACGGCATGAAGGCGCTCGGTTTTGAGCTCTTGCTGAAGACGGATTTACAGGCGCCGATCATCGTGACCTTCCGCATGCCTACTCATCCGGGCTTTGTCTTCGAACGTTTCTACGATGGCCTCAAAACGCGCGGTTATGTGATCTATCCCGGCAAACTGACGATTGCGGAATCGTTTCGTATCGGCTGCATCGGCCGGCTCTACGAAAAGGAGATGCACGGTCTGATCGCCGCGGTGCGCGACGTGCTGGATGAAATGGAAATAACCAGCCTGAGCGCCACGGCTACGGCATAGGGACATAGCAGGCGGCATGCCCGGCATAAGCGCATTTGCGTGCTTACCTGACACCCGCTGCATGCCTGCGCCCGCCGATCCATCGCACGAGTTCGCCGAGCATCGGCATGGTGGGCGGCACGGACAGGTCCATCGCGAGGCAATGCCGGTAGTACGGGCTGAGGTCCAGCCCAACACCTAATCCCAGCACCTCCACATCTCGCACGGCCTCGTACCGTGCGATGACCTCCCGCAGATGATTGTCGAGATAACTCGCGTGGTTGGCAAGGACGGTGGCGCCCTCCATCGGACTGCCGTCTGAAATCACAATCAGGATCCGCCTACGCTCGGCGCGGGCAAGCAGCCGCGTGCAGGCCCAGTCGATCGCCTCGCCATCCACGCCTTCGCGAAACAGGTCCGCCTTGAAGAGCGCGGCGATATCGGCGCGGGCCCGTCGCCAGTTGGTGGACGCATCCTTGAACACCATGTGCGAGAGTTCACAGAGCCGGCCGGGATGAGGCGGGCGCCCGCGCGCCAGCCAGTCGAGCCGGGCCCGGCCGCCGTTCCAGGCGCCCGTGGTGAAACCCAGCACCTCGGTAGTCACGCCCGCCTGGTCCAGGGCGCGCACGAGCGTGTCCACCATGACGGTCACCGCTTCAATGTGTGCGCGCATCGAACCCGAACAGTCGATCAGGAAACTGACAGCGCAATCGGCCAGCGGCGTGTTCCGTTCCAGCAGGAACAGACGTCGCTCAGCAGGAGAGCTAACCAGTTGCGCGAGGCGCCTGCCGTCAATGCGGCCATGTTCCTCTCCGAACGACCAGCCGTCGCGCTGCGCAATGGCGAGGGCGATCCGCAGCGCGTGGGCCAGCCGTGGCACGTTGATGCCTTGCGTTGCAATGAGGGCGTCAAGGCGTTCCCGATACTCCGTCAGCAGCGCCTTGCGCACGAGCGCACCCGGGTGAATCTCCTGGTCATGGCGCTGGGTGAAAATACGATAATCGTCGCTGGATGCCCCCGGCACGCGTCCCACGCCGGCAACGGCTGCAGCTATCGACTCGTCTTCATCTGCGTTCTCGTTGTCATCGAAATCGAACCATAGCGATAACGCCGTGCGGGTGGCCTCGTCATCCGTTTTATCCGCTGAATCGTCCAACGTATACTGCTCGCGCACGTCCCGGATCATTTCGCTCACCAGGCGCGCCATCTCAAGCGCGTGGACCGCAAACGCACGCTGCTCTCCTCGATGCCGCCGCAGCCCCGCCAGCGACATACCGAGCACCGGTGCGATTGCTGCGCGCGTGTGTTCTATCAAGCCCTCGGTTTCTTCAAGCACTGGCCAGCCCGAGAGGCGTGACCAGGAAATTTGCGCGACGGTATAAAGCAGGTTGCCGATATGGCTTTCCGCCTGTCCGGAGCGATAAAAACCTCGCGACCAGGCTTCGAACCGGCGACGCAGGTTTGACACCAGACCCGGCATGCCGGGCGGCACCAGGCTTTCGCAGCGTAGTTGCTCAAGCAGTTCGAATACGAGGCGCTCGACCGGCTCGGCGGGGCATAACCGGCCATGCAGGGTCGCATCCGAACGCATGAGACGCAGGGCGGCGGCATCGGCCGCGCCACGCAGGCAGTCCAGCCTGTTCGCCACCGTTTCGCGGCGCAGATGCGGCGCATTGAGCGGCAGCGGGCGCAGGTCGCGGCACAAGCGGCCGTTGCGGTAGTCGAGCGAGGCATCGCCTGTGAGGGCACGTACCGTCGATGCACACAGGTTCTCGCGCTGCTCGCGGCGTCGAGCCGCCTGCCTGTCCGGATCCATCAGCGAGACTCGTTGGCGAGGCTCTCGCGCTCGGACGTGGGGTCCAGCTCCTTGCCAAAGCAGCGCTGGAAATACTCGGCAACGATCGGCCGCTCCGCCTCGTCGCACTTGTTCAGGAATGTCAGACGAAAGGCGCGCGCCGGATCGTGGAAGATCTGGCAGTTTTCTGCCCAGTCGATCACCGTACGCGGCGACATGAGCGTCGATACATCTCCTGTCGTGAAACCCTTGCGCGTGAGTTCGGCCACGCTCACCATCGATTCAATCAACGCACGGCCGGCGTCGTCGGCAAGCTCCGGCACTCGAGCGAGCACGATCCCCGCTTCTTCGGAACGCGGCAGGTAGTTGAGCGTGGCGACCACGTTCCAGCGGTCCATCTGCGCGTGGTTCAGCATCTGCGTGCCGTGATACAGCCCGTTGATGTTGCCCAGGCCCACCGTGTTGGTGGTGGCGAACAGGCGAAAGTACGGATGCGGCCGGATCACGCGATTCTGGTCGAGCAGGGTGAACCTGCCGTCGCGTTCCAGAATCCGCTGGATCACGAACATCACGTCGGGGCGGCCGGCGTCGTATTCGTCGAAGATCAGCGCGACCGGGCGCTGCAGCGCCCACGGCACGATGCCTTCCTGGAACTCCGTCACCTGCAAGTCGTCGCGCACCACGATCGCGTCTTTTCCCACCAGGTCGAGGCGGCTGATATGACCGTCCAGATTGATGCGTACGCACGGCCAGTTGAGCCGCGCCGCGACCTGTTCGATATGCGTCGATTTGCCCGTGCCGTGCAGCCCCTGGACCATGACCCGGCGGTTGCGGGCGAAGCCCGCGAGGATCGCGGTCGTCACTTCCGGGTTGAAGCGATAAACCTCGTCGATTTCCGGAACGTGATCGTCAGGTTCGCTGAAGGAGGGCACCACCAGGTCGGAATCGATGCCGAATAAGGCGCGCACCGCGACCATCCTGTCCGGCTTGTTCATTGTGCTCATCCCGTTCGTTGCACCGCCCGTCATACCGGCTGTCACGCCGCTGGCTGCACCATCAGTCACTTCCGTCTCCTCGCTCTCGGGTCAAACGCGGCGGCGCCTTCTTCCACGCGGCCGGCTTCCTGGCGTCCATGATAGCTTTCTTCTTTTTTAGATACAAATCGTACCGCTTATTGTAAATGTGGATTGACGACCGGTTGATCTTATTTTATCTTTCCTCGTGATTTCAACTTTTCGGAACTTGACGTTCCGTTTTATCGGTACATCCGGAGACACCACCATGAGCGAGCAAGACCCCGCAGCCAGGAGCGCTTCTTCCACCGCCGCCCGCACCGGTCCCCAGGCCATGACCCCGTCCGAAGCGTTCGTTGAAACGCTGGCCGCCAACGGCGTCACCGAGATGTTCGGCATCATGGGCTCGGCCTTCATGGACGCCATGGACATCTTCGCGCCAGCAGGTATTCGTCTGATTCCCGTGGTCCACGAGCAGGGCGCGGGCCACATGGCCGACGGTTATTCGCGTGTCTCCGGGCGCCATGGCGTGGTTATCGGTCAGAACGGGCCGGGGATCAGCAACTGCGTCACGGCTATTGCAGCGGCTTACTGGGCGCACAGCCCGGTGGTGATCGTGACGCCCGAGGCCGGCACCATGGGCATCGGGCTGGGCGGGTTCCAGGAAGCGCGCCAGTTGCCGATGTTCCAGGAGTTCACCAAGTACCAGGGCCACGTCACGCATCCCGCGCGCATGGCTGAATTCACCGGACGCTGTTTCGATCGCGCCAAGGCCGAGATGGGTCCGACCCAGCTCAATATCCCGCGCGATTATTTCTATGGCCAGATCAAGGCCGAGATCCCGAAACCGCAGAACCTGGATCGCGGCCCCGGCGGCGAACAGAGCCTGAACGAAGCGGCGGAACTGATCGCACAGGCGAAGTTCCCCGTGATCATCTCGGGTGGTGGCGTGGTGATGGGCGATGCCATCGAGCAGTGTCAGGCGCTGGCCGAGCGGCTCGGCGCACCGGTGGTCAACAGCTACCTGCACAACGATTCGTTTCCGGCGAAGCATCCGCTGTGGTGCGGCCCGCTGGGCTACCAGGGCTCCAAGGCGGCCATGAAGCTGCTGGCGCAAGCCGATGTGGTGATCGCGCTGGGTTCGCGCCTCGGACCTTTCGGTACGCTGCCGCAGCACGGCATGGACTACTGGCCCAAGGACGCGAAGATCATCCAGATCGATGCCGATCACAAGATGCTCGGACTGGTGAAGACGATCTCGGTGGGCATTTGCGGCGATGCGAAGGCGGCAGCCATCGCACTGAGCCAGCGGCTCGACGAGCGCACGCTCGCGAGCGACGCCACGCGTGAAGAACGCGCCCGTCAGATTGCCGCAGAGAAGGCGGCGTGGGAGAAAGAACTCGACGAGTGGACCCACGAGCGCGATGCCTACAGCCTGGACATGATCGAGGAGCAGAAGCACGAGCGGCCGCTGGGCGGCGGGCAGTATTTGCACCCGCGTCAGGTGCTGCGCGAGCTCGAGAAGGCGATGCCAGAGGACGTGATGGTGTCCACCGACATCGGCAATATCAACTCGGTGGCCAACAGCTATCTGCGCTTCAACAAGCCGCGCAGCTTCTTTGCCGCGATGAGCTGGGGCAATTGCGGGTATGCATTTCCGACCATCATCGGGGCGAAGGTGGCGGCGCCGCACCGGCCGGCGGTGTCCTATGCGGGTGACGGCGCCTGGGGCATGAGCCTGATGGAGACCATGACCTGCGTGCGCCACAACATCCCGGTGACAGCGGTCGTGTTTCATAACCGGCAGTGGGGCGCGGAGAAGAAGAACCAGGTCGACTTCTATAACCGGCGCTTCGTGGCGGGTGAGCTGGATAACCAGAGCTTCGCGGAGATTGCCAAGGCAATGGGCGCAGAAGGGATCGTGGTGAATCAGCTTGAAGACGTGGGGCCCGCGCTCAAGCGTGCGATCGACTTGCAGATGAATCACGGCAAGACGACCATCATCGAGATCATGTGTACGCGCGAACTCGGCGATCCGTTCCGCCGGGATGCACTGGCCAAACCCGTGCGCCTGCTCGACAAGTACAAAGACTACGTGTGAACGTTCCATCTTCCGGGGGCTGACGCTCTCGTGGAACCCGACGTGCTGGAAGCGGATTGCCGCCGTTTCCAGCACCGGTTTTTCCCGTCTTTGGAAACCGTGACCGAGTGACCCATGAAGCCGATTAACCGCATCATCGAGCGCGCCCGCGTTCACCCCATGCGCATCGTACTGAGCGAGGCGGAGGACCCGCGGATTCTCCAGGCGGCGCAACGCGTGACCGTCGAACGCATCGCCCGTGTCATTCTGGTGGGGGATGCCCCCCGTATTATTCAAGCTGCGGCCAGTGAGGGTATCGACCTGGCCGGTATCGAACTGGTGGATGCGTCCAGTTCGCCGCTGGGGCCATCTTTGTACCGGTCCCTCTTCGAGTTGCGATCGGCCAAGGGCATGACGCTGGACGAAGCGAAGCGGGAAGTGCTCAACCCGCTCTGCTTTGCCAACCTGATGGTTCGGTTTGGTTATGCCGATGGTTCGGTATCCGGAGCAGTTAATACTACGGCCGACGTGGTCCGAACCGCGATTCAGGTCATCGGTACCGATCCGGCGTTCAAGCTGGTTTCAAGCTTCTTTTTGATGATGCTGTGCGAGCCTTTCCACACGCTGAAGGGCGGCCTTATTTTCTCCGATTGCGCTCTGGTGGTGAACCCCGACGCGGGTGAACTGGCCGAGATCGCGATGGCTGCAGCGGACAGCGCGCAAAACCTTCTGATGGATGAACCGCGCGTGGCCATGCTGTCATTCTCGACGAGCGGCAGCGCCCGGCATGCGGCGGTCGATAAAGTGGTGGAGGCAACGGGCCTTGTCAGGCAACGCCGTCCTGACCTGGCGATAGATGGCGATGTGCAGCTCGACGCGGCGCTGGTTGCGGAAATAGCCGAACGCAAGATCGATCACTCGAACGTCCACGGCCGGGCCAACGTGCTGGTTTTTCCAGGTCTGGAGGCCGGTAATATCAGCTACAAACTCGCGGAAAGAGTGGGCGGCGCCAAGGCAATCGGTCCACTATTGCAGGGCCTTCGAAAGCCCGCCAACGACCTTTCACGCGGCTGCAGCGCCGAGGACATCTACTACGTCATTGCCGTGACCGTGGTGCAGGCGCAAGCGGCATTGGCCACCGAACAAGCATCCATCAATGACGCCGTTCATTGAATCCTTGCGGCCGCCTGGGAAATCCGCTCCCGAACGACGCCTATTGCCTGCTTGAGGGCATAAACGTCCTGAAAATAGCGCTGAGGCATTCTTATCTGGCTGGCGTTCGCGTCAATGTTCTCGATCTCTTCGCGCCATTGCGCAATCTGGTCCGGGGTGGGCTGCGGCGTTCTCCATATTTCATCTTCGAGCGATTTGATTTCCCGATACCAGACCACGAGCCGGTTTTTGATCCGCGCAGCCGCCATGCGCGGCAATGCTTGCAGCAAGCCGATCAGCAGGGCCATGAAGGGCACCAGGATCAGCAGGCGTCTTTCGATAAAGCTGGCCAGCCAGAACGGAAGGTATCGCTGCAGGAAAGGGCGGCCGGATTTGAAGTAGCGCACGCTTTCATCCGAGATGGGAAATTCATCGGTGTTCAGGTTGGGAAATGCACCGAGCGGCGTGAAGTAATCTTCGCCGCCGTGCACGGTCCTGGCCGCTTCCAGCAACAGGTAAGCGAGCGCCGGGTGCAAGGTGTCCTTCGACACAAGGAGAGCCGTGGCTGCCAGCAGGGTGACATCGGCCCGCGGAAGATCGTTGACGATGCTGGTCGACGCGCGCGGAAAAGTGATCCTGGAGAGCGACGGGAATTTTTGCACCAGTGCGTCGGCCTGGGCAAAACTCATCAGCTTCAGGTCGCTGTTAAGCAGTGTTTGCTGCATGGACGCGTCTGGCCTGCCGATAAAGAAAGCGGCATCCAGCGTGCCATTTTCGAGCGCTTGATAGGCCTTGGTCGCGTCCATTTCCAGCAGCGTGGTGTTGTCTCCGGTGACGCCGCTATAAGAGAGCAGTACCTGGGCGACGTTGAGGAGGCCGCTGCCGGGAACACCGGTGGCAATCCGCTTGCCGCGTAGTTGCGCCAGCCGGTTGACGATCGTATCGCCACGATAAAATACCCAGATCGGTTCATATGAAACAGCAGCGATGGTTTGCAGGTCATCTGTCTCTTTCGGACTGGTGGTGCCCGACTGGATGAAGCCCACTTCGTATTCGCTGTCAGGATCTTTCAGCCGCTGATAATTTTCGATCGATCCGGTAGAGCCGCGGATGTCGAGCGTAATACCGTCGCGCTTCAGGAGTGGGGCATACCGATCCGCAAAGCCGCGATAAATGCCGTTGTCGGCCCCGGTTGTAATGACAATGGTGCGCTGGACGGCGGGCTTCAGCACGATCGCCAACGCCCAGCCTAGTGCGGCGATCAGCAGTACGGCGCCCATGATGAGAAGCCGCCTGCGCCCCGGCGTCATGGGAGGTTTCTGGCTACGATGAAGCGCTGGGTTGTGCCTGGGCATTGCTTGGCCTTTTCGTCAGGTCTAGCGCGTGTGGGCGGCACGTGAAAGCCTGTCCTTCACGGATGGATGGGCATGCTCTGGAAGGAGAGGATGTTAAGCGTTGACGAAACGAAGCCCGGCGTCGCTCAACAATTTTTCTCGCGGCTTATCTCATCGCTTATATATATCATCCTTGTCAAGACTGTCACTATAACGATGACCTTGGCCTTATGTTCAAGCAGACATAACGGCGCGGAGGTGACAACTCGTTCACGGGTCCGCGCCCGTTCTTCAGATCATGCTCCCGCTGTGCGTGCCTCTGGTCCGCCATCGTGTTGATACCGGTATTCCTGCGTGAGGCCTCCATACCCATAAGCGGCCGCGCCGCAGTCGATCAGGTGGACGTTCGAATGCGGATGGACGTTCCCAATGACGCTCGACAGCAACTCGAACGCTGCACGATGGTACGCAGCCTTTTGCAACCGCGTGTTCGTCTCGTCGGTAATGGTCACTTCGAGCCGGAACGAATTCTTGCCCCATTCCGTCAACGAACGGCGATCGATAAACCACTCGTCGTGGGCGACATACTGAATCATCACCATGGTCTGACCCGGCTTCTTGTCGAGCAACGAACACGTGAGCGTAGTCAGCTCGTCAGCCAGGCGGCGGGATAACGAAGGGTTGGAGACACCGGATAATTTGAGCGTGATGCCAGGCATGGAAACCTCGATTCAAGTGAAAGGACGTCCATTCTGCAATTGAACTTTGCATTGAAAAAGCGGGAATGTATGATGTTATCCATCGGAAAACCGGATGGATAAAGATGCGCCGTTTCGACCTCGAACTCCTCAACACACTATCCACCGTGGCCGAGACCGGCAGTCTGTCCGCTGCGGCGTTGCGCTTGTCCCGTTCGCAATCGGCGGTCAGCGAGCAGATCCGCAAGCTGGAAGAGTCCTGCGGGCTGACGTTGTTTCTCCGCGGGAAAAAAGGCGCGACCCTGACGCCCGCCGGCGAGCGGCTGCTAGGCCATACGCGCAAACTGCTGCTGTTGAATGACGTGGCTTATCAGGACATGCAGGGTGTCTCGTTGTCCGGTGATCTCAGGCTGGCCATCACGGACTATTTCCGGCCCGCGGATCTCGCGAAAATCCTCAGGCGCCTCCGCGATCAATATCCGGCTTTGCGATTGCACGTGAGCGTGCGTAAAAGTGCGTTGATCGAGCAAAGCGCAGGCCTTGGCGATTTCGATATCGGACTCTCCATGAGACGGATCGGGGAAGCTTCGTTTAACGCCGAAGCCGAGGGCGAGGAATCTTTCGACAGCATTCCGATTCGACGCGAACAACTGCTGTGGGTCGCAGCCCCCACATTCGACATGCAAGGTACCGGCGCGCTTCCGGTAATTGCGCTGCCGGACACCTGCTCGATGCAGCGGTACATGCTGGCGAAGCTTCAGGAGAGCAACCTCCGCTATTTCATTGCGCATTCCGCCTCTGGCGTTGGTGGCCTTCAGTCGGCGCTATCGGCGGGGCTGGGGGTGTCGTGTCTTAACGCGTCGGCCGTGCCGCCCGATGTGAGCGCATTTCGGGGCGTGATGGGACTGCCACGGATGCCCGACGTTGAGTTCAACCTCATTGCTCCGCGCTTGGGACGTGACACGCTTGCGGCAGAAGCCATAGCGCTCTTGGTCGAACAGCTCAGATAGCCGTACGCCGGAACGGCATCAGCCATGCCTGAATGCATGAGTGTCTGACGAAAGTGTTTTGATTCGCTGCGTCCCGCGCCTCGCGCAGCACCTAGTGGGCAATCGGCACGAGGAAGACTCCCCGACGAAGTTACCTTTCCCGATGCATTGATCGCACAATTGAAGGGAAATTGAAACTATCAGCGTAGCGGATAGTTCCTCTCGCAAATCGTGATTTCCCTTGAGCACCGGCGGCGATTAGGATGATCAGGATCGGATCGGTACCGCCTGGACATACCGGAAGCCGCGAGGGAGACCCAGCATGGAACATCACGCCCGCACGCAGGACGAGCGGCTCGAGATCAAGACGACCACGTGCTACATGTGCGCTTGCCGCTGCGGTATTCGCGTGCATTTGCGCGAAGGCGAAGTGCGTTACATCGATGGCAACCCGGAGCATCCACTTAACCAGGGCGTGATCTGCGCGAAGGGCGCGTCCGGGATCATGAAGCAGTATTCTCCCGCCCGCCTGACGCAGCCGTTGATGCGCCGGGCGGACGCCGAGCGTGGCAGTGCGCAATTTGAACCGGTGTCGTGGGAAGTCGCGTTCGATACGCTGGAAAAGCGCCTTGCCGGCATTCGTGCCACGGATCCCAAGAAGTTCGCGCTCTTTACCGGCCGCGACCAGATGCAGGCGCTGACAGGTCTCTTTGCCAAACAGTTCGGTACACCTAACTATGCGGCGCATGGCGGATTTTGTTCGGCGAACATGGCGGCCGGCATGATCTATACGATCGGCGGCTCGTTCTGGGAATTCGGCGGTCCCGATCTCGACAGCGCCAAGTTGTTTTTCATGATCGGCACGGCGGAAGATCATCATTCGAATCCGCTGAAGATCGCCCTCTCGAAGTTCAAGCGCGGGGGCGGGCGCTTTATCGCAATCAATCCCATACGCACCGGTTATGCCGCCATTGCCGACGAATGGGTGCCGATCAAGCCAGGCACCGACGGCGCGCTGTTCATGGCGTTCCTTCACGAGCTGATCGCAGCCGACGCGTGGGATCACGAGTTCGTGCGCCGCTATACGAACGCGGCCGACCTTGTCGACCTCAACGAAGAGAGCGAGAACTTCGGCCTGTTCGTGAGCGACCCGAATGTACCCGCGGGCAATCCGCTATTTCCGCAAAATCACGCATGGTGGGATGTCGAAGCGGCGCGCGCCGTGCCCCATCATTCGCCCGGCGTGACACCCGCACTCGATGGCCGTTATACGCTCGAGGACGGCACGCCCGTTGCGCCATCGTTCACGCTGCTGCGCGAGCGCGTGGCGGATTGTACGCCCGAGTGGGCGGCTGACATCACCGGCATTCCCGCAGCTACCATTCGCCGTCTCGCGCAGGAGATGATCCAGACGAGCCGCGATCACCAGATCACGCTGCCCATCCGCTGGACCGACGCTTGGGGGCAGACGCACGAAACCGTCACCGGCAACCCGGTCGCTTTTCACGCCATGCGCGGGCTTGCAGCGCACTCCAACGGCTTCCAGTCGATCCGTGCGCTCGCGGTGCTGATGTCACTGCTTGGCACGATCGACAGGCCCGGTGGCTTTCGGCATAAATCGCCGTTTCCGCGCGCCGTGCCGCCATCGGCGAAACCGCCGAATAGTCCCAGCGCCGTCAAGCCGAACACACCGCTCGCAACCGGACCGCTGGGCTGGCCCGCTGCGCCGGAGGACCTGTTCATCGATGAAACCGGCGGCCCGGTTCGCATCGATAAAGCGTTCTCGTGGGAGTATCCGCTGGCTGTGCACGGCGTGATGCATAGCGTGATCACCAACGCGTGGCGAGGCGATCCGTACCCCATCGACACGCTGATGATCTTCATGGCCAACATGGCCTGGAACTCGTCGATGAATACGACGAAGGTGCGCGAGATGCTCGTCGACAAACACGCAAACGGGGACTACAAGATTCCGTTCATCGTGGTGTGTGACGCGTTCCAGTCGGAGATGACCGCGTTCGCCGACCTGATCCTGCCGGACACGACTTACCTTGAGCGCCACGACGCCATGTCGATGCTCGATCGCCCGATCTCCGAGTTCGACGGTCCGGTCGATTCCGTGCGCGTGCCCGTCGTGCCGCCCACGGGCGAGTGCAAGCCGTTCCAGGAAGTGCTGATCGAGCTTGCATCACGGCTGAAGTTTCCGGCATTCACCACGGTTGAAGGCACGCGGCGCTTTCGTGACTATCCCGACTTCGTGGTCAATTTCACGACGACGCCTGATTCGGGCGTAGGTTTCCTGATCGGATGGCGCGGCAAGGAGGGGGACAAGGCGCTGGTGGGCGAGCCGAACCCGAAGCAGTGGGAGCAGTACGCGAAGAACAACTGCGTGTTCCATCACGTGTTGCCGGAAGACTTGCAGTACATGCGCAACTGCAATGGCCCGTATCTCGACTGGGCGGTGAAAAACGGCTTCCGCAAGTTCAGGGAACCCATCGTCATCCAGCTTTACTCCGATGTCATGCAGAAATTTCGTCTCGCGGCACAAGGGCGAACGAAAGGCCGGCAGCCTCCCGATCACTTGCGCGAGCGTGTCGAAAAATACTTCGATCCGCTGCCGTTCTGGTACGCGCCGCTTGAAAGCAGTTCGACCGATCTCGAGCGTTTCCCGCTCGCGGCCGTCACGCAGCGCCCAATGGCGATGTATCACTCATGGGACTCGCAGAATGCGTGGCTGCGGCAGATCCATGGCGAGAATTATCTCTACATGAATCCGTTGATGGCAGCCGAAAACGGCATTGCGGACGGCGGCTGGATCTACGTTGAGTCGCAGTGGGGACGCGTGCGCTGCATGGCGCGTTTCAGCGAAACGGTGGAGCCGGGAACGGTATGGACGTGGAATGCAATCGGCAAGGCGTCGGGTGCATGGAACCTCGGCGCCAAAGCGAACGAATCGCAACGTGGCTTCCTGCTCAATCACCTGATCACCGATGAACTGCCCGGCACGGACGAAGCGCCCGGGCGTCTCTCGAACTCGGACCCGGTGACAGGGCAGGCTGCATGGTACGACGTGCGCGTGCGGATCTATCCGGCGGAGGCCGACGCGCAGCACACGCTGCCGCAGTTCGACGTCATGCGTTCTCTGCCGGGCTCGAACGGGGTGATATCGCGGATCGTGCAGACCTACTTCGCAGGGCAAGGCGAGTTTGCGGCACGACTGCGCGGTGCGGTAGGGCGCAAGTAGCGACTACAGGATGCGACTACAAGGAAGCGAGGGGGTTTGCAATGACTCAGATGGCGCTGGTGATCGACCTGAACGTATGCGTGGGATGCCATGCCTGCGTGACGAGTTGCAAGGAGTGGAATACATCGGGTGAGTCGGGCAGTCTTGCCGACCTGAATCCCTACGACGCCGATCCGTCAGGCACGTTCTTCAATCGGGTCCAGAGTTTCGAAGCCGGCAGTTATCCGAACGCGGAGACCATTCATTTCCCCAAGTCGTGCCTGCACTGCGAGGACCCGCCGTGCGTGCCGGTGTGTCCGACCGGTGCGAGCTATAAGCGCAAGGAAGACGGGCTCGTGCTGGTGGACTTCGATAAATGTATCGGCTGCAAGTACTGCGCGTGGGCGTGCCCGTACGGCGCACGCGAGCTGGACGAAGAGCGCAAGGAGATGACGAAGTGCACCTTGTGCGTGGATCGTATTCACGATGAAAACCTCTCCGACCGGGATCGGCAACCGGCATGCGTGCTCGCGTGCCCGACTTCCGCACGATTGTTCGGGGACATTCACGACCCCGAGTCCGTGGTCTCGAAGGCGATCAAGGAGCGCGGTGGTTATCAGTTGATGCCCGAATGGGACACGAAGCCCGCGAATCATTATTTGCCGCGCAAGACGACGTCGGCTTCGGGTTGCGGGGAAGGCACGTGCTCGTGCAAGACGGCTTCAGCCGAGTCCACTCCGCAGACGCTGGACGCGCAACTCGAGCGTGGGCAATTGCATCTTGCGTCGGTCGCAACGCGAATCTAAAGGACCCCAAAATGAACCCCGCTTTCTCGGTTGTCTTTCTCACCACGCTAAGCGGTGCGGCGCAGGGCCTGCTGATCGCGCTTGTCGGCGTGGAGGCGGCTGCGTATTTCGGCCTTGTTGCAATGCCGCCGAGCGCGTTCTACGTCACGGGTGCAGCGCTGTCGGTGATGCTTGGCGGGCTCGGTCTTATCGCTTCGTTCTTCCATCTCGGGCATCCCGAACGCGCATGGCGAGCAGTCGCCATGTGGCGAACCTCGTGGTTATCGCGTGAATGCCTGTGTCTGCCGGCGTTTCTTGCGTGTGCGTTTTTTTACGGTGTCGCGCACTGGTTCGGTTTGCCATGGTCACTCGCATTGGGGACGCTCGGCGTGCTCGCGAGCGCCGCGCTCTTCGTTTGCTCGGCCATGATCTATGCATGCCTGCGCTTTCTCCAGGAGTGGGCCACGCCCTTGACGCTGGCCAACTTCGTCCTGCTCGGCTGTGCATCCGGGTTCACGCTGGTCACCGCATTGAGCGCGTGGTTCGCGCCTGCAATGACTGCGGAGCTTGCCGCTTGGGCGTGTGCGTTGACGCTTGCCGGTTGCGCGAGCCGGTCGGCATCGCTCGTACGTAACGCACGACTGCGGCCGAAGTCCACCGTGCAGAGTGCCACCGGTATCAAGAACGCGAAGGTCGTGCAGGTATCGCGCGGTTTCACGGCGGGCGCATTCAATCTGCGCGAGTTCTTTCACGGCAAATCGGCGGGTACGCTGCGCGGGATCAAATGGGGATTTCTCGTGACGGCTTTCGTGGCGCCCGTGGTCCTGCTGGCCCTGGGCGCAGGCGTTCATTCGATAGGTATCTCGGTCGTGCTGCTGGCCGCGGCGTGTGTTGTGCAGTACGCAGGCCTCGTTGCAGAACGGTGGTTCTTCTTCGCCGAGGCGAAGCATCCGCAGAACCTGTATTACGCGCGAGTCGGTTGATGTTTTGGCGTGAGGCGGCGGCGCGGTCCTCCTCTCTCGCACCCATTCAATACCGCGTATCAGAAAGGTTCGGCGGCGCGCCCAACTGCCCGGTCATTCTGCGCACTCAAATACACGCGTGAAATATTCAGTAAGGTCTTGAGAAGGTCGCCTCCTGTTCGAAGGGTTCACTTGTCCGAAAACCGGGATCATCGGGTTGACGAACAACGCAACTTCAACGATGGATCAAAGGGGGCAGGTATGGCAAGGTCAGGCAAATTGAAATCGAAACTGTTCAACGTAAGGCGCGCTGCCGGCACTACGACGCTGGCGTTACTGATGCTGGGCGGCGGTTTTTCCGGCACGGCGCAGGCCGCGAGTTTCCATTGCGGCAAGAAGGTCTCCAGCTCGGAAAAACTCGTCTGCAACGATCCCGAACTGTCGTCTCTCGACGATAAGCTGGCGATCTCCTACAAGCGCGCAAAAGACGTTACGCCCGACACAGCGGCTTTTGAGGACGACCATATCAAGCAGTGGCAGTGGCGTCAGCATAATTGCAAGGACAAGACCTGCGTGGTCAACTGGTACAACCGGCGCATCAGCGAGCTCGATGCGGACTTCGATCAGGGAACCGCAAACCAGGTCACCGTGCTCAAGGCAAGCCTTGCCGAGCAAAACCTGGCGCCTCCCGCGCAAGCAGCCGTGTTGAGGATGAAAGGCGACGCAGGCTCCCTGTCGATGCAATAACCTGGCAGGCCTGCCTGATTTGACGAGACGGAAGTTGGCGCAAGACTTCCGGAGCGGGCAGCGATTATCCTAAGTCCACACTGGCCGCCTTCCGGCCAATCTTGCCGGGGTGAAACCAACGAACCCTTGGTCGCGCCCCGGCAAGGTCTCCATCATTCCAGTACTTCTGGCATGCCGCCGGGCTTCGCCGGCGCCAAGCCTGCTTGTCCACTCACTTCGCGTGTGGCTGTTCAAACGGGGACCGCGGCAGGGGTTCGCCGTCGATGAACGCAGTGGCGCTGCGCACTGCAAACTCGAACGCGCAGTCACGATTAGCGAACTGTCCAAGATTGCCGAGAGAGGTTGCTTCGCCATCCTCCTCGAGGATGGAAACGCGTGCCAGGAACGTGTTGCCCAGCCTGGTTACCGACGGTTGAATAGCCGCGCCATGATGATAAAAGACCATCGCATCTCCTTTCATTGATTGCCGAGCCTCAATAACTGTAGCGCCGCTATTTGTCGAACAAAATTATTATTTTTCTGTGCGCGGCACATAATTAAAACCAGATGCCTGCACTTGGACAAGCGGCATTTTGTCCCCATTCGCCACATGCAACATATGAGCGTGCTGAAGGTGGATATATGGAAGTCCAGCACTGCTGGAGAACATGAAAGCGTTCGAGCAGGGAGCCTTATGAAGCTACCCTTGTCTGGCGACCATTATGTGACGCGAGTGCTTTTACGCCGACGTAAGCATGGGGTCGCGAACGCTCGTGCGCGTTGAGCCGGGTGGTCGCGCAAGGAAGATAGATCGCGACGGAATTCAGCGCCCATCACATGGTCGTAAGAGCAATGCAGGGAGCGCATCGGCTTGTTGATAGGCGGCGCTTCGTTTGTCGCGGTGCATCGCAGCGTGTTTGACATCATTTTGCCGGAGAATGAGGGTGCGACCGCAACCGGGTGTCCCGGTTTATATCGGGCCTGAGGCTGTCTTGAGTCGCGCACGCACAGCCGCAATAAGGACCATCTGACCGCATGCCTATTTTTCGGCCTCCCAGCTTTCAAATCACAATGGACGACCCGATCGCGCTGTCGGCACGACATGACTCGTCAGTGTCGAATCCCGGTGCTCAGCAGCGATTGCTCAGGCGGTGCTCGTGACCCGCACGCATGCACGTAACGTCGCGACCCTGCTTGCTTTGCTTGGGGTTGGCCTCTCGATGGGGGTGCCTTTTATATTGGGTTCCCGCGACCTGTTGGCCGGCCTTCGCACCGTCCCCGCAGAAGTATTCCTGGTGCTGGCTGCAAGCGCCGCTGTCAGCGCGCTGGCGAAGGCCGGCAAGCTGCAATTGATGCAAACCACGCTTGGCTTGCGCGTTTCTTTCATGCGCACGTTTGCGATTACGCTCGTGACTGATTTCGCGTTCCTTGCGTCGCCGCTGGGAGCCGCCGGTTATGGGGTCAATATCGCTTTGCTGCAGCGCGCCGGAGCGTCGTGGGCAATCGCCACCACCGTGGTCGGCGCGGATCAGGCACTCGACCTGACATTCTTCGCGGTCGCGGTGCCGATCGCGCTTCTGTTCTCCGTTGGCCCGCTGGCGCATCTGCTCCCAACGGTTCGCTTGTCCACGGTCGCCATGACATTGGCGGTTGTCGCGATCCTGGTCGGCGTTCTTTGGATGTGCCGGCGTTATGTCGCCCGGGCGCTTGACGCGGCTGGCCATCTTGTCCCGTGGCTCAGGGCCAGACGTTCGAGGTGGGACCGGTTTCGTCAGAGCGTGCGCCAGCAATGGCAGCTCCTGATAACAGGGCCGCGCGACCGGTTCGCCGGATTGTTGCTGCTGACTACGCTGCAATGGCTGCTTCGCTATAGCGCGCTGTGGTTTGTCCTGCTGGAGCTGGGTTACCATTTGCCGCTCGGATTTGTCCTGGCAGTGCAGGCGGTGGTGTTGCATGCGGCGCTCTGGACCGGTGTGCCCGCAGGCGGGGGCGGCGGCGATCTGGCGCTGGCGGCCGCGTTCGCAGCGTGGGTTCCGCGGGCGGCCATGGCGACAGCCCTGGTCCTGTGGCGCTTCGCAACACTCTATTGCCCGCTGATGCTGGGCGCTGTCGGCTTCGTTGCGCTTGCGTGGCGCCGCCGTGCGGCCACGCCTACACCGGCTCCTGACTGACGCTGCAGAGTGACGCTGCAGAGGCAGCTCAAACCGCGTTGTCGCGCGGGCTCTTGATGCGCACAAAAAACGGTGCATGACCGTCATGATCGACTCTTAGCGAAAAGAGATGACATGTCTGTGACAGGAGCGCGAGTGGATAAGAGACTTTCAGCAAGTCGGCAATCATGCGCCATTCCGCGCGGATGCCAGCCCAGTAGCCGAGCTTTTCGGTCTTGCGCGCTTGCGTCACCTTCGGCCAGTGGGTGACGGCAATAGAGAGCCGTCGTTCGATAATCAGGCGATTCATGAACACCTCGATGCCAAAGCGCGGCAAGCGGTGAATTTCCTTGAGTGCCTCGCTCAGCAATTCCTTCCTGACCACACGCTCGCCTGACACGAAATCCAGGCCGATCGCGCGAAACAGCAGCAGGCTGTTCTGTCGCAGGCTCAGGCTGACGTCCGCGGCGCCGCTCAGGACGGGGGCGGCGAGCGCGGTAATGTGTTCGCTTGCGAGTCCCTTGAGGTCCGCATCGAGCAACATGAGCAACTCGTTCTGTGCAGCGGCGATACCCTCGGCCATCGCGGCGCTTTTACCGCGGTTCACCGGACACGTAATCAGCCTGACAGAGGGGAAGCGCCTGACGATGTCAGCGGTGCCGTCGGTCGAGCCATCGTCGACCACGACCACCTCGGCCAGTAGCGGATGCGCGGTCGCAATGGCCAGCACCGCACCAATCCTCGGGGCTTCGTTGAATGCACAAATGATGCATGAAACACGGTGGCGATTTGACGATATGGAAAGGGCGGTCATGCGGGAAGGCAGAGGAGCAATTGGAGAAAGCGGCCTTCAGGCGCCGCAGCGCGCCGATATTGAGCGCGCTTTGCGTGTCTGGCATCCTACTCTATCGAGCGGTCAAATGACGTTTCAACCTGAAGAAATCGCGGTGAAGCGCCGGCTTGCATGTCGACCGTGTCGGCTGGCAAACGTTCTCGAATTGAACGCTTGAACGGTGACCGTTGGTGTGATCCGCGAGCGCCCGGACGCATGCGTGGCTATTCGCACGCCGGATGCACACTTGAGCCGTTAGCGGCTTCGGTCCCGAGGTAACCCCGGCCCATCTCCTTGGCAAAGCGCGCCGGATTGCCTTCCCAGATCAGGCTGGCGTGCTCGGGTACGTAGACGCGGTCGGCGTGCGGCAACGCAAAGGTGACATTTTGCTCGCCCGGCAGCACGGTGATGGGCGTGGTCTGTTGCAAGCTTTCCAAAGCCTTCGAGAGTTGTGCCAGGATCACCCGTGCGAGCCGGTGCCTGCATATTTCTCAATGATTGATATTCATTTCGGTATCCTTTTTATTCAATAAACGCCATCAAAGGACGATTGAACCGTGCACGTCCCCCAACACGCAGTGACCCGACGGAACCTGGGCCGGCTTTGTTTATCGACTACATGCGCGTGCGCTACTCGGCGATCTCTCTTTCTTATCAGTTATGCGCGGCGTTGGCGGGCGGTTTGACGCCGTTGATCGGGACGGTGCCGGTGCATCAGTACGCCGGGCAATGGTGGCCGCTCGCCGCTTTTTACGAATGACCGAGTTGCCCTCGATGGATCGTGCGTTTATCGAGCCGCAGTCGTGAAGCCAGTGTTTACTACAGCCGTGCATCACGGCAGCTGCCAGGGCTTGACCGGCTTGTGACTCAATGTTTCCCGTAGATATCGGTCTCGTTCGCGAATATTTGCGGTGCGCGCCGGATCCTGCGTTTCTCGGGCGCGGGCCGATGCGTCACGATTGAAGGATCGTCTCGTTGGTTGACCTTCACGGCGGTGACCTGGGCTGCGCCCGTCTGAGCGACGGCGCGTAGAAGCATCCCTCGTGCTTCGGAGTCGGATACGTCACTTGCTAGTGCATCGCCTGCCGATCGCAAAACACACGGCACGTCGCCCGCTTTCTCGCAGGCTCGTGCAAGGCCCAGGGCCGAATCCCTGGCGTGTTCTCGCTGGACCAGTTCGTCGGTGATGCGCCGGACATCAGCGCGTTGTTCTTCTCCCGGCGGAAGCATGGCCAGTTGCTGCCGGGCGGTGTTCAGCTCACCCCGCACCATGGCTGAACGCATGGCGTCGATGGTTCCCATTACATCGATGGACGCGTTCTTCGTACCGGCTGGCACATTGCCCGGCTGCGCAGCTTCAGGAAGGCTGTTATTCGCAAGCGGTGCGGTTGTGGGCTTCGCTTGCTGGTTGACATGCTCCATGCCGTTATAAACGTACGACGCACCCGTAACCAGTGCAATCAAGGCGATCAGGGCGGCACCGGCAAGTTTGAAGTACCGGCCCGACTGGTTTTTCGACACGGAGGTCGAGGTTTCCGGTTCAGTCATGCTCGGATAGGGCGAATCTGCCGGAGCCGGCTTTTCATAGAACCGGTCGGGGAACATTTCCTTGGGTGTTGCTTCGGGCGAGGGCGTCTCGGCTGCGCTCACGGCAGCAGGGTTCGCCCTGCATCGCGGACATGCCGCGTCAGACGATGCCAGCGGGTTGCCGCATACCGGGCAATCACTGGCGGTGTTTTGGCTATCTACGTTCAAGTCGGTCATCAAAGGCTTGGAAAAGCATTACGCGAGTCACGGTACTTTCTTACTGCTCTGCAGCAATTGGCGATAGCTGGGTGTATCCGGAACGTCCCATCTGGATGAATCGGAGGCCCCCTGCCTATTTTCGCTCTAAAACGTTACTTTAACGCGGCATGTGCGTGAGCGAGATTGCGCGTCGCTTAATCGGCTAGCGAATTTGCAGTTTCTAACGGTTCTTGATCGTCGGGCCGGCAGTTTCCTGGGACTCGGCACGAGCGTGCTATCCGGATAGCGGGTACTTTGGAGAATGCGCTAAAGTGCGCGATACGAGAATTGATCAAAGAGCCGGGCATGGCAAAAAACGCGAGCGTTGTGGGGAAGGAGGCAACCACGCCCAGGTTCTGGCGTGACGAAACGCTGCCGTTTCTCGAGGCTCGTTCCATTCAGGATGGCCGTCAGGTTTGCTACGCCAAACACGCGCATGAGACGTTTTCGATCGGTGCCATTACTGGCGGCCACTGTACTTATCTCAACGGGAAGGTGCAGGAGCGGGTAGATGCCGGTGCGGTTGTAGTCATCAACCCGGAAGATGTCCACGCCTGTAATCCGATCGACAATCAGCCATGGTCGTACCACATGCTGTATGTGGACGTTCCCTGGCTGATCAACCTGCAGCATGAGCTAGGCGCAAGCCAGGGTCTCGATTTCCGCGCGTTTTCAGCTACCGTGACCACTCGGCCCGAGCTGTACGCGGGATTGAATCGCCTCTATGACCTGCTCACGAACGAGCAGGCTGATCCTCTGCAAAAGCACGGCGCAGCACTTACGTTTTTTACCGATGTGCAGCGCACATTAACGCCGGCGCTTGCCACGACCCGGGACGCTCACTACAAGCTCCTGCGCGCGGCGCAATATATCAGGGAGAACTGCACGCGCTCGCTCAAGCTGGACGACATTTGTTCCGCGGCTGAACTCTCCGCGTCATATCTGATCCGCTCGTTCCAGAGTCACTACGGCATGACGCCTCACGCTTACCTGATCAACCGCCGCATTGAATATAGCCGGGAGCAATTGAGGCGCGGACGTGCGATTGCCGACGTTGCGCTCGACGCGGGATTCTCCGATCAGGCGCATCTGCAACGCGCCTTCAGGCAGTTCGTGGCCGCTACCCCAGGGCAATATCGCGGGTGAGCTCAGGCGATGACCGGGTAGCGGTCTATGCTTCAAGCAGGTAGATAGCGCTAGCTGCAAGCAACAGTGCCATCAGCCGATTGAATAACCTCACACGCTCCGGGTCGCGCAAGTATTGGCGCAGGAATGATCCCGAATACGCCCAGCATGCAATCGATCCGTAGCAAATCAAGCAGTACACCGCCGTGAATTTCCAGACCAGCACGCGGTCGCCGTCGGCCGCGTAGGCCCCCATACCTGCGAGGGACGCGAGCCATGCTTTCGGATTGAGCCACTGCATTGCAGCGCCGGAGACAAGCGACGGGCCTTTCGATGCCGTGTCCGCGCCGAGCTGCCCGTCATCAACGACGAGCTTATAGGCCATGAAAAACAAAAACGCCACTCCTGCCCATTGAATGATCCTGGTTAGATGCGGCCAGTGGCTTAGCAGTTCATGCAAGCCCAAACCGATGAACAACAGCAACAACGCGAAGCCAAACGTCGCCCCGGTAACGTGCCGCATGCTTGCCGCAAGTCCGTACTGTGCGCCGGCGCTTAGCGCGACAATATTGACAGGTCCGGGTGAAATGGATGCAGCGAGCGCGAAGGCCGCCATGGAAAGGAAAATGCTCATCTACTACCTCTCGTCTACTAAGCCGCTTCCCTCTTTAGGGAGGTCCTGAAGACCGAAGGTATAGGCAGCACGAGTCCCTGTATTGAAGAAAATTACCCTTTGAGTTTTTTAGAGCCGAGTCTTTGCAGGAAATATCCGCTCGTTAAACCTGCAGCAACACGCTCATTCCGATGCGCCATGCCGGCCCGTACCGGCGGTAAAGCGGCCCGCACCCGCAAGTCCTTCTGCAAACACCGCCGCATAACCACCCGCGCCTTCGCGGCGCAGTGCGCCGGACAGATCATCGCCGAACGCGTTGTCATAGACCGAGCGCCGGTCGGCGCGCATTGCCGCTTGCGGCAGTGCGGCCAACTCACAGGCAAGCGTTTCAGCGGCTGCGCGCGAGCCGCCGCGCTCCACCACGCGATTCGCGAGACCCATCGCGAGCGCCTCGCTGGCATCGACAGGCCGTCCGGTAAGAATCAGGTCCAGCGCACGCGACATGCCGATAAGCCGAGGCAGCCGCAGCGTTCCGCCATCGATCAGCGGTACGCCGAAACGCCGGCAGAAAACGCCCAGCACAGCATCCTCTTCGACAACCCGCAAATCGCACCACGCCGCTAGTTCCAGGCCGCCCGCCACAGCGTGCCCTGCGATTGCGGCAATGACAGTTTTGCCGAGCATCATTCGCGTGGGTCCCATCGGCCCGGGACCGGTGCCGTTGGCATGAATCTCGTTGCGCCGCGTGTCGTCATTCAGCGCAGTAAGGTCCGCGCCTGCGCAGAACGTGCCGCCCGCTCCCCACAGCACAGCGACCGCCAGGGAGTTGTCGGCGTCGAAGGTTTCAAAGGCCGCGCGCAGGGCATCGGCGACCTGCCGGTCGACCGCATTGCGGCGCTCCGGCCGGTCGAGCACGACCGTGGCAACGCGCGAATCCATCGGATGCAATTCGAGCCGGACGTGGTCGCCGAAACGAGTGACAGATGGCATGACTTGGCTCCCGGGCAAACGGCGTTCGAGTTCGAAAAAGCATACGCCGCCGGCGTCCAGGCCGCACACGGGTCGACGATGGTTCAAAAAATAATCGATGCGTGTTGTCGATTCCCGGGCGCGCTGTGCGTCGTATGGATAGGGCGGTGATGCCAATGCGGTGATCCGGCAATGCAACGCAGCCTGACCTGAGCAACGTCGCTTTGCGCCCCTATTTATCGATATCGACATGGAGAGCGTTCATGACTTATGTAGATGGATTTGTCGTCGCGGTGCAGACCGCCAATCGCGAAACGTACAGGAAATTTGCTGAGGCGGCCGCGGTCGTCTTCAAGGAAAACGGGGCATTGAATGTGGTCGAATGTTGGGGGGATGATGTGCCGGAAGGAAAGCTGACGTCGTTTCCAATGGCGGTCAAGCGTGCGGACGACGAGACGGTGGTGTTCTCATGGGTCACCTGGCCGTCGCGTCAGGTGAGGGATGAAGGAATGAAAGCGGTCATGGCCGATCCCAGGGTGCAACCCGACACGAGCCCGATGCCTTTCGACGGTAAACGGATGATCTACGGTGGCTTCGAGGTGATCGTGGACGCGTGAGCAGCGGGCGTGACCAGCGACCGGGCGGTCCGGTCGCGACAGCAGAAAAAGTACGCCCGCCTGTTCTACTTCACCGAAGCACGGCGTCGCGCACCCATGCCGGGAAGCCACTTGATCACACCTGTCGCAAGCGCCGTACCGATGAGAATAGTCACGCACGCCTTGATCATTCCGGGCGACACGTGCTCGGAGAGAAACAGCGCACCCCACAGGATGCCGAAGATCGGGATGACAAACGTGACGCTGATCGTGCGTGCCGGGCCGGTCGCTGCGATCAGCCGGAAGAACAGCATATACGCGATGCCGGTACACGCAACGCCAAGCGCGATCACCGCTTCCCACGACTGCGCCGAGATGGGTGTAGCCGGCCACCAGAACACCGCGAACGGCAGCAGCACGACAGTGGCGGCGGTCATGGTGCCGGTGGCGACGACAAGCGAATCGACACCGGTGAGATTGCGCTTCGTGAAGCTCGCGGCGATCCCATACAGCAGCGTAGCGCCCAGCGCGGCGGCCGCGGCAAGGGCGGTGGCCGCCGGCGTCACGCTCGCTCCTGTGCTGGCGCCCCCGTCCATCTGATTCCAGACCAGCGCGACCACGCCGACAAAACCAATCACGAGCCCCGCAATGCGCAGCCCGCTCAGGCGATCCTTCAGCCACAGGAATGCGACGATTGCTCCCCATAGCGGCGTGGTGGCATTGATCACCGATGTCACGCCCGCCGACAGCGTGAGTTCCGCGAAGGCGAAGAGACAAAACGGCGCGGCCGAGTTCAGGATGCCGACAACAAACAGCGGCCATGCGTGGGTGCGCATGACCTGCAAGGAACTGCGCGCGGACCCGCGCATGAGCAGGACGGCCAGCAGGAACAACGCGCCGATACCCACGCGCAACGCCATTAACGGCGCGACGCCAAAGTCGGTGACGCCGACGCGGATAAAAAGGAACGAGCCTCCCCAGAGAGCGGCGAGGATGAGCAACTGGACGATGTTTATAGGATTCATTTGAGGGCGTCGAGCGCAGTGGGGTCGCGACGCGGAGCCAATCGTAACGATGTGGTGCGCGAGATGGTTCAGTCCGGCGTGAAACGACAAAAGAGAACGCGTGATGGTTCGCTGTATGGCTGTCATCGTAGGCGTGGGGCCGGAACACGCCAAACGAACAATTCTCACGTCTATGTGAGAAAAATTACGATCAGATTGCGCGGCAAGAGATATTGGCCCATGACTGCGGGCTGCTCTCAGGGTTATCTCTAGTATCTCAATAAGTTGGCAAATTTGTATGATGACCACATCACCCAACAAATCAGAGGCTGCATGTTCGAGAAGATTCCTGCGCAAGCCTTGAGCGACACGGTCGCGCAGCAGCTTCAGTTGCAAATCGAAAAGGGCAGCTTCGTCACGAGCGGCAAGTTGCCGACCGAAGCCGTGCTGGCGCAGGAGTTCGGGGTCAGCCGCACGGTCATCCGCGAAGCGATCTCGCGGCTGAAGAACGAAGGCATGGTCGAGCCGCGCCAGGGCAGCGGCGTGTTTATCGTCGAGCGGGCGGGGATCAGGCCGCTGCGGATCGATTACGCGCAAGCGGTCGAACCGGGCGCGGTCGTGCAGATCCTGGCGCTGCGCCGGGCGATCGAGGCTGAAGTGGCATCGGAAGCCGCCATGCGCCGGACCGACGCGCAGATGGATGTGATCGAAGCAAAGCTGGCGCAGATCGATGTTGCTGTTGCGCAAGGCGAGGACGGCGTAACTGAGGACGTGGAGTTTCACCGGGCGATTGCCAGCGCCACCGGCAACCCGTATTTCCTGACCACGCTGGCATTCCTGAACCAGTATCTTGAAGCCGGCACGCTCGTTACGCGCCGCAACGAAGCGCTGCGAGAAGACTTTTCGCGGCAAGTCCGCGAAGAACACGCACGGATCGCGGCCGCCATTCGCGCGGGCGACCCCATGGCTGCGCGCAATGCCGCACAGACCCACCTTTACAACGCCGCTCGCCGCCTCGCGGAAGCCGGCATTTGCTGACCAGTTGATTCAAAGGATAACTAAATGTCCAGAAATGTGGGAGTGATCGGCTTGGGCGCAATGGGCCTGGGCGTCGCGCGTTCGTTGTTGCGTGCGGGCTTCAAGGTTCATGCTTGCGACGTGCGCACTCAAGTGCTCGACGCGTTCGCGGGCGAGGGCGGCATTGCCTGCGCCACGCCTGCCGAGCTGGGCGGCCAGTGCGAGGTGGTGGTGACCGTCGTTGTCAATGCGGTGCAAACGGAGACCGTGCTCTTTGGCTCAGAGACTCAACCCGGCGCCGTCTCCGCGATGAAACCCGGAGGTGTGGTCCTCGCCTGTGCGACGGTGTCCCCGGCCTTTGCCATCGAACTTGGCAAGCGCGTGGAAGCAGCCGGCCTGCTTATGCTCGATGCACCGCTGTCTGGTGGCGCGGCACGCGCCGCATCCGGCGAAATGACGATGATGACCTCAGGCCCCGCGTCCGCCTATGAAGCTTGCGAGGATGTGCTTGAAGCGATTGCGGGCAAGGTTTACCGGCTGGGCGATGAGCATGGCGCCGGCTCGAAAGTGAAGATCATCAACCAGCTTCTGGCGGGCGTGCATATAGCCGCGGCGGCCGAGGCCATGGCGCTTGGGCTTCGCGAAGGCGTGGACCCGGACGCGCTCTACGACGTCATTACGCATAGCGCCGGCAACTCGTGGATGTTCGAGAACCGCGTGCCGCACATTCTTGCGGGAGACTACACGCCGCTGTCGGCCGTCGATATCTTCGTGAAGGATCTGGGCCTCGTACTCGATACGGCGCGTTCGTCGAAGTTTCCGCTGCCCTTGTCGGCTGCGGCCCACCAGATGTTCATGATGGCGTCGACGGCCGGCCACGGCGGCGAAGACGACTCGGCGGTGATCAAGATTTTCCCGGGCATCGACGTGCCGAAGGGAGCCCAATGATGACCAAAGCCCTGCTTGGCTGCATTGCCGACGACTTCACCGGTGCGACCGATCTAGCCAACATGCTCGTGCGCGGCGGCATGCGCGCTGTGCAGACCATTGGTGTGCCGGCATCGGATACAAGGATTGAAGCGGACGCGCTGATCGTCGCACTGAAATCGCGCACCATCCCTGCGGAGGAAGCGGTTAAACAATCGCTGGCGGCGCTCGAATGGCTGCGTGCGCAGGGTTGCCGGCAGTTCGTGTTCAAGTACTGCTCGACCTTCGATTCCACCGATAAAGGCAACATCGGCCCGGTCGCCGATGCACTGCTCGACGCGCTGGGCGAGGACTTCACGCTCGCGTGTCCCGCGTTCCCGGAGAACGGCCGCACGATCTTTCGCGGCAACCTTTTCGTGGGTGACGTTCTGCTGAGCGAGTCGGGCATGCAGAACCATCCGCTCACGCCCATGACCGATCCGAACCTCGTGCGCGTGCTGCAACGCCAGACGAAATCGAAGGTCGGGTTGATCGCTTATGACGTGATTGCAAAGGGGCCGCAGGCCGTGCGCGACAGGATCGCTTCGTTGCGTAACGACGGCGTACGGATGGCCATCGCCGACGCAGTTTCAGATGCCGATCTCTACGTGCTGGGCGAAGCGTGCGCGGATCTGAAGCTGATTACGGGTGGCTCGGGCATTGCGCTTGGCTTGCCGGAGAATTTCCGCGCGGCAAACTTGTTGACCGAAACGAGCCATGCATCGGAGCTGCCCAGGATCGAAGGTCGATCCGTCGTGCTGGCGGGCAGTGCGTCGAAGGCGACCAACGAGCAGGTCGCCGAGTGGCGCGCAACGAAGCCGAGCCTTCGAATCGATCCGCTTGCGCTGTCGCGTGGCGAGCCCGTGGTCGAACAGGCGATTGAATTTGCGGCGAAGCATGCCGATGAAACCGTGCTGATCTACGCCACGTCGACGCCCGACGAAGTCAAGGCCGTGCAGAAGGAACTGGGCGTTGAGAAAGCCGGACATCTGGTCGAACAGGCGTTGGCGTCGATTGCAGCCAGGCTTCGCGATGCGGGCGTGCGGAAATTCGTGGTTGCGGGCGGCGAGACCTCCGGTGCGGTCGTGCAGGCGCTGGGCGTGAAGTCGCTGCGCATTGGCGCACAGATCGATCCTGGGGTGCCGGCGACGCAATCCATTGGCGACGAACCGCTGGGGCTCGCATTGAAGTCGGGCAATTTCGGCACGAAGGATTTCTTCGCGAAGGCGCTGAAGGCGCTCGACGGAGGCGTGTGACCATGGCGACGAACGAGAACCGTATCCGCGAGGAAATCTGCGAGACGGGCGCGAGTCTTTACGAGCGCCGTTATACCGTTGGCACCGCCGGGAACATCAGCGCGCGGCTTGACGACGGCTGGTTGATCACGCCGACCGACGCCTGCCTCGGCCGTCTCGATCCAGCCGATATTGCGAAGGTCGATGCAGCGGGTAACCACGTGTCCGGCGGCAAACCGTCGAAGACGCTGGCGTTGCATCGCAAGATCTACGAGAACAACAGCGAGGCGCAGGGTGTCGTCCACACGCACTCCACGCATCTGGTCGCCTTGACGCTCGCCGGTATCTGGCGCCGCGACGACGTCTTGCCGCCCATCACGCCGTACTTCGTGATGAAGGTCGGGCATGTGCCGCTGATCGCTTACCGGCGCCCGGGCGACCCTGCCGTCGCGGAACAGGTCGCGGCGCTGGCGTCAAAGGTGTGGGCCGTGCTGCTGGACCGGCTAGGTCCCGTGGTCTGGGAAAAATCGGTCAGCCATGCGTCGTACGCGCTGGAAGAGCTGGAGGAAACCGCACGGCTTTGGCTCCTTGCGCGCTCGATCAACGCACCGGTTCCGGAGCCGCTCGACGAAGCGGCTATCGATGATCTGCGCAAGACCTTCAACGTGCGCTGGTAGCGCCCAACGCGCCACGTCACTTCACTGACGCAACAGAATCGCCGAATCAACGAACCCGATACTGCTTCCCGGAGACCAAGCATGACCCCTGACCAAGCGGTGCCTGGCGGCCCGCGCACGCCTGCAGCATCTGCCTACGACAACAAGGAACTCACCCGCACCTATTCGAAGGTGTTCTGGCGCATCGTGCCGTTTCTCATGCTGTGCTACGTGGTGGCCTATCTGGATCGTGTGAATGTGGGGTTTGCGAAGCTGCAGATGTCGCAGGATCTCGGTTTCAGCGAGACCGTATTTGGTCTTGGAGCAGGCGTATTCTTCTTCGGCTATTTTCTGTTCGAACTGCCAAGCAATATCCTGATGCACAAGATCGGCGCGCGCATCTGGATCGCGCGGATCATGATCACGTGGGGCATTCTCTCGGCGCTCTTCGTGTTTGTGAAAACCCCCACGCAGTTTTATATCCTGCGTTTCCTGCTCGGGCTGGCCGAAGCCGGTTTTTACCCCGGCGTGATCCTTTACCTGACCTACTGGTTCCCGTCGCACCGGCGAGCGAAGATTGTCGCGGTGTTCATGTCCGCTATTCCCGTGGCGGGGATCTTCGGCAATCCATTGTCAGGCTGGATCATGCAGACGTTCTCGGACAGCCGGCACTTTGAAGGCTGGCAGTGGATGTTCCTGATCGAAGCGGTCCCGGCGCTGTTGATCGGCATTGCGACCATCCTTTATCTCGACAACAACATCCGCGGCGCGAAGTGGCTCAGTGAACGCGAAAAGCGCTTGCTGGAAGATGAAATCAGCGCGCAGCCCCAGCATGCCGGCGACAGCACCAAACATTCGCTGCGCGCGCTTTTTGCCGACAGCCGCATGTGGTGGATGTCGCTGATCTACTTCGCGTTCGTCACCGGGCAGTATGGCCTGACGTTCTGGATGCCAACCTTCATCAAGTCCACGGGCGTGAGCGGGGCGTTCAATATCGGCTTGCTGAGCGCGATTCCGTTTCTGGTCGCCATCGTGGTGATGAACGTGCTGGGCCATAGCGCGGACAAGCGGCGCGAGCGCCGCTGGCACCTGATCGTGCCGGCGCTTGCTGCAGCAGTCGGCTTCTCGGTGGCCGCATCGTTCGCGGGTAATACGGTGGTATCGATTATTGCGCTCTCGGTTGCTGCCGCCGGGGTGCTGACATGTGCGCCATTATTCTGGTCGCTGCCCACGGCTTTCATGTCGGGCGCCGCGGCGGCCGCCGGGATTGCGGTGATCAATTCGATCGGCAATCTGGCGGGCTTTGCGAGCCCATACATGATTGGGTACCTGAAGGACCTGACGCACAGCACGGCGACGGGTATGTACGTGCTCGCCGGGATGCTGGTGATCGGCGCCATTGCCACGTGGCTGGTGCCTGCCAAGCTCGTGAATCGCTGAACTCATTCAAGGAGTCCATGTTATGCCCCGTTTTGCCGCCAATCTCACCATGATGTACACCGAGCATGCGTTCCTCGACCGTTTCGCCGCCGCCGCGAAAGATGGTTTCAAGGCCGTGGAGTTCCTGTTCCCCTATGACTTCGCCGCAGCTGACATCAAGGCGCGGCTTGACGAACACGGCCTCACGCAGGCCTTGTTCAACGCACCGCCGGGCGACTGGGCGGCGGGCGAACGCGGGATCGCTTCGCTGCCGGGACGCGAGGACGAGTTCGCGCGTGCACTCGATAAAGCGCTGGACTATACCGCCGTGCTCGGCAACAAGACCTTGCATGTGATGGCGGGTCTGATCACGCCGGAACAGTCGCGCGAAAAACATCGCGCGGTGTATCTGAAGAGCCTTGAACGGGCGGCGAACGCCGCGCGCGCAGCGGGCATCACGATCGTTATCGAACCTATCAATACGCGTGATATCCCCGGGTTTTTCCTCAACCGCCAGGACGACGCGCAGGCAATCTGCGAGGAGATCGGCGCGCCGAACCTCAAGGTGCAATTCGATTGCTACCACTGCCAGATCGTGGAGGGCGACCTCGCGGTCAAGCTCAGGCGCGACATGAGACGTCCGAATGCGGGCATCGGTCATATCCAGATCGCGGGCGTGCCGGAACGGCACGAGCCGGACCTGGGCGAACTGAATTATCCGTACCTGTTCGACCTGATCGATTCGCTCGGCTACGAGGGCTGGATCGGTTGTGAATACCGGCCGAAAGCCGCCACATCAGACGGGCTCGGCTGGATCAAATCTTATTTGCAACGCGCGTGAGGGCAGCATGAACATTCTTATTACCGGCGGCGCCGGTTTTCTCGGACAACGGCTCGCTCGCCGTCTTCTCGAACGCGGCACGCTGCTGGGCAAGCCGATCACCGGACTCATGCTGCTGGACGTGGTGCGGCCACCGGACCTGGGCGACAAACGCGTGCGCGCCGAGACCGGCGACATTGCGGATCGCAGCGTGCTGGAACGGTGCATTGGCGCAGACACTCATGCGATCTTCCATCTGGCGGCAATCGTGAGCGGTCAGGCGGAAGCGGATTTCGAACTGGGCATGCGCATCAATCTGGACGCGTCGCGCCTGCTGCTC
Source organism: Caballeronia udeis (assembly GCF_044909315.1). Classification (GTDB taxonomy): domain Bacteria; phylum Pseudomonadota; class Gammaproteobacteria; order Burkholderiales; family Burkholderiaceae; genus Caballeronia; species Caballeronia udeis_A. The sequence continues at coordinate 363,182 of NZ_JBIYEB010000003.1, forward strand.
GATGTGTGCCGCTCGCTCGGCCACGCGCCGCGGGTGTTGTTCACGAGTTCGGTCGCGGTGTACGGCGGCACGCTGCCCGAGATGGTCCGCGACGATACCGCGCTGAATCCGAAGTCATCCTACGGAACGCAAAAGGCGATCGCGGAGTTGCTGCTGTGCGATTATTCGCGGCGGGGTTTTGTCGATGGCCGCGTGCTGCGGCTCCCAACCATCAGCGTGCGTCCGGGCCGGCCCAATGCGGCGGCATCGTCATTTGCCAGCGGCATCATTCGCGAGCCGTTGAATGGCGAGCGCGCGGTATGTCCGGTCGGTGGGGACGTGCGTTTATGGCTGCTGTCGCCAAAGCAGGCAATCGAGTCGCTGATCGCCGGGTGCGAGCTTGAACAGGCCGAGCTCGGCACATGGCCGGTCGTCAACATGCCGGGACTGTCGGTCAGCGTGACGGAAATGGTCGATGCACTGAAGGAAGTGGCGGGGGAAGAAGTGGCTGCGCTGATCGACTGGCAACCGGACCCGAAGATCGAAAAGATTGTCGGGAGCTGGCCGGGGGCTTGGGAGACGCAGCGAGGCGAAAAGCTGGGGCTCGCGGCGGACCGCAACTTCAGCGACGTCATTCGCGCGTTCATTGAAGAAAGCAAACCCGCCGGCGCCTGAATACTCACTAAAGCCAGCCGTTAGAGGCGCCGGCTAAAGCGTTAAAGACGTCCGCTAAAGTTCCAGCCGATACCCCACGCCGTACACCGAAACAATCGGTTCGCTGTCGGGACGCACGACCTGCAGTTTGCGGCGCAGGTTCTTGATGTGGCTGTCGATGGTGCGATCGGTCACCACGCGGTGGTCGTCGTAAAGCTGGTTGAGCAGGTAGTCGCGCGGGAAGATCCTGCCCGGCGATTTCATCAGCAAAGCCAGCATGCGCAGCTCGACCGGCGTGAGCTTCAGCTCCTCGCCGTCGAGCCGTGCGCTATGGAATTCCTGGTCCACCTCAAGGCCCGTTACCACGGGTGCGACGGCGGTTGCAGGCGGCGCGGCGCGGCGCAGGATTGCCTTCACCCGCGCGACGACTTCCCGTGGGCTGAAGGGCTTGCAGACGTAATCATCGGCGCCAATTTCGAGCCCGCGCAGACGATCGGCTTCATCCACACGCGCCGTCAGGATGATCACCGGAAGCGTCGAGAACTGCCGTACCTCACGGCATATATCCATGCCGTTGCGCCCGGGCAGCATCAGGTCGAGCAGCATCAGCGAGGGTGGGGTGGTGCGAATGAACGGGATCACTTCGGCGCCGTCGCTGATCGACGTCGTTTCGAATCCTTCGATATGCAGATAGTCCGCCATGACCGCGGCCAGTTTCGGCTCATCCTCGACGATCAGGATACGAACGCCGCGTCGCTCGGTACTCATGCCGCCACTCCTTCCGGTTCAAAATGTGCTGTTATCCAGACCCCGCCAAGCGGTGACGGCCGGGCTTGGGTGGTTCCGCCGTGCGCGGTCACAATGGCCCGGCACAGCGCAAGGCCCAAGCCTGCGCCACCGCTCTGGCGGCTGCGCGATTCATCGACTCTATACAGGCGTTCGAACAAATGCGGCAACGCCTCGGCGGGTACACCCGGCAGGGAATCCTGGATATCGAGCTGCCAGCCGTGCGGGCCGACGCTCACCGAGACGCACACGCTTCCGCCCGGATCGGTATAACGCAACGAATTGAGCAGCAGGTTTTTAAGCAACTGCACAAAGCGCGCGGGGTCGACCTGGAAGACCATGCCCGCCGACTCATTCGACCCATCCCCGGACGCTTCCGGCAGCGTCAGGCTCAACGCAATCTGCTTGGCCCTGAACGACTCCCGCATCGCGTCGACCGATGCGCGCACCAGCTGGTCGATGTCAGCCGGCACCTTCCGGTAGCTCAACGCACCGACATCGCTCAACGATAACTCGTAAAGGTCCTCGATCAATTTGTTCAGCATCGCGACTTCGTTTTGCAGCGACGCCAGCGAATGGCGGTCGAACGCATGCACGCCGTCCTCGATCGCTTCCAGTTCGCTGCGCAACACCGCGAGCGGCGTGCGCAATTCGTGAGAGATATCGGCAATGAAATCCCGGCGCGAGCGTTCCGCGCGCTGCAGCGAATCCGCGAGCACATTGAAGTCGCCCGCGAGCCGGTCCAGTTCGTCCCGGCGTCCGGCTGCCACGCGCGTGGTGTAGTCGCCGCCCGCGAGCCGGTGGGTGGCGATCATCAGGCGCTTGACCGGCGCCAGCACGATCCGCGCAAGCAGCATGGCAACGAGTGCCGCCACGATCACGGCCACGCCGGCAATCTCCCACGTTGCACGCGCCTGCTGTGCCTGGAACGCGATATCGGCGGCGTCCGAGAGCGTGTTGGGCGCGTTGGCCGCGACCCAGCCGACTATCTTGCCGTTGTAGACCACCGGCTTGAGGGCGACGTCAGGCGGAGGTTCGGAGTCGGTGGTCGCGACCAGGTCATGGTTGGCGTCGTAGAGCGTGGCAGGCTGGGGAGCGCCACGTCCGCCGCGCCCTGGCGGCGGACGCGGCGGAGGTGGACGGTCGTAGGGCGGCGGTTCGTCGAACGTCATATCCCGTCCGACCCCGCGGTCGCGGCTTGCTGCCACGCCGGAGTCGGCGAACGCCGGGGCCGGCAGCCGCATGCCCCAATGCGGCCCTTCTTCCTTGCCCGACAGAGGCCCGAGCATTTGCTGCACGCTGGCACTGCCGGGGAAGGTGCGCCAGCTCGGCAGCTTGTTTGTCTGCGCCTCGACCATCTCCTGCCTGAGGGCCTGATCATGGGCGGCGTCGAGGAGCGTTACCCACTCTTCGGGATGCTGGCGCAGGAAATTCCAGCTGCCGTGGGCGGCGTATTCGGCCGTGACCTTTGCCATGACGGCGTTTAGCCGTCCGGCGTCGCGCGCGCGGACGTAATGCAGGAAGCCGTTCTCGAAACTCAGGCGCAGGGCATATCCCATTGTGAGCGAGATGGTCAGGCAGGCGATCAGCACTGCGAGGAACATCTTCCACGTAATGCCGAAGCGAATCTTGCCCGCCCGTGCCCGGGAGCGGGTTCCGAGTGCTTTCCAAATGTTACGCGAGCTGCCGGGCGGCGTTTGGGCCGTGGGTGAGAGGGCCTGTGCGCCGAGGGGGTCGCTGTGTGTTTCGCTGTGCATTCGCGGATTTTAGTGGAAACAGGGGAGCTGTCCCACGTTCCCGCGACGTTCCCGGCCAACCTCCACGATTTCTCCTTCTTTTGTTCATTGTCAGTGCGTGATGCCTGACTAGTATCTGATCCTGCAGATAACGTCATTTATTCCGAACCGCTTAACTACCGGCTCATCACCTATTCAACCGCCGATTCATTGTCGATTCTGGAGAGAACACATGCATACCGCGTCGAGCGTTCAGCACACCCCGTGGAAGGTCTTCGGACGCGTCTCGGCGCCGCCCCTGGAACAGGGTACGCGTTCGGCACCGAAAGCACCCGAGGCGAGCGCCGCGAGCGCTGTGCAACGGGTCATCAAGATGCGTGGCGCCCGGGTGTCGGAAACGCTGCTGCGGCCTTGGGGCGAGTGCTGCAGGATCGTGGAATGGGTCAATCGCGAAGGCCAGTATTCATGTCTCGCGGTGCCGGGCGATGCGTCAGAGGATGAGATCCGGCATCGGATGCGCTCGCACAGGAATGGTCCGCAGTACCTCGTGACGGATGACCGCGAGTTGCCGGCGAGGGTGGTGTTGCCGAGGGCGTAAGGGGTGGGGTTTGTGTCGGGTTGCCAGGGTTAGTGGTCTGGGTCAGTGCAGGGTTGGTGCTTTCAGGGTTAGTGGTCTGCGAGAGTCGGATTTTCTCTTTACCACTATTAGCCACTGCGCGTGGCGGCGCGTCATTTCTTTGTCCAAAGCGACAAAGAAACGAAGCAAAGAAAACGCTTTAACCGCTCTACCCTAAGTGTCCACAGCGTGCAGTTCCAATTCATGGGTGCCCCAAAAGCACGGTGCTCGGCAGAGCGACGGATGTGTGAACCCCTCCTTCTCGCGAATCCTGACATGAACACGCTTCGCCACCAGTGCTCTCGGGCAAGCACACATGCTGAGGAACCTGCTCTGCATCACGGGTATTTACTGCTTCACTTCTTGGTGGGTTGGCTGCGTGAGCTGCACGGTTATTTTCGAAATTACGGCCTTGTGCATTTCTGCGGCTTTGTTTCCAGGTGGGTTATCTACGTGGTTCGTGATCCATACAAATTCGGTGGAGGGTTGTTCGCGGATAGCGCGGGGTGCTCCTTGGGCAGGTTCAATCACTGGTGGCGAAGCGTGTGGGTATCCGTGTTCGGAGAAGGAGGGTTTCACACATCCGTGGCTCTAGCGAGCACCGTGCTTTTGGGGCACCCATGAATTGGAACTGCACGCTGTGGACACTTAGGGTAGAGCGGTTAAAGCGTTTTCTTTGCTTCGTTTCTTTGTCGCTTTGGACAAAGAAATGACGTGCCGCCACGCACAGTGGCTAATAGTGATAAAGAGAAAATCCGACTCTTGCAGACCGCTAACACCGAAAGCAGCACCCCGGCATTGACCCCGACCGCTCCCCCAGACCCTAAAAACCCAGCACCGGCACGGCCCTAGCACCACACAAAAGACCACCGCTCAGGAAAGAAACCCAGATGAAAACACGCATCTTTTTTGTCGAAGCCAATCCGGCGATCCACGGAAATCTTCGCGATGTCCTGGAAAGCCGCTACATGGACGTCCATACGCTCAGCAGCGGCCGCGCGTTGATCGGACGCATGCAGCACGACGTCCCGGCGCTGATCGTGCTGCGGGACGGCTTGCCCGACATGAGGGCGTCAGCCGTCCTGCGCGAGCTGGAACAGGCCGGCCATGACACCCCGGTGATCGTGATCGGCGACACGCTCGACTCGGTGGAACTGATCGTATGCCTTGAACTGGGCGCCGATGACTACGTCAGGATGCCTTGCAATCCACGCGAACTGCTGTCGCGGGTCGAGAATGTGCTACGCCGCGCGCCGCACAAATCGAACTCGCCGGTAAGTGCCACGGGCCGGTGCGAGATTGGTAACTTTGTCATCGATTTCCGCGCCCGCATGCTGACGCGCGACGGCGTGCCCGTCGCCATGCATTCGAGCACGTTCGCCTTGCTGCGCCTCTTCGCCGAACATCCGCTGGAAGTGCTGTCCCGAAGGATCATTGCCGACAAATTGCGCGGCGCCGGCGAAGGGCATTGCGACCGTTCGCTGGACGTGCTGGTCTGCCGGCTGCGGCGGATCGTCGAACCCGACCCGTCCACTCCGCGCCTGATCCAGACCATTCGCGGGCGCGGTTATGTCTTCACCCCATCCGGGCTGAGCGCGGGCGCTATCGACTTCGAGGAACTCGATGTCATGCCGTCGGAACCCGCCTGGAAACGCGCCGAAGCAGTGAATAGCTACGCTTAGCCGCCACGTGGCTCACTTTCTCCAACCACTCCCTCTAGCCATGGGTGCGGGAGGCTTGCCGGGTCAGCCGCGCAAACGCTGCGAGCACGCGGTTGCACGTGAGCGTTTGCCGCCATAGCTTCTCTTTCAGATAGGCGGTCGGCACCCACTGCCACGGCAACACCACATCGACCACGCCCCACGCGGGCCGCCACCGCTCGGCTACCCGGCGACGCCGGAAAAGGCTCAGGCTCGGAATGCCGAGATTCGACGCGAGATGGCCAATGCCCGAGTCATTGCCAATAAACCAGCCCGACTCGTACACGCAGCAGGCAAGCTCGTGCAGGTTCTCGAAATGGGGCGCGGGAATATCGAATGCCGCAAGATGGCGCCAGCGTTCGCGCTCATGCGGCGCGATCACGAACTGCACGTCATAACCGCGCTTGCGCAGACGCTGGGCAAGCCGCACGAACCGGTGCGAGAACCAGCGTTTGTCCTCCGTGCTGGCCTCGGGATGAATCATGACGCGCTTGCTGTTCCTGCGATGCACGAGGCCCGCAGGCGCTGTAATCCCGTTATCGAGCACCGGCTCGCGCAGCGCCAGGTCATCCCGGCAGAAGTCAGCGAAGCGCTGCGCCATGCAGCCCGGCCGGTTGCCGAATTCGACGTCCTGCAGCGTCACCACGTGAGGATGGACATCGACGAGATCGCGCAGCGGCTGGTTCCATTGCATCTGGAAAACCGTGTCGTAACCGGCGAACGTGGTGGTCAGGTCGTCCTGCGGAAGCGCGCGTACGGCGACGCCGGGAAACCAGTGGCGAAGCGCGTGCGCGGGCGTGCCGTACACGGTGACGTCGACACCGTTGTCCATCAGGTTCCTCACGATCACCATGGACACCAGCGTGTCGCCTATCGCATTGGACGTGACGAACGCTACCCGGCCGACCGGGGCGCGCAGAGCCGACGAGAGATTGGTGGAATGAGTCATGCGTTCGCGCTTTCGCGCATTCAGGCGTTGGAGGTGAGCGCACGCAGACGGTCGAAGGCGTCGCACACCTTGTTGACCGACAGCATGTATTTCCAGTAACGCTCCTTGAGCCGGCCGGTCGGCAGATATGCGCTGCCGATCAGCACCTGGCCGACGCCCCAGCCGGGACGCCATGTGCGTGCAGTGCCGCGGCGCATGAAGAGCGACAGCGTGGGGATCTGCAGGCTCGACGCGAGATGGCCGATACCCGAGTCGTTGCCGATGAACCAGCCAGACTCGTAGAGCCACGCGGCGACCTGATCGAGCGGTCCGAGATCGGCGAGCGTCAGTCCGAATTGTTCAATGTGGGTCCAATGCGCACGCTCCTCCGGCGCCACGACGAACTGCGGGTCGAAGCCGCTGTCCCGCAGCTTGATCGCGAGTCCGATGAAGCGCGACGCCAGCCAGCATTTGTCGGACGTGCTTGCCATCGGGTGAATAGCCACGCGCAGCGAGCGCTGGCGATGGGTCAGGCCGGGCAGGGGCGTGATGCCGTTGCCTTTGTCGACGAGCGCGAGGCGCAGTTCGTCGCGGCAAAAGCGCGTCAGGCGTTCCGCCATCGACTCCGTCGAATTGGCGCTGCACAGATGGGCCAGGACAATGACTTTCGGATGCAGCCGCTCAAGGTTTACGAACGGCTTGTTGGCGTGAAGCTGGATTACGGTGTCGAAACGGGCGAGTTTTTCGGCGCAATCGTCCAGGTGCAGTTCCGGTTCGATGTCCGTACCGGGAAACCAGCTACGCATGTTATTGATTTGCTGGCCGAACACGGTGACCGCCACGCCGTTCAGCCTGAGGTTGCGTGCAACTGTCATCATCAGCAGCGAGTCGCCGAGCGCCGAGGACAGGATCAATGCCACGCGGGACAGTGGCTGGGTTGCGTGCGACATACGTGCCTCTGGAGAGGCGCTCCGCTGCTGGGGAGCGCTTTGCGCTCAGGATGGATCCCTGAGCCGGAGGCAGTCTAAGATCACACTCCATTACGTGGGTTACGGCATAACTTACCAATACTTAAGACGCCGGGCAATTTTACGTCAAAAAAAATTCCGATGCCGCCCGGAGTGTCCCGGATCAATGCCGAACCAAAGCTTGCGGCAAGTCCGTGACCACCGTGTGTCTGTTCGGTGTTTCAGGGGTGTCCGCCGCCATGAGATCCGGCATCAGGTACGCGTTGCGCACGAGTTCGGGATAGCGGAATCCGAGCCGATACACCGACCTGGCCAAGGGCGCGCAATCAGGCAGCAATATCCACTCGCTCAATCGGGCAGCGGTAAAGCATGGCGCTACCCGCATTTAAATCAGAGGGTTAAACAAGCATATTCGTCGCGAGTTAAAAAAACGGCTGTCAACGGAAGCGCCGCGCTATCGCACCGGCGTGCGGGAAAACATTCGCAGAAACCGGTTGATTGACTAGCGTTAAGAACTATATTTAAGGGAATAAAAAAACACGGTCATGCAGGCGATAGAGATGATTGAAATCTGACTATCGACCCAACGCGCACCGGAAAGACGAGCGGACAGACAGGCCATCGCGACCATTCATTGATCGCCGCGCCCGTGTGTTCGCTAAAGGCGGTTCCCCGCCACGGCCAGCAACAGACACGTTGCAATCCGCGGGGCTGTCACACATTCGCCAGCAGGCGAGGAGGTTCCATCATGGATCCGGAAAGCGCCATTCCCTATGGCCGCAAGACTCAACACGCCCCTGCACTGAACGAAGTCCATATCCTGTGGATCACCGCGGGCCTCGGCTGCGACGGCGATTCCGTATCGATTACCGCCGCCACGCAGCCCAGCATTGAAGACGTGCTGCTCGGCGCAATTCCCGGACTACCGAAGGTTCATCTGCACAATCCGGTGCTGGCTTATGAAAACGGCGCGGAGTTCATGGCGCCGTTTCATGCTGCGGCGCGGGGTGAGATGGATAACTTCGTGCTGGTCGTGGAAGGCTCGATCCCGAACGAGAAGATCAACCGGGAGGGATACTGGGCTGCCATGGGAACGGACCCCGACACGCATGAACCCATCACCATTCCGCAATGGCTCGATCGCCTGGCGCCTAAAGCGCTGGCTGTCGTCGGCGCGGGCACATGCGCGACCTACGGCGGCATTCATGCCATGGAAGGCAACCCCACGGGTTGCATGGGCCTGGCGGACTACCTTGGCTGGGACTGGAAATCGAAAGCGGGCCTGCCTATCGTGAACGTCCCGGGTTGTCCGGTCCAGCCGGACAACTTCATGGAGACGCTGCTATACCTGCTGTATCAACTGGCAGGCCTCGCGCCCATGATTCCGCTGGACGCAGCGCTACGTCCCAAGTGGCTGTTCACGCGCACCGTGCATGATGGTTGCGACCGCGCGGGCTCCTACGAACAGGCTCTGTTCGCCACGGAATACGGGAGTCCGAACTGTATTGTGAAGCTTGGCTGCTGGGGTCCGGTGGTCAATTGCAACGTGCCCAAACGCGGCTGGATCAACGGCGTGGGCGGTTGCCCGAACGTGGGCGGAATCTGCATCGGCTGCACCATGCCGGGATTCCCGGACAAGTTCATGCCGTTCATGGACCAGCCCCCGGGCGCAGTCCTCTCGTCGAATCTCATCAAGTCCTACGGCGGACTCATTCGCAGCCTGCGCAAGTTGACCAATTCGACCGTCAACGACGAACCGAAATGGCGGCATAACCGTCCTGTGCTGACGACCGGCTATCGTCGCTGAACGGCTGCGCGGAACGCGCATGGGCACTGCTGCTGATCAGGATCATGGCGGTCGCGGCGAGAGACAGAGGTATCCAGGAGGGGGTCATGGCAGATATTGCGGCACCTGAATTGAAGTCAGGCAAGGCGTCAGAGCCTGCCAAACTGGTCGAGATGAACTGGGACCCGATCACGCGGATCGTTGGCAGTCTCGGCATTTATACGAAAATCGATTTCGAGCAGCGTAAGGTTGCCGAGTGCTACAGCACATCGTCTATTTTTCGCGGCTACAGCATCTTCATGAAGGGCAAGGACCCGCGCGATTCGCACTTCATCACCAGCAGGATCTGCGGCATCTGCGGCGACAATCACGCGACCTGCTCGGTGTATGCGCAGAACATGGCCTACGGCGTGAAACCGCCGAACATGGCGGAATGGATCGTCAATCTCGGCGAGGCGGCCGAGTACATGTTCGATCACAACATCTTCCAGGACAACCTGGTGGGTGTGGATTTCTGCGAGCAGATGGTCAAGGAAACCAACCCCGGCGTCTGGGCGAAAGCGCATAAGACCGCTGCGCCGCATGCGGAGATCCACGGCTACAAGACCATCGCGGACATCATGACCGCGCTGAATCCGTTCACGGGCGAGTTCTATCGCGAGACGCTGCATGTGAGCCGTTATACCCGCGAGATGTTCTGCCTGATGGAAGGCCGTCACGTGCATCCTTCAACGCTGTATCCCGGTGGCGTGGGAACGGTGCCGACCGTACAGCTTTTTACGGACTACATCACGCGTCTGATGAAGTATGTGGAGTTCATGAAGAAGGTCGTGCCGCTGCACGACGACCTGTTCGACTTTTTTTATGAGGCACTGCCAGGCTACGAGGAAGTCGGGCGCCGCAGGATTCTGCTCGGGTGCTGGGGGTCGTTCCAGGACCCGGATGTATGCGACTACAACTACAAGACGATGACCGACTGGGGCCGCAGCATGTTCGTCACACCGGGCGTAGTGGTGGACGGCGAACTGGTGACCACGGACCTGGTCGAGATCAACCTGAATATCCGCATCCTGCTCGGCAGTTCGTTCTATGAAGACTGGGATCATGAGGAGACGTTTGTCCGGCAGGATCCGCTGGGTAATCCTGTCGATCGTAAACACCCATGGAACCAGACGACCATCCCGCGGCCGCAGAAACGCAAGTTCGACGGCAACTACACGTGGGTGATGTCGCCGCGCTGGTACGACAAGCGCACCGGCGATCACCTCGCGCTCGATACCGGCGGTGGTCCAATAGCGCGGTTGTGGACGACCGCGCTTGCGGGCCTCGTGGACATCGGCTATGTGAAGTCGACGGGTCGCAGCGTGAAGATCTATTTGCCGAAGACAGCGCTTAAACCCGAAGTCGAGTTCGAATGGAAGATCCCGAAGTGGAGCAACGCGATTGAACGCGACCGCGCGCGCACGTATTTCCAGGCCTATGCGGCCGCCTGTGCGCTGCATTTTGCGGAGAAGGCGCTGGCCGAATTGCATGCGGGCCATACGCGCACTTTCACGCCGTTCCAGGTGCCCGATGAAGCCATCGGCTGCGGTTTCCACGAAGCTGTGCGGGGTGTGCTCTCCCATCACCTGGTGATCCAGGGCGGCAAGATTGCGAACTACCATCCGTATCCGCCGACTCCGTGGAATGCGAATCCGCGCGACATCTACGGCACGCCCGGACCGTATGAAGACGCGGTGCAAAACACGCCGATCTTCGAAGAGAACGGGCCGGACAAGTTCAAGGGCATCGACATCATGCGGGCGGTGCGCAGTTTCGATCCGTGCCTGCCGTGCGGTGTGCATATGTATGTCGGGGATGGCAAGACTGTCGATGTCGCGCATTCGCCGACCTTCGGCGTTCCGCCGGGCATGAAGCCGGGAGGGCACTCATGAGCGACGGGCGCGTGCTTGAAGAACAACAACGGCGCATCGACGAACTGATTGCAGCACTGGAGACGCTGGACGACACGCATGCGCGTGATATTACGCAGGCGTTGTTGCAGGTGGTGCTCGAGTTGCACGCAAGCGGTCTTGCGCGGCTGGCCGAGATCGTGACCGAGGCGGATGGCGCCGATGGTCCGATCGTCGCCCGGCTGGTGCAGGACAAACAGGTCAGCGCTGTGTTGCTGCTGCATGGGTTGCATCCGCAGGACCTGGCCAGCCGCGTCGAGCACGCGGTCGATGGGCTGCGGGCGCCGCTGGGTGCGCAAGGCGTAAGGATCGAACTGGTCGATGCACGGGAGGACCTGGTGCGCGTTCGTCTGGCGGGCGTGCTGACCGGCAAGCACGTCACCCCTGCCGATGTGCAGAACGACATTGAGCGGGCGATCTTCGACCAGGCGCCGGACGTGGCGCGCATTGAAATAGACGGGATGCCGGACGTCAATGTCCACGAGCTGCGGTTCGTCGCAACACTGCCAACATCATGAGCGCACGCGAGGATGGGCGACCTGGGGAACACACGCAACGTGGCTGGGCAGCTGCGTTGCGCACGTTCGCCCGGCCGCCGGTGACGGTGCTGTGTGAACTGTGTGGCGAACCACTCGACGGCACTCATCCTCATCTGCTCGAACGGGAACAGCAAGCGCTGCGTTGCTGCTGCCGCGCATGCGCGTTGCTGTTCGGCAACCAGCAAAACGCGCGCTACAAGCGGGTGCCGGAAAAAGTTCGCTGGCTTGGCGACTTTCGTCTGAGCGATGAACAATGGGACGCGTTGGCGATCCCCATTGGCATTGCGTTTTTCTACCGGGATTCGGCGCAACGCGTGATCGCGATGTACCCGGGTGCAGCCGGCGCGATGCAGTCTTCGCTCGACCTGAGCGCGTGGGCAGTTCTCGTTGCCGGCAACCCCGTCCTCAATACCCTCGAACCCGATGTCGAAGCGCTGCTGGTGAATCGCGTGGAAGGCGCGCGTGAGTATTACCGCGTGCCTATTGACCAGTGTTATGCGCTGACCGGTGTGATCCGGGCGCGCTGGCGCGGAGTGTCGGGCGGTGTGGATGCGTGGCGCGCGATCCGTGCGTGTTTTGCGGCGCTGAAAGCTGGCGAGCGTTTGCCCGAGGGAGTGCCGAATGCCTGATCTTGACTTCGTCGTCGAGGGTGCGGAGATCGCGCTGCATTCGGTGTCGCCGCTGCTGGTGTTCAAGCTGCGCGTGACCAGCAGGAGCGCGCCGAACGGGGCGGCCGCTCAGGAGGAAATCGCGAGCCTCGCGCTGCATTGCCAGATCCAGATAGAAGCGACCCGGCGGACTTACGAGCCGGTCGATCAGGCGCGGCTCAGCGATTTGTTCGGTGTAGCGCAGCGCTGGTCGCAGACCTTGCGGACCCTGCTGTGGACGCACGCCAATGCGGCGGTTCCCGCCTTCACCGGTACTTGCACGGTCGATCTGCCCGTGGCGTGCACGTTCGACTTCAATGTCGCGGCGGCGAAGTATTTCGATGCGCTGGGAGACGGGGAAATCCCGTTGATGCTCCAATTCAGCGGGACGATTTTCTATCGTGAAAGCGACGGCGCGCTGCAAGTCGCGCGTGTTCCGTGGCACAAGGAAGCCGCCTTCCGGCTGCCGGTCGCGACATGGCGAGCGATGCGCGATTACTACTATCCGAACAACGCGTGGATGTGCGTGCAGCGCGGGGTCTTCGAGCGGCTGGAGCGTTACCGGATAGAGCGAGGCTTGACTGGTTGGGACGAAGCGCTTACGGCCCTGCTGGACGAGCGCCGCGCCGAACAGGCATGGCCTGCTCAAGGAGGCTTGCAATGAACGCCATCGAGGGGATTGTTCAGGCCGTGCTGTACGAGGGATACATGCTTTATCCGTACAGGCCGTCCTCGGTGAAGAACCGGCAGCGCTGGACCTTTGGCAGCGTGTATCCGCAGACGTGGGCCGACTGGTCCGGCAGTGATGCATCGATGATGCAGACCGAATGCGTGATCGAAGGCGACGACGAAACGCGCGTAACGGTGCGGCCGTGTTTCCTGCATCTGATCGAACGGGACGTGCGTGAGTTGAACGAGCCTGAGGCTGCATGGACAGGACTGGATGCGTTGCCGTCGCGGTCGGTAGCGTCGCTGGAAGTGGGCGGCAGGCGCTTCGACGCGTGGCAGGAAGCCGCTGAGCAGCATGTCGAAGTCCTTGCATTGACCCTGGGTGGATTGTGTATGGAGGGACTGCGTCAGACGTTTTCACTGGCCGGAAAGCGCGCGGTAGAACCATTGATGGAAACGGACGGGCGTGTGTGCGGCGCGCTGGTGCGCACACGCGCTGCAATCGATGGCCGGGTGGAATGCTGCGCCACGCGAATCGGCGAACGCACCTTCAGGCTCACAGTCCGCATTGTCAACGTGACACCGGTTGACGAACCGCAGCGCCTGAATCGCGATGCCGCTTCGTCGTTCGCCTTGCTGTCATGCCACGCGGTGCTGGCCGTGGAGGGCGCCGAGTTCGTCTCGTCGATCGAGCCGCCGGACGAGCAGGCTGAAGCGGTCGCGGATTGCAAGAACATCGGGCTATGGCCTGTACTGGTTGGTTCGGGCGAACGCCACGACACCATGCTGGCAGCGCCCATCATCCTCTACGACTACCCGCAGGTCGCGCCGGAAAGCGCCGGCGATCTCTTCGATGCCACCGAGATCGACGAGATCCTGACGCTGCGTATCCTCACCATGACCGATGCCGAAAAGCGTGAGATGGCCGCAGGCGATGAACGTTCGCGCGCGCTGCTTGAGCGCACCGAAAACCTGTCCGCGAGCGACCTGCAGCGGCTGCACGGAACCTTGCGCGACGTGCGCATGGATACGGGCTGGCGCGATGTATCCGAGGAAACCGGCGAGGCCCCCGAAGACACGGCTCCCTGGGCGGAGCTTGACGCCATGCCTCCTCTTGCCTGCGTCAACGTCGACGGCGTGGCGTTGCAGGTTGGCTCGCGCGTGGTGCTGCATCCCCACGCCCGTGCCGATATCTTCGACCTGGCTTTGCGCGATCAGATAGCGACCATTGAATCGATCGAGCGTGACTTCGAGGACCACGTCCATGTGGCGGTGACGATCGACTGCGATCCCGGCCGAGACTTTGGCCTTGCGCGCATGCCGGGTCATCGTTTCTTTTTCGCGCCCGACGAGATCGAGCCGTTGCGCGAGGAGCGGCCGTCATGACGTCGATCCTGGTGGCTGGAGTCGGCAACGTCTTCCTGGGTGACGACGGCTTCGGCGTCGAAGTCGTGCGGCGCCTGCATGAAAGACGCAATGATGCGTGGCCGCCGGAGGTCCGCGTGATCGACTATGGAATCCGCGGGATCGACCTGTACTACGCGCTGCTGGACGGCGTGGACCTGGCCATTCTCGTCGATGCAACGCACCGCGACGGACCACCGGGCAGGTTGTATGTGATCGAGCCTTCCGCAGAGAACACCCATGAGCGTTTCACAGGCGAGGTCTCGCCCGTCATGATTTCGCCGCACGATCTCGATCCGGCGAAAGTCCTTCAAGCCGTCCAGGCGACGGGTGGCGAAGTGGGCCGGATTGTTCTGGTCGGTTGCGAGCCGGAAAGTCTTGGCACGGAGGATGGGCAGGAGGGCCGCATGGGACTGAGCGAGCCCGTCGCGGCGGCCGTGCAGGAAGCCGTGGAAACCATTGAAACAATGATCGAGAACATGCAGGCGCAGACCACCGTGGCCAACGCCGGGAGCGTGTCGCAGGAGCACTGGAGAGCATGATGAAGTTCTTGCTGAAGTACTTGTTGTTGTCCGGGCTGATCGTTGGCGTGGCGGCGAACCTGAAGGATATCCGCCGCTATATCCGTATCCGCAACATGTGACGGGCACGGCCATGAGCCTGTGTCCGCCTCCGGTTCGCGGCGAACCGCCCGTGATATTCCGGGCCGGTGAGGTGATTCGTGTGCGTGGACTGGTGCAGGGCGTGGGTTTCAGGCCCACTGTATGGCGTCTTGCCCACGCTTGCGGCATAAGCGGCGATGTAGGCAACGACAGCGAAGGTGTGCTGATCCACGCATGGGCCGGCACAAGTACGCTCAATGATTTTGTCGAGCGCTTGCGCAGCGGTTGTCCGCCGCTTGGGCGTATCGATTTCATCGAACGGCGTGCATTGCATGAGAGGCCGCCGCCTTCGGGCGGGTTCCGGATTGTCGCCAGTACGAGCGGCCGCGCGCATACCGGCGTGGTACCGGACGCGGTGACGTGCCGCGCATGTATCGACGAGACGTTCGACCCGGCGAGCCGTCGTTATGGATATGCGTTCACGAACTGCACGCATTGCGGGCCGCGCTTGTCGATTATCCAGGCGATCCCTTATGACCGTCCGAACACGACAATGGCCGCCTTTGCGCTATGTGCTGCCTGTGCGAGTGAATACGATGATCCGGCCGACCGGCGCTTTCATGCGCAGCCGGTTGCGTGTCCTCATTGCGGGCCACGCCTGTGGCTCGAGCAGGCCGACGGTTCGCTTGCGCAAGGCGATCCGCTGGACACCACACGCCGCTTTATCCGGCGCGGCAACATTGTGGCAATCAAGGGGCTGGGCGGTTTTCAGCTTGCATGCGCCGCGTCAGACCGTGCGGCTGTTGCGAAGCTACGCGCGCTGAAACGTCGCGAGCGCAAGCCGTTCGCGCTGCTGGCGCGCGACGTGGCAATGATCGAACGCTACTGCGTGGTGAGCGCAGCGGACGAGGTTCTACTTGAAAGTCCTGCCGGCCCCATTGTGATCATGCCGATGATGTCGATGACCGGGCGCGGCATGCCCGACCCGTTTCCGGGCGTGGCGCCGGGTATTGCGACATTGGGCTTCATGCTGCCTTCAACCCCGCTGCATCATCTGCTGATGCAATCGCTTGACGGTCCGGTCGTGCTGACCAGCGGCAACCTCGCCGACGAACCGCAGTGCATCGATAACAACGAAGCCCGCCAGCGGCTCGCAGGCATGGCCGACGCGTGGCTGATGCACGATCGCGACATCGCGCGGCGCGTGGACGATTCGGTCGTGCGGGTCATGGGCGGCGCATCTCGGCTGCTGCGCCGCTCGCGCGGTTATGCTCCCGCGCCGTTGCGTTTGCCGCGCGACCTTGCTGCCGCGCCGCCGGTCCTCGCGATGGGCGCACAGCAGAAAAACACTTTCTGCCTGCTACGCGATGGCGAAGCGGTTGTGTCGCATCACATTGGCGAACTGGAGAACGAAGAGACGTATCGCGACTACAGGACATCGCTCGCGCGTTATCAGCATCTGTTCGAACACGATGCCGGGTTCGTCGCAGTCGACCTGCATCCCGAGTATCTGTCGCGCAAGCTCGGTATCGATATTGCGCAGCAGCGGCATTTACCGCTCGCCGAGATCCAGCACCATCACGCACATGTCGCGGCGTGCCTTGCGGAAAACGATGTCGGTCTGGACACGGACGTTCTTGGCATCGCGCTTGACGGGCTCGGCATGGGCCTGGACAACGCGCTATGGGGCGGCGAATTTTTGCTTGGCGGCTTCGTGGATTTCGCGCGTCTTGGAAGTTTTACACCGGTCGCGCTACCCGGAGGCGCCTACGCGATCTATGAGCCGTGGCGCAACACCTACGCGCATTTGTCCGCGAGCCTCGGATGGCGGCGTTTCGCGAAGCAATACGCGAACCTCGACCTCCATCATTTTCTCGCTGACCGTCCGCTGATGCTGCTCGATCAGATGATCGACGACGGGATCAATAGTCCTGTCGCAAGCTCGGCGGGGCGTTTGTTCGATGCGGTCGCCGGGGCGCTCGGCGTGTGCCGCGAACGGGTTCAATACGAAGGGCAGGCGGCGATCGAACTCGAAGCGTTGATCGATACCCGCACGCTACACGAGGAAGACGACGCGCGGGCGTATCCGTTTGACATCGTGGAAAAGGGTACTTTGCTGTTGATCGACCCAAAGCCCATGTGGATAGCGCTGTTCGACGACATGCTGCGCGCCGCCTCCGTGCCGGTAATGTCCGCGCGCTTTCACAAAGGTCTCGCCATGGCGATCGTGCGGATGACCATCCGTCTGCTCGTGCCCACGCAGGTTCGCACTGTCGCACTGTCCGGTGGCGTCATGCAGAACCGCGTGCTGTTCGAACAACTCAACGCACGCCTTGCGGCATGCGGACTTAATGTACTGACACATCGGCAGGTACCGTCCAACGACGGTGGCATTGCGCTGGGGCAAGCGGCAATCACCGCCGCGCGTGCCCTTGCGTCCGCGTTTGTTGAACCACGGAGTACGTCATGTGCCTAGGCATCCCGGGACAGATTGTCGAGATCAGCGACGCGGACAATAACCTCGCATTAGTCGATGTAGGCGGGGTGCAGCGGATCATCAACATCGCGTTCATCATCGATGATGAACGCCCGCCGTCCGCCTGTGTCGGCAACTGGGTGCTGGTGCATGTCGGCTTTGCAATGAGCCGTCTCGACGAAGCTGAAGCCATGCGCACGCTTGCCCTGCTGCGTGAACTCGGCGAGGCGCAGGCGGAGATGGCCGCGATGATGGAAGGGGGTGGTGAACCCCCGCGTCCCGAGTCGTTCAACCACCATGATGGAGCGCGCCATGACTGAGCACACGGCGCTACAGGGCCTGTATCCGTTCCTTCACGGCGGGCATCAGGACGCGGCAAAGCTCGATGCCGCGCTGCTCGAATCGGTCGCGCAGAAGGCGCAGGCAAGCATCGACGCCAAGCGCGCGTTCTTCGCAGATAACGCCGCCGCAGTGGTCGCAGTCGCGCATGCGATTGCCGATGTTTATCGCCATGACGGCAGGCTTTTTTCAATGGGCAACGGCGGTTCGAGTTGCGACGCCGCGCATATCGCGGTGGAGTTCCTGCATCCGGTGACGGCCGGGCGGCCGGCGCTCACCGCGGTCAACCTCGTCGCCGACACCGCGATGATGACGGCCGTGGGCAACGACGTCGGCTTCGCCCATATCTATGTCCGGCAACTGGTGGCGCAGGCACGTCGAGGTGACGGCCTGATCGGGGTGTCGACAAGCGGCAACTCCGACAACCTGCTCGCCGCATTCGCGAAAGCGCGTGAGATGGGCGTGGTGACCATTGGCCTGGCCGGGCACGACGGCGGCAAGATGGGGGCACCCGGTGCGCTCGATCATTGTCTCGTGGTGCCGAGCGACAGCATTCATCGTATCCAGGAAACCCACGTCGCGATTTATCACATCCTGTGGGACCTGGTTCATACGCTGCTCGCCGATGAACGCGGCAGCCTGCATGTCTCTGACACAGCGGCAGCGGAGCGCGTGCCATGAAATACGTCGACGAATTCCGCGATCCCGCCAAGGCGCGAACGCTGACGCTTGCGATCCATCGGCTGGTCGAGCGGATCGTGCGCGACCGTGGCGGCCTTGAACGGCCGTTGCAGATCATGGAAGTCTGCGGCGGTCATACGCATTCCATCTTCAGGTACGGCATTCACCAGATGCTGCCGCCCGAGGTCGAGTTCGTCCATGGCCCGGGTTGTCCGGTCTGCGTGTTGCCGATGGGCCGCGTGGACGACTGCGTGGCGCTCGCCGAGCGGTCCGAAGTGATCTTCACGACCTTCGGCGACGCGATGCGCGTACCCGGTTCGCGCAAGAGCCTGCTGAAAGCGAAGGCCGACGGCGCCGACGTGCGGATGGTGTATTCGCCGCTCGACGCGCTTGCCGTTGCACGTGCGAATCCGCATCGGGAGGTGATCTTCTTCGGGCTGGGTTTTGAAACCACCATGCCAAGCACCGCGATGACCGTGCTGCAGGCTCACGCCCAACGCGTCGATAACTTCTCGCTGTTTTGCAATCACATCACGATCATCCCCACAATCAAGGCCATTCTCGATTCCCCTGATCTGCATCTCGACGGTTTCCTTGGACCCGGACACGTGAGCATGGTGATCGGCACGCGGCCGTACCGGTTCATTGTGGAGCATTACCGGCGGCCAATTACTGTCGCCGGGTTCGAACCGCTCGACGTGCTGCAATCCGTGTGGATGGTGTTGCGGCAGATCGCCGAAGGCCGCTGTGAAGTGGAGAACCAGTACGGCAGGATCGTGCCGGAGGACGGCAATGCGCAGGCGCTGTCGGCGATCGGGCAAGTG
Organism: Caballeronia udeis; assembly: GCF_044909315.1. Lineage (GTDB taxonomy): Bacteria > Pseudomonadota > Gammaproteobacteria > Burkholderiales > Burkholderiaceae > Caballeronia > Caballeronia udeis_A. The sequence continues at coordinate 382,468 of NZ_JBIYEB010000003.1, forward strand.
TTCGAGTTGCGCGAGTTCTTCGAGTGGCGCGGGCTGGGATCGATCGATCATTCCGGCGTACGGATACGCGAACGCTTCGCCGCTTACGACGCGGAGCGCAAGTTCCCCGTCGCCAACCTGAAGATCGCCGACCCGAAATCCTGCCAGTGCGGCGAGGTGCTCAAGGGCGTGATCAAGCCGCAGCAGTGCAAGGTATTCGGCACCGCCTGCACGCCGGAAACGCCGCTCGGCTCGCTGATGGTATCGAGCGAGGGTGCGTGCGCCGCGCATTATCGTTATGCACGTATCGATACATCGGCGTTGTTCGCACACAAGCGTGTTACGCCGGAAACGGTTCAGCCGGGAGCGGAAGCATGAACGACCGGATCGGCAGGCTACGCGATGTCACGATCAATCTCGCCCACGGCGGAGGCGGCCGTGCGATGCGCGACCTGATCGAGGACGTATTTGTCACCACCTTCGATAACCCCGCGCTTGCCGCGCTCGAAGACCAGGCGGTGTTTCCGCTCGCAGATTTCGTGCGGCTTGGCGACCGGCTTGCGTTCACTACGGATAGCTATGTTGTCGACCCGTTGTTTTTCCCGGGCGGCGACATAGGGACGCTGGCGGTATCGGGCACGGTCAACGACCTTGCCATGTCGGGGGCAAGACCGCTGTTTCTATCGTGCGGAATGGTGATTGAAGAGGGCCTGGCGGTCGATGTTCTGCGCCGCGTGGCGGCAAGCATGCAGCGTGTCGCGGTCGAAGCGGGCGTGTCTGTTGTGACCGGCGACACCAAGGTGGTCGAACGCGGCTGCGCGGACAAGCTGTTCATCAACACAGCGGGCGTGGGGGTTGTGCCGCCCGGCGTGAATATATCGGCGCGGCGTGCGCAGCCAGGCGACGTGGTGATCGTGAACGGCTTTCTGGGTGACCACGGTGCAGCGATCCTGGTCGCGCGAAAACAGCTTGCATTGCAGTCGGATATAGCAAGCGATTGCGCGCCGCTCGGGTCTCTGGTCGCCGCAATGCTGGGTGCATGCAAGGACATCCATTGCATGCGTGACGCAACGCGCGGCGGCGTGGCGACGGTACTGAACGAGTTCGCGGTGTCGTCGGGTGTCGCGATTCGCATCCAGGAAAACGCGCTGCCTATCCGCGAGGAAGTGAAGGGTGCTTGCGAAATCCTTGGGCTTGATCCGCTGTATCTGGCGAACGAAGGCAAGCTGGTTGCGATAGTTCCGGCACACGCCGCGTCAAGCGTACTCGCGGCGATGCATGCGCACCCGGCTGGCACGCGGGCGGCCGTGATCGGTGAGGTCGTTACGCAGCCGGCGGGCATCGTGGTGCTGCATACGGTGTTCGGAGGACAGCGAATCGTCGACATGCTGACGGGCGAGCAGCTGCCGCGTATCTGTTAGCGGGCTTCAGGCATAGGGGACGCAGCATCATGCATGAACTGAGCATTGCGAACAGTGTCGTCGAGCTCTGCGCCGAACGCGCGATGGGCGCTCGGGTGCTGCGCGTGACGCTGGAGATCGGCCGATTGTCGGCGGTGATGCCGGACGCAATCCGTTTTTGCTTCGATGTCTGCGCGAAAGACACCGTGCTTGAAGGCGCAGCGCTGGAGATTGTCGAGACACCGGGTCTGGCGCGCTGCCTGGACTGTGGCGCAAGTGTGGAGATGACCGACCTGCTCGCGCGCTGCGCGTGTGGAAGCGTCAACCTCGAACTGCTGGCCGGCAGCGAGCTGAAGATAAAACAGATGGAGGTGGTTTGATGTGTACCACATGCGGTTGCTCGAAAGGTGCCGGCACGGTGATCACAGACCCTGCGACCGGCGAGCGGATTGAAACACCGGCGGAGGGGGAAAGCGGTGCGGCGCGTGAGCCGGGTTCGTGGCGGCAGGTCGCGGGCGGTGCGGCGGGCGTGAGCGTGGCTGCGCATCTGCATGCGCGCGCGCATCGGCATGTTCATGCAGCTCACGTTCATGAACACAACGGGCACGAGCACGAAGCAGCAGTCGCCGCGGCCATTCACGGCACCACGATCACGCTCGAACAAGACGTGCTCGCGAAGAACCAGTTACTCGCCGAACACAACCGTGGCTGGCTGGCGAGCCGCCATATCACCGCACTGAATCTGGTCAGCTCGCCAGGGGCGGGCAAGACCACGTTGCTCGAGCGCACCATCCGCGATCTCCGGGATCTGCAAAGCGCCCAGACAATCCAGGTCATAGAAGGTGATCAGGCGACGCTCAACGACGCCGAGCGAATTCGCGCGACCGGTTGCCGCGTGGTGCAGATCAACACAGGCACGGGCTGTCATCTGGATGCCGGCATGGTCTCCCGCGCGCTGGCGCAACTGGATCCGCCCTCGCACGCGTGGCTGATGATCGAGAATGTCGGCAATCTCGTGTGCCCCGCGCTATTCGATCTTGGCGAGCGGGCGAAGGTGGTGATCCTCTCGGTGACCGAGGGAGAAGACAAGCCGCTCAAGTATCCGCACATGTTCCGGGCAAGCCGCCTGATGTTGCTGAGCAAGATTGACCTGCTGCCGCACTTGCGCTTCGATCTTGCGCGCTGCATTGCGTATGCCCGGCAGGTGAATCCATCTATCGAAGTCCTGCAGGTGTCGGCGCAAACCGGGCAGGGGATGAAGGCGTGGTATGCGTGGCTGGAAGCGGCTGCCTTGGCTGAGGCCGGCGAAACGGTGCGCCAGGGCGCGAGAGGCGCGGCGGCTGGATCGTATTGAAGGGCAAGAATCCGGGGCTCGTGATGCTTAAGCAAATGTCTCAGCTTTTTAATGACCGCCCAACGGGTCTGCGCCACAAGATCACCGGTATCTACGTGCTGCTGCTCGTGTTCAATGTAGTCGCGTGGGCATGGGCGCTGACGGCTTTTCACGGGCAGCCCGCGCTGCTGGGCACGGCGCTTTTGGCGTACACGTTCGGGCTGCGCCACGCGGTGGACGCGGACCACATTGCCGCTATCGATAACGTCACCCGCAAGCTGCTGCAGATCGGCCGCAGTCCGCTTGGCGCCGGCTTGTTTTTCTCGCTTGGCCACTCGACGGTAGTTGTCGCGCTGACCGTGGGTGTTGCGTTCGCCGCTACCGCACTGACGACGCATTTCGATGACCTGAGAGGTGTCGGCGGTCTGATCGGAACGAGCGTGTCGGCGCTGTTCCTGTTCGTGCTGGCCATCGCGAATCTCGTGGTGCTGGCGTCCGTGATCAGGACATTTCGCGCGGTGCGCCGAGGGGAACCGCTGGTCGAAACCGATCTCGACCTGCTGCTTAACAATCGCGGCTTCCTCTCGCGCTTGCTTCGGCCGTTGTTGAGACTGGTGTCGCGTAGCTGGCATCTTTATCCGGTGGGATTCCTGTTCGGGCTCGGATTCGATACCGCGACCGAGGTTGCGTTGTTTGGCATATCGGCGGCGCAGGCGTCGCATGGCCTGTCGTTCTGGTCGATGCTCGTGTTGCCGGTCCTGTTCACGGCAGGCATGTCGCTGGTCGATACCACCGACGGCATCCTGATGCTCGGTGCGTATCGGTGGGCCTTTGTCCGGCCCATGCGCAAGCTCTACTACAACATGACGATTACGTTCGTTTCAGTGGTGGTCGCGGTGTTGATCGGTGGTATCGAAGTACTGGGTGTGTTCCAGGACAGCTTCGGGCTCAAGGGCCCGTTCCGGGATTCCATCGGCAGCCTCAACGATCATTTCGGATTGTTGGGCTGCATCGTCATAGGCGTATTCATCGTGAGCTGGATCGTCTCCATAGCGATCTACAAGCTGAGGCGCTACGACGATATCGCCGTAAAAACGCTGTGACGCTACTGCCAGGCGCTAGAATTCACGCAAGCGCAACAAGTGCCGATGCCTTCGGCACCCTCTATCGGAAATAGCCAAGCCCGCCCGTCGGGGTATTTTTTTACCAGCGTATAAACCGTTGTAACGTTATTGGAATCAAAGAAGGAACACGCATGCTCAAACTTCATCCGCGACTGCAACTCGATCCGGATGCGGCGTCCGGGCGTCGCTGGCCTGTGACAGGATATCCCCTCGCGCTGAAGCTCACGGCGGCCTGGCATGCCCTTGCGCTGGCGGGCTTTGCCACCGTGCCGGAGATGTGGCCATGGTGGCTGGCCGGCACGGCGGTCAACCACGCGACAGTGACAGCAGCGGGATTATGGCCACGCTCAACGCTGCTCGGCGCCAACTGGACTCGCTTGCCCGCCACCCCGCGCAATGCAAACGCCATCGCGCTCACGCTCGACGACGGTCCTGATCCGCTCGTCACGCCCCGGGTCCTCGACCTCCTCGATGCGCACCAGGTTCGCGCCACCTTTTTCCTGATCGGCGAACGCGCGCGTCAATACCCGGCGTTGACCCGCGAGATCGTCGCGCGAGGGCATGGCGTGGAGAACCACTCGCAGAAGCATGTGCACACATTCTCAGTGACGGGCATGGGCGCGCTAAGCCGGGAGATCGATATGGCGCAACGCACGCTGACTGAACTGACGGGCGAGCGGCCGGCTTTTTTTCGCGCCCCGGCGGGCTTGCGCAATGTGCTGTTGGAGCCAGTCTTGCAAAAGCACGATCTGAGACTGGCCGCCTGGACGCGACGCGGTTTCGATACCCGCGAGCGCAACCCGGAAATCGTCGCACGCCGCCTGTTGTGCGATCTGGCACCGCGCGACATCCTGCTGCTCCACGATGGTGACGCCGCCATGACCGACGACGGTCAACCTGTCTTGCTCTCTGTATTGCCGCGGGTCTTCGATGCCGCCAGGAAGCAGGGGCTGCACTTCATTACCTTACGAGAAGCATTCTGATCTCACCGGCAGTAGCGCGCTCCAAGGCCATCGAGTAAGAGACGTTACGCATTGTACGAAGCCGGGCAATGCGTCGATTAAGTCACGTATTACCGACTTGCGTCTTGCCCGAACACTTGGCATAACGTAATCCTCCGATGCTCTCCGTAAGACTTTGGAAGAAGCGTTGTTCCCGATGAGCGTCGCGATTGCCGGAAACTCCGGGGAGACAGCGCTCACACGCGGCCTGTCGACATGAGTTCCGCAAAAAACGCGCAATGCCGATCCCGCAATCGCGAGGCCACGGGGCTGCTTGCATGGGTCAACTGGACGCCCGATCAACGACTGGTGAAGGGAAGAAAGGACAGCGGGCCATCTTCAATGCAGCCGCCACAACATACATTCGGTAACTTTTTCGACTTGGATAAAAAGGGGGCGAGGGCTAGATTTCCATGGTTGACGCTTGAATTTTTATTGGGGCGTTCATTCAATTATGAATTTCCGTCGTATATGTGAGACTTACCCTGGCGCGAACCGGTTTTCTGGCTGATTTAACAAGCAATTTTCAGTATGATTCGCCCCTCAACGCGGAGCCCTCCAAGTCCGGATTATTCGTTTAACCGCTTCATGTACCGCTTCACGCTTCATGTACCGCTTCATTTACCCCGTCATGCACGCCATATGGCATTAAACAATCGGCACAAACTGCCGTTAGGTCCGTATGGGAATCGGTATATCCGCCGGTCGTCTCTTGACAGCCGTTTGAACGTCGTCTGGCAGGAGCGGGTTTATTCATGTGCGGCAAGCCGATCCTGGTGAGGTGCTGGTGCCTTTCAAATCGTAAACATCGTATGCACGATCTGCGCTGGACCATACCCGTTGCCCGATGGTCCGCCACCGCGGCTGCAGCGACCGCCGACATCAGCTTCATCGAGCCGATGGTACGCCGTCGCCTGAGCAGCCTGTCCCGAAGCGCCCTGAAGGTCGCCCATGACTGCGTGGCCGAGCGGGAGCGCGTGCGAGTGGTGTTCGCATCGCGGCATGGAGAACTGCGGCGCACGACAGAGATCCTGCGCGCCATCAGCACGGGTGAGCCGGTTTCCCCGACTGCTTTCAGCCTGTCCGTCCTCAATGCAATGACCGGCATATTCGGCATTGCCCGCGGCGATCATTCGCCTGCCAGTGCGATTTCCGCCGGGGCGGAAACGCTTGGGTTCGCTTTGCTCGAAGCGCATGCGCAGTTCGAAGCGGACCCGTCGTCCCCCGTGCTGGTGATCTATGCGGACGAGCCGCCCGATGCCGCCTACGGCACGATTGAAGACGAGGTGCAAGGCGGTGCGCTCGCGATCCTGCTGGACACATGCGGTGCCGGACAGCTTGCATGCACAATGTCGGGTACAGGGAGCCTTTGCGGCGCTCCGGAACCGGCATGTGCACCTCCCGCCATTTCTGACTCTTTCCTTACGCAGAGCGAAGCGGTCCAACGCTGTCTCGACACACGGGCGCCCGCCACGTGGCAAAACGCCGGTACTACCTGGCATTGGAGCTGGCATGAACGCGCGGCTTAACTACGGCTGGCGGTGGCTCGCCACGGGCATGAGCTTCGTCGTGTTCGGCGTCTGCGGACTGCTGTTCTCGGTGCTGGTGTTTCCGCTCGCGTGGCTGTGGCCGCATCGCGCGTCGCGTCAGCGTGTGGTCACGACCATCATTCACTGGTTCTTCCGGGCGCTGGTCGCCGTTTTGCAGTGGATCGGCGTGATGGAACTGGAAGTCATGGGAGCGGCCGCCTTGCGCGACGCGGGCCCGGTCATTGTGGTTGCCAATCATCCCACCTACCTCGACGTGGTCGTGCTGCTCGCGCTCACTCCTTCTGCGTGCTGCGTGGTCAAGAACGCGCACTGGGGTAATCCCTGCTTCTGGGGCATCGTGCGCGCGGCCGAATACGTCAGCAACGTCGACCCGGTCGAACTCGTCGAAGCCAGCGCCCGCCAGATTGCGGCGGGCTATACCATGATCATTTTCCCGGAAGGCACGCGTAGTCCCGCGCCGAACCGGTTGCACGCATTCTCGCGGGGTTTTGCGCATATCGCTCTCAAGGCAGGCACGCCGATCCTGCCCGTGCTGATGGACTGCGACCCACCGGCCTTCACCAAGCAGATGCGGTGGTATCACGTGCCGTCGCGGGCGTTCCGCATTCGCGTGAGCGTGCTTGAGCCGGTCGCGGCCGACCAGCTCACGGCGCATGATTCCTCGCATGAAGCTCCTTCTCCGGCCCTTGCCGCGCGCACTTTGACCAGCGCTATTGAGGCACACATTAACCAGCGGCTGTTCGACTATGGATTCTTTGAAACTGGAAATTAAGCAGCTTCTGATCGATGCACTCGATCTGGAAGACCTGAGCCCGGCCGACATCGACGACGATGCGCCGCTGTTCGACACCGATGGCATCGGGCTCGATTCGATCGATGCGCTCGAGATCGGCATCGTGTTGCGCAAGCACTATCAATTGAAGATTGCGGCAAACGACGAACGCACGCGGGAGCACTTCCGTTCAATCAGCACGCTCGCCGCACTGGTCGCCAGCCAGCAAGGCGGGCTGAGCGCCACGAACGATATCGGGGACAAGGGGAGTAAATCGTGACCGAGACAGAGATCCTTGAGCGCATCCGCGCCATCTTCAAAGAGAACTTCGCGATCGAGCCCGATCGCGTGACGCCGCAAGCGCATCTGTACGAGGACCTCGACCTGGATAGCATCGACGCCGTCGATCTCGCTATCAAGCTGCAGGAGATGACCGGACGGCGCATCAAGCCGGAAGAGTTCAAGTCGGTGCGCACGGTCGGCGATGTGATCGGCGCGGTCGAATCGCTGCTGGCGGAACAGGGGTGATGCAAGCGGAGCATTCACGTTCCGGCGAGCAGGGTGCCGCAGGGCTCGGGGCCGAGGGCCCGGGTTTGCATGCGAGGCCCCTTGGCTGGCTGCGAGTGGTTTTGCAGGTTGCGCTGAAGGTCGCTTACCCGTTGATGATCCTGTGCGCCTGGCGCTGGGATTCGCCGCGTTACATTGGCGCTGCGCTATTTGCCTTGCTTTGGCTGCAGCGCTGGGCCGGGACAGGTACGTTCGCCAAGTCGCTGCGCCAGCTTAGCGCGACGGACTGGTGCGTCGTGGGTCTTTTAAGCTGCGCATCGGCGGGGATCGTGTTGTCCGGAAGCGAATTGCTGTTGCATCTGTATCCCTCGTTCGTGAACCTCGGACTGCTGGTCGCGTTCAGCGCGACGCTTGTGCGCGGGCCATCCATGATCGAAAAATTCGCGCGCATGGGTAACCCCGAGCTTGGCGCGCATGCGGTGCGGTACACGCGCCGGGTCACGCAAATGTGGTGCGGGTTCTTCATCCTGAATGGTGCGTTTTCCGCCTATACGGCGTTGTTCTGGACGCCTGCCGCATGGTCGCTTTACAACGGCGCGATCGCGTATGGCCTGATCGGCGTGTTGCTGGTTGGAGAGATCGCCTGGCGCTACGTGGCCGTGCTCCCGCGAGCCGCGCGCTCGGAGGCGGCATGATCGCGTTGCATGAAGTGTTGCTGGGCAAGCGCGATGCCCGCACGCCCGTTTGCCGGGACGGTGCCGACGTACTCGATTTCGCCACGTTCCTTGCACGAGTGCGAACCATCGCAGCGCATTTGAGCAAGCGCCCGGCGCAACGCTATGCGTTGTGCATTGACGATCCGTTCAACTTCGCCTGCGTGCTGTTTGCGTTATTCGCCTGCGGCAAGGAGCCGGTCATTCCAGCGCATGCGGCGCCCGGTTATCTGGCCGATCTCTCGAATGCCTACGATGCTGTCCTGACTGATTCCGACACGCGTGCGCCGGACTCACAGCCAGAGCGCGTCAATCCTTCAGCATCCATCGACCCACACGCGCCGCTCACGCTCTACACCTCCGGCAGTAGCGGCGTCCCGAAGCCGATCCGCAAGACACTCGCGCAATTCAACGCCGAAGTTCATACGCTCGAGGCGCAGTGGGGCACGCTTGTCGGCGACGCGAGCGTGCTCGGCAGCGTCCCTCATCACCATATCTACGGGTTGTTGTTTCGCGTGTTCTGGCCACTCGCAGCCGGGCGCGCGTTCGACCGGGCGCTAAGCATTGACCCGCAACATTTGCAGGAGCGGATCGCACAGTGCGGGCCGGGATCCGCGGTCGTGGTGTCCACGCCGGCGCAACTATCTCGCTGGCCTGAACTCGATGGCTTCGCCAGTCTGAGCCCGGCACCCCGCGTGTTTTTTTCATCGGGCGGTCCGCTTGCGGCAGACACGGCAAGCAAATATGCCGCCGCCTTCGGCGCGGCGCCCATCGAGATCTATGGCAGCACCGAGACGGGCGGTATTGCATGGCGCCGGCAGGATCAGACGGATGCATGGCAAGCGCTGAACGGTATCGAAGTTCATCGTGATGACGACGGTGCGCTCAACCTGCGTTCACCGCACCTGGGCCATGACGACTGGCATCGTACCGACGACACCATCGCGTTCGACCCGGACGGCCGCTTTCGTCTGCAGGGCCGCCTCGACCGCGTGATCAAGCTCGATGGCAAGCGCGTGTCGCTGCCCGAACTCGAAGCCCGCCTCGGACTGCATCCGTATGTGGCGCAGGCGGCGGTTGTGTCGCTTGAAGGAATGTCGCGCGAGCGTGTCGGCGCGGTGGTGGCGCTGACCGAAGCCGGCAGTGAAGCATTCCTGGAACGAGGGCGGGTGGCGCTCGCCAAGATCCTGCGTCGTCACCTTGCGGCGTATTTCGATATCGTCGTGCTGCCGCGTTCCTGGCGCTTCCGTTTTGCGCTTCCGTTCGATGCCCGCGGCAAGTTGCCGGCGGCCGCTGTTGCCGGTGCATTCAATGCGCGTGCGGACGGCGTGGAAGTGCTCTCCGAAGTTCGCAGCGAAACCGCGCTGCACTACGAACTTCGCGTGCCGCCGACGCTCGTGCATTTCGCCGGCCACTTCCCCGGCCTGCCGATCCTGCCAGGGGTCGTACAGATCGACTGGGCCATACGATTGGCGGCCGAGCAAGTGCCGGGCGTGTGCGCGCTGGCATCGATCGACCAATTGAAATTCAAGGCTCCCGTGCCGCCGGGCGCGCTGCTTGATCTCACGTTGACGCACGACGCGTCGCGTCACCGCGTGCAGTTTGCGTATCGGCTGGGGCGCCGCGACTGTACCTCGGGTGTCATTGTTTATCGGGGGACCGCATGAGCCTCGTGTCGTCCAACCGGCCGTGCATCATCATCCCGATCTATAACCATAAGGACGCGATCAGCGCGACCGTCGCGAATCTCAGCGTGCATGGGTTGCCGTTTTTTATCGTCGATGACGGCAGCGACCAGGCCACCCAGGACGTGCTCGCCTCGCTTCGCGGGCAGTACGCGGACACGCTTACATTGATCCGGCTGCCCCTCAACGCCGGCAAGGGCGCGGCGGTGATGGCGGGCCTGCGGGCCGCGCGGAAGGCGGGTTTCACGCATGGCTTGCAGATCGACGCGGACGGACAGCATGATTCTGCCGATCTGCCTCGCTTCATCGAAGCCGCGCGTGCGGAGCCGGGCGCGGTGATCCTCGGTCGCCCTGTCTACGACGAATCCGTACCGAAGGCGCGCCTCTACGGCCGTTATCTGACGCATGTGTGGGTGTGGATCGAAACCCTCTCGTTCACGATCCGCGATTCGATGTGCGGTTTTCGCCTGTATCCGCTTGACGTCGTATGCACGCTGATCGACGAGGTCCGGTTACCCACACGCATGGATTTCGACATCGAGATAGTGGTGCGGCTGTACTGGCGCCGAGCGACGTTCCGTTCGATCCCGACGCGCGTTACCTATGCAAGCGATGGCGTCTCGCACTTCGACGTGCTGTGGGACAACGTGCGCATCAGCCGTACTCATACGCGGCTTGTCGCGGGCATGCTGGTGCGGCTGCCAATGCTGCTTGCACACAAGTTGATGCCGCGCGCGCCGGCCGCATCATCGAATGAAAACGAGCAGCACTGGTGGCATATCGCGGAACGCGGCAGTCATCTCGGCATGTCTTTGCTCGCGCTTAGCTGCCGTCTCTTCGGCACGCGTTTCACAGCGCTGTGGTTGCATCCGGTCGTCGCGTATTTCCTGCTGACGGGGAGCCGCGCTCGCGCTGCGTCACGCAGCTACTTCATGCATCTTCAGCAAGCCGCCCCGCAGGATGGAACGCCCCGGCCCGGGTGGTGCTCCGCGTATAAACATATGCTGGCCTTCGCGCGATCCGGCTTCGATAAACTTGCTGCATGGTCGGGTCGCGTCAGCCTGGACGACGTGAAGTTCGAGGACCCGGCCGCGTTCGAAGCGTTGAGCGCGAGCGGCCGCGGCGCACTCGTGATCGGCGCTCACCTCGGCAACCTCGAGATGACCCGGGCGCTTGCCACGCGCGGTGCGCGTGCGAAGATCACCGCGGTTGTCTACACGGAACAGGCGCGCCGTTTCAACAGCGTGCTGGCATCGGCGAATAGCGATTTCGCGCAACGTCTTGTCGAAGTCAGCGACTTCGGCCCCGAGACGGCGATGATGATGCAGGATCGGGTGGAGGCAGGCGAGCTGCTGGTGATCGTCGGCGACCGCGTTCCCGCGCGTGATTCCGGCCGCACGACCGAGGCGCAGTTTCTTGGTTCGACAGCGGCGTTTGCGCAGGGCCCTTATGTGCTCGCCCATGCGCTCGGTTGCCCCGTGTACCTGTTTTTCTGCCTCAAGGAAGAGCAGGGATACAGGCTCTACTTCGAGCCGTTCGCGGAGCGCATCGAGTTGCCGCGCCGGGAGCGTGCGCAGCATCTCGCCGCGTGGGCACAGCGTTACGCGTCGCGTCTCGAACACTATTGCCGCAAGGCGCCTTATCAATGGTTCAATTTCTTCGATTTCTGGGCGCGTCCCAATGGCAATGCTGATGGCACTGGAGGCGCGAATGGCCGAACATGATCCGGGCGGCAGGATGGGCGGCATGGACGGGTTGGCGTTCACCGCCGAAGAAGCCATCGTCATCGGTGGCAGGCGGCTGACAATTGAGGAGGTCGTATCGATCGCGCATCGGCGCACGCCGGTAGCGTTGAGTGGCGATCCGGCGTGGCGCGCACGCATTGAACGCGGCGCCGATTTCCTGCGCCGCCATCTTTTGCAGGGCGCAACCGTCTATGGCGTCAACACCGGTTACGGCGACTCATGCGTGGTCGATGTACCCATGGATCTGGTCGAAGTCCTGCCCCTGCAATTGCTGCGTTATCACGGCTGCGGGATGGGCCAGCATCTCGACGACGCGCAGACGCTTGCCGTCATCGCCGCGCGGCTCAATTCGCTGGCGTACGGATTCTCGGGCGTACGCCACGTGCTGCTTGAACGGCTTGCCGACCTGATCAATCACCGCGTGCTGCCGCGGATTCCATCGGAGGGATCGGTGGGGGCGAGCGGTGACCTGACGCCCTTGTCCTACGTGGCGGCCGCGCTGGTTGGCGAACGCGACGTGCGGTTCCGCGACGAGTTATGCGATGCCCGCAGCGTCTGGGCCAGGCTTGGTCACACACCGCTCACGCTCGCGCCGAAGGAAGGGCTTGCGTTGATGAACGGCACGGCCGTCATGACAGGCCTCGCATGCCTCGCGTTCGCCCGGGCCGGTCATCTGACGCGGCTCGCCGCACGCCTGACCGCGTTGTCCACCGTCGCGCTCGATGGCCGCGCCGCGCACTTCGACCCCATGCTGTTCGAAGTCAAGCCACATGCAGGGCAGGCCGAAGCCGCGGCATGGATTCGCGAGGATCTTGCCGGCCGCGAGGACACGCCGGGGCATCGCCTGCAGGATCGCTATTCGATCCGCTGCGCGCCGCACGTGATCGGTGTTGCGCGCGATGCGCTGTCATGGGTGCGTCGCGATGTCGAGAACGAGTTGAACAGCGCCAACGACAATCCGCTGATCGATCCCGATGGTGAACGCGTGCTGCACGGCGGCAACTTCTACGGCGGCCATATTGCCTTCGCGATGGACGCGCTGAAAGTGGCGGTCGCGAATCTTGCCGATTTGATGGACCGCCAACTGGCGCTGCTCGTCGACGATAAATTCAGCAACGGCCTGCCGCGCAGCTTGTCGGGCGCGGCGCCTGAGCGGGCGTCGATCAATCATGGCTTCAAGGCGGTGCAGATATCGTCGTCGGCATGGACGGCGGAAGCGCTCAAGCTGACCATGCCTGCCAGCGTGTTCTCGCGCTCGACCGAAGCGCATAACCAGGACAAGGTCAGCATGGGCACGATCGCCGCGCGTGATTGCCTGCGGATCCTGGAGTTGACCGAGCAAGTCGCCGCGGCCCATACGCTTGCTGCCGTGCAGGCTGCGCGCTTGCGTCTGCGTTTGAACAATACGACACCCATCCCCCCGCCGTTGGAGTCGTTCATGGAGAGCGTGACAGCGGGGTCCCCTTTCGTCGATGAAGACCGCGCGCTCGAAAGCGACCTGCGCGCGTTGACTGCGCGGATCGCGGCGTGTGACCTGGTCGCGGGTTATGGTGGAAAGGATCAGCATGAGTGAAACCGCGGTCCCCAGGGTTTTGACGGCGAGCGCGGCAGTCGAGGTGCCGTTCCACGACGTCGACGCCATGAACGTCTGCTGGCATGGCCACTACCTGAAGTACTTCGAGATCGGCCGGGCGGCGTTGCTGCGTTTGTTCGACTACGACTATCGCGAGATGCAGGCGTCGGGTTATCTCTGGCCCATCGTCGAAGTGCATCTCAAGTACGTGCGCCCCGCGACCTACGGACAGCAGATCGAGGTGCGCGCGCAATTGCTGGAATACGAAAACCGCCTGAAGATCGGCTATGAGATCGTCGATGCCGCTTCGGGCGAGCGGCTGACGAAGGGCTATACGATTCAGGTTGCCATCCATGCCGCGACGCAGGAATTGCAGTTCGTGTCGCCGCCCGTGATGATCGAGAAACTGGAGCGCGCATGGGCACGTTGAACTGGCGCAATGCGGTTGCCGTTTTGTTCATCGCGTGTTGCGTGCCGGCGTTTGCGGCGCAGCCTGCATCGGCGAGCAATACGGGTCTGGTTTCGCAGATAGCAGGACATCTCGCGCAGGTGAAGGGCGTTCGCGCGCAGTTCACGCAAACCCAAACGCTGTCCGCGATGAAACAGCCGCTGGTCAGCACGGGTTCACTGGTTTTTTTCCGCGAACGAGGCGTGATCTGGCGGATCGATACCCCGTACAAGGCAACCTACGTCATCACCGATACCGGCGTGAGCGAAGTCAACGTGAACGGCCAGCGCACGAGCTCGAGTAGCGACAACGGCGTGCGCGGCGTCGCACAGGTTTCCCGGATGATGCGCGAGATGCTGGGTGGCGATCTCTCGGCGCTCTATGCACAGTTCGACGTGCGCGCGGACGGCACACCCGCGCAATGGCGCATGCAGCTGACGCCCAATCAACCGCAACTCGCCCAATCGATCAAGGGCCTTGAGATGAGCGGTGGAGACTACTTGCAGGCGCTGCGCATTACGCTCGCCAATGGCGACGTCACGCGCATCGACTTTGCGAACAGCGCGGCGATAGGTGATTTGCCGCCGGCCGATCGCACGCTGCTCGGAGCGCCGTAAATGCAGGTTCCGCAATCACAGGCCGCAAAACCGGCGTGGGGCATGCGCGCCGGCTGGTTGCTGCTCGCGCTCGCCGCAGCGCTTTATTGCGTGTGGCGATTTGCGGGGCCGTCACCGCTGCAGACGAACCTGCTCGCGCTGCTACCCGCGACGGAAGCGGATCCGGTCGCTGAAAAAGCCGTTGATACCCTCGCGACCGCGCTGGGTGATCGTACGGTTTTCCTTGTGACGAGCAATGACGCAGCGCATGCCAAGGCTGCGGCGAAAGAACTTGGCGCGACGTTGTCGGCAAGCAAAGCGTTCGGCTCGGTGACCGCGGAGCTGCCGCCATTCGATCTCTCGAAGATTGCCGGGTTGTACATGCCGTATCGATTCGGTTTGCTCGCATCCGCCGATCGCACCGCGCTTGCAGACGGCACGGTCTCCTTGCACGACACGCTCGCGCGACGCCTCTATAGCCCGCTGCGCAGCGGCCTCGCGACCCAGCTTGCGGACGATCCGTTCGGCTGGCTCGAACACTGGCTTGCGGGCTTGCCGCTGGCGACGTCGAACCTGGAGGTTGAAGACGGTTTGCTGGTGGCGCATCAAGGCAATTCGACCAGCGTTCTGGTGATGGCGACGCTGCCGGGTTCGGCGTATGAATCGAAAGTCCAGCATGCGGTCCACGAAGCCGTGGCGCACGGCGAAGCGGCCCTCAGGCAAAGTTTCCCCGATGTGAGCCTGGCTCGCACCGGCGCTGTTTTCTACGCGGAGGCGGCACGTGCCGCCTCGGAGCGCGAAGTGCATCAGATTGGTGTCGCGTCGCTCTGCGGGATTGCGTTGCTGATGTTGTGGGTGTTCCGTTCGCCGCGGCTGATCCTGCTCGGCTTCGTTTCAACAGCGCTCGGCATTGTCTGCGCGCTCGCTGCCACCATGCTGATATTCGGCAAGCTGCATCTGCTGACGCTCGTATTCGGCGCGAGCCTGATCGGCGAGGCAGTCGACTATTCCATTCAGTATTTTGTTGTCTACCTCGGTGCCGGGCGTGACTGGGATGCGCAGCGCGGCGTGCGCGCCGTGCGGCCCGCGCTGACGGTCGCGCTGGCGACAAGCCTGTTGGGTTATGCCATTCTCACGTGGGTGCCATTTCCCGCGCTCAAGCAGATCGCCTGTTTTGCGATCGTGGGTATCTGCACGGCGTTTGCGTCGGTGCTGTGGTTATTGCCGGTGTTGCTGGTCCGCGCGCCCAAGCGCCGTCCGCAGCGCGTATTCGCCGGGGCGGCACGTCTGCTTGGCGCATGGCGTGCAGTGATCGGCGGACGACGGGCGTGGGGCGTGGCGGCTCTTCTGCTGGTTGTTGCCGTGCCGGGCTGGCTGCGGATCACGAGCGACGACGACATCCATCTGCTGATCCAGCGCGACCCCGTGCTTTTGGCCCAGGAGCAAACGGTCCGCGACGCGGTCGGCTTCGACAACAGCACGCAGTTCTTCGTCGTGCGTGGCGGTACGCCGGAGATTGTGCTGGAGCGCGCTGAAGCGCTGGGCGCAAAGCTCGACGCTTTGACGGGCGCGGCGAAGCTGAGCAGCTGGCAGTCCATAACGTCGTTCGTCCCGTCGGCGAAGCGGCAGGACGAGGACCATACCCTGCTCGGTCAACGTGTATTCAATGATCCGTCCGCGTTACGCGCAACACTTCTTCAAGCCGGTTTCCGCGATGAAATCGCTGACGCGTGGCTCGCGGCCTACGCGAAGTCGGACCATGCGGTATTGAGCGTCGATAGCTGGCTTGCGGCGCCGTGGTCACAACCGTTCCGTCATCTGTGGCTTGGCAGAGTCGACGCGGCATCAGCGTCAGGCGGTTATGCCGCCGTCGTGATCCCGCAAGGCGTGACGCCGGCGAACGAGCCTGTGCTGATCTCCACGGCGCACGCATTGCCGGGCGTAAGCTTTGTCGATAAAGCCGCGAGCGTGTCGACGCTGTTCGGTGCTTATCGTGTCGATAGCGGCATCTGGCTGGCTGGCGCGCTGCTAAGCGTGCTCTTGCTGATGATGGTGCGCTACCGGCCGCCAGGCGGCATTGTCGTCACGCTGCCGGTGTTGCTGGCGGTGGGCGTGACGCTCGCCGTGTTTGGCTATGCGGGCGTGCCGCTGAATCTGTTCAACTGGCTGGCACTGATGCTCGTGCTCGGTGTGGGCGCAAACTATGCTGTATTCCTGCGCGAGGGCGCCGCACGCGCGGACGCCGATCTCGGCGCGGTATGGACGGGCGTGTTGCTGTCGGCGGCAACGACCCTGCTTTCCTTCGGCCTGCTCGCCATGAGCGCGATGCCTGCGCTGAGGAGTTTCGGCGCGACGCTTGGGACTGGCATCGCGGTGTCGGTGCTGCTTGCGCCGATCGGCATGCCACCGGAACGAAGGAGGGCCGCATGAACGGGCCACGGGTTTATCTGCATGCGCTGGGGTTGATCAACGCGCTCGGCGACAGTGTGGACTCGATCGTGCCGGCGCTGGCGGCCGGCGTTTCCCCCGGCATGGGGAAGATCCATACCGGCATCGGCGATACGTTTGCCGGCAGTGTTACCGTGCCGCTCGATCTCGCGCCTCCGGACTCGTTGGCGCGTTACGACTGCCGCAATAACCGCCTGCTGCTCGCCGCGCTTGCGCAGATTGCGCCGGCGGTAGAGGCCGCGCGCGAACGTTACGGTGCCCATAGGGTTGGCGTGGTGCTTGGCACGAGCACATCGGGCATTGAAGCGGCCGAGGCCGCGTTCGTGTATCAGGCGCAGGCAGGCAGGTTGCCGGTGAACTTCGACTACCGGCAAGTCGAAATTGGTACGGTGGCGCCGTTCGCCGCCGCAGCGCTCGAGCTCCATGGCCCGGCATTCACGATCTCGACCGCGTGCACATCGAGCGCCAAGGCGTTCGTCTCCGCGCTTCGGTTACTCCGGTTGCGTCTCTGCGATGCGGTCGTGGTCGGCGGTGTGGATTCAC
This sequence comes from Caballeronia udeis, assembly GCF_044909315.1. Taxonomy (GTDB): domain Bacteria; phylum Pseudomonadota; class Gammaproteobacteria; order Burkholderiales; family Burkholderiaceae; genus Caballeronia; species Caballeronia udeis_A. The sequence continues at coordinate 399,885 of NZ_JBIYEB010000003.1, forward strand.
TATGTGAACTGACCGTGCAGGGTTTTGCGTCGCTCGAATCGACCAGTGCGGCCCGCTCTAATCCGATGAGCCGCAATCGCTGCGGAATTAACGTGGGCGAGGGCGCGGCCGTATTCCTGATGAGCCGCGACGAAGGCCCGGTATTTCTTGCGGGCATCGGCGAATCAAGCGATGCGCATCACATTTCCGCACCCGATCCACTAGGTACGGGAGGTGAAATTGCATTGCGCGCGGCCCTGGCGGATGCCGGCCTTGCGCCTGCCGACATTGCTTATGTGAACCTGCATGCAACGGCGACGCGCAAGAACGACGACATGGAAGCACACCTGATGGCACGGGTGTTCAAGGGCGGCGTCGCGGCCAGTGGTACCAAGCCGTTGACCGGGCATCAACTTGGCGCAGCGGGCGCGACCGAGCTCGGGTTCGCGTGGCTCACACTGGCACGCGATGGTGCCGCTCTGCCGCGTCATCTGTGGGATGGCGAGGCCGACCCTGCGTTGCCGCCGCTTGATCTGGTCGAAAGCGAGCGTTACCTGCCGCGCATGGCGGGCACGCAGTATGTGATGAGCAATTCGTTTGCGTTCGGCGGCAGCAACGTCAGCCTGATCCTCGGCCGGTGATGACGGTGAAGACTCCTATGAACAACAACAGCTTTGGCTCCATTGAAACCATCTTGCCGCACCGGGGCACGATGCTGTTGCTCGACGGCGTCAGCGCCTGCACGGACGAAACCCTGAGCGCTTATGCCAGCGTGCGGGCGGATGCCTGGTACACCGATGCCGACGGTGCAATGCCGGCGTGGATAGGCATCGAACTGATGGCGCAGGCAATTGCCGCGCACGTCGCGTTGCTCGCCATGCGCGCAGGCGGTCGGGCACGTCCCGGCGTGCTGCTCGGATCGCGCCGGTATGAGGCGCATGTACCGGTGTTTGCATGCGGTGCCCGGTTGTGCATCGAAGTGAAGGAGCTGCTACGCGGTGAAGAAGGCCACGGCGCGTACGAATGCTCGATCCATCACGACCAGCCTCAGGATCACGGTAGCGTGTGCTGCGCGGAGGCCGTTATCAAGGTGTATCAACCGGCTGATTTTCAGTCGTTCATCCAGGGGAGTTTCGGATCATGAGCCGGCGTGTTCTTGTAACGGGCGCAAGCCGTGGCATTGGCCGCGCGATAGCGTATCAACTTGCGGCAGACGGTTTTACGGTCTCCGTGCATTGCCGCAGCGGCCGCACTGAAGCTGAAGCTGTCGCGACCGGCATTGCCGCGCAAGGTGGCACGGGACGGGTGCTGCAATTCGATGTGCGCGACCGCGCCGCATGCCGTGAAGTGCTCGAAGCCGATGTGGCCAGCTATGGCGCGTATTACGGCATTGTCTGCTGCGCAGGTGTGACGCGTGACGCGGCATTCCCGGCGCTCACCGAAGAAGACTGGGACATCGTGATCGAAACCGGTCTCGACGCTTTTTATAACGTCGTGCATCCGCTGACCATGCCGCTCGTTCGTGCGAAGCAGGGCGGCCGCATAGTGACGATCGCCTCGGTCTCGGGCGTGATGGGCAATCGCGGCCAGGTGAACTACAGCGCGGCGAAGGCCGGGCTTATAGGCGCTACGAAGGCGCTTGCCGTCGAACTGGCGACGCGCAACATCACCGTCAATTGCGTGGCGCCAGGACTGATCGACACCGGCATGCTTGAAAATGTACCGCTCGAACAGGCATTGAAGACGGTGCCGATGAACCGTGTCGGGCAACCGGCCGAGGTCGCGTCCGTGGTGAGTTTCCTGATGTCGGATGCGGCCTCGTACATCACGCGGCAAGTGATCGGCGTCAATGGCGGGATGATCTGATGAAGCGCGTAGTCATTACCGGCATGGGTGGCGTCACGGCGTTCGGCAACGCCTGGGACGAGATCGAGGCAAACTTGCGAAGCGGCCGCAACGCCGTGTGCCGGATGCCCGAGTGGGACTACTTCGAGCTGCTGCATACACGGCTCGCTTGCCCCTTGCCCGCCTTCACCTCGCCCGCCCATTACCCGCGCAAGAAAACCCGTTCGATGGGACCCGTGTCCCTGTATTCGGTGCGCGCGAGCGAACTGGCGCTCGCCGATGCAGGTCTCGCCGATGACCTCACGATCAAGGACGGCCGCATGGGCGTGGCCTACGGATCGTCGTCCGGATCGGTCCAGCCAATTCGCGCATTCGGCAAGATGATTGAAACCGGTTCGATGAGCGACGTGACGTCGAACAGCTATGTGCAGATGATGCCGCATACCACGGCGGTCAACGTGAGCCTGTTCTGGGACCTGAAGGGCCGCATTGTGCCGACATCGTGCGCGTGCGCTTCTGGCAGCCAGGCGATCGGGTACGCCTACGAGATGATCGCAGCCGGCAAGCAGACGCTGATGCTCGCGGGCGGCGCGGAGGAACTGTCCGGACCGGCAGTTGCCGTGTTCGACACGCTCTACGCCACCAGCACGCGCAACGACGAGCCGCATCTGACGCCGCGTCCCTTCGATGTCGCCCGCGATGGCCTCGTGGTCGGTGAGGGCGCCGCGACCCTGGTGCTCGAAGAGTATGAACACGCGCTTGCACGCGGGGCGCGCATTCATGCGGAGGTGATTGGCTTTGGCTGCAACTCGGACGGCGCGCACATGACGCAGCCATCGGCCGACACCATGGCCTTCGCGATGCAGCTCGCGCTGCGCGACGCGCAACTCCCGGCCGAAGCAATTGCTTACGTGAACGCGCATGGCACGTCCACGGATCGCGGCGATATAGCCGAAAGCCACGCGACCGCGCAGACCTTCGGCGCGCGTTTGCCGATCAGCTCGCTGAAGAGTTATGTCGGCCACACGCTGGGCGCGTGCGGGGCGCTGGAGGCATGGTGGACCATCGAGATGATGAAACGCAACTGGTATGCACCGACGCTCAACCTGACGCAGGTCGATCCGGCTTGCGCGCCGCTCGACTACATCGTGGATAGCGGCCGTACCATCGACGCCGAATATGTGATGAGTAACAACTTCGCGTTCGGTGGCATCAATACGTCGCTGATTTTCAGGCGCCTGCCATGAGTGCGGTAATGCCTGCCTCCGCACCTGCACCCCGTGGCCTGTCACGGGTGGTCGTGACAGGCATGGGCATTGTGTCGTGCCTGGGTAACACGCTGGACGAAGTCTCCGCTGCCTTGCGCTACGGCCGAAGCGGTATCACGCGTGTCGATGCATGGCGTGAACGTGGCCTGGCCAGTCAGGTGGCGGGCGTGGCGTCGGTCGCGGACGAACCGCCGTTCGATCGCAAGCTCGAGCGGTTCATGGGCGACACGGCGCGTTTTGCATGCCATGCGGCGCGTCAGGCAATACACGATGCCAATCTTGATCCCTCCCTGTTGCGTTCGCCGCGTGCCGGCGCAGTGATCGGCTCCGGAACGGGCACGCTCCCGGCTTATGACGCAGCGATGGCGATAGCCCACGTGCGTGGTATCGAGAAAGTGCTGCCGTACGCGGTCCCGCAGGTGATGGGCAGCACCACGTCGGCGAACGTGGCGCAGGTGTTCGGGCTGGAGGGCATGACCTATTCGCCGTCGTCGGCCTGCACCACATCCGCACTCGCGATCGGACAGGCGATGCAACTGATCCAGACCGGCCGCCAGCAGATCGTACTCGCGGGCGGCAGCGAAGGTTTGCACGACAACACGACCCTGTTGTTCGACGCAATGGGGGCGTTGTCGAGGCGTTTTAACGACGCGCCGGAACGTGCCTCGCGTCCTTATGACAGCACGCGCGATGGTTTCGTGATTGCATCGGGTGGGGGCGTGCTGGTGCTTGAGTCGCTGGACCATGCAATGGCGCGGGGTGCCCGCATTTACGCTGAACTGACGGGCTTCGGCCATTGCACGGACGGTGCGGGCATGGTGAGTCCGCATGCATCGGGCATAGCACGCGCCATGCGTGGCGCACTCGACGAAGCAGGCACACGTCCGTCGTATATCAACACCCACGCGCCTTCCACGCCGCTCGGCGACGTCGAAGAACTGCATGCGTTGAGTGATGTATTTGGCGAGGACGTCCCGTTGTTTTCATCGACGAAGGGATTGTCCGGCCATCCGCTTGGCGCATGCGGCGTGCATGAGGCGATCTACGCCTTGCTGATGATGCGTGATGGGTTTGTCGCCGGGACGGGGCCGATAGAAACACCTGATCCGCGCTTGAACGGCATGCCGCTCGTGCGCGCATCGCGGACCTTGAAGATAGATACAGCAATGTCGATTTCCTTCGGCTTCGGCGGCAGTTGCGCCAGCCTGGTCTTCGACGCGTGGAAGGGTGTTTGAAAAGCGGTGTGCGTGGGGATGGTGTTCCGCTCAAACGACCTTGACCGCAGCCACATTGACCAGCGTTTCACGGCGCTTGCCCGGTAGCGGCCGATGCAAGCCTAGCCGTTCAAGGAGTCCGAAATCCGCGGCACGGCTCCACCACAGGTAGGGCATGGAAACGTTTTGCGGACCGAATGCAAAGCCGGCGTTGCGGATCATATCAAGGTAAGCGCCGGCGCTTTTCTGCACGTGCATGGGATGGCGAAACAGCAAGCGGATCACCCAGGACTTGATGTACGCATCGGTGGATTCAGCGAACAGCAAAACCCCGCCGGGTTTCAGCACCCGGCGAAATTCACTCAGGGAGCGGCCTTGATCCACGAGATGATGAAAGGTCTGATGGCAGAACACGATGTCGGCGCTCGCATCGGGCAAGGGCAGGCACGCGCAGTCACCTTGAAGCAATTCGATCTCGCTTGCCCATCCGTCTTCCTTCGAGCAAGCCAGCGCAAGATCCCGGGCTGCCGAGAGCGAAGGCTCATGGAAATCGACTCCGATGATCCGGCCGGGCCTGAACGCGTTACCCAGTATCCGGAACGATTGACCTTGTCCGCAGCCCACATCGACGATCACAGGTGCCGCGGGCAGGGTTGTATCGACCAGGCGTTTGAGATCGTCGATCGCTACCCGCAGCACGTGATGTTCCCATGTGGCAGTACGCAGAAACCAGAGCCCGAAGGCCGTCTCCGGCACGAAGGAAACGCTGGATATTTCGGATGACGACACGAGTCTCTCTCCGGCAACAGGGAATGCGAAAGGATGCGAACACGGCGCACGCCATTGTAATGGCAAGCAAGGAGCGCATAGAAGCAAGAGCGGGAAAGATGATCTACGCGGATGATTCACTTGAATGATCGACGCCATGTGCGCCGCACGAAACTCCACAGACGGCCCCCGGGCCAAGCGAGGCACCTTTGAACACTGATTCTTCGAAGTTGGACACAACCGTCGATGTAGCCATTATTGGCGCTGGCCCCTCGGGTGCGGTCGCGGCCGCGCTGCTGAGAAAGGCGGGCCGTTCGGTGCTCGTGCTCGAGCGTCAGCACTTTCCGCGCTTTTCGGTCGGCGAGAGTCTGCTGCCGCAAAGCATGGCGTACCTGGAAGAGGCCGGCATGCTGCAGGCGGTGGTCGAGGCCGGGTTTCAGTACAAGAACGGCGCGCATTTTATTTATCGCGACCAGTCGTCGTCATTCGATTTCCGCGATAAACATTCGCCGGGATGGGGCACGACCTACCAGGTCGAACGCGCGATATTCGACGACCTGTTGATCCAATGCGCTGCCAGGCAGGGCGCTGAAGTGCGTTTCGGCCACACCGTGCAGGCGATGCAAACCGGGACCGCGCCCGTGCTGGACGTGATTGATGAAGCGGGCGCTGCCTACCACGTGCACGCGCGTTTTGTACTCGATGCCAGCGGCTTCGGCCGCGTATTGCCGCGTCTCCTGAATCTTGAGGCGCCCACGCGGATGCCTGCGCGCGCGGCCATCTTTACACATGTACGCGACGGCATTCCGGCTGGCGCCACGGACCGGAACAAGATCTGTGTCGCGACGCACCCGGAGCATCGCAATGTCTGGTTCTGGATGATTCCGCTGGCAGGCGGACGCTCGTCGGTCGGGTGTGTAGCCGAAGCGAGTTTCCTGGAGGTCCCCGAGAACGAACGCGATGCAAAGCTGCGCGCGCTGATCCAGCAGGAGCCAACGCTCAACAGGCTCATAGGGGACGCGCCGTTCCTGATGCCGGTGCGGCACATAGGCGGGTATTCGGCGAACGTCGAGCGGCTCCATGGTCCGGGTTACGCACTGCTCGGTAACGCCGGCGAATTCCTCGATCCGGTGTTTTCGTCGGGTGTCACGATCGCGCTGCGCTCCGCGCATCTGGCGGTGCAAACGCTCGAGCGGCAGTTCAACGGCGAGGTGCCGGACTGGCAAGCGGCTTACGATGTGCCGCTAAGAAAGGGCATTGATACGTTCCGAGCTTTTGTCGAGCGGTGGTACACGGGCGAGCTGCAGGACATCATCTTTTATCCGCATAAGACACCGCATATCCAGCGTTATATCAGCGCGGTTCTGGCGGGGTACGCGTGGGATGAATCAAATCCGTACGTGGCCGATCCGGCGCGCAGGCTCAACGCGCTCCATGAGATTTGCAAGGGCTCTTGATCCGGCACGGGTTGCTTTAAAACCCGCACCTTCCATCCGATGCTGCCATATCGCTTTGCCTCTTTTCTCAGCGCGTCATCGCGTACTCTCAGCAAGACTTGCTCGAGGCGCAAAGACGTGCGTTTGACGCCGCTGCTGCGAACCCATCCGATCCTTTGGCGAGGAACCGGGTGCTCGAAAATGAGTTGCATAAAATCGATCTGTCTCCAAAGGAGGCGGCCAGCTACATGTTCTTTGCTTTTTATCGCAAAAACATGATTGGCGTTCCTGCTGTCTGTGCAGAGCATGGGGTCGACGTAAAGGATTTTGTCAGCGCTTTTGCGCATTCACGAACCGCTGCTAAAGATTGCCGGAGCGACCATCGATCTTGAACAAGCGAAATCGTATGCCGATCCGGTCGAATCGGCGCGTGCGGAGCTCGAGCGCGTGGTTGCGACACGTCATACGTATATGAAGGGTCTTTGTTCAGTTATTGCAGTCAACGGCGCTGCGATCGCTGAACGCGGAAAATTCGCCACTGTTGTTCCGCAAGCCTATGCAATGTTGACTACGCCGAAACACAGGCAGCGGCAACGGTGCGGCGAGTTACCCGGATGCTTGGAAAAACTCAGTGGTAGGTATAGGGGCATAAATGGCCGCGTGCTTCCCGACGGGTCAGGTGCATCTCGACCGGTTCTTGCCATTCGACGCGCTTTTAGGCCAAGGGCCACTTTGAGGGCACTGCGGTCATCGCTCGTATGTGCGTTGCCTAACGTTCGGGGATTCGGTCGGCTTTGCGCCGGAAAAATCACGACCTATGCTGGACCGTTGCCCCGCAACTGCTAATCTGAAATTTCAGCCGTTCTCACCGCATCCCGAAATTTACGGAGCAAATTTACGGATCGGATGCAGCCTTTCAAAATCGCGGAAGTCGTCTACCGCACTCGCCGCTTCGAACAGATGGTCAATTGTCATAAGAACGTCGTCTGACGAAAGAACCTCTTGACGCCCACAAGAACCTGTCCTTCAGGATTTGAAGCGAATAATGGTTACCACTCGGGTCAATTCCAGAATCAGCCTCTTCCTGTACACCGGGCTTGTGGCATTGGCGTATTTCGCAGGCGCAAGGCTAGGACTTGCCTATGCGGTAGTGGGCGGCGCAGTGTCTCTGGTGTGGCCTTCCAGCGGCATCGCTCTCGTTGCGCTGCTCGCTCTGGGCTTCGCAGTTGCCCCCGGAATTGCCATTGGCTCCTTCCTCGCCAATCTGTCGGGAGGGGTGCCAGTAGGCGTGGCCGCGTTGATTGGCACCGGCGCTATGGTCGCAGCGTCGACGTCAGCACTATCGTTGAAGCGCGTGGCCCGATTCCGGATCACCCTCGACCGCATCAATGACGTGTTGGCCTTCATCGGCCTGGCTGCGGTGGCGAGCACGGCAGTAAGCTCGCTGATTGGCGCGACCGCCCTGCTTGGAGGGGGGCTGCTGCCGATCACCGAGTATGGCGCAGCTTTTCTGAAATGGTGGCTCGGTGACATGATGGGCGTGCTGGTGGTGGCTCCTCCCTTGCTCAGCTTCCTCACCTATTCGAACCCTGTCCGCTCCGCGGGGCAGACCGTGGAGGCGTGCGGACTGACGGTTGCGACCTTAGGGGTGAGCTACCTCATCTTTGGCTCCCCGCAACTTGCCGGACACGGCTACTATCCCGCCGCCCTGGCGATCTTTCCGTTCGTTATCTGGGCTGCTCTGCGCTTCAATCATCTGGGCACCAGCATCGCGACCTTGATGGTTTCAGTCATGGCCATCTGGGGTACCACCCACGGCACCGGCCCCTTCGCCGCCGAATCTCCGGTGGACAGCCTCGTGAGGTGGTGCACCTTCGCGAATGTCATGGCGGTAACCGGACTGCTGCTGGTGGCGGCACGTGCTCAGGAGCAGCGCGTCCATAGCCTGCTGCGGGCATCCCACATCGAATTGGAACGGCGCGTCCAGGAGCGAACCGAAGATCTGGAGAAGACAAACAGTGAACTGAAGGAGGAGATGGCGCAACGCCGTCTGTTGGAAGAGGAACTGATCCAGGTCGGCGATCAGCAGCAAAGACTTATTGGCCAGGAACTGCATGACGGACTTGGGCAACACCTGACCAGCCTGGGTCTGTACAGCGCCGCCTTGAAACAGAAACTGCAGACGCAGGGCCACCCAGCCTCCGCGGACGCCGCTACCATCGTCGGATTGGTGAAGCAGGCATCCTTGATGACCCGCCGGATTGCTCATGGGCTGGATCCGGTCGCCATGGAGTATGGTGGCCTGGCGGCCGCGCTGCATGCGCTGGCAGAGACGGCTCGCACGCTCAATTGCGTGGATTGCGTGCTGCGGATCGCGCCAGATGTGGACTGCCAGGATCCGCTGATGCAGATCAACCTCTACCGTGCGGCACAGGAAGCAGTCAACAACGCGCTGAAATATAGCGAAGGCCGCCACATCTGGATCGACTTGGAGCGGGCAGAAGGCATGCAGACGCTTTCAATCACTGACGACGGGGTGGGCGTCGGCCAGGAAGAAATGGAGCGGGCCTCGGGACTGGGACTGCACAGCCTGCGTCACCGGGCAAGCCTTCTGGGCGGCTCTTGCACCGTGACCCGCAATGCTTTGGGTGGCACCAGGGTCGCCATCCGCTATCCGCTTTCCGCTACCGGAGGGTCCCGGCCATGAGCGGAAAATCGTCCAGCCTGGGCCGTGCGACTCGAATCCTGATCGTGGATGACCACCCCATCATCCGGGAGGGGATGGCACACTTGCTGAATCTGCAAGGGGATCTGCAGGTCTGCTGTACAGCCGGCAGCGCCGAAGAAGCTTTGACCGCAATGGCCTCCCAGCCCGACATGGCCATTTTGGACATCAGTCTGCAATCGGACTCCGGCCTGGATCTTGTCAAGACCCTCCGCCGCCGCTACCCAAATTTGGCAATCCTCGTCCTCAGCATGCATGACGAAAGCCTGTTTGCCGAACGCGCACTACGGGCCGGGGCAAACGGGTATCTGATGAAACTCGAGGCCACTGAGCATTTCGTGAGCGCTGTCCGCGAAGTGCTGGCAGGAAATATTTATTTGAGCGCCGCCATGCATGAAAAGCTGGCGCGAGCCCTTACCGTCCCCCGGAAAAAGCCGGATGGCCCAATTGCGAGTCTTTCGGAGCGGGAATTCGAGGTCCTGCAGCTGATCGGACTAGGCTTCAGCACCCGCGAAATCGCCGCGAAACTGAATCGGAGCGTGAAGACCATCGAGACGCATCAGGCCAACATCAAAGAAAAGCTGAATATCCGTAACGGCAAGGAGCTGATGCGCTTCGCAATTCAGTGGATCGAGAGCCAATAGGGTGGAACCCGTCCATTGAATAAGGCAATCCCCGAGCCTGTTTTAGGAACGGGGCCTTATTCGCGCACATGCGCTCGGCGCATACAGTCCAGGGGAACCTGCCGGCGTGCCGCAATCCTTGGGGGAAGAGGGGCAGGCGCAACCCAAAAGCTCCATGGGAGTCGCCGCCGTGAATACCAAAGTCCAGCGAACCGCTGTCGCTCTGATCTCCGTACTGATTCCCGGAACGGCCCGCGACCCATGGCCGGTGCTTCGATGGATCGCGGTGACGTGCCTCCTCGCGAGTCAAGCGCTCGCGGCGCAGGCGGCAGGAGGAATCACGGGCGCCGGCTCAAGCTTCTTCGATCCCCTGGTGCAGAAGTGGGCCGCCTCCTATTACGGCAAAACCGGCCAGCAAGTGAGTTTTCATCCCATTGGCTCCGGGAACGGCATCGATCAGCTGAAAGCGGCTACAGTGAGTTTTAGTGCCTCGGACATGCCGCTGAAACCAGACGAATTGCGCGCATCGGGACTCATCCAGTTTCCGGTGGCAGCCGGCGGCCTCGTGCCGGTGGTCCACCTGGATGGCATTGCACCGGGACAGCTTCGCTTGACGGGTGCGCTGCTGGCGGATATCTACATCGGCAAGATCACCGCATGGAACGACCCGGCCATCAAGGCGGTCAATCCCGGACTCGCGCTCCCTGATCTGAAAATCGTCGTGATTCATCGCGGTGATCGGTCCGGGTCGACCTTCAACTGGACGAGCTACCTGTGCGCCGTGAGTGCGCAATGGCGCGAGCAGGTGGGCAGCGGCCTGACGGTCAAATGGCCAGTGGGGCTCAACGCCTCAAGCAGCCAGATCGTTGCCACCTATGTCAAGCGGATCACGGGCGCGATCGGCTATGTCGAGCTGGCCTACACGGGCCCTGCGCCGTTCGCCTATGCGACCGTTCAGAATAAAACTGGCGCGTTCGTCGAGCCATCGGCAGCGAGTTTCAAGGCTGCGGTGGAAACAGTGGCCTGGGGCCGTGCGGATGATTTCTACCAGCTCGTCACCAATCCGCCGGGCGACCGGGCCTGGCCGATTCCTGGTGTCGTATTCATCTTGATGAGAACCGACTCCAAGCACAAGGCTGACGCGAACGCTGCGCTAGCGTTCTTCCGGTGGGCTCTCAATGAGGGCCGGGAAGAGGCAGCCGCTGAAAATTATGGTACCCCGCCGCCCGACCTGGTCGGGAAGATAGAAGCGTACTGGGCGCAGAACCTGCCCAACGGGCAAGTTAGCGAAGTCGCCGCCGGCGGCTCGCCGAAGAGCCTCACAAGCATGGTCCGCGTAAACAGATCGCTGCCGCCAGGCTTTTGAGAGCCGTCCACGATTCGAGTAGTCATATCTGCAGCCGCTTTCAGATGTATGCCCGTGGATAGGGAATCGCGTCGTTCGGGTTTTTCTATTCATGTCGCGATTCGCAGCGTCAGCCTCATGAACCTGTCGGAGCCCCAGCGCCGCGCGCTTTGCCGCCGGTGCGTTTGCCGAAATCGTGCGACGGGAGCAACAGATGGGGACCCGTCGCGAACACACTGGAGGAGCGACCATGCGCGCACTCGACATCATGAATATGTCCGTCATCACCGCCACGCCGGACATGACGATTCACGAGGCGGCACGACTGTTCGTCGACAACCGTATCAGCGGCATGCCGGTCGTCGATGCGAACAAACAGGTCGTTGGCATCGTCAGCCAGGGCGATCTGTTACATCGCGTGGAGAACGGCACTGTCCATGGGAAGCGCAACTGGTGGCTTGAATTTCTGCTGTCGTCGCCTCGCGGGCAAGCCGCAAGGTATGTGAAGGAGCACGGGCAGGTCGTCGGCGACGTGATGTGCCGCCATGTGATTTCGATTTCCGAGGACATGCCGCTCGATCAGATCGCCGACCTCATGGAGCGCCGGCACCTCAAACGCGTGCCGGTACTGAAAGACGGCAAACTGGTCGGAATCGTCAGCCGTTCAAATCTGATCCGCGCGCTCGCGAGCGTTGCTCCGGCCGTAGATTCGGTTTCGCACGATGATGCGAGCCTGCGCGACGCGATAGTCATGGAAATGCACGGGCAGCGCTGGGGGTTGCCGAAACGGGGCGTGCTCGTCAAGGACGGTGTCGCGCATCTATGGGGCGTGATCGAATCCGAAGAGGAAAAGCGCGCCATCCACATTGCGGCCGAGGGCGTGGCGGGCATCAAGCGCGTGGAGGACCATCTTGAGACTCCGAGCGTCATTCCGGCGCTGTAGTCCGGACGCGGTGGCAAGACGCGTGCAGATTGCTCCGGGGTGAACAATGACTGCGATCGTGACGGTCACGTTCAACCCGGTGGTCGAGGTATCGATGGGTGTCAATCTGATTCAACGCGGTGCCGCTCCAGCCCACACTTCGCGTAATGGAATAGCTGGCAGCAAGCACGCGCACCTGACTCTACGGGTTCGTGCGACGCCAAGTCTGCTGTTTGATGCCGAGCGGCCGCTCGAATGACCGAGCGTCGGCGATCGCGAAAGGCAGCTAGTGGCCCAGAGTGTGTCAAAACACCTTTTTGAATTGCTAAAATATCTCATCCGATGGCGGAGGTGAGCGAGATGAAGCGGTTCGTTCAAGGCGACAATCGTACTCAAAGCTTCCTTCTTCCCGAAGCGCTTGATGACTACGTGACGGACACGAACCCTGTGCGCGTAGTCGATGTCTTTGTAGATGAGCTTGATCTTCCGAAGCTTGGGTTTGACGGCGTCGAACCAGCACTTACCGGCCGGCCTTCATATCACCCCGAGGTCATGCTAAAGATCTACATCTACGGTTACCTGAACCGTATTCAATCCAGTCGTCGCCTGGAGCGCGAGGCCCAGCGCAACATTGAATTGATGTGGCTCACGGGCCGCTTGGCACCGGACTTCAAGACCATTGCGCGGTTCCGCCAAGACAACGGCAAAGCGATCCGCAGCGTCTGCCGTCAGTTCGTCATGCTATGCCAACGTCTGGACTTGTTCTCCGAAGCGCTCGTTGCGATAGACGGAAGCAAGTTTAAGGCAGTGAACCATCGCGACCGCAACTTCACGAGCGCAAAACTAGAACGGCGAATGCGTGACATCGAGGCGAGCATCAGCCGTTATCTTGTGCAAATGGACACCGCCGATCGCCAGGAGCCGACTATCGCGAAGGCAAAGACAGAACGGCTGCAAGACAAGATTGCGGCTCTCAAGGAGCAGATGCAAATCCTCAAGCAAGTCGAAGTTCAACTCGACGCAGCGCCGGACAAGCAAGTGTCGCTCACGGACCCGGACGCGCGCTCGATGAAGACACGGGGGACAGGCGTCGTCGGCTACAACGTTCAAGTAGCGGTCGATGCGAAGCACCATCTGATTGTCGCGCACGAGGTCACCAACAACGGCATTGATCGTGACCAACTCACGTCGATGGCCAAGTTGGCGCGTACGGAAATAGGTGTCGATAAACTCACGGCAGTTGCAGACAAAGGCTATTACAAGAGCGAGGAGATACTCGCATGTCACGAGGCCGGCATCACGGTGTTTGTTCCCAAGACGAAGACTTCAGGCGCGACGTTCGACGGCCGCTTCGGCAAAGACGATTTTATCTACGACGCTGAGAAGAACGAGTATCGATGTCCGGCGGGCGAGCGTCTCATATGGCGCTACAGGACAACTGAACGTGGCCTGAAGTTAGATCGCTACTGGAGCTCACAGTGCCAAAAGTGCTCATTGAAAAATAAATGCACCCCAAGCACCGCACGTCGAGTAACGCGCTGGGAGCACGAAGGATTGCTCGAAGAGATGCAGGTCCGGCTTGATCTCGCCCCGGACATGATGCGTATCCGACGACAGACCGTTGAGCATCCCTTCGGCACGATCAAGGCCTGGATGGGAGCGACTCATTTCCTGACGCGCACTATCGAGCGAGTGAGCACGGAGATGAGCTTGCACGTGCTCGCCTACAACATGAAGCGGGTAATCAAGGTGCTCGGTTCAGAAACCGTTATGAAGGCGATGCGGGCGTGAAGCCCGCGCGTGGCGGACGGATCCTAGAATACGTTCGGCGCTGATACGTTTGTGGTGCCGCAATCAACGAGTCGCGATCTGTCGTTGCGGCAGCCTGTCGTCAAATTCCCGGCGGCTACGCGTTTTGACACACTCTGGGCCGGTCGCAGTCCTTTTGCAGCGCTCCATGTAAGGCCACGTTGGCCGTGAGAAGCCGCCGGGCCGCAACCGCGCGGCGAAGCCGCGCTCCGTCACGCTCCCAGGAGCTTCATCGAAGAGGACCAACCGTCCTGCCCCCAGGCGCGTCCGAGTGTCGCTTCGATCCAGTGCACCGGGTCAGGAACACGGCCCGTCACGTTGGCGATTGCCTTGTCCAGCACATCTTGCTCGCGCATCGGCCGGATCGCGCTGCCCAGCGGCATCTGCCGCTCCTGTACAACGGTGGCGCCGGACCGATGATGCACGGTCACCCGCGCGCCGGGTTGCCGCCCTGGTCCGCGCATGCGCGCATCGATCTCCGGGTCGACGGATGCGTGGACGGTCTTCATCACAACGCGCAGCGTCGGATCATGCCAGGCCGCTTCGTCGTACCATGCGGCGCCACGCGGACGGCGCAGCACAACGGCGGCCATTGTGTAGGGCAGGCTGAACTGCGCGTCGAGCGCGTTGACGGGTGCGGGGTCCATCAGATCCTGCACAAGTCGCGAGAAGGTCTGGACTTCAATTGCGCTGATCTCGCCGGGATGCCAGTCCGTTTCATCGATGGCCGCTTCCAGGCATTCGAGCGCACATGCGAGCCACCGGCAGGCCGGATAGCGCTTGATGCTGCCGTAGCGGATATACCAGTCGTCGCCCAGGCCAAGCGTGAGCAGACCGGCATCGAAGCGGTCAGAGCCTGCCATCCGCCAATAGCCGTCGGGACCGTCGAGTACATCGAGGCTGCCAACAAATCCCGCTTGCGCGAGACACGCTGCCTGCACGCCCGCCTGCGCGGCGGACGCAACCCCGTCCTTCAGCGTGACCAGCGGACGCGTGCGCCAGTTGTACTTGTGCAGACTCGGCACGTTCGCAAGCGTCGCGGCGAGCCCGACCGCGTGATGCAATGTGTGCGGATCGAAGCCGAGAATCCGCCCATAGACAATGGCGGCGCCCACCGCCTGATGCTGCGCGATCCCGTAGACCTGCTCGAAACGTGCGGCGCTGGGTTGAAGCGCATGGATCAGGCGATTGTTGATCTCGAAGCCGGCGGTCAGCGCGGTTAACAATACGGGACCAGGTACGGGCCGCGGGCTGTGGTCGACTGCCGCCATCGCGGCGGCGACAAGGGTAGCGCCCGGGTGGCCCAGGCCCTTGCCTTCGATCTCGACACCATCGTCGTGATCAAGGCCGTTGATGATCATCGCGTTCGCGAACGCGGCGACGGGCGGCGCGTAGCGATGCGCAGCACCGAACATCTGGCCGTTGCCGCACGGGCCTAGCACCTCGGCGGCTGCGTGCGCGAGCTGCGCGGCAGAGCTTTGGAACGCGGCCCATCCGCAGCCAGCCGCATCGATCAGATGCAGCTTCAGCTTGCGCTGGATCTCGGCCGGAATCGCGTCCGGTGAAAGGTCGCAGGCGAACTGAACGAGTCGCTGCGTCACGCTGTACGTATGCATGGGGTAAGCCGGTCTCAGCGCTTGAAATAGCGTGTCTGGATGCGTCGCTCGACATAGCCGGCGAGCAGCGAAAGCGGAAGAATCGTCACGACGAAGAACAGCGCCACAAACGTGAGCACTTCGAGCGGACGAAAGGTCGCGGTGCTCAGGCGCTGCCCTTGGTACAGCAGTTCGCCCACCGCGATGTAGCTTCCCAGCACGGAGTTCTTGATCGACATCACGCATTGCCCGACGAAGGCAGGCAGGATCCGCAGGAAGGCGATAGGCGCCGAGATGCGCACGAGCGCCTTGAGCGGCGTCATGCCGACCGCGAGCGCGGCCTCGACCATGCCATGATCGACCGACTGCAACCCGGAGCGGAATATCTCCGCGAAGAACACGCTGCCATAAGTGCCGAGCGCGAGCACGCACGTCCAGTAGGCAGACAGCTTCAGCGGCGTGAGGATAGGCAGGCAGTAGTAGGCCCATACCAGCAGCACAAGCGGCGGCACGGTGCGCACGACTTCGATGACACCCTGTGCGGGCCAGCGCAGCCAGCGCGTGCGCGCGGCGCGCAGCGGTGCGAGCGCGAGGCCCAGCACGATCCCCATCGTCAGCGAGAGCGCCAGCACGCGGAAGGTCATACCGATGCCGCTCGCGAGCACGTCGCGGTATTGCAGGATGGCGGCGAAATCCCATTGATATGCAGGCATGGCTAGCTTCCCGAGAACGTGCGGGCAGCCCGATCGATAAACGTGCGCACGGACGTATCGGCGGGGCGCTGGAGGAGTGCCGCGGGCGTGCCGTCGTCGGCGATGAGGCCGTGCTCAAGATACAGGATGCGATGGCAGACCTCGAACGCGAAGCGCATCTCGTGTGTGACGATCAGCATCGTGGTGCCGCCCTGCGCGAGATCGGCAACCACGGCCAGCACTTCGTCGACGAGTTCGGGGTCGAGCGCCGAGGTCGGTTCGTCGAACAGCATCAGTTGCGGCTGCATTGCAATGGCACGGGCAATCGACACACGTTGCTGCTGGCCGCCCGACAGCGTGACGGGATAAACGTCGGCCTTGGTCTTCAGGCCTATGCGCTCGAGGATTTCCATCGCCTGCTGGCTTGCCTGCTCACGCGGCACCCCCAGTACGGCAATCGGTCCTTCCGTCACGTTCTGCAACACTGTGCGATGCGGCCACAGATTGAAATGCTGGAACACCATTGCCATCCGCGCGCGCTGACGTGCGAGCACACGGCTTGAGCCGAGGCGGCGACGTGCGCCCTCGAAGCCGATTTCTTCGCCGCTGAGCCGGATCCGGCCTGCATCGCGCAACTCCAGCATGTTCAGACAGCGCAGCAAGGTCGACTTGCCCGAGCCGCTACGGCCGATCAGTCCGACCACCTCGCCGCTGCGAACCTCGAACGAGATGTCACTGAGAATCTGCTGGCCACGGAACGACTTGCACAGGCCCTCGACGCGCAACAGCGGCGCGTGCGCCGGCGTGCCTGTCATTTCGCCGTGGGCACGTACCGGGCCCAGATGCGGGCGAGCGTGCCGTCCTTGTCAAGCGCATCCAGACGCTGGTCGATCCATTCGCGCAGCGCGTCACGATCCTTACGCAAACCGATGTTGGTCGGCTGCGACTGGACCGGCGTCGGGAAGATCATGTGACCGCGGCCGCGTTTCGCGATGTACTGGGCCATCTGGATGTCGTTGGTCAGCAGCGCGTTTGCACGGCCGCTTTCCACTTCGAGCTGCATCGCGTCACTACCTGGCACGATCACCCACTGGGTGCGCTGCAGCCGGGGCTGCAGCAGCATCGCCGCCGCGGAGCCGTCGACGGCCGCGAGGCGGATCGACGGGTTGTTGATGCTGTCCCACGTCTGGTAGCGTGCCGTATCGTTGTCGAGCGTCAGCACGCCCATCCTGTGTGCGCCGATCGGGCGGGTGAAGTCGATCGCTTTAGCTCGCTCCGGCGTCTTGTTGAAGCCGCCCAGCAGGTCGAAGCGATCCGACTGAAGGCCGGCGACGGCCGTGCCCCACTCGGTATCGACGTATTCGATGCGCACGCCGGCAGGCTGGAAGATCGCCTGGACCAGCTCGGGCACGAGCCCGGTCCACTGGTTCGTGCGCAGATCTTTCTGGTACCAGGGCGGCGCGGATACCGCGCCCACGCGCACCACGTCGCTGCCGAGAATGGCACGCAGGTTGTCGGCCGCATAGGCCTGCGCACCGCCGAAGACAGCCCCAACCAGAGTCAGCAGCGTGCCCCACCGCCTGAATACGGTTCGTGATTTCATGCTATACCCTCATGTTCATGGTGCCGAACAGTTTATGCCTTTCAATATATAGTTCAAAATTCATATTTCTGGATTGGATATTCCGATTACGACATGACGCCAAAACAACTCGAAGTCTTCGTTCAGGTCGTGCAACTGGGCTCGGTCACCGCGGCGGCGCGGGCGCTGGACATGTCGCAACCCTCCGTCAGCAAGAGCCTCGCGTTGATCGAGCAGCACATGGGCTTTGCACTGTTCGACCGTGTGGAAGGCCGGATGCAGCCAACCCCGGAAGCACGCGAGGTGTACGAAGAAGCGTGCCGGGTGCAGCAAAGCATGGCGCGCTTTGAGCGGATGCTGGAGCAGGTGCGGCGTTACGCGGTCGGTCAACTGCGGGTCTGCGCGACGCCCGCGCTCGCCATCAACGTGCTGCCGCAGGCGGCGCAGCAGTTCCGCAACGCGTTTCCAGACCACGGCCTGGTGCTTGACATGTATCTGAACAATGAGATCGAAGACGCGATCTCGCATCGCCAATACGATCTCGGGTTTGTATTGCAGCCGGATGAGCGTGCCGTGGTGGCGGAGCACATCGTGGGCGTTGGCCACATAGTGTGCGTGATGCCGCGCGATCATCCCCTTGCATCGCGCGGCGAGGTGCGTTGGGCCGATCTCGATGCGCGCGAACTCGTCTACATCACGACGGACGCGCGCATCGTCGCAACGATGTCGGGCGCGATCGAAGGCTTCCGGGAGCGGCCGGTCTCCGCGCTGGAAACGAACCGATACACGATGGCGATCAATCTCGTTAGACAAGGGCTCGGCGTGACGTTGGTCGACGAATTCGCGCTGGCGGGCACGCCGCTCGACGGCCTGACGGTGCAGCCGTTCAGTCCGCGCATTCCGGTGATGGTCCGCGCTGTCACGGGCGCAAGGACCGTGATCGAGCCGCAGATGAAGTACTTTATCGACACGATACGTGAACTGCTGCAAAGCGGGCGCACGGATGTTCCGGGGAAGGCCAGTGCCTGTTAGCCGGATGCAATGGTGTCACGCGCCCAATTCAGATTCGATCAATCCATATCGATACAAATTGAATCGGATTTCGCGGCTGCGACGCTACGCAGGTTGCTCCGGATATCAATCTTCATTTTGATTGCTCATCTATCGGCACCCCATATCTGCCGCTGAATTGGCGATGCCGCACGCGATCAAAATGGCAACCGGGTGAACCAGGCTCCCCGATTTGAAGTGTGGAAAAACTCTTCACATGCCTGGGGTCGGCCTTGGTCCCTTTGCCTGGCGTGGCCGCTATGCCGAGGTCGAGCGGTCATCTGAGCAGGTCGACCGAAGTGGGCGGCTGCACGGCATGCTGTTGGCACTCACACGCCATGCTGCGCTTCCTATTTCCACTTTGCGCCAAGCGCTTCGAGTCCAGCTTTCTTGAGGTCATCTGCCACCATGACCACGCGAAACTCGCAGTCGGCATTGAACGAAAGAAACCAGGGTTCCGCGAATTTTGGAATCTGCGACGGCTCCTCAAGATTCACGATGAAGATTGCTCCGCGCGTTCCGTTCTCCGACGTAAAGTAGGCGGCTTCCGGTTTCATCTCTGCGAGAATCCGCTCCATTAACTCTCCGATAGTGCCATCGCGCACAAAAGAGTTGAATGGCTCGTGAGGTATTCGTATGTTGAGAAGCATACGCATGGTCTTCCTCCTTGATTGCGTCCGGACGGACTCTTCAAGCATAGGAGCTTTGCGAGCTATCGGTCGTGGCTATTCAACAAACCAGCAAAGAGCAATTGGGAGCGCGCACATGCCAGCCACTCGCGGGCGTCGCTTGCCAACCTCGAGCCACCCGTTCACACGTGAAACCTCAACCACCTTGCGGACCGGCCGAAACCGCTACTCGGTCTGGCGCGTTTGTCTGTAACGCAAACGCGAACGACTCAACTTTCCTCTCACCCCGCCGATATACCGCCTGAAGGCAGCATTGGATTGGACAGACGCGACAGGTGTTGGAAGAGGCGAGTAGACCAGGACAATTTCCCACGAAATACCGCTCGCTGAACGGGCGGCCGCCGCCGGGTCACGTCGCGTAGAAAACCGTTCCAGATCAAAGAATCCTCCAGACCCATAGCCGTGCATATCTGCACGAAAACGAAGGCCGCGACAGACGCCATCGGTAGCTCTCCACGTCGAGACCACGAGGTTGTCAACACCACGAACCACGAGCCTATCCAAACTCACAACCACCCACATTCACCGGCCTGAAAAAGGGCGCTCTCCACGATCATGAAACGAAGACTCCACACCGCGTTCCTCGCTGCGCTGCTGATCGCTACGATTGCGCCCGCGTGCCAGGCGCAGTACACCACCGACTGGGTAGCAAATACCTACGGGACCAACGCCACCCGTGTGGGCAGCGTTGCGCGCTCCATGTGGGTAGCACCCGAGGGCGTCATCTACACGGCTTCACTGTGGGACGAAAACGAGGGCGGCGTCGCCATCTACCAGAATGGCCAAAGCACGGGGTCCATAGGCGGTCACGGCGATTTCGAGGGCGGGGCAATCACGGGCAACGCAACTTCAATCTTCGCTGCTTTGGCATTCACCACCGCCAACGGCGGCGGCACGGTAGGGCGGTATAACCGGACCACTCAAGCCCGCGATTTGCTTCTCTCCGTCAGCGCGACGACAACGGCGCAGTTGACCGATGTTATCACCGGTCTCACGACCTCAGGCTCGCTCCTATACGCGAGCGACTTCCCGGGAAATCGCGTCCGCGTCTACACCACCGACGGCACCTGGCGACAGGACATCAACGTCTCAAGCCCGGGCGCGCTCGCCGTGGACGGCGCAGGAAACATCTGGGTTGCGCAGAAGAGCGCCGGCACGATCCTCGAATTCAATCAGGCCGGTGCACCGATGAACACCATCCAGATGCCCGCCACGTCTCGACCGTCGGCGCTGTATTTCGATTCATCGACCGGGTATCTCATGATCGGCGACGAGGGCCCCGACATGAACATCAAGATCTACAACATATCGAGCACGCCATTGCTGGTCAGCACGTTTGGTATCCAGGGCGGATATCTCGACACCACGGCTGGAACGAAAGGCCAGGTCGGCGACAAGCGATTCACCCGCGTCACCGGCATAGGCAAGGACGCGGCAGGCAACCTGTACGTCCTCAACAACCCATGGGGCGGAAGCTGGGACCTCGGCCGCGACGGCGGCACCGATATCCACTCGTACAGCAGCACCGGCACCCTGCAATGGAAGCTTCAGTCGCTCAACTTCGAGGGAGTCGCCGCCCCGGACCCGGGCACAGACGGCGCGTACTTCTATGGAGGCACCAACATATACTCCGGCACCGCCGGAGGAACCTTCGTAGCGAACACGGTCGATCCGATCGACTATCCCTCCGATCCACGAATCAACCTCGCCGATACCTCGCGCGATGAGCACTTCGGTCAGGTCGCGGCCGTCGGCGGAAACCGGATCCTCGTGGCATCCGGCCAGAATCCCGATCATTTCTACTTCTTCCACTTCAATGACGCGAATGGCTACATCGCCATCCCGGATGGCTCGATTCCAGGGACATTGTTCAACGCGACAGCACCGGTCAGGGACGGATTCTGCCTCGACAGCAAAGGTGACGTCTGGGCCGGTCTGGACAAGACGAATGCGATCTGGCACTACCCGCTGACCGGCTTCGATAGCACCGGCAAGCCGACATGGGGAGCAGGAATCGCAACGCCCATTCCGGGCACGATCACACCGTTGTCGCGGATCATCTACCTGCCCGAAAGCGACACCATGATCCTGGCCCAGGGACTGACCGGGGGCTCAGGCTGGACGTCGATTGGAACGAGGGTCGAGGTGTATCACGGCTGGCTCGCGGGCAACACCACCGCTCCCAACCCGGTGATCAACGTCACCAGCGCCAATCCCAAGTCGATCACCGCTGCCGGCAACTATCTGTTCGTCGGATACGTACACACCGTGCCCAACATCGATGCCTTCAACCTGACCACGGGCAACCTGGACATCACGTTGATCAACAGCAGCCCCAGCACCGTGTACGTAGGCAATGACGTGGATTCCATGTACGGCCTCAGGTCGTACCTTCGGTCGACCGGAGAGTACGTGGTCACGAAGGACAACTACAACGGTAGCAGCGTTGTTATTTATCGCTGGACACCGTGATCACCCGGCTCGCCGCGCCCACGCGCGGCGAGTGCCTTCCGCCTCTGGGCCATGTCGAGTTGCCGGCATGGTTTCTTTCCACACGCAGCGTTCGCCCGGAAACTCCGGCAGAGCCTTCCTCATACAGGCCGTGCAGACATCCGCATTTTGCGAGTAGCATGTAACGCCCCGGCAAGCACAATCACCATCGCACTCACCGTGCTTGACCGGGCCGATCCCGCGCTTGCTCGCGGTATCGTTTGAATCCCGAGCATCGTAGATAAAAAAACGTGCCGTACCGGAGGAGACAAAGTATGCGCAAGATGCGCTGGATGGTCATATTTCTATGCTTCCTGGCAATCGCGATCAACTATGTTGATCGTGCGAACCTCGCAGTCGCAGCCCCCCAGATAGAGAAGGCGCTGAACATCGGCCCGGCGCAAATGGGCCTGGTCATGAGCGGTTTTTTCTGGACCTACGCGCTGATGCAAATGCCGTTCGGCTGGTTCGTCGATAAAGTCGGCGCACGCATTGCACTACCGCTTGCGGTCGGATGGTGGTCGGTGTTCACCGCGCTCACAGCAGCGACCACCAGCGTGGCGGGCATGTTCGGCTGCCGCCTGATGCTCGGTGTGGGTGAGGCGGGCGCCTATCCGGCCTGTGCGAAGCTCGTCGCGCAATGGTTCAAACCGGCGCAGCGCGCGTTCGCCACCAGTATCTTCGACAGCGGCTCGCGAGTCGGCTCCGCACTCTCCATCCCGATTGTCGCGCTGATCATCAGCGGCTTCGGCTGGGAAGCATCGTTCGTCGCGACGGGCGCAGTCGGTTTGCTGTGGGTGCTCGGCTGGTTCGTGATCTATCGCAATCCGTCGCGTGGCGACCTGACCGGCGATGAAAACACAGCGCCCGTGCCGCGCGAAAAAACGTCAGGCCAGAACGTTACGTGGGCCTCGCTCTTCAGGCATCGCACGCTCTGGGGCATGATGCTCGGCTTCTTCTGCCTGAACTTCGTGATCTACTTTTTCATCACGTGGTTCCCGAGTTATCTCGTGCAGACGCGCGGCTTTTCGCTCAAGTCGCTCGGCACGCTCGGCATGATTCCCGCGCTTATTTCCATTCCCGGCGGCTGGCTGGGCGGCATCGTTTCGGATGCGCTCTATAAACGCGGCTGGAGCCTGACGAAATCGCGCAAGACCTGCATGGTCGGCGGCATGCTGCTGTCATCGATCATCACGCTGTCAGCGTTCACGACCAGCACGTATGTGATGCTGGGATCGTTTGGAATCGCTTATGGCAGCCTCGCGTTCGCCGCGGCAAGCATCTGGTCGCTTCCCGGCGACGTGGCGCCGACGCCGGACTATGTGGCTTCGATCGGCGGAATCCAGAACTTTGCGTCGAACCTCGCGGGCATCGTGATCACCACGTTCACCGGCCTCATGCTCGCGCTCACCAAAGGGTCGTTCACCATTCCGCTGGTCGTCGCGGGCGGTTTCTGTTTCCTCGGCGCGTTCAGTTATCTCGTGATCGTGGGCAAGATCGAGCCGCTGCGGATTCCGGGCGCCGAGCCGCTCGAGGTGGCTGCATCGCAGGGAGTGGGGGGACGTTAGCGAGTTTGCATTTCGTGGGCATCGCCGCGACTCGCGAGTCCCATGGCAAGCCAACTGGAAGCTTCGGTTTCCGCCGTCGCTACCGGCTCACCCGGCGGCGGCGGTGATTAGCTTCGCAGCCCGCATGAATCGCGCCGGAGCGATCTGCGCCAAAGCAGTCTTTGCTACAGTCATACGAGAAAATTTCGCGCCGTCCGATTTTTCGTTGTATACTGCGTCCCCGATTGAGCAAACGGTTGTGGAGCAAGGCTGGCAGGGTGTTGATCAAACCTTCCGGTGCACCGCTTTCCGGTTCGGCCGGCCAATGGTTTCCGTTTGGTTACCGCAAGTAACTGAAATAATCGGCTGCGCTGTTCGCGTCTGGATCGTTGCAAAAAGTGTAAGAAAGGAGTGGTAGTTCAGTTGGTTAGAATACCGGCCTGTCACGCCGGGGGTCGCGGGTTCGAGTCCCGTCCACTCCGCCAGCATTCACGAGAAGGGCGAACTCCGGTTCGCCTTTTTTATTGCCCGCTGCTGTAACATCGGGCGTTTCGTATTAGGCAGAATCGTCACGCATGCTCGACTTTTTCCGTAATCACCAACGCCTGATGATGGCCCTGTTGATCCTGATCGTCGTGCCGGGATTGGGAATTGTGGGTATCCAGGGCTTCAGCAGTTTCTTCGACGAAAACGCCAATGTCGCCAGCGTCAACGGCCACAAGATCACGCGTGTCGAGTACGACGGCGCAATGCGTCAGCAAATCGATCGCGCGCGGCAGATGCTCGGCGCCCAGTTCGACCCGAAGATGTTCGAATCGCCGGAAATGCGCGCGTCGCTGATCGACAGCCTCGTGCAGCAGCGCGTACTCGCCGATGAAACCCAGCGCCTGCACCTGACCGCTTCCGACGAAGCCGTCCGTCGTGCCTTGCTGGCCGACCCGACTATCGCTTCGCTGCGCAAGCCGGACGGTTCCATCGACGTCGACCAGTACAAGCAATTGCTCGCCATGCAGGGCATGACGCCTGAACAGTACGACGAGCGCGTGCGTTATAGCCTGGCGTCAGACCAGATTCCGTCCAGCATCCAGTCCACGGCGTTCACGTCGAAGACGCTGGCGCAAACGCTGACCGAGATTGCCGAGCAGCGCCGCGACGTTCAAGGTCTTGCGTTTCGCACCGTCGATTACACCGCGAAGATCCAGCCTACCGACGCACAATTGAAGTCGTATTACGACGCGCACAGTGCTGAGTTCGCCACGCCCGAGTCCGCGACCATCCAGTACCTGGTGATGTCGCCGGCCACGTTGTCGGCAGCGGTCAAGCCGTCCGATGCGGACCTCAAGAAGTACTACGACGACAACATTGCGCGCTTCAAGACGCAGGCGCAAGTGCGCGTGAGCCACATCCTGATCACGGCGCCGAAAGACGCAAGCGCTGCGGACAAAGCAAAGGCCAAACAACAAGCCGACGCATTGCTCGCGCAGGTCAAGGCGCATCCGGACCAGTTCGCGCAGGTTGCAGAGAAAAATTCGCAGGACCCGGGATCGGCGGCGAAGGGCGGTGACCTGGGTTATTTCAGCCGCGGCATGATTGCAGGCGGCCAGGCATTCGACGACGCTGCGTTCAGCCTCAAGAAGGGCGAAATCAGCGGGATCGTGCAGACGGATTTCGGTTATCACATTCTCGAAGCGACTGACGTGAAGCCGTCCGTCACGCAGCCGTTCGACGAAGTGAAGGACGCAATCACGAAGGAAGTCGTCGCGCAGCAAGCGGCGAAGAACCTGGCTGACGACGCGGAAGGCTTCACCTCGACGGTGTACGAGCAGTCGAAGTCGCTGCAACCCGCCGCCGACAAATACAAGCTGCAAATCCAGACCGCGACAGTTGGATCGAAGCCGGATCCGAAGTTGCCGCCTGATAGCCCGCTGAACAATCCGAAGTTCCTCGCGGCCGTATTCGCACCGGACTCCGTGAAGCAGCACAACAACACGCAGGCTATCGATATCGGCAACAGCACGCTGATTGCCGGCCGTGTGACGGACTACAAAGCGGCGGCAATACCCGCACTCGACACCATCAAGGACGCAGTGCGCACGAAGGTCGTGGCTGTAGAAGCGGCCCAGGCCGCGCGCAAGGACGGCGAGGCCAAGCTTGCCGAGTTGCAGAAGTCGAACGCGACTACCGGTTTCTCGTCGGTATCGAAGGTATCGCGTAACGACGCGCAGGGCCTGCCGCCCGCCGCGCTCGCTGCGATCTTCAAGGCGGATTCGTCGAAGCTGCCGTCTTATGTCGGCGTCGATCTCGGTGCGGACGGTTACGCTATCTATCGCGTGGATGGTGTCGAGAAGCCCGATCCCGTGACCCCGGACCGTCTGGCCGGCGCGCAGCAGCAAGTCGCGCAGGTCTACGCACAAGCGGAGATGGAGTCGTACCTCGATTCATTGAAGGCGCGCTCGAAGGTGAAGATCACAAACGTGCCCACCACGTCGGATCAGTCGCAATGATCCACAGGATTTGACCCGCACGATAAAAAGCCCCGCTGGCGAAACCAGCGGGGCTTTTCTTATAACGTAGTGATACTAGACCTGCACTGAGGTCAGAGGCATGCCTGGATGTCGCCGGTGGCGTCGCTGCCGGCCGAGCCCGCAGCGCGGAAACCGACCCATGTTCCCGGGCCCGAATAGTTGGGGCGTACGAGCGCGGCTGCGCCGTCCGGCGGTTGCTGACCCGGAACGTAGACATTGGCTGCCATGTCGTTCGCGAGCGTGTCCTGCGAGATCACCTGTTGCTGTGATTTATCGGCCCATTTCTGCGCGATACATTGTGCGACGACCTTCGGCGGTTGCTGGCTCGTGCCGACCTGACTAACGTTAGGGGACGGAGCGGCGCAAGCCGAGATCGCGACGGTCATAGCGAGAATTGGTAAATATTTCACGTTACCTCCTTTCAATGCGCTCACAGCGGAGCCGGGTTTTTCAGGGTTACGCGAAAATCTTGATTACTGAATCGTGGCCGTATTCCGCGCATGGCTAAAAGCCAACCGGGCGACGCGCTGACAGGATTGAAGCGGGTTATATCGATGAATTGCTTCGATAAGTCATATCCCTCCGGTCATTTCGATGGCGCGCCCAGCAAAGGTCTTAAAACTGGCCAGACGTTGTTCAATAGCAAGGGCTGGGCCTGAGGGGTCGGATGCATCTGATCCGCCTGGAACATGTCGGGCTTGTTTTCAATGCCGGCCATTAAGAACGGGACTAGCGGCACATGCTTTTCTTTGGACAATTGTTCGTAGACGCCGTGAAACTTTTGCGAATAGTCGGGGCCATAGTTAGGCGGAACATACATCCCGACGAGTAAGACTTTCGCGTTGGCTGCCTGCGATTTCTCGATAATGCTCCGCAAGTTCGCCTCGGTGGTCTCGAGCGGCACGCCGCGCAGCGCGTCGTTGGCGCCGAGTTCCACAATGACTATGCTGGGCTTGAGGCGGTTGAGCGCAGCGGGCAGGCGGGCAAGGCCGCCGCTGGTGGTGTCGCCGCTGATGCTTGAATTGGCGACGCTATAATCAAAGTGCTCTTGCGGAAGCTTCGAGCGCAGCAACGCAACCCAGCCTGTATCGCGCGGCAGGCCGTATTCCGCGGAAAGGCTGTCGCCAAGGACCACGATCGACGGTTTGGCGGCTATGGCCGCAGCCGCGACCGCAGCCGCGTCTTGCGCCGCATGCGCCGGCGCAGCGCCCAAGCATGCAACCCATACAACCAATGCCAGCGGTGCCAGCGTGGCGCGCGTTGTCCAGTTCACCTTAAGTCTCTCCATGCAAAACAATATCGAGCCAGTCATTGAAGTACGGGGTTTAAGCAAGCGGGTGAAAGACGCGACGGGCGAACTGATCATCCTCGATCAGATCGACCTGTCGATCGAAAAGGGCAGCAGCGTGGCCATAGTCGGCGCATCGGGGTCGGGCAAGTCCACCTTGCTCGGTCTGCTTGCCGGATTGGACAGCGCAACAGCCGGCTCGGTTCGCCTGCTCGGGCGCGACCTGGGCACGCTGAACGAAGACGAGCGTGCGGCCTTGCGCAGCGGCTCGGTGGGATTCGTATTCCAGTCGTTCCAGTTGATGCCGCATCTGACCGCGCTCGAGAACGTGATGTTGCCTCTGGAATTGCGCGGCGACGTGCCGCACAAGGAGATCGCAACGCGTGCACGGGACCTGCTCGAACAGGTCGGCCTCGGTCAGCGAACCGCGCATTATCCCAAGCTGTTATCCGGTGGCGAGCAACAACGCGTGGCGCTTGCGCGCGCGTTCGTCACGCATCCGGCCGTGCTGTTCGCCGATGAACCCACCGGCAGTCTTGATGCGGCAACGGGTTACGCGATCATCGACCTGATGTTCGAGATGAACCGCCGCAACGGCGCCACGTTGATCCTCGTCACGCATGACGCCGAACTGGCCGAGCGATGCGACGCGACAGTGACAATAGAAGCAGGCCGTCTGGTGAACGGCCTGAACGTGTAGTTGACTTGCTGCAAGGCGTCTCGCGTCGTCATTCGTGGACAACGCGGGACACCCTTCAAATCAAAGCCCCTTCAACGCAGCCTGCGCACGCGCGATCAACGCCGACGTCGACGAATCATGCTTCGTCGGGTCGGCCTTGTCGCTGGTGATATCGGCTTCCACTACCTTGCCGAGGATCTTGCCCAGCTCAACGCCCCACTGATCGAACGAGTTGATGTCCCACACCGCGCCCTGCACCAGCACCTTGTGCTCGTACAGCGCGATAACCGCGCCCAGTGCTTCAGGCGTGAGAGCGTCGAGAATGATCGTCGTGGTCGGGCGATTGCCGGGGAAGCTCAGGTGAGTAGCGAGTGCTTCCTTGCCGGGTCCTGCGACCTTCTTCGCTTCTTCCAGCGTGCGCCCGAGCATCAGCGCTTCGCTTTGCGCGAAGCAATTCGCGAGCAGCTTGGCGTGGTGATCGACAAGTGGATGTTCCGGCGTCAGCACGGCGATGAAGTCGATCGGGATCATGGTCGGACCCTGGTGCAGCATCTGGTAGAACGCGTGCTGGCCGTTCGTGCCGGGCTCGCCCCAGATCACCGCGGCGGTCGGGTAGTCGACCATGGTGCCGTCGAGACGTGCCGACTTGCCGTTGCTCTCCATCTCGAGTTGCTGAAGATACGACGACAGATAGCGCATGGCTTGCGAGTACGGCGCGACCATCACGCTTTGCGACTCGAAGAAGTCGCGATACCAGATGCCGATCATGCCCATCAGCACGGGCAGGTTGCGTTCGAACGGCGCGGTACGGAAATGCTCGTCCATGGCATGAGCGCCGGCGAGCAGCTTTTCGAAGTTCTCCGGGCCAACCGAGATCACGATCGACAAGCCGACGGTAGACCATAGGGAATAACGTCCGCCGACCCAGTCCCACATCTCGAAGACGTTTTCCTTCGCAATGCCGAACTTGACCACTTCCTCAGGATTCGCCGATACGCCCACGAAGTGCTTCGACAGCGCTTCTTCCGGGCAGCCGCTCTTCAGGAACCACTCGCGCATGGAGCGCGCGTTGGTCATGGTTTCGAGCGTGGTGAAGGTCTTCGACACAACAATGGCCAGCGTCTCTTCAGCGTCAATGCCCTTGAGCACGTTGTAGATATCGGCGCCATCGACGTTGGATACAAAATGCGTGTCCAGACCCGGCTGCGCCAGGTGCTGCAATGCATGCACGACCATCTTCGGCCCGAGATCCGAGCCGCCGATGCCGATGTTCACCACATGGCGAATCCGCTTGCCGGTGTAACCGGTCCACGAGCCGTCGCGGACCTTGTTCGCAAACGCGGCCATCTTGGCTTTTTCAGCGCGGATTTCTTTCTGGAACGGGGAGTTGTCGTCGGTGGAACGCAAGGCCGTGTGCAGCACCGCGCGATGTTCCGTGACATTGACGATATCGCCGGCAAACACGGCGTCGCGCTTTTCAGCGACCTTGGCCTGCTGTGCGAGTTCGACGAGCAGCTTGAGCGTGGCTTCGGTAATGCGATTCTTCGAGAAGTCGATGGAGATGCCGCCGCCGTCAAAAGTCAGGCGCTCGGCGCGGGACGGGGTGGTGTCGTTTTGCGGCGCGAACCAGTCGCGCAGGCGCTCGTCACGGATGGCATCGTAATGCGTCTGGAGCGCCGGCCAGGCAGGGAGCGAATTGAGCGTCATAACGGTCCGTTTATCAGAGGGTGACGGGAAGTACTGATCATCGCGCGGAGTGTGATGGTCCATCTCGACCGCCTTCTCAGCCGCCTTACCAGCCAGCTTATTAACCAGCTCACGCGCGAGTCAACAAGTATAGCCACGATGGATGAATGATGGCTTGCATGAAGGTTAAGCCGCGTGGGTGACGGCTTCGTGTTTCGTTCATCATCGATAAACGCTGCCGGCCAACAGTGGCCTCGAGGGCGTATTTCACGCGGCGTAAAAGAGCCGGTTGAGCAAACTGCGCACTTTCGGTGCCAGCTCGCCCGCGGTCAGTCCCGCGGGTCCTTCGCCTTCATCGGTCAACGCTTCGGCGGCAAGCCCGTGCAGATAAACCCCGGCAAGCGCGGCTTCATAAGCCGGCACGCCTTGCGCGAGAAACGCGCCGATCAACCCGCCCAGCACGTCGCCGGTCCCGCCCGTGGCGAGCGCTGCATTGCCGGTCGGGTTCACTGAAACGCGTCCGTCCGGCGACGCGACAATCGTGCCTGAGCCTTTCAGCACAGCCACCGCGGAGAAACGCGCCGCCAACTGCCGCGCGGCAGCAATACGATCCGCTTGAATCTTCTTGACATCCGATCCGAGCAAGCGGGCTGCCTCCAGCGGATGCGGCGTCAGCACGCAAGGATCTCCGCGGCCTCCCCGTTCCGCGACCCTGGCGGCCAGCTTTTCATCCGATGAAATCAGGTTGAGCGCGTCGGCATCGAGGAGCTTGGGGACATCGAGCGCGAGCACATCGACGAGCACTTTCTTTGCGCGCTCGCTCTGGCCCATGCCGCAGCCGAGCGCGAGCGCATTCATCCTGTCGAGGGAAAGCTGGTCGACGTGATGCAGCATCAGCTCGGGGTGCGGTGGATCGTAGGGCGGTGAATCGGTGCCGATGAACGCCACGTTGACCTTGCCCGCGCCTGCGTACAGCGCCATGCGCGCGGCCAGGATCGGTGCGCCACACATGCCGGTGTCGCCGCCGAGCACGGCGAGCGTGCCGAACGTGCCCTTGTTGGTCGCGTAGTCGCGGTGTGGCAAGTGGGCGCCGAACAGCGATGGCGCGTTCAGCACGACGGAGGGTTCAAGGGGCGGCTTGACGCCCAGGTCGGCGATATAAAGCTTGCCCGTCAGGTCGCGGCCATCGCCGGTGAAATGACCCGGCTTCGCGCCAATGAACGTGATGGTGTGCGTGGCGCGAACGGCCTGCGCGCGGCCGTCGGCGCTGCGGCTGACCGGCTCGCCCGTGTCGCTTGCAAGCCCGCTCGCGATATCCAGCGCAAGTACGCCGCCGTTCGCCTTCGAGCGCCGCGACAGGCGCGCGGCGAGATCCGCGAACATGCCTTCCAGCGGCCGGCCCAGGCCGATGCCGAACATGCCGTCGACGAGCCAGCCGAAGTTATCGAAGGAAGCAGGGGCTTCCGTCGTGATTTTCACGCCCGCTTGGGCGGCTTCGGCCAGCGCCCAGCGTGCGTCGTCGGGTTTGACTTCCACCGGCATGCAGACTTCGACATCGATGCCGGCTTGCCGTAGGCGGGCCGCCATCACCAGCGCATCGCCGCCATTATTGCCCGGCCCGGCCACGATCCAGACCGGCAGCGCGGCGAGATGCGGCGCATGCCGGTTCTGATCGATGATGAATTGCGCGGCCGCAGCTCCGGCGCGCCCCATCAGCGTATTTGCGGGGAGGGCGGCGGCTGCGCGGCTTTCAAGCATGCGGAGTTCGCCGAGCGTCAGGAGCGCCAGCGCGCGATCGCGTGGCTCGACGTAGGGCGGGGTGAAGTCGTGAAGGGCAGGGTCGGTCATGGCGGCAGCGTGGGAGGAGTGCGTGAACGCATCGCAATTATTGCGCCCAAATGGCCGCAAGCGCCGGTCACCGGGGATTCGCAAAGCGCCTTACTTTCGCCAAAGGCGCTTTGCTTGTCCACCTCTCTGGTCCACGTCGCTGGTTCTTTCACCGGCCAGACTCACGCCCGATGACGCTCAAAAGTTCCTAGAACCGGTCCATCCGCAGCGCGCTCACCGTTTCAGAGGGAACCTCGGGCGTGATTCCGGAGACCATCGCGGCAACCACCTTGGCTGCGCCGCAAGCAATGCCCCAGCCTGCCGGCCCGTGCGCGGCGTTGATGAACAAACGCGCATGCGCCGTCGGGCTCACGACCGGCAACCCGTCCGGCGACACCAGCCTGATACCGTCCCACGCCCGCGCCGCGGATACCTTCGCCGCGCCCGGAATCCAGTCGTGGGTTGCTTGTCCCAGCAGCGCCAGGGCGCGCCGCGTCATGCTTTCGGTCATCGGCTTGTGCGCCTTGGCCACGCTCTCGAGTACCGCGCCACCGGTTACGCGCATGCGCTGGTTGATCCGCGTCATGGTGATGCGTTTCACCGAATCGACCACCGTAATGTGCGGCGCACGCTCTTCGTAAGCAATCGGCGCGGTCAGCGTATGCAGGCGCAGCGGATGCAGCGGCAACCTGATTCCGAGCGTGGCCAGCAACGCCGGCGTGCCGGTGCCGGCTGCCACCACGATGGCATCAGCGCCAATCAGTTCCACGTCGCGAGACTTCCGGCCTTTGCCGTCGACTTCGCCCGCGCGCGGACCGAGTTCCACGGCGGCACGCTGGGCGTCGGCGCGAATAGCCGTTACTTCGCGGCCAAGCTGGAACTGCACGCCGCCGTCTTCCAGCAATTGCTTGAGCAGCTTGGTGAACAGCGGGCAATTGGCGGTGCGGGCGTCGCCAAGCAAGACACCGCCGGCAAGCGGCGGATCGTCGGGGATGGAGGGCTCCGCGGCCACGCATTCCCCAGGCGTCAACATGCGGTGAGGCGTCTCATAGCGCTGCAGCAGCGCGATGGCGGACTGCGCCAGCTCGAGATCGCGTTCATGGCGGAACACGTGCAGCACACCGGTGCGCTGTTCGTAATCGAGTGCGTACCGGGAGTCGATGTCGGTCATCACGTCGCGCGACATCTCCACCAGCGGCCGCAGGGCGGCGTATTGCCCGGTGAAGCGCTCGGGATCCTGGAGCTGCGCCAATTGCTTGGCAAACTCGCGGGTGTCGGAATTGAAGCCGGGCTTGAACAGGATGCCGGTTTTTGCGGCACGCCGTGTCTGCATGAACGTCGGGCCGAACCACACGTCGAGCGGCGAGGGCAGCACGGAGCCGCCGTGACCGTAGGTTGCGCCTTGCGCAACAGTGGCATGGCGCTCGACCACGCAGACGCGGTGCCCGTTTGCACGCAATTGATACGCGGTGGCGATGCCGGCGATTCCGCCGCCGATGACGATGACATCCATGATTCGTTCTCGCCCGAAGGCGCAAGACCAGACTGGTTCACGAGCCGGCGCCCGATGTGTCAGGGCGCCCGGGATTCGCCGGGATTCTCGTGAGAGAGGCGAACCGGCGTCTGAGGAGCAGACGCCGGTCAGGGAAAGCGCGCCATGATAGCGCCAAACGGGAATC
Organism: Caballeronia udeis; assembly: GCF_044909315.1. Lineage (GTDB taxonomy): Bacteria > Pseudomonadota > Gammaproteobacteria > Burkholderiales > Burkholderiaceae > Caballeronia > Caballeronia udeis_A. The sequence continues at coordinate 433,148 of NZ_JBIYEB010000003.1, forward strand.
GACGGGACGCCAAGAGACCGAGCAGAGCGGCGCCGGCGACCGGTCTGGCGGCTGAAAACCCGTGTCCGGTAAGGCTGTTGAAGTGCGCCGCAGGACCCTTGCAAGAACGCTCCGGGAGTATTTCAGAGATTGCAGCGGCGCTGCCAGGCCGCTTCATGGCATGGCCCGGGGTCCGTTTTCGAGACACTTCCGGGTTATAATCCGGGTCTTCCCACCGCCAATTGCGGCACTGCCGCAAACGGCTCCGACGTCTTTCGTCTCGACGTCTGCCTTGACGTATTCGACGTCTTTTAAGCACCGCGACAATGGCCCACTTCTCGTGTTTCCCCGGCGCTTCGGCCCTCTCCGATTTCCGTCAAACCCGCCTGCTCGCAACACTGACGCGCATCGACCCGGCAATTGTCGGCGTACGCGGCCAGTATCTGCATTTCGTGAACTCGGCCGATCCGCTTTCCGATGAAGACAGCAACCGCATCCACGCGCTGATGCACTACGGCACGCCGTTCGAGGCGGGCGCCGAGCGCGGCGCGCACGAAACCTTCATGGTCGTGCCGCGTTTCGGCACCGTTTCGCCGTGGGCGAGCAAGGCGACAGATATTGCGCATCACTGCGGCCTCACGCAGGTGCGTCGGATCGAGCGTGGTATCGAATATACGGTGATCCTGAAAAGCGGCTTGCTCGGCAGCGGCATTGGCGGCAAGAAGGCGTTAGGCGAACAGGAACGTGCGGCGGTTGCCGCCGCGCTGCACGACCGGATGACCGAGAGCGTGGCGCCGTCGCGGGATCACGCACTCCATCTCTTCGACGAACTGCCGGCGCAGCCGCTGCAAGCCGTCGATATCCTCGGCCATGGCCGCGGCGCGCTGGAAACGGCAAACGCGGAACTCGGCCTCGCGCTGGCGGAAGATGAGATCGACTACCTAGTCGATTCGTTCAAGCAACTGGAGCGCAATCCGACCGACGTCGAACTGATGATGTTCGCGCAGGCCAACAGCGAACATTGCCGCCACAAGATTTTCAACGGGCAGTGGACTATCGACGGCGAGCCGCAGGACATCTCGCTTTTCAACATGATCCGCAACACCGAGAAGCTGAATCACGCCGGCACGATCGTCGCGTATTCGGACAACTCGGCGATCATGGAAGGCGGTACGGCCGAGCGCTGGTTCCCGCGCGGTTCGAATGAACATTACGGCCGTCACACCGAGTTGACGCACACGTTGATGAAGGTCGAGACGCATAACCACCCGACCGCCATTTCGCCGTTTGCAGGCGCTGCAACAGGCTCGGGCGGCGAGATCCGCGACGAAGGCGCAACGGGCCGCGGCGCGCGCCCGAAGGCCGGCCTGGCTGGTTTTACGGTATCGAACCTGGACTTGCCCGATGCACGCCAGCCGTGGGAAAACGCCCGCGACAGCGCCGTGCCGGTGCCGCAGCGCAATCCCTCGGACGCGCACGAGCCGTACGGCAAGCCCGAGCGCATTGCGTCGTCGCTGCAGATCATGATCGATGGCCCGATCGGCGCGGCCGCGTTCAATAATGAATTCGGCCGGCCCAATCTGGGCGGCTATTTCCGCGCGTATGAGCAGAACGCTGCCGGGCGCGTGCGGGGTTATCACAAGCCGATCATGATCGCGGGTGGGATCGGCAATATCTCGGACCAGCACACCCACAAGATGGATCTGCCGGCGGGGTCCTTGCTGATCCAGATCGGCGGTCCGGGCATGCGGATCGGCATGGGCGGCGGTGCGGCAAGTTCCATGGCGACCGGCGCGAACACCGCGCAACTCGACTTCGATTCCGTCCAGCGCGGCAACCCGGAAATCCAGCGGCGCGCGCAGGAGGTCATCAATGCGTGCTGGCAGTTGGGCGCCGCGAACCCGATCCTGAGCATCCACGACGTGGGCGCGGGCGGGTTGTCGAATGCGTTTCCCGAGCTGGTCGATGGTGCGGACAAGGGCGCGCGGTTCGAATTGCGTCGCGTGCAGCTCGAGGAATCGGGTTTATCGCCGCGGGAAATCTGGTCGAACGAAGCGCAGGAGCGTTACGTCCTGGCGATTGCGCCGGAAAGCCTCCCGGCCTTCGAAGCCATCTGCGCGCGCGAACGCTGCCCGGTGGCCGTGGTGGGCGTGGCGACCGAAGAACGCCAGTTACAGTTGATCGACGACTCGAAGAGGGCGGATCAAAAGCTCGAACCGGTCGATATGCCCATGGAAGTCTTGCTGGGCAAGACGCCGAAGATGCATCGCGACGTGAAGCGCGAAGTCCTGACGTTCGAGCCTGTCGATGTGACCGGAATGGTGTTGTCCGAGATCGCGGTGAGCGTGCTCAAGCACCCGACGGTCGCCAGCAAATCGTTCCTGATCACGATTGGCGACCGCTCGGTGGGCGGCACGACGGCGCGCGACCAGATGGTCGGCCCGTGGCAAGTGCCGGTCGCCGATTGCGCGATCACCACCATGGACTACGCGGGCTACCGCGGAGAAGCAATGACCATTGCCGAGCGCACGCCTTTGGCTGTGATCAACGCGCCGGCATCGGGCCGCATGGCGGTGGGCGAAGCGGTGACGAACATTGCTTCGGCGCCTATTGAGTCGTTGAGCAAGCTGAAGCTGTCCGCCAACTGGATGGCCGCGTGCGGCAGTCCCGGCGAAGACGCAGCGCTGTTCGACACCGTGAAGGCGATCGGCATGGAGTTGTGCCCGGCGCTGGGCATCAGCATTCCTGTCGGCAAGGATTCGCTGTCCATGCGCACTAAGTGGCAGGACGCCACGGGCGCGGCGAAGGAGGTCGTGTCGCCGGTGTCGCTGATCATTTCGGCGTTTGCACCGGTTGAAGATGTGCGCCGTCAACTCACGCCGCAGTTGCAGCGCGGCACGGACACGGTGCTGATCTCGATCGACCTGGGTCGCGGCAAGAATCGTCTTGGCGGCAGCATTCTGGCGCAGGTGACGCAGCAGATTGGCGATACGGTTCCTGACGTCGACGACGCCGAGGACCTGAAGCGTTTCTTCAACGCGATCCAGTCGCTGAATGCGGCGGGCAAGCTGCTCGCGTATCACGATCGTTCCGATGGCGGCCTTTGGGCGACTGTCTGCGAAATGGCGTTTGCGGGGCACGTGGGGGTGTCGCTGAACGTCGACATGCTGATCCTCGATCCCAACCACGAATCCGATTACGGTGACGCCAAGGACTGGGCGAAGCAGACCAGCGGCCGTCGTGAAGACCGGACCATTCGCGCGTTGTTCGCCGAGGAGCTGGGCGGCGTGATCCAGGTGTCCCTGGCGGATCGCGATGCCGTGTTGGCTGTGTTGCGTGAGCACGGGCTGTCTGCTTGCAGCGAAGTGGTCGGCAAGCCGAACGAGCGTGACGCGATCGAAATTTATCGCGACGCGAAGAAGATCTACGAAGCGCCGCGCCATGAGTTGCAGCGTGCGTGGAGCGAAGTGAGCTGGCGCATCGCGCGGTTACGCGATAACCCCGCCTGCGCCGATGCCGAATACGACGCATTGCTGGATCCCGCTGATCCGGGCATTTCGCCGGTGCTGACTTTCGATCCGGCGCAGGATGTGTCGGCTCCGTTTGTTGGAAAGGGTGCGCGTCCGCGTGTCGCTATCCTGCGCGAACAGGGCGTCAATTCGCATCTGGAAACGGCTTATGCGTTTGACCGTTCGGGCTTTGACACCCACGACGTCCACATGAGCGATTTGCTGGAAGGACGCGTGACGCTGGCGGATTTCGCGGGCGCGGTGGCTTGCGGTGGTTTCTCTTACGGCGATGTGCTCGGCGCGGGCGAGGGCTGGGCGAAGACTATTCGTTTCAACCCGCGTCTGGCTGATATGTTCGCGGAGTTCTTTGGTCGCACGGACACCTTCGCGCTGGGCATTTGCAATGGTTGCCAGATGATGAGCAGCCTCGCTTCATTGATCCCCGGCGCGGACGCATGGCCGAAGTTTACGAGAAACAAGTCGGAGCAATTCGAGGCGCGGTTTGCGTCGGTCGAGGTGCAAAGCTCGCCGTCGATATTCTTCGCCGGGATGGAAGGTTCGCGGATTCCGGTAGCCGTCGCTCACGGTGAAGGGTTCGCGGATTTCTCGCAGCAGGGTGACATGGCGAATGCGTTGGCGGCAATGCGTTTCGTCGATAACCAGGGCGCTGCAACCGAGCGTTATCCGTTGAATCCGAATGGCTCGCCGGAGGGGATTACGTCGGTGACGACGCCTGACGGGCGCTTCACGGTGTTGATGCCGCATATGGAGCGGGTGCACAGGAACGTGCAGATGAGCTGGACGCCTGCCGACTGGACTACGGATGCAAGTCCGTGGTTGCGCGTGTTCCAGAACGCACGACGGTGGGTGGGGTAAAAGCCGCACGGTGCCCTTTTCACCGGGTAAAAGGGCACCGCAACGCAAAACGAAAACCCAATAAGAATGCCCCACTGGCGCAAACCAGCGGGGCATTTTCACGTCGGCGGAAATCAGCAGTTACTTGATAACAGCCTTCTTCTGCAAACCTTCTTCAAACGCCTGCAGTTTTTCCTGTTCGATCTGCTTCGCAATCTGATCCTTCACTTGCTCGAGCGGCGGCGGGGCGACATCGCGGATATCGTCCAGGCGGATGATGTGCCAGCCGAATTGCGTCTTCACCGGCTCGTCGGTCATCTCACCCTTCTTCAACTTCTCGGCCGCTGCGCCAAACTCCGGCACATACGCCTGCGGGCTTGACCAGTCCAGATCGCCACCATTCTTGCCCGATCCCGGATCCTTGGAATACTGCTTCGCCAGATCTTCAAAGCTTGCACCAGCCTTGATCTTCGCAATCAGGTCCTTAGCCTGGGCTTCGTTGTCGACGAGAATATGGTGCAGGTGATATTCCTTGCCGCCGCCAACCTGCTTCACCATGTCGTCGTACCGCGCCTTGATCTCGGCATCGGTCGGCGCATTGTTCTTCACGAAATCTTCAATCAACGCGCGCAGCACCACCGTCTGCTGAGCAACGGCGATTTGCGCCTTTACGTCAGGACGGGTGGCAATACCGCGCCGCATGGCTTCCTGCATCAGGATCTCGCGATTCACCAGCTCTTGACGTACGGCCGCCTGCAATTGCGGCGTATCCTGCTGCCCCTGTTGAACGAGTTGCGCCACAAGCGCATCGACACGGGATTTCGGAATCGGTGTGCCGTTCACCACGGCAATGTTCTGAGCAAACACGGGCGCCGCCGCGAACGCGGCCAGCAACACCCAAATACGGGGATTTTTCAAAATCATCAATAGTTCCTGATCAGAACGAGGGCTGGGAATCTTGGCTGAAAGCAAAACTGAACCGGAGGACAGTTAAGTTACTAGGGGTCACTCGAACTGGTCTGCAAACTCTTCGGGTGTAAAAGCCTTGATGGCAAGCGCATGAATACCCTGCCGCAGCTCGTCGGCCAGCGCATCATACACCAGCCGGTGCCGCGCCACGCGTGGCTTCCCGGCGAATCGGGCCGCCACGATGGTAACCGTGTAGTGACTTCCCGCCGAGGCTCCGGCATGACCCGCGTGCGCCGCGCTGTCGTCGTCTATATGGACCGATGAAGCGTCCAGCGCCGAATTGAGCCGCGCTTCGAGATAAGCAATCTTCCCCTCGGCTGACGCGTTGACGAAGTTCTCGATAAAACCGGGATCGCTCATTTCCCTTCGTCCTCTTTCATATACTTCGCGAGCCACAAACTCTGCGCGACGATAAACACCAGCAAACACCCGGTCGCGCCGAACAGCTTGAAGTTGACCCATTGGTCGGTGGTGTAGTTGAACGCGACGAACAGATTGACTACGCCGAGAATCGCGAAGAACACGGCCCAGGCAAGGTTCAATTGGCCCCACACGCGGTGCGGCAACACAATCTGCTTGCCCATCATCGCTTCAATGAGGTTCTTGCCGAAAGCGACCTGCGACACGATCAGCGCGCCGGCGAAAAGCCAGTAAAGCGCGGTGGGTTTCCACTTGATGAAGGTGTCGTTATGCAGCACGAGTGTCGCGCCGCCGAATACGACCACCACACCCAGGCTCACCCACAGCATGGGATCGACCTTGCGATGCCGGAACGCGACCCAGGCGATCTGCACAAGCGTGGCAACAATTGCGACAGCGGTCGCGGTGTAGATGCCCCAGATCTTGAATGCGACGAAGAAGAGGAGGATCGGAAATAGATCGAACAGAAATTTCATGTCGTAGGGACGAGGAGGGCATCAATATGAAAGCGCGCACGCGCCGCGTGTTGCCGGTTCGCTACCGGCGCAGCACGACGCCTGGCGAGTGAATAGCCGCGGTCAGCCGCATTTCGCAGGATTTATCCGCAAGTCAGGCGCGTTTGCAAGCATTTGAAAGCGCGCGGCGAGGCAGGTCGCCGCGCCAACACCTACATCAACACCAACTTACTGGCGCATGGCTGCACTGGCCGGCGTCGCCCGACGCGCTTACTTGGGTTCGAATTGTAGCGCAGCCGAGTTGATGCAGTAGCGCAGACCGGTCGGCGCGGGACCGTCTTCGAAAACGTGGCCCAGATGTGCGCCGCAGTTCTTGCATTGCACTTCGATGCGCAGCATGCCGTGCGCATGGTCCGTTTTTTCCTTGATGACTTCGCCATTGATCGGCTTGAAGTAGCTCGGCCAGCCGCAACCGGCATCGAATTTCGTATCCGACTCGAACAGCGGTGTGCCGCAGCACACGCAGTCATACACACCGCGCTCCGTGTGATCCCAGTACTCGCCGGTGAACGGCCGTTCGGTGGCGGCGTGGCGCGTCACCTGGTACTGGATATCGGTCAATTCCTTTCGATACGCGGCGTCGTCCTTCTGCAGCGGGGCAACGGGGTCTTTCGTGAGGTCGTCTCGGTTCATCGTGCTATCTCCAGATCTTTAGCGGAGCCTGATGGAGCCCGGATAAGGCAGCTCGTTCGGGCTCAATTATTTGGGGGTTATTTCAGGAAGAACAACTGACTTCCAGGTCGCTCGCCCAGTCGGGCGGCAGGCCGGCATACGCTTCAAATTCGGGTTGTTCATCGAACGGATGGCGCAGCACCTGTGCCAGCCGTTCGACTTCGGAAAAATCCTTCTCTTTCGCCAGCCGGATGGCATTTTCGGCCAGATGATTGCGTAAGACATATTTTGGATTCACGGCGTTCATCGCGCTTGCCCGCGCTTCGTCGCCCTGTGTTTCTTCCGACAACCGAAGCCGGTAGTCGTTCGCCCAGACATCGAAAGCGGCGCGATCGAGGAACAGGTCACGCACCGGCGCGTCGCCGGAAGCGTCAGCCTTGCGCATTTTGGCCAGGTTTCGGAACGTCAGCGTGAAATCGGCGCGGTTCGCGTTCACCACTTCGAACAGGCGGTTCGCGAGTTTGTCGTCGCCTTCGCGAATCTCCCCCAGACCCAGCTTTGCACGCATGCGGCGCTCGAGCGCGGGCGCAAAACGGTCCTTGAATCCTTCCAGCACCCGCTGCGCGTCTTCGATCACCTTGTCGTTGCGCGTGTCGCTGTCGTATTGCGGACCGAACAGCGGCACCAGCGCTTGCGCCAGGCAAAACAGATTCCAGTAGCCAATCTGCGGCTGCATTTTATAAGCGTAGCGGCCCTGCGAATCCGAGTGATTGCAGATGTGATTCGCATTGAATCCATCGATAAACCCAAACGGGCCGTAGTCGATCGTCAGCCCGAGGATCGACATGTTGTCCGTGTTCATCACGCCGTGGCAAAACCCGACGGCCTGCCAGTCCGCCATCAGGTCGGCAGTGCGAAGGGTGACTTCATTGAGAAGCGCGAGATAAGGATCGTCGGCTTCGCGGCACTGCGGGTAGAACCGGTCGATCACGTGGTCGGCGAGCTTCTTCAAGTCGTCGAACCGGTCGTTCGAGTAGAAGTGCTCGAAGTGGCCGAAGCGCACGAAACTCGGCGCGACGCGCGTCACAACGGCAGCCGTTTCCATTGTTTCGCGGCGCACGGGCTGGTCCGATCCGATGACGCACAACGCACGCGTAGTCGGAATGCCGAGATGGTGCATGGCTTCGGAGCACAAATATTCGCGTATGGATGAACGCAGTACGGCGCGCCCGTCGCCCATACGTGAATAAGGCGTGCGTCCCGCGCCTTTTAGCTGCAACTCAAGACGCTTCCCCTCGTGTTCGATCTCTCCCAGCCCGATCGCGCGGCCATCCCCGAGCTGGCCGGCCCACACGCCGAACTGATGCCCCGAATACACCGACGCATACGGCAACTTCTCCGCGGGCCATTCGCGCGTGGGATTGCCCGCGAAGAGCGCTGCAAACGGCTGGGCGAACGCCGGAGCTTGCGCGTCGGCGGCGTTGAAACCCAGTTGCGCGGCAGTATCGGCGGAAATGCCTACCAGATAAGGCTCCGGCAACGGGGCGGCGGGCAGGCGGGTGAGAAAGGCGGAGCCGAGTGAAACGAACGCATCGGGCCGATCGGTTTCGATCGATGCCAGCAGCGAATCCACGGGCGCGGGGCTTGCCAGTTCGGCTTGCGCGGCGGTGCTGCTTGGGGAAAACGACATATTGAGCACCTCATGATTAACCGATATTGTAAATCCGCGCTCGCGCCGCTGCACAAGCCCGCGCCGAGCGGCTTGTGCATTGGCTGAGACAGCAAATCAGGATCGAACAAGGTATCAAGATCAGGCATCAAAACCCGTGCATCCGGACTTGTGAGGAACTCGCCCATGACGTCGCCGCTTTTCGGCCAGATGATGGATGTACCGCTGCTCGCTTCATCGTTGATATCCCACGCTGCACGCCATTTCGGCGATACCGAAATTGTCTCGCGCCGTATTGAAGGCGACATTCATCGCTACACCTGGCGCGATTGTGAACAACGCGCCAAACAACTGTCGCAGGCGCTGATCGGGTTGGGGGTGCAACGCGGCGAACGCGTTGCCACGTTGGCATGGAATGGATATCGTCATCTGGAGTGTTATTACGGCGTGAGCGGCATGGGCGCCGTCTGCCACACGATCAATCCGCGGCTCTTTCCCGATCAGGTTGCGTTTATCGTCAATCACGCCGACGACGAATACGTCGCGTTCGACATGACGTTCGCCACGCTCGTCGACATCATTGCGCCCCAGTGTCCGAACGTGAAGGGCTGGATAGCGCTGGGCGACGAGAGTTGCATCAGCACCCATCTCGCCGATATGGCCACGCCCGTCCTCAGCTACGAAACGCTGCTCGCGAAACACGATGGCGACTACGAATGGCCGGTTTTTGACGAACGCTCGGCATCGTTTCTCTGCTACACGTCGGGTACGACCGGCAATCCGAAGGGCGCGCTCTATACCCATCGATCAACCGTGCTGCATGCATTCGGCGCATCGCTCCCGGACGCCATGGGCTGTTCCGCCCGCGATGCAATCCTGCCCGTCGTGCCCATGTTCCACGTCAACGCGTGGGGTATTCCGCATGCCACGGCGCTGGTCGGTGCGAAGCTCGTGCTGCCCGGCAATTGCCTCGACGGCAAAGCGCTCTACGAACTCATGGAAGCTGAAGGCGTGACGTTTTCGGCCGGCGTGCCAACGGTCTGGCTTGGCCTGCTGAACTACGTCAAGCAGGCGGACGTGCGCTTCAATACGCTCAAACGCACGGTGATTGGCGGCTCGGCTTGTCCGCCGGCCATGCTGCGCAGCTTCGAGGACGACTACGGCGTGGAGGTGATTCACGCATGGGGCATGACGGAGATGTCACCGCTCGGCACGCTTGCCAAGCTCACCTGGAGCCAGCAGCAACGCTCGCCGGAGGAGCAGCGGCATCTGCGCGAGAAGCAGGGGCATGTGATATTCGGCGTGGACATGAAAGTCGTCGGCGATGACGGCCGCGAACTCCCTTGGGACGGCAAGTCGTTCGGCGATCTGCACGTGCGCGGGCCGTGGGTGATCAACCGGTATTTCCGCAAGGACGATTCGCCGCTGATCGACGGCTGGTTCCCGACCGGCGATGTAGCGACCATCGACGCCGATGGGTTCATGCATATCACCGATCGCAGCAAGGACGTGATCAAGTCGGGCGGCGAATGGATCAGTTCGATCGACCTGGAGAACGTGATGATGTCGCATCCGCAGGTGGCGGAAGCGGCGTGCATTGCGTGTTCGCATCCGAAGTGGACGGAGCGGCCGCTGGTGGTGGTCGTGCTGCGTCCGGGCGCGACCGTCACGCGGGGAGGAACTGCTTGCGTTCTACGATGGCAAGGTGGCGAAATGGTGGAAGCCCGACGATGTCGTTTTCGCCGATGAACTCCCGCATACCGCTACGGGCAAGCTGCAGAAGCTTCGGCTAAGAGAGCTGTATCGCGAGCATGTGCTGCCGACGGTTGACGAAAAAGTGGTCTGATTTTTTGTCTGAATCCTAGTTTCCCGGATTTCCTGGTTTTCCCGCTTCACCGGGCCGCCGTCGCGCTGCCCGGCGTTCTCCGCGTGGTTTTTCCTGGCTTCGCGCCAAGCGATCTCTCATCTCAAAATAACAAAATTGAACGAGCGTTCTTTTTTGTGTATGCTTATCGCGTGACTCACAATCTCAGCGACACGGTAATCAGCGCTTTCCGGGAGTTTCCCGGAGAATCTGCTTTTCGCAGGCATCGAATGGAGGTAGACAAATGGCAGTGGACTACACGACTCGCGACGGCATCGCCGTTATTACGCTGAACAATCCGCCCGTGAACGGCCTCGGGTATTCCACCCGGCTTGGCATTGTCGAGGGTGTCGAGCGCGCGCAGGCGGACGCGTCCGTCAGTGCGATCGTGATCACCGGTGCGGGCAAGGCGTTTTCCGGCGGCGCCGATATCACCGAATTCAACACCCCCAAGGCAACCCAGGAACCCACGCTGCACACGGTCATCAAGGCCGTGGAAAACAGCACAAAGCCTGTCGTGGCGGCAATCCACAGCGTGGCAATGGGTGGCGGCCTCGAACTGGCGCTGGGCGCGCATTATCGGGTGGCGTCGGCGGGAGCGCAGATCGCGTTGCCCGAAGTCAAACTCGGCCTCCTGCCGGGTGCCGGCGGCACGCAGCGCTTGCCGCGCGCGGTCGGTCTGGAAACCGCGCTGAACATGATTGTGTCGGGTGCGCCGGTGTTGTCGGAGAAGCTGGCCGGCACAGGTTTGTTCGATCACATGGCGGACGGCGACCTGCTCGACGCAGCAATCACGTTTGCACAAAAAGTGGGCGCACAAAGCGGCCCGCATCCGAAGGTCCGCGATCGCAAGATCGAGCATCCGAACGCCGAGGGCTTTATCCAGTTCGCGCGCAACGGCGTCACGCCGCTCGCGAAAAACTTCCCGGCACCGCTCAAATGTATCGATGCGGTGGAAGCCGGCGTGAAGCTTGGTTTCAATAAAGGCATGGCCGTCGAACGCGAATGTTTCGTGGCGCTGGTGCAGACGCCTGAGAGCCGCGCGTTGCGGCACGCGTTTTTCGGTGAACGCGCGGCGAGCAAGATCCCCGATGTACCTTCGAGCACCCCGGTGCGCAAGATCGAACGCGTCGGCGTGATAGGCGCAGGGACGATGGGCGGCGGCATCGCCATGAATTTCGTCAATGCGGGCCTGCCGGTGACGCTGCTGGAAACGAAGCAGGAAGCGCTGGATCGTGGCCTTGCCACTATTCGCAAGAACTACGAAAGTGCGGTGAAAAAAGGCCGTCTGACGGCGGAGAAACTGGAAGAACGCATGGCGCTGATTACGCCTACGCTTTCCTACGATGCACTGAGCGACGCCGACCTGATCATCGAAGCCGTGTTCGAAGAACTCAGCGTGAAAGAGCAGGTGTTTTCGAAACTCGATCAGGTCGCGAAGAAGGGTGCGATCCTGGCATCGAATACGTCCACGCTCGATGTCGACAAGATTGCAGCGTTCACCAATCGTCCCGAAGACGTGGTCGGCATGCACTTCTTCAGCCCGGCGAACGTAATGAAACTGCTGGAAGTCGTGCGGGGCGCGAAGACGTCGAAGGACGTGCTCGCCACCGTCATGCAGCTCGCGAAGAAGATCAAGAAGACGGCCGTAGTGTCGGGCGTCTGCGATGGTTTTATCGGCAACCGGATGATCGAGCAGTATCTGCGCCAGGCGCTTTTCATGCTTGAAGAAGGCGCGTTGCCGGCGCAAGTGGATCGTGCGATCGAAAAATTCGGCTTCGCAATGGGACCGTTCCGCATGAGCGACCTCGCGGGCAACGACATTGGCTGGGCGATCCGCAAGCGCCGTTATCAGGAGAAGCCGGACCTGAAGTATTCGAAGATCGCGGACCGCTTGTGCGAGACCGGGCGCTTCGGGCAAAAGACCGGCGCGGGATGGTACGACTACAAGGCCGGCGACCGCACGGCGCATCCGTCGAAGATCGTCGACGAGATGATCGCTGCGTATTCGAAGGAGCAAGGCATCACGCGCCGCAAGATCTCCGATGAAGAGATTGTCGAACGGCTGGTGTTCGCGCTCGTCAACGAAGGTGCGTTGATCCTGGAGGAAGGGATTGCATCGAAGGCGTCGGACGTCGACATGGTCTACCTGACCGGCTACGGTTTCCCGCTGTATCGCGGCGGACCCATGCTGTACGCAGATACGGTCGGTTTGTACAACGTCGAGCGCGCGATGCGCAGGTATGGCGCTCAAGCCAACGGCGAAGCATGGAAGCCCGCGGCGCGCGTGACCCAACTGGCCGCCGAGGGCCGCGGCTTCAACAGCTAGATTCGAGAGCTTGATTGGAGATCTAGTTACAACCAGGTGAGATTCCCGATGAAAGGCGCTGACGAAGTCCTGCTTGTGATCGATGTCCAGAATGATTTCATGCCGCGCGGCGCGTTGCCGGTTGCTCACGGCGACGAAGTCGTGCCCGTGATCAATCGGCTGGCGAGTGCGTTTTCGCATGTCGTGCTGACGCAGGACTGGCACCCGGCGAAGCATATTTCCTTCGCCGACAATCACCCGGGGCGCGCGCCTTTCGACATGACCACGCTGAGCTACGGCGAGCAGGTTTTATGGCCGGCGCATTGCGTCCAGAACACGGATGGTGCGGCGCTGCATTGCGACCTGAGCGTGCCGCATGCGCGGCTGGTGATCCGCAAGGGTCATCACGCGGATGTCGATAGTTATTCGGCCTTCATGGAAGCCGATCGCACCACGCCGACGGGCCTCACGGGTTATCTCCGCGAGGTCGGCGTGAAACGGATCTATTGCTGCGGGCTGGCGACGGATTATTGCGTCGCGTGGTCGGCGCTGGACGCGCGCAGCGCGGGTTTCGAAGCGGTCGTTATCGACGATGCCTGTCGCGCGATCGATCTCGACGGCTCGCTTGCGCGGGCGTGGGCGCAGATGACGGCAGCGGGCATATCCCGGATTGGATCGACGGACTTGCTGCGCTGAACGGTGGATTGAATCAACGGGTTTGAACCAGTGGGTTTAAACCCGCGGGTTCAGCCAAATGAACCAACATTCGTATTCGAAGTGGAGACAAGCATGACTGACGCGGTAATCGTATCGACGGCACGCACGGGCCTCGCCAAATCCTGGCGCGGCGCATTCAACATGACCCACGGCGCGACGCTCGGCGGCCACGCCACACAAGCGGCGGTGGCGCGCGCGGGCATTGACCCGGCGCGCGTGGAAGACGTGATCATGGGTTGCGCGAACCCGGAAGGCGCGACCGGCATGAATATCGCGCGGCAGATTGCGTTGCGCGCGGGCCTGCCGGTCAGCGTGCCGGGCATGACCGTGAACCGCTTCTGCTCGTCGGGGCTGCAGGCGATCGCGCTGGCGGCGCAACGCGTGATCGCCGGCGAGGGCGATGTCTATGTGGCCGGCGGCGTGGAGTCCATCTCGTGCGTGCAGAACGAGATGAACCAGCACATGCTGTTCGACGGCTGGCTCAAACAACACAAGCCCGGCATCTACTGGTCGATGCTGCAGACGGCCGAAAACGTCGCCAAGCGCTACGAGATATCGAAGGAACGGCAGGACGAGTACGGCGTGCAGTCGCAATTGCGTGCAGCGGCGGCGCAAGCCGCAGGCAAGTTCAACGACGAAATCGTGCCTATCACGGTGCTCGCCGGTGTCGCCGACAAAGCCACGGGCCGCATGTTCACGAAGGAGGTCACGCTGGCCGCCGACGAAGGCATTCGCGCGGACACGACGCTCGAAGGGGTATCGAAAATTCGCACCGCGATGCCCGGCGGAGTAGTCACGGCGGGCAATGCGAGCCAGTTTTCCGATGGCGCGTCGGCATGCGTGGTGATGAACGCCACGCTGGCGGAAAAAGAAGGGCTCAAGCCGCTGGGGATTTTCCGGGGTTTTGCGGTCGCGGGTTGCGAGCCGGATGAAATGGGCATTGGCCCCGTGTTCGCGGTGCCCAAGCTGTTGAAGAAAGCGGGTCTCAAGGTCAGCGATATCGACCTGTGGGAACTGAACGAAGCGTTCGCCGTGCAAGTGCTCTATTGCCGCGATACGTTGGGTATCCCGGCCGATCGCCTGAACGTGAACGGCGGCGCGATTGCAGTGGGACATCCGTATGGCGTCTCGGGTGCACGGCTCACGGGACACGCGTTGATCGAAGGCAAGCGGCGCGGCGCTAAGTTTGTCGTGGTGACCATGTGCATTGGTGGCGGGCAGGGCGCGGCCGGGTTGTTTGAAGTAGTGTGATTTTGTACGGTCGCCCGGCGTTTTTGATACGCTTGGGCGATCGGCATAAATCATTTGCTACAACCAGGAGCCCGTCTTGTTACGTCACATCGTCATGTGGAAGTTGAAGGAAAGCGCCGAGGGCGGCACCCGCGCTGAAAATATCGTCAAGCTGAAAGCCAAACTCGAAACCTGCCGCAGCATTGTTTCAGGGCAGGGCCACTTCGAAGTGGGCGTGGCGCAACCGGGCTTCGAAGCCACCTACGACGTGGTCCTCGTCTCCGACTTTGACAATCCGGAAGCCCTCCAGGCCTATCAGGTCCACCCCAAGCATCTGGCAATCAAGGACTTCGTTGCAGCGGTACGTGAATCGCGTCAATGCATCGATTACGAAGTCTGAGACCATGACCGATTTCTCCACGCTCCCTGAAAGCCCGTTCGTCGATTCGCTCGGCGTACAGCTTGTCACCGCCGAAGACGGCGCAAGCGAAGTGGTGCTGCCGCTGACCGGCACGCATATGAATACCTGGGGCATCGCACACGGCGGCGTGACCATGACGCTGGCCGACGTTGCCCTCGCGATGGCCGCGCGCAGTCTCGCGGACGACGGCATCGGCGTGGTCACCGTCGAAATGAAAGTCAACTTCATGCAGCCGGGCCGCGGCGAACTCCGCGCGTTTGCCCGCGTGCTGCACCGCTCCACCACCATGGCGTATTGCGAAGGCGAAATCCGCGACAGCGAAGGCCACTTCGTCGCCAAAGCGCTCGGCACCTTCAAATACATGCGCAAGCTCGCCGTCGGCCGAGATATCGCACAGCAACGCCTGCGTTCAGATCCGTCCGCCACACCCGGTCCCAGCGACGCCTGACGCCGCTACCAGGGCGCGCCTCGCGTCCTGGCTTCTCCCCGGACCGCACAGGAGTATCACGATGTCAGAACATCATTCAATCAATCGCCAGATCCTCCTCGTTTCGCGCCCGCAAGGCGCGGCAAGCGTCGATAACTTCAAGCTCGTCCACACCCCGCTCGAGCCGCTGACTGACGGTCAGGTGCGCGTGCGCAATCACTTCCTCTCGCTCGATCCCTACATGCGCGGCCGCATGGACGACTCGAAGTCGTATGCCGCCTCGCAGCCGCTCAACGAGGTGATGATCGGCGGGACCGTGGGTGAAGTGGTGGAATCGAAGAATCCGAAGTTTGCGATCGGCGACAAGGTGGTCGGGATCTACGGCTGGCAGGAATTCGGTACGTCGGACGGCAAGGGTCTGCGTAAAGTCGACGACACCCATATCCCGCTTTCAGCGTATCTCGGCCCGGTCGGCATGCCGGGTGTGACTGCATGGCTGGGGCTCAACAAGATCATCGAGCCGAAAGCAGGCGAGACGGTCGTCGTCAGCGCGGCGAGCGGGGCGGTGGGAAGCGTGGTCGGTCAGTTGGCGAAGGCAGCAGGCTGCCGTGCGGTGGGCATCGCGGGCGGGGCGGATAAATGCCGCTACGTCACCGAGACGCTTGGTTTCGACGCTTGCGTCGACTACAAGGCCGGCAACCTCCGTGACGACCTCAAGGCGGCCTTGCCCAACGGGGCCGACGGTTACTTCGAAAACGTCGGCGGCGAGATACTGGACGCTGTGTTGTCGCGCATGAACGCGTTCGGCCGCATTGCGCTGTGCGGGATGATCGCGAGTTACGACGGTTCGCCCATGCCGCTTAAAAAACCCGCGTTGCTGCTCACGCAGCGCTTGAAGGTGCAGGGTTTTATCGTCAGCGAATCGCCGGAAGTGTGGCCCGAAGCGCTCACGCAACTCGGCGGGCTGGTTGCACAGAAGAAGCTGCAATATCGCGAGACCATTGCGCAGGGCCTGGAAAATGCTCCGGAGGCTTTTCTCGGATTGCTAAAAGGCAAGAACTTCGGCAAGCAGCTCGTCAAGCTAATCTGAACGTTCGGGTCTACAAGATTAAAAAATCAAAAGATCAAAAGGAGACAGCGTGGACCAGTTCGACGGCAAGGTGGCCGTGATCACAGGCGCCGGCAGTGGCTTCGGCCGCGAGTTTGCATTGAAGGGCGCGGCGTTGGGCATGAAGCTCATACTCGCCGATGTCGATGTGAAAGGCCTCGCGGAAACGGTCGACATGGCGCACGGTCTGGGTGCTGAAGCGCTCGGCGTGCCCACTGACGTCTCCGATGCCGCGCAGGTCGACGCGCTTGCGCGCACGACTATTGATACCTACGGCGCCGTGCATCTGCTCTTCAATAACGCGGGCGTCGGCACGGGCGGGTTCATCTGGGAAAGCAGCGCGAACGACTGGGCCTGGGTGTTCGGCGTCAACGTAATGGGCGTGGCGAACGGTGTGCGCGCGTTCACGCCATTGATGCTCGCGCAGCAAGAGCCCGCGCACATTGTCAATACGGCGTCGGTGGCGGGCTTGTTGTCGGCGCCAGGGATGGGCGTCTATAACGCGTCGAAGCACGCGGTCGTTGCTTTGACGGAGACGCTGTATCACGACTTGAAAATTGTCGGCGGCGCCGTGGATTGCTCGTTGCTCTGTCCGGCATTCGTGCCAACTGGCATTGCGAATGCCGAGCGGGCGCGGCCCGATGGCTTGCGCAACGATCAACCTATTACGGCATCGCAGCGCGTGGCCGGCAAGCAGCTCACGAAGGCGGTTGAGAGCGGTAAGCTGAGCGCGAAACAGGTGGCGGAACTGACCTTCGACGCCGTGCGCGAACGGCGTTTTTATGTGCTGACGCATCCGCAGATTCTGGCGTCGGTGCAACTGCGTTTCGACGACGTCAAGCAACGGCGCAATCCGACTGATCCGTTGTCGTTGAAGCCGGAGGTGAAGGGGCAGGGGTAGGCATGGGCGAGCTAACACGCAAATTTGCCGCCTATGTCATCATCGCGAGCTTCCAACGCTCGCCAATTTCTCGCTCCCATGCCGCTGAATCCTGCCGTTGCACAGGTTATCGAACTCATCGCGAAGGCCAAGCGGCCGCCGTTCCACACGCTTGAACCCTCTGCCGCGCGCGCGTCCTATGAGCGCAGCGCGCTGATCCTCGACATCCCGCCAGCCGCGATGTTCGACGTTCAGGAACTCATGATTCCCACGCGCGACCACGCGTCCATCCGTGCGCGCCTTTACCACCCGGTCGAGCCCAACTGGGCCGTCCCTACGCCTACGCTTGTCTACTTTCATGGCGGGGGTTTTGTGGTCGGCAGTATCGATACCCATGACTCGCTCTGCAGGCGCCTCGCCGCCGATTCGGGTTGCGCGGTGGCCTCGGTCGATTACCGGCTCGCGCCCGAGCATCAGTTTCCCACCGCCGTGCACGATGCCTTCGACGCCCTCACATGGTTTCACGCGCAAGCGGCGTCGCTGGGGCTCGACAGCACGCGTTTTGCGGTCGGTGGTGACAGCGCGGGCGGCACGCTTGCGACGGTCAGCGCGTTGCTCGCCCGTGATACCGGCATCCCTCTACGCGTCCAGTTGCTGATTTATCCGGGCGTAAGCGCGCGGCAGGATACGCAGTCGCACGCGCAATTTGCCGAGGGTTTCGTGCTGTCCGCGAAGACCATCCAGTGGTTTTTTGCGCAGTATCTACGCGACGAAAAGGACCGCGACGACTGGCGTTTCGCCCCGCTGGATGCGCGTGGCGCCATGCCGGATTTCACCGGCGTTGCCCCCGCATGGATCGCAGCGGCCGATCACGATCCGCTCTTCGACGAAGACATAGCCTATGCGGACAAGTTCGAAAGGGCACATGTCCCGGTCAAACTGGTCCGCTACGAAGGCATGACGCACGAGTTCTTCAAGATGGGTGGTTTTGTGCCGGAAGTGGCCAAAGCGCATGCGGACGCGGCAGACGCATTGCGTCGATACATGAACGTCACGGAAAGCTAGGAATCAGCGTCTGAAACTTTACGCACACAAAGTAGCGTAACCGTTTTAAGCCGCCCGCACGATCGTAAACGCATCGTTTCGTTCGAACGCGCCGGGACGTTTGATGGTGTGCGAACCATCGTCGTCGCTGAGTTCCTTGATTTGCAGCGCAAACTTACCGTCCACAACGGCTACCCGCAACGCCGTGGTACTGCGCGTGCCATATCCCTCGGACTCAATAAACGCCGCCGACAGCACACGCTCGCGCTCAAGCGAGAGACCGGTGGACGGCAGCAGATGGTCATCCGCGAGTTGGGGATTACGCATGGCCTCGATCAGGCTGTCCAGCGACGGCCGTTCATCGACGTGAAGCAGGTCTCGTAACGCCTCGCGTTGTGCGACGAGCTTGGGCCAGGGGGTATCGAGCAGGCTATTCGACAACCCGTGAATGCCGGGGTCGAGCAGCGAGGGCGGCGCATCGGCACGATTGCCGTACCAGGCCAGTTCGCGCCGCGTGAAGTCGCCAACCACCAGATTGAACCCGTTGTATCGATGCCCGTCCTGGGCTACAGCTTGCAGATAGATCATCGGCGCGACCGGTGCACCGGATAAAAAATCGCTGACCAGGGTGCCGCGAGTCGGCGCGTTGGGTCGCACTTCCGCCGGCGCCCGATAATTCGTCAACGCAGCGAAACGGCCGTCGCGCGTGACGCCGAGCCACGTCCCGCCGCCCGTCAGGTCGCGTCCGGCGAGGACATCCGGCGCGTCTTCCCACCAGTGCAGTGGCTCGGTTTCACGATGAAAAAACTCATCGCGATTAGCCGCAAGCGTGAGCAACGGGCGCTCAGCCCCAGACGCCGCGGCGTCCGGTTGCCAGTCGAAAACAATCAGGCACATGAGCGAACCGTCCGCAATAAATCAGACTTCGGTCGGCAGCGCGTACGGCAGCGGCGAGAACTTCAACGCGGGACCCTCCACCGTTCCGACGTGTACCGAACCCTGGTCGAGCGCCGCCAGCTTGATTTCCACCAGCGCATCCACGCCGCCGCCCGACGCGGGCGCCACATTGACCACGAGGCCGCACGGCTGGCCGGGGTCGTCGGAATGGAACAGTTCGTCGCCGGCTTTCGCGGCTTCTGCATGGGCCAGCGACGTGCGGCGCTTGATCGTGCCGCGATACTGGCTGCGCGCGACCACTTCCTGCCCGGGATAACAGCCCTTCTTGAAGTTGACGCCGCCGAGCACGTCGAAATTGACCATCTGCGGGACGAATTGCTCGGAAGTCGGCTGCGTGATGCGCGGTTCGCCCGCGTGAATGTCGAGCCAGTCCCATAGTTCGGCCGGGGCGCGCATCAGCTGCTTTTCTATATCGGCGAGGCGCGCTTCGACTTCGGCCTTCGGGCCGACCCACAGGAAACGCGGCCGGCCGGCGGCATCGGGGACGCGGATCAGCGAGCCGAGCGGACCGTCCACTTTCACATGCACGCCGTCGGGCATGGCGTCGAAGAGATGGGACAGCGTCTTGCGGACATCGCCGGCAAAACCCACGGCGGCGAGCGACGGCGTGGCGTCGACGAGCTTCGCTTTCGCGCGCATCACGAACATCGACAAGCGTTTTTGTACCGACGCCTGTATGTCGGCGGCCAGCATCAGGCGCACGGCTTCACCGCATCGCCACATCAGGAACGATGCCAGCAAGCGGCCCTTCGGCGAGCAATAACCGGCCAGGCGTGCACTCGATGCGTCCAGATGCTGGACGTCGCTCGTCAGTTGCGTGTGAAGAAAAGCGGCGGCGTCGTCGCCCGTGGTGTCGATGATGCCGAACTGCGTCAGCGGCACAAACACGCCTGCGTGGAGGACGGCGTCGAAGGGGGATGAAAGCGGTGAGAGGGTCGAGGAATTCATGGACCTGACTTTGGCGGAGGCGAACAAGTATTATATGGGTCTTACTTCGAGCGTGTTTCGCATGTCCCTTTTGAAGAAATGTTTGATCGCGGCGGTCGTCGCGGTCGTGGTTGCCGGTGCGCTCGTTGCGGGCATGTTCAAATGGGCGAATAGCCCGATCGACCTGGCCTCACCCGAACTCGACATCACCATCAAGTCCCACAGCACATTGCGCAGCGTGGCCCTTCAGCTGGACCACGGGGGCGCGCACGTCCAACAGCAGTTGTTCGTGCTGATGACGCGCGCGCTCGGGCTGTCGTCGCAACTCAAGTCCGGCAACTACGAGTTCAAGACGGGCATCACGCCCTACGAGATGCTGCAGAAAATCGCCCGCGGCGACGTCAACGAGTACGTGGCGACCGTCATTGAAGGGTGGACGTTCCAGAAAATGCGCAACGAACTGGACAGCAATCCAGCGCTGCAGCACGACACGGCCGGCATGACCGACACTGACCTGTTGAAGGCAATCGGTGCGCCGGATGACGTGATTGCACGGGCGAGCGCGGAAGGCCTGTTTTTCCCCGATACCTATCTCTTCGACAAAGGCACGAGCGACATCACCGTCTACAAGCGCGCGTACAAGCTGATGCAGCAGCGCCTCGCCGAAGCCTGGGATACCCGCGCGCAGAATTTGCCGTACAAGACGCCTTACGAGGCGCTGATCATGGCGTCGATCGTCGAAAAAGAGACCGGGCGCGCCGCCGACCGGCCGCTGGTTGCAGCTGTGTTCGCGAACCGGCTGCGCATTGGCATGCCGCTGCAAACCGACCCTTCGGTGATCTACGGCCTGGGTTCGGCCTACGGCGGCCGCCTGCGTAAAAAAGACCTGCAAACCGACACTCCGTACAATACCTACACGCGCATGGGCCTTCCGCCCGGTCCGATCGCGCTGCCGGGCGTCGCGGCGCTCGCGGCAACGGTCAATCCTGCGTCGAGCACGGCACTGTATTTCGTGTCGCGTGGCGACGGCAGCAGCTTCTTTTCAGACAATCTCGGCGACCACAATCGGGCCGTCGACAAGTACATCCGGGGACAATGATGGTGCGCGGCAGATTCATCACGTTTGAAGGCATCGACGGAGCGGGCAAGACGACGCACCTCGCATGGTTTCGTCAGCGCCTGGACGACAAAATCGCAGCCACGGGCCGTTCGGTCGTGATCACGCGGGAACCCGGCGGTACGAAGCTGGGTGAAAGCCTGCGAGACTTGTTGCTCAACCAGCCGATGGACCTCGAAACCGAGGCATTGCTGATGTTCGCGGCGCGCCGGGAACATCTGGCCCAGATCATTGAACCGGCGCTGGCCCGGGGCGACTGGGTGCTCTCGGATCGCTTCTCAGACGCCACCTTTGCTTATCAGGGCGGCGGCCGCGGCTTACCGCGCGACAAGCTGGAAGCGCTGGAGCGTTGGGTGCAGGGTGGTTTCCAGCCTGACCTGACGGTGCTCTTCGACGTACCGACGAACGTGGCGAGCGAACGGCGCGGCGCGGTCCGCTCGCCGGACAAGTTCGAGAGCGAATCCGATTCGTTTTTCGGCCGTACGCGGGCCGAGTATTTACGGCGGGCGGCGGAATCGCCCGAGCGGTTTGTGATAATCGACGCTACCCATTCGATCATCGATATTCAGAAACAACTCGAAGCAGTGATTGCAAACATTTGATTTGAAAGAGTTTTTATTCTATCAATTACTTGAAGTCCCGCTGTCAATGTCTGCTGGTCGTTGAAACAGCTTCGGGTTAAAACTCGAAAAAGCTTCAATTATTGTCAGCAAACGATTGAATCGATTGAATTTTATCTGCGAGTTAAAGTAAATTCAGACTCGTAGGAATGCATTGCAAATACCTGATACAAAAGACTTTTCATGATCTATTCGTGGCAAACCGATGACTGGTCCCGTCTCGAGCAACTGCGTGCAAGCTGGCCGCATGCGTTGCTCCTGCACGGTCGCGCGGGTATCGGCAAATTGCAGTTTGCGCAGCATCTTGCTCAAAGCCTGCTTTGCGAAACCCCGACCGACACGCGCGAACCGTGCGGACATTGCGTGGCCTGCCTGTGGTTCAGCCAGGGCAACCATCCCGACTACCGCGCGGTGTTGCCCGAAGCGCTCGCCGGTGAATTGATCAGCGACGACAAGGCAGACAAGGCCGATGCGGACGACAACAAGAAAACGAAGGTGCCGAGCAAGGAGATCAAGATCGATCAGGTGCTCGGACTGATGAATTTCTTCAGCCTCGGTTCGCACCGGGGTGGTTTGCGCGTCGTATTGATATACCCGGCGGAATCGATCAACGTGTTCGCCGCAAACGCACTGCTCAAGACGCTCGAAGAACCGCCGGCGGGTGTGGTGTTCATCCTGGTCACGGCGCGTATAGACCGGTTGCTGCCGACCATCATCAGCCGCTGCCGCCAATGGCCGATGACCCTCCCGGCCACCGAGCCCGCCGTTGCATGGCTGGCGCAG
Source organism: Caballeronia udeis (assembly GCF_044909315.1). Taxonomy (GTDB): domain Bacteria; phylum Pseudomonadota; class Gammaproteobacteria; order Burkholderiales; family Burkholderiaceae; genus Caballeronia; species Caballeronia udeis_A. Next base: position 456,079 of record NZ_JBIYEB010000003.1, read on the forward strand.
CAGGGCGTGGAGCGTCCCGCAGCGGTGCTGGCGGAAGCGGGTGGCGCGCCGCTCACCGCGTTGGCGCTCGCCTCGGACGAAAACCGCGCGCTGCGTGATTTCGCGCTGGCGCAACTGGCCGCCGGTCCCGCCTGCGACGCGTTTGCATGCGGTGAAAGCCTGCAGAAGCTGCCGGTTCCCATGGTGCTCGGCTGGCTGCAGCGCTGGCTTTACGACCTGCTCGCGCAGAAAACGGCGGGGCGGCCGCGCTACTTCCCGGGAGCATCGAAAGCGCTCGAACGCTGCGCCGCGCAGATCGATACCGAGCGTTTCGCCCGTTTTCAAAGGACCGTGACCCGGCAACGCGCGGTGGAAAACCATCCGCTGAACGCGCGGCTGGTGTTCGAAGAACTGTTCCTGGGCTATCGCGACGTGTTCACCGCTGCATGACTATCGATCCACTCTTTTTGCACACGACCGCACTATGAACCTCAACTTCCGCGACGCCACGCTCGACGATCTTCCCGGCATTGTGGCCATCTACAATTCCACAGTGCCCTCGCGTCTTGTTACCGCTGACCTTGAGCCCGTGACAGTTGAAAGCCGGCACGCCTGGTTTCATGCACATGGCCCGAAGGCACGGCCGCTATGGGTGGTTGAGGAAAACGGCGAGGTCATCGCGTGGCTGAGTTTCTCCGACTTCTACGGCCGTCCGGCCTATCTGCGCACCGCTGAAGTCAGCATCTATCTAGCCGAAAGTGCTCGTGGGAAAGGGCTGGGGAAGCAGTTGCTGCAGGTAGCGCTGGAACGTGCGCCGGCGCTGGGTATCGACACGCTTCTGGGTTTCATCTTCGGCCACAACGAACCGAGCTTGGGCCTGTTCCAGCGCTTCGAATTCCAGACGTGGGGCACGCTGCCGCGCGTCGCGGTGCTGGACGGCGTTGAACGAGACCTCGTGATTCTCGGCCGCCGGCTCGGCTGATCCATATGACCGATATGACGCATAGCCATAGCTTGAGAGCCAGACCCATCCCGCTTTAACGGAATTCCCATGTTCGTCGATTCGCATTGCCACATCAATTTCGAAGGCCTGGCCGACCGCCTGCCCGAAGTGCTCGACAAGATGCGCGAGCTGAAGGTGACGCATGCGCTGTGCGTCTCGGTCGATCTGGAAACGCTGCCGTCCGTGCTGAAGATCGCCGAGGAAAACGAGCATATCTACGCATCGGTCGGCGTGCATCCGGATCACGAGGACGCGCGCGAACCAAGCGTGGCGGATCTGGTGGAACTGGCGCGACATCCGAAAGTAGTCGCCATTGGCGAGACGGGACTGGACTATTACCGCCTGGAAGGACGCAGCATCGCCGATATGGAATGGCAGCGCGAGCGCTTCCGCACGCATATCCGGGCCGCGCACGCCACCGCAAGGCCGCTGATCATCCATACACGCTCGTCATGGGAAGACACGCTGCGGATCATGGCCGAGGAACGCGCGAGCGTGCCGGGCGGGGTGATGCATTGCTTTACGGAGCCGTGGCACGTTGCCGAGGCGGCGCTCGCCCAGGACTTTTACATTTCGCTATCGGGCATTGTGACGTTCAAGAGCGCGAAAGACGTGCAGGACGTCGCGGGACGGGTGCCGCTCGAGCGTTTGCTGATTGAAACCGACTCGCCGTATCTGGCGCCGGTGCCGTATCGCGGGAAATCGAATGAACCTGCGTACGTAAGTTATGTCGGACGCTTCATCGCGCAATTGCGCGAGATGCCGGAAGAAGCGCTGGCGGCAGCTACCACGCGTAATTTTTTCACGCTGTTCAAGATCCCACAGCCGCAGCCAGCCGGGCACTGAAACTCGCGACGGTCCCGGTAAGGTTCTTCACCGCAGCGCGTCTGATGGTCCGCCTGACAGATCGTAATTTCGTTATTAGAACGTTAAGTAATCCCCAAGGAACACATGCTTACATTTTCGACAGTTTCCTCTTCGACCTTTTCAACGTCCTCCGCCCGCCAATCCGCATTGATGCGTAAAACATGGCGAACCCTGGTGACGGGCCTGGCGCTGACGGCTGCCGCCATTGCGCAACCCGCCTTCGCGGCGCCCGCCGACTCCATGATCAAGGCGGTAAAGTTCGACGACGTATCTGCCGTTAAAAAGCTGTTGTCACAGGGCGTGGACCCGAATCTGGTCGATAACACCGGCACGCCGCTGCTCGTGATCGCGGCAAGGGAAAAGTCGGACAAGGTGGGCAAGCTGCTCGCCGACAATCCGAACATCGACCTGGAAAAGCTCGATCCCGCCGGTGAAAACGCGATGATGCTGGCCTCGCTCAACGACGACCTCGACTTCGTGAACATGCTGATCGCGAAGGACGCGGAGGTGAACAAGAAGGGCTGGACGCCGCTGCACTACGCCGCCACCAACGGTCATGACGACGTGGTCAAGGTGCTGCTCGACCATTCGGCCTACATCGATGCCGGTTCGCCCAACGGCACGACCCCGCTGATGATGGCGGCACGCGGCGGCCATCTGTCGACGGTCAAGCTGTTGCTCGATGAAGGCGCCGATTTGCGGGTCAAGAACCAGATTGGCCTGACGGCGGTGGACTTCGCGAATCAGTATCACGAGAAAGATGTGGCGCAAGGGCTGGCGGCGCGCCTGGCAGCGATGCAAAACCAGGGCGCAGCGGGCGCGTCCGGAGCACCGCAAAGCGGCGCAAACAGTGCAAAATGACGCTCGCACGGCGAGGACCTGACTCGGGTTTGACCGACAACAGGTCCCGACCGTGCAAGACGACGAAAATACGAGGAACAGCGGGTGTGATCCGGGAATGATGAGCCAGGGATGGCGCGTCAGGGTTCGTCCGCTGGATAAGACGGGTTTGGCCAACAAGACAGGATGTTTTCACCTGCGCATCCAGGCTGGCCCGCAATCGCCAACATAAGAAAGGACCATCATGCAGCGGGTTTTTGTCATGGCCAGTGTGCTCGCGTTTCCGCTCAGCGCAGCCGCGTTCACAGGCAACGATCTGAACATGCTTTGTACCAAGACGGACACGGCCTCACGCAGCGCATGCGCGGCTTATATAGAAGGTGCGGCTGACGGCATCTACAACACCATTGAAGCAATTGGCGGCACATCGGGACCACAGATCGGCCAGTATTTTTGCCTGCCGGTCGACGTCAAGCCCCAGGAGCTGACGGACGCAGTACGCAAGTTCATCGCCGACAACCCCACCCGCGGCAACTTCAACGCGACAACCATGGTGTCGCTCGGGCTTGGCAAGGCTTTCCCCTGCAAGGCTGAAAAGTAAGCCCCTCCTCAAGGCGGCGAGGTTCGCCGCTGCCGCCCGTTCGTTCGCCGGCTGGCGCGGCGCTTGCTGCAATGCAATAGAATAGTCATCTCATCACACGGCTGGCGCGCTAGACCGGCCGGTCGCCGGTGCCGCGCTGCTGCATCCGAAGGCAGGCCGCAATAAAGTGCAATCCGGGTTTCGCGCACTATTCCGTCGTATCCCCGATATCACCTCCCAAGGCTGATCCCACGACGACGATGATCTCTTTCGACTCCTTCGAGCGAATCGCTTCCGCTCCCCTCAGTACCTGGCCCGGGACGCTTGTCGTCGCGGCGCTCGGCGTGCTGTTTGCCATTGGCGTGCATCGCGTGGGCGCCCGTATCCTGGTGCGTATCGCGCGGCCGTATCCGTTGATGAGCGTGGTGCTGCGTTTCATCGATAAACCCGCGCTCGCCCTGCTGATCATCCTCGGCCTGGGTTTCGTGCTGGTGGAAACCCCCGATGCGCTTCCGTTCGCCGCTGCGCTGCGTGACCTGCTGACCGTGATGCTGATCGTCGCTCTGACCTGGCTTGCCGTGCGCTCCGTGGGCGCGGTGGCCGAAGCGCTCGTGCAGGCCCATCCGCTGGACAGCCAGGACAACCTGCAAGCGCGCCGGATTCACACGCAGGCTCGTGTGCTGGCGCGCTCGGTGATGGTGGTGATCGTGATCATCGGCTTCGGCGGCGCGTTGATGACGTTTCCTGCCGTGCGGCAGGTCGGCGCGAGCTTGCTGGCGTCGGCGGGTGTGGCGGGGCTGGTGGCGGGTATTGCCGCGCGGCCGGTGCTGGGCAACCTGATCGCAGGATTGCAGATCGCGTTGTCGCAACCTATCCGGCTTGACGATGTGGTCGTGATCCAGGGCGAATGGGGACGGGTGGAGGAGATCACCGGCACCTATGTGTCAATCCGGATCTGGGACCAGCGCCGGCTGATCGTGCCGTTGCAGTGGTTTATCGAGAACCCGTTCGCCAACTGGACACGCAACAGTTCGCAGATCATTGGCACGGTGTTCTTCTACGTGGATTACCGCATGCCGATCGCGCCAATGCGGGAAGAGCTCGAGCGCATTCTGCAAAATGCGCCGGAGTGGGACAAACGCGTGCAGGTCCTGCAAGTCACCGATGCCACCGAAAAGTCCATGCAGATTCGCGTGCTCGTCAGCTCGTTCGATTCCGGCTTGAACTTCGACCTCCGATGCCGCGTCCGCGAAGGTCTGCTGAACTTCGTGCAATCGACCTATCCGCAGTTCCTGCCGCGGACGCGAGCGGATATATCGCCGGAGGGGGAGCATGGCGATTTTGTCCAGCCGTTCGAGCGTGGCCTCGCTGACGGCATGACCGGCACGGCCGGGACGATCAGGTCGCCGGTGTCCAGCAGGACGGCCAACACGGAGGCCGATCCCGTCGCGAGCCGGGGAGAGCGGAACGGGCCGGACCCGTCGGCACATTCCGCGGCGACCACCGCCCCGGGCACGCCCGGCGGCGCTGCGGTTGAACCGGTTGAACGGCGTTGAGCCGGGCGGTGGCATCGAGATTGCGGGCACATCCACGCGGGGGGCGAATTGCCGACAACGCCCGGCATCGAAGAATGCGGCACAGGAATTGAACTGAGGCCGCTGCCCGGGGCCGAATGAACATCATCTGCGCACAATGGAGAAAAGTACCCCTCACCTAAAGGCCGCGACCTCGCGTGTACGCGGCCAGGAAAAAAATACACACACCCTGAACAGAATCCAGAATCGCAAAAAGGAAGCCAGTAATGACCCGCCTAGTCGTTGTATCGAACCGAGTAGCCTCTCCAACAGAAACCAAGGGCTCGGCCGGCGGTCTCGCCGTGGGCGTCTTCGGCGCGCTGAAGGATAGCGGCGGCGTCTGGTTCGGCTGGAGCGGCGACGTCGTGAGCGACAGCGTGGCGAACCAGGGCCCGAAGCTCGAACAGGACGGTGCGGTCACGTTCGCGACGGTCGGCCTGCCGAAGAAGGATTACGACCAGTATTACCGCGGTTTTTCGAATGCAACCTTGTGGCCTGTTTTCCATTATCGCAACGATCTGGCCGTCTACGACCGGGACGAATACGCGGGATACAGACGGGTCAATTCATGGCTCGCGCATCGGGCAATCAAGCTGCTGCAACCCGACGACGTGATCTGGGTTCACGACTATCACCTGATCCCGTTCGGCGAAGCGTTGCGCTCGGAAGGCGTGACCAACCGGATGGGGTTTTTCCTGCATATCCCGTTTCCCTCGCCGCAGATCCTGCTCAATATTCCGCCTCACGAGGAACTGGTCAAATCGCTGTGCTGCTATGACGTCGTGGGCTTCCAGACCCCCGGCGACCAGGCCGCTTTCCACGATTACATCGTGCGTCACGCGCATGGAACTGCCACGGCGGAGGGTGAAGTGGAAGCGTTCGGCCGCAAGCTGAAAACCGGCGTGTACCGCATCGGCATCTTCCCCGATGAGATCGCCGAACAGGCCACCCGCGGTGAGGCGCGTCAGGACGTGATGGACCTGAAGCAAAGCCTGGAAGGCCGCAAGCTCATCATGAGCGTGGACCGTCTGGACTATTCAAAAGGCCTGGTGGAACGCTTCAAGGCGTTCGAGTATTTCCTCGAGAAATCGCCTGAATGGCGGGGCAATGTCACGCTGGTGCAGATCGCGCCGCCCACGCGCTCGGATGTCGATACCTACCAGCAGATCCGCCATAACCTCGAATATGAAGCAGGACGTATCAACGGCCGTTACTCGGGTCTCGACTACACGCCGATCCGCTATATGAACCAGCGTTACGACCGGTGGAAACTGATGTCGCTGTTTCGCGAGTCGCAGATCGGGCTGGTCACGCCATTGCGCGACGGCATGAACCTGGTCGCCAAGGAATATGTCGCGGCGCAAAATCCCGACGATCCCGGCGTGCTCGTGTTGTCGCAGTTCGCGGGCGCCGCAGACGAAATGAAGGGTGCGCTGATGGTGAATCCGCACGACATGGTCGGCATGAGCGAAGCCATTGGCCGGGCGCTTTCCATGCCGCTCGCCGAACGCCGCGAGCGCTACGAAACCAACATGGTGATGCTGCGTAAATACGACCTGGGCGTCTGGCGCGACTCGTTTCTCGCCGACTTGCGCGGCGTGAAGTTGGCCAAGCCGTTGTCCAAGCCGCAGGACAAACGCCCGGCGGGCAGCACGTGAGAACACATGAAGCGCGTATGAAAAGCGGCGCTCGCCACTCGGATTTCGGACCGAAAACCAAGTAAAACCGTTGTTATTCGAGTGTTTCGCGACTGTAACAGGGTCGTGAAAGTGAAAGTTTTGCCAACATCCGGGCTTCCGCGGCCAATAATACGGTGTTGCGCTCGCGCGCGTTGCATATCAACGCTGCGTACGGGCGCGGCCGGCGACCGTGCCGATCACTATTGATCACTATCACTGACTAAACATCACGGCGACGTAAGACCGATGGAGACGCGAACAATGAGAATTGCACAAATAGCCCCCTTGACCGAATCGGTGCCGCCCAAGCTGTACGGCGGCACTGAACGGGTCGTCTCGTATATCACAGAGGCGCTCGTTGAACTCGGCCATGATGTGACCCTGTTCGCTTCAGGCGACTCGCAAACCAAGGCGAAGCTGGAAGCCGTCTGGCCGCGCGCGTTGCGCCTGGACCCGGCTATCCGTGACCGGATCGCCCCGCACATGCTCCTGATGGAAATGGTACGGCGCCGCGCCGATGATTTCGACGTTCTGCATTTCCACATGGATTACTACTCGTTCTCGCTGTTCAAGCGCCAGGACACGCCGTTCGTCACCACGTTGCACGGCCGCCTCGACTTGCCGGAGCAGCAGCCGGTCTTCAACACGTTCAACACCGCGCCGGTTATCTCCATTTCGGATGCGCAACGCCATCCGTTGCCGCAGGCCAAGTGGCTGACCACCGTGTATCACGGGCTGCCGGAAACACGCTACATGCCGCAGCCGGTTGAACAGACTTACCTGGCGTTCCTCGGGCGTATATCGCCGGAAAAACGGGTCGATACCGCCATTCGTATCGCCGGCCGGTGCGGCATGAAAATCAAGATCGCGGCGAAGGTGGACGCAGCGGACCGTGAGTACTACGAACGCGAAATCGCGCCGCTGATGGAGCTGCCGTATGTGGAATTCATCGGCGAGATCGCCGATGACCAGAAGGCCGACTTTCTCTCCGGTGCCCACGCTCTGCTGTTCCCGATCGACTGGCCGGAACCGTTCGGGCTGGTCATGATCGAGTCGATGGCGTGCGGCACGCCTGTGATCGCGTTCAATCGCGGCTCGGTGCCGGAAGTGCTGGACGAGGGCGTGACGGGCTTCATCGTCGAGGACGAGATTGGCGCAGTGGCCGCCGTGAACCGGCTGCATACCGTGTCGCGCGAGGGTGTGCGCAAGCGCTTTGAAGAACGCTTCACGTCGCATCGCATGGCGCAGCAGTACGTTGATGCTTATCAGGCAGTCATGCGCGCGCAGAAACGTTCGCGCTTCAAGCTCATCGACAGCGCGACCAGCTAAAAGGCCGGTCCGGCAAGCACCTCGCCCGATTCAAAGCCGAAAAGAAAACCGCCGCGCAGCACGACCAGAAGGTCGCGCTGCGCGGCGGTTTTGACTTTAGCGCGCTTGTTGCACCTGATTCAGGATTCAGGCCAACTCTCGCTGGCCGAATACCTTTACCAGATCGTCAGATCTTCAGACGCGATACCTTCGTGCCTTCCAGCGAAAGGTTGGCCATCAGGCCAGCGTTCGTCAGCACGAACACTTCGACCGGCGCGGTTGCGGTGGTCGAATCGATATTGCCGTTAGCGCCCATCTTGACCAGCGCGACCGACGCATCGCCGCCGACCGACCAGCCGTCGGTATTGCGGAACTGGTCGAGCGCGTCCTGCGTCATGAACAGGAAGACGATCGATTTCGATTGCGCGCCGGCTTGCAGGCCGATCGACCCGGAGGTCGTGCTGTAGTAACCGACCGAGTTGCCGCCCACGCGCAGTGCGCCCTTGCCGTACTGCGCCCCGACGATAAAGCCTGCCTGGATCACCGACGGGAACACGAGCACGCCCCGCGCCTTGCCGACCAGCTCACGGGAACCCCGGGCCGTCACATACAGGCGTTGCATGGTTGCGTCGATATCCGCATTGATCGAACGGCGGGCGTCCGCGTCGCCGGCGGTCTGTTGTGCACCTTGATTCGACGTCGTCGTGCAGCCGGCCAGCGCGAGGCCACCCAGTGCAAGCGCCGCGGTCGATTTGATCATGAAGTTTCGTCTTTGCATCGTTTTCTCCATCGTGGTTTTTTGGGAAACCCCATCTACGGGTGTTACAGCATGGCGTTTTATAACACGGCACGTACTCCGGCGACATGTCATGAAATCGGGCGGAGCCTTACCCCGCTTGGTTTTTGCCGTGTCAGGCAAATGCAATGAGGTAATTTTGACCTGCCCGGCCGAGAGGCTGCCTGCCTGAGAAAACGCTTGTTTGCGCGACACATTCGTCTCTCACGACAGACAAATTCCAGAGACGCAAGCGGCGGGCCAGCCCGTCCCGATAGCCCGCATTCCGGTCAAAGTTACCCGTCAAAATAAAGTTGAAGGCCGTGTTAAATAGTGCAAAAAAGCGGCTGATTACGCGTCTGCGCGGCGCAACACGACGTTTTTACGGCTTTGCAATCCGAGTTGGTTCATTGGCTTGCTTCGCTTTGTCGTTTTTTGTGGGAGGGCGCCGGAGGGAGCGTCGAATCACGCCGATGACCGCGCCCAGCAGAAACAGCGTGACTGCCGGCACGACCCAGTAGCCGACAAACGCGTGCCATAGATAGCCGAACAGCACGCTGCGGCGAGTCGAATATTCCGCCATCGCGTCCTGGTTCTTCGCCGCATTGGCGGCGAGCACATCCGGCGGGCAACCGGCTGCGCGAGCTTCATCGAGGGAACCATAGCAGCGCGAAATCGCGGGAGAGGCGCGTTGTGCGTCGGTGAATGTCCAGCTGGACAGGGAGTGCGCAAGATCCTGGGCGTCGTACGCGAGTTGCTCGCGAATCTCGTTGGCCGCCACGATCATGACGGGAACCGCCCAGAAAATGATCAAGACCAGCCACCGCCTGAACCAGCGGTTTTTATATCGCCAAACCATCCTCGGGCCTCCGTCCGTTGCAGTGCTGCAAGCCGGCTAGACTGTGGCGGACCGATGGCGCATTAGTTGTTCTGGTGGACCGCCTTCGCGTCATCTTATGAGATAAAACGCGCGCCGCGTAGCACGACCGTAGCTGCACTGCAATAAGACGGGGCGGGGTTTTCCCGCGTTCGGGACTTCACCTACGCGCGATTTATTCGCAAAAAAACCATGAAAAAAGCCGCGGTCCAAAGACCCGCGGCTTCAGCCAGCAATCGCCAACGATAGCCGGCAATCGAACGTCACCTCGTTCCGGTTCAGCTCTTGTTGCTGAGACAGTCCTTCATGAAGGCCTTGCGATCGTCGCCTTTCTTGCCCGTAGCCGACTTGTTGCACGCCGTCATTTTCTGTTGCTGGGTCATTGGCGGCGCAGCGGCGGCAGGCGCTGACGAGAGGCAGTCCTTCATGAAAGCCTTGCGGTCATCGCCTTTCTTCCCCGCAGCCTGCGCGTTGCAGGTGGTCATCTTCGATTGCTGGCTGTTGTCGGCGAACGCCGGTGTTGCAGCGAAGCTCACGCTTAATGCGACGCCCAGTGCGAGCGTTGCCATGGTTGCCCGGATCTTCATGCGATTCTCCCTTAAATGAATGACGTGAAACGAGGTGAGGTGATGCAAGGTCAGGCACATACCCATACCGCTGCGGCGTTTGCCGTTGCTTTTGCCGTCGTCGCCATCGTCAGGTGGCTTATCAGGCAAGCCATTATGGCAAAAAGGCATACAAATGCCGTACGGTTTCGAACCTATGAAATGGAAAAGCGAGCGACATCCGCAGCATTCGAAAGATGCCGGCATGAGCCAGATCAAGGGGGCACGGCGCCTTTCGGCGCACGATTTGTAAGCTTTCTCTCGCGGACGGCAACGGTTTTGCGCAACAGGCTTACAATTTCCATTTCGCCCGCGTGCTGGAACAGTTGAGGGCAGTCGATGGCGGCCGACGACTTCGTGGCCTGCTGCAACGGCGGGAATGCTCCGTTGTAGCGTCACAACATTCGCGTGAGCAAATGTCATCACGCCGACAAAGCCCCTTCGCACAGTCTCTCCATACACTCTTCACGCGCAGCGTTGCAAAGCCGTGCGATCCTGTCGTTCTACCGCTCAAAGGAGTCGCGTATGTCCCGCCCCTTGTCCGACCACTACAAAGGTTATGAGATATCCGTCCAGGCATTGCGCAGAGGGAAAGAGCGCGACGAACCGGACGACGGTCCACGCCATTTCGATATCATCGTCAACATTTCGCGCAGCGCCAGCGGCGAGAGCGGCAAGTCGGAAATGTTCGGCGTGCCCGAGCAGGAACCGTTCAACAGTCCCATCGACGCGACGCGAGCGGGTATTGAGTACGCGCGGGCGATCATCGACAAGAAGGTGGAAGGCGAATCCGTCGATGAGCTGTGAAAGCTTGCCGACCTCATGAGGGTAGGCAGCATTCAATGGCATGACGCAGACGCCGGGTGAATAGCTGCCTCGGCAGCGTGGTTACGCCGCATCACAAAATCAGGGCCGACAGCAATTGCGGCATACAGCGGAAACGCCCACGCTCGTCGAGCCGTATGAAGCTTGCGTTACCTTTGGCCGAGGACACGCGAGGCTGTTCACACGATCTCGCGTCGGATCCCGACGAATGGGTAGGCTGAGAGCAACCCGGTCCGCCCGGGAGAAAAACCTGCCGGAGCCGGCAATCCGCCCCCCTTCCTGCTTCATCCAAGAACCGAACATCCGGCAACTCAAAACAAAACCAGGAGATCTGCTGCATGACCTCACATCGTAAAACGCTCAAACCCGCTCTGCGCCGCCGTTTTATCTCTGTCGCGCTGTCGATGAGCGTGTGCGCGGCGCTGCCGCTGTCGTTGTATTCCGTTGGTGCCGCCGCGCAAACCCCACACAAGCCGAAAGTCGCGCTCGTGATGAAATCGCTGGCGAACGAGTTCTTCCTGACAATGGAAACTGGCGCCAAGGATTATCAGAAACACAACGCGGACCAGTTCGACCTGATCACCAACGGCATCAAGGACGAAACCGATACCGCGAACCAGATTCGCATTGTCGAGCAGATGATTGTCTCGAAGGTCGACGCGCTCGTGATCGCCCCCGCTGACTCCAAGGCGCTCGTCCCGGTTATCAAGAAGGCTGTGGATGCCGGGATCATCGTAGTGAACATCGATAACCGGCTTGACCCGGACGTGCTCAAGTCGAAGGACCTGAACGTGCCGTTCGTTGGCCCGGACAACCAGAAGGGCGCGCGGCTCGTCGGCGATTACCTGGCCAAGCGGCTGAAGTCCGGCGATGAAGTCGGCATTATCGAAGGCGTGTCGACCACGACCAACGCGCAGCAACGCACCGCAGGCTTCAAGGACGCAATGCAGGCAGGCGGCATGAAGGTTGTTGCACTGCAATCCGGCGACTGGGAAATCGACAAGGGCAATGCGGTGGCATCGCAGATCCTGAACGCGAACCCGAACGTCAAAGCGCTGCTGTGCGGCAACGACAACATGGCGATCGGCGCGGTTGCTGCAGTGCGGGCAGCCGGCAAGGCGGGCAAGGTGCAGGTCGTCGGTTACGACAACATCAACGCCATCAAGCCCATGCTCGCCGACGGCCGGGTTCTTGCCACCGCCGATCAATACGCTGCAAAGCAGGCGGTATTTGGTATCGACACGGCTTTGAAGGCAATTTCCGAGCATAAAAAGCAGTCGGAATTGTCGGGCGTGGTGGAAACGCCGGTGGTCCTGGTGACCAAAAAATAGGTAATACACGCATAGGAAATTCGATTTGTCTGCTTAAAATCTCAAGAAGCGGGCGCCGCTGCCGATAAACGAGAGAATGGGATGATCAACTCGTTTTTTCTATGAAAAACCAGCGGACCTGCATCTTGTATCTGAACGTGGTAGGCCGGTCGGTGCTTTGCGGACAATGCTGATTGCAAACGATTGCGGTCTGGGCCGGTGCAGGACAGACGCGCCGTTGCATCGAAATCCGTGAAATCCGCCGGGCTCGCGAGTTTCCGGCCGGGCACAGCGAAAGGGGCGTGCGTTCCAATAGCGCAGCCGCTTTTCGCCGGAGAAGAGGATGGACGACAGAGTGACGGCCGCGCCCGTTCTCACGGTGAGCGGTATAGGCAAGACCTACGTGGAACCGGTTTTATCCGACATCACGCTGGATCTGCACGCGGGCGTTGTGCTCGCCTTGACCGGGGAAAACGGCGCCGGGAAAAGCACGCTGTCCAAGATCATCGGCGGACTGGTCGATCCGACTACCGGCACCATGACCCTCGGCGGAGCACCTTACGCGCCGACCAGCCGCAGGCAAGCTGAAGCGCTCGGCGTGCGCATGGTGATGCAGGAACTGAACCTGCTGCCCACGTTGTCGGTGGCGGAGAACCTGTTCCTGAACCGCCTGCCGCAGCGCAAGGGGTTCAAATTCGGCTGGATCGACCGGGCGGCGCTGCGCGAGGACGCCCGTCACGCGATGCAGCAAGTCGGGCTGGACGCGATTCACCCGGACACGCTCGTGGGTGAACTGGGGATCGGGCATCAGCAAATGGTGGAGATTGCGCGCAATCTGATTGGCGATTGCCGCGTGCTGATTCTCGACGAGCCCACGGCCATGCTGACGGCCCGCGAAGTGGACCTGCTGTTCGAGCAAGTCGAGCGCCTGAAGGAGCGGGGTGTCGCGCTGGTGTACATCTCGCATCGACTGGAAGAATTGCGGCGGATCGCCGGGCGCGCTGCCGTGCTGCGCGACGGCAAGCTGGTTCATATCGACGCCATGCAGAACCTGACAAGCGACCGCCTGGTCACGCTCATGGTGGGCCGTGACATAGGCGAGCGGATCGATCTGGGCGAACGGCGGATTCGCGACGTCGCGCTCAAAGTCGCCGGCATGAGCCGCGGCCAGGTGGTTCGCGATGTATCGTTCGAAGTGAAGGCGGGCGAGATTTTCGGCATCAGCGGGCTGATCGGCGCGGGCCGTACGGAACTGATGCGCCTGATCTACGGTGCGGACCGGGCCGATAGCGGCGCGGTCTCGGTGGCGCATGACGGTGGGACGCTCACGCCGGTGAAGATTGCATCGCCTGCTGACGCGGTGAAGAATGGCATAGCGCTGATCACCGAGGATCGCAAGGGCGAGGGTCTGCTGCTGCCCCAGCCGATTGCCGCGAACATTTCGCTCGGCAATATCAGCGCGGTGTCGAGCAACGGATTTGTCGATGGACGGCGCGAAGCGGCGCTGGCGCAACAACAGATCGACGCAATGCATATTCGCGCCGCCGGTCCGTCGCAGCCGGTGTCGGAATTGTCGGGCGGCAATCAGCAAAAGGTGGTGATCGGCCGCTGGCTGGCGCGCGACTCCACGGTGCTCCTGTTCGACGAGCCTACACGCGGCATCGACGTTGGCGCAAAATTCGATATCTACGCATTGATGGGTGCACTCGCGCTCGAAGGGCGGGCGCTGGTGGTGGTGTCGAGCGACCTGCGCGAATTAATGCTGATTTGTGACCGTATCGGGGTGATGTCGGCGGGACGGATGACCGGGGTTTTCGAGCGGGATAGCTGGTCGCAGGACGCGTTGCTGGCAGCGGCGTTTGCGGGCTACACGAAACGCGACGAAATTCTCCAGGAACCGATCCTGCCGGACGCCAAGGCGCCTCCTGCGCAAGCAGCGGCGGGTGGGCAAGCCGATCGGACGGCAAGCGACCGCTGACACGGTATGGCGGAGGTTTTTGAAAGCAGTTGAATCAAGGCAGCGAAGTGAGTGAAATGGATTGAAGCAGGCGCAAAGCAGCAAAAAGCTGCGGTGTCTGCGAGGCATGAAAGCCGGCGCGGGGAAACGCTGGCTGAACCGTCGTAATAGCGGTCGTAATGGCAGCAATGGCAGTCATGACGGCCGCAAACAGGCACGTGGTGGAACAGCAAGACCAAGCAGGCAACCGCGGGAGCGCTGGCCCAGAGGGTGGCGCGATGGGACGCAGTTGCGGGGGCCAACCAAGAAGAGCAAGAAGCAGGACCAAGTCAGAGAGAAGGACCAAGTATGGCGACGATCAAAGATGTAGCAGCCATTGCGGGCGTATCGTTCACAACGGTGTCTCATGTTGTGAACAACTCGCGGCCAGTGTCGGCTGAAGTGCGGCTGAAGGTGGAGCGCGCAATCCTGGAACTTGATTACGTGCCCTCGGCAGTGGCGCGTTCGCTCAAGGCGCGAAACACGCTCACCATCGGCTTGCTGGTGCCCAACGCCACCAATCCGTACTTCGCCGAACTGGCGCGCGGCGTGGAAGACGGGTGTGCGAAGAACGGCTACTGCATGTTCTTCTGCAATTCCGACGACGACCCCGCGAAGCAGCGCAGCTACTTGCGTGTGCTGCAGGAAAAACGCATTGACGGCCTGGTGATCGCGTCGGCGGGGGAAGATGCGGTGCTGGCGCAAAGCCTGGCTGGTTCACGTGAGCCACTGGTGATCCTGGACCGGAATATTGAAGGGGTATCGGCGGATCTGGTGCAGATCGACCACGAGAAGGGCGGTTATCTGGCCACGCGCCACTTGCTGCAACTCGGGCACTCGCGGGTAGGCTGCATTACCGGCCCGATTGCCACGGCGGTCAGTGCAATGCGCGTCCACGGGTTTATCCGCGCGATGGCGGAGCGCGGCATCGAGATCGAACCGAACGCCATCCAGCAGAGCGCGTTTTCGGCGACCGGCGGTTACGAGGCGGCGTCCCAGCTTTTCGATACCCTCAAGCCCACCGGCATTTTCGCGTGCAACGACATGATGGGCGTGGGTGCGTTACGAGCGGCGGCGGAGCGGGGCATCAACGTGCCGCGTGATTGCTCGATCATCGGTTTCGACGATATCGAATTGAGCCGATACACCTATCCCGCGCTGTCGACGGTCGGGCAGTCGGTGCGCGAACTCGGCGAGTTGGCCGCGCAGACGCTGATCGACCGGATCGCGGGCAAGGTGCCGGCGACCACGCGGCGGCGCGTGGTGACGCCGCACATGATCCTGCGTGAATCGACGGCGGTCGTACCGGAAGTGTTGCCGCAGGCGTATCGGAAAGATGCGGCTGCAGGCTCTGCTGCTCCGCATCACGTGGCGCAGGATCACGGCAATACCCAAAACGCCTGAAACAGGCGGAGGGCGCGCATCCGGGGTTTTGCCGGCCATCGGCAGAACCCCGCTTTCCGGCGCCCGGACGCGGGTGAACCACTCGCGGTAACAACGCTTTTAAACGTCAGAAGCGCTTCAATTCAAACGGACCACCGCGTCCGGCTGCATCGTCATTTCCCTTCCGCCCGCCGCCTTTCGAATCAACTCTCACATCCGCCTGCCAGGCGCGAACGACGCTCCGGCCCGATTAACCCTGGAACATTTACAACAATCGCATTAATGCGCTTAATTGCTTAAAGATACGTATCTAAAGTTCTTAGGGTAAATCATTAGACGAAATAACATTTCATGAATTTCCTCAAGTGCATCGTTCGCACGCCGTAAAAGATGTCCAAGCAGGCGAATCTGGTCTTGCTCTGAAATCGCGATTCCAGGACCGCGTCGTGCCGGCAATCTTTATCAGCAGCTCCGAGGAAATCATGAACATGAATTTAACGATCAAGGCGCGTCTCGGTCTGGCAATGGCATTTCTGGCACTGCTTCTGATGGCTATTGGCGGACTAGGGCTCTACGGGATGAATCAGGCGAACCAGGCCTATCGCGACACATTTCAAAACCAGATGCCTAGCGCCAACGCCGTCAGCAACGCGGAGCTTTATACCGCTCGGGAACGGCTCATATTCGACAGGGCGGCGTTTCTTGCCGGAACGCCGGAGGTAGCGGCGACCATCGAACGCGGCGGCATGATGCGTGGCCGTGCCAACGATTACTGGAAAAAGTACACCGAGTTGCCGCAGGACGCGAACGAAAAGCAACTCGCCGACACCTCCAACGCCAAGCGTCTCGCGCTGCAAAAGGTGATCGACAGCGGTTATGAAGCCGTCAAGGCCAATGACCAGGCGCGGATCATAGAGACAGCCAAGGCGATGCAGGTCGCTTACGGCGAACTTTCGGCGGCCAACGACGCGCTGCGCAAATTCCAGTTCGACGGCGCCAGTCAGGGCTACGACGCTGCCCAGTCGGCCGCCGCGACGTTTCGCATGCTGAGCCTGATCGCCATCGTGGCCGGCCTCGGCGCCGCGGCGTTTTCGTGGTTCTCATTGCGCCGCGCGATCGGCCGGCCGCTGGACGAAGCACTCGAGCATTTCGAAGCAATCGCCGCCGGCGATCTGCGCGGCAAGGTCGTCCCCACTTCACGCGACGAAATGGGGCTCCTGATGCAAGGCCTCGCCCGGATGCAGGCCAGTCTCGTCGGCACGGTGCGCAGCGTGCGCTCGGGCAGCGAATCCATCGCGACGGCGACCAAGCAGATTGCGGCGGGCAATATCGACTTGTCGTCGCGCACGGAAGAGCAGGCGTCGGCGCTGCAGGAAACCGCGTCGAGCATGGACGAGCTGACCGGCACCGTGAAGCAGAACGCCGATAACGCCCGGCAAGCCAGTTCGCTTGCGGCCAACGCGTCGGAGATCGCGAACAAGGGCAGCCGCGTGGTGGCGCAGGTGGTCAACACCATGGGCGACATCAACCAGAGTTCGGCGAAGATCGCGGACATTATTACGATCATCGAAGGGATTGCGTTCCAGACCAATATCCTCGCGCTGAACGCGGCCGTGGAAGCTGCGCGGGCCGGTGAAGAGGGGCGCGGTTTCGCCGTCGTGGCAGGGGAAGTGCGTAACCTCGCGCAACGTTCGTCGGCGGCCGCGAAGGAGATCAAGGGTCTTATCGATACCTCGGTTGAGCGCGTACAGTCGGGGACCTCGCTGGTCGATGAAGCCGGCCGCACGATGACCGAAATCATCGGCGCGGTGCAACGCGTGACAGACATCATGGGCGAGATCGCGGCAGCGTCGCAGGAACAGAGCAGCGGTATTGAGCAAGTGGCGCGCGCGGTCACGCAGATGGACGAAGTGACGCAGCAGAACGCGGCACTGGTGGAGGAAGCCGCGGCTGCGGCGCAATCGCTGGAGGATCAGGCAGCGAAGTTGCGGCAAGCGGTGGCGGTGTTTCAACTCGATGACGACGGTTCGCTCGACGCAGGTGTCAGCCGCATCGCCGTAAAGGCCGGATCATCCGCGGCGGCTAAGTCGCGCCTGGCCGTTCCGGCAAGACCGCGACGCGTCGCACCGGTAACGGCATCGGCTAAAGCGCCTGTTACAACAAGGCCGGCGGCCGCTGCGGCCACCGGAGATTGGCAAACCTTCTGATCGGCTGCGCAGGTCCATTGAGTCGAACACGCTCCGCGAACCGGGTTCGTTGAGCGTGTTTTTTTATTGATCGCGCTTTCACTGCCGCCTCATCCTTACCGATTGACCGGGTTGAGAATTGACGCATCCCAAAGAGACGTCCCCCTTTCTGGGCACGATGAGGGCCCCATTTGAGGGTCCGATTCGCTGGCGGTCCCGGGCTTGGGCCCACCGTCCGTCAACACAAGAACCGCCGGGCAATCGCTGCCTCATAACCCTCACTGTCCAGACCCGAACTCGCGATCGAGGACAACTTCCCCGTACACTGAGCGCACTTCGTTCATCCTTCACGGGATTAGAACGCGTTTTCGATGCCCACCACAGGACGCTCGCCATGACCGTATCCACCCTTGCCGCGCAACTCGTTCAGGCTCGCCGCCAGCGCACGCTGATAGAAGACCTCGAGTCAGCCGATATCCCTGCCGACGACGCAGCGGCTTACGCCATCCAGCACGAAGTCCTGACTCTCTGCGGTGCGCGGATCGGCGCCTGGAAGGTCGGCGCACGTGCGCCCGGCGCGCCGGCGAACACGGCGCCTATCGATGCGGAACTCGTCCACACATCGCCCGCGCGCATTGCGCACGCGTCATTTTTTCGCGTGCTGATCGAACTGGAGATCGCGTTTCGTTTTTCGTACGCATTGCCGCCCCGTAGCGAACCTTACAGCCGCAGCGAAGTGTTCGCGGCGCTGGGCGGCATGGGCGTGGCGCTGGAGGTGGTCGATAGCCGCTTCGCGCAATGGCCGAACCTGGCAACGCTGGCACAACTTGCCGATTCGCAGAACAATGGCGCGCTGGTGGTTGGCAAGATGGAGCCGTACGACGTGATCGCCCCAAACTTCGATTTCCTTTCACCGCTGCTCGAACTGTCCGTCGACGGCGTATCGATCGTGCCGCCCAGCACCGGTAATCCGGCAGGAGATCCTCGCGAACTGCTGGTGTGGTTCGTCAATCATTGCAGCGCTCACGGTCACACGGTCCAGCCGTTCTGGACCATCACCACCGGCTCCTACACGGGTGCACGGCGGGTCGAGGGCCCAAGCGTGGTCAGCGGCCGGATTGACCGCGTAGGTGAGATCGAACTGACGCTGGAATGACATTTTCGCGGCATTTCGGCGCACGGTGACAGCGGCGCAAAAACCATTCATGCGCGCCGGTTACATCAAAAAAAGGCACTCGTCAGCGTGCCTTTTTTACCTTTTAAATCCATCTCCACTTAGCGGGTATAACCGGTCAACGGATGCCGGTGCGCATCGTTTAGTAGGGGAGAGACATGGCGGATGAGCGCCGGCAGTTCAATGGCACTGGAGAGTCGATGTCAAAAAAAAACGCACCGGTTCTTGCATCGTTCCGATGCTGCGGGCCGTATAGGGTGTAGGGGATAACCGCTGTGGGATAACCAGTGGATAACATGTGGATGAGCATGTGGATGAGCGGGGGACAACACAGAGACAACTCGGCATGGGCGCAACATGGGGACAGGGTACACGCGGCATATGAGCGGCATAAACGCTCAATGTATAACCGCGGGCAATGCTGGACCGCCGGCAGCAGCAGCCGGGGTATTCAGCTGCCAGCATGTCGCATGGGTCCGGGGCTTGTACAGCAAGGCTATGCAGCCAATGCGGAAAACGTTTCGCGAGTCGGGATGATGATTGTAGGTGAACGAAAATATTCCAACCAGCTAGGAATACTTCGAAGCAAATCAACAACGCATTTGCATGAAAAAAAATTCGAATAGGTTTAGGATGAACTGAAGCGATGTTGTTCTGATTAGGCGCGCCGCGCACGCATTGCTTTCTGACTTCGGCGAGGAGGTAGCATGGATATCTACAGCAGTTTCGCGACCCGCTTCGAAAAGACCCGCGAGGAGGAATTCTCGCTCGAAGAGTATCTCGCGCTCTGCAAAGACGATCCTGCAACGTATGCAACTGCGGGCGAACGGATGTTGGCGGCTATCGGGGAACCGGAGTCAGTCGACACGCGCACCGACCCGCGTTTATCGCGTGTGTTTGCAAACAAGGTGATCAAGGTTTATCCGGCATTCCGTGAGTTCTATGGAATGGAGGAAGTGATCGAGCAGGTGGTGTCGTACTTCCGGCATGCAGCCCAGGGGCTGGAAGAGAAGAAGCAGATCCTGTATCTGCTCGGACCTGTGGGCGGCGGCAAGTCATCCATTGCCGAACGTCTGAAGCAACTGGCCGAGCGTGTTCCTTTCTATGCAATCAAGGGTTCGCCCGTCAACGAGTCTCCTTTGGGCTTGTTCGACTATGACGAAGACGGTCCTATCCTTGAAGAGCAATATGGCATTCCGCGCCGCTATCTCAAGAACATCCTGAGTCCGTGGGCGGTGAAGCGCCTTCACGAATTCAATGGCGACATCCGCAAGTTCCGCATTGTTCGCCGTTATCCCTCCATCCTTCGCCAGATCGGCATAGCCAAGACCGAACCGGGCGATGAGAACAATCAGGACATCTCGTCACTGGTCGGCAAGGTCGACATCCGCAAGCTCGAAACCTATTCGCAGGACGATGCTGACGCCTACAGCTACTCCGGTGGATTGTGTCTTGCGAACCAGGGCTTGCTTGAGTTCGTCGAAATGTTCAAGGCCCCGATCAAGGTGCTGCATCCGCTGCTCACCGCTACCCAGGAAGGCAACTTCAAGGGCACGGAAGGTTTCGGTGCGATCCCGTTCGACGGCGTGATCCTCGCTCACTCGAACGAGTCGGAATGGAAGACGTTCCGCAATAACAAGAACAACGAAGCACTGCTCGATCGTATCTTCGTGGTGAAGGTGCCGTACTGCCTGCGCTATAGCGAAGAGATGAAGATCTACGAGAAGCTGCTGCGTAATTCTTCGCTGGCCGAAGCGGTATGCGCTCCAGGCACGCTCAAGATGATGGCGCAGATGGCGGTGTTGACGCGCCTTCATGAACCGGAGAACTCCAGCCTCTTTTCGAAGATGCAGGTCTATGACGGCGACAACCTGAAGGACACGGACCCGAAGGCCAAGTCGTTCCAGGAGTATCGCGATTTTGCAGGTGTCGATGAAGGCATGACCGGCGTCTCTACCCGGTTCGCGTTCAAGATCCTGTCACGGGTATTCAACTTCGACTCCACTGAAATTGCGGCCAATCCGGTGCACTTGATGTACGTGCTGGAACAGCAGATCGAACGCGAGCAATTCCCACCGGAAACCGAACAGAAGTACCTGTCGTTCATCAAGGACGTGCTGGCGTCGCGGTATGCCGAGTTCATCGGCAAGGAGATTCAGACCGCGTATCTGGAGTCGTATTCGGAGTACGGGCAAAACATTTTCGACCGCTATGTGACGTATGCCGATTTCTGGATCCAGGACCAGGAATTCCGCGATCACGATACCGGCGAGAGCTTCGACCGTGCGTCGCTGAATGCAGAGCTGGAGAAGATCGAGAAGCCGGCCGGCATCAGCAACCCGAAGGACTTCCGCAACGAGATCGTGAATTTCGTGCTGCGGGCGCGGGCGGCGAACGGCGGCAAGAATCCGGCGTGGATCAGCTACGAGAAACTTCGGGTGGTGATCGAGAAGAAGATGTTCTCGAATACCGAGGAACTCCTGCCGGTGATCTCGTTCAACGCTAAAGGGTCGGCGGAAGAACAGCGCAAGCACGAGGACTTTGTTAACCGGATGGTCGCGAAGGGCTACACACCGAAGCAAGTGCGTCTGCTCTGCGACTGGTATCTGCGGGTACGCAAATCGTCGTAATGCAGGCTTTATGTGGCCGTCGTGTGACCCGGTGCAACGGCGTTTTTTTGATCTGTTTTTTGGTCTGCATCTGGACATTTTCCACAGGGAGATGAACGAGTTCTCAGCGAAGCCCGGAAAAACGTGATTGAATCGTAGTTGTGTTGTCAGTTTTGAGTAGTTCAGACTTATGGTTCGCGTGATGCTGGCCGTTGGTGCCAGCGGAAACGCGAACATCTTGGCGAGTGCCTTGCGGCCTTGCGCCGCAGCGCGGTTCAGGCCGCCAGCGCTTCGCTTCCTCGCCAATTACGCGGGAGACTGGATGTGCTGCATCAAATCATCGACCGCAGGTTAGCCGGTAAGAACAAGAGCATTGCCAACCGCGAACGCTTTTTGCGTCGTGTCAAAAACTATATTCGCCGTGCGGTGTCGGACGCCGTTCGAGACCGCAGCATCAAAGACATCCAGAGCACGCAAAGCATCACGATTCCCAAGAAGGACATTGCCGAACCGTCGTTCCGGCATGGCCCTGGCGGAAAGCGTGAGCTCGTGCATCCGGGTAACGCTGACTACATCCGCGGCGACAAGATAGCGCGCCCGAATGGTGGCGGCGGTGGTGGCGGCAAGACCGCGAGCAACGAAGGCGAAGGGCAGGACGACTTCGTGTTCGAGTTGTCGCGCGAAGAGTTCATGCAGTATTTCTTCGACGACCTCGAGTTGCCGCGCCTCGTCAAAACCCAGCTGCTTGCCGTGCCCACGTGGAAAAACGTGCGGGCAGGGTTTTCGGCTGAAGGAACGCCGAACAATATCGATGTCGTCCGTTCGCTGCGCAGTGCGCTCGGGCGGCGGATCGCGCTGGGGTCGCCTTTATCGCGCCAGTTGCACGAGATGGAGCGGCAGTTGGAAGTGCTCCAACTGGAGAACGGCGACGCCGAGGAAATTGCGCGGCTGGAAGCCGATATCGTCATCATGAAAGGGCGCATTACGCGAATTCCTTTCATCGACCCATTCGACTTGCGGTACGTCAACCGGACCAAACAACCTACGCCATCGAGTAAGGCTGTGATGTTTTGTCTGATGGACGTGTCCGGTTCCATGGACGAGCAGCGCAAGGATCTGTCGAAGCGTTTTTTCATTCTTTTGTACCTGTTCCTGAACAGGAACTACGAAAAGATTGAAGTAGTCTTCATCCGGCATCACACGCGCGCCGAAGAGGTGGATGAAGAAACCTTCTTCCATTCGACAGAAAGCGGCGGTACGGTGGTATCCAGCGCGCTCGAGTTGATGAAGAAGATCATGGACGAACGGTATTCGCCCACCGAATGGAATATCTACGGCGCGCAGGCGTCCGACGGCGACAACTGGACTGACGATTCGCCCAAGTGCCGTAAGCTGCTCTCCGAGGACATTCTTCCGAAAGTGCGATACTTTGCCTACATTCAAGTAGCGCCCGAAGAGCAGAATCTCTGGGTGGAATATGCTCATCTGGCGCAAAGCGCGCCTGAACTCGCGATGAAGAAGGTTGAATCGGCTGCGGATATTTATCCGGTCTTTCGCGAATTGTTCGAGAAACAACAGGCGGCTGCATGACAACACGGCATCTGAACAACGAAGCACGTGGGTATCACCTCAAACCCGGCGAAGAACTGACAGCACAAGACAGCGCGCCACAAAAGGCCAGGAGGCCCCGCAAAAGCGCGGCGTCGGAAGGAGACACCATGAACGTGGCAGAAAAAAGGCCGTTGCCGTGTCCATCGGATTGGACTTTCGAGCTGATCGAGGAATACGACACCGAGATTTCCCGTGTCGCACAGCGGTATGGGCTCGACGTCTATCCGATCCAGCTGGAACTCATCAGCGCCGAGCAGATGATGGACGCGTACGCGTCGGTCGGCATGCCGGTGAACTACCGGCACTGGTCGTTCGGCAAGCACTTCCTCTCCACCGAGAAGAGCTACAGGCGCGGCCAGATGGGCCTTGCGTACGAGATCGTCATCAACTCGAATCCGTGCATTGCGTACCTGATGGAAGAAAACACGATGACGATGCAGGCGCTCGTCATCGCGCATGCGGCGTACGGGCATAACTCGTTTTTCAAGGGCAATTACCTGTTCCGGCTGTGGACGGACGCGCACGCTATTGTTGATTACCTTGTTTATGCGAAGAATTACATCGCGGAATGCGAGGAGCGGCACGGCATTGACCGGGTGGAGGAACTGCTCGATTCGTGCCACGCGCTGATGAACTATGGCGTGGACCGGTATAAGCGGCCGCAGAAATTATCGCTGGCAAAGGAAATGGCCGCACGGCGCGAACGCGAAGCGTATTTGCAGTCGCAGGTGAATGAACTTTGGCGCACGCTGCCGAATAAAAAGGCGACGACAACCGAGGAAATTGAAAGCCGATATCCGCCGGAACCGCAGGAAAACCTGCTGTATTTCGCGGAGAAGAATGCCCCACTGCTTGAGCCGTGGGAACGCGAGGTTATTCGCATTGTCCGCAAGGTCGGTCAGTATTTTTATCCGCAGCGGCAAACGCAGGTCATGAACGAAGGGTGGGCCACGTTCTGGCATTACACGCTGCTCAATACGCTTTATGCGGAAGGCCGTCTGGAAGACAGTTTCATGATGGAGTTCCTGCATTCGCACAGCAACGTGGTGTATCAGCCGCCCGTGACCAAGCAGTATTACAGCGGCATCAACCCGTATGCGCTCGGATTTTCCATGATGAGCGATATTCGCCGCATCTGCGAACACCCGACAGATGAGGATCGCGAATGGTTTCCGGAGCTTGCCGGCAGCGACTGGCTTGAAGCGCTGCATTACGCCATGCGCAACTTCAAGGACGAAAGTTTTATTGCGCAGTATTTATCGCCACATCTGATTCGCGAAATGCGCCTGTTCTCCATTCTCGACGACGATATGCGCGACTCGCTGGAAGTGTCCGCCATTCATGACGAAAGCGGATACCGGTATGTGCGCCAGGCTTTGTCGCGGCAGTACGACATGCATCATCGTGAGCCGAATATCCAGGTGTATTCGGTGAATACACGCGGCGATCGCAGCCTGACGCTACGCCATTTCATGACCGATAACCGTCACTTGACTAACGACAGCGAAGAAGTGCTCAAGCACATGGCACGGCTGTGGCAATTCGACGTGTATCTTGAAAGCGTCGATGAAAATGGCACGGTGAGAAAGCGCTTCGATTGCAAATACACCGGGGCGGAGAAACGCTGAGTTCGCCGGGTGGGCTTACTGAGTTATTCGTTATCGCTCGTTGAGGCAAAAAAACCGGCTCGCTGAGTTAATCAGCGAGCCGGTTTTTCTAATCAGGAAGCGAGCTCCTAGACCTTATCGATCTTTCGGGCTTCTTCGTTTTGCGTGAACAGATCCCAACTCGCCATGAACAGCGCGGCGATCAGCGGTCCAATCACGAAGCCGTTGATCCCGAACAATCCCATTCCGCCCAGCGTGGAAATCAGCACCACCCAGTCAGGCATTTTCGTGTCCTTGCCCACCAGGATAGGGCGCAGCACGTTGTCCACCATGCCGATCACCACCACACAGAACACGATCAGGATCACGCCGCGCCAGATGTCGCCGGTGATCAGGAAATAGGCTGCTGCCGGCGCCCAGACCAGCGCAGCGCCAATAGCCGGTAGCAGCGACAGGAACGCCATCAGCACGCCCCAGAGCAGCGAACCCTGGATGCCCAACAGCATGAAGATCATGCCGCCGAGGAAACCCTGGACGGCTGCCACCGCGATATTGCCCTTTACGGTTGCCCGGACGACGGTCGTGAACTTGGCAATCAGGTGTTGCTTGGGCTCGTCGTCCAGTGGCAGTGCGCGGCGAATGCGCCGGCCGATTTCGCCACCGTCGCGCAGCAGGAAAAACACGAGGTACATCATCACGCCGAAGCTGATCACGAACTGGAACGTGTTCTGGCCAATGCTCAATGCCTGCGAGGCCACGAACTGACTGATCGCGGCGGCGCCGTTGGTCAGCCGTTGCTGGATGCTCGGAATATCGGTCAGGCCAAAGCGGCCAAGCAGCGCCTGCACCGAGTCCGGCAGCGCATGAATGGCTTGCTGGAAGTAGGTCGTGAAATTGGGCTGACCCGCTTTGATCTGGGCGTACGCAAGGCTGATTTCCTGGACGAGCGTGGCCGCAACGAAGCTGAGCGGCAGGATCACGATCACGATCGTCAGGCCCAACGTGGCGAACGCCGCAAGATTACGCCGCTTGCCGAATTTAGCCGCGAGGTAGCGCTGCAACGGCTGGAACAGGATCGCGAGGATCGTGCCCCAGAAGATCGCGCCGAAGAACGGCAGCAAGATCCAGCAGAGCGCAACCGTGACAACAAAGAGCAAGAGGTGGAAGAAGTTCTGGTGAACCGTACGGTTATTCATGAGATCCCTGAAGTGAGGCGGAGTCCAGGTGTGACGAGGGCGAGCTTCAACGCCTGGTCACCCTTACCGATGCAATTGCCGGATGCTAGCACGCGCAAGTTTTGGTCCATGAAGCAGGTTTTGTAAGGTTTTTTCGCATTGGAAACCCTCGTCCCGCCATCGTTTTGCCGGTATCTCAAAAATCGGTATAATTGAGTATCTACTCATTAATCGATTCGATCACGCACAATGGCTCGACCCAAAAGCGACGACAAACACAACGCGCTGCTGCTTGCCGCAGAACAGGTTTTCGCCCAGCGCGGGCTCGCTGCCGCGCCCACATCGGCTATATCGAAGCAGGCGGGAGTGGCGGAAGGGACCCTGTTCACTTACTTCCGCACGAAGGACGAACTGGTGAACGCGCTTTATCGGGCCATCAAGCTCGATCTCGCCGACGCCCTCATGACCCGGTTTCCCCGGACGGGACCCGTGCGCGACAGGCTTGAATATCTGTGGGATGCGTTTGTTGATTGGGGCGTCGCGAATCCGCAGCGGCTGAATGTACTCGACCAGTTGTCGGTGGCGGATAGGGTCAGCGAAGAGTCAAAGGCGGTCGGTTATGAACCCTTTGCCGAGATTGAAGCGCTTGCGCAGCACAGTATCGAAACGGGCGTCCTGCATGCTTATCCGGTTGCGTTTATTGCAGCAACCATGAAATCGATGGCTGAAACCACAATGGCCTTCATGACCCAGTATCCGGCGGAGGCGGGTCAGTATCGGACGATTGGGTTCAAGGTGTTCTGGAGCGGTATCGCCTGCAATACAGATAGTTGATTCACAGGTCGATCAGGCGGGCAACGTTTTATTGCCAGCTCAATTCGACGGTTTAATGACTGATTACTCACGCAAAAATACAGTGGAGGACGAGCATATGAATACATGGACCACAACCGATATCCCCCCGCAATCGGGCAAACGCGCGCTGGTGACCGGCGCGACCGGTGGATTGGGTTATGAAACATCGCTCGAACTGGCCCGGGCCGGCGCCGAAGTCATTCTCACCGGGCGTAGCGAGGCGAAAGGGCGAACCGCGCTCGAACGTATTCGCCGCGAGGTACCCGCTGCCCGGATTCGTTTCGAGCACATTGATCTTGCCAGCCTCGCGTCCATTTCGAGCACCACGCAGCGGCTGCTTGAAGAGGGCGTTGCGATCGATCTGCTCGTGAACAACGCCGGCGTGATGATGTTGCCCAAGCATGAAACAACCGCTGATGGCTTCGAGCGGCAGTTCGGCACCAACTATCTCGGCCACTTCGCGCTGACTGCACAATTGCTGCCGCTGCTGCAAAAGAGCGCCGCGCCGCGGGTGGTGAACCTGAGCAGCATTGCGCATCGGCGTGGAAAGATCGCGTTCGATAATCTGCAAGGCGAGCGGGCTTACAAAGCGTTGCCGGCGTACGAGCAGTCGAAGCTCGCCATGCTGATGTTCGCGCTGGAACTGCAACGCCGCAGCGACGCAAACGGCTGGGGCCTCATGAGCAACGCGGCGCATCCGGGTTTCGCGCGGACGGATCTCATTGCGAACGGGCCGGGTACTTCGGGCGTATTGGCGATGCTCAGCCGCGCAATGATGCCGTTCCTGAGCCATAGCGCGGCTGACGGTGCGCTGCCCACGCTGCTGGCGGGCACATCGCCGGATGCACGGAGTGCGGCTTATTACGGCCCGAAGGGTTTCCAGGAGTTGATCGGTGCGCCCGCCGAGGCACGCATTTATCCTCAGGCGAAGGACACGGCGGTTGCCGCTAAACTGTGGGATGTATCGGTGAAACTGACAGGCACATCGTGGCCCGAAAAATCATGAAAGTACTTATTTTTGGTGCGACGGGAATGGTCGGGCAGGGCGTGCTGCGCGAATGCCTGCTTGATAAGGATATCGAACGAGTGGTGACGGTGGGGCGCAATGCGACGGGGCAGAAGTATCCGAAGCTCACCGAAATCGTGCATAAGGATCTGTTCGATCTCACGCCGGTCGAGGCGGAACTCACCGGCTTCGATGCGTGCTTTTTCTGCCTGGGCGTGTCGTCGTTCAGGATGAGCGAGGCGGACTACACGCACTTCACTTACGATCTGACGTTCGCGATCGCTCGGACTTTGTCCCGCCTTAATCCGGACATGACCTTCTCGTACGTGACGGGAGCGGGGACCGATACCAGCGAGCGCGGACGCAGCATGTGGGCGCGCGTGAAAGGCCGCACCGAAAACGCGCTACTGCGCATGCCGTTCAAAGCCGCCTATATGTATCGTCCCGGGATGATCCAGCCAATGGACGGCATTCGCTCGAAGACCGCCGTGTATCAGATGGCGATTTCACTCGGGCGGCCCTTGTTTCCGGTGTTGCGGCGTGCGTTCCCGAATGCGATTACGACGACCAGCCAGTTAGGGCGGGCAATGATCGCCGTGGCCCGCGAACGCGCCCCGTCGCGGGTGCTGGAGACGCGGGACATCACAAGGTACTAGTAGACCCTTCACTCGCGCCGAAGACCCGAAGAACCAGTTATTTATCGCGCGGCATCGCCCCAACGGTACTCCACCGTCGTGTCGTCCAACTGCGCTTTCAGTTCGGCATCGAGTGCAAGATCCACGGCGGCCAGCGTATCCGAGAGCTGATCGGGCCGGCTCGCCCCGATAATCGCCGACGTCACCGCCGGGTTCGCCAGCACCCACGCCACCGATGTCTTCGTCAACGACTCACCGGTTGCGCCCACGATCTGCTTCAGCTTTTCGATGGTTTCAAACTCGCGCTCATGCCAGTAGCGCTGGTGATACATCGCCCCCGCCTTGCCCACGGTCGCCGTAAACCGGCCTTCCGACGGCGCGGCATCGTGCTTGTGCTTACCGGTCAGCAAACCGCCCGCGAGCGGGTTATACGGGATCACAGCCAGATGCTCGTCGGTGGCAAGCGGCAGCAACTCGCGCTCGATCTGCCTGAATAGCAGGTTGTAACGCGGCTGGACGGAAACGAAACGCGCGACGCGCAGGAAGTCGGAACGGCCCAGCGCAGTAGCCAGCCGGTACGCCAGAAAATTCGATACCCCCACGTAACGCGCCTTGCCCTGGCGCACGATGGTGTCGAGTGCTTCCAGGGTTTCGTCGAACGGCGTGTTGAGGTCGTCGGAATGCAGTTGATACAGGTCGACGTAATCGGTATTGAGCCGCTTTAGCGATGCATCGATGGCGTCCAGCAGATGCTTGCGCGAGGCGCCCTGATCCCACGGCGACGGCCCCATTTTGCCGACGGCCTTGGTTGCCAGGATGAACTGGCTGCGACGTGTGGGTGTTTCCTTCAGCCAGCGCCCGACGATCTCCTCGGTGCGCCCGGCCACGTCTTCCGTGCTGCCGAGCGGATAGACGTCGGCGGTATCGATGAAATTGACACCGGATTCAGCCGCACGATCCATGATGCTGCGCGACACGCTCTCTTCAGTCTGCAAGCCGAAAGTCATCGTGCCGAGGCACAAACGCGAAACATTCAGGCCGGTATGGCCAAATCTGCGGTACTGCATGGCGAGCTCCCTGGGGCATGGTGAATGTACTGCCAGCTTAAACGTTCAGGCCCGAGCCTGCATTTGCGCTGCCGGATGATACGAACTACCAACGCTACGAATGCTACGAGGTCACGGCCTGCGGTGCCGGGCGCGGGGGCACGGCATCGAGGAAACGGAACACAATGGCCGAAGCCAACGTCACCACTCCCACGCATACAAAGGCAATCCGGAACGCGAGCGCCGCCGAGCCAAGGCTCGCTGAGAACACTGACACCAGGCCGCCGCCAATCGATACCCCAAGACCGATCGCCAGCATCTGCACCATCGAAAAGAGGCTGTTGCCGCTGCCTGCGTCCTTGATGGACAGACCCTTGAGCGTGACGCTGTTCATCGCCGCGAACTGCATGGAATTGCACGCACCGAATACAGCGAGGATAGCGATCTCGATCGCGAGCGGCGTGCTCACCGAGAACGAAGCGAAGCCGACTATCGATGCCCCGACAAGAATGGTGTTCCACAGCAGGAAATTGTCGTAGCCATAACGCTTCACGAGCGGCGAGATCCAGCCCTTTGCAACAGTGCCGGCGAACGCGGCGGGCAACATCATCAGGCCCGAATGCAGCGGCGTATAACCAAGCTGCAGTTGCATCAGCAGCGGCAGCAGAAAAGGCACGGCACTCGATCCGATGCGGCACAGCAGGTTACCGATCAAGCCCACGCTGAAGTTCGGCTCGCTGAACAAGGACAGCTTGAAGAGCGGATCGCGCCGGCGCCTGGCATACGGAATGTAAGCGAGTGCCGCGATTGCGGAGAGTGCGAACAGTCCGCCCGACACCAGCAATTTGTGCGTGTGCGCGGGGCTGTCGAGCGCCATCGAAAACGCGACCATGCAGAGCGACAACAACCCGCAGCCGAAAAAGTCGAAGGGCGCGGCCTCGGCAATGGCATCGTTGGGAAGAAAACGATGCACGGCGAACAAGCCCACTGCACCAATGGGCACGTTGATCAGGAAAATCCAGTGCCACGTGAACGATTCGACGAACCAGCCGCCGAGCGTCGGTCCGATGATCGGCCCGACCTGGCCGGCAATTGAAATGACCGCCAGCGCGGAGACATACGCTTCGCCCGTTACGCTGCGCAGCACGGCCAGCCGGCCAATAGGCAGCAGCATGGAGCCGCCGATGCCCTGAATCACGCGCGCCACAATGAGTTGATTCAACGATTGCGCGTTTGCGCAGCACAGCGAGCCGATCACGAACAACAGGATGGCGACGAAGTAGACGCGCCGGGTGCCAAAACGGTCAGCGAGCCAGCCCGACGCGGGCGTAAGGAGCGCCATGGTCAGCGTGTAGGCGACAACAATAGGCTGCATCGCAAGCGGATGCGCGTGCAGGCTACGCGCCATGGAGGGCAGGGCCGTGTTCACGATGGTCGTGTCGAGGGCCTGCATGAAAAAGCCGACGGCCACGATCCACAGGAGCGCCGTATGTGAGTTTTTTGAAGTCATCTGTTGCAGCAGGAACGATGTCGCGCGGGGTTCACGCGATATGACGATTTTAAGACGTCGACTGGCAATCGGGAACCCCACTGGCCGCATTGACTATCATCGTAAAATCCGATCACAATGAATCATGCTCAATCCAGTCTGGCTGAACACATTCGCGACGGTGGCCGCGTCGCATAGTTTCACCGACGCCGGCCGCCAGCTCAAGCTGACTCAATCCAGCGTGAGCGAACACATCCGGCGGCTGGAGGAACATGTCGGGCGCCGGCTGCTCGTGCGCGATACCCATTCGCTTTCGCTCACCGCCGACGGCGAAGCCATGCTGGTCCACGCCCGCATGATCCTGGACGCGATGACCCACGCCGAATTGCAATTCCGCTCGCCGCGTCTGCGGGGCCGCGTGCGCCTGGGGTCCTCCGACGACGTCGCGCTCGGCCCGTTGCCCAGCGTGCTCGCGGCCTTTCGCCGGACTCATCCGGACGTTGAACTGGAAATTACCATCGGCATGACGGGGCGGCTTTACGAGCACCTGGATGCAGGGTCGATCGATCTGCTGATCGGCAAGCGGCGCATTGGCGATCCGCGCGGTATTCCGCTGTTCTCCGGTCAGCTCGAATGGCTTGGGCTGACCGGCACCGAGGTGGACCTCGATCAGCCGCTCCCGCTGATCCTGGTCGCGGAGCCGAGCGTGACGCGTGCCGTGGTGCTCGACTCGCTGGCCGCTGTCGGCGCGCGCTGGCAGGTGGTCTGCACGAGCAGTTCGTATGCGGGGTGCATCGCGGCCGCGCGTGGCGGACTGGGACTCACCGTGCGTTCCCATTTCCTGGCCGGAAGAGGGCTGTCGCCGCCGGTAAATCGCGCGGCTCTGCCGGAATTGCCGCAGGTCGAATTCATCGCGTTGGGGGCGAAACATTTGAGCCGCCCTGCGGAGACGCTGCTCGAAATTTTGCAGAACAGCGACCTGCGAGGCGAATGGCCGGGTGAATGACCGAATGATCGCCTGTTGATCCGGGCATCACCCGTGCGCCAACGGCTGGCGCGGATGTGGCCGTATTCATCGGATCAATCGAATGGCGGGCCGGTTGTGCAAACACAACGAATTCTGACAATCGGATTTCTATCAATAAGATGCTTCTTATATATTGTGCGGCGAAAAACGCTGCCGGCTTTCCGCTTCAATCCTGGCGCAACAACTGATTGCAGTCAGGCACCGCAGCAATCCACCCTTTAGGCGATGCCCCAAGCTACAACCCTTCTCTTGCGTGCGCTGCTGGTGTTCACGGCGGTGTTTGCGTGCAGCACTCGCGCAAACGCCGCGGCGTACGTCGTGAAGCATTGCGCCGAACTGGAAGGCCAGTCGGTGCCGGCGTCGGTGATTGGCTTGCCCACTCGCGGCGCCACTATCCTCAGCGCGTCGGTGGTTGCCGCCGCCGCGCCGAAAAACCGCAACGGCGAGTACTGCAGAGTGGTCGGCGTGATCAAGGCGGAACTCGACACCACGCCCGACATCCGTTTCGAGGTCAACCTGCCCGCACTCTGGAACGGCCGCGCGTTGCAGATGGGCGGAGGCGGTTACAACGGCTCGATCGTGAGCGGCACCGAGCCCGCGGCCTTCGCGCCTTACGCTTCACCGCTGTCCACCGGCTACGCGACGTTCGGTTCGGATTCCGGCCACGTAGGCAACTCCGGCCGCGCCGATTTCGCGATGAACGACGAAGCCGTGGTGAACTTCGGCTACGGTCATCTCAAGAAAACCCACGACGTCGCGCTCGCGCTGATCATGATGGGCTATGGCCGCAAGCCCGAGCAAACCTACTTCGCCGGCGGCTCGACGGGTGGGCGCGAAGCGTTCACGGTGATCGAACGTTATCCCGACGACTACGACGGCGTGATCGCCAACGCACCCGCCATCAACTTTTCGGGCGTGCGCCTGATGGGCGTGAAAGTAGGGCAGGCGGCTTATGGGACGCCGGGAGGCACCCTCGGGCCGGTCCAGCAAAAGCGCGTGTTCGAGACCGTGCTTCACGAATGCGACGGGCTGGATGGTGTAGTCGACGGCATCGTCTCGAACGTGGAAGCGTGCCGCAAGCACGAACCGCAAATCATCGCGCAACTACGATGCGCAAGCGGGCAACGGCCTTCGTTGCGGGACAGTTGTTTGTCGGAGGCGCAACTGGCGACGCTGGAAGTTCTGCGCGATGGTTTTACGCTGCCCTATGAACTTGCCTACGGGGTCACGAAGTTCTACGGCTATAACGTGTTTCAGGGCGTGGATTTCTCCAGCGGACTGGGACTCGGAAACTCACCGGTTCTCACCCAGCCCCTGACCTTCGATGCCGACGGTTATCTGTTCACGCAGGGCGACAGCTACATGAAGTACT
This sequence comes from Caballeronia udeis, assembly GCF_044909315.1. Taxonomy (GTDB): domain Bacteria; phylum Pseudomonadota; class Gammaproteobacteria; order Burkholderiales; family Burkholderiaceae; genus Caballeronia; species Caballeronia udeis_A. The sequence continues at coordinate 489,472 of NZ_JBIYEB010000003.1, forward strand.
TCGTCACGCATGACCCGCGCTTCAATACGCTTGGCTTCGACGTCGACCATCCGGGAATCTACAAATCCCGCCTGGTTGATTTGTCGTCAACGGTGGGGGCGATGAACCCCGACATATCGGAATTTTTGGCGCATGGGGGCAAGCTGATCACCATGCACGGTCTTGCCGATGAAGTCATCAGCCCGAACCAGACCATCGCTTTCTATCAGTCGCTGGTTGCGAAGTACGGGCAGAGTATTGTCGATTCGTTCATGCGGCTTTACATGGTGCCGGGATTCCAGCACGGCAACGGTGTGTTCATTCCGGCGTGGGACGAGCTGGGTGCACTTGACCGGTGGGTCACCATGAACATAGCGCCGGAGACACTGCTGGGAACCGATATAGCCAGCGCGACCAATGGCCGGACCCGGCCGCTGTGCCGGTATCCCGGTTACCCGAAGTACCTGGGCCGCGGCAACCTCAACAATGCATCGAGTTTTCGATGTGAAAACCCCTGACCGGGTCGTGTTTGCAGTACGGTCAGGGCCGGCCGTTGTTCCTGCGCCGCCTCATGCAAGGACTAGGACTGGCCGGGCTTGCCATGCGGCACCAGCTCGGACGCGATGATCATCGCGCCTGCATTTCCAGGCGGCGGCTGGCAGGTCGCCGGCCGATAAATGAAGTCACCCGGCTTGATGGACTTGCCGCTCAGCACACACTCGCCGCGTTGTTTGGCCAGGGCTACCCGCCATGTCTGATGGCCGTAATAGCCTGAAAGCGGGTCGCACCATGAGACCGTGGCGGTGCGTGGCGTGGGCAGTTCGATCACGCTGACCATCAGGGCCGCGTGATCGGTCCAGCTGGTTTTTGCCGGACGCCGCTGGGCGATTCTCGTTGCTTCATCGGCGACTTGCCGGGCGCGTGCGTTATCGAGCAACGCAACGGTTCGGGACCATGCACTGGTATGTTTCTCGAGCATCTCACCTTTCCTTTACAAGAAATTCCGGGCAGCCGGCATCATCGGTGCCGCGACGAGGCGATCACGTGATGCGGATCGTCGGTTGCACAAGACCACTGATTCGTTCAACCGTTCACACCAGGACCGCTTTGCCCAATCATGCAAAGCCTGCTGGCGCCGCCGGTAAAGCATGTCGTGACTCAGGAAAACCGAAGCTGCGGGGTGTGCCAAACGCGTTGTAGCCGCACAGCGAGACTGGCGGCCCAAAGTGGTGGAACGTGAAGTCCCGGAGTTTGCCGGCAGCGGTTCTTGCTCCCGCTCCCACTCGGTCCAATCCGGTCCGGTCCGGTCCGGCAGATGCCGCGCCGGATGTTCGGCGTCGGTCAACATCAGGCGGGTACAACTCGCCCATGACGAAGATCCGTTTGTCCTGCAAGGTCGGCTGACCTGAGCCATCAAATATATTCAACGAGTGATGAATTATGAGATAGTAGGGTACCCGGGCGGTCGATGTCAAACACCGTGCGGACTGATGCAAAGGTGGGGCGTTTTGTGTCAGTTAAACTTCGGGCTCGCCTCACAGAATTTGAATCCGGATCGAACCATGACAGCTCCAACCGCACTCCCGGCGCAGCCCGCCAAGGAGAAACGCTCACGCGGACGGCCCGCCTGCAGCGCGATAGCCGGCTCCGACGCGTTGCTTAAAAGTGCGCGGCAAGCGTTCGCCAAGCGCGGGTTCGAGTCGACCAGCGTGCGGGAAATCGCGCGGGACTCGGGCGTGGATCCCGCGCTCATCGCGCATCACTTTGGTTCGAAAGAGGCCTTGTGGATCGCAGTGGTCGACCAGATCGCGCAGCACGCCGCGCCCATGATCGAGGCAACGGGCAAGCTGCGTACCGCCGATATGACGAACCGTCAGAGGGTGGAGCGGGCGCTGGGCCTTTTTGTCGACAAGGTGTTCAGTGAGCCGGATGTAGGGATGTTTTTCTCGACCACGGCAACCGAGCAGGGCGAGCGGCTGGATGTCCTGATGGAACGTCTTCTGCGCCCTTATCACGACGTGTTTGTCCCGCTTCTCGCCGATGCGATGGATTCAGGCGAACTGACGCCCAACGACCCGGAGGTGCTGTTTGCCATGCTGACCAACGGAGTGGGCAAGACGGTTTCGTATAGTCACGTGCTGTCGGTGTTTTCTCCGCTTCCGAAAGATCCGGCGAAGTTCAAGCAGACCGTGCTGTCCACCGCGCTCAGCATGCTTTGAAAACGGTGAGGGCGATCAAGCGGGTTCTGCAGTCACTCGCCGCTGAATTCGTACGTATTGCTTAGCTATTTTCAGCGTCGCCCAAGCAGCCCAAGCCGCGGAAACAGACGCAGCGCAGCGGTGTCATCGTTCCATGCGTGCACTGATACCTAGGCTACAAGCTTAGCTCTCGCGATCTGGTCGAAATGATGGCCGAGCGGGGGCATGGCGTGTCGGCGAAACCTGTCCGACTTCTCCGCGCTCCGCTTGAATGATCTCCCGGTCAAAATGCCGCCCATCGAACATCCCCTCCAGTTCTTTCTCCTTCCTCATCGCCGGCCCCCAGTCTGTCAGTCTGAATACTTTAGCTGCCCCCCGAAGCCTGTTTGCACCAGTACCCTCGTCAGACGAGAAACATGACAGTAGTTAGCCGACCGCTCTCAATAAGGGTTTTTGGACAGTTGACAATTGTAGATAATCTACTTAATTTAGTGTCACTGCAAGACTTCATCACAACGTCTCAAACCGGCAACTTGAGGCGTGTTCGAAAGTGCCGGGAATGCGAGCCGAGCGTTCGCCAGGGCGATCGTATTGCGTTTCCCGGGTGCAGATAGCCGACAGTTGGTGGTGGCAAAGCAGCGAGAAAGGGAGCGCGGTATCGGGCACGCGCTTCACCTCCCGGAATCAATCCAGTGAACAGTACCGCGAAGAATCGCGGCTTGCTTTTTTGCAAAGGACAGGACATGTCAAAGCTTAATGTGTTGGTACGCGCCATGATGGCGGCAGCCCTTGCGGTGGCCATGATACCGAGCTACGGATCAACGCTCGACTCTGTCATCCAGTCGAAGAAGCTGCGCTGCGGTGTCATGCTGGATTCGCCGCCTGCCGGTTTCCGAACACCGGATAACAAGCCCGACGGTTTTGATGTTGCGTATTGCCAGGATATGGCACAAGCACTCGGCGCACAGGCGGAGATCGTCGAAACGCCATCTCCCGACCGGATTCCGGCGCTGGTGTCCAATCGAATTGACGTCCTGGTGGCCTCGACGACGAACACGGCACAACGCGGAATTTCTGTGGCGTTCAGTCAGCCGTATATCAACTACCTTACCGTTGTGCTGACCCGAAAAGGCACGAACATTCAGTCGTCCGGCAGTATGAAAGGACATCCGTTAGGAGGCGTCAACGGCACGTCAACGGAGCAGTTCATCAATAAGTCCATTGCGCAGTGGAAGGATCCAAAGACGACATATACGGGTTTCGGATCGGACACCGAAGCTTATCTCGCCCTTCAGCAGGGAAAAGTCGACGCAATCCTGGTGTCGGCGTCCACGGCCAACCTGCTGGTCAAGAGTGGCAAATTCCCGACGTTTGTCATTGGTGCGACAGCCGACCTGGCTGACATGGACTCGATCGCGGTAAAGCGGGACGACTACCAGTTTCTACAGTGGGTGAAGCTCTTCATCTGGAATCAGGTCTCATCGGGCAGGTATAAGGAGCTTTATAACAAGTACATTGCACCGGGCGAGCCGGCGCCGCTCAGCCTCAAGAGCGTCGATTACTGAGCTAGCGATACAAGCGCCGTCAGGATCACGCCTTATTGGGAGTACATGTGTTTGGTTATACCTTTTACTGGTCTCTAGTGTGGGATGCGTGGCCCCAACTGATGGCCGGGGCATGGCTGACGATCGAGATCACGTGTCTCTCGGTACTGTTTGGAACATTGCTGGCAATGCCGTTGTCGATCGCGAGACAAAACGCACGGGGAGCCTCCCGTGCGTTTTCAGCGTCATGGATCGAGGTGGCGAGAAATACGCCAACGCTGTTTCAGGTGTACATGATGTACTTCGGTGCCGGCGCGCTCGGCATCAACATCTCGAGCTTCTCTTCGGTGCTCATCGCACTGACATTCAACAACGCGGGCTATCTCGCAGAGATTTTTCGCGGAGGCCTGACCGCTGTTCCCCCTCAGCAGCTAAGGGCGGCCCGGTCACTGGGCATGAGTCAGTGGCAGGCATACCGGACCGTGATATTTCCACAGGTTTTCCGGCACGTGATCCTGCCATTCACTAACCAGGCGGTATGGGCACTGTTGAATTCGTCACTGGGCATGCTCATTGGCCTGAGGGAGCTGAGCGGTGCCGCTAATGCCGCCCAATCGGTGTCGTTCCGCAGTTTCGAATTCTTCATCGTGACTGCGGCAATCTATTACGTGCTTGCCAAAGCCACGGAGTTTGGATTGAGGCTCGTGTTTCGTCGAGCGTTGAGGACATAACATATGCAGTTTGTACTAATCGACCAAGGTTTTCATTGGAGCGACGCGCAGTTCCTGCTCGTCGGCGCGATTCATACCCTGATGATTTCCATTCTTGCAGGAGCAATCGGAACGATTGGAGGAATACTGCTTGGATGGCTTCGTCACGCATCATCTAGCGTCCGGATCGTCACGGCGCCCTACGTTGATATCACACGCAGCGTTCCACTGATCATCCAGCTGATTCTCGTCAACAGTGCACTTTCGATGTCGGGAAACGGCTTCAGCACTTTCTGGTTGAGTATCATTGTATTGAGCTCGTCCATGACCGTGGTTACGTCCGAAGTGGTCCGGGGCGCGCTGTCAACGGTGCCATACGCCTATATCCGCGCGGCACGCTCGCTGGGCATCGGGTATTTTCAGACCCTCGTCCATATTTCTGCGCCGCTGGCGTTTCGCACGGGCCTCAGTGCATGGATCGGGCTTCTGCTCGGTTTGACGAGAGATACCGCGCTCGTGAGTGTCGTCGGATACGTCGAGTTCATGAAGTCAGCACAGATCCTTATATCCCGTACCAACGAGACCCTGCCGCTTCTGCTCGGCGTCGGGCTGTTCTATTTCGTGATCTGCTATCCCGTCTCGCGCTACAGCGCCCATTTGCAAAAAGGCCTCGCATCATGATCGAAATCCGTTCGGTCCAAAAGAAGTTCGGAGATGTCGAAATCCTGAAAGGGATTGATCTGGACGTGAATAAAGGGGAACTGCTGTGTTTGCTGGGCGCCAGCGGGTCAGGCAAGTCGACATTGCTTCAGTGCATCAACGGACTCGAGCCGATCCAGGGCGGATCCATCCTGGTCGATGGTATTGACGTTCACGCAAGAGACACTAACGTGAACAAGTTAAGGCAGAAGCTTGGGATCGTATTCCAGCAATATAACGCTTTCCCGCACCTCACGGCCCTGGAAAATGTCGCACTCGCGCTCCGGTTGGTTGCAAAACATAACCGTACCGATGCCCGCGTGATTGCGAAGAAACACCTGGCGCATGTGGGTCTCGGCGACAAGGAGAACCTGTTTCCGTCTCGCCTGTCGGGTGGCCAGCAACAACGTCTCGCTATTGCCCGTGCGCTCGCCATGGAACCTGCCTACATGCTGTTCGATGAGGTTACGTCTGCACTCGATCCTGAACTGGTGGGAGAGGTACTCGACACGATGAGGCTGTTGAAATCGGAGGGGATGACGATGGTCGTGGTGACGCACGACATCTCATTCGCACGCCAGTCAGGAGACCGTGTCGCCTTCCTCCATTCGGGGCGTGTTTGCGAGATCGGGACGGTGGCGGAGGTCCTTGAGAATCCCCGCGACGAGAGAACGCAGCGTTTCCTTCAGCGGGAATATAGAGCCTGAGCAGAGGCTGAAAGACAGGCAATAAATCGGATTGGCGAGCGCGCGGGTTGCGTGCTCGCTGAGCAACATCAACTTGAACAAGCAAGGACTCCCATGATTTCGTTTGACCTCAAAAATCGCGCAGTACTTGTTACAGGCGCGGCCTCGGGTATCGGCCTGGAAACTGCAAAGCTTCTCGCGCGCTCTGGGGCCGCGGTGGCGGTCAACTTCCTTCCAGGCGATCCGCGTGGTCCGGAAGCCGTGCAGGCCATCCTGGCTGCCGGGGGTACCGCAATCGCAGCGCCCGGGGACGTGGGTAGCGCGGAAAGCGTCGAGGCGATGGTCAAAAAGGCCGTCGACGAGTTGGGACGGCTTGATCTGCTCGTCAACAATGCGGGAGCACCGGGACTGACGAAGCCGATTCCGGTTACCGATCTCGACTCCATCAGCGAGGATCTCTGGTCGTTCATCATAAACACCAACCTTATGAGCGTGTTTCGGTGTTCAAAATTCGCTGCCGCAGCGCTGACCGAAGCCAAGGGGGCGATCGTGAACACGGCATCGATTGCAGGCTTCGGGTCCGTGAGCAGCAGTATCTGTTACAGCGCGTCGAAGGCTGGAGTGATCAATCTCACCAAAAATCTTTCTCGTGCACTTGCTCCGAACGTTCGCGTGAACGCCGTGGCGCCGGGCGTGGTGGAAAGCTCCTGGGGCATAGGCTGGACGGAAGAGCATAGAAGTGAATCAATCGAAAAGACGCCTCTCAAGCGCTGGGCAACGCCGGGAGACGTGGCGGAAACCATTGCCTACCTGGGGTTCGGTGCGCGGATGATGACCGGTCAGACGGTGATTATCGACGGCGGTATTACCCTCTGATATTCAAACCGCCCGGTCGAGGTCACCAGCACGTCCGGTGCGTAAGCAGGGCAGCGGGAGCTTGCTGCTCAGGTAGATAAGGGGCTTGCCCATAGCCCTGAGCGTATTGGCGAATCCGGAAATTCCAATTGACGGATTGTAGATAATCTGCAATATTTAGGTATATTCACACTCTATCGAGACAGGCCATGGGTACCGTCGATCTGCACAGCGACTTCCGTCAATGCATGCGCAGGCTTGCTGCGAGCGTCACCGTGATCAGTTGCGTACGCGAAGGGGTTTGGTTTGGGATGGCCGCCACTGCCGTCACATCCTTATCGGTCGAACCATGCTCGATGGTTATATGCATGAACGCAACTTCGTCCGTGATTGGGCCGCTGTTGGCTGAGGGGCGGTTCTACGTCAACGTGCTAAAGCAATCCCATGTGGAAGTGTCGAGCGCATTCGGTGGAAAGTTCAAGGGCGAGCAAAGGTTCTGTGCGGGCAATTGGGAACGCGACGAGAAGGGAATTCCCTACCTGATTGATGCGCAAGCAAACCTGCGGTGCCACGTCGGACACTCGGTCCAGTACGGCACACACGTGGTGGTGATCGGCGAGGTTGAAGAGGTCCGGTTTGCCGAAGAGATCAGCCCCCTCATTTACCAGAATGGGGCATATGCGGCTACCGCGGCACTTCCGGCTCTGGCGAATGCGTGAGGGGTTCCGTATCGGCGCCTTCCCATGGCTCGTTGTCTTAAACGGCGTGTGAAGACTGCTGAACAGTAGCGGTATTGATTGGAACGTAATCTGGAGAATTTGATGGAATTAGGAATTTTCAGTCTCATGACGCTGCGTGATCATCCCGAGGGGGCCGCTGGTGTGATGGGCGACACCAAGGCGATGGTCCAGGCAGCCGAAAATCTGGGCTTCGATATTGCATGGTTTGCGGAGCACCACTTCTGCAATTACTCGATGTGTCCGTCGCCGCTAATGATGGCTTCGTACGCGTCGGGCTGGACGAAGCGCATCAAGCTAGGCACCGGGGTCATTGTGCTGCCGTTGTACAACCCGGTGCGGGTCGCCCAGGAAATCGCGCTGCTTGATATCCAGTCGGAAGGGCGCGCCGTAATCGGTGTGGGTACGGGTTACCAGCAGTTCGAATTCGAGCGTTTTCGGCTGCCCATCGAAGAAAAGGTCGAGATCTTCCTTGAGTACTGGCATGTCGTTGAAAGCATTCTGCTCCACGGCGAGGTTGAGTTCGAGGGCAAGTACATCAAGGTGCCGAAATCGACGTTCGCCGTCAGGACGGTACAAAATCCGATGCCGCCTGTGTACGTGACAACGAGCCAGGTTCCGCTGCTCAAGCGTATCCAGCACACCAACGCGACGCCATTTCTTGCGGCCAGTACGCTCGGATCGCAGGTCTTGTACAAAATGGTCGATCAACTCGAGGAAAACTGGCAATCAATCGGTGTCGATCCCAAAACGAAACCCCTGGCCATCATGCAGTACGTGCATGTCACCGACAGCCCTGCGGAGGCGCTTGAGGCGGGTGAGCGTGCGCGATATGTTGGCCGCATGGCTCACCACCTCCGCTTTAACGATCTTCCCATGGATGGCAGCTTCATTAGTGACGAGCCGTTCAAAGGAGAGCAGACGATCGAGCAATACGCGGCCAACACGGTTGTTGGCGATGTTGAGGAGGTGGCCGAGCGGATCGTCAAGGACCTGCGCCGTTTGAATCCGACGCACTACGCGTGCAATTTTCAGTTCGGGTGCATGCCGCTCAACCGGGCAAGACGTTCGATGGAGCGGTTCGTCTCCGAGGTCTTGCCGCTGGTGGAAAAGGAAATGGGTCCGATCGGAAATGTCGGCCGGGAACGGCTTGCCGGTCAGGCAATCACTGAGGCTCGCTGCTGAGCGTGTAATGTCAGCGTATGGACGATGACGGCGTTGCGCGCGCCGTTGTACATGGTAGCGGAGGAATCCCGATGAAATTTGCACAGTATCCCAGCCTCGATAATCGCCACGTACTGGTCACCGGCGGTGGCAGCGGGATCGGCGCCTCACACGTCGAGCAGTTCTACCGCCAGGGTGCCCGGGTTGTCTTTATCGAACGTGACGAAGCGGCGGCACGTTCACTCCTCGACAAGCTGGACGAGCAGGGGCGCACCAAGCCGGTTTTTCTCCACGCAGACTTGCGCGACATAGAAGTCATCCAGGCTGTCATTGCGGACCACTGCGCGACGTGCGGCGATATCGATGTGCTGGTCAACAACGCGGCGCATGACGAACGGCATGAGCTGGACAGCGTTTCGGTCGAGTACTGGGACGAGCGCATCGCGCTGAACCTCAGACATCTGTTCTTCTGCACGCAGTCGGTCGTGCCTGGCATGGTTCGACGTGGCGGAGGATCCGTCGTCAATGTCGGCTCCTTCAGCTGGCGAGTGGGTCTTGGCGGAATGCCGATATATACCGCGGCCAAGGCCGGCATTGAGGGATTGACCCGCGGTCTGGCGCGGGATCTCGGCCAGCAGGGAATCCGGGTCAACACGCTTGTACCGGGCTGGGTCATGACAAAACGCCAGCTCGAACTGTGGGTAACGGAAGAGGGCAAGGCCGAAATCCAGCGACGTCAGTGCCTCGAGGAGCTGGTCATGCCGGACGACATCGCACGCATGGCGCTCTGGCTGGCATCGGATGACAGCCGAATGTGCACCTCACAGAGCTTCGTGGTGGACGGCGGCTGGAGCTGACATGGTGTTGCCGATTCTCTTGTCTCTGGAGCTATTACTTCGCTATTCTAATCATTATGTAGTCAGGAAAATAGAAAGATGACACAGATTACCAAAGTGAAATCGGGAAGCATTCTTGAAGACCGTGAAAGCTACTCGAGAGTGGTCGCAGTGGACAACTGGATCTTCATGTCGCTGACCGCCGGTCGGGACTACAAGACGCGCGAGATGCCGGAGACTGCAGTGGGGCAGGCGGAGCAGGCATTCAGGAACGTGGAGGGTGCACTGGCCTCTGTGGGTGCAACGCTTAGGGACGTCGTGCGCTCCCGCGTGTTTATCCCTCGTCAGTCCGACGTGCCTGATGTGATGGGTTTCATCGGCGAGCGGTTCCGGGGTATCGATCCGGCGAGTTGCGTTACATGCTCGCCGCTGGGCGGCCCGGAATACCTGTTCGAGATCGAAATCACGGCGTACCGGGGCGCGGGCGAGCAGCAGCAGGAGCGGCTTACCATCTCTCTCTAACATCGGTGCACGGTCGTAGAAAAGAAGGAAGCACGATGAGTTATTTTGAAGTGCACGATCCGCGGTTTGCGGAATACCTGATTCCTATCTGCAATCTCGAGAAGCTTCATACTGGAATGCGTTGGGCAGAGGGGCCGGTATATGTCGCGGACGGGCGCTATCTTCTCTTCAGCGACATCCCGAATAACCGCATGCTTCGATGGGAAGAAGAATCCGGAAACGTCACCGTGTTTCGGGCCCCGTCAAACTACAGCAACGGTAATACACGCGACCGGTCGGGGCGGTTGATAACCTGTGAACACGGCGGCCGCCGCATCACGCGTACTGAGCCGGACGGCAATATCACGGTACTGGCGGATCGTTACGCAGGCAGCAAGCTTAATTCTCCTAATGATGTAGCGGTCAAATCGGACGGAACCATCTGGTTTACCGACCCGACGTATGGAATCTTGACGGACTACGAAGGCTACAAGGCGCACAGCGAGACAGGACGATGCAATGTCTATTGCATGGACCCACGGTCCGGTCAACTTGCGATCGTATGCGACGACTTTGAAAAACCAAACGGCCTGGCTTTTTCGCCAGATGAAAATTTGCTGTATGTGGCAGATTCAGGCCGTACGCACGATCCACATGCACCTCACCACATCCGAGTGTTCGAGGTCGAGGGCGGTCGTACGTTGAAGGGTGGCGGCGTGTTCGCCGAAATCGAACCGGGCGTGCCGGACGGCTTGCGAGTTGATGTCCACGGCAACGTCTGGGTGGCCGCTGAGGACGGCGTGCATTGCTATTCGCCCGACGGCCTGCTGCTCGGCAAGATCAGGACGCCGGAAACGGCGGCAAATCTGACGTTTGGTGGCCCCCGGAGAAATCGCTTGTTTATTACCGCCAGCACGTCACTGTACGCGGTGTTTCTCAATACGACGGGTGCCCAGACACCTTGAACCAGCGGCGCCGGGTGTTTCGCCGACGCCTGATGGTCATCATTTTCGGGACGATCAGACTACCGTACAATGTCGATTATCAACATTTTCCAAGGCGACTTTCGGTGACTCTGAGAACAAAGACGCAGGCAGGGGTTCTCGCTCCCAAGCTGGCGATCGACAGCGTTGAGTATGCTGCCATGCAGATCCGCGACGCGATCGTTTCCGGGCGATTCGCGCCCGGGACGCGGCTGATTGAAGCCCGGCTTACCGATCAATTGAACGTTTCCCGCCACCCCGTGCGGGAGGCATTGAAGCGTCTGAGCCGGGAGGGTTTTGTCGAGGTGCGGCCGAACCGCGGTGCTGTTGTGGCAGAGATCAATCCGGAAAACATCCTCGAGGTGTATGCACTCCGGTCCGCACTGGGGACAATTGCGCTTCGCGCGCTCGCGGCAGACCCGAAATTGTTAACCGGTCCCGTGCTCCGTGACGTGGAGCGGTTGGCTCGCAACGCGCTTCGGTTCGCGAAGGAGCCGGACCAGAATGCCTCGATCAGCAATCACCTCGAGTTTCAGGAAGCAATCGTCAAGGCAAGTCACCTCGAGAAAACGGCGCGCTACTTTGAAGAGTTGACGGCTGACGTGGTGCGATTCAACAATCTGCTGAATATGTCTTATACGGATCGTGAAAAAGATGCCGTCGAGCGCATTGATGCTTTAGCGAAAGCACTGAAACAACACGAATTTGAGCACGCGGAGCAGATATGGAAACAGTCATTTACTTTGGCGGCCGAGCGGTTCCTTGCGCGAGTGAATGATAGTGAACGTGAAGCTGCGAAGCATATCTGACGCTGACGGTCGGGACTCGATGCAGCGGCTGAACCGGGAGGATTTAAGGCGGTGCGCCGATAGCAAACTTTGCGTACAAATCGACGCGTCAAGCGAATGGTTTATCAGGGCCGAGGATGCCATCGGAAAGCAGCACGAGTTACCGACCCGATCATGACGCACTTCATCAAGCGGTATGCGGTTGAATCCCGGAGCGGGTTGTGTTTTGGAGATGGCGTGTAGGATGTTTTTAAATTTGACATAACATAAATTATCAACAGTTTTGATGTAGGGGCAATATCCTAATGTCGTGTTTGAGCAAGATAGAAATGTCGTGTTTTGGTGTTGATGCGATGCTGGGAGCTCCCGGTCTAACGATGAGAGCTCGCCATGCGCCCAACCGAACTGGTGACGTTGAACATGCGCGAACTCGACCGACTCAAGGTGATTCGGGCTGTGGTGGACAGGATGCTTAAGCCTGGGCTGGCTGCTGAGCGTTTGCACCTGACGGTGCGTCAGGTCGAGCGACTGGTGCTTCGGTACAAGCAAGCTGGCGCGGCCGGTGTTGGGTCGGCTGCCCGAGGCCGTCCGGGCAATCGAAAGCTCGATGAGGCAACGGCGTACCGGGCGCTGGTTTTGATTCGCGAGCGCTAGCCGGATTTCGGTCCGACCTTGGCGTGCGAGAAGCTGCGCGAATGTCATGGCTTGACGCTTTCAAAGGAAACCGTGCGGCACCTGATGACCGAGGCCGGCCTATGGATTCCGCGCAAGCAACGCCCGCCCAAGATCCACCAGCCGAGGAACCGGCGCTCGTGTCTGGGCGAGCTGATCCAGATCGATGGCAGCGATCACCGCTGGTTCGAGGAGCGCGCGCCGGCCTGCACGCTGCTGGTGTTTATTGATGACGCGACCAGCCGACTGATGACGCTGCACTTCACTGCAACCGAGTCGACCTTCAGCTATTTCGAAGCGACGCGGCACTACCTTGAGGCATATGGGAAGCCGGTGGCGCTATACAGCGACAAGGCGAGCGTGTTCTCGTGCAACAGCCAGTCGAGCACGCCCGGCAAGGGCGTGACCCAATACGGGCGGGCCTTGTACGAGTTGAACGTGGATACGCTGTGTGCCAACAGCAGCCAGGCCAAGGGGCGCGTGGAACGCGCCAATCTGACCTTGCAGGACCGCTTGGTGAAGGAGTTGAGACTGCGCAAGATCAACACGAAAGAGGCCGCCAATGCTTATGCGCCCCACTTCATTGCGGACTTCAATGGCCGCTTTGGCAAGGAACCCAAGAGTGCGTACAACGCGCATCGACCGCTCAGGGACGATGAGGATCTGGATTTGATCCTGACGTGCCGGGTCTCGCGCTGCGTGTCGAACACGTTGACGGTGCAATACGACCGGTGCTCTACCTGCTCGACGATACGGCCGCCAATCGCGCCCTGATTCACCACTATCTGGACGTGTATGAGTACCCGGATGGGCGCATCGAGATCCGGGCCAATGGTACCGCCCTAGCCTAGCGCCAGTACGATCGGCTCTCCGACATGGACCAAGGGGCGGTAGTCGATAACAAGCGACTGGGACACGTGCTGGAGGTGGCGCAGCAGGTGCAGCTTGAGCGCGACAACCGGCGCATCTCGGGCTCGCCCTCGAGGACCAACCAGGGTGAACCGGTGAAGCCGAAGATGCGGGCCAACAACACGCGCAAGCAACGCGAACTCACACAAGCGGACCTGAACGGCATCATCTTGAGAACTGCCGAATTGCGGGCAGCCGCGGTGGGGAAATGAGCCTTTTGAGAGAGATTGACCAGGTTAAAAACACCCCAAAACCCGACATCTCTACCTGGCCTCGACATTTGATGTATTGATGTCAAGGCTTTTTAGAAATGTCCGGTTCGTTGTCGGATAACCCAACTGATGAACGGTCATTGAGAGACGCTTCCCGAGTCGGATATAGAGTTTGACTGCTCGAATGCGGTCTTCGTACGAATACATGAACTACCTCCTGGTAGTCCAACTTATCCGCCGCACCCCGCTTGGGCAAAGTACAGATGTCGTAGGCAGAGCGTTTTCGGTCCATGCTGAATGCCGGTTCTTCAGACTGCCGGAGTTCATCGTGGCGCTTGCCGGGATGATCACTATGACGATGCGTGAGCTGGATCGGCTCAAGGTTATAGAGGCCGTGATCGAAGAACGGCTGATGCTGTGGCGTGCCGCCGAGCGGCTCGGCATCAGCCGGCGTCAGGTGGAACGGCTGACGAGCCGGTATCGAAGCGAAGGCGCCGCCGGTCTGGTTTCCCGCCAGCGCGGTCGATCGAGCAATCGCCAGTTACCGGTCAATCTGGTCGCCCAGTAATGCCGTGAATTGCCTCAGGTTTTCGAGCCATCGATAGCTCTCCTTCTCTTCAATTGGCACGCGGGTAGGGTTGACCTTGCGCTTCAAGGCCTTGGAGCCTTTGAACTGCGTGCGGATCCAGAATTTAATGGCCGTCAAGCCCAGTGGCAATCCTTCAGCGGTTACGGCCAGACTCGAATGCATCAGGATGCCGCATTGGGTCAGCGGCTGCTGCAGGCCGTGCCTTCCACGTTGAATTGACGTCTTGCCCGTGTAGCCGATAAGCTCAGAACGTTCCCGCTGATATGAGAACGTTGTCGTGTCCTGCAGCACGAGAATCGGACCTTCGGTCGCCTTGAAACGCTCAGCACTCGCTTGGAAATGTCCGCCCAGAATATCCTGCTCGCTCACTCGTTCATTGGACAGGAAGCGGTAAGCGCCTTTCGTGTTCGCCCCAGTCTTGGCAGGCAAATGGAATTGTTTGCCCCACGCCCGTCCATGGTCGCGCCAGCAACGTTCGGGATCGCCTGCGAATCCTGGAATCTTGAAAGCTGCCATCCGCAATCTCTCGATCAATCCACTCCTCGTCATCTACTCGCCTATTCTCGATCGTTATCTTACATAGGTATCTTAAATAATATTAGGTTAACAGAAAACACGATCAGGATGTGGGCAATTGCAAGCCCGCGGATATCAGCGTGATTCGCCGTCGAGATTTACTGGCTACGTCGCCCTCAGGAAATTCGGACACGACATGCATTTGAAAACTGACAACCGATCCCAATTGACACCGGGAGTCATATCAGCTCTTCACCTGCGCGCCGAACCCACCGCGATCGCAGGCTTCGCAGTACGTTCGCCAGTCAGTCGTGACCTGGGCTTCGCATTGCACGGCGAGTTCGATCAATGGCATCTGCCAATGGTTGCTGCTTCCAAACTCGATGAGCTCGTCAGCGATCGCCGATCCCTGGCGACCGCCGCTGCGCAACTGCGCCCACGCGCTCAGTTCCGCCATGTTGTTGACGACTGTTTCGAGCCGGGGCAACTTGCCGTTCCAGCTGCCCAACGCGACACGATCCTCCGAGGGCTGCAGGCCGCGCAACACATAGGATCGATTGTTGAACTCCACAGCATGCAGAAAGGCTTGTGAAACCGCCTGAGCGCGCTGCTGGACCGCGACCACGCGCGCTGACTCGGTATCCCAGCGTGGCTGCGGCGCCTTCACATGTGGGCTCACCGCCGAGGGCAACGCCTCTTTCAAGTCGAGTAGATAGTTGCCGTCGGGCGATCCCTGACCCTCGACCAGGATCACGTAACGATCGACGCCGAGACTGCCGGTTCCGGCAATTCGCCGAGCTACGTCGATCATTTTGTAGAATTCCGGGTCATCCTGGCGGGCGGCAAATTCGGCCATGAACGCAGTCACGTCGACACGCGCTTTTTCGCTTACCGGCAGTGCCTTCTTTCCATCGAGCCGCAAGACGCGCTTCTTGCCCCTCAGTTCGGCGCGCCGATTCAAATAGTCGACTCGCGAACGCTTGTGCAAACCGTCGAACAGCTCGCGAACCATGCCCTCCGCCGTTTCCTCTTCGATCCAGCGGGGTTTGCCGAAGCGCAGCGCCGCACTGTAAGCATCGACCGCCGTATGGCACAGCGCAAGCGCCTCTGCCCGGCTGAGGCGCAGATCCACTGCGGCGACGAGCACACTTGTCAGCAAGCGGACGATTTCATACAGGCTCGGTGCGAGGCTGGCCTCGTCGAAGTCGTTGATGTCGAAATAGACAAGCCGGTTGTCGCCCTTGTAACTGCCGAAGTTCTCCAAATGCATGTCGCCGCAGACCCAAGTACGCGGTGACGCTTCGAGCACGCCGCCAAACGGCAAGCGCTTGTAGAAGAGGTGACAGGTGCCGCGCAGAAAGATAAACGGCGACGTGCGCATGCGTTGGTACTTCATGCTCAGCCGCTCGGCGTCCCGGCCGCTATTGAACTTCGCGATCTCGGCTGCGATATCGAGCATATGGCCTCCTCCTCTTGATTCGCTTCCTCGCCCGGCGTGACGTTTGCGGCACACGCGAGCGCGCTCGCGATATGTCGAAAACCCGCTAGACCAAGTGCCCATTCTGCGTCATTCGACTGGCGGCGCAAAGCGGCGAGTATCGACAGCACTGGAGCGACGGATCCCCTGACGGTAAACTGTCCCGAGCCGCCGTCGCTCGACGGATATCCTCAACCTGCTCGGGGACACCGATGATTTCACACGTGCAATTGCTTGAGGCGATCTTGCGCATGGTCGCGGCCGTGCTGGTGGGTTGTATCGTCGGGCTCGATCGAAACCTGCATGGCAAGCCAACCGGCGTCAAGACACTGATATGTATTTGACCTGTCCAGTGGTTTATAAAGGATTCTGGTTCGTACAATGTGTTGGTAGCAGAACGGACGGCATGCCGACGGTTGATCAG
>NZ_JBIYEB010000004.1:0-467641 GCF_044909315.1 Caballeronia udeis
GGTCTCGATCAGTATGAGGTGCGCCGGTGGCAGGGTTGGTACCGGCACATCACGCTGGCTTTGCTGGCTCACGCAGCGCTCGTCACCCTGCGGGTACAAGGCAAAAAAAACACCTGACGGTTCGGTGCCGCTAACCGTGCAGGAGATCCGCCGACTGCTTTGCCGCTTGTTATGGCGTGGTGCTCATTCAATCGAGTACGTGCTGTCGTGGTCCACATGGCGGCGCAGGCATCAGTACCGCGCCCAGCAATACCATTACCGGCGCCGCGGTTGCGTACCACCAGGTTCTTTGCATCTACGGCTGTAGTACTAAGAGTTCGGCATGGAAAACGTCGAGCAACCAAGAGATGATGGAGCCAAGTGGATTCTCATCGGCCTTAGCTAAAGAGTCGAAGCGTTCTACGAAATGAACGAAACGATCACGTTTTCTTTCACGCCCATGTGCCGTCGGAGGCGGCGCCCAGCTGTTTGGTGCGATGCCAGTTGGGTCGAACGGTCCACGAGCGTGGCCGTCTCAGGTTTAGGCATCCATCCAGCACAGCGCCACGAAGCTGATCCCGTGCGAAAGACGATGAAGACACGAGGAACGTCTGTCTCACCCAACTAACATCGCTGCCCTGCACGTCGAGCGAGTTGAAACATTGGCATATGTAGTATTCCTTAGTGAAATATCACTAGGATAACTCTCGTGGCCCCATTTTGTCTCGGATGCTCATTCGCATCACAATTAGTAGTTCATGAGCATCCCCTACATCGGAAAGGTGACCGCTATACCCGCCGCTTTGCGGGCGAGGAGGAGGGTCGTTGGAATGGTAGCAAGGCGATGTGACCGGTTGTTCGACTCACGAACCCGAGCGCCTTACCGCCGATGTATTCGGTCAACAAACATCGATCTGAATCGAGGTACGGCTCCCCCGCGCCCATTTCCGATGCGAGCCAGTTCCGATACTCCTCTGTGGCGTGGCTCTTTAACGTCTCGTCAGCGGCCTTCCTCTCGTCTCAGCCCGCTGTATTGCCGCGAGGCCCCCTATCATCGCAGAACCCCATTCTCTCGGCATATTGCGATGGTCCTTAGATAGCATATGGAAATTCTGGCGCAACGCACGAATGTTCTCATAGACGTAAGCAACGTCCTTCGCTGATTGCGGACCCAATAGACCGATCTTCCCGGCGTTCTCGTTAAAGAGCGGACTCGGAGGAATCGACCATTCGGTCAGGTCCAACCCCTTATCGGCAGTGACTGGAATCAGTTTCTCAAGGCCACGCTTTAGAAAATCGAACGAGAGAAGGGGCGCACGAAAATCAAATAGGAAGGGAAGTCCGGCGCATGCGGCCGGGGGTTGATTTACATGCCGGTTGTTCGGAAATGCGATCGACACATCACGGCCCGTTGCTGACGCTCGCTCATACTCGTCGTGCGGATTGCCCAACATCGAGCGAGCGCCGCTTACCAAGCGTTATATTGTTCATCGTCACGATCGACAGCTTTACGCAGAATTCATACGGCGTACAAGTTTTACCATCGGCCAGACATTCGAATTCCAATGCATGCAGTTGACGGGCTCTGTTCTTGTCCTTGGGCATTTGCGGCAGGATCCGCTTCGTATGGGGGCAATCAGTCAGTAGCGCAATGCGACCCTAGTCCTTGTTGGAACGCAAGCTCTCCGTGGCAACGGCTGGCGCCCATATAGGAGCGGATCAAACGCTGGCATTTCTTGGACGGACATTTACGTCGAGATGGATGCATTCTTTTACATGTCAGTAGTTTTACTGCAAACTGCTCGGTTCGGGATCATCTGAACGCGGCCAGTCGGACGTAATTGTCCTCTTCGGCGCAAGTCACAAATTGCCACATCATATCCGGTTCCCCGGCTCGCACTTAGGCCTCGCGTTATAAACAATGCTTCGAACTCGGGGATGACGCCCTCAGATTCTGGGCACGGTCTGCCGAACCCCTGAGCGGACTTTTAGGTTCGAGAACTGGGGGTGCGGCGGAATTCTTGGAATTGTTTATGCTTCGCTACCGAGACGTTCTCGGTATTCTGTGGGACTGAGTGAGCCAAGCGATATCTTGATTCGCTTGTCGTTGTACCAGCGTATATACGAGCCGACCACTTCGATGAATTGCTCAATAGTCGTCGCTTGCCAGGTTCGAGGACCGGGCGCCCGGCGTGCATGCTGCTGGTGTTATTGAGCACGGAGCAAATGAAATTGGAAACATATAGTCGATAAATTTATATTTAGGATTACTTCTTTCATACGACTCTCGAGTTTTTCCTTGAGTTCATCATTGATGACAGCGCACAGGACTTGAGCATTCAGATGCGCTTGGTGCTGCGATCAACGCATTTGTGGTCTTTTGCACCTACGCTGATTCAACATCTCATTCACCGCCGAGTCCGCGCTCGCGGTCGAAATGGCCTTCCAGTGACGATGCCATTCGCCACGGTTGACGGCTGACCCACCCACGAAAACCGACTTCTACGCCCCTCTTCGAGTTCGGCGTGACGGGCCACCTCCGCGTAGACCAGTAAGGATATGTATCTGGTCCCGCCGGCGGCTGTGAATAGTCACGTCTGGAACAGAAACCAATAGGAGTAAGCCTTTCAAGACAATTAAATACATAACCATAAGCTGATGCAAACGTTTTAACATAGGTATTGGAATGCGTTTTTGTCCGGTGACACTAGCTCTAACGCCGCTTTAGACGGCCCCCCGAGGCACAAACAAAGGACAGGTTCATGAACAGCTTCAGCGAGACTAACTTCCAGCCGCTTAGTGGAAACGAGATGCCCCGGTTCGGTGGCATCGCAACAATGATGCGCCTTCCCCAGGTCGGGTCGACTGAGAATCTCGACGCATGCTTCGTGGGCGTTCCGTTTGATTTGGGAACGGGTAATCGCAATGGAACGCGATATGGCCCGCGTCAAATCCGCAGTGAAAGTGTCCTTCTGCGCCCCCACAACATGGCGACTTGCGCTGCGCCCTTCGACTCCATGCGCATCGCCGACATTGGCGATGTAGCGACCAATCCGTACAACATCTTTGATTCCATCAGCCGAATCGAGACAGCCTACGACCAGATCATTGCGACCGGTTGCCGGCCTGTCACGCTTGGCGGTGACCACACCATTGCCCTACCCATCCTGCGCGCGATGTACCGCAAGTATGGAAAGGTCGCAGTCGTGCATGTCGACGCTCACGCGGACGTCAACGACACCATGTTCGGCGAAAAAATCGCACATGGCACACCGTTCCGGCGCGCTGTTGAGGAAGGGCTGCTCGATTGCAGTCGAGTCACTCAAATCGGGCTGCGAGGCACTGGCTATGCGGCTGACGATTTTGACTGGTGCAGGGATCAAGGCTTTCGCGTGGTGCAAGCGGAGGCGTGCTGGGGAAAGTCTCTCGTACCGCTCATGCAGGAGGTCCGCGAGTGCATCGGGTCCGCGCCGCTGTATCTCAGCTTTGACGTAGATGGTCTTGACCCTTCGTTTGCACCAGGCACCGGAACACCAGAGATCGGTGGCCTCACAGTGATGCAAGGACTCGAAATCATTCGCAGTTTGCGCGGGTTGAATCTGGTCGGTGCGGACATGGTCGAGGTGTCGCCCCCCTATGACCCGCTAGGCAACACTGCCCTCCTGGCTGCCAACCTTGCTTTTGAGATGTTGTGCGTGATGCCCGGAGTCAAGTACCGGAAATAGTCGCCGACGGCCCCAAATTTCCACGAAAAGTCGCAGCTAACCCACTACTCGCTACAGGGAAAAATCATGAAAATCAAAGCCATCGTCGCCGCTTCGGCGCTTGTTTGTTCAGCGTCGTATGCCGCCTTGCCCGAAACGGTCACAGTCGGAACCGACGGGTCGTATGTGCCGTTCGCCCAAGTCAACGCTGACGGTTCTATCGGCGGCTTCGAGATTGATGTTGTGAGAAATCTCTGCGAACGCGTGAAAGTCAAATGCGTCTTTGCCAACCAGAGTTTCGACTCGCTCATCCCTTCCCTGCAGAGCCATAAGATTGACATCATCTCGGGATGGTTGTTGAAGACGCCCACTCGCGAGCGAGTCGTAGCATTCTCTGACACGTATGCGATCGTCAACAACCGCTTCATCGCGAAGAAAGGGTCGAACATCACGATTAGCCCGGAAGGCCTGAAGGGCAAGACGATCGCAATCGAGGGCGGCAGCGCGCAGGACAGCTTCCTCACCAAGACCTACGGAAGCACCGCAAACATCAAGAGGTACACCGGTCAAGGCGATCCATTCCTCGATTTGAAGAACGGACGTGTCGATCTCACTTTCGGATACACGGTGCAAACCGACGAGGCGTTCCTGAAGCTTGCCGATAACAGCAAGAACTTTCAATACATCGGTCCCTCCTTCACAGGCTCCAGCGACCCGGCGCTCGGCGCTGGCGTAGGCCTCGGCTTCCGCAAGGACGATAGCGAACTGCGAGAGGCTTTCAATCGCGCAATCGCCGCAGCCAAGGTCGATGGAACCTTCACCAGGATCAGCATGAAGTATTTTGGACACGACATTACGGCGGCTCAGTAGAGCGCATCGACGTCGTTCATGCGTGAGGAAGTCGAGGCCCGAATCGGGCCTCCCGCCCTGCTAATCTGTCGAAACTCGAAACGAGGCAACCATGTTCTCTGACTACGTTGCGATGGTGCTAAACGGAGCCTGGTTGACACTAGGCCTTGCCGGGAGCGCTCTTTCCTGTTCCATTGCCTTCGGTCTGATAGCAACAATCTTCAAGGTGTCCAACTCTCGCGCTCTCCACCGGGTCGTGGACGGTTACACACAGGTCGTGCGAGGCATCCCGGACCTGGTGCTGATGCTGATCGTTTTCTATGGCATACCAGACATCTTCACCACGCTCGGCTCGCTGTTCGGGAAAAGCTGGCAACTGAACATTCCACCCTTTGTCGCGGGCTCCTTGACGCTCGGTTTCATCTTCGGCGCCTACATGGCCGAAACCTTCCGAGGCGCTTTACTCGCCATTCCGGTGGGTCAGATCGAGGCCGCCTACGCATTTGGCATGACGCCCACGCAGGTCTGGACTCAGGTTCGGCTGCCTCAAATGGTCCGCTATGCGTTGCCAGGCTTCACAAACAATTGGCTGACGCTCGTCAAGGGGACGGCGGTTGTATCGGTCATCGGCCTGCAAGACGTCATTTTCCGGGCGAAATACGCTGCTCAGGCAACGCACGAAGACTTTGCTTTCTACATCGTCTCCCTACTGGTGTACCTGGCTCTTTCGGCCGTGTCACTCCTGGGATTGAGGCGCGTCTCCAACCGATACCGCGTTGGCGCCGCCAGCGGCGCTCGATAATCGGCGGGAAGCAACCATGAACTGGCAAATCGTCGCTGAAAATTGGCAGATGTTCGCCTCCGGACTAGTCACCACAGTTCTTCTACTGTCGGGGTCCATTTTGATTGGGCTTCTTGCTGCCATTCCCCTCTCCTTGATGCGGGTCTCAAAAAATCGCTGGCTGTCCTGGCCGGTCGCGTCCCTGACCTTCGTCATTCGAGGAGCACCTGTGGTGGTCCTGCTCTATGTCGTCTATTTCGGCTTGGGCCAAATCGAAGTCGTGCAAGAGAGCTTCCTGGGACCTGTTCTCGCAAACGCCACCCTCTGCGCGGTCATTGCGCTCGGTATCAGCACGGCTGGCTACACTGCGGAGATCTTCGCGGGGTGCATTCAGGACCTGCCCCATGGAGAAATTGAGGCGGCCGTGGGCTTTGGTATGCCTCGCATGAAGATATACCGGTACGTTCTGATACCGGCAATGTTCCGTCGCGCCCTACCGCAATACGCGAACGAAATTATTTTGCTTCTGCACGCGACCTCGCTCGTCAGTCTTATCACCGTCATTGACCTCACAGGCGCTGCCCGAGCGGTAAGTTCGCTTTTCTATATTTCCTTCGAACCCTATCTCACGATTGGCGCGATTTATCTCGTGCTTTCGATGGCCACGCAGCGCGTCTTCAAGAGCCTCGAACGTCGATTCCTGCGCCACCTCCGCCCGCATGAGTCACAACAGGCTGCAGCATTACCTCCAATCCCCACTAACGTAAGAGAGAGCACCCATGAGCAAACTCTCGGTTGAAAATCTTCACAAGAAGTACGGGACGCACGAGGTCTTGAAGGGCATCTCTCTCGAAGCCAGGACGGGCGATGTCATTAGCCTCATCGGCTCGAGCGGGTCTGGAAAGAGCACTCTTCTGCGCTGCATGAACCTGCTGGAAGCACCCACAGAGGGGCGCATCTTCTCCAGTCGCGAAGAACTCAAACTTGGCCGCGGCACGGGCGGAAACCTGGTCGCAAAGGACCTCCGTCAGCTCGAGCGGATTCGTTCGAAGCTGGCGATGGTGTTCCAGAGCTTCAATCTGTGGGCCCATATGACCGTTTTGCAGAACGTGATGCTGGCGCCCATGCATGTTCAAGGCCTGTCGAAGGAAGAAGCCAAAGGGCGTGCCGAGCAGTATCTCCAGCAAGTCGGCCTGTACGAACGTCGAGACTACTACCCGGCGCATCTATCTGGGGGCCAGCAGCAGCGTGCCGCCATCGCCCGTGCGCTTGCCGTCGAGCCAGACGTGATGCTCTTCGATGAGCCAACGTCCGCGCTCGACCCCGAGCTGGTTGGCGAGGTGCTGCGCGTGATGCAAAAGCTTGCGACCGACGGGCGCACGATGATCGTCGTGACACACGAAATGGGCTTCGCACGGCATGTTTCGAATCACACAATCTTCCTGCACCAAGGACGCATTGAGGAGGAAGGTAACCCCGCTGAAGTCCTCGAGCGGCCGACGAGCCCTCGCCTTCAACAATTTCTGGCCGGCTGCCTCAAGTGAGCGGCGGCCGCGATTTCACAGCTTTCACTGTACTAACCAAAATTAATTTCCAAAGGAGATGTGATGTCTGCAGAGAAGCAATTGTCTTTTGAGGTCGTTCGCGAGGGAACAAGCGAAACCATCGATGTTCTCGTCAAACGTCTGGTGGTCGCAGGATGGACTGGTCGTGACCAGGCTGCCGTGCGTCACCACATTGAGGAGCTCGCCGAACGGGGCGTGAAGGCTCCCGGGACCACACCGGTTTTTTACCGCGTTTCAGCGGCCAGACTCACGCGCGCCGAGATAATCGACGTGCCTGGTCAGGGAAATTCCGGTGAGGTCGAGTTTGTGCTTTTCCAGCACGACGGAGAGTTGTATGTCTCCGTCGGGTCCGACCATACCGAAAACGACGTCGAGGCCTACGGGGTAACGGTTGCAAAGCAGATGTGCGAAAAACCGGTGGCGACCAGGGCCTGGCCCTTCACCGAGGTCGCGCCTCACTGGGACCAGATTCATCTGCGTGCGTGGGTCATTGAAAACGGTGAGCGCACGTTGTATCAGCAGGGACAGGTTTCGGCCATGCTCGACCCTGCTGCACTTCTCGACGGACTGGCTGAGGTCGAAGAGGCGTTCTGCGACGGCACCTTGATGTACAACGGTACCTTCGACGTGATCGGGCCGCTCCGATTTGCGCGGCGGCTGGAGGTCGAGATGATTGACCCCGTTCTTGAGCGCTCAATCACACACGGATATAACATCGAAATCCTGCCGCTCAGAGGCTAAGCGACACAAGCCTGAACCTCATTCACGTTGCAACGTCTTGCGTTTCCAAGTGAGCCAATAATGAAGCCACACATCTATTTCAACAGCAATATTGATTCTCCGGACGAGTGGAAGGCCGCACTCTCTCAACACTTTCCGGACATGAAGTATTCGGTAGGCGAGGTCTGCGAAGACCCGGAGTCAGTGGACGTCGCACTGGTCTGGAAGCTTCCGAACCGCGGACTGTCCGATTTCAAGAACCTGAAGGCAGTCCTCTCGCTTGGTGCCGGAATCAATCAGCTCGACCCCGAGAAGCTGCCCAGGAACGTTCCGCTGGCACGGCTTGTAGATGACTCGCTCACCCAGACCATGATTGAGTATGCGAAAGCCGCGACGTTCCGCTACCACCGGAAATTCCACCTTTTTGAGCGCCAATCAAGGGAAGCACAGTGGACTTTCCTCCCGGCGACACTCGCCCGGGATACGGTTGTCGGTGTTCTGGGTCTCGGCGAGCTTGGCGGAGCAATTGCAAAATCCCTTGCAGAGGAGGGATTCGATGTGGCCGGCTGGAGTCGAACGCCTAAACACGTCGACGCAATTGCAACCTACTCCGGCAAAGACGGTCTGTCCGACATGCTGGCATGCACGGACATTGTCATCAACGTGCTTCCGTTGACGGACGACACCCGTTCGATTCTCAATCTGGAGTTTTTCGTTCAGTGCAAGCGTGGTGCCTGCATCATAAACATGGGACGCGGCCATCATCTCGTAGATGCAGACCTCCTTGCCGCGATCGACGCCGGCCAGATTCAGGCTGCGACTCTGGACGTCGCCACGGTAGAGCCGCTCCCCCCTGCTCATCCGTTCTGGGGACATCCCGCCATTCTGGTGACCCCGCACGTGGCGGGAATATCCACGCCGGAAACCGCCGCTATCACTGTCGCGCAGAATATCCGGCGCGCGCTCAACGGCGAGGAACTCGCGCAGCAAGTAGACATCTCTCGCGGCTACTGAACCGGAGCCTGGACGGTCACCTTGATCAAAAGTAGCGTCGGGCCATGTGGAGGCGGCATTGAGCCGGCGACGCCAATGCCGCCTCTGCTTCAGAGCGCTCAAGCGTTGATTTCTGACTCTGCGAGATATACAGCTCGCAAATCCTCCACGATCGCCTGAGCCACATCCGTACGGCGAGGCGCCTTGCGGGTCACCATGTGGAACATCACGTCGTGGGAAAGCAGTTTCTTGCTAGGAGCGTGAAGCAAACCCTGCTTGACATAAGGTTCCGCATAGTGATTCGGCAGGTAGCCAATATACTTCCCGGACATGATCAGAAGCGCCGCCGCTTCCATATTTTCTGCCACTGGCCCAGCCATCACTCCCGTGTTGCTCGTGAGATAGTTCGCTTCAGGAACCGGGTATCTTCGATGAACCCATACCAGGTCGGTAAGCTCGGCTTCCGTCGCATTACATCGTCCGAACAAGGGATGACCGCTACCGCAGAACGCCGTCTGCTTCTCCATGAATAGCGGTACATAATCCAGCAACGGAGCGCGGTGCCAAAAGTATCCGACTGCCACGTCGATGGCTCCGGAAAACACCTCCTGTTCGATCTCGCCGGGTGACCTGACGATCACTGATAGATGGACAGCCTGGTCGCGCCCAAGAAATCGCTGAATCGCCTGACTCAAGAGTGCGTTCTGCCTCAGATCAGCATGCCCAATGATGCATATCGTCAGGTTACCCACCAGTTTTTTGTCGAGATTTCGTGACTCGATTGAAAAGTTGTCGATTGCATCAAGGAGCTTACGGGCCGATTCTGCAAAGCGCTCACCACGGCCGGTCAGTGCAAACCCACTGCGCCCACGCTCGCAGAGGCGAAACCCCAATCGAGTTTCCAAGGTGGTCAGTTGAGAACTGATTGCCGGCTGACTAACATTCAACGTAACTTGCGCAGCGGTTACGCCACGCGCGTCCACGACGGCCAGGAAGGTTCGAATCAGGCGAAGGTCGAGGTCCGAGACGTTCGATATCATGGTTGTAATTTCGGGGTTACCTGTACTTTGGTCTGTCGGCGATTCGAGACAGGTACGACTGCAGACGACACATGAATCCTCCAGGCGATACCGTACTTGTTAAGCGCGGACTTAACGTACATCCTCCTTTAAAACTCGCTCTTTCTACATCCACGCCCCTTCTTCTCTAATCTATCTCGCCAAAAAAGAGGCCGTCTACGCTCACCGATTTCTCATCCACTCGTTACGGTCCCCATAGACCCTCAACCTGCCAACAAGATGACAGCACCCTCGACCGAGGACATTGCTGCGCCCCTCGATTCGAAGATTGTTCTATTCAATCTATACGATATCCTAATTATTAATGTAAATCCGGGCTGTGTCATATTCGCCCCAGATCCCGATTTACCATGCTGCATCTTAAGGGGCAGTGGTCGCGTTGCTGCTAGCCGCCTTCCGGCGCATATCGGCGTTCATCTGGGCCGCATAGGTACGAAAGACTAGTGGAATTGTCGGCCCCACTGCCTGCACCAGGGCGGGAGATCGTTAGCTTGCAAACGGAGCACATTGCTCTCCCATTCCTTGCATGATTGCGGTGGGCCGGCTACCTGGAACCAGACCACGTTCGTTCTTCCGCTGCTCCCGGACCGCTTGATGAACCGGACGCGGCAGTCTCACGAGTCACTACGATTCATAGACCGGATAGTCGGCGTAACCTTTGTCGCCACCATAGTAAAAGGTGGTGCGATCATAGGCATTGAGCGGAAGGCTGCGACGCAGTCTCTCGGGAAAATCGGGATTCGCGAGAAAATGCCGACCGAACGCGACAAGGTCCGCGTCACCCTTTTCCAGAATGCTTTCGGCGCCAGCGCCATCGAAACCGCCTGCGGCGATAACGGGTCCCCCGAACAGCGGACGCAGCAAGCCAGCCGCTACGGGCGGCTTGTCGTCATCCGAAACATTACCCGTGACCCGTGGCTCAATGACATGCAGATAGGCCAGCCCAAAAGGCGCGAGCGCTCGGGCCACATAGGGAAACGTTACCTCCGGTGCGCTGTCTCCCATACCGCCGAACCTGTTGCCTGGACCCACGCGAACACCGACCCGGTCACTGCCCCACACCGATTTCACCCCTTCAACCACGTCAAGAAGAAAACGGGCCCGATTTTCAACAGAACCACCATACGCATCTTCACGCCGATTGGAGTTGTCCTGGAGAAACTGATCGATCAGGTAGCCGTTGGCGCCGTGTATCTCGACACCATCGAAGCCGGCCTCTTTCGCGCGTTCCGCTGCCCTGCGGTATTCACCAACGAGGCCCGGTATTTCCGACAACTCAATCTCCCTCGGCATCGAGCCCGTCGCGGGACCACCCGGCAGCAGCGCGCGAACATCAGCTTGAATGGCAGAGGGCGCAACGGGAGCCTGGCCGTTCGGCTGGAGGTCGACGTGCGACTGCCGGCCGACGTG
This sequence comes from Caballeronia udeis, assembly GCF_044909315.1. GTDB lineage: Bacteria > Pseudomonadota > Gammaproteobacteria > Burkholderiales > Burkholderiaceae > Caballeronia > Caballeronia udeis_A. Next base: position 11,081 of record NZ_JBIYEB010000004.1, read on the forward strand.
CCAAAGCTGGAGCATGATGCTGGCACCTTTCGCATGCACCGCGTCTACGACTTTCCGCCATCCTGCGACCTGTGCGTCGGTGACGATGCCTGGCGAAGCGTATCCACCGTTTCCGGTCGCCGATATGAAGGTCGCCTCGGTAATCAATAGCCCGCCCTCTGACGCACGCTGTCCGTAATACGTCGCCATCAGGTCATTGGGCGCATTACCTGGCAGGGCCGCGCGCATGCGCGTGAGCGGCGCCAGAACGACACGGTGGGAAAGATCAATTGCGCCGATCCGTATGGGTGAAAATAGTTTCGACATTTAAGCACCTGTAGTGACTGCATTTACTGATTAAATTGCTCGTGATTCGTACTCCGAATTTCAGCGACAGCGATCTCTCGCGAGACATCCACGGTGGGTTGTCGGATATCATTGAGAACGTCGGTGACTGTGACAACCGTGACACTCAAATCCGGTCCTCACGGACAATCTCCCAAAGACTTCTAACCAGGGCGCCATTCCGTCTGTAAGCAATGCTGGCTAGATCTTTGACTGAAGTCTAAGTGAGGCTGGCGTGCAGGAAAAAGACTTTGCAAGCATTGGAGGCATGCTCAACAGGCATGAACAAACCCTATGAAGCTTCGGTAGTCACTACTTCGTCGCGGTCGCCGAGCGATCATCGTCTCGCCGCCGGGGATGAAGTTGATCCTCTGCCGTTTGCCGGAGGGACATTCATCAGTGTCTCGCTTACGGCGCTCACTCTAATAATCGAAGTCTGCTCGATGACGCTGCCGATCCTCAGCGTTGCCGGAAACTTAACTGAACCACCGGTCCGCAAATGCACCCCGGCAAGGTTTGATTCCCACCGCGACACAACCCTCGATCACAATTACCGCGCGCCTTGCACGATTTTTCCAAAGACATCGGCGTGCTCGCGGGGAGGTGCACGCCAGTATTGCGGCGGCGCATCCACCGTTGCTCCGAGTTCTGCCGCTGCGTGCCCGCCCCAACGCGGGTCGTACAGCATCGCTCGCGCAATGGCGACGAAGTCCGCCTGGCCATTTTTTATGATTTCATCTGCCTGTCCAGCTTCGGTGATAAGGCCTACCGCCGTTGTATTAACGCCTGTGGCTTTCTTGATTGCTGCTGCAAATGGGACCTGATAACCCGGGGCGGGAGAGATATTCTGAAGGGGTGAAATGCCACCCGATGATGCGACGATCCAGTCGACGTCCCGCTTCTTGAGTTCGCGGGCGAGAGCAATAGTCTGCTCAATGTCCCAGCCACCCTCCACCCAATCGGATGCGGATACCTTGATGCCTACCGGCTTGTCTGCCGGAAACACTGCCCGGACGGCATCGAAGATCTCAAGCGGATACCGCTGACGATTCTGGAGGGATCCGCCATATTCATCTGTGCGTTGATTCGAGACAGGTGACATGAACTGGTGTAGCAGGTACCCATGGCCTCCATGAAGTTCGATGCCGTCGAGCCCGAGGCGGGCAGCCCTTTTTGCGGCCGCAACGAATGCATCGCGAATGCGCTCCAAACCTGCCAGGTCCAGTTCGATCGGTGCAGCCTCTCCCTCCTTTTGCGGGACAGCAGAAGGCGCAAATGTTTTCCATCCCCCTTCCGAAGGAGGAATTAAGTGCCCGTTGTGCCAGGGCTTGTGGCTTGAAGCCTTTCGACCCGCGTGCGCGAGCTGGAGAGTAATAAAAATATTTGAATGCGCCCGGACTGTATCAAGCACTGTCTTGAGCGCCGCCTCTGTCGCGTCATTCCAGAGACCCAGATCTCCCGGGGTGATTCGTCCTTCCGGTTCGACCGCCGTGGATTCGATGCAGAGCATTGCGGCTCCCGACAAGGCAAGTGTTGCGAGATGAACTTCGTGCCATTTGTTGGCCAGTCCGTCTTCGGCAGAATACTGGCACATTGGAGAGACGATGATGCGGTTAGGTAGCGAAGCGCGACGAAGCATGATGGGCGAGAACAGTGCGCTCATAGGATATTCCCTGCATATAGATTAGTAGTATGACTAAAAATATATGAATTTCAATCAGTTGATGAACTTTCAGATGTTTGTACTGACCGTATCCGGTCTGGTTGGATCGCCAATCCCTGAGATCCGTCCCTTTCAGGACATCAACATAAACTGGTGACATTTCCACTCGAAGATCCCCTGCTCGACGCCTCCGCACCTGCTCTGGCCGACTCGGTAGTGCAGCTGGGCAACCATCAGCGAGGGAGCCACATGGCTCTTCTCGCACCTTTGGGAACCAGGAGTAGCCAAGGGTCCGACTCTATGCCTCGAGTACGAAGATGACCAAGACTTTCGAGGACTCGCCCCATGCTTCGCAGGTATGTGGTCGTGGTGCATTCGTCGCCACCGAGTGGCTCTGGCGTACCGACGCGACTGGTCGCAGCGGACTGAATAGTCACCGCCGCGAAGCGCTATGGGCTGGCAGCTGGCATAACCGCGTCACCCGAGCCGCCGGCCTTTGGGGATCAGCTAAGAACGCCGATATTTGCGAAGCGAGGTGGCAGCGCAAACTATTACGCTAAACGACGCTCGGACTGGATGGCAAAGGCGCAGCCAGACATCTGTCTGGATCAAGCAGGTGCGATACCGGCCGCATCTGCCCTGGCAGCGCAGGCCGCCGGGGAAAACCGTCGATTCCGGACTGTGCCCCGTGGCGAGACACAAGCCATGGCGACACCTTCCCGGTGTTTCCCTTGGTAAGCCGTCACGATTTACACTATCTCAGGAGGCTGCGCTCGTAATGGACCGTAACCGTTGCGGGCTGCGCGGTTAGCGCGGAGCAAGACGCGTGAAACTACACTACCGGCTGTCCAACCGGTCGTTTTCCCGATATCCGCGCTCGCACTTTCTATCGTCGTTGACAGTGCCCCCCATAGCAGCGTGTAGATTCCGCGTGAACGGGGACTAGAAGCAATGGGCGATGCCGACGCCGCACACATGAACCAACCTTCCCTCTGGACTCTGGAGAAAGCCAATGACGCAGCAATCTGGAATTGCCCCGGGCGCCGCCGGCGATAACGGACACACATCCATAAAACCTGCCGTTCAGGATGCCGTCGTGCAGGAGAAAGGACAGTCACGCGGTATTTTCCTGCACACCGGCTGGAGAAGCGCGGGAACCTGGGTGTGGTCTCGCTTTCGGGTGTTGCAGACCGTGACCGCATTCTACGAGCCGCTTCATCCCATACTCGGTGATCTGAGAGCAGCCGATATCCCTGCCCTGGAGCCGACCTGGACCTCAGGTCACCCGACACTCTCGGCGCCGTACTTCACCGAATATCGGCCGTTCATCCAGGACAACTTGCACGGTGTGACCGGATATCGGAAGAGCTTTAGTACGGATCGCTTCGGGCCCGTGCCGGACACCGGCTTTCCAGCATTGCAGGCCTACTTGAAAAATCTCTGTGACCAGACGACGAATCAGGGCAAGACACCTGTCTTCAAATTTTGTCGTTCCCTCGGCCGCTTGACGTGGTTCAAGGGTGCCTTTCCTGAGGTAATGCATGCGGTCGTTCTGCGAAATCCCGCATCGCAGTTCGCCTCCGGATGGTTGCTCCATCAGCAATGGAGCAACCCATTCTTTGTTGCTGCTCCATTCCGCGTCTTGGGCCTCAATCAGGCCGAGCCCATCGTCAGGCAGGTCATTGATATATGCGGCGTTCGCTTGTCGCCTGCTCCCGTTACCGCGATCGACGAGTATGCGGCGGCCTGCGAGCAGTATGTGCGTACGGTCGAAGGCGACAATGCCTACCGGGCATTTTTAGCGTTGTGGATTCTCTGCGCGTTGCGCTCGGCCGACGACGCGGATCTGCTGATCGATCTCGATCGGCTCGGGCAGTCTCCCGAATACGCCTCGGAATTGCGCGCGCAAGTTCGAGCGCAGGCCGGTATAACGCCGGGCTTTAACGGTGCCAGAGATCTGGTGGCAGAGACGAGGCGCAATGCTGCGCGAATGAAGGGAATCGACGGGCGCCTGCTCCGGCCCATCAACGCCTCGGCATTGAACTTCATTGCGTCACAGAAGGGTTCGACGAGATCAAGGACCGACTTCATCGAGATCATTAAAGAGAAGCTCGCGCTTGCCAGCGAGCTATCGGAACAGTGGCGCTACTAAGTTGCAGGTCAAGCGTAACGGCACAAACGAGCGCGATGGTAAATGGATCTGTCAACCCATAAGCCAGCTCGCGTTCGGCCAATACCCATGCCAGAGCCCAGCGACTCTACTTCCCAGACTATCCAAATTTCCGACGCCATCTCGCTCTCCTGAAGTCGGCCAACGCTACCTGCCAGCGCCCCAATAAGGCCGGATTCATTGCTGTCGGTCATGCGTGGGTTTATATAAACAGATGATTCATTTTTTCTGCCAGACCGCACGTTTGCCCGCGCGTTAATTCCGTCCTTCGCAGCCGCATTGCCGCTCTCCGCGCTATTGGAATCGGTCCCATAGCGGTCGATTACCCAAAAGCAGGCTGGGAACCCACTCGAAAATCACTGAAATCGATATAAGAACTACGCACGAGGTTCATGCGATACGTTTCGAATGGTGAGAATTACACCTTCTAATCATTATAAAAATATTTGTACTATCAGCATTTATTTCGTATCCTTTCAAAAAATTACAAATCGAGACCGAATCGAACGGGGCTCTGAAACCTTAGCTTTACCGGGGGTGACAAAGCATGCGTATTGATTTTCACCCTATTCAGTCTTGGCCGCGCGAACGTCTCCGTGCAGTCTGGCGCACTGGTGCAGAACAGCGCCCGAACGGCAGGCGGTCCGTACGGCACGGGCGCCAACACGATCGATTTCCCCAACAGCGGCTCGCCGAAGCAAGGCGGCTCTAATACACAAGATTTTTCACGACGATATCGCAAGGCATTACCGGTTTGCGTACGACATATTTCCATTAACAGGACAATACCCATGAACAAGAACAAGACGTTCGGCATTGGCATTGGTGGAGTCGCACTGTTATCCGAGATTTTTACGCCTTCCGCAATCGCGGCATGCAGCAATACCGCTCCCACGAGCGGCACCACCGTAACGTGCACCGGGACTGGCATCGTCCCGGTAAATGCGGTGGCAGGCAGCACTAATGTCACCATTAATGCCGATTCGACCGTTTCCGGCAATTTCTTGCGCACCACCAATCCGGTGGTATTCAGCGTCGATACTTCCAGCAGCATTAACAGCAGCGGCAATCTCTCGCTGACCGGCGGTGGCGGCACCGGTGGTGCGCGTGGTGCCGTGCTGCTCGGAACCGGCAATAACAATCAGCTGACCAATGGTGCCGCCGGCACCATCAATACGACAGGCGCTTTCAACGACGGCATGGCTGCCAATGGCAGCGGCAATACGCTGACCAACAACGGAACGATTACGACAAGCGGCCCCAATGCGTATGGGATATCCGCCGCCTGGGGACAAACCAATCTCGGCCAGTCGGGCAACAACCTGGTGAACAACGGCTCCGTTTCGACTTCCGGCAGCAATGCGCGGGCAGCGTCGATCCTCGGCGGCAGCGGCACGATCACCAACAACGGCTCGCTGTCGACGACCGGCGCTGCGGGCCAGACCGTCTATATGCAGGGCAACAACGATCATCTGATCAACACCGGCACGATCACGGCGAGCGGCGCCGTCGCGGGCGGCGTCTCGCCCGATGCCGTGTTTTCGAACACGGCGGGTTCGAGCTTCACGGCCCTGATCGAGAACCGCGCGGGCGGCAAGATCATCAGCCAGAACGGCTCCGGCATCCGCACGCTCAACGGCAACACCACGATCATCAATGCGGGACTCGTGCAAAGCGGAGTAGGCACCGCCATTACGATGGGCAATGGCAACGACTCGCTGATCCTGCAAACCGGTTCGGTCATCAACGGCACCGCGGACGGCGGTGCCGGCTCGAACACGGTGACGCTGCAAGGCTCGGGCACGGCCTCGAATGCCTTCACCAACTTCCAGACGCTGCTGATGCAGGGCGATCTCTGGAACTGGACCGGCAGCGGCACCTTCACGCTTGCCCACGTTCAAACCGGTACGCTGAACCTGAGCGGTACGCTCGGCGTATCGGCGTCGGCCATTGTCGACAGTGGCGCAACCCTGCATGCCAACGCGCAGAATCTGCCGCAAAGCGTGACGGACAACGGTCTCGTGCGCTTGGCTCAGGACAATGCGGGCACCTATGCAGGACTGATATCGGGCACCGGCGCAGTCGAAAAAACCGGCGCCGGCGTGTTGACCCTCGCGCCGGCAGCAGCGGGCGGAAACACATACTCCGGCGGCACGACCATCACCCAAGGGACAGTGGCAATTGCGGCCGACAACGCGCTGGGCGCCGCGAGCGGCGGCCTGACTTTCAACGGCGGTACCCTGCAACTCAATCAAGCCTTGAATCTTGCCGGTACGCGGGCGATGTCGATCACTGCGTCAGGCGGCACCATCGATACACAAGCTTTTTCGACGGCGATATCGCAGGGTATTACCGGTGCAGGAGCATTGACCAAGGCCGGAACCGGCACGCTTGTGACGAAGGGCACAAACACGTACGCCGGCGGAACGACTATTGCAAACGGCACGTTGCAGCTTGGCAGCGGTGGTGCGAGCGGCAGCCTGGTTGGCAATGTCGCGAACAACGGCTCGCTCGTCTTCAATCGCTCCGACGCGGTGGTATTTCCCGGCACGATCTCCGGCAGCGGATCAGTCACGCAGGCAGGCGCCGGCACAACGGTCCTTACCTCGAACAACACCTACACCGGCGGAACAACCCTTTCTGCCGGCACCCTGCAATTAGGCAACGGTGGAACCTCGGGAAGCATCGTCGGCAATATCACCAACAACAGTGCGCTCGTGTTCAACCGGTCGGATGTTGCGACTTATGGCGGAGCGATTTCAGGTTCGGGCAGCGTAACGCAAGCCGGCAGCGGTACAACCGTGCTGACCGGAAGCAGCACGTACACCGGTGGCACGTCCATTACGGCAGGTACGCTGCAACTGGGCGACGGTGGAACCAGTGGCAGCATCGTGGGCAATGTCGCGAACAACGGCTTGCTCGTCTTCAATCGCTCCGATAACGTCACTTTCCCGGGCATCGTTTCCGGCTCGGGGGCGCTCACACAAGCGGGCGCCGGCACTACCCTGCTCACCGCCAACAATCCGTACACGGGTGCTACCACCGTCGCGGCGGGAACACTCGCTATCGGCGATGCACAACACGCGAATGCAGCACTTTCCGGCGGCGGTGCCGTAGGTGTCGCCAGCGGAGCCACGCTTGGTGGTTATGGCAGCGTCACGGGTAATGTTACGAACGACGGCACGATCGCAGTCGCGGACGCGCTTCCCGCTTTTGCGAGTTCGGGTAGCGGCACGTTCACGATCAACGGCACGTTGACCAACGCAGGCCTGGCCGCAATCGGCGGCGCTGGTGTCGGCAACCGGCTGAACGTCGCGGGCAGCTACGTCGGAAACAACAGCACCATCGCGTTGAATACGGTTGTGGCCGGCGATAATGCCGCGTCGGACAAGCTGGTGATCAGCGGCTCCACGTCGACCGCAACCGGCACTTCGGCACTGAAGATCACCAACGTTGGCGGCTTGGGCGCGGCAACGCTGGCGAACGGTATTCAGGTGATCGAAGCGAACAACGGAGCGACCACCGATCTGAGCGCATTCCGGCTCGCGAGCCCGGTCGAGGCCGGTGCTTATTCATACTATCTCGCGAAGGGTGGTGTCTCGAATGGCACCGCTCAGAACTGGTATTTGCGCAACACGGTTCCTGTTGCGGCAACGCCAAACCCTGCTCCTCCGTCAACGCCTGTTCCGCCGACAACCCCAACACCTCCTACCACGCCCTCGCCGCCTCCAACCCAGTCGCTACCGGTTAATCCATCGTTACCGCCATCCGCCGATAACCCGATCGTTCCCGCGGATATGCCGATTGCAGCGCCCGGCACGCAACCGGAGGTGATCACGGCGCTGGCTCAAGCGGCTAATGCCCCGAGCGCATCCCTATCCGCGTCTGCGCCGGCACCTGCGCCTGTGTATCGGCCGGAAGCACCGGTATACGCTGCGATTCCGATGGTCGCGCGGCAGATCAACATCCAGCAGATCGATACGTTCCACGATCGTCAGGGAGAACAATCGCTGCTTGACGAAAGCGGCACCTTGCCGGCTGCGTGGGGCCGAGTGTGGGGCGGCCACACGGTGCAGAGCCAGGACGGTGCGCTGAATCCGGAGTTCGACGGGTCGATCTATGGCGCGCAGGCCGGGCATGATGTCTATGCCGATTCGACGCCGGGCGGCCATCGGAATCACTATGGTTTCTTCGTCGGCTTTACGCGAGTGACTGGCGATGTCAATGGTTACGCGCTCGCTACGCCCAACCTCGACGTCGGCCATCTTGCGATCAACGGGTACAGTCTCGGCGCGTACTGGACGCACGTCGGGCGAGGCGGCTGGTACACCGACGCCGTGTTGATGGGCACCTCCCTGACCATCGATCCTCTATCCAATAACGGTGTTGGTGCGACCACTCATGGCCGCGCGGTCAGCGGCTCTGTTGAGGCCGGCTTGCCGATACCGCTGGCGCATGGTTTGTCGATCGAACCGCAGGCGCAGCTGATCTGGCAGAACCTCTCCATCAACGACCTGAACGACGGCGTATCGACCGTATCGTTCAAACATGGCAATACGTTCCTCGGGCGGCTGGGCGTACGGCTGGAAGGCACATACACGAATTCTGTCGCCACCTGGCAACCGTATCTGCGCTTGTCGGTGCTGCGCAACTTCGGGGCGCGCGACGACGTCACGTTCGGGGGCGCAACGACGCTGCCCGGATCGGTCGGGCAGACGGCCGGGCAGATCGGGGCAGGTCTGGTGGCGAAGGTCGGCAAGTCGAGCAGCGCGTATGCGACGCTCAGCTATTTGAGCAATCTCGGCGGCTCACATCAGCGCACGATAACCGGAAATGCGGGTGTTCGGTGGTCGTGGTAAATGACAGGGCAGTGGCATCGCACGGGCTTTGTCAGGTTGATGGGGAGGCGTGTCATTGCCGCATCCGATAAAGTTATCTAATAAGGATAACTACTATTAATACATACGGGTCGTCTGCGCCCGTCAATTTGACAGAGCCTGCCCGGGCTATTGGCGTTCAGGCAGGATTCCGGTGCGGTTAGGTGCTCTAGGATCCGGACTCTCGGTTGTTCTCGTGCCATTACTTCGCATACTGCTGATTATGCCGTCTGTGCCTTTTGTGAGGCCGGCGCTGGCTCGCACGTCATCGCCGGTAGCCGCGGCGCCCGGTGGCGCTGTGCCCGCGCCATTGGCGCCTTGAACGAGCGCCGCGCTCCCGACGCCGGTCACGCCGCTCCCTTCTTGTGCGTAGCTCCCGTCCGACATGGCGATAACCAGCATTAAAAAACAGATCTTCTTTGTCGCGACTTTCATTTTCAACCTCCAAAAACCTTATAGCTTGCGCATCGGGTGCATGCACAAGAGGAGAGCCAGGCGCATGCACCCAGGGGCTACCGGTGCCCCCCGCCGCCGCCGTGAAAACCGCCTCCTCCAAAGAAGGCGTTTCCTCCGTGAAAGCCGCCGCCTCCATGAAAACCGCCTGCTCCATGAAAGCCTCCACGGAAGCCTCCACGCGGTCCGACGTGGACATGATCCATATGATGGAAGTGATGAAACCGATCGACGAAGACAAACGAAGCGCCGAAGCCGAACGCCACAGGTGGCCCATAAAACCACGGGTCGTAATAGGGATAGTACGGATACGGGGGCGGCGGGTAAACGTCACCCATATCGACGCCCGCGTCCTGCTGCTGAATCTGCCAGGTGCCGTCGGGCTGCTTGCATGCAAGGCCCGATATGTTCTGCGTGGTGCCATCGATATCCGCCGTGCCGTTGACCATGCGGCACGTGGGCGACACGGCCGATGTGGTCGTCGTGTCATTCAGCGGACCAGCCTGGCCGGGCAGCGACGCCATCGGCGTCGCGCACGCGACACAACTGCAAAGCACCACTCCAAGTCCAATAAAGTTGCGCATGAATCCGTCCTGGTCGACGGTCCGGTACCACGACGCGGACCGCGGCGTCGACACCGTGAAGACCCCATCGGTTCGCCTCGCAGAGCGCGTTGCCGGAGCATGTGAATTCACATGTGACGATGTGCACGACGACGCGGACCTACTGAATATAAAACGCGCCGCCGGCTGACGATATTCCACTTTCTGGCCCTAGTTGCGACATCGGTTTGTTACGTCGTGTTTCATATCCGGGAGCGCTTCGCGTTGTCCGGACATCAGACTCGGGTTGTTGCGTCACTTGCCCGAAGCATTCTTGAGTTGCCACACCAGGTTGGCGAACGGCAGACGCTCCCTAAGTCTGTCCTAAGGGACTTGTTCTACTAATGAACAGTACGGATTCTGCACGCTCTCGCTGACCGCACAGTAAGCAAACTGCATCACTAGTTGCGAACATAGCCGCTATGACTTGAGAGCGCGCGCCAAACTGACCTTTCAGTTAAGTTACTCACATCAAATCGTTATTTAAAAGCAGACCGGGTTCTGGATTTCTGCCATGGGAACTATGTTTGAAGATCTGATAGACGATGATTTCTGGGCTCTTGTTGAACCATTGATTCCTACGCGATCGGTGTCCGAGCGCCGCGGCGCAGGGCGCCCCCGGGCACCGGACCGCGCAGTATTTTGTGGCATTGTGTTTGTGCTGCGATCGGGTATCTCGTGGCCCCTGCTTCCTAAAAACCTCGGCTATGGAACTGGCCAGATTTGCTGCCGGCGGCTGGTCGAGTGGCAGGAGGAAGGCGTGTGGCCAAGTCTTCAAAGAGTGCTCGTGGACGAATTGCAGCGTCGCGGCAATGCTGATGTGGCGAACGCGATCGTGGACAGTTTGTCGGTCCGTGCCGTGTTGTCAGGAAACAAATCTCCGGGGACTCTAAGAGCTGGCAACCTTGCCGGCAAAACGAGCGCCGACAGAAAACGAGCAGCGCTCCGAGTTTGATAAGCGATTAAAAGGCCCACTGATTTTCGTCATGGAGCCAGACTTACCTATCTCTATTGCTGAGCCAAAAGCAGCTCTGCGGTTCGAGCACAGGCGTGGGTGAAAACCACAGGTCGATCGCACGCCCTCCACGACCCACATAGTTAACAACCGAAAGCACTCAAGCTTCGTTCGTTGACATCGTCACCCTTCGTTCGTTGACATCGTCACCAAGACGTAGAGCAAGAAAAGGATCCGCTCATTGCTAACCACTACCGCCGATATGACCGGTTCCCAGGTATTCACGCGCCAGGCCTTCAACCACGAAGTGGTGGTCCTCCGATTATGTGTCGACGGCCCCGTTCTTTTTTAGTCAGGAATTGTTTGTACCTTTGCCAGTAATGTTTCGCCAGTCGAGTCGAAACACCGTTCGAGGATTTCGCACAAATCTGAACGCGCGGAACGCCAAACGTATTGCTTAGGATATCAAACCTCGTGCAACAGGAGTTCTGACGTACGAAAGTCCGGGATATATTGACACCACGGGTTCCAATTACGAAGGCGGCTTCCGAGCCGTGAGATACGCTATCCGGTCCGCGGTAACGAACTGCCGCGCCTCTACCCTTGGACGAAAGATCGCCTCGAACAATTCACGCTCCTCCGTGGAGAAGCGTTCCGCGAGAATGCGGCCGAGTGGCAGTGCCCAGGGGTGAGGCGAACTGCCCAGAAATACCTCCCAGGAGTGCACGGTCGACGGGACGACATCAACGTGAAACTCCATGTGGATATCAATGAACCCGACGTCCAGCGCAAAGCGAGCCAAATCGCGTTCACTAAAATTCGTGAGGGGATTGCTGGAAATTCTTTCTTCCGTGTCGGGAAACTGTGCGCCTTTCCAACGGCTGAGAAGAGGAAAGAAGCGATCTTCCAATGCCGGAGGCTGAGCGTCGACCAACTGTTTTAATGAGGCAGCTTCAAACGCATCGTCTCGAAGGATGGGTTCGCCAATCGACAGTCGCCCTCCAGGCTTAAGAACACGGAGGAACTCACGAAGTGCTTCCACCTTATCTGGAACGTAGGCAAGCACCGCGCGCGTGGTAAGAACGTCGACGGACACGTCGTGGATATCCTTCAACGCACCCGCCGAACATTCAATAAATCTACACTGGCTCTGAACATTCCTTTGAATCGCCAGCGCTTCGACATGACGCAGTAACGGTGCCGATATATCAGTGAGGATAACGCGAAGCGATGGGCCGATTGTGTCTATCGCCCGAAAAGCTATCAGTCCGTCGCCCGTCCCTATGTCGACTAGTGTCATCCCGGCAGAAAGTCGGGCACCGTCCAAAACTCGATCCGCAATCGGGTCAATCGCGGCGCGCAAAATCTGTTCGTGCTCGGGATCGTTGCCAAAGCGCGTGTGCAAGAGCCATTCAGACCAGACATCCGTTTGAGATTCGTTTGGCTCGGTGTTCATTTATGGCAGACATCTCAGCGCAGAAATTGGAGTCGAGCTGCCAGCGGTAAGGTTGCGCCGAGGTTGGAGCAACACGCGCGGCTCGAATCAGAAACTTCTGCGGATCCAATCACGCAGTAAGCAAACAGACGATAAGGCCAGTCTCTTAGCTGACGCTTAGGGACGCGCTGTCTCGACCACCTATGCGTTAATGGGACTTGTTTCATTGCCGCTTTGACCCTGCATTTTTATCGCGAGAAAACCAAACCTCCACCATTTCTCCTTCTTTTGTTCACTCTCGGTGCGCATTGATCGACTACGATCTGAGTGTACTGACCGTGATCATCCAACCCGATCTATCAGCGGTCAGCCACTCCAGACCGCGCTCACAGCGTTTGCAGTCGCCCCCTATACGACATGCTTGATCACTGGATTCGAAGTTTGTCCGCACGCCTGTGGGTTACCAGCGTTGCTGCGCTCGCGGTCTGCATGAGTCTGCTGGCCGCCCTGGTCATCTACGCATTCAGCCACTTTCCCGAGCGGACGATTGGGCGACATGAACAGATAGAAAGAGCTGAGGATATCGTGAAGGGGCTTGGCTTTGACAACGCTGGACGTCCAGTCTCGGTGCAGCCTTCCGATCAAACGGCGTGGCTGTTCAAGGTGGTGTCCAGTGAACTGAAGTATCGTGTACTCGACCAGCAGGGAAGCGTGTTGCTCGCATCGAGTGACGCACAGGACCGTACCCCCTGGATTGCCGGGGATCCTTTTCAAGCCGCCGGCAAGATCGAGCAGGTCGCGATCGGCAGTAGATCGTTTGATGTCGTAACGCTTCAGGTTCCGCACGGACATGACGTGTTCTATGCCCAATCCGCAATGAGCACGCGTTTGATCGACGCCATGATTGGCGCAAAGGTCAAACAGATTCCGGCGATCGTCAAGATTACGATCCTGGCTGCAACAATCATCTTTGGGTTGACGCTGACCGTGACCCTGCATCGGGCACTCAGGCCGCTCAGGGAGGCATCGGGCGCCGCTGCGCTGATCACACCGCACAACTTGACCGCCCGCCTTTCGCCCAAGGGCGTTCCCAGTGAGATCAAGCCGCTCCTCAATGCCTTCAACGAAGCGCTTGGCAGACTTGAAAACGGTTTCTCTGTCCAGCAACAATTTCTTGCGTCAGCCGCACACGAACTTCAAACGCCACTCACATTGATCCGCGGTCAGATCGAACTGGAGCCTGAAATCAAGCATAGGGAACTGCTATTTCGCGAGGTCGATCTAATGGCCCGGCAGGTTCGGCAGTTGTTGCATCTCGCCGAAGTCAGCGAACCGCAGAACCTCAGCTTTGGCGAGGTCGATAGCGCTGACGTTGCGCGAGATGTCGTGGCGTATCTGTCACGCAAGGCCGACCGGGAGCAAGTGAAAATCCAGCTTCAGGTTCCGGTTGCTGCGGCGTCGATCTGGGCAGACGGGAGCGCGCTGTTTATCTTGCTCAAGAATATTGTCGAGAATGCGATTAATGCTTCACCACCCAATAGCGTTGTATCGCTGATCGTCGACAATGCCTCGATTCAGGTTCAGGACCAGGGGCCTGGCATCAACCAGGACCACCTTCCGTTCCTTTTCAAGCGGTACTGGCGCGCTCCGGATAGCAGTCACGACGGTGCGGGACTAGGACTGGCTATCTGCAAGGAAATCGCTACTGCTCACGAATGGCAGCTGACAGTGAGCAGCCTGATTTCGGGAACCAGATTTACTGTATGGCTTTAAATACGCGTAACGCTATCGATGTACCGAGTTTCATGGCATCCGTTCCCGCCATCCGTTGAACACAAGGTCATGTTCAACGCACCCGACTTACCCGTTACTTATCCGCCCGAGGTTTTTAAAGGCACTGCTATGGAGCGGCATCCGTGTAGACGGGAAGCTTTTCAGCATCGTCCGGCCTCGGGGAGGAAAGCGCCTTGCGTCGGCGCAGATAAAGATCACGTGTGAACGAATACTGGTCGAGGGCGGCTTGCGAGAGCAAGTTGGTGGCGCCCAACAAATCGGCGCGCTCGCTCACGAAATGCACACCGCTCACAGATGCCTGCACCGCGAACGGCGCTGCCGAGAACGGGGTGAGCACGCTTGAGACCGCGACATTGCTGACGTCACGCACGCTGCTCGGGCCAAACAGCGGCAGCACGAGGTAAGGACCAATCGGCACGCCATAGTGCGCGAGCGTGAGACCGAAATCCTGATGGTGCTTAGGCAGGCCTGCCGGGGTTGCAAAGTCGATGAACCCGGCAATACCAAACGTCGAGTTGAACGCGAAGCGCATCAGGTCTTCGGTGGCGTCGGTTGGTTTCAGTTGCAGCGTGTCGTTAGCGAAGTTGCCGATGTCGCCCAGGTTCGAAAAGAAATTGCGAACGGAAGTTCGGACAGGCGACGGCACGACCTTCAGATAAGCAGTCGCCGCGGGCTTGGCGACGTACTTGTCGAGCTTGCCATTGAAGGAGTAGATCGTACGGTTCATTGGCTCGAGCGGATCGCCGGCCGTGCGCAGTGAGCCGGTCGCGCATCCACAAAGCAGGATCGACGCAGCGATCGTCGCGAGCGCGCTGCTGCAGCGGTAGTTCATGGGGAACTCCTGGAAGACGTTAACGAAGACAGGACGCGATGACGCCGGTGAGTGGAACTCCAGCATCGAAATCATCATCGGCTGCGGCGACTTACTGGTTACTTACCGGGATGTCGAAAGACCAGGCCCTCTCGCACCCGGTGAGGCCGTTGCAAACTGCAAGTACTGGAGACGCGGACATCATGGCCGAGCTGTCGTTTGGTTTTTCTATCGCCATGATGTGCCGGGCGTGTCGCTCTCTTGAACGATTCGACGACCGGTGAAGTATTTCGGGTTCGCGCTCGTCAATCCAGCGTTAATCGCCGCACGATTGTTCAAAAGGTCACGGTCACGCGCAGGCCGGTTTGACCGGCGGTGGCCAATGCTATTCTCGCGCCCACCTTCGTCGCGATTGATTGCACGATCGACAATCCAAGGCCGGACCCGCTTTGATCGGTACCGAGCACACGATAAAACCGGTCAAACACGCGCTCTCGTTCGCTTTCCGGTATGCCTGGCCCCGTATCATCGACTTGAATCTCCGTCGCTCCCCGATCCGTTATAACTTTCAAATCAACCTGTCCCCCTGCTGGTGTGTATCGGATCGCGTTGTCGACAAAATTCTTGACCAGCGTCACCAGGTCCATCTCGCCGGCCGAAACGAAGGCATCGTGATCTCCCTCTACGCCGAGGTCCGCCCCCTTTTGCTCAGCCAGTGGCAACAGGTCTTCAATAACCTGCCTGAATACTTTCCTTATCGAAGTTTTTGTCGAAAATTGATCACCGCCGTCCTGAACTCGAGCTAATGTCAGGAGCTGTTCCTGGAGTGCTCGCGTACGTGCTAGTCCACCGCGCAGCGTGTCAAGGCGTTCACGTGCCTGCTGCGGCATCTCCGACGCGCTCAGTCGTTCCGCCTGCAGGGATAACGCAGTAAGGGGAGAACGGAGTTCGTGGGTGGCATCTGCAACGAAGCGCCTTTGTAACGCGGCGGACTCTGAAACACGAAGGAGCAATCCGTCAATTGCCTTGACGAACGGCAGGATCTCGGCAGGTATATTCCCTTTGAACGGATAGACGAGCGCGGAGATGTCGTGCTCTGAGCGCTCATCGAGTTCGGCCGATAGTTGGATCAACGGCCTGAACGTGCGTCTCATCAAAAAAGCGACTATTGCGAGCAACACGGGAACCAGAACCGCGAAAGGGATCAGGGTGGAGAGCGCATTGTTGCGAGCGATCTCGGTCCGGTCCGCGGTCTCTTGTGCAACCACAATCCGTGTAGTCGAGTTGAGTGGCCTCACCAAAAGCCTCCAGAGCTCGTTCCCGACGCTGATTGTGTGGAGACCATCTGGTATTGACCTGGGAACGCTGAAAGGGTCTTGTTCAGCAGTCAAGGTCTTCACGACGATTTTTGCACGAGGTTCACTGTCGGGGAGGTACCCCTGCGATCCGGCCTCTATCGCTGGCAGGTTACTCGCGGTGGTCAGGGAAGCGACCTGCTTCAGCTGGCTGTCCTGCAGTTGATTTGCTTCGTGCAATGCCAGGCTATAGGACAAGCAGGCACCGAGAACGGCGAGGATGACAATCGCAATGGCGAGCCAGACCGACAGCCGAACGCGCAGTGACTGGCTTAGTGCTCCTTGGAAACCAACCATCCTACGCCTCTGACATTTTTGATCGCGTCGGCACCTAGCTTTTTGCGGATCGAATGGATAATGAATTCAACAACGTTGCTTTCGACTTCTTTGTTCCAGCCATATAGACGCTCTTCTATTTCCGAGCGTGACAGGATCGCGCCGGGCCGCATCATAAGCGCGTGCAACAAGGCGAATTCCTTGCCTGATAACCGCGTGTGCAGGTCGCCCCGGCTTGCTTCGCGAGTGGCCGGGTCGAGACTGATGACCCCATTTGTCATGACGGGGGTTGCGAAACCGCCGCGCCGGCGCACCGCCGCTCGAATCCTCGCCAACACTTCAGCCATCTCAAAGGGCTTCAGTATGTAGTCGTCCGCGCCTTCGTCAAGTCCTTCGACGCGATCATCGACAGCATCGCGCGCGGTCACGATCAAGACGGGTACCTGAGTGTTCCGTACGCGGATCTCGCGCAAAACGGCAATCCCGCTTTTTTTGGGCAAACCTAGGTCCAGCAGTACCAGGTCGTAGGTGTGGGTTCGAAATCCAGATAGCGCGGCCTCGCCATCGAGCGCCCAGTCAACGCCGTAACCAGCATCTCTAAGAACCGCCTGCATGGATTCCCCTATCATCCTGTCGTCCTCGACAAGCAGCACTCTCATGTGTTTACGTCCCTGGATGTGGCAACTGATGTTCAAGAACCGACGCCCGTTGCACTGCTTTTTTCGACCGGTGAGAACGGGAAAGCAGTCTGCGAAGGTACGGCGCGTGTAAGAAGGAATCGTCCAGCGTTGCAAGGACGTCTACTTCCCGATATTGACTTCACGCCAGGTCTGAGCAAAGGCGACGACACTCGCAAAAAGGCGCGAATGAGAACGGTAGGCATGAGTGGACATGAGAGGCTCAACCGCTGCTACGGTTTGGTAAGCTATGACAGGTATGGACCAGGTCCCGCATGCCGGTGCAACCGATTCCAGAAAATTGCTTCGCGGGCGCGACTGCGTAAGCACCAAGCATTCGTCCACCCGGAAACGGGGTGGACGAATGTTTCTTACGTGCGATTGGTTTGAGTCTGCCAAAAACCTGTTCGCCAACGAGCTTGCCATACAAGACTTAGGAAACACTTAGAGCCGCGATGCTGACCCTATTGACCCGCGGTTGCTCTTCGCTTGCCGTTAACGGCCCACTTACTCTCCAACGAAGATCAATCCATGCGGCGTTTCCATACCGGTGAACACCGGCGTCATCGCTCCCGTCGACGTGTTCACCTGCAAGACCGTGCCTTGGCCTGCGCTGTAAGCGGTGCCGGCGGTGAAGCCAGGGGTTGCGTCGATGCGATAAATCAACTGCGCCTGATTGTCCGCCAGCAACATGAACGAATTGCCTGACGGCGCCCAGCGCGTGTCATCGACCGGCCACCCGTTGCCGTACAGCGCCAGCGGCAAGACGCTGACCCATTGATTCGCACCTGGGTTCGCGATGAACACCAGCTCCGAATCCTGCTGGCTATCCACAACCAGATCGCCGCTCGGATCGATCGCCATCGAATCCGGGTCGGTCATGTTGAGCGTCACTTGCGTATTGGTGGGGATATTCGTCGCCGTTGCGTTGCCCATCAGCGCAGGCGTAGATGGAATGGGTGACCTGGCACGTTGAAGGTCCGGACGATACTCCCGTTCATATCGTATTCGATCACTTCGCTTTGCGGCGAGGTCCCGGCAACGGCTGTGCCATCCGGATTGTTATTGTTGTCCTGAGCAATGGCGAAGATGTTGCCGCCGTGCAGGAGAAGGTACCCTACCCGGTCACTGACAAGCTCGAGGGGCGTAACACATCCCCTATTGAACCGGCGTACGCTCCGTCGCCACCCCGCTCTCGCGCTTCCGGTCGATCCAGTGAGCGAGCCGATCGAACCAGAGGTGTACTACCGGCGTGGTGAACAGTGTGAGCATTTGCGAGAGGATCAAGCCGCCGACAATTGCAATGCCGAGCGGCACTCGAAATTCCGCGCCCGCACCATGCCCCAGCGCCAACGGCAAAGCACCGAACAACGCAGCCAGCGTCGTCATCATGATCGGGCGGAACCGCAGCACGCACGCTTGGCGGATCGCGTCGTGGGGAGACAAACCCTGCTCCCGTTCAGCGACTAGCGCAAAATCAATCATCATGATCGCGTTCTTCTTCACGATCCCGATCAGCAGGATGATGCCGATCATGCCCATGATCGACAGATCCTGACCACATAACATAAGTGCGAGCAACGCGCCCACGCCCGCGGACGGCAACGTCGAGATGATGGTCAGCGGATGAATTGCGCTTTCGTACAAAATCCCAAGTATCAGGTACACCACCACGAGCGCGGCAGCGACCAGGTAAGGCTCGCTTTTCAGCGACGCCTGGAACGCCTGCGCTGTTCCCTGGAACGTGCTGGTAAGCGAATCCGGCTTGGCCGCCGCCACTTCCGCACGATGAATCGCGTTCACGGCATTGCCCAGCGACTGCCCCGAAGCGAGATTGAACGAGATGGTCACCGAGGGAAACAAGCCTTGGTGGTTGACCGAAATCGGCGACACGTTGTTCTCGACTTTCGCGAGCGTATTTAGAGGCACCAGCGCATTGGTGAGCGGAGAACGCACGTATAGATGAGCGAGCGCATCGGCCGTCAACTGGAACTTCGGATCCACTTCTTCTATGACGTGATACTGGTTGAGCTGCGTGAATAGCGTTGCGATCTGACGCTGGCCGAAGGCGTCGTAGAGCGTGTCGTCAATAGCTTGCGCGGTAATGCCGAAACGCGATGCCGTGCTGCGATCGATCAACAGGGTGGCACTGGTCGCCGACGCCTGCTGGTCCGAGGTAACATCGGTCAGTTCGGGCAACGCCGACAACCGCTGGGTCATCACCTGTGCCCAATGATTCAATGCGCCGACATCGGGTGTCTGCAGCGTGTATTGGTATTGCGCCGCGCTGATCCGGCCGCCCACCTGGATATCCTGACGCACCTGCATGGCGAGCGAAATGCCGACTACGGCGGCAAGCTTCGGTTTCAACCGGTTCAGGACTTTGCCGGCACTGTCCGTGCGCTGCCCGAACGGCTTGAGGTTGATCATCACGCGGCCCTGGCTGATGGTCGGGTTCGGACCGATCCAGTAGTAGACGTTGTCGACTGCCGGATCGGACTCGATAATATGTCCAAGCTGCTGCATCCTGGCCGCCATCGACTGCGGCGAGATATCAGGCGCTGCCTGGGCCACGCCCATGATCAACCCGGAATCCTCCTGTGGGAAAAAACCCTTCGGGATGGCGATGAACAACCCGGCAGTTGCGATGACCGTTGCAACCGTTACGCCGAGCATGATCTTCTGGTGGCGAAGCACCCAGTCAAGCCCGCGTTCATAGCGCCGCTCGGTCCATGTGAATCCCCGCTCGAGCCACGCTTCCAGTTTGCGTGCCCGGCCACCGTCCGTGCCTGGAGCGCGGATAAGCCAGCCGCACAGCATTGGCGTGACCGTCAGCGACACCACCGCCGACATCAGGATCGCCGCACTCACCGTCACGGCAAACTCGCGAAACAGGCGCCCGACAATCCCGCCCATCAGCAGGATGGGGATGAACACGGCGATCAGCGAGATCGTCATCGAAATGATGGTGAAGCGGACCTCGCGTGCACCCAGCAAGGCAGCCTGCATTCTAGGCAAGCCTTCCTCGATGTGACGCATCACGT
This sequence comes from Caballeronia udeis, assembly GCF_044909315.1. Classification (GTDB taxonomy): domain Bacteria; phylum Pseudomonadota; class Gammaproteobacteria; order Burkholderiales; family Burkholderiaceae; genus Caballeronia; species Caballeronia udeis_A. The sequence continues at coordinate 31,517 of NZ_JBIYEB010000004.1, forward strand.
TTTCAATCACGACAATCGCATCGTCAACCACAAAGCCCACCGCGATGGTCAGCCCCATCAGCGAAAGATTGTCGAGGCTATAGCCAAGCACGTACATCACCGCGAAGGTCGCGACCAGCGAGAGCGGTATTGTCAGGCTCGGAATGACGGTCGCCCAGAGATTGCGCAGGAACGAGAAGATCACCATTACTACGAGCGCGACCGTCAGCATCAGCGTGAATTGCACGTCATGCACGGACGCGTTGATGGTCTGGGTCCGGTCGCCCACCACGTGCAGATGTGCGGCAGCCGGCAACGTCGCCTCAAGCGCGGGCAACGCCGCGTTGATGTTGGCAATGGTCTGGACCACGTTGTATCCGGGCTGCTTGTGCACGTCCAGGATGATCGCGCGTTCATGCTGCAGCCACGCGGCCTGTTGCGTGTCTTCGGACGCGCTTATGACCGTGCCCAGGTCCTGCACGCGAACAGGCGCGCCGTTCTTGTAAGCCACTACGAGGTCACGGTATCCATCGACGGTGGTGAGCTGGTCCGTCGCGTTGAACACGACCGAGCGGTTAGGACCATTGAGGCTCCCCTTGGGCGCGTTGACTGTCTGCAGACCCACGATCGAACGCACGTCTTCCAGCGTGAGGCCGCGTGCTGCGAGCTTGTCAGGGTCCAGCCGGATACGCACGGCCGGACGCTGCTGTCCATGGAAGTCGACGAGACCGACACCGGGCATCTGCGAGATCTGCTGCGCCAGATAATCTTCCGCGTAGCCGTCGAGCTGGGTGAGCGTCAGCGAAGGTGACGTCAACGCGAGCGACAGCAAGGTGAAGTCAGCCGGGTTGACCTTCTCGTACGTAGGCGGGTTCGGCAGGTTCTTCGGCAGCGTGCCGCCGGCCGCATTGATCGCCGTCTGCACGTCTTGCGCTGCCCCGTTGATGTCGCGGCTCAGATCGAACTGGACGGCAATATTCGTCGTGCCGAGCGAACTCGACGAGGTCATCTGCGTGATGCCGGCAATCAGCGACAGTTGCCTTTCAAGCGGCGTCGCTACCGACGTCGCCATGGTCTCCGCGCTCGCGCCCGGCAACTTCGCGACAATCTGGATGGTCGGGAAGTCGACCTGCGGCAACGGCGCGACCGGCAACAGGAAGTAGGCGACCGCGCCGACAAGCAGCACCGCGATAGCCAGGAAACTCGTCGCAATGCGGCGCTGGATGAAGCGTTCGAGAAGGCTCATGACGGATCGCCCACGGTGCCGGTGTTGGCGGCGTCAGCGGCCGTGTCCGGCGTCGCGGTTACCAACTTCGCCGCTACCGGCGCGCCGGGATTCAGGCGGCTCTGGCCATCGAAGACGATCAGGTCTGCCGCCGTGGCACCACTGCGAATTTCCGTCATGCCGTCCACGCTGACGCCGACCTGCACCGGCCGTAGCTGCGCCCGTCCGTCCGGACCTACGGTGTAGAGCTGCGAACCGTTTTGTGTATTCACCACTGCGCGGCTGGGCACGGCCAGGCGTTGTTTATCCGTGCGGATCAGCACGCGCGCGTTGACCAGTTCGCCCGGCCAAAGCTTGCGGTCCTGGTTCGTGAACGACGCCTTGAGCTTGATCTGGCCCGTGGTGATATCGACCAGACTATCGATGAAAACCAGTGAGCCCGAAGCGAGCGCCGTGCTTCCCGAACGCGTGCTGACATCGACGGGTAGGGGGGCCTTCGCCTGGCCCGCGAGCAAGTCGGACAAGCCGTCCTGAGGCAAGGAGAACAGTACCTCGATCGGTTCCATCTGCGTGACGGTGACGATGCCGGTCGTATCTGCCGGATGCACGATCGCACCAAGGTCGGCCTCACGCGCGCCGACGCGGCCCGTGAACGGCGCGTACAGCGTCGTGAAGCCGAGTGTTGCAGACGGTCGCTCTGGACCAGCGCGGCATCGGCTGCGACGCTCGCCGCGAACGACTCGACCTGCGACTTCGCGGTGTCCACGCTCTGTGTTGTCGCCGCCCCGATGCCCACCAGCTTCGAGAAGCGCGCGAGATCCAGGCGAGCGTTGTCGAGGCTCGCCTGATCCTTGCGCTGCGCGGCTTCAGCCTGCCGCAATTGCGCGGTGAGCGGGCCCTGGTCCAGTTGCGCGAGGAGCTGCCCCGCCTTCACATCCTGCCCTTCCGTGAACGCGACGCGCGCGAGTTGCCCGTCGACCCGCACTTTCACATCGACTGTGTTGAGCGCCTGGACCGTTCCCACCGCGGCGAGGCGAATCGGGAAGTCGAGTAAGGTGGCGTGACCGGCGTTGACCGGAACAGCGGCAGCCGGCGCGCTGACCGGATGTTTCGGCCATAGCCACCAGCCGAGTAGCGCGAGAAGGACAAGTATCGCCACGATAAACGGTGCATGCATGGACCGTTTATCGTGGCGACGAGGCACGGGCTGAAGAGGAATGTGTTCTTGTTTCATGAGTTGCCAGGATTCGATTGAGGACTTGATGGGGACGCCTCGCGTGCGGAATCGGTGACGCCAAAACCGCCGCCGAAAGCACGGAACAAACCCACCGACGCTTGCAGCCGTAAGAGCCGTGCCTGCACCAGCGTGTCCTCTGCCTGGTACAGCGTGCGCTGTGCATCGAGTACGGTCAGGAAGTCGACCGTGCCGTACTTGTACTGCGCCTCGGCGAGCGTCGCGGCCTGGCGCGCTGCGGCGGCGGCGGTTTGGTCGAAGGTTTCCGCAAGCTGCTGTTGCTGCGCGGCCGTCAACGAATCTTCAACGTCCTGCAGCGCGGTCACGATCGTCTGCCGGTAGTCCGCCACGCCTTTGGTCACGGCCGCCTGGTTCGCATGAAGCTGGCCATGCAACGCGCCGCCATCGAAGATTGGTGCAGCAAGGGCGGTCGCGATGCTGGCAAACGGGCTCGTCAGGAAATGCGACAGCGAACCGCTGCTCAAACCGCCATCGGCCGTGAGCAGGAGGGTCGGAAAGTACGCCGCGCGTGCCGCGCCGACGCTGTAGTTCGCGGACTGCAGGGTCGCTTCCTTCGAGCGGATATCGGAGCGTGCTTCCAGCAAGCTCGACGGCAAGTCGGGCCGCACCGCCGGGATTGGAATGGCGCTCAGCTGCACCTCGGCCACGTTCATTTGCTCGGGCGCACTGCCTGTGAGCACAGCCAGCAAATGCAGGCTTTGATCGAGTTGCTGCTGCAGGACCGGCACGTTCGCCTGGAACGTGGCCAGCGCATTGCGCTGCTGCTGGATCTGCAACTCCGTCGCCACGCCGGCACCCTTCTGCGCGATGAGCAACTGAAGAATGTGTTCGGCGTCGGTGGAAATGGTGCGTGCGAGCATCACCCGGCGCCGCAGGGACTGGATCTGGAAGTACGTGTTCGCAACCGATGCGGTCAGCGTCAGTGCGACCGTATCGCGATCGAATTCCGATGCCCGCGCGAGCAGCATCGCGGCGTTGGCATTCGCCGCGTTAAGTCCCCAGAAATCGACTTCATAGCTGGCCTCGAGAAAGACGCTCTGGCTCTTTCCTGTCGAGCCCTTTTGGCCGCCGGTGCCGCCCTGATGGCTGCGGTCGTAGGTTGCCCCAAACGTCAACGACGGATACAGCGGCGCGCCGGCTTTCTCTGCATTGCCGCGCGCTTCCTCGACGGTCGCCACCGCCGACGCCAGGGAGAAGTTGTTCCGCAGGCTCCGCTCGACCAGCGCGTTAAGCGCAGGATCTTGATACGCACGCCACCATTCGCTGCGAACCGGCGTGGTGCCGGCGAGCGAGGCTGACGCGGCGCCGTCGAAGCGCTGGGCAAGCGGTGCATCGGGGCGCTTGTACGCGGGCACGAGCGAACAGCCGGAAAACAGCAGCGCCAGTGCCAGTACCAGTACGGCCGCGCAGGCCGGACGCACCGGTTCGGCGCGGCAAAATGCGGGCAACAGCGCCGAACGAGGCGGTTCGGACATGGAGTAGTGTCTCTCGCAACAATGAAGTTGCAAGCGTAGTGAGACCGTCCTGTCAGCTCTTTCGCGCGATGATTAAAAAACTTTAATGCGGCGACGAGTGCGAAGGAAAATCAGCCCCCAGAACGTAGCCAGCGCCTGCTACGGTGCGAATCAGCGGTGTCGGGAAGTCGCGGTCCACCTTGGCGCGCAGCCGGTGCATATGCATGTCGATAATATTTCCGCGCGGCTCGAAGTCATAGTTCCACGCCGCCTCGAGCAACATGCTCCTCGTCACGACCTGCCCCGCATGGCGCATCAGGCATTCGAGCAACAGGAATTCGCGATGCTGCAAGTTCAGGTTTCGTCCCGCCCGGGAAGCGGATCTGGCCCGTGTATCGAGAGAAAGGTCCGCGCACGACCACACGTGTCCCGTGCGCCCGCGATTGCTCCGGCGCACGAGCGCCTCGACCCGCGCCAACAGTTCCGCGAACGCGTAAGGCTTGACCAGATAGTCGTCGCAGCCGGCCCGGATGCCCTCTACCCGATCCTTCAGGGTGCCGAGCGCCGACAACATCAACACCGGCATGAGGTCCCCGCCCGCGCGCAATTGCCGTACCAATGCCACGCCGTCCAGAGCAGGTAGCAACCGGTCAGTGACCAGCAGGTCGTATATCCCTTCGCGCGCGAGCACGAGGCCCGTGGCGCCGTCCTCCGCGGCATCGACTATGTGGCCGCTCTCTGTCAGCCCGCGGGCCAGGAACAGCCTGCCGCGGGCATCGTCTTCGATCACCAGAATCCGCATACGGGACTATCCTCGCGCGCTTGCATTAAAATTTTTTCATGTTGAGGCGAAATGCCCGACCGGTTCGGCGCGGCATACTGCCATGGCAAAGGGTAGTTTACAGGCGGTGCGCGGTGGATGTTCCGCCGGGGGCACTCGCAACAGGAGACAACATGCCGAACGTACTCGTTATCGAGGACGACGCCCAAACGCTCGACGAGATCGTCGAGGCGCTGACCGACCACGGCTGCGTGGTCGACGCCGGGCAGACTGGCCGCGAGGGGTTGATGCTCGCGATCGCCAACGCCTACGACGCAATCGTGCTCGACCGCATGCTGCCTGGCGGACTGGAAGGCCTCGGCGTGCTGGCATCGCTGCGCAGCGCGGGCGTGGTCACGCCGGTGCTGATCCTGAGTGCGTTGTCCGCGGTTGACGAGCGGGTGCGTGGCCTGCGCGCGGGCGGTGACGACTATCTGACGAAACCCTTTGAGTTCATCGAACTGACGGCGCGGCTGGACGCGCTGATGCGCCGCCGCGACGCGCCGCCGAGCGTGCAGGAATATCGCGCAGGTCCGTTGCAACTCGACTTGCTCAAGCGCGAAGTCACCTGCGCCGGGCGGCCCGTAGCCTTGCTGCCGCGCGAGTACCGGCTGCTGGAGTACCTGATGCGCAACCAGGGCCAGGTGGTCAGCCGCACGATGCTCTTCGAGGCGGTCTGGGATTATCGGCTCGATGAACGGACCAACGTGATCGACGTGCATATCAGCCGTCTCAGGAAGAAGCTCGACCCCGCCGGGTCGATGCCCATGATTCATACCGTGCGCGGTTCGGGATACCTGCTCCGTGCGCCTGACTGAACTCCATCGAACGACAAGTTTCCGGCTCGCGACGCTGTTCCTCGCGATGTTCGGCTTCGCCTCCATCCTCCTGTTCGGTTATCTGTATGTGGAGATCACCGGTTTCGAGACGGAGCGGGCGGATGAGTGGCTGCGTCGCGAGCACGCAGAGTTGATTCGCGACAAGCCGGACGATCTCGTCGCCCGCTTCGAAAATCAGAACAGGTACGATCCGCACACGCAACGTCCGTTCGGTCTTTTCGACGCCGGCGGGCATCATCTGGCGGGTGGATATCCTGGTGAGCGCCCGGTTATTCCAGCCTTCGACACGCCGTTCACGCTGCGCCTGCATGGTCTGCAACATAACCCCCCGGGCCGTTGCATTGCCGCGGGTTTCCCGGACGGCCGAGTCGCGATTCAATGCCAGAACACGCGCGAACTCGACCACTTCGATGAAGAACTGCTGCACGCCCTGCTCTCCGCCGCGGTGCTCACGCTGGTGATCGGTCTGCTGGGCGCGGCGCTGATCGGGGTGGGGTCGGTGCGCCGCCTGGACGCAGTCACCGCGAGCATCAAGGAAATCGTCGCGGGCAACCTGAGCCAGCGTCTGCCCATGCGTTCGAAGCAGGACGATCTCGACCGGCTGGTGCGCGTGGTGAACGGCATGCTCGACGAAATCGAGCGTCTGATGCGCGAGGTCAAGGGTGTATGCGACGCTATTGCACACGACCTGCGCACACCGCTCACGCGCCTGATCGCCGGCCTCGAGCGAGCGCAACGGCGCGCGCAGACGAAAGAGGAATATCGCGCCGCGCTCGAAAATACGCTTGCCGAGGCGGGCGGCATGTTACGCACCTTTAATGCGCTTTTGCGCATCTCCGAGATTGAAAGCGGCGTTCGGCGCGAGAGTTTCGAGCCGGTGGATCTTGCGGCGGTGGCAATGGATGCCCTCGAACTGTATGAGCCGGCAGCAGAGGACAAGGACATCTCGCTCGTTTTGGAACGGTCATCTCCCAAGCCTTATCCGATGCTTGGAGACCCCAGCCTGCTGTTCGAGGCACTCGCCAATCTCGTGGAAAACGCGATCAAGTTCGCGCCGCCGCAAGGCCATGTTTGCGTGCGCCTGTTCAGCGATGCAAGCGACTTCGGCGTGTCGATCCGCGACGACGGCCCCGGCATCTCCGTCAAGGAACGTCAAGCCGTGCTGGGACGTTTCTATCGCGGTGAAGCGAGCCGGCATACACCCGGCAACGGACTGGGGCTGAGCCTGGCGAATGCGGTAGCCGCGATGCACGGCATGGAAATCCGCTTCGCGGACGTTCAGGCAGGGTGCGAAGTCCAGTTGGCCAAACCCCGCGAATCACCCGACGCCCGCAACTGCAGCCGCGAAGCAGCCAGCGCATCAAGCGCCTCTGGTTGACGGTACCCGCGGTCTTCCGCTCTTCTGCGTTCCAGCCGGACTATTGTTCTCCGGGAAAGCTTAAGGTTTGCTTAAGCCAATTATCGATTGATTTTTTTTTCATGACAATCGATCCGTCATCCTAACGACTTCATTTTTCTGGATTGCACTAGCACATCGGCCGTGATGTTTGCTTAAGGATGGCTTAGGGAAAGTCAATAATAAAAAAATATACAGCTCAATACGATGCCGAAACCGCCGATAGACCGTATGCATTACCGCAACTTACCAACCTGGAGAATAGCTAAATGAACGTCAGTCCACTCAGCCAACCCCCGTCGCAGCCGGCAACTGCCGCTGTTTCAACGGCGTCCGCACCCGCGGCCCCCTTAAAGACCGAAGCGAGCAAGACCCCCGCAGCTGGCACGGCGGCTCCGCCGGCGTCGTCAACGGTCAGCATCAGCAACGCGGGACGCGCTGCACTTGCGGAAGCAACTGAATCAGCCGCCACCACAGCGAAAGAAGCGGGCAGCGGCGATCGGCAAGCGCAAAGATTGCTGGCCAAGGAGGCCGCGAGCAAGATCGGCTAGGTCGCGGCAGGCGCTTTCGAGGCTGCGGGAGAGTGGCCTCGTTTTGAAAACGCTGATCTCCAGCCCGTGGCGGCGAGCGCGGGCAGCGGCACGACAAGAAACAGCGCCACGGCTCAATCCCTTGCCGAAGCGTTCGCCCGTCCTGTCAACGCGGCAGCGATCAGGAATACGTGAAGGGAGTCCAGAAGCTTTATTGATAGCGTGATCACGTTTCCTGACCGCGAGACGAACGCGCCAGATCCGTTGATCCGGTCGGGGATGCGCGCCAGGTGAGCAATAGAATCGCGAGCGCCGATCCGGTTATTGAAGCGCTGGGGACCAGTGACAGAAGAAAAGCCAGGACATCGCCAACGTTGGTGCCCCACCACCTCACGCCGACGACAGCCACCCAGTAGCTTGTTGCACCGGGCCAATCCATGCGCGTTCTTGCGATCCAGATAAGAAGCAGAGCTAGCGTTGCGATAGAAGCGGATATCGGAACGCCCATTTGGACTGAGTTGAACGAGTGACCGAGTGCGTCGCCGATCACCGTTCCAAGAGACCCCGCTAACAGCATTGTCAGCCAATAAAAGCCGCACGCTGGCGGCAAGGCGCCCTTGATCTGCTTCGACTTTGATCGATGTTGCAGTACCAGGATTCCACCAAGAAGCAAAACTAACGCGGCAATGACGTTTAAGTACGTGAGATGGGCCTGGTCTATCGAGTAATCAGCGATATTGGTTGCCGCCGCTCGCACAACGAGGATTGCGATCCAATAGAATGCTTCGCTTCCTCGGGAAGTTGCGCGTTCGGCGGACATCAAGAGCGCAAACATAAACGCCAGCATGATAAGGCCCGAGAGCGCGCTCACTTTAAGAACGTCAGGAATGGTATCGCCCATGTTTGTTCCGCACATGCTTGCGACCAGGATTGCCGCCCAGTATCTGGGGCCAACTTTTGGGGTTACCTTCAGGCGCATCAGGCGCTCCTATTGGTTGTTCGACGAGACAGGATCTATTTCGGCCGCGGCGGACGCCCGAGTCCCGGTCACGCCGGTGTTGGGGATTTGTCCACCGATGTCCGCTTTGGCTAACACCGCGAGAGTGGCGAAGACAACGGCCGGACGCCGATACTAAAGGGGGCACACCCACGTCCAGCAATTCCATAATCGTTCGGATCGACTTACGCGGCACTTACGTGCTGGTCGTTCATCGACGGTGTTGAGCTTGCAATAAGCGCGGTTTCGCGTCATCAGCCCAGATATTTTTGTACGCAGCAATCCGGTCGGGGAGTAAGTGAGCAGTAAGTCAGCGAGCCTTAAAGTCGGGTCCGTCATTCCCCCTCTTCAAAGGCACAACTGTGAGAAAACTTCTTCACCGCAGGACCCAATTGCTGCTCACCGTCGTATCGGTCATGCTGCATTCGGGGGCGGTTTGGGCAGCAGACGGCCTCACAAAAGATCCGTCCGATACAACAGACGACACGGGATTCACCGTCCTCAGCAATGCAACCAACGTCACGCATTGGGGTCTCGGTGCCGGTGTTGGCCTTGAGGGCGCGCCTTACAAGGGATACGGGTCGAAGGTCACGCCCCTCCCGCTGATCTACTTCGACGACAAGTGGATACACGCGCTCGGCACCACGCTCGACCTGAAGATTGGCAAGTGGAGCAGCGTGCTGTTCACACTGCGCGGCCAATACGCGATCGGCGATGGGTACAAGGGCTCGGATGCACCGATCCTGAATGGCATGCAAAACCGCAACGGCGCGTTCTGGTTCGGCCCGGCGCTTGCCTGGCGCACCGGCTATGGCACGCTGTCGGGCGACTTCCTGACGGGCGGTAACAAGGGACAGAAAGCAAGCATCGAGTTTGCGAAGGCCCTGGAATACGGCAGCTTTTCAGTCGAACCGCATGTAGGCGCCGAATGGCTCAGCAGCAAATACGTCGACTACTACTATGGCGTGACGTCGTCGGAAGTGCGGGTGGGACGGCCCGCTTACACCGGGAAAGCGGCTTACAATGTGTCCATCGGTACCAAGGTTGACTATCGATTCACACCCCATCAGCTCGTGTTCTTCGACGTTGGCGTAACGCACCTGAGCACCGGGATCACCGACAGTCCGCTGGTTGGCAAGCGATTTGTCCCCGAGGTCAGGCTCGGCTACCTCTATCAATTCAAGTGAGCACCGCTCCATGTCGCGAGTCGCACTGGTCGAAGACCACGCACGTTTGGCGGGGATGATCCGGCAGGCGTTGTCAGGCGCGGGAATCGAGACCGATATCTTCAGCAATCTATCGGAAGCCCATTACGGCATCAGCGAGGCGAACTATGCGGTCCTGATCCTCGACCGTGGATTGCCCGACGGCGACGGGCTCGCATTTCTGCGCAGGTCGCGTGAAGCCGGAAGGATGATGCCGTGCCTGATGTTGACAGCGCGGGACGCTTTGCATGACCGGATCGACGGCCTGGAAACCGGTGCGGACGACTACGTCACCAAACCGTTCGCCATGAGTGAACTGGTCGCGCGCGTGCGCACGCTGATGCGGCGGCCGGTCGAACTCACAACGCTGATTCAGAGTTTCGCGGACATCGCAGCCGATCCGCAACAACATGCCCTACGCTGCGGCGGCCAGTCGATCATGCTTTCGCCAACCGAGCTGCAGATCATGTTGACCTTGCTCAAGGCAGCTGGCCAGACCGTCAGGCATTCGGCACTGGAACACGCTGCCTGGGGATTAGGGGAAGCGGTCACGCCGAACGCACTTGAGGTGACCATTCACCGCTTGCGCAAGAAGCTGCTGGCGATCAATGCCACCACGCGTCTTGCCAACGTCCGGGGCGCGGGCTTTGCGCTGCAAAAGCTGGACTCTGACTGATTTGCACGCGTGAGCTCCCTGAGCCGCGACGTGTGGACTCCATGAAGCAACTTATCCTTGTGGTCGACGGTGACGCGAGTTGTCGCGGCGCGCTGCGTACGACCTTACAGGCGAGCGGCTACGACGTCGCGGTCTTATACAACGCCAGCAAAGTCGTCCGGCGCGTCGAGGCTGAGCGGCCCACCCTGATGGTCATGGCCGGTGGTGCATCCAGTGGCGAGGCGCAGTCTCACTTTTCATGGAGAACCGGTCCCGCTTGCGCAGAACGAGTACGCAATCCTCGCGCTGAACCTTAGAAAACATGAAGATGGCCCAACGGGTCGCAGCGGGGTTGAGCTTCGACGAATCCGGCCGACCGATGTCGGTCAAGGTCGACGAGCGCACCACATGGCTTTTCAATGCAGCGCTGACCGAGCTTTTATATCGGGGGCTCGAAAAGTCGGCCGTAGTTGCCGACTGCCGCAAAAGACTGACGGATAAACACACGCGCAATTCGGATCGCACCTGCCTGCGACTACCGTGTCGAGCCGAAACACCCTCGCTAGGGCAGCACCCTACCGTGACCTGTCGCCAAATATTCCCAGATACAGTCAAATACCCGAGAATGATCGGAAATTTGATCGGATAAGGAGACGACGGCATGCCTTGCGTCCCTACAATGCACCCAGCATCCCGATGGGCACGCTTCCGTCACCCCATGCCCAATTTCCCTATCCACGCGCAGGACACACGTCACCATGCAACTCATCAGTCAGAGCTTTAAAGACGGCGAAAAAATTCCCGGAGAATTCGCGTTTGCGGTTATCGATCCGGTGTCGCACGTAGCGTTATCGTCGAATCGCAATCCGCATCTGGCGTGGACCCAAGTGCCTGAAGGCACGCAATCATTCGTCGTGGTCTGCCATGACCCGGATGTGCCGAGCCGCGGCGACGACGTCAACCAGGCCGATCGCGAAGTCCCGGCCTCGCTGCCTCGCGTCGACTTCTTCCACTGGCTGCTGCTCGACATTCCGGCCACCACCACCGAAATCGAGGCCGGCGCGCATGCAGAAGGTGTGACGCCGCGAGGCAAGGCAGGTCCCGCAGCGCTCAATGACTGGCGTCACGGCATTAACGACTACACGGGCTGGTTTGCGAACGACGAGCAAATGAAGGGGGAATACTATGGCTACGATGGTCCCTGCCCGCCGTGGAACGACGCCATTGTTCACCGTTATATCTTTACGGTTTACGCGCTCGCCACCCCGTCGCTGGACATCAAGGGTCCACTGACCGGAGCGAGCGTGCGCGCCGCACTTGCCTCGGCACCCGTACTCGGCCAAGCCAGCCTGACCGGCTTGTACAGCCTGAACCCCAAGGTTCAGGGTAACTAAACACCTCGTCCGCAATCTGACCATGTCCTCGTCACACGCTGCGCTTGACGCCCCGCTACGGTTCCCCGGCATGACGGAGCCGGTGGATACAACCAGCGGGCATCCAGCTTCGGGGATGCCCGTATCAAGGCGCAACCTGTGTGGCCTGGCCCGGCCTTGCTTGCGGCATCCTCAGAAAACGCAACGCTTTCGCTTCTTCGAGGCGACGCTGCTGTTCGTGGCGTCTGGTCGTATAACGCTCGACGACGGCGCGGTCAAGCTGACCGCTGACGCACCGTCGGGGTTGATTCTCATCGACCAGCACGCTTGCGCGGATGTGCTGAAGGAACCGGGCGGCGGCGATCAGCGCTTCCGTTCGATCTTCCTGACCTTCTCTGCCGGGCTGCTCGCCGAATTTCATCGCCAGCACGCACCGACGCACACAATCGGGAATCGGTCGACACCATTCAAGCAGGTTCCGCTTGATGACGATCTGGCGTCGACGCTCCAGCATTGCGTACAGAGCATTGAAGCACGCCAGATCAGCGATCAGCGGCTCCGGCATCGCCTGATGGATCTATTGGAGGCGCTTTCGGAGCGAAGTCATTTGTTCGCCTACGACACGCTGCAGTCCAGTACATCCGAACGCTTGCGTAGCCTGGTCAGCGAGGCGCCAGAACGTCACTGGACGGCGCGGGAAGCAAGTCGTGAACTCGCCATGAGCGAAGCAACGTTACGACGGCGTCTGGCCGGTGAGCAGACGCGCTTCGAAGATCTATTGGTCGACGTGCGCATGCATCACGCCATGATGCTGATGCAGACCACAGCATGGACTATCCCTCATATCGCCCACGCCTGCGGGTACAAATCCCGCATCCGGTTTGCCGAGCGGTTCAAGGAGCGGTTTGGCTGTTTGCCCACCATCGTTCGCTGAACCGGAGGGTCCATGTGGTCGTCATGACACATTGCCCCGATGTTTGTCGAGGTGGTCGACCAGCATGCGCGCGGGAAGCGGCAACGTTTCAAAATTGCGCGTGATCGTCAGCAGCGGGCGCGACGCCCACGGCTCAGCACGAGCTATAGAAGCCATGATCGAAGAGCTGCTCAAGCCCTGGCGTGCCGCTAAGCGACCCGGTATCAGCCGGCGTCACGAACGCGCGCAGCAACGCTTGAGTTGCTGCCGACGTTACGGTTTCATATCTTCCGCGATACCACTGCATGTATCGGACTTCGTTTGTTCGAAATCTTGCGCATTGGTCGATTTCAGCTTCGTGTAGTTCGCCACGCTGACCTGCCCTTGCTGCCAGCCGGTGTTCCAGTCCGACTCGAAGTTCTTGTCGGCAGCGAAGGCCTGCTTCTGCGCAGCCTTGTAGGACTCCACCCGCTTTTTGTCGAACTGGCAGAGATCAGCCGCGACCCGCGCGTTGGAGCCCGATGCGATCACACCCGTCGCCGTGGCCTTCTGCAACTGATCGGCGGTCTGTGCATGAACCGCAGCACAACCAAACGCCAAGCCCAGGAAAATGAGACTTCTTTTGACCAGCATGTATGACGCTCCTCCAAAATGAAACGATAAACAATAGGTTATTTGAGTGCGGTAACGACCTGCGACGCCTGCTTGCCGTTGGTCGTCATGTCCTTGCGCATCACCAATCCTGTAGATGGGCAAAAGTGATCGACGACCCGCGTCACGCTATTGATGGTATTGGTCTTGCCCATCATGGTCACGGTGCCGGACTGCGTCTTGTCGTAACTCACAGGCCAGCACGCGAGTTTGCCCACAACGGTGTCGAGTTGTTCCTGCTTGCCGACCTGCCGCACGCTGGTGCTCACGACCATCTTCGGCGCGGCAAACTGGCCGCCTGCGCCGCCGGCCTGCGATAGCGTCCCGCTTGCCGAACCATCCATTCGCGTGACAGGGAACTGCTGCCCTTCACCCGTGATCTCGCCCACGTAGGAAAGCAACCCGGAGGTCTCCGTGGTGCTGTTCGCCGACATGAGGCCGCCCATCGACATGCTATGCAGCGAGCCTTTCGCGTTCTCGGATTGCACGCTCGCCCGGCCGTCCGCGATTTGCAGGGTCATGACACTTTCGCTTTTCGCCGCCTGGCCGCCCATGCTCATGGCAGCCGTGGTGCGAACCTTGCCCGTGCAGTGCTCGCCGTCTTTTTTATCGAAGGCGAGGACGTCGAATTGCGTGACCGTATGCGAAGGCGTAGACGTCAACGTGAACGATCCATTCGGATGCATCCACGGCGCATCGCAAGCGGCGCTTGCGTGGGCCTTCGGCATTGTTATGGTCATGACCAGTGCCACTACGGTGAACGGCACGGCCACGCGGCGCGGCTTAAAAATGAATGGCCTGTCAGTCATGAAATCCTCATCCTGAAAGGCGGCGAACCGCCGACATTTAAACAATTACTTGAACTTGACCAGCGCGAGATGCGGATCGGTCATACTGCCTTTCGACATCGACTGGTACAGCGCGTACCGCGACAGCACTTCCGGCACGTAAGCCTGTGTCTCGCGAAACGGCGGAATGCCGCCATACAGGTTCACGGCGCCCTCGCCCGCATTGTAAGCAGCAATCGCCTTCGGGAGGTCACCGGAGAATTGCGCGATGAGCTGCCCAAGATAACGCGTGCCGGCAGACAAATTCTGCACGGGATCCGCCGTATCCGACACGCCGAATCGCAGCGCGGTCGCGGGCATCAGCTGCATGAGCCCGCGCGCGCCGCGAGGCGAGATCGCATCAACATGAAAGCGCGACTCCACGTCGATGACCGCGGCGACCAGCGCGGGATCGACCGCCGCGCTCGCGGCCGCTGCCTGGATGGCTGGCGCCCAGTCCGCATAGCGGCACGCAACGCACGCCGCGCCGGCATCCGGCTTGAAGGTTCCCCACGACATCCGCTGCAGTGCCGGACCCGCGAGGACCGCGCCATGGGCACGCGCCTGGGCGTTCAGCGGCTCGACGGCGGGCTCCGGCATTGTGCGCGTGCCGCCCACCACGAAGCTCACATTGCGCATGGAGGACACGTGCGACGAACCGCCGATAACGTACGCAATGCCGCTCGCGTGCGCGCCGATCGGGCAAGCCGCCAGCGCGAATACGATTGTCATGCGACGCGGCGTGATCGTCATTGCGACTTGACCAGTTCGACGCGCCGGTTCTGCGCGCGCCCCGTTTCGGTATCGTTTGGCATGATGGGCCGCGAGGCGCCGTAACCCTTCGCGCTCAACTGCGCCGCGACCGCGCCGTGATGGCTCAGGTAATCCGCGACCGCCGCCGCGCGTGCCTGCGACAAGACCAGGTTGTGGCTGTCGACGCCGGTTGAATCCGTATGCCCCTGCACTTCGATCTTCCAGTCCCCATGCGCTTTCAGCATGGCGGCAGTGCGGTCGAGCACGGGCAATGCATCGGCCCGCAAGGTCGCACGGTCGAAGTCGAAATTGACGCCATACAGCTGCACGTGACCGCTCGATTGCAACTGGCTCGCGACCGGGTCAGGCGCCGGGCCATCGGCTGCCTTGCAGGCAAGAGAACTCGGACCCAGGCGTTCGCCGCCGGCTTCGTCGACCGTGCCGAACGCGTGCGCGTCGCCACTGAACAGCGCGGCAAAGGCCTGCTTGCCGTCCGGGCTGAATGCCATCATGCCAGGCGTACTCCGCGAGGT
This sequence comes from Caballeronia udeis, assembly GCF_044909315.1. Lineage (GTDB taxonomy): Bacteria > Pseudomonadota > Gammaproteobacteria > Burkholderiales > Burkholderiaceae > Caballeronia > Caballeronia udeis_A. Next base: position 46,922 of record NZ_JBIYEB010000004.1, read on the forward strand.
CTCGAGATCGTTGCGCGTGAAATGCAGCACACTGCCCTGTTCAATCCCCCCGCTGATCGTCCCCAGCACCTTGCCAACCCCGACCTCCGTGCCATTGTGGGTGGACTCGAAGTAACAACCGTCCACGCCGGCGCCGTCCTGCTTCAGCAGGACGAAACCATCGCTACCGAACTGCAGCGGGAAGCGGTAGAGGCCGTCCACGCGCCTCACCACCTGAACACCGGCTGTATCGACGGTTCCATAGGCCCCGAACTGCGCAAGTCCGATACCGTAGGGCGCGGCATCCGGAGGCGAGGACAACGTCAGCCGCAGCCATTTTGCGGGCACGGGCTGAGGGAGTTTGACATCACTGGAAAACTGGCGGGTCGCAGTCGCCGCGTCGGGCATCTCGCCTTCGTAAGCCAGCGTCCATGGACCCGCGGAACCTTGCGTGGATGCTTCCACCTTGACATGATGCGGCGTGACTTTCGCGAGCGGCTGGCTGAGAAAACTCAGCGCATCGAGATGTGCGGGCGAAGCCAGTGCGATCGTCAGGACATAAGGATTGTCGTTGACCTGAATACCGCTTGAATCGGGAATATCGTCCAGCAGGCGAAACCACTCGGTGCCTGAAGCATCAACGGCAAACGCGCCTGCGCTCAAACCCGCGAGGTTGATCCGGGGCGCGGCGGGCGCAGCCGCAGAGGCGGCGCTGGCCGTACCTGCCGTACTTGCCGGGACGGAGACGGGTTCACTGGCCAGATCCGGAGCCGCGGCAGCCGATGCGGCAGTGACCGCGCCCTCCGCCACTTTCCGATGACACCCGCTGCTCGCCAATACGGCGACCAACGCGACACTCACGCAGGCAATGCGCTTTCCATGCTGTCCAATCGATAACTTCACTGACCACATTCTCCTAAGGTTCCTGGCTGCGCGCGAGCGCATCGATCACGTCGAGGTTCGCCTGGATGCGAGCCTGAAGCTGGCCGAGTTCGGCACGGGACGCGCCGCGCCGGCGTGCGGTATCGAAAGCCTTCAGGTTGTCCTTCAGCTCGGCTTGCACCTTGCTTTGCTGCGCCCGCACGAGTTTATGCGCGGCGTTGTCGGCTTCGCCGTTCGGCGTGCCGTCGGCAGTGAGCTGGTTCGCACGCAAGCGGTAATCGCCACGTATGGCCTGCGCAAACGGATCTGCAGGCCCCGCACGTCGAGCCGCACTCGCGGCCGGCGCGGGTGCGGGTGCTGCTGCCGAAGCTGAAATCGAAGCCAAGGCAGCCGGCTTGACGGGACTCTTCGACGTAATGATTTCCACGCCATCTTGCCGATACTCGGTGACCTCCGCATGCACCGTTGCAAAAGATTGCATCAGTAACGAAGCCAGCAACACTCTTGTCCATCCGCCTGCAGGCCGCAAATCCTACCCTCCCCGATACGGTGTCTGCATCCGCACAATTGACTCCGCCTCAAGCGGAATGCGCAGACTCCCGCTCAACGACGAGTACGCGTAACAAGCGTTCATTTTCACCGGCAGCCCCAGGCCGCCGGAAGCGGTCCCTGTCGAATAGACGTTACTGATGCCGTTGACCAGCGAGAAGATCACGTGATTGATGAACGGGACATACAGTTCATAGCAGTAAGTCACACTGATCTTCAGCAGGTTGGCATCCTGGATCGACATGCCCGAGCTTCCCCCAGGCGTGCTGTTGCGATACATCAGCGTGTCGTTCGGAATCTCCGTGACGCTCTTGCCCGCATAGTACTGCGAGCGGCCGAAATCCGACATTGCCGCCGGCGTGGGGTTCAGCACCCGCAACTGGGTGATACCGGGATTACGCGCCTCTATTTGCGCGCTGAGCAGCGCGGCCTGCTGCGTAGCCAGTCCGGACGAATGCGCAAACAGCGGCGAGAGGCCCCGCGAGAATCCGGTCAGCATTGCGCTCTTGCTGCCGTTGTTGACCGCGCCTTCGCGCGCCGCCATCAAGGCCGCATAGTTGACCGTGCTCTTCGCCTGGTACAGCAGCCCGAACTGGATCAGGCCAAGGCAGAGCATCAGCAACACGGGAAGCGCGACCAGAAATTCTGTCGCCGACTGGCCCTTCTGCCGGACCCGTGACAATGGCTGCGTCATGGCGCTGCCGGCGCGGAGAGGCGCAACGTCAAGCCGGGCTCGATCCCAAGTTCCAGCGCGCGTCCCGCGCACAGTTCGAGCGCGGCGGCGGCTCGCCAGTGGCCCCGCATGCGACCGGCCGCCACGCGTGCGTGCACCGCCAGCACGCGGCCGACGCGGTCGAGAAATACAACATCAATAGGATGCCGCATTAAAAACGTATGCACCGAATTGCATGGCTGGATCAGCAGCGCGTCTCGCGGAGCAATGTTGCTGCGGCCCATCCAACCTTTCATCCGTTCCAGTGGGCTGGTAGCCACATCGACATCGAGCAGCAATGGCCCCCACGGAGCGAGCATCGACGCCGTCCTCACAGCAGGCCCTCCTGCAGGAACTTCATCACGATAGGGAATCCGAGCACGATGAAGGTCATCGGGAAGATGAAGACAACCAGCGGGAAGATCAGTTTGACCGGCGCTTCCATCGCCTGCTTTTCGGCGCGCTGAAACCGCTCGCTGCGCCTTTGCTCGGACTGGAAGCGCAAGGTGGCGGACAAACCTCCGCCCATGCGCTCCGCCTGCACCACCGCGCTCACAAAATTGGTGACCTCCTTGACCTGCAATCGCTCGTCCATGCGCCGCAACGCTTCGGAGCGCGTGAGCCCCGACTTGAGATCGCGAAGCACGTGTTCGAACTCACGCCTGAGCGGGCCCGCCGGCCCCTTGGTCACCGCCTGCGCAAGCGCGCCATTCATGTTCAGGCCGGCTTCCATGCTGAGCGTAAGAAAGTCCAGGTAGACCGGCAGGTGCTTGTTGACGAGCTTCACGTTGCGCGTGCGTATGTCGCGCAGCCAGATCTTCGGCAGGAAGAAACCGACCGCGCCGCTGATCGCCGGCAACAGCAGACTCCCGCTATGGAGCGTATTGCGGATCAGGCAACCAATGGAGATCGCAATGGCCATCGACACAATGGAGAGCGATATGAACTGCGTCGGCGACATCAGGAAACGGCGGCCTGTCAGTTGCAACTGCGCATCCACGCGCTTGACCAGCGGGGCCGGGTAGAACCGGCTGAAGTGGAACTCGATGAAACGCACGAGCGGCCACAGGATGCGCAGGTACCGCGAGAGCGGGTCGAGAAACTCCCGGTCTTCGGTCGGCACACGGCGGGTCAGCATGCGCAGCGACATGATCATCAGCCCGATGAACAACACGAGCCCGAGCGACATCAGAAAGGCGATAGCGAGTGACATGGCGTTAGACGTCGATGTTGGTGATTTTCTTGATGGCTTTGTAACCCAGGAATTCCATGACGAATATCACGGCAAGCGTGGCCCATCCCACCGGGGCGTTGAACAGCGGCGCCATGGCCACCGGCTCCATGAAACTGAGCACCGCCATCAGGAAAACCGGCAACAGCGTCATCACCCAGCCTTGCGCCTTGCCTTGCGCGGTGAGGGAGCGGATCTTTCCTTCCATCTGCTGCTTCTCGCGCAAGGTGCGCGCAACGGTTTCCAGCGTCTCCGCGAGATTGCCGCCGACCTCCCGCGAGATCGAGATGGCGGCCGTCGCCATCAACATGTCCGGGACGGGAATGCGCATTTCCATGTGATTGAGCGCCACGGCCATATCCACGCCGAGGCGCACCTCGCGAATCAGCAAGGCCAGCTCCTGGGCAATCGGCGGACGCGCTTCCTGCGCGGCGCTTTCGAGCGCGACCGGAAAACTCGCCCCGGCGCGTAGCGCGCTCGAGATCATCAGCAATGCATCCGGGAGCTGTTTCTCGATCTGGATCAGACGCTTGTTCTGCATGCGCTTCACGGCAATGCGAGGCGCAAGCAAGCTCAGCGGCACGGCCACCGCAGTGAGAACGGGATTCTGGCTGACGAGAAACACGATCAGCGGAATGACCAGGACAGCGAGCGCGCTCAGGCCTGCCACACGCTGCGTACTGACAAAGATGAACAGGTCGGCAAGGTTCGACCCGACTTCGTCGGAGACACGTTCCGAGCGGCGCACGAACCATGCCTTACCCTGGAAGACCACGACCCATGAGATTAGGGAAAGAACAAAAAACGACGAGATCAGTACAACGACGGTGTTCATATCGGATTCCTGCGCGTCAGGTTGAAAAGATGGACGTATCCACGCCAATGCCGCGCCTGATCAGGTCCTGGTAGAAGTCCGGCACATATCCCGTCGACCGGAACTCGCCTCGAATGCGCCCGTCTTCTCCATAACCCGTCTGCTTGAACACGAAGATGTCCTGCAACTGCACCGTGCCCGCTTCTATGCCGCTCACCTCCGTAATGTGCGTGACGCGGCGCGACCCGCACGAGAAACGGGTCTGCTGCACGATCAGGTGAACCGCGGACACCACCTGCTCCCGGATCGCCGTGATCGGCAGGTCGAGCCCGGCCATCAGCGTCATCACCTCGAGACGCGAAAGACAGTCCCGCGGCGAATTCGCATGCGCCGTGGTGAGCGAGCCGTCATGCCCGGTGTTCATTGCCTGCAGCATGTCGAGCGCCTCGCCGCCGCGGCACTCGCCTACGACAATGCGGTCCGGCCGCATGCGCAAGGTGTTCTTGACAAGGTCACGGATCGACACCGCGCCCCGGCCTTCGGCATTCGCGGGGCGCGCTTCGAGCGACACCAGGTTGCCTTGCGATAGTTGCAGTTCAGCCGCGTCCTCGACCGTCACAATGCGTTCGTGGTCGGGAATGAAGTTCGACAGCACGTTGAGCAGCGTCGTCTTGCCCGATCCGGTGCCACCCGAGATCACGATGTTCGCCCGCAGTTCGACCGCGACCTTCAGGAAGTCCGCCATCTGTTGCGACAACGATCCGAAGCGGACCAGATCCTCGCTCTGGAGTTTGCGCCGCGAGAACTTCCGGATCGTGATGTTCGGGCCTTTCAACGCGAGCGGCGGCACCACGGCATTGACCCGCGAGCCGTCTTTCAGGCGCGCATCGACCATGGGCGAGCTTTCATCTATCCGGCGTCCCAGCGGCGCCACGATCCGCTCGATCGCACCCATGACCGCCTTGTCGTCGGTAAAGAAGGTGTCCGAGCGCGACAGTTGCCCCGCTCGCTCGATAAAGATTTCGTTGTACCGGTTCACCATGATCTCGGTGATCGAATCGTCGGCGAGAAGCGATTCCAGCGGACCGAGTCCAATGACTTCGTCGAACACGCTCTTGAACAGATCGTCGGCGGAAATGCCCGACGATTCGAACACCGGGTCGCCGGCCAGAACCCCGCGCAGCAGGCCGCCAACGGTATCGGACAACTCCTGCTCGCTCATGCTCGCCACGTTGACGCGGCGCAGGTCCATGGCCGCGATCAGGCGGCTGTGCGCCGTCTTGCGCAGCTCGATGCCCGCGGGCGTGTTGATCGCCGACAACGCGTGCGGCGCGTCCGCAGACGCGTGTGCGCCGGCTGGTTCGACTGCTGGTTCGCTGACCACCACGGCGGCCGTCGGCATGATCGTGGAAGCGCCATGGGAGACCAGCGTGTGCGGCCGCGGCATGGCGGGCGCCCCCGCTTCCACGAGACGCCCGGATATCGCGCCGTGCTGGGCCGGTGCGCTACCTGCCACCGCAATGCGGTGCCGCGCTTCATTCGCGGCTTCCGCTACCGTCAGCGCGACCTCGGCGACCGCCTCCTGACCGATGGACGCGAGCCGCTCCGCTGGTGCTGTCTCGAACGCTTGCACCAAGGCTGCGGAAGATGCATCGCCCGGGCCGGTGGCCGGTATGTCACCCGACACCGTCAGCGTGAACGAACCAATTTCGATGACGTCGGTTTCGGTCAACGGCCCATACTGCGTCACTGGATTGCCGTTGACGAGCGTGGACGCGAGCCCGCCCTTGTCCTCCAGATACCAATGATCCTTGCGCTGTTCGATGCTCGCTTGCACCTTGCCGATCAGCATGCCCTTCAGCACGATGTCGCAATCCGCACCCTTGCCGATCGTGCCGCGCGAAGTCACGGTGAACGCCTGCGACTGGCCGTTGCGACCGCGCACGGACACCTGCACTGTCTTGACGTTATTCACCACGCGCTCGCTCCCACCCAAAAGTATTGATTCAATGACCACTGCCCGGGAACGGATTGGCGCTCCTTGTGTCCCGCGGCTGGGCGTCTTCTTCCTCACGCTTCAAGGCGTCGCTACGCCGCTCGTTGGCTTCCGGCAGCGGACTCGGATTGCCGAATTCCTGCGTGTAATCCGCATTGATGTCAGACGCGCGATTCAGCAGGTCCGCGTTCTGGGCCGTACCGGTATCCATGATGTAAGGCGTGACGAAGACCACGAGGTCGCTCTTGTTGTTGCGAAAATCCGTCGACTTGAAGAGGTGGCCGAGAATCGGGATGTCGCCAAGACCCGGCACCTTGTCGATGGCATTCGACGCATCCGCATTCACCAGGCCGGCAATCGCCAGGGTCTCACCGGGGCGCAGCGACAACTGCGACGTCGTGCGCCGCGTGAGAAACGCCGGATACCCCTGCACCTGAAGCTGCGGGTCGATCTGGCTGATCTCCGTGAAGAAGTCTGTTGAAATCACATTGCTTGCGTCTACATTTGGCGCGACCTCGAGCCGGATGCCGTACTCCTTGTAGATCACGTCCTGCGCGCCAAAGCCGGCCGAGACCGGGATCGGGACCTCGCCGCCGGAGAGGAAGGTGGCCTTGCCGCCGCTGCGCGTATTGAGTTCGGGCTCGGCCAGGATGTAGGCGTCGCCGTCGTTGGCAAGAATGTTGATCTTCGAGGTGATGGTGGTCGCGAGCCCCAGGAACGCGCCGCCCACAGAGCCGCCGGCTTGACTGGGCGCGTTGTCGAAGCTGGCGGTGCCGGTGTCGGGAAACGGCCGGTAGCGTCCTGTGCGCACGGCGTTACCCGCGAGCGACGCTTGCGGTCCGTTGATCTGCTGGTCCCACGCAATGCCAAGATTGCGTTCGGCCGTCTTCGAGATCTCGACGATTTCAAGCTTGAAGTGAACGGTTTTTTTCAGCGACGAACCGTCGTCGGTCTCGATCAGGTTGACGACATCGGTCATGCCATCCAAGGCGTTCTGTATCAGGTCGTGTTGCTCGGGGTGCACCTTGCCACGAACCACGAAGCGGCCCCCGCTTGCATCGATAGTCAGGTCCTGCACGAAGCCAAGCGAGCGCTGCAGCCGTGCGAGCGTGGTCACCCGATCGTTCGCGGACACCGTAAGCTTGGTGCGCAGCACGATGCCCGAGTCGTTCCAGACAACCAGCGAGGTTTCGCCGGGCGCCTGTGCGAGCAGCAGCAACTGGTGATCGACCACGGAAGCATTGACCAGGTCGCCATTGCCCACGGCCACGCGCTTGACCTTACCCGCAATGGGAATGACCTTCACCTCGCCCTTGAACATGTACGTGGTGGCGGGACCCGTGTCCACGTTTGTGTCGACCACGACGTCCTCGTCAACGGGCGCTGACACGACCACGCGCGGCCTGCTGCGACGGACACGAACTGGCGACACGACGCCCGACGCCGCGCTCGCAGGAGTCGCGGGAATCGCAGGATTGGCCGCCACCGTGCTGAGCGCCGCGCCGCTCGCGACTGCGGGGACGGCAGCAGGACCTGCCGATGAAGACGACGATGCCGCCGCCGGCGACTGCGCGCTCGTCGCTGCATGAGAATGCAGGGCCAGCGCCGTCGCGGCCAGTCCACACGACAACCTCGCTGTACGGAGCATGCCGCGAACGCGGGTATCGGGTCGAATCAATGCGCAGCGTCTGCTTTTGATTTTCATGTTCTGACTTATTTGTTTTAAATCGGTCCAGGTGAGAACCCGGGCAAGGTCATGCAGGGTCAGCGGCAAGGCACGGCGTCGCGCGGCAATTACTGCGCGTGGTGCCCCGCCATCGCGTTCGAAATCTGTGCCAGCGCTCGCGTCTGGGCGTCGCTCAGCGCCGCCGTCTGCGGCTGTGCGGTTTTGGCTGCCGGCGTATTGACGGCAACGGCGTGGATCGCCGCGCCAAGATCCGGCCGCATCGACACCTCCGCGTTCTTGCTGCCGCCGACGATGTACTGCACGCCCCCGTTAGCCGCGTTTTCATCGAACAGCGAAGCCTCCATGACGGTGACATCGGGTGTCTTGAGGGTGTCCGCACGATTGCGCAGCACGGCGCGCAGGCTGCCCACCTTCTGGGCCAGCGCAATCTTCCCGGCCTGTTCAGGCGTGACTTGCAGCGTGAGGCTGTCGTAGCCGCCGCGTTGCTGCGAACCGTCGCCGTCCTGCTGCGACATCGCTTCTCCGTAGTCCCGCGGCCGCACGTCCTGGCCGGTGGCGAGCACGCTCAGGTCCGAGAGCAGCAGGTGGGCCGTCTGTCCCTGACTACTGCTGTCGTTGTCGTTGCTCGTGCTCTTGTCGCCCGGCTGGTTCGCAATCAGGAACAGGTCAATGTGGTTGCCCGGCTTCAACATGTTGTCAGCGGAATTCGTCGTGTCGATGTCAATGGTCAACGCGCGGTGGCCTGCCGTCAGCATGTCGCTGAAATCGCGTGCCTGCATGGCCGAGATGTCCGCGCGCCGCAGCGGCGTCCCGCGCGCGACTGGCCGAACGATGGTCAGGTTAGCTAATGAATCGAACTCGCTCGCCCGGATCGTATCGTCGTACACGAAGTCGGTGGGGACGTCGCGAGCGGCAAACTGGTCCGAGTTGATCACCGCACCGGCCTTGAGGTCCGTGCGCGGCACGACCACCGAGACCTGCTTCTGCGCGTTCATGGACTGGAGCAGCGACTCGCGCATTGCCGCCTCCCGGCCGGAAAGGAACTGGTAGATCCACCATGTGAGCAACGCGGCGGCAATCAATGCAATACCGAACAACACCCACGGGTTGTTCACCAAGGCCTGCGTTTTGATCCGTTTGAACATGAGTTTGGTCTTGTCAGTTTTATTCGATTAGCGCCTCGCAGGCGCTTACGGCAAGGAAAGAGCGTAGGAATACGCTCCGTAAAACGATTTGAACGCGGCGAGCAATTGCGCCATCACCGAACTCCTGCCCGCGATCAGCACTACAACCACGAGCAGCACAATGACCACGTACTCGGCATAGGCCTGGCCGCGCTGCGACCGGCGCGATGCGTGGCGTGTGCGAGGCTTAACTGTGCGCCGAGACATTGATCACCGCCGTTGTCGAGCCATCCTGCCGCGAGAAGGCAGCATCCATGCGCAAGCCGCCCTTCTGCATCGCAAGCGCATAACCGCTTGCGGCGGCGCTGCGTGGTTGCATGGCAGACCCCTGCACGACTTCGCGCCAACCTTGTTGAACCAGCCGCTGCGCGTAGGACTGGGCGGCGCGCTCGGGCGAACTGTCGTGCAGTTTCATTTGTACGGTGCGGGCGTCAGAGCCTGAGTCGTGACTCACCATGTCCAGCACGGTCTCGCCTTCCGGCAGCGGGTACGCGGACGGCTGCAACGCTCGCGGCAGCGCAGGCGTGTCGTTGCTCAGGCGCGCCGCGCTGAACAATCCGGTCACCGGTGAATTGGCGTGCACAGGTACGTTGAGCGTATAGCTGCACGTCTTGTCGATAGCGCTCAGCAGCAGTTCATGACCCGTATCGATCGCGCGCGCCGCTGCGCCCTCCTTCTGCCAAAACGCGCGGAACTGGCTGGAAATGGTGTCGGTGGATGCATCGAAGGTCATCATCGCGGCGTCCGTCTGCATGCCGTTGATGACGAGATCCCGGCCGAGCCACTCGGCTTTTTCAGGCGTCACCGGAATCTTGCCGCAGGCCTCATCGGCGAACGCCGGCATCGCGTTGAGCAGCATCGCGGCAAGCAGCGCAAGCCGCCATTGAAAGCGCCATTCAAGTCGCCATTGATAAAGATGTCGCATCATTTCGTTCCCAGACGGTCTGCCGGCACGACGTCGGGCTGGATGCGGCCCAGGTCGAGCGACGTGATGTCCGGCGCGAACGGCGCGAGACCATCGAGCGCCAATCCGATCAGGGACCCCTTCGCGGTCGGGACCGCGTTTGCGACCATTGCGCGGGTCTTGACGTTGCCGTCGGGTGTCCAGGCGTTGGTCAGGATCGAACCGTGGTCGCTGAAGGTCAACCCGTTCCATGATGGCCACAGGGCTGTAAGCGACGGGTTGTTGTACGCGAGATGCAGCGAAACACTTGCCGTTTCCTGGTTCTTGAACGAGAGGTCCACTCCTGCGCCCACGCCGCTCAGCGTGTCGAGTGCGGCCATGGATTTATCGGCGATAGTCCCGGTGTTCGCCGCCACGTGGCTGACATTCAGGTCGCCGTATTGCCCGAGAAGCGACTTGCCGGCCACGTCGGTCCACATGGGAACGGCGGACGTCGGCAGCGCATTGCGGCTCGAATCCGTGGCTGCGACGAGCGTGTTGTGGCCGAGCACCCGCTGCGCGACTTCGCTGCGGATCTGCTGGTCGCTTTTGCTCACCGCGCTGCCATAGTTTGCCGTCCAGTGGCTGTCGTCGAACCACACGCTGCGCTCCCACGACGCGTAACGCGACGCCGTCAGTGACCGGTCCCGGGCATCGTTCAGATTGCCCAGCATGCCTAACGATATGTACGCGACAATCAATACCCCGCCAGTGATCACGATCATCTCGGCGAGCGCCTGACCCGACTGCGACGCTCGCGGCGAACGCAGCGGCCGCGATGCCCGGCGAGCACGGGGGAACGTAGTCCGGTTCACGGTGCACCCGCCGCCTGGGCTGCGTCTGCCGCCTCGATTGCAACCAGGCTGGTCGGTACCAGTGACGACTGCCAATACGGGTTGAAAAGGCTCGGGTATTCCCATTTGTTGTCGCCGCGATGCCAGGCGGCGACGCTGCTCAGCGCGCCGGCGACTCCCGACCTCGGGTCGTCCGGCCGAATGAAGTACGCGCTCGCGCTCGCGATGGCGCGCATCTGGTTCTGTGCGGTGCCGTCGCTGGCCTGCAGGTCGCCGGTGCCTACGCCAATGCGATCAGTCGTGCTCACTGAGGACGAACCGCGCTGCACCTCCACGGCAATCGCCGGAGCGCGGTTGAAGTCGGTACCGTCGGCGGGCGTGCTTTGGCGTGCGAGTTCGAGGTAAGGTTGCAGTCCGCCGCCGCGCGACATCGACCTGCCCGGGCCGACTCCGTACTGATAGCGAGCCGCGATCTCGGTCAGGCCGCTAGTCAGCGCACTGTCGTAGTTGCTGAATCCGCCGTACCCTTGCGTGCCGGAATAGCTGCCGCCCGGGCCGTTCGCCGCGCCGCCGTAACCGGCTTTGTCGATGATGGCCCAGCCCACCGCACCGATCTCGAAGTAGCAGATCCAGCCGCCGTCCACGTCGGTGGCATCGAGCCCTTCCCAACCGCTTTTGTCCGGGCGAAGCTGCGTGCCGCCCCGGTGCGAATGCGCCGCGGCAATGAAACTGAATCCAGGGCACTCTTCGATGGTGCTCGCGACAAACGGGTCACGCAGTCCCTCGCGCGCCTGAACGAAACCATCCAGCGTGGTCTTGTCGGTCACGACGTCGGCGAATCGATCCTCGCCCGATTTTCCGGCGGGCGTGACGCGCGAGGCGAATTTCAGCGACGACGCGAGCGCGAGTGCCCCACGTGTGGCGAAGTACGTCTTGGTCGCGTGCGTGTTCGGTTCGTTAGCGGTGGCGATTTCATCGGCCACCAGCGGGATCTGCACCACAATAGAATCGTGGTACACCTGTTGCTCGGCGCTGAGAATCTTGTTCAGCCCGTCAAGACCCTTGGTCACGAGGGGCGCTGTCGAGTCGATCACGCGTTTTGCCGCGAGCAGGATCGGATAGCCAAGCTTCTTTGGCGCCGTCCAGGGAAGCGAGACCGCAGCTGTGTCTTCAATAAACGTGTCGTACCAGTGATCGTTCTTGTAGGTCATGCTGGCCTCGTCGATCCACGATTTGAGGCTGATGAACTGCGCTGCGGCAACCTGGTTGGCGACCATTGCGCGGTTGGTATAAGCGGCGAAATTCAAATCGCGGGCCTGAAGGATGCCGACGCTGTACGCAGCAGCGTCGGCCGTGTCCTGCAGCTTCGTTTTGGCGTACGTCAATTGCGATGAATTGAACGCGAGATAAAGCGAAGCAGCCCCTACGACGAGGAAAACCAGCGCGAACGGGATCGCCTGGCCACGCTGCCGGCCAAGACGGATTCGACGCTCTTTCGCGAATGGTTTCATCGGCGCGATAATCCGGGTCAATTGCCCGTATTGCCGGCGTTGTAGTTCTTCAGGGTCTTGGCTGTATTGCCTTTCGAGCTGGCCGTCTGAGCCGACGTATCGGCGTTCGTGATGGCGTTCTTCGAATTCGAATCACCCGCCATTTCAAGTGCCAGACCAGCAGTTTGATTGCGGATTGTCTGGCCAAACGCCGCATAGACACCAATAGCCGATACCGCGATCAACGCGACAATAATGATGTATTCCGTCATCCCCTGGCCCCGTTGGCGACGAAGTTTTCTAGCCGATTTCATTGAGATCATGACTTCTCCTGGATAAAGGTTTTCCGCGAACAAAGGCTCTCCGCCGTTCGCCTGAGCAACGTCGATTTAATGTTTTCTTACAGAATTACTACAAGAATTGCTACAGAGTTGCCACACCAATCGTGAAGATATTAGTACATGTGCATCAAGCCGGCGATTAACTCGACGACGCCCGGATTATGCACATACGGAATTCGAATGAATGTGAACAGGGAATGTAAAGTTGTAACAAATTGAAATAAACAGACAGATGTATTTCGTCTGACTAGTCAAAATGTAGAATTTTATTCTCTTAAATCTGATGTTATAAAACTGTAATACCCTGCTATGATTCAATTACAGCCTATAAATACTTCGTCATTTTTTTGATATATATTACAAACCTTACGCAAAAGATCTTGTGTCAATTTAATATTACCTATTGACTGATTTGCGCCTATAGATCAATTTGAATATAGGCATTGATTAACCCGTCCCCAATTCAAAGCAAACTGGTTCCATCATCATCATGGTTGACATATATATGCCTCTCGGATGAATGAATCATCCTTACCTGCCACCGTTTGAATCGGAAATATTTTCGTTTTATATAGTGGGATATGGGAGTTCAAAAATCCGAACCCGCCCACCGATTCATCGATTGGAAATATTCGAATGGATATAGCGAGCCGCCCTGACGATGCTTATCTCAGAAGATCATATTGATATTCGATTCACGGGTAAGGCATCGCCTTTGATGCAGCGCCAATGTTGCCTGTAGTTCAACGATTCTCGTACTGGCGCCTGACAAAGGGTTTAGACAACTTGGGCGGACGGCCAGAAAAATCTGGGGAGTGGAAATGCTCGTACCGGGCCGTCGACACGGCATATTGGTTTTTTAAGGTGGAGAGAGGGTTCAACCGGACCTCTCGTCAGTTATTTCGCAGTAAGTGAGATTGCCAGCCAGCTATTTCCCCCTCCCCTCCCTCCTCTCTTTACTCCGCGTACTTCTTATCGAAATCCCACACTGCCGGGAATCCCATCAGGTCGCACATTTTTGCGAACGAATACATGTCCGCCTGCGAGGGGATGGTCCCTTTGAGCGCCTTGATCTCGTCGTAGACACGCTCGAGCGCCTTTGCGACCGCGAGAAAGCCGGACGCGGGATATATGGCGATTGAAAAGCCGAGTGCCTGGAGTTCCGCGGGTGTCAATTGCGGCGTGCGGCCACCTTCAACAATATTCACGAGCAACGGAACGTCAAACGACTTCCCGATTCGCTCCAGTTCCTCGACGCTTTCCGGTGACTCTATAAACAGCACATCGGCGCCCGCTTTCACATAGGCTTCCCCGCGACGCAAGGCTTCATCGAGTCCTAACGATGTACGCGCGTCGGTCCGGGCGACAATCTGGAAATCGGGATCCTGGCGCGCCTCTGTTGCCACCTGGATCTTCTTGACCATGTCTTCGGCGGCGATCACGCGTCTGCCGGGCGTATGGCCGCACTTTTTTGGAAACTCCTGATCCTCCAGCTGGATCCCGGCGGCGCCGGCATGTTCATACCCGCGGACGGTGGTGGCAACGTTTAGCAGTCCCCCATAACCGGTGTCGCCGTCGCAGATGACCGGTGTGTTGCTCGCGGCACAAAACGCGGTCACCCGGTTAAGCATGTCCGTGTAGGTTGCAATGCCCGCATCCGGTACGCCGAGATAAGAAGCAACCGTTCCAAAGCCCGTCATATACAGGCAATCGAAGTTCATCGTGTCGGCGAGCCGCACGGAGATCATGTCGAATACACCCGGCGCCACCACAATATCGTTGGCGGAGAGCTTGTCTTTCAGGGCACGTCTTTTCATGTTGCTTGTCATGATCGATCTTCCAGGGTTAGCGGTGTTGCTCGCGCGGGACTTCGTGCCCCGTCAGCGGAGCGGGAACAGCTTCGTCTTCCTGCTGTGAAATTTCTTCGAGCGAGCGCTGGTTCGTTTCAACGCCGAACAAGGCCAGCACGGCGGCCATGACCAGCAATGTGCCGATAATGACCCAGAGCACATCTTTGATTCCCCCGCTGGCGTACATCAGCACGACAATCTGCGGTGCCGCTATGCCGGCGAGACGTCCGGCCGAGCCCGCGATGCCCGTGGCGCGCATGCGGTTTTCCGTGGCGAACAATTCGGGTATGTAAGTGGCGATCCCAAGGGCGACCATCAGGTACGTCAGCGTGAAAAGCGCGAAGCCGAGGAGCGTGGCCATTTCGACGCTCGATGAGTGGCCGTAGAGCCATCCGACAATCGCGGCAATCAACGCAACGCCAATCAGCCCGTTCTTGCGCCCAACCTTGTCGGCAATCAGCACGCCCACCAGCGCACCGGCAGGTCCGCCCAGCGACATCAACGTCGTATAGCCCAGCGACGACGCCATGCCCAGTCCCTGTTTGATGAGAAACGTGGGCACCCAGACAATGAAACCGTAGATCACCACATTGACTCCCACCTGGACGCAAATCGACAGCAGTGTCCTGCGGATCAGGGAACGCCTGAACAGGCTGCCTAGACTGGTGACGCGCGCCACCACGGGCGGCGCATCGACAACCGGCGGTAACGCGCGGCCCTGTGCTGTCTCTCCCTCGATGCCCGCAAGAATCGCTTCAGCTTCCGCGAATCTGCCTTTCGATTCCAGCCAGCGCGGCGATTCGGGCATCTTTTTCCGCACGACCCAAATGACGAGCGCTCCCGCGCCGACAATGGCGAACATCGCCCGCCAGCCGATTGCCGGAATGATCAGGTATCCCAGGAAGGTCGAAAAGAACAGCGCGGAATTGGTGATCAGCGACAGATAGGCGGACCACTTTCCCCGCACGGCCGGCGGTATAAACTCACCGATCGACCCGTAGCCGACAACGATCTCGGCCCCCAGCCCAAGTCCCATGAAAAAGCGGCAGACGATCAGCCAGTTCATGCTGGGTGCGAGCGCACCGGCGATGGAAGCCAGCCCGAAGATGGCCAGGTTGAACTGATAGGTGAACTTACGACCTTTGGCGTCGCCAAGAATGCCGGCTGTGAATGCGCCGATCAGCATCCCGACAAAGGTGGACGACAGGAACGCGGCGTTGAGTTGCATCGTGGACCAGCCGCTGCGCGAGAGCGCTCCCAGCACGCCGCCGGCGAGATAGATATCGAAGGAGTCCAGGAACATGCCGCCACCGATCAGCCAGAGAATCCGCCGATGAAAACGGGAGGTGGGTAATCGGTCCAGCCGTGCGCCGGCATGTACGGTGCTCAACATGTTCTGTCTCCGATGGTCTTCTCTTTGCGGCTGATTTCCGGGTTATTCCCGAAACGGCTTCAGGGCTGGCTGGGCTCCTGCCTGAATTTCTCGACTACCGATTTCTGCGCGGCGCGAATGTGGCATGTCATGACGGCTTCGGCCCATACGGCGTCACGGCTTTCCAACGCCTCGACAATCTCGACGTGCTGGCGCGCGCTGCGCGCCCGGTCGTCGTCGCTGTAGATATTGAACGTCCACTTGATGAGCGGCACGTCCTTCATGGACCTGAGCGACTGATCGAGGCGCTGGTTTCCCGCTGCCCCGCTGATGATGTCGTGGAAGCGCCGGTTGGCTGCGAACCATCGATCCGCGCATTCAGGCGTGACCGGATTCTTCGCGATCTCGAGCATTTCGTCCGCCAACCCGCGAAGGGTCAGTAGCTCCGGAGCGGCGATTCCTGTCGCGGCACGCCCAGCCAGATAAGGCTCGATGAGCATCCGAGCCTCGAAGATCTCCTCGACATCGCGGATGGACCAGCTTCTGACGCGTACGCCGTGATTGGGTTTGACCTCGAGCCAGCCTTCCGCGCCGAGGCGGCGGAAGGCCTCACGCACGGGTGTGCGGCTCACGCCCAGCCCACGCGCGAGTTGTTCCTCTCGGAGGTACTCACCGGGCGCGTAACGCGTCTCGCCGATCGCTTGCTTGATCGCTGAATAGACGTCGTCCGCGGACTTGCCAACGGATGGGATCAGCTCGGTTGTATGCAAAATTAGTTCGTCAACAGGGATTACGCGACTTAAACGGCGGTTTGTTAATTTATTGTATGCAACTTGCGCCGTACCCTGTTACCCGGGATTTCCCTTGGCCCTCCGTCGCTCGCAGCCGGACGATCGCGCCAGGCGTTCGCTCATTGGGCTGCGGCTCAGGAGGTTTGGCCTTGAAATTTCAGGCAGCAAGGCGGTTCTTGAAAATCTGGCCCTGCTTCATGATGAGGTCCAGATGGCGCCCTTGCTCACCCAGGAGGCCCATGTTCTTCAACGGATCACCATCCACCACCAGCAGGTCGGCGATGGCACCAGCGGCCACTACGCCCAGTTCGCCCGTCTTGTTCAGGACTTCTGCCGCTACAGACGTCGCCTGGCAGATCACTTCGTAGGCGGAAAATGCGCGTGTACGCAGCATGAGCTCTTCGCTCTGGCGTTGATGCATCGAACCCAGCAGGTCGGAGCCGTACGCCATCCTGACCTTGTGGCGCTTATAGATTTCCAGCGAGTCCAGGCCCTTTTGCAGCACTGCGGCGTTCTTCACAAGAGAGTCCGGCGGAAAACCAGCTTCGGCGCCATCGGTTCTGCAGGCCTCGTAGGTAATCAAGGTCGGCACGACGAAGGCGCCTCGTTCCGCCATCACGCTGGCAGCATCGTCGTCGACGAGGTTGCCGTGCTCGATCGTGCGAACGCCGAGTTCGACAGCGCGCTTGATTGCCTGGGCCGTGTACGCATGCGCCATGACGTAGGTCTGGTGTTGACGAGCCTCCGCGACGGCGGCGCGAATCTCGTCCTCGGAGAATTGCAGATTGCCGATCGGGTCATTCGGAGACGAAACGCCGCCCGACGCCATGATTTTGATTTGCGTTGCGCCTTGACGGATTTCTTGCCGGATCGCCCGGCGGATGTCGTCTACCCCATCCACAATGCGACCGATCGCACCGTAGTACTGCGAACAGGGACAGTTGTCGGGGCCATGATCGAGCCTGACACGAAAGTCCGCGTGACCGCCGGTCTGGGAGAGCGCCTTTCCCGACGTGAAAAGACGCGGGCCTTCAGCAAGCCCGGTTTCCACCGCCTGGGCAAGCGCGTAATCCGCGCCGCCCGCATCGCGAACGCTTGTGAAGCCTCGCTCCAGCATTCCCCGCAGAATGGGTATGGCGCGGAACAACGCGAACGCGTTGGGAAGCTTCGCATTCGTTCCAAGATTGGCCATGCTCGCCATGACGTGGACATGGCAATCAATCAGTCCCGGCATCAAGGTCTTGCCCTTGATGTCCAGGACGGTCGCGTCCGAGTCGACCTTGATATTTGCCGCGACCTCCCGGATAACCCCGTCCTCGATCAGGACATCGTAAAGCTGGTCGTCTTCGTTATGGTTGACGTCGACAATCCGGCCGTTCTTCAAAAGTGTAAGCATCGTTTCCTCTTCTAAAAATGCGAAACGTCGAAGCCGAAAATTCCGGCCCCGACGGGTTTTCACGCTGCGAGAATCTGTGTGGCCGCGCGCGGCCCAAGTGGTGTCAGAAGTCGTCCACGGGTTTGGGGTAGACCACCGCGCCAAGGAAGCTCAGCAATGCCGCGAAGGCGACATATCCGGCCGGCGCCAACTTGCTGCCCGACCAGGCGATAAGAAGCGTGATGACAAACGTCGCAAAGCCGCCAAAGATTGTCACTGCGACGTTGTAAGCGAGCGAGAGTCCGGTAGAGCGCACGCGGCTTGGAAACATCTCGGCGAAGACAGCGAGAATCGGCGCCGTGTATGCCGAGATGAGCACGCCAAAAACGAGTTGGAAGAGAACGAGCGAGGTCAGCGACGGACTGCGGACAATGTAGGCGAACATCGGAAACGCGAGCACACCAATCAGCAGTGCCGAACTTGCAACAATAAACCGGCGTCCGATGCGATCCGACAGCCACCCGAACATGGGCGATGCAACCAGGATGACCGCCCCGCCAATGAGCCCTGCCCGGAAGCCGAGACCCTGTGGCAATCCCAGTGACTTCACGACGAAAGTCGGCATGTAATACAGCAGCACATAGGTGCACACGGTCCACAGGATGACGAGCGAGATGGTCGAGAATGTTTGCCGCGGATAATCGCGGATCACCTCACGCAGCGGCGTGTTCGACTTGGCCGTGTGCTTGAAGGTTGGCGTCTCGTCGAGCCCGCGACGGATGAACCAGCCGACCGGTCCGATCAGGAGACCCAGCGCGAAGGGGATGCGCCAGCCCCAGGATTCCAGCGCTTCCTGGCTCAGTTCGGAAGAAATGAAAACGCCGACGCCAGCCCCGGCAAGCACGGCAAAACCAATGCTCGACTGGATATAGCTGGCGTAGAGGCCGCGAGAGTTTGCGGGAGCATACTCGGAGAGAAACGTTGCGGCCGTGCCCATTTCGCCGCCATGCGCGAAGCCCTGGATAAGGCGCCCCACCACAAGCAGGACCGTGGCGCCGACGCCAATCTGCTGGTACGTAGGCGCGCATGCCACGATGGCAATTCCGAGTGCCATCAGCATGATCGAGAGGGACAGGGCTTGCTTGCGGCCAACCCGGTCGCCATAGATACCCAGGACAATGCCGCCAAGCGGCCGTATGAAGAAGCCGACGCCGAATGTAAGCGCCGCGAGCAACAGCGAGAGCACCGGGTCGTGAGTCGGGAAAAACAGCTTCCCGATAGTCACCGAGAAGAAGCTGTAGCTGGAGAAGTCAAAAACCTCCAGCGCTGTGCCGATTACCGTGGCGGCGACGGCTTTACCCTTGTCGGCCTTGCCGACGGCCATCGCCATGTTGGCGGTCGTTTTGGTGGTGTTCACGCAGAACTCTCCGGTTGGTCTACTCAGGCCGCGATCCGATTGGGTGCCGCAGCAACCAGGCTACCTGTTCGGTGGTTGATTTTCGGGCAGAAGATGCGATGGCGTGCCGCTTTAGCTGCGATTCTGCGCCTTTCACGAACCACAGCGTACCAAATCTCAAAATTATTGGATATATTTAAGAACCACTTCTTTGTCAGGGTATACCCCAGGACGAAAGCGTTTTTGATTGGATGCTGCAAACTACTCGCGGCCGCCCACACGCCCATCTGAGGCGAACCGCCCCAGATGCCCTCGATTGGTGTGCATTGAAGCCAATGAAGTACGCTGGAGGCCTGCTGCTCTTGCAATGGCGCCGTGCAACCCTAAAGAATTGGGTTTTATAATTACCAGTATGGACAGTTTTTCGTTCCAGTTGTACATTTGCGCCCAGATGCTTCGGCACGAAGTCCCATTGCGACTTATGAGGAACACCCGATGTTGCAGTTAAGCGAGCGCGATAAGGCGATGTTGAATGGCGAGCTTGGGCAGGGAGCGGCACGGGCGATGCGAATAGTTACCCGCACCGCTGACGTCATGTCCGCGCCGCATCTGATTGACATCACCTCGGCGCATATCGATGGCTGTCTTTACCACGGACAAACCAGCCTCGACTTCGTCGAACTGTTCGTCGCAGCGGGAGCCAGGGTGGCGGTGCCTACCACCCTGAACGTCGGCTCACTCGATTTGATTCATCCTGAGCTTTATCACGGTGACCGCTCGATTCAGCGAGATGCGCAGAGGCTGATGGATGCTCATATTGAGCTGGGCTGCGAGTCGAGCTTCACCTGCGCGCCGTACCAGTTGAAGAACAGGCCTGCAAAGGGAGAACAAATCGCCTGGGCCGAATCCAATGCGATTGTCTTCGCGAACTCGGTTCTCGGAGCACGAACCAGCCGCTATGGCGATTTTCTTGATCTGGCGGCAGCCATCACAGGACGCGCGCCCTATGCGGGGCTGCACGTTGAGGCAAACCGCGCGGGTCAGATTGTTTTCAACGTCGAGGACTTTGCAAGCTGGCCGTCACGCGACATCTACTTCGCGGCGCTCGGGCTTCTGGTGGGCAAGCTTGCCGGTGCGATCGTTCCTGTGCTGGTTGGCCTGCCGGGCGACACAAGCGAAGACGAACTCAAGGCGTTGGGCGCCGCGGCAGCGTCCAGCGGCGCGGTTGCGCTCTTTCACGCTGTGGGCATTACACCCGAAGCGCCGACGCTTGCAGCCGCGCTGCAGGGACATACCCCTTTGAAGACAGTCGACGTCTCCCTTTCCGAGCTCAACGAAATCAGGCGGAGTCTGAACAGCGGCCGCGAAGGCGACGAACTGGTCGCGGTCTCGCTGGGTACGCCTCACTTCTCGGTGTCAGAGTTTCAGCGGCTGGCGGACATCCTCGACCGGTTCGAGGGTCAGCCCAAGACAGATTTCTACGTGAATACAAGCCGCTTCATTCTCTGGCAACTGGATGAGCTGGGTCTTGCGCGCAAGTTCGAAGAGCGAGGCATTCAGATTGTTGTCGATACCTGCACCTACATCACGCCCGTCATGAAGAAACTGACCGGGCTCGTGATGACCAACTCAGGAAAATGGGCGTCGTACGCGCCGGCGAACATTGGCGTGACCGTGGCGTACGGCAGCATGAACGAATGCGTGCAATCGGCTTTTGACGGGAAGGTACGTTTCAATGACTAACAATTCCGAGGTCGTTTCGGGCTCCGCGAAAGCGGCAACGGCCGGCCGGGTTCTGACCGGCGACGTACTGGTGGCAGGCGCCGTGCAGGCTGAAAAGATTGTGCTCGGCAAACCCCTGAGTTTCTGGGGAGGCTACGACTCGCAAGCGGGCGAGATTATCGACCGCACTCATCCGCTGGTCGGCCATAGCCTCACGAGCAAGATCATGGTGATGGCCCACGCAAAAGGCTCGAGTTCGAGCAGCAGCGTGCTCGCTGAAGCCATTCGCAATGGCACGGGCCCAGTAGGCATTGTGCTCAGGGAACGGGACCTCATCATCTCGATTGGTGCAATTGTCGCGGCCGAACTCTACAACCTCGACGTACCGGTTGTCTGCCTGGAAGCAGCCGCTTTTGACGAAGTCGTTTCCGCGTCAGGCCCCTTGCGTATTGAGGCCGTCGGCGGAGAAGGCGGAGCGAGAGTCTATCTTGACTCTCGCCAGGCACTGCGCACGCGTTGAGTGACCTGGGTTGCCCTCCGGGTCTAGGATACCTATTCAAGTTGCAAGTCGATTTTCGCTGTAACCCGGTTGACGCTGTATCGCGTGGCAATGGGCAAATCTTGTTCGGTGACCCGCAGAACCGCCCTCATTGGCTGATTGCCTCATTGCCTCATGGCCTGGCAATTACGTTGGCGTGATGTCCCGCTTCACACGATGGATATGCTGTTCGACGTAAAACGCTGCCGCATCTGCATCGCCCGTAATGATTGCCTCATAAATAAGCCGATGTTCCGCGACGTAGAGACGGATGCGTTGCGGGTCGAATATCCCATCGTCCTTTATCCGCTTCCACAACGACTGGTCCATTGTCTCCGCAATTTCATCTGCGATTCTTGCCAACAACGCGTCGCCGGTCATCTGGGCAAGTTGCCGATGAAAAAGACGATCGCTGTTGTTCCACAGCGCGCGTTGTTCCGGGTCGGACACGTCCGTGAGCGTTTCCATCTGCGACAGATAGTGCTCTGCAAGCTTGTCGCGCTTTCTAATTGCAGCAGCGCGGCGCGCTATTGCGGGCTCCAGTATCAGACGAACGTCCAGTGTCGCTGAGGGGCTGTAGTCGGACTGCAGTTGACCATCCGGTGTTTGCGCGATCTCCACGCTCCTGGCGAGGACGTCGGGCGCATTGCTCACGACGTATGTGCCCGAGTTTCTGCGTGTGATGACGAGCCCTTCGTTCTGAAGGGCTCCGATTGCTTCTCGTACAGCCGGCCGCCCTACTCCGAAAAGTGATGCAAGTTCGCGCTCCGAGGGCAGGCGCGCGTCGGGCATAAACCGTCCCGCGCGGATTTCGGCCCGGATCTTTTCAGATACCTGCTCGTAAATCTGAAGCGGACGGAAGTTCCGAGAGAACTCGGCTAGTGCGGAAGCCATATTTGGTCGAAGCCGAAGGGAAAGGTGGTTCCAAATATACCACTTGAGCAAGTCATCAAGACCACTTGCCGAATGCCTCAGTCTTAGGGGTCTTCCCTCGGATCTCTCTGTTTATTGGTCTTAAAAATAATCCATATCTATCCTGTTATCGATTTATATGGATTGATTCAATACCAATATTGGTTTAAATTCAATCCACCAAATGTCCGGCTTGACGGTCTTTTCCGGTACGCCGCGGCGCCCCCTTCCTACCTCAGTGGAAACAGCATGAACGCTGACAAGACGACTTTCGATGCACTTGAGACTGCCTCATTGCTTGACTACACCGCACTCGTAGAGACGCTGCGGCGAACCGTCGTCGAGTACGGCGCCGGCAACATCGTCAGTCCGGAGCGACTCTCCATTCCTTTGCGAGGTGGCGTGATGCTATCCATGCCGTCGAGCGCGGAAGATATCGCGATTCATAAGCTGGTGAATGTCTGTCCGGGCAACACTGCTCGCAACTTGCCAACCATCAACGGACAGGTCATTGCGTGCGACCCGGTCACGGGCGAGATGTTGTTCGTGCTTGACGGCCCGACCGTCACCGGACGCCGCACGGCGGCCGTATCAGCCTTGGCCGCAATGACGCTTCTGAATGGTTCGCCCAAGGAAATCCTGGTCATCGGTACGGGAAAACAGGCGTCGAATCACGTCGAAGCTTTCGCCACACTTTTCCCCGACGCGCGAATCCTGGCCAAAGGCGTTTCGGACGACAGCACGCGAAGATTTGTTGAGCGGCAAAAGGAGGTCGCGCCAAGGCTCGAGGCGCTACAAGGTGATATTCCCAAGTCCGTCGACGTTGTCGTTACCGTGACTACGAGCAAGAAGCCTGTCTACAACGAAGCGGTTCGCGCCGGTAGGTTGGTCATCGGCGTAGGTGCATTCACTCCGGACGCGGTCGAAATCAGCAAAGAGGTTGTTGATGGCAGCTTCGTGGTTGTTGATGACCCGGTGGGTGCAAAGCACGAGGCGGGTGACTTGATTCAGGCCGGCTTTGACTGGAACCGCGCCGGTTCCTTGGCACAAGCGATTCAAGGTCAGCTCAGCCCCGATGTCCCGATTTTCTTCAAGAGCGTCGGATGCGCGGCTTGGGACCTGGCCGCATGTCGTGTAGCGCGCAACGCGCCAGGTTAATCAGGGGGAAGAAACCGCCAGGTGCTATCGCATTGGCGGTTGAGCAGTTCGCGTTCGGTCCGCATCGATCCGGCATTGTTGCGTTAAACCTGCTCTTCTGCTAACGGCACAGATACCACGGGACGCGCTTCGTTCTCCTTTGCATCATCTTTTGCAACTTCTCCGTGGTCGGAGCGAACCCGCCCGAGCAGCGCAAAGACCAGAACGGCTGCCACCAAGGTCAGGATGATCGCGACCCAGAGAAGCTTCTTGAACGCAAGGTCATAGGCGAGGAGAAGGTGCGCATGATCGAAGCCCGAAAGGATCGATCCGGCTTTCGCCAGCGTTCCGGCAGCAAGTTGCGCCGCGCCCGATGCCAGGGTATCCGGATTCTGATCGGGCCTGATGTCGGTCAGGGTTTGCTGGGCGAAAAACGCCAGCAATGAACCCACAATGGCCATGGCCGTGCTATCAATCGAGACCCGCAACGCGCCGAAGATACCGACAGCCATCCCGGCTTTGTCGCTAGGGACAACACTGACCGCGAGGTTATCCATCAAGCCCCATGGAATGGCGGCACCCAGGCCGATCAGAAGCAGGTCCACGCGCATCAGGATGCCATGATCTCCCAGTGGCACCTGGGTGAGCAGAAAGAGCCCTGCGACCGAGATGAGCATGCCCAGACCCGAGAGAATGCCAACCGGAATGAATCGGGTCAGCATGGCCGAAAGGAACGGGACAAAGAGCAGCGGCGCTGAAAAATAAAGCATCAGTATCCCGGCATCCAGCGCATTGAGCCCTTCAATCCCGATAAAACGCAGCGGCAGAATAACGAGCAGCGCAATATAGGAATACGCGGTCGCGAGCGGCAGGAGCTGCGCGCCCACGAAGCGCGGATAGCGAAACAGGCTGAGATCGAGCATCGGATTCAAGACTTTCATCTCGATCACGACAAAAAGGACCAGCACCAGCGCGCTCGCCACAAAGAGCCCCATGACAAGCGAGCTCGTCCATCCATGCACCGGCGCTTCAACCACGGCGAAGGTGAAGAGCGTCAGCATGAAGGTGAAGGTACCGGCCCCTGCCCAGTCGAGACCATGCGCCGCAGAATTCTTGCTGTCCCTCATGTAGAAAATGCACAGTATCAGTGCGATAAAACTGATCAGCGCACTGCTGAGAAAAACCGCATGCCAGTTGAAAAAAGCAATCAGAATGCCGGCCAGAGTCGGGCCGAAGGCCAGGCCTGCGCCAAACGCAATGCCGATAAGACTGAAAATCCTGACGCGCGCCGGGCCTTCGAATTCCTGGGCCAGCATTGACACGCCGCCGGCATAAGAACAAGCAGCCGCAAGGCCATGCGGAACGCGAAGGAAGTCGAGCCACAAAACGCTGGGTGCGAGCGGCATCAGGAGCGAAACAATCGTCATGACCAGCATGCCGATGAAGAAGATTTTCTTGCGGCCATAGTGATCGGCCAGCGCGCCCGCCACCATCAGCGTACTGCCGCAGGCGAGCATGAAGGCATTGGTGATCCAGGAAAGAGCAACGGTCCCTCCTGCAAGATCACGACTGATGAAGGTTTGCGCGGCGGGCCCTGCCGAAAGACTTAAAGGCAAGCTGATGCAGGCCAGAATGACCGCGATAAGAACGAGGGCTTTGCCACGTGCGGACCGCGGCGCTGTTTGGGAAACATTCGTGGAGCGCTGGCGCATCAATAAGATTCCCTAAGGTTCATGCAAGACAGGAGCGGCGCAATGGGCGTCTCCCTGTTCTGAGGCATGGGGTGAATGCTAGGGGCGTCAGCGGAAAGGATAAAGAAAGACGATCCGAATTCATCTGTCGGAAAACACGAATAATGGCCGACGTTAATTTTCGATGGAGCAACAACGCAAAGAGCACGGCCTTTGCCTGGAACGCGGAGGAATTTTGAGTGAGCTCAGTGAATATTGCTTCCGGCCTTTCGCAACGGATGAAGTGATGCCGAAGCATCACCTGTTACCAGATCCATCAAATTCAGCGCTACCAGAGACAAGCCATTGACGCGATATGCAAGTCCCGGGCTCACGAGCATGTCGGAACGCCCGGCCACACCTCGCTCGTCACAGCCGCTGTACGGCGAGGCTTTCCATGACATAAGGGGCGAACCGGAAGTCGCGGATCGCGGCAATACGATCGTCGGCCCAGTCCAGCAGGATGACATACGCGACGCCGGTGACGGTCACCATCGGGTCGGTGACCAGCAGGACAGGACGATGCTCAGCCCAGCCCAGCGCGAGTGAACAATCGGGCGCCGCTGCATAACGTGTGAAGTAGATCGAGACGTCCTTGCGCCCTGAAAGACGCGTTCGACTCACGAGATCGAGGCGGACTTCCTCGGAAAGCAGATCACGTAATGCGTCGAAGTCGCGGGCATTGAAGCGCTCGGCGTACGCGAGCAACCGTTCACGATCGGCATCGGCAAGACGCGGCAGCGCAGCGTCGGAAACGTTGACCAGTTCCTTGAGCCGGCCTCGCCCCCGGTGCAGCGCGGCCTTGACCGCGGGGACGCTGATGCAGAGAATCGCCGCCGTTTCCGTCAGCGAATAGCCGAGCACATCTGCGAGCACCACGCATGAGCGCTGGAGGATGGACAAATGCAGGAACATGGCGAGGCTCGCAGCAGCAGCCACTCTGACATCGGCCTGGGCCGCGTGGTCCGCCAGATTCGCCAGTGCTTCGTCCGACTCCACAAGGCCTTGCCGCTTGCGACGGCGCAGCGCATCCAGCGCCGCGTTATGAGCAATGCCCAGCAGCCAGCTTTCCGGACGCAGGATCTCGCCGGCGGCCGGAAATGCCGCGGCCGCATTGAACAGCGCCTCCTGGACGACATCTTCGCCGTCGAAAGCCGAACCCAGCATACGCGTGCAATACCGGTGCAGACGCGGACGCATTGCTGCCATCAATTGAGTCAGTCCATCCGAATCCAAAGCGCAATCCTCCGATTGATCCAACACGCCAATATCGGATAGACGTTCCGGCTGCCGAAAAGGATGCGGCTCTACAAAAATTCTTTTAGCTGCGCATCCTTTTGCTTGTCGCTGTCGTCTTTACGTTTATCGGCGCACACCGGCGCCGGAACCGTGAAAGGAAAATATCATGCAACGACTGACCTTGGTGCGCTACACCATCAAACCTGAACAGATCGCGGAAAACGAAGCGCTTTCGCGTGCTGTGTTCGACGAGCTTCGGGCAACAACGCCCGACCACGCGGCCTATGCGCTCTTTAGAAACGGCCGCGAGTTCGTCCATGTCTTCATGAATCTCGCCGCTGACGATTCGGCGGTCGTCACCGAGCTTCCAACCTTCAAGGCGTACCAGAAAGATTTCGCGGGACGCTGCGAAGCACCCGCCGAGGTCTTGCGATTGGGCCTCGACATGCTGGACTCGTACGGGTTGCCGGATGGTTCGGCAGCACGCTGAATCCTGCCTGGACGGCTGGACGCATGAAGAAGCAAGGTCATTCGCATCGGGCGAGTCCTCGCTACGTTGTACTTACGTCTGTCCTTGCACAATGGTTTGCCCAACCACGAACCTGTGGCCGTCGGGTCAGGTCGCGTCAGCTCAGGTCAATGCTCGGACCAGACCACGCGATCATCGACGGCGTAAAGCCTGCAGTCCGCAAGCCCGCGTCGATTGCACAGGGCGAGCGCCCGCGCGGCAGGGTCAGAAGGTAGGGATGCGTCTTTGGGTGTTGTACCAACAGCATATTGCCCGGCGCCTCCACTCGATATGACGAACGCACGCGGAGAGGGTTCAGACTGATATTTTCGATAAGCGTTTTTGCCGGCATCGCCGAGTAAGGAAAGCGGGGCCACAGGGGGCGCGTCATTGATTTCATTGCCCGGTTGAAACCAGTCTTTCAAAGGCCGCTCCGCCAGCCACCGCACCTTCAATCCGACCGACATCTGCGGCTCGGAGTTCGGAAACTTCAGTACGTGTTCCCGACGCGCGATTTCCACTTTGGCTTGCGCCATCAACTGCGACAGCGACTTGGACGCATCGAAGTCAGTCGCGAACAGTCCCTCGGTGAAAAAGGTATTGCGGCTGGCAGGCTGGCACCCGAAGGAGGCCCGTTCACCCGAAGCTGCCGTTATCACGATGCGCCTCTCGCCCTGGAGCTCGGGCAGGAACGACCCTGCAAAACAGGCCGAAAGTATCACGACCGTCGGCCGCTTGCCCAAGGGCGCGAGCGCGGCCGACAGTTCTCCGGCCGTCATGGGCTGGAACTCCTTGTGCGCGGCATTCACGCCGAGAATCTTCCTGTTGCCGTGTGTGGAAATGAAAACGACGACAATATCGTCGGGTCCGGCATGGCTGGAAATGTGCTGTACCGCTTCGGCAAGCGTGGCCGGAGTCGCGAACGGGTAACGAAGCCGGCCTGTCTGCTGTCCGTTGCTGTCTTCGTACTTGACCACTGGCCCACCCAGTTCCGAGAGCCGGCTCGAGACCAGCTCCATGTCATTCTGGAAGGCGGTGGAAGCTGAACTCATGGCGAAGCCGGCAAACCACACGCGGCGACCTGTTGCCGGGGTTGCGGTGTCCCGTACGGCCTGCGCGTCCTGCTGCCGCTCAAGCGTCATGCTTTGCTGCTGCGCCTCCGGGTTGGTCGGCGACAACTCGGCACATCCGAACAACACAGTGGTTATCAGCAATGCTGCAAGCACGCGCCAGCAATGTATTACTTGAGATGATTTCATTTATTCATCGCCCGCCCGGTTCGTCAAACGCACCTTGGCACGAGGGGCCAAAAACGGCCACCTCGCAGCCCTCCTACCGAACCCTACAAGTCACTCAACAGCGTACCCAGATCCCTTTCGATAGCCGCAGCCTCGGCCTTCAATCGTGCGACGACTTCAGTTCGTCTTGGCTCCTCCAGCCGGGAAGCGATCGCGGCCACGGATACCGAAGCGACCGGACGAGCCGCAGGATCCAGGATCGGGACCGCGACACCGGACATGCCCGGGATCAAGTGTCCGTCCATGCTTGCAAAGCCGGCGCCGCGAGCCTTCTTTACTTCTGCTCGCAGCATGTCGTCGCCAAACCGGAACTTCTCACGTTCACGCGACTGCTCCCGCACGAGCCGTTCGACTTCCTCATCCGCCAATCCCGCCGCAATGGCCAAGCTGGCGCTTCCCACGCCCAGGGGTCGCCGGTCGCCCACACTCAAGGTCAGGGTCTTGATCGGAAATGCCCCTTCCGCACGGCCATAGCAGACCGCGTAATCACCGCGGCGAATCACGAAATAAATCGTGTCTTCGAGCGCGGCCGCCAGACTCTCCAGATAGGGCCTGACGCGTCCGGAAAGCTCGAACCGGTCGGCCGCTTGCGAAGCCCAGGCGAATATCCGGTCACCCAGGAAGAAGCGGGAGTTCTCCTGATCGTAGCTCGCCAGTCCATGGGCAAGCAGTCCTGCGAGGCATCGATGCGCCACGGTCTTGTTCAATTCCGTAATACGAGCGACGTCCATCAGCCTTAGCCCTCCTTTGCCCGCCATAGCCAGGGCGTCAAGAACCAGTGCCGTCCTTGCGATGTTCTGATGCGCGCCGCTGTCGCCCGCCTCACTCGCCGGTCCTTTGGAAATTGAAGCCTCCATTGCCCTCCTCCCGTTTATTGTTTGATGCCGAACCGTGCCCCGCGCTGGCGCCGCGCCCGCCGGCTGAGATTCTACGCCGTGCTCCCAAGGGATCGCCTGGCTGTCGCAACCCATCACAACCGATCCCCCAGGCGGGAAAACCCTGCTGCCGCCCCCTCTTGAAAACAGACCCAAGGTAACATAGAGTTTCGATTAAAGGAACTTTAGTTCCGATTAACGGAACTTTGCGAATGCCTTTCCCGAATCGTGAGGGGATCTTCCTGCGACATCTTTCACTGATTTTTCACTTACCAGCGGATTCACTATGAACGCCAGCAGCACGCCCGCTCAAGCCCCGGCAGAGCGGCAAACCCTCAACATGTCTGCGGGAGAAGCCATCGCGCGAATCATCAAGGCTTTCAACGGCGGCCCCATGTTCGGCATGGGAGGATTCCAGGTCCTGCCGTTCTATGACGCTACGCGGCGCCTGGAAATGCCACACCACCTGATTCACGACGAACGCAATGCGGTGTTCGTCGCCGATGCCTATGCAAAAGTCAGCGGCCGGGTCGGACTCGCCGACGCAACGGTGGGGCCAGGCGCGACCAATCTGGCTACCGGTCTCGCGGAAGCCCTCAACGCAGGCACGCCGATGGTTTGCGTGATCGGCAACACGCACCGGGATCATTCATGGAAGAACATGACCCAGGAGATCCGCCAGGTCGATGCGCTGCGCCCGCTCTGCAAGGAACTGATCCGCATTGAATCCATCAGGCGCGTCCCGGAGTTGATGCGCCGGGCTTTTGCTGTCGCGACAACAGGACGTCCCGGCCCGGTCGTCGTGGACGTTCCTGAAGACCTGATGCACGACACCTACGACTTCCCTCTGTCGGATTTCGAGGTCAACCCGGCCTACGAGATGGCGCCTGCATTGCGGTCCCGTCCGGACGCCGAATCGGTCCTGCGCGCAGCCGGGCTGCTGGCGCGTGCCCGGCGTCCCATCATCCTCGCGGGCGGCGGTGTCCATCTCTCCCGTGCCGCCGAAACGCTGAGCGCATTTGCCCGGTCGACGAATGTGCCCGTGGCCCATACGCTCACCGGCAAAGGCGCCATCCCGTGTATTGATCCACTGAGCGCCGGACTCTTTGGTCGTTACGACAGGATCGCCAACAAGCTGATCGATGAATCCGATGTCATCCTCGTCGTCGGATGCAAGCTCGGCGAAATCGCCACGAAACGCTATACGGTCCCGGCGCCCGGGAAGACGGTCATTCATCTGGACATCGTCGCGGAGGAGTTCGGCCGCACCCTTGAGCCCGACGTCATGCTCTGGGGCGACGCGAAGCTGGGTCTCGATGACCTGCTCGCCGCACTCGGTGAGCGCGCTGAATCCATGCGGCAACGACACGCCGGTTATGCCGCCGAGATTCCGCAACGCATGGAAAAGTGGCGCGAGGAGGTGGCTGACAAGCTGTATTCCAACGACAAGCCCATCAGCGTCGCGCGCATCCTGACCGAAATCAACAAGGTGCTGCCGGGCGATGGCTATCTGGTGGCGGATGGTGGTTTTGCCGCGCATTGGGCCGGCCTGCTGTTCGACACCAAGGAGGCCGGAAGACGTTTCGTCCCGGATCGCGGTTTTGCATCGATTGGCTACGGCTTGCCGGGAGCGATCGGCGTCGCACTCGCCGCCCCGGGCCGCCCCGTTCTCAGCCTGACCGGCGACAGCGGCTTCTGCATGGTTCTCGGCGACCTCGAAACTGCCAAGCGTCTGAACCTGGATTTCACCGTGATCGTCATCAATAACGCCGCATCGGGCTACGTCAAAGCGCTTCAGCACCTTGTGTATGGCGCCGGCTCCTACACCTCGTCCGACCTGAACGAAGTCAACTTCGCCAAGGTCGCTCAGTCGATGGGATGCACGGGCATCCGGGTTGAAAACCCGGACGAAATAGAAAGCGTCTTGCGGCAGGCGCTGTCGACGCGGGGTCCCGTGGTTCTCGACATGGTTGTCACGCGGGATCCCGCCAAGATGCTGCCTGGCGTCGACAGCCGCGCCGCGGTCATCAAAAAAGGCGACCGCATCGCCTGACATCGCTTACCGCGCTCCGAAAGTTGTGCCCCGGCCTGGCCTCCGGGGCGTTGCTTATCGCGAGCCACGGTGAGTCACACACATTGCGAGCAGCCCGGCAAGACTTGCGCGGCAACACGGGTCGAACCCGGCACGCGGATGCGGGCAAACAAGTATTCAAAATTCCAATCAGGAGACAAAACCGAATGTCCGGCCCCCTGTTTCATCAGATACTCGCGCCAATCGCGGGCAATCTCCCGCTCTCGTTCCTGGTCGGTATCCTGCCCGTCGGCACGGTGCTGGTGCTGCTTGGCGTCCTGCGGCGTCCCGCGTGGCAAGCTTCGCTGGCGGGCCTGATCGTCGGCCTTCTGGTCGCCATCATCGGGTGGAGGTTTCCGGTCAAGCTTGCGTTCAGCAGTGCTTTGGAAGGCACCGCCTTCGCGCTCTGGCCGATCATGTGGATACCGTTCAACGCCCTTTTGCTCTACAACGTAACCGTGTCGTCCGGCCGTTTTGACGGACTGCGAAAGTGGCTGCTGTCGAGCCTGCCTGACGACAGACGCGTGGTGCTGGTTGTCATCGGCTTTTGCTTCGGGGCTCTGCTCGAAGGCGTCGCAGGATCGGGGACGCCCGTCGCCATCTGCAGCGCACTGCTGATTTCCGTCGGCTGGAAACCGCTCGACGCGGTCGTGATCACCCTGATATTCGACACCGCTCCGGTCGCGTTTGGCGCACTCGGACTGCCGGTGACCGTGCTCGGCATGGTGACGCATCTGCCTACCAATGCACTGGCCGCGATGATGGGACGCCAGCTCCCGATCCTTGCGTTCCTGCTGCCCTTGTACGTCATGTTCATCTACGGAGGCCGCCGTTCCGTCCGCGCACTTTGGCCCCTTCTGCTGGTAGCGGGCGGCAGTTTTTCAATCACGCAATTTCTCGCGGCCAACTACATCAACTACGGGGTCGTCGACGTCCTGTCCTCCGTCGTCTCGCTCATCGTCACCGTCATGTTCCTGCGCGTCTGGCGACCGGAATACGATCAGGAATTCGCGATCGTGTCGAAGGAACCGAGGCGCCCTGCAGACGCGCCATCGGCCTTTAATGTCTGGCTGCCCTGGCTGCTGCTCTCAGTGATCGTGACCGTCTGGACCTTGTCGGATCTGTCCAGGATCGGGGAAATCAACGTTCTCTGGCCGGCCCTCCATAACGCTGTCTTCATCACGATCTACGAGCGGATCTATACGGCGGTCTGGTCGTTCCAACCGCTGTCGACAGGGACCGCCGTGCTGGCGACGGCCATCGCAACGGCCGTATGTACCGGCGTATCTCCCCGCGAATTCATTCGGGCGATCGGAAGAACCTGGGTGCAGATACGCTATACGTTCCCGACCGTGATATTCATCCTGTCACTCGCATACCTGATGAATTATTCCGGCATTGCGTATTCGTTGGGGCTCGGCGTCGCGTCTATCGGCATGGCGTTCCCGGTTGGCTCGGCGTTCCTCGGCTGGATGGCAGTGTTTCTCACAGGCAGCGACACATCAGGCAATGCACTGTTCGGTAACCTGCAGGTGGTCGCCGCGCGTCAGTTGGGACTCGATCCCATCCTGTTCGCGGCAACCAACTCGTCCGGTGGGGTGATGGGAAAAATGATCTCGCCGCAGAACCTGTCGATCGGTGTGTCAACAACCGAACTGCGCGGCAAGGAAGGGCTTGTCTTCGCTCGCACCTTTCCTCATAGCCTGTTGCTTACGCTGGTGCTGGCAGGCATTACCCTCGTTTTCCAGTTCGTTACGCCTTGGGTGATACCGCACTGACCGAGCCACGTGCCTGGTTTGCCCAGCCGCTCCGCTAACGTGACAGCGCAGCCGATGACCTAAATGCGTCGCCTTATTGTCGACAGGCGTGTATTCTTTACTCCGGCAAAGGGCCGCTTTGGAGTGCTCCTGCAGTGCTCCTGCAGTGCTCGGCGGCAGAAGAACGCTTTGCAGGTCCCCTGCCGGGACCGGTCGCATTTGTTTATGGCGAGCGCCCACAAAAGCTATAACGGCAGCGCGCTATCATATTGGTCTGGGGACGCTGTGAGCACCCCGAAGGACACCCGAGACATGGCAAACTATTCATCACTGGTTCGAGAACGGCGTCCGCGCGTGCGTGAAACCATCGCCCCAAAACGGGCGGGCATTACAGTCAACGACCTCTACGAGCAATTGAAGGAGATGGCGGTTCTGTACACCATCCGCCCGGGCGAACGCGTCAATGAACTCGAGCTTGCAGCGAAGTTCGACGTCAGCCGTACGCCCCTGCGCGAGGCGCTGAATCGCCTGGTCGCTGAAAACCTGCTCCACTTCGTTCCCAATCGCGGTTTCTTCGTAAGGGAACTGCATCGTCAGGACATCTTTGATCTTTTCGAACTACGGCGCAGCATTGAGTCTTCGGCTGTTCTGCTTGCGGTCGAGCGAGCCGATCTGAAGGACATTCGTGCACTCCGGAAATTCTGGAAGGATGTCATGAAGAGCAAGGTCCAGGCGCCGGCGGCGGAACTCACCAGCAGGGATGAGGAGTTCCACGTCCGGCTGGTCGCCCTGTCCGGGAACAACGAAATGGTCCGCGCGTTATACGGCATTAATGCCCGGATCCACTTCGTACGATGGGTCGACCTGGAGCAACGCGGTCACGATGCATTCTCCGAGCATCTGGACATTCTTGACGCGATTGAGGCGCGCGACGTGGAGCGTTGCCGCGAACTGACGGAAACGCACATCACCTGGCGAATGGAAGAAATCGCGAAGGTGGTCGACGCAGGCGTCGTCAAGCTGTTTTCCCGATAAGCGTCATAAACCAGGCTGCGTGCCTGCAAGGGCCCCGCCCGATCCGATGCGCCGGCCGCACATTGCTCGGCAGCCTTCTGCGGCGAGCGCTCTGGAAAAATGAAGTCCCAGCCCGCTGAATGCGCAAGTCACCAGAACAAGCTTGTCGGCGAGTTCAAATCGAAATGTCATGATGAACGGGATCCGATAGTGAATGACCGCACTCAGGCCACCTGCTTCAATTCGATGACGGCATGGCCGGACAGTTGGGCAACCGCACTGCGCCACTCTTCATCCAGCGCCCGGAAGTTTCGCTCCTTGACGTGCCCGTAGCCGCGTATTTTCCCGGCGATCGAAGCGGCGCGCAAAGCGGTCTGGTGATTGCGGACGGTGCCGTGCGTGACGATCTGATCGACGGTCTCTTCATATCGGGTGATCAAACCGCGCTCCATCCTGCGCTCTGCGGTATAGCCGAAAATATCGAACGGCGTTGCGCGGAGGACTTTCAGTTTTGCGAGCACCCTGAATGCGGGCAACATCCACGCGCCGAACTCCCGCTTGACGGGTTCGCCAGTCTGTCCGTCCCTGCGTGCCAACAACGGCGGCGCCAGATTGAAGGCGATCTTGAAGTCACCTTCAAACTGCGCCTTCATGCTCTCGATAAATTCTTTCGATGAGTGCAGCCGGGCAACTTCGTACTCGTCCTTGTACGCCATCAGTTTGAAATAGACCTCGGCCACAGCGCGGGTCACCGTCTCGTTTCGTCGCGAGACAATGTGCTCCCACTCGCGAACCTTGCCAACCAGCGAACGATACCGCTCCCCGTAAGCTGCATTCTGGTAGTCGCTCAGGAACTTCACGCGACGCTCGATGATCTCGTCAAGCGCCATCGAGATCCTTAAGGACTCCCTCGGCTGTTTCGCCGCCTCAATGACTTTCTCTGCCGCGTGGGGAGAAAGAGCGGTACGGCGCCCCCACAGGAATGCATCCTTGTTCGAAGCCACGGCTGCGCCATTGAGTTCGATCGCGGCGTAAATGGCGTCCGCGCCAATCGGAATCAAGCCTCGCTGATAAGCGTAACCGAGCATGAACATGTTGCCGGCCAGGGTGTCGCCAAAGAGGCCCAATGCATACCTGGTCGCGTCGACGAACTCGACTTGATCGCTGCCGACCGCAACGGTAAGGCTCGTGCGCAAATCCGCGGCGGGAAACTTCAAATCCGGGTGCCGCGTAAATTCGCCCGTCATGACTTCGTGCGTGTTGACCAGCATCCGCGTGACGCCGTGGCGAGTCGTCGCCAACGTCTTGCGGCTAGCGGCGACCACCATGTCAAAGCCAAGCACTACATCTGCGCCTCCCGTGGCAATCCGGATCGATTTGATCGCGGCAGGGTCTTTCCCAAAGCGAAGATGGGACCACACGGAGCCGCCCTTCTGCGCAAGCCCTGCCATGTCGAGAATGCCGCAGCCCTTGCCTTCGAAATGCGCAGCCATTCCGAGGATCGCCCCGATAGTCACTACGCCTGTTCCGCCAACCCCTGTCACGATGATCGAGAAGATCCCGTTTTCAAGCGATGGAAGCCCGGGTTCGCCAAGCGCGGGGAAAAGGCCCGCGTCCGGTTTCACCGCTCCAGCCTTACGAAGCTTCCCGCCGTGAATGGTCACGAAGCTTGGACAGAAACCGTTATTGCACGAGTAGTCCTTGTTGCAGGAAGACTGGTCGATCTCGCGCTTGCGGCCGAACTCGGTCTCGAGCGGGACAAGCGATACGCAGTTCGATTTCACCCCGCAGTCGCCGCATCCTTCGCAAACGAGATCGTTGATCACCAGCCGTTTTGCGGGATCCGGAAACTGTTGGCGCTTGCGCCGCCGGCGCTTTTCCGCAGCGCACGTCTGGTCGTAGACCAGCACGGTCACACCGGCAATGTCCCGCAGTTCCCGCTGCACCTTCTCAAGTCCGGAGCGGTGATGGATCGTCACGCCGGTCGCCCAGCCGGCATTGGCCGGATATTTCGACGGGTCATCGGACACGACCGCAATACGCCTGACACCTTCAGCGTGAACCTGCGTGGTGATCGTCACGGGACTGAGCTGACCATCGTGGCGTTGGCCACCGGTCATCGCAACCGCGTCGTTATACAGGACCTTGAACGTGATGTTCGTGTTCGCTGCGAGCGCGGCGCGAATGGACAGTAGACCGGAATGGAAATAGGTCCCGTCGCCCATATTCTGGAACATGTGAGGGCGTTTCGAGAACGGCGCCTCTCCCACCCAGGCCATCCCTTCCGCACCCATCTGCGTGTAGCCAAGCGTTCCGCGCTCCATTGTCTGCGCCATCCAGCTGCACCCGATCCCCGCGTACGCCTTGCTGCCCTCCGGAATAACCGTCGAAGAATTGTGCGGGCATCCGCTGCAGAAGTAGAAGCTGCGAAGCATCGGTTCCGGTGCGAATTCCTTGCTGATCAAATCACTAAGGATAGCTACTCGATTGGCAATCGTCTCGTCGGAGGAAAAACTCGCAAGCCGTTCTCCCAATGCGACGGCGATCTGCACCGAGTTCAGCGACATCTCGACCGGAAACAGTTTCTTGCCCTTTTCATCGTGCTTGCCGATGACTACCGGCGCGTTGGGCGCGCGGTAGAGAATGTCCTTGATCTGGAATTCGAGAAGGCTGCGCTTTTCCTCCACCACCATCAAAAGATCGAGTCCATCCGCAAACTCGCGCAAGCCTTCGGGCTCAAGCGGCCACGTACACGCAACCTTATAGATCGCCACGCCCATTGCGGCAAGTTCCGTCTCGCCGAGATCGAGATCGTCAACCGCCTGCAGGACGTCGAGGTAGCTCTTGCCATGCGTGACAATGCCAATCCGGGCACTGCGATTTCCCAGCGTGACTTTATCCAGCCGGTTTGCACGCAGGAATGCGCGCACTGCGTCCAGCTTGAAGTTGTGCAACCGGAACTCCTGCTCCTGAGGCGTGTCCGGTTGCCGGAGGTTGAGGCCTCCGGGCGGCATGTCGAAACGCTCCGGAAGCACGGGCGCGACACGCTCAACATTCACATCGATAACAGCCGATGCATCCGCCGTGTCCTTGACGCATTTCAAGCCGACCCAGCAACCGGAGTATCGCGACAATGCCCATCCGAACAGTCCATAGTCAAGGATCTCCTGTACGCCGCTTGGACTCAGGATAGGGATGGACGCGTCGAGCAGCGCAAATTCGGATTGGTGACAGGTGGTGGACGACTCGCATGTGTGATCGTCGCCCATCAGGACCAGGACGCCGCCGTTTTTCGAACTGCCCGCCAGGTTCGCATGTCTGAACGCATCACCGCTTCGATCGACACCCGGACCCTTGCCATACCAGATCGAAAATACCCCGTCGTACTTGCCTTCTCCGTCGGTCTCGGCCTGTTGCGTGCCCCACACCGCAGTAGCCGCAAGGTCTTCGTTGATACCAGGCACGAACACAACATGGGCATCGGAGAGAAATTTCTTCGCCTTGGCCAGTTCCGCATCGTATGTGCCGAGCGGAGAGCCGCGGTATCCGGAAATGTAGCCGGCGGTGTGAAGCCCGTTGGTCTCGTCGCGGCGGCGCTGCATCAAAGGCAGCCGCACCAGCGCCTGGACGCCGGTCAGGAAGATGCGTCCCGTACCGAGCGCGTATTTGTCATCGAGGGTAACTTTGCGCAGTGCCACGTTTACTCCCTGGCTGCGGATTTCACCACCGCGGATTGCTCTTTCCAGTCCCACGCGTCGTCGCCGCGCGCGATGACCATTTTGTGGACGTCCGATGCGCCGTCAACGAGGCGCGCCTGACGCGCATACCGATACATCCACTCAAGCTGCGTGTCCTTCGAATATGCGCTTGATCGAACCGCTATGCAGCGTGAAAATCCGCTCAATCTAAACGGTGAAAAGTTTTCCGAACTGTGGAAGCCGGTCGTTCACGCCAGCCAGACGCAGGGCGTGCCAGGCCATGGCGTGATTGCTCGAAATGACGGGTTTTCCAAGCACCTTCTCAATGTTTTCGACATCATCAACCAGCCTCAAGGAAGTACACGACACAAAAACTGCGTCCACTTCCTTGTGTCGGCCGAGCGCGAACACCGCCTCTCGAACTGACGCAGCGTCAATACGTGCTACCTCGTTGTCATTCGGATGCTCGAAGGAGCCCATTTGCACTACGTCGACACCGCGCGCGCCAAGATAGTCGCGCATCGATTCATTGATCTTTTGCACGTACGGCGTAAGCAGGGCAATGCGCCGTGCGCCCAGCGCATTCAGTCCAATGCGGGCGGCTGTAATAGGCGTCGTGCAGGCGACGTTGGGGCGGGCTTCCCTGATGCGTTCGAAGATCTTCTCTTCCCCGAGAACCATCGAGGCCGACGTGCAGCCGAACGCCACTACATCAAGGCGTTCGCCTGGCCGGATCACCGTGACACCCGGTGCAATGAGACCGTCCATTTGCGCGAGCGTTTCCGGCCTTATGTCGGGGGAATTCACGATCCTGCTTTCGTAGAATCCGACGCCATCGAGGGTGAGCATCTTGCGCCACTCGTATTCGATCGTATGGTCCGTTGCCAGCACGACCAGGCCGATTGCCGCCCGATGCGAGATCCCTTTGTCGAAGGAAAACCCGAACCGATGGTAATTGCCGTTACTGTCCAAAGTGTCCATTTGAAGAATGTCCTGATGTGAAAAACACCCCCGACGATCCAGCCCGAGAGATCCGCTCAGACAGCAACGATCACGCCAATTTCGACCGTATATTGAGGGAAAGCAAGCCTGGACTCGACGCATGCGCGCGCCGGTTCGTCGCCTTCGGGCACCCATGCGTCCCAGATCTGGTTCATCTCGCCGAAACTCGTGTAGTCGGCAAGCCAGATATTCGCCGTCAGAATCCGCGCTTTGTCCGAGCCGATCTGCTCCAGCAACCGGTCGATCTTCGCCAGAATCTGCGTCGTCTGACCCTTTACGTCCTGACTCGGATCGTCCGCGACCTGCCCTGAAATAAAACCGAAACCGCCATGAACGACGGCCTGGCTCATCCGCTTTCCGCTTCCATAACGCTTGATCTGCATGGCACCTCCTTAGGATTGACGACACGAGACAACACGTGCAGCGTAGTTTTGTAACGCAGTTATATCTACACTTTCGAATGCATATGTACGACATCAGTGTCGACACTATCAGATCAAAATTGGATGTTGCAAATGGTGGTTTCACCTGAGCCTCTGCACGTCCGCCCGAGCAGGATTTGCTGCGTTGCAGCCAAACGGTGCCGTTGCATTTGTTTTTTTGTTTATATACATTGGTGTCGACACTTTATTGCGTCAAACTCGTTCCACGGGCAAGATCAGCCAGGGAAATGCCCTGCGCCCTGGCAGCAATGAGAATAAGGACATCATGAAAGTTATCGTGCTCGGCGGCGGCGTGGTCGGTGTGACAACGGCGTACCAGCTACAGAAGGACGGCCATGAGGTCGTGATCATCGAACGGCAGCCCGTGGTCGCTGGTGAAACCAGCTGGGGCAACGCCGGAATGGTTGCACCCGGACACTCTTTTGTCTGGTCTTCGCCCAAAGCGCCAATGACCTTGCTCAAGTCCTTGGTACTGAAAGATCAGGCGCTTCGGTTCAGGTTCTCCGCCGACCCCCGGCTGTATAGCTGGTCGTGGCTGTTCCTGATGGAGTGCACTGCGGAAAAGGCGCGCCGTAACACCCTGCTCAAGCATCGTCTGGCTGCTTACTCGCAGAAGATCTTGCAGGACGTGATCGCTGAAGACCCCGTTGATTACGATCGGAACGTCCGCGGCATTCTATATTTCCACCGGAGTCAGGAAGCGCTGGACCGTGGCGTCGCGCACATGAAGCTGCTCGAATCCGACGGGCAGCTCATTACGGTCCTTGACCGCAACCAGGTCGTCGAGCTCGATCCGTCGCTTGCCGCCGCGAAAGACAAGATAGCGGGCGCTATCCACTGTCCGACCGATGAGACCGGAGACTCCGCGAAGTTCACTCGCGCCCTTGCGGAAAAAATTCTCGCGCGGGGCGGCACGATTCTGACCGATACCACCATCAATGGCTTTGAAACCTCGGGGCAGGACGTGACGGGCATCGCAACGAGCAAAGGCTTGATCAAAGGCGACGCGTACGTGCTGGCCCTCGGCAGCTACAGCCCGGTTCTGAGCCGTCAGATTGGCGTTAATCTTCCAATTTATCCAATCAAGGGATACTCGCTCACCATCCCGATAGAGGGACAGCCGTCGCCCCCGAATGTTGCTGCGGTCGATGAGCATAATCTGGTCGCAGTCTCGCGATTCGGCGACCGGATCCGGGTCACCGCGACGGCCGAATTCGCCGGTTTCGACACCAGTCACAAGCCGTCGGATTTCGCCTTCATGAAGCGCGTGACGCAGGAGCTCTATCCTGCTGGCGGGAATTACGATCGTGCAGAGATGTGGGCCGGGCTGAGGCCGATGACGCCAACCAACTTGCCGTTTTTCGGCCGCAAGAAGTATCGGAATCTCTATCTGAATACAGGTCACGGTCATATCGGCTGGACCATGTCGCACGGTTCGGCACGTATCACGGCCGACTTGATTGCAGGACGAACACCCGCCATTCCAATGGATGGACTGTTGGTGGATTAATTGTCGGCGATGACGACCTCGAATGCCGCTGTGGTCCAGATGCTCAAGCTCACGGCGGCAGCCATGAGTCAGGCACTTTTGTTGGACGGAACAGGCGCTGCCTGTGCCGCTGCGCGGTCGTTAATCCGAATGAGGAGCGTCATCAGGAAAGACACCGCCAGCAACCCGGACAGGAACAGAAGTCCCGTGGTCGCGCTGCCTCCCTGCCCCTTGATATAGCCGATCGCGAACGGTCCTGCGAAACCACCCAGGTTGCCGATTGAATTGATCACGGCGATGGACACCGCAGCGCTCGAACGCGACAGAAACAAGGTAGGCAACGCCCAGAAGGGTGACTTGAATGCATACAAGCCCGCGAGGCTCAGGCTGATCATTAAAACCGAAACATAGGGATTCAGCGCGATTCCTGCGCCGCACAAAGACGCGGCCGCAACCGCCAGCGGGATGGCCGAGTGCAAGCGCCGTTCACTTCGCCGGTCGGAACTGCGTGACCAGAACACCATGACGACCGTCGCGAACAGGTACGGCACCATCGCGATCAATCCAATCTGCGTGTGGCTGAGTTCCGTGGAAAAGCCTTTGATGATCTGCGGCATCCAGTACCCGACGCCAAGACTGCCGCATTGATAGACAAAATAAATGAACGACAGGTAGAGGACTTTCGGACTGGCGAGTGCCTTGAATGTCCCCATGTGCTTCACGTCGGGACGTGCCCGTTTGTCGTTTTCCAGCTCGGCGAGCAGCCAGTCGCGCTCCTCGGGTTTCAACCATTTTGCCTTGTTCATCTGCAACGCCGCGTATCCGATGTTGGCGCGGTCAAGGTACGAGACAACGTAGAGAACGAACACGAACGGGATGATTCGCCACGAGATCTTCCTGACGAGTGCGGTCTCATTGATTGCTGATCGTGCGTGCATATCGGTCGCATCGGCGTGGCGCCGCTCGATGTCCTTGTAGGGTCGAAGGAGCTGCCTTACGCCTGATGTTGCGAGAACACCATGCAAACGGGGCTGCCGGTTTGTACGGAGAACCCCGTCGGCTTGATCCGCCCGGACGTTTGGTCGACCGCGAACGCAACAATGCTGTCGCTGTCCTCATTCAGCACGAACATGAAGCGTCCATCCGGCGTCGATGTCATGAACCGCGGCGTACGGCCACGGCTTTGCCCGGCTTCAACGAGACTCAGGAAGCCTGTGTCCGGAGCGATCCTGAACACGGCAACGCTGTCGTAACCTCGATTCGACGCATACACATATCGCCCACTGCGATCGACTTCAATTTCCGATGCACGGCTGTTGCCCGTGAACGTGTCAGGAAGCGTGGATACGGTTTGAAGCGGTTGCAGTGACCCGTTGGCCGATGAATACCGGTACGTCGTGACAGTCGAGTCAAGCTCGTTGATGCAATAGGCGAAGCCCGACCTGGGGTGGAATGCTATATGGCGCGGGCCTGATGTCTCTCTCGCGGTCACGAACGCCGGTGTGCCGGGAGACAACTGACCGTCTTTGAACCGATAGGTCAGGACCCGGTCCAGACCTTTGGCGGGAACAATGACAAATTCACCGGACGGGTCGAAGGGGTTGAAGTGAGGCTTCGGCACCGTCTGCTCAACCCTGTGCGGTCCAAGCGGACCCTCAAGTTTCACCAACTGTGTCAGTGCGTTGAGAGAACCATCCTCGGCGATCGGCAGCACGGCAAGACTCGACCCGATGTGATTGGAAACCACGACGTAACGCCCTGTGGGGTCGATCGCCAGGTGAACGGGATTCTGTCCCTGGGTGCTTTGCTTGTTCAGGAATGTGATCTTGCCGCTTGCCTTGTCGACGGCAAACGAACTGATGTCGCTCAGGTCGCCATGGACGGTGTAGAGCCGCTCGCCGTTGGCGCTCAGTGCCAGGAAAGACGGGTTGACCAGATCTTTCAGGAGTTGCACCAGTTCGAGCCTTCCCGCCTCCTGGTCGACCGAATAGACGCTGATGCCGTCGCCCCTGGCATTACGTTCACGCGTCGTCCGGCAACCAACATAAGCAAACATACCTTGTCCTTTTGAATTCGTTGGGCGAGACGCCCGGTCCGTTGCCGCGAATGCCGAGGGAACCACCATGGTCGCGGCCGCGAGTGCGCTGACCGACACGGCACCTTGAAGAAGAGAGCGCCGGCTTGCGCTTGCTTTCATCCCCTGCACGGGCGCCGATGGTTTTCCAGGTTCCACGGGGTTGTCTCCATTTTTTTGGTCTGGGGTTTTTACTAGATTGCATTTTTACGTTTACAAATGCAAAAATACAGTTATGGAAAACACTTACTTCCCCGCTGACGCTCGCCTGACGCTTGACGACGACGTTTTTCGCTTCATCGATTTGCCGGGCATGTTCGGCGCGCAGCTCGCCCGGCTGCCGGTCGTCTTGCGTTTGATGCTGGAGAATGTGATTCGGAACACGCACGCAGAGGAACGCCGCCTTGCTGTAGACGGGATCCTTGAGTGGCTCAATAGGGGCACGAGCGAAGTCGAGATCGCCTTCCAGCCGAACCGGGTGCTGATGCACGACACGACGAGCACACCCGCGCTGGTGGATATCGCGGCCATGCGAGACATGTTGGCCGAGGCCGGGGCGGACCCGACCGCGCTCAATCCGGTGCTGCCGGTCGACTCATCAGTCGATCACTCGCTTGCCGTCGAGTATTTCGCCCGCCCCGACGCGGCCCCGATGAATCTGCAGCTTGAACTGCGGCGCAATAACGAGCGTTACCGCTTCTTGCGGTGGGCGTCGAAAGCACTGACCGGCGTGCGGATCCATCCTCCCGGCACGGGGATCATGCACACGATCAATCTCGAACAGCTCGCGACGGTCGTATCGGTCGTGGAGCGCGACGGCGAACGGTGGGCTGTACCTGACACCCTCATCGGCACCGACAGCCACACGCCGATGATTAACGGCATTGGCGTGCTCGGATGGGGTGTAGGCGGACTCGAAGCGCAGACCGTCATGTTTGGCATGCCCGTGATGCAGCGAATCCCCGACGTGATCGGTGTTCGGCTCACGGGCGCGTTCCGGCCCGGAACGCTTGCGACCGATCTGGCGCTGACCGTGACACAACG
Source organism: Caballeronia udeis (assembly GCF_044909315.1). Lineage (GTDB taxonomy): Bacteria > Pseudomonadota > Gammaproteobacteria > Burkholderiales > Burkholderiaceae > Caballeronia > Caballeronia udeis_A. The sequence goes on from NZ_JBIYEB010000004.1 coordinate 90,859, forward strand.
TCTTCGCCAGATCGGCGTGTCCGGGGAGTTTGTCGAATTTTTTGGTCCCGGAGTGGCGACGCTGACCGCGGGAGACCGTTCGGTTGTCGCCAATATGGCTCCTGAGTACGGTGCGTCGACCGGTTTTTTTCCGGTGGACGGTCACACTCTGGATTACCTTCGCGGCACAAACCGCAAGACCAGTGCGATAGCGCTGGTCGAACAATTTACGAAGAAATCCGGCTTATGGTTTGATCCTTCTGCAACGCCGACCTATACGCGAACGGTCGACATCGATCTGAGCGAGATCGGCATGCATGTCGCCGGTCCACGGCGCCCGCAAGATTTGCTGGACTACTCCGATACGTCGAAGGCGCTGGAGAAGTTTGCTTTCAAGGCGGCGAGCGACGCCTCCGGGATGCCGAAACACCCTGTCGCGATTGCCGCCATCACCAGTTGCACCAACACATCCGATCCCGCCCTCCTGGTTGCGGCGGGTCTGCTCGCCCGCAAGGCGCGCAAGCTCGGACTGATGGTGCCCGCCTGGGTCAAGACATCACTTGGTCCCGGCTCGCCGGCGGCTGCCGCGTATCTTGAGCGGGCCGGCCTGATTGATGACCTTTCGTCCCTTGGCTTCGATATCGTGGGTTACGGCTGCACGACCTGCATCGGCAATTCCGGGCAGCTTACCGAGCCGGTCAAAGAGGCCATGGCGGTCAAGTCGATCTACCCGGTTGCAATGCTGTCGGGCAACCGGAATTTTCCAGGGCGGATCCATCCCGACCTGGACCTTGGCTTTATCATGTCGCCGCCTTTGGTCATCGCTTTCGCGCTCGCCGGCAATGCGGAAATTGATTTGAGCCGGGATCCGATCCAGGTCGCACCCAATGGCGCTCCCGTGTTCCTGAAAGATTTGTGGCCAAACCGCGAAGAGGTCGCCGCCCTGGTCCAGCAAGCCGCGGAGTCGACGGACTACCCCCGCGCGTTCGCTATTGCCAGCCGCAATCCGCTTTGGCACGACATGGAGGTTCCGGACAGCGCGCGGTTTCCATGGGACGCTGCTTCGACAGCGCTCAGGCGTCCCCCGTTCGCAGCGCTCTCAGAGGGCTCGCAACTTGGAACCTACCGTGCTTACCCCTTGCTTGTAGTGGGCGACGACATAACGACCGACCATATCTCGCCGGCGAGCGCCATTCCAGCGGACAGCTACGTTGCGGATTTCCTTGTCGGGCGCGGCGATGATCGAAGCGACCTGAACGTCTTCGCGTCGCGTCGCGGGAACTGGGAGGTCATGGTGCGGGCAGCGTTTTACAACAGGACACTGGTCAATTTGCTGAAGCCGGACGCGCCTGTTGCGAACACGCTGCATGTCCCGAGCGGCGACGTGATTCCCATTTTCGAGGCGGCGAATCGATATCGCGCGGACGGTGACCCGGTCGTCCTGATTGCGGGTGAACGATACGGCACGGGTTCGTCGCGTGATTGGGCAGCGAAAGGCCAGCGCTTGCTCGGGATTCGCGCGGTGCTTGCCGTGAGTTTCGAGCGAATTCACCGGTCCAATTTGATCGGCATGGGTATCCTCCCTCTGCGCTTGCCCAAGGGTGTCAACCCTTCCACACTGAACATCCGGCCCGGTGATAAGGTGGAAGTGAACGCAGCGCCGGAGACACTTGGCCCCCGTTGTAAAGTGGCTACCAGGATTGTCAGGGCGGATGGAAGCATCGAGCAATTTGAAGCCGTGGCAGGCGTGGAAACGCAGCTGGAAATCGCTTTGCTGCGTGCAGGCGGCGTCATTCCGCTGATCCTGCAAAAAACCCTGGCGGCCCATTCGCCAACTAGTTGACATACGGTCGCGGTGAGCCAGAACCTCAGCCGGAAATGCAAGAATCACTATGAACGACAGATCAATCGCCGCGCAAATCGTCGCCTTTATTCAAGCAGAAGACATGGCAGCTGGCAGCCACTTGCCGGCGCAGCTGATTGCCGACCGCCTGCGCGTTTCACGCTCGCCCGTGAACGATGCCCTCGCCTTCCTGCACGAAAAGGGCGTGCTGATCCGCGAACGCAATCGCGGATTCTTTCTCGCGAAACCCGTGGTGGCGCCGCTGGATGAGATCGTCGAGCAACTTGGATTAGGCGAGTCGGACGTTGTAACGAGCGTCTACTTCCGCATTGCCGACGACCGGCTCAAGGGCCTGCTGCCTGAGGAAGTCTCCGAGCAGTTGCTCCGGGCACGCTACGGGCTGACAACAACGCAGCTCAACGCGGTACTGGGGCGTATTGCGCAAGAGGGTTGGGCCGAGCGCAAACCCGGTTACGGCTGGCAGTTTTCCGCCATGCTGACGACCCCGGACAGCCTGTTGAAGTCTTATCGGCTGCGGCTTGCGCTCGAGCCTGCCGCGCTGCTCGAACCGGGCTATCGGCTCGACCCTAAAGTGCTTGAGCGTTGCCGCGCAGCGGAGATCCACTTGCTGGCCGGCGGCATTGCGACAGACACGGCGGATCAGCTACATGACCGTGGCGTGCGTTTTCACGAGTCCTTGGTTGAAGCGTCCGGCAACTCGTTCTTCATTGACACGATCAAGCGGGTGAACCGGGTTCGGCGGCTGCTCTCTTACCGCTCGATGCAGCATCGGGAGCGCTACGCCGTGCACTGCAAGCAGCACCTCCATATTCTCGATCTCCTCGAAAAAGAGCGCAACGAGGAAGCGTCGGAAGCACTTCGAGCCCACCTGCGCCATACGCTCGACGCACTATCCAATATCAGCAACATTCTCAAACCCTAGACGCGGCCGTTTTCAGGCCCGCTTGACCTGGATTTTTTCTGGTAGCGGGGCAATCAACTTATTTCGGATTACTGATAAATTTGTCTTTCCAGCATTTCCTAAAACCAAGTTCGACCTCTAAAAGCCCATGTCATATCCCCGGCGCAATACCTTTCAAAATACCTACACTTTTTTGATCGACTTTGCCAATCAACGAATAAAGCATAGAGTCAGCGGGACAAAAACGTGTCCGACACGCAAGACACACAGCTCTGGGGGTTATTCGTCATGCTTTTTCGAATCATGGCCGCGCTACCGTTCATTGGTATTCTCATCGGTGTCCCGTTCGTCAATCAGGTTGAACCTCTAGTCCTCGGCATGCCGTTCGTGCTGGCGTGGATCGTGATCTGGATCGTGTTGAGCGCGATCATCATGGGCATCATCTATCGGCTGGATCCGACCAATCGCCAGGCGGTCAACGAGGCCGCGGAGTCCCGATCATGAGCAGCGCCCTGGTTATCATCATTGCCGTGACGGTATTGGCGCTCTATCTGGGCGTGCGTGCGCGGCGCGGTCACGACATGAACCTTGAGCAATGGACTGTCGGCGGCCGCAGCTTCGGCACCGCATTCGTGTTTCTCCTGATGGCCGGAGAAATCTACACGACGTTCACTTTTCTCGGCGGCAGCGGCTTCGCTTATGGCAAGGGCGCGCCCGTCTACTACATTCTCGCGTACGGAACCCTCGCCTACATCCTCTCGTACTGGATGCTGCCGCCAATCTGGCGCTATGCGAAGAAACACCGGCTTGTCTCGCAGCCCCATTACTTCGCTCGCAAGTACGATAGCCCCGCGCTCGGCGTCCTGGTCGCCGTGGTCGGCGTGGTCGCGCTGATTCCCTATCTCGTACTGCAACTCAAGGGGCTCGGCATCATTGTGGCGACGGCTTCGTATGGCGTGATATCGCCAACGGTCGCTGTCTGGATCGGCGCGCTGGTGGTCACGGCCTACGTGATTCTGTCGGGCGTACGAGGCTCGGCATGGAATTCCGTGGTGAAGGACATTCTGATCCTGAGCGTGGTACTGGCGCTGGGCATCTACCTGCCTTATCACCTTTACGGCGGCATTGGCCCGATGTTCCATGCGATCGATGCCGCCAAGCCCGGCTTCCTCACCTTCCCGGCGAAGGGGTCGAGCGTGTCGTGGTTCCAGTCCACGGTGCTGCTGACGGCCCTCGGTTTCTTCATGTGGCCGCATACTTTCGGTTCGGTTTATACGGCTCGCGACGAACGGATCTTCCGGCGCAATGCAATCATCCTGCCCATCTATCAACTGATCCTGCTGTTCGTGTTCTTCGTGGGATTTGCGGCAACGCTCAAGGTGCCGGGCCTGAAAGGCGGTGACATTGACCTGTCGTTGTTCCGGCTGTCCATCCAGAGTTTCGATCCCTGGATCGTCGGTGTGATCGGCGCTGCCGGCGTGCTGACGGCGCTCGTCCCGGGCTCGATGATCCTGACCTCCGCCTCCACCCTGCTCGCGAACGACGTTTATCGAGGGGCGATGAACCGTCAGGCCTCCGATGCGTTTGTCGGCAGGCTTGCGCGCTGGCTCGTGCCTGTCGTCGCACTCGTCGCCATCTGGTTCACGCTGCAGGGCGGCAACACGATCGTCGCGCTGCTGCTGATGGGCTATAGCTTCGTGACACAGCTCTTTCCTGCGTTGATAGCGAGCCTGATGCACAAGAGCCGCGCGACAAAACAGGGCGCCATGGGCGGGATCATTGCGGGCGTGGCGGTTGTCGTGGTGACCACAACCCTGCACCTGAGCATCGGACAGATGTTTCCCTTTCTCCCCGATTCGGCGAAGGACGTCAATATCGGCTTCCTCGCGCTGGCTTTGAATATCATTGTGTTCGTCCTCGTCAGTGCGCTCACGCAGCCCCGCGCGGAACACGGCGCCGCTCATGGAACCGACGGCGCGTTGCGTTGAGTGAGGATAGACACGCATAGCTGACGAAGAGGATGCCGGCGTCCCATCCGTGCAAGCCACCCGCTGCATCCGCGGAATGACAAGCCGGCACAAAGCCGATGAGACGACAACGAACATGGCCAGCAATACGGTGAATGCCCCTCCGCCGCTATGGGATGAGCAGCGCGTTCGAGGACCGGCACATGGATGCTGATCGACCCGTTACAGCACAGACGCAATCCGGTGGCCGCCCGGTGCTCGTCTGGGACATGCCAACGAGGCTGTTCCACTGGCTGGTGGTCGTGCTGGTGGCAGCAGCCTATGTGACGTCGAGGCTGAACTGGATGGACTGGCACGTGCGGATTGGCGAGGCGCTGCTGGCGCTGGTGCTGTTCCGCTTGCTGTGGGGTTTCTTCGGCAGCGAGACCGCTCGATTCCGTGGCTTTTTGCGCGCCCCCGCCGCTGCATGGCAGCATCTGCGCCATGTGTTTCGCCGCGAAGCCGACCTGCAGGTGGGCCACAATGCGGCGGGAGGATGGATGGTACTGCTGCTCCTCGCTTTGCTGCTGGGCGAAACGCTGAGCGGGCTTTACGTCAACAACGACGTGGCGGACGACGGGCCGTTGACCCAATGGGTTCCCGCGTCGATCGCCAACGCCATCACAGCGCTGCACACGATCCTGTGGGACGCATTGCTCGCGGCCGTGGCGCTGCACGTGCTGGCGATCGCGTTATACGCGATCGCCAAGGGTCACAACCTGCTGCGCCCCATGCTCACCGGACGCAAGCTCCTGCCGGAGCAGATCGGCGCGCCACGGCTGGCATCTGCACTGCTGGTGCTGCTTTTGCTGGTCGTCAGCGTCGCGGCAACAACGCTTCTCGCGATGTATCTCTGAGCGCGGTTTCAGTCCGTGTCAGTTGCTCTTGGGCGGCACGACCTGACCGCGGATTTCACCGGCGGGATGATCCTTCGTGTGCACGTTGACATACATCTGACCCGCGACAAACTCCTGCGCGTCCGCCGGTGACAGCGTCGCGGTGCCGTTGAGCGGGCTGGTGGCGGCGGCGCCTTTCTCAGACAGCCAGACTTTCACCGGTGCGTTCTTGCCGGCCGCGGCGGGACCATGGAAATGCGCCATGGTGGCGTCGCTGGACAGTCCGCTGAAGGTGATTGCCCAGGTGACGACCCGCGTGTCGGGATCGTACGTGATGTTGGCGCTGCCGGTACCCGAGGTCTCGACAGGCGGCACCTGCTGCGCACCGGTGAGCGGCACCGTGAACGTAACTGGCGCTGCCTGTGCAAAGCTGATTGCCCCTGCGCACATGGCACCGGCGAGAACAATGAGAGCCCGTCGCGAGATTGACACATTCATTTGATTATCTCCTGTCGATATGGTCCGGCTGCGCAAGGGCCGCTTGCGCTCGCTTTGTCAAGGCAAGAGCTCGATCTGGCTCATTGCTGCAAGCAGTCAATAGCGCCAGTCTGGAGCCAACCGCCCTGCTGCCGCCCGGTCCGGGAACTGGATAAATTCAGGCTAGATGATGCTCGCACAGGCATGATCTGACAAGCGCGGAACTCCTGAAGCAAGCGCGCGAAATCTGCGTGAGATCTTTGCGCCAACCGCCTTCCTGGGAGAAGCAACGCTTGTTGATACCGGCCCGCGGATACCTCCTTGCTGCTAGCGGGAACCTGCGCGTTCACATCGATCGCTAAAGGAGCCGCTAAAGGAGCCGCTAAAGGATTCACTTGCGCATTCACTTGAGCGCAGCCGTCTTAAAGCATTGAATCGATGTGACTGAGAAATTCGACGCTGGGCATCTCACGTCAACCACAAACGATGCGTTGGTATTCGCCCGCATTGCTGAATATCGTGGTGATGTGCGAGATTGCGGAGGGTCCCGCGACGGCCGCATTTCCTTCGCGTGGATCGAGGCGATTCAAAGGCAGGCAATAGCCGGGAAACACGGGCGTCGTTCGCATCCTTTGGATTTTGCAATGCCGTCTTTATTACCGGCTTGCTGTTACTGAACTTCCGCGACAAGAAGCAACGGGCGTCGCGATCGACTTTACAGTTCTTTCAAAAATAAGAGGCTTACATGTCCAGCGAGAAAGCAGCGGAAATTGCAGCACGGCTTGATCGGCTGCCCCCCTCGCGCACCGTCTGGACCATGGTGATCCTGATCTCGCTGGGCGGTGTGTTCGAGTTCTATGACCTCTTCTTCACGGGCTACGTCGCGCCCGGCATGATCCAGTCCGGGTTGTTCAAACCGGAATCGCTCGGTTTCTTTGCTGCCCTTCAGCCGCTCGCGGTCGCGGGTTTCGGCACGTTCGTTTTTGCCACCTTCGCAGGACTCTGGGTCGGTACGCTGGTACTGGGTTATGTAGCGGACCGTTTTGGACGGCGCCTGATCTTCACGTACTCACTGCTCTGGTACATGGTCTGTACGGTGATCATGGCGTTCCAGCAATCCGGATTCGCGCTCGATATCTGGCGCTTTGTCGCGGGCATTGGTATTGGCGTCGAGCTGGTCACGATCGACACATACATCTCCGAACTGATCCCCAGCCAGGAGCGCGGCCGCGCGTACGCGATGAACCAGTTCATCACCTTTGCCGTCGTGCCGGTGGTCGCGTTTCTTGCGTATGCATTGAACGGGACGCAGCCGCTCGGCCTTGATTATTGGCGGGTGGTCATCCTGATCGGATCGGTCGGCGCCGTGGTCGTCTGGATCTTGCGCCGTCATATTCCGGAGAGCCCGCGCTGGCTCGCGCGTCATGGCCGGATAGAAGAAGCCGAAGCTATCGTTGCAGACATTGAACGGCGGGTTGTCGCAGAGAAAGGCATCAGCTTGCCGCCGCCCAAGACGGTCGCACCCGAGAGAGAAGGCCGTGGCTCGCTCAGTGAAATCTTCGCGCCGGGTTACCGGCGCCGGACGATCATTCTGTCGATCTTCAACATGGCGCAAGTGATCGGTTTCTATGGCTTCGCGGCCTGGGTGCCAACACTGTTGATCCACCGCGGCATCCATGTCACGGCGAGCCTGGGATATGCATTCGTCATTGCGATTGCCAATCCCTTTGGTCCGCTGCTGGGTACGCTGTTCGCCGACAGGCTCGAACGGAAGACCCAGATCTGCGGCGGCCTCATCACGATGGGCGTCGTCATTGCCATATTTTCCCAGGTCTCCGCGCCATGGCTTCTGATCGTGCTCGGCGTATTGTTCACGCTGGCGGCGAACATCATGTCCTATGCCTACCACGGCTATCAGGCCGAGCTCTATCCGACCCGCGTGCGTGCCCGTGCGATCGGCTTTGTCTATTCATGGAGCCGGATTTCCGCGGCCTTTGCCGGACTCGCGATCGGCATTCTGTTGCACGGCTATGGCGTGACCGGCGTCGCTGTATTTATCGGCATGTCCATGCTTGTGGCGATCTGCATGATCCTGCTCGGACCTTCCACCAAGGGGCTGGCGCTCGAGACCATCAACCATTGAATCGTGCACGGCCGGTGTTCGTCAGCGCTTCGTGCGACGGTGATGCATCATGTCCCGACGTGATCGGGTTCCTGAGCGCCTTCGCGTATGAACCCGATGCCCCCAACTCTTGCCCAGGGCATTCAGGACAAAATCGGCGCGTTCATTCACACCGGCCTTCGGAACAATGGAGATCTCGTATCCAAGCGACGGGTAGGCCTCAACAGGCCTGAGGTACTCCGCAGTGGCACTCTCCGGCGTGTGACGCCGCTGTGTCCTGACCGGCTACAACAAGGATAGCGACGTTTTTCTGGCCGGCATCGGCTACCGTTTCTAACCATGCGCCGATCGTGCGAATCATGCTGTGCAGTACTATGTTACTGCGCATGATCCTCGTTGCTGATTGATGCGGTCGCGCATGTCTCGCCGGCTGCCAACGCCCTCAGAACTTATGACGCATGCCCAGGATGAACATTTCCTGGCTGGCGGTGCCGTTGAAACCATACGAGCCGATCGAAGCCTGCGCCGCCGACGTCGTGCCGTCCGGATTGAGCTGCGTACCGCTGGCATGCTGATACGCGCCGACCGCATAAAGATCGGTACGCTTGGACAATGAATAGTCCGCACCAAGGCTGGCCTGGTTATACGTGGCCGACGTATTCCCGCTCGCCTTCTCATACGAGTAGCCTACGGCAAACAGCATGGCCGGGGTCGCCTGGTAATTGACGAACGCATTGCCAACGTTGTACTTCTCGGTGCTCGTGAAGGTTGAATCGCCGTCGTTTTTATACTGCGCATTGCTGTAAGAGCCGCCGACCGTTACAGGACCCAGCGCATACTGAATTCCCGCCCGTGCAATCCCCAGCGATTTGGCGGTTGCATAACCACTGTTGATCGCGCCGTCGAAGATTGCGTCTGACGATGAAGTCGGGTCCCAGGCGTCGCGAAATGCGCCCGCAGTCGGGCTGGGGTTCGTCGCGAGGAAATAGCCCGCCGCAATACCGAGCGGACCGTTGTTGTAGGTGACTGCACCGCTGTAGGTGTACCCCTGCCCCGTGCGGCCAGCCAGACCGCTGAACGCGTATAGTCCCTCGAACTGCAAGCCGGCATAGTTTGGCGAGACGTATTTCACGGCATTGGATACACGCAGGCTATTGTCGTAGTTGTCCACGTCGCCCGGTGTCGCGAAAATACTTCCGAAATAATTGTCAGCGGTCAGCGGCTGAACCATATCAACGAGCGGATCGTATTGCCGCCCGAGGGTCAACGTGCCCCAGCTGTTACCCGACAAACCGACAAATGCCTGACGCCCGAATTCGCGGTTGCCCTGGCCTAACTGCCCCGTGCCAATATCGAAGCCATTTTCCAAATCAAAGATGGCTTTCATACCGCCGCCGAGATCTTCCGAACCCTTCAAGCCCCAGCGATCACCCGACAAAGTCCCATCGATAAAACCCCATCGCGCGCCTTGACTGGTTTTCACATAACCCACGCCCGCGTCGATTGTTCCATACAGGGTAACGCTCGACTGAGCCCGCACTCCGCCTGCCACACCAAGGAGCGCCAACGAGATTACGCTTAGTGCACTCTTCTTCATCTCTTTCTCCACGCTCAGACACGGGAAAGGTTTTTCGTTTTCAGGTATTAGAAGATATCCGGACCTTTGGTTCGTTAAAGTATTTTATTTGTATGCCTAAATAGATTGGCAATAAACAAAATGAAAAACTATCGTCAAAACACTGTAATGGGGTGAGACCGCAAGCAAGCTCGCGGTCTCAAGCTCGCACTGAAAATGTTTGGCAACAACTTTCGTGGAGAACGCGAGCCGAAGTTAATCTATTCCAAAAAAACAACTAGTTCAATACCGCGAATATCACGAAATGTTGTTTTCTGGTCCCATTGGCCGCACGTTGATATCAAGGAACAAGGCTTGCTCGGGGCGCGCCTGTCAAGCAAACCGCTTTGCTTTTTAAACCATACGGTCCGGCCAGGTTATCAACTGCCTGAATTGCACCATTCTGGCGCGTGTCCAGATGATCCAGTCAGGCCAGCGCGGGCTTGAATATATTCCGGCGGGTCACGGGTCACGGGCCACGCAGGCCCGCCCGCCACCTCAAACCAGTAAATCCTCGATCATCACCGGCAGCCGCCGGACCCGTACCCCTGTCGCGTGATGAACTGCACTGGTAATCGCCGGCGCTATCCCCGCCAGACCAATCTCGGCGATACCCCGTGCACCCAGCTCGTTGAAGATCGTATCGGGATGGTCCAGGAACGTAACGTCCAGCGCGGGCGTATCCGCATTCGACGCGATGATGTAATCGGCGAGATTGCTGTTGATTGGCGCGCCGGTCCGTTCGTCATAACTCGTATGCTCGAACAGCGCCATGCCCACCCCCATGACGATCGCCCCTTCAATCTGGTTGCGCCCGGCCTTCAGGTTGAGGATGCGCCCCGCGTCGATCACAGTGGCCACGCGGCTCACGCGCAGTTGCGCGATCTCCGGTTGCCACGTGACCTCGGCGAAATGCACGCCGTACGAATGGATGGAGAACTTCTTCTTCAACGGGTCATCGAAGCCGCCCGCCGCACGGCCGCTTCCCGACGCCGCATGCATCTTTGCCGCCGCCAGTATGTCGCTGAACGGCACGCCGCTCGCCGGCGTTTCACCCTTGCGATGCACCCGGCCCTCACTGAACGCCAGCGTGTCCGCGCCGGTGCCTTCGAACGGCGATCCGGACACCGCCGCAGCGCGTGCGAGCACGGTGCCGATTGCCGCGCGAGCGGCGTCGAAAACGGCTGGAATCACCGAAGCGGTCGCCGCCGATCCGCCGGATATCGGTCCTGGCGGCAGAGCGGTATCGCCGAGACCAACCTCTATCTTGTCCAGCGGCAGCCCCGTTTGCGCAGCGACAAGTTGCGCGAGGATGGTGTAAGTGCCGGTGCCGATATCCTGTGTGCCGCATACCACCCTCGCCGTTCCATCCGCGCGCAGGTCGACCGTGGCTTCGGCCGAGAACCTGAGCCCCAGCCAGCTGCAAGCTCCCACGCCCCAGCCCAACGTCAGGCCGTCGCGCTTCATGGAACCAATACCGGGTGTGCGCTGCGCCCAGCCGAACTTGTCCGCGCCCGTGCTCAAGCACTCCACCAGGTGACGCGATGAGAACGGCAGGCCGCTGCTTTCATCAACGCGCGGTTCGTTCCTGATACGCAGCTCCACGGGATCGATACCCAGCTTGAATGCAAGCTCATCCATCGCCGATTCAAGCGCAAAGAGTCCCGGCACCGCGCCCGGTCCGCGCATGGCCGTAGGCGAGCCGACGTTGCGCGGCACGGTGCCCGAGCTCACGCGCAGGTTCGGCGTGCTGTACAACAGCGGCGTGGCTTCGCCGCAGTTTTCGGAATACGCGTCGAGGATCGACCTGTGGTTCAGGTAGTCATGGCGAATGGATGTGAGCGTGCCGTCGGCGTTCGCGCCAAGACGCACGCGTTGCTGCGTCAGCGGGCGATGCCCGACGTTCTGGAACATCATCTTGCGGCTCAACACGAGTTTTACCGGGTGACCTGTGTGGCGCGACGCAGCGGCAGCCAGCAGCGAATGCGGCCACATCCACAGCTTGCCCCCAAAACCCGAGCCCAGATAGCGCGAGATGACCCGCACCTTTTCTTTCGGCAGGCCGAGCATCTGCATCAGCGTGCCCTGATGATTCGAGATTGCCTGAGATGTTTCGTAGAACGTATAACTATCACCATCCCAGTGTGCGACCGTCGCATGAAGTTCGATCGGGTTATGCGTCTCGACCGGCGTCACGTAGCTTTCGTCGATCTTGACGGGCGCGCTGTCGAAAGCGCTCGCGGCGTCGCCACGCTCGCTTTCAACCTTCAGTTCCGCATCGCTTGACAGCGTGGTGCTCACGTCATGCGGGGCGGTTTCATAACCGACCTTGACGGCGGCGGCCGCCGCCGTCGCCGCTTCGAACGTATCCGCTATCACGAGCGCAACGTACTGGCCGTAATAGCGAATGATGTCGTCCTCGAACGGTGGACGTGCCTCGTCAACGTAGCCGGTATCCATTGAATTGCCGGAGATCCGGTAGAACCGGCCAATGTTGCCGCGATGCAATACCGCGTGCACGCCAGGCATGGATTCCGCCGCGGCGAATTCGAGGGAGACCAGCTTGCCGCTGGCAATGGTGCTGCTCACCGGGACCGCATGCAGCAGGCCCGGCAGGTCGACGTCCGACGTATAGGTTGCCTCGCCGCTGACCTTCAGCGGTCCGTCAATGCGCGAGTGCGGCCGGCCGATAACCGCATGCAGGGAATCTTGCACAGTAGACATGGGGTGAGTTCCTTTCGACGGATCAGGCGGCGCTCGTCGCGAGCGTCAGTGCATGGACCAGGCAGCGTTGGGCCAGTTCGACCTTGAAGCCGTTGCCGCTTTGCGGCCGGGCGCCGGCAAGTGCGTCCACCGCGGCGCGCCGGAAGCTCGCCGTATCCGGCGGCGCGCCAACGAGCGCGGCCTCGGCCTCGCGCGAGCGCCACGGCTTCGTGCCCACGCCGCCTAACGCAATACGTGCGTGGCTGACGCGGCCGCCGGTCACCGTGACGACCACCGCCGCCGAGGCCAGCGCGAACTCGTACGAGGCCCGGTCGCGCAGCTTCGAATAGAGAGACCGGCTGCCTTCCGCCGGCGGCGGCAGCGTAACGTGAGTGATGAGATCGCCGGGTTCGAGCACTGTTTCGCGCTCCGGCGTAGTGCCGGGCAATAGGAAAAAGTCGTCGATGGCGACACTGCGGGCGCCCCGCGTTCCCTGGATATGAACCACCGCTTCGAGCGCCGTGAGCGCCACGTTCATGTCTGACGGATTACTGGCAATGCATGCATCGCTTACGCCGAGGATCGCCTGCGTCCGGTTGAAACCGCTGATTGCCGCGCACCCCGAGCCGGGTTCACGCTTGTTGCAAGCCATGGCGTTATCGCGGAAATACACGCACCTGGTGCGTTGCAACAGGTTGCCGCCCGTTGTCGCCATGTTGCGCAGTTGTGCGGACGCTCCGGCAAGCAACGCCTGCGACAGCACCGGGTACGCGTCGCGAATCAGCGCATGATGCGCGAGATCGGCATTGCGCGCCGTCGCGCCAATCTTCACGCCGCCGTCCGGCAGCGCGTCGACGCCATTCAGCGGCAGGCGGCTGATATCGACCACGCGGCCCGGCCGCTCGACGTTCAGTTTCATCAGGTCGAGCAGCGTCGTGCCGCCAGCCAGGAAACGCACGTCGGCGCCCTGCTGCGCGGTATGTGACGCAGCGCCTGCCTTGATCGCGTCCTGCACGTCGTTCGCGCGGGAAAGCTGGAACAGTTCCATGTCGGCGCTCCTCAGGCTTTGCCGCGCACGACCTGAATCGCGGCAACGATGTTCTGATAGGCGCCGCAGCGGCAGAGGTTACCGCTCATGGCTTCGCGAACGTCGGCATCGGCGGGGCCGACCGGCTCGTCTAGCAAGGCGAGCGCGGACATGATCTGCCCGGACGTACAGTAGCCGCATTGATACCCGTCACACTCGACGAACGAGGCCTGCATGGGATGCATCGCACTGGAGGTGCCGATGCCTTCAATGGTCGTGATCTCATCGCCCGCATGGTTAGCGGCGAGACACAGGCATGCATTCACGCGGCGTCCGTTCACATGGACGGTGCAAGCGCCGCACTGGCCGTGATCGCAGCCTTTCTTCGTACCGGTCAAGTGCAGGTGCTCGCGCAACGCATCCAGCAGCGTGGTGCGAGGATCCAGCATCAGCGCGTAATTTCTGCCGTTGATAGAAAGCTCTACGGCAATAGTGACGGATTCGATCGAGTGCGTGGGTGCGCGCCGGGCGGGCACAGCGGTTTTAGGGCCGACGGTTTCGTCGATGAAACGGGTTGGAGATGATTGATCGTGCACGGCGGGAATCTCCTGACTGCGGGAACAGGGAGAAGTCGGTCACGTCGCAGATACGCTCATCAGGATGCCGATGCGGTCCGGCTATAAATGCCGGCACCGGAGGGATGCGGATGCGATCAAGCGGGGTGTCGCGTCGCTGACCAACAACGTGGCTCGTAACAACGCGAATAGTATAGGCAGTCGTTCCGGAGTTTGCTGAACCGGCTTTGAGCACGCGTGCGGTCCGGCATGTCCCCAGACCTCGCCTCGCCTTGCCTTTGCCTCGCCTACCGGCCGACGACCGCTCGTGCGATTTTTCGATCCGTCTCGCATCCGCTGAGCGCGTAGACCGACCGGGATTGTCAGGTTGCCAAGCCGGTTACGTCAGATGGCGAGTTGAAGCAACCGACATCGCTTGATCACGGCCGCCGTTTTCCAACCGAGGTGATCGCTTACCCCGCACAGCACTTCAGCTAGGTATCGAGCTCATGTCAAACGAATGGGGCACCTGGGCCGAAAGCACATCGTTCAGCTTGGCGAGGCTGGGTTTAGGAAAGGCATACGCAATCCATCCCACGCCGCCATGCCGAAGAACAACAACGGCGCCGTCGAAAAGAGGGTTTTTGTCAACATGCCAGCTAGGATCCACTTCAAGTGGATAGTTATGCGAAGGAAGTGGTTCACGTGGATGTTCTGGCTGCATGCGTGCGCGGATCTGGATAAGTGTGTCCATGAGCGCTTCGATGTCGTTGAGGGTCAACAGCGCTGATTGATTTTCGATTCGGAACCGGACCCCATTGGCGCCGGGTTCCTGTACAGCTTCTACTGACATCTGGTGGTACATGTTGAGACCTCTACAAAGTCAAAGTGGCTAACGCCGAATTCAGCTGCACGACAACCGTTCTGGAACTCCCGGCTTCAAGGCGTTTTCCGATTTCTCGCGTGTCTTCCGGGAACGCCATACGCTTCTATCCTGCAGGCGTTTCGCGCAACAAACGCCGAGCCGGACAATCGCAACATCATGCACAGGATAAATCGGTTCGAAATTAAAAAGAACTGCGGAATGCTTACCCTGGGTTAAGCGGGTTACCGGCTTTATATTTCCATTGATAGCTAAATATTTCGTCAATTAATCTTTTGACACGCCATTTCTTTATTCGGGTAGTTTCCCGATTTTCTCAGCGGCTTTCTCAACATCAACGGCGCCATGCGTACGCGCAAGCTCAGATGCGCACGTGCCGGTCAACGATGAATTGGCCAGATATCGTGGGCATCGTCTTTCATCCACGATCGTCAGTTATGCTTTGTAATAATATATGCCCGACCATCACTTAAAACGCTGCATCAAGCCCCGCCATGTCGACGACACCCTGGGGAAAATTCGGGGTTCGCTCGCCGTCCGCGCGTCCCAATGCGTAAATGCCAGCGCTCGTAGCCGGCAGATCTCCTTTCGCAAAGTATCCGCGAGCGCATCCGAGGTGGGCGGCATGGCAGCCCTTCCAGCGCCAAGGGCTGTCATGACTTCCGAGCGCGCATAACCACATTCACAGAACAGCTGCGCGACTTCGTTTTCGATACTTTCGTAAAATGACACCTCTGTTTCGGCAAATATTGTGTTTGCCAGCTTCGCATCGCTGAATTCCAGTCCGTCAACGCCCGCAAGCGACAATGCATGCTCGACTCGCGTACGGTAATCAGCGTTGTTGAGCTTGTTGATGCAAATTGTTTCAGACGCGTGCCGCTCGCACTCAATGAACGAATAAAGCCACATGCCAAAGAACGCGAGATAGCTGTCCCGAGAACCTACTGGATGGCTCCGGTAAAAGGCGATCTCCCTGTTGACGGAACGTCCCCGGAAACTGTTGATGCTGGCGAGCATCCGGATTCTCACGAGGACTTCAGGTAACTGGAACGCGTTATAGGTCGCCTGGGTAGTGGCATCGAAATAGTCGGAAATTTTATAGGACCACCACTGGCCACGCGGCTCTCTCCAGAGATGGATGTGAACACCGCCGAATTCCTGCTTGAGCGCTTCCATGCGTCCCGCACTGCGGCAGAACTGCAGCAACGGTCGTTTTGGCGCTGCTTCAATCAAGGTAGAAAAATACTTTCTTTGCGCACCTGGAAGCCTTGGTCCCGTGAAATATTCCTCGTAGCTGAACGATTTTCTGAACAGACCTTTCAGACGGTCCCGGATGCAGTAGTACTCGTAAAAATAGGGGGCCGCAAGCGTTGGATGCCTCAGCATGTGGCTGTCATAGTGCGGGGGTTTTAGAAACCCGTCGGGGTGGGTATCCAGATCGATAAGCGCTTCATTGCAGGGTTCCTGATAACAATAAAATTTATCTGTAGAACGAAATTTATTGAATAGGTACGTGCTACCCGACCGAAACAATGAGTGAATGAATATTGGGGATGTTGCTGGCGCTGTCTTTGGCATAAGTAATCTCGAGCCGGGCAATGGCGTGCGTTTGGCACATGCCGTTTAGGGCCGGCATCGCTTGATGACAATGGTCGAGATGCTAAAGGATGAACAGATCCCGCGGTCTTTTTTTAGTTTCCCCCCGCAACACACCGTAATACTTCGGCGGCGCCGGGCAGAACCAAGCGAAGAAGAGCCGGTATCCAGCAGGGCCGTGTCCGTAAACGGCGGTAACACGGCATCGGATTTTTATGACTATCCGGTTCCCGAATCGGGACAAATTGAGTATGAAGCCGTACAGTTTTTCAAGCAATTGGCTTGTCGCAGCTGAGCGCGGGACTATGCCTTCATGGTTAAAGCTCTCAACCCGTTTTCAGCAAACTGCTTCCAGTAAAGAGGCGTAACGGTTGTGGCTTTTGCTGTAACACGCTTGGCCGGCCATCCAACTAGACTATCCGCCAATTCAGCCCGGCGTTTATCCATGTTCGTCCGGCCACATATTTGGGCACGTCAATTTAGTGCCAGGCGTTATTGGTGCGAGGTTCCACAGGAAAGCGGACCAGCGCCGACGGCACCATGCAATGGAAACTCTCGCTTGCCACCGAACTATCAGAACCGTAACGCTATTGAAGCCATCTTATGCGTAACGGCGCGGAGGTTAAATGGATCTGCCAATCGATAACAAATCCCACATTTATCCCCATGCCTTTTCAGTGAGCACGAGGGACCGGGCTGAGTTGCTTCGACAAACTCCCGGCATCGTCTGGTTCACGGGACTCTCCGCGGCTGGAAAATCGACCATCGCGAGCGCGGTGGAACTGAGGCTCCATAGAAGCGGCAAACACACGTTTCTATTGGATGGGGACACTCTGCGCACCGGGCTATGCAGAGATCTCAGTTTTTCCAACGAACATCGACATGAAAATATCAGGCGCGCCGGCGAAGTCAGCCGACTGATGGCCGACGCCGGTCTGCTGGTGCTGGTCTGTGCCATCTCCCCCTTTGCCGCCGACCGGGAACTGGCACGAGCGCTTGCCGGACCTCACCGGTTCATGGAAGTACATGTGCATGTACCCCTCGCTGTTGCGGAAAGGCGCGATCCCAAGGGGCTTTATAAGCTTGCAAGACTGGGAGCGATCAAGAATTTCACGGGTATCGATTCCCCCTATGAAGAGCCGGCCGCCCCCGACATTCGCATCAATACCACCCAATGTTCCGTGGCCGACGCGGCGGCCCTGATTACTCAACAGTTGTGCGGCACCTGAGCGGCTCTTTCAACCGCCAGCCGATCGGCAACGTGGATGGTCACCACGCTGACCGCGGGCACCAGCCACGCATGCAGCCTGTAACCATCACTCCCGGATGCCCGTGTCGTACCTCGCTTACCGGCCAGCGACCGCTCGCGCGATTTTCCGGTCGGTCTTGTATTCGCTGAGTGCGTAGACCGACCAGATTGCCGCGGGAATCCAGCCGATAAGCGTGATTTGCAGCACAAGGCAAATGATGCCGGCGAACGGCCGGCCAATCGTGAGGAACTGGAGCCAGGGCAGGAAAATGGCGAGCAGGAGGCGCATGGAACTTTCCATCAGGTTAGAAGAAGGCCATCCAAAAACGGCGACCCCGTTATGACGTCGTGCAAGGACATCATAACGACCTGCCGATCTAAAACTTTAGGCCTTTCTTCGCGACACCGACAAGACTTCTTCTGCTGCCCTTCCCATCCCCGCGCCACACGCAGCCGAACCCGCTTCACTCAGAACTTATGCCGCATCCCGATCCGGATCAACGACTGGCGATTGCTGTTCGACGCCGCCGTCACGTAGTTGATTTGCGCAGTCGTGCCGCTGCTGCCGCTCAGGCAGGCGGCCTGCGCATAGACATCGGTGCGCTTGGAGAGCAGGTAGTCGAGCATCAGGTTCACTTGCTGGTAGCGCGGCGTGGCACCGGTTGCGTGGATATCGACGTCGGTCAGCGTGTACCCGGCGCCCGCCTGCAGCGCGGGCGTGATGTTGTAGCCGAGCCATCCTTCGTAGTTGTCGAAGTCGACGTTCGCCCCGTTCAGGCCCGAGCGAAAGCCCACGCGCGTGGCATTCAGGCCGCCCTTGAAGGAACCGATCGCGTAACTGGCGCCCAGCCCGTAGATGGATTCACTCGTGGCGGACGGCAGGTATCGTGTATAGAGCACATTCTTGGGCAGCGAATCATAGGCCGCCGCGTACGGACTGTTCACGTGCGTGTAGGCCGCGGCTACGTAAAGAGGCCCGTTTGAATAGTTGGCGCCTGCACTGACTACGCTGTTGGTCGGAAACGCGCCGGCCTGGCCACCGAATGAATACAACGCGCCGAGCTTCACGCCGCCCAGGCTCGGGCTCGTGTACTTCACCGCGTTGTTGACGCGGAACGTGCCGTTCAGGTTATCAACGTCGCCTGCGTGCGAGAAATAGGTGCCCCATTGCCCTTGCGCCGTGACGGGCGCCACGTAGTCCGCCATGAACTCGTACTGGCGGCCGAGCGTCAGCGTCCCCACGTCCGAGCGCAGTCCCACATAAGCCTGCCGTCCGAACAGGCGGCTGTTTTGCCCCAGGATCCCGGTCGATGGATCGAAGCCGTTCTCCAATGAGAAGATCGCGCTCAAGCCGCCGCCAAGATCCTCTTTCCCGAGCATGCCCCAGCGCGATCCCTGCGTGACGCCGCTTTGCAACTGGTAGTTGTGGCCGCCGTTCTGGTTGGTCGCGTAGGTCAGGCCTTCGTCGATCACGCCATACAAGGTCACACTGCTTTGTGCAAAACAAGCGGTCATGGCGCTCATTCCCATGACTCCGGCCATCCCCACCATTCCTGTCATGAGCGTCGTTCTGGTTTTCATCTGCGTTCCTATCGGTCTGCTCGGGTGAGCACGGTCAACTAAGAAATGCACGGGTGCTCCGGAATGGTCTGGTAGTCCGAGTAGTCCGGTCACACCGCACACTGAAGAAAGCAGACGTAATTTAGAAGGCCACCTCTGGAAAAAATAATGAAAAATCCCGGCGCGACTAGTCCTAACGGTAATACCCGCGTATCGGTACATCGTGGGCGAAACGGCAGTCGCTCGAATGCGCATCGATTGCCCTAATGTTCGTGGCTGCGCTACCCTCCCGGTCGAAGACCACACAAAAACACTGCTAATGCACAGGGGTATGAACGCACGATGCCCTTGCCCATATCAATGAACCGACGAGACCAACATGGCCCAAGACCCCACCAGAGCTTCGCTGCACGCCAGTCCGGTTTCGCAGGTATCGCTGTCTCGCAAGCTCAAGCTGCAGCAGTTGATTGTCGTAGCCAAGGTGATCGACAGCGGCTCGCTGCTGCGCGCGGCGAACGAAATGGGCATGACCCAGCCGGCCATTACCAAGGCGGTCCAGGAACTCGAAGCGTTCCTCGACGCTCCGCTCTTCGAGCGTTCCAACCGCGGTGTCGTGCCGACCGAACTCGGCCGGCTGCTCGGGCAGCGGGCGAAGTCGATGATCACGGAATTGCGTTACCTGACCGACGAGATCAACGCATTGCAGAGCGGCACTGCTGGGCATGTAATTGTGGGCACCTTGATTGCCGCGTCCGCGCGCTTGTTGCCTGTGACCATTGCGAAGCTCAAGGCGCAGGCGCCCGACATGCTGATCACCGTGCGCGAAGCCTCGACCGCTCAACTTTTTCCAGCGCTCGCAACGGGCGATCTGGACATCGCCGTCGGCCGTTTGCCCGAGCGTGAACTGCCGCTGGCAAGCGCCTTCCCGCTGCATCACGAGGTGCTGTTCCAGGAGTCGATGTGCATTGTGGTGGGAGCGAAACATCACTTCAACCTGCCCGCGCGGCCGCATCTGGCTGACCTGCGCGACTTGCCGTGGATCGTGCCGCTGGCCGACTCGCCCGCGCGCATGAGAGCGGAGCGGCTGTTTCAGGACGCGGGCCTGGCGCTGCCCGGCAACCGCGTCGAGTCGCTCTCCATGCTGACCAATATCGGCCTGTTGCTGGAGACCGCCTGCATCGGCCTGATGCCGCGTGCGGCGGCCCAGCAGTTCGTGGCCCCTGGCCTGCTGACTATCCTCGATGTAGCCGAGTCGGGCGACTTCGGAGCGGTCGGGTTCTCGATTCGCGCCGACAAGAGGATCAGCCCGGCGTGCCAGCGCTTTATTGCCTGCCTGCGCGAGAGTGCACAAGAGATTTCAGGCTGATCCTGACCGGTCGGCGCATGGGCCCAGCTATTAACAAATGGAATAGCTGATATCCAATTTGTTATTATTTTTTATGAACGATCCTTTCTAGACTCAGTGCATTCCGTCACAGCAGGAACCCAGCATGAGCACGATCGTTTCTTCATCTTCAAGCAGCGCGCATGCCCCTTCCGCGCGTCCCGTCCCGCCCCTGCTAAAGCTTTACGTCGACGGTGAATTCGTCGCCACCGAGAGCCGTTTCGAGAACCGGAGTCCCGTCACGGGCGAGGTCATTTCGCTGGTTTGCGAGGCCGGTTCCGCCGAAGTTGAACGTGCCGTCGCGGCAGCCAGGCGTGCGTTGCAAGGCCCTTGGGGCAAGACCGTCGCGGAGGAGCGAGCGGCCGTTCTCAATCGCATTGCAGCCGGCATTGAAGCGCGTTTCGACGAGTTTGTCGCGGCTGAAGTCGCCGACACCGGCCGTCCCGTGAAGCAGGCAAGGACGCTCGACATCGCTCGCGGCATCGCCAACTTCCGCACCTTTGCCGAGCTCATCAAGACCGCATCGAGCGATCTGTTCGAAAGCCGCGCGGCCGACGGCGCCGACCTGATCAACTACGTCAGCCGCAAGCCGCTGGGCGTGATCGGCATCATCTCGCCCTGGAACCTGCCGCTACTGCTGCTCACGTGGAAGGTCGCGCCGGCGCTTGCGATGGGCAACTGCGTGGTGGTGAAACCTTCGGAGGAGACGCCTTCGTCGGCGACGTTGCTGGCCGAAGTCATGCACGACGCAGGCGTTCCCCCCGGTGTGTTCAATCTCGTGCACGGCTTCGGCCCGGGGTCCGCGGGTGAAGCACTGACACGCCAGAAAGACGTGGCCGCGATCACGTTCACCGGTGAATCACGTACCGGCAGCACGATCATGAAGGCGGTGGCCGACGGCGTAAAGGAGGTGTCGTTCGAACTGGGCGGCAAGAACGCGGCGGTCGTGTTCGCCGATGCCGACTTCGACGCCGCCGTGGAAGGCGTGCGCCGGTCGAGCTTCACGAATGCCGGACAGGTCTGCCTGTGCTCCGAGCGAGTATACGTGGAGCGGCCAATTTTCGAGCGTTTCGTGGCCGCGCTCAAGCAGAAGACGGAAGCCATGCGGCTGGATTACCCCGATGCCGAAGGCGTCGATATGGGTCCGGTCATCTCGCGCGGGCATCGCGACAAGGTGCTCTCGTATTACCGGCTTGCGGTGGAGGAAGGCGCGACGGTGGTGACCGGCGGCGGCGTGCCGCATTTCGGCGATGTGCGCGACGCGGGGGCGTACGTCCAGCCGACCATCCTGACCGGCCTGCCTGACACCGCCCGCTGCGTAACCGAAGAAATCTTCGGGCCGGTCTGCCACATTGCGCCATTTGATATGGAAGACGAAGTAATTGGCCGCGTCAACGACAGCGCCTACGGCCTGGCTGCGTGCGTCTGGACGACGAACCTGTCGCGCGCTCACCGTGTATCACGCCAATTCCACACCGGGCTGGTGTGGGTCAACACGTGGTTTACACGCGACCTGCGCACGCCGTTCGGCGGCGCAAAGCTCTCGGGGATCGGGCGTGAAGGTGGCCGCCATTCGCTCGACTTCTACTCCGAGATCACCACCATCTGCATCAAGCTGTGAGCCCATCATGACGACCCACGCACATCTACTCAGCGACAAGGCAAAACCGCGCGGTGCTTATCCGCACCTGAAGCGCGCGGGCGACTTCCTGTTCGTCTCCGGTACCAGTTCACGCCGTCCGGACAACGCCATTGAAGGCGCCCTGGCCGACGCCATGGGCACCATGCAGCTCGATATCCGCGTTCAGACGCGTGCGGTGATCGAGAACATCCGCGACATCCTGGCGAGCGAAGGTGCAACGCTCGCAGACGTGGTGGAGATCTGCACGTACCTGGTCAACATGAACGACTTCGGCGGTTATAACGCCGTGTATGGCGAGTTCTTCGACAGCGAAGGACCGGCACGCACGACGGTTGCGGTCCATCAGCTACCGCACCCGCATCTCGCGATCGAGATCAAGGCGATCGCCTACAAGCCACGCTAAGCCACGCTTTTTGGAGAGCCGGAACCATGTCCGCATTCTTGCCCCCGTTCAATCTTGCTCGCTGGATCGACGAGCATGCGCATTTGCTGAAGCCTCCCGTGGGCAATCAGCAGGTCTGGGAAGACCGGGATTTCATCGTCACGATTGTTGGCGGGCCCAATCACCGGACCGACTATCACGACGACCCGAGCGAGGAGTTTTTCTATCAGCTTCGCGGCAACGCGTATCTGAACCTGTGGATCGATGGCGGCGTGCAGCGCGTCGACCTGCGCGAAGGCGACGTGATGCTGCTGCCCCCGCATGTGCGCCATTCACCGCAACGGCCGGAGACGGACAGCGCGTGCCTCGTCATCGAACGCAAACGCCCCGAAGGTGAGGTGGACGGGTTCGAGTGGTACTGCGACGCGGCCGATGGCTGCGGACACCTCGTTCATCGCACGGAGGTCCAGTTGAAGAACATCGTGACGGACTTGCCGCCGCTCTTCGATGCGTTCTACAGCGACGAAAACCTGCGGCGCTGCCCCAACTGCGGCCACGTGCATCGCGGCAAGGCCGCATGACGCTCGCGCTCTCGGAACCCACCAGAACATCATGAAGAAAATAGATATTCACGCTCACTTCTTTCCCCGCATCACGCAGGCAGAAGCCGGCCGGCTCGATCCGGCGCGCGCACCCTGGCTCCAGGTCGACGCGGGCGGCGAGCGCGGCAACATCATGGCGGGCGACAGCGCATTTCGCCCGGTGAACCGGCCGCTGTGGGACCCGGCGGCGCGTATCGAGGATCTCGATGCAACCGGCGTCCAGACCCAGATCATCAGCGCTACGCCGATCATGTTTGCGTACCGCTACGAGGCCCGCGCAACCGCGCAATGGGCGGCCCGGATGAACGACCTCGCGCTCGAGCATTGCGCTTATCGTCCGGCACGCCTGAAGGCGCTGGCGCAAGTGCCTTTGCAGGATATCGAGCTTGCCTGCCTGGAAGCCTCGCGTGCGAAAGCGGCGGGCCATGTGGGCGTCCAGATCGGCAATCACCTTGGACCGCGCGATCTCGACGACGACCATCTCGTGCAGTTCCTCACCCATTGCGCGAACGAAGCGATTCCGGTGCTCGTGCATCCGTGGGACATGATGACCGACGGACGCATGAAAAAGTGGATGCTGCCGTGGCTCGTGGCCATGCCCGCCGAGACGCAGCTCAGTATCCTGTCGCTGGTTTTATCGGGTGCGTTCGAGCGTATTCCCGCTTCGCTCAAGCTGTGCTTCGCGCATGGCGGCGGCAGTTTCGCGTTCCTGCTCGGCCGCGCTGAAAACGCGTGGCATTGCCGGGACATCGTGCGCGAGGATTGCCCGCAGCCCCCCTCGGCCTATCTGGAGCGGTTCCACGTGGACAGCGCCGTGTTCGATCCGCGTGCGCTGCGCCTGCTGGTGGACGTCATGGGCGTCGAGCGCGTGATGCTGGGCTCCGACCATCCGTTCCCGCTCGGCGAGCAGCAGATCGGCGCGCTTGTCGAGACCAGCGAATGGCTCGACGACGCTCAACGGGCCCGCATCTGCGCAGGCAACGCAAGCGCCTTCTTCGGCATCGACGCCTGAGCGTTTCTTACCCCTCTATCACCCGTCCCACACTGCGAGGACCTGTCATGGTCGCATCACTGAACTTTCGCGCACGGCATCGCCGTATCGGCTGCGCGCGGATGCTTGCCGCCGCTCTCATCGCCGGCGCGGCGTTCGCTCCCCTTGCATCGCAGGCGGCCGATGCCACGCCGCTGAAGATCGGCTTCATCGGTACGCTGTCGGGCCCCGCCGGCGCGCTCGGGCAGGATCAATACGATGCGTTCATGCTCGCGATCGAACAAAAGGGCGGCAAGCTCGGTGGCGTCCCGGTCCAGGTCGTGCGCGAGGATGACCAGTTGAAACCGGATATAGGGGTGCAGGCGGCGCAGAAACTGATCGA
The DNA here is from genome assembly GCF_044909315.1 of Caballeronia udeis. GTDB lineage: Bacteria > Pseudomonadota > Gammaproteobacteria > Burkholderiales > Burkholderiaceae > Caballeronia > Caballeronia udeis_A. Next base: position 115,614 of record NZ_JBIYEB010000004.1, read on the forward strand.
GCGCGACAAGGTCCGGATCATCACCGGGGTGACCTTCTCCAACGTGATGATGGCGATCCATAAGCCGATCACAAACGCCGGCGTGCTGTTGATCGGTTCGAACGCGGGGCCTGCGCCGCTCGCGGGGGCCGGTTGCTCCCCCTGGTTCTTTTCGACCTCATGGAACAACGACGAACTGCATGAAGCAGGCGGCCAGCTCGCCACTGACCTGGGCTACAAGCGCATGGTGGTGATGGCCCCGAACTATCAGGCAGGCCGCGACGCAGTGGCGGGGTTCAAGCGCGATTATCGCGGCACGCTGGTCGACGAGGTCTATACGCAGGTGAACCAGCCCGACTACTCCGCCGAGATCACGCAACTGCAGGCGGCGCAGCCTGACGCGGTGTATGTCTTTTATCCGGGGGGCATGGGCGTGAATTTCGTGAAGCAATACAGGCAAGCGGGTTTGCTCGGGAAGATTCCGTTGATCTCGGTGTCGACTATCGACGGCACGACGCTTCCGGCCCTGAAGGAAATCGCCGTCGGTGCAATTACGAGTTCTCCGTATTCTCCCGATCTGAAGAATGCGGAGAACGCGCAATTCGTAGCCGCGTTCTCGCAGAAGTACAAGCGTTTGCCGTCGCTCTACGCGGCCCAGTCCTACGACGCCGCCAACCTGATCGACGCCGCGCTGACCACCGTCAAAGGCAACACCACCGATCGTCAGGTGTTGCGCCAGGCGATCAGGACGGCGAAGTTCCAGTCGGTGCGCGGCGACTTCAGTTTCGATACCAACCAGTTTCCGCGCGCAGGGTTTTATCGGGTGGATGTAGTCAAGGCGGCCACCGGCGCCGCCTTTGAAACGAAGGGCCCGATTGTCGCGAAGATCCGCAATCCGCTTGCGCAGCAATGCAAGATGAACTGAGGAAGGAACGGCCATGAACGTCACGCTTTTCGTCATGCAGTGTCTTAACGGAATGCAGCTCGGCGTGCTGCTGTTCCTGATGGCGGCCGGCCTGACACTCGTGTTCGGCATCATGAATTTCGTCAACCTCGCGCACGGGTCGCTCTACATGATGGGTGCATTTGCAGGCGCGCTGGTCTACAACACGACGGGCTCGTTCCTGCTAGGTCTGCTGGCTGTGATCCCGGCCATGCTCGCGCTGGCTTTCGTGCTGGAGGTACTTGTTTTCAAGCGCCTTTACCAGCGCGATCACCTGGATCAGGTCCTCGCCACGTTTGGTCTGATCCTGTTCTTCAACGAACTCGCCCGCATGATCTGGGGGGCGTCGCCGTACTACATGGAAGTGCCGTCCGCGTTATCCGGGACCGTCGACCTGTTCGGCATTCCGTATCCCGCTTACCGGCTCCTGATTGTTGCCGCCGGACTCGCGGTCGCACTTGGGTGTTATCTGCTGATCCACCGGACGCGCGTCGGCATGCTGATTCGTGCAGGCGCAACTCATCGGGCAATGGTTGGTGCGCTCGGCATCAATATCAAGCTGCTGAACACACACGTCTTCGGCCTTGGCGCGGTGCTCGCAGGGCTGGCCGGAATGCTCGCCGGCCCGATCCTCTCGGTGCAGCCGGGCATGGGCGAGCCGGTCCTGATCCTAACGATGGTGGTCATCGTGATTGGCGGCATTGGATCGATTCGCGGCGCGTTTCTCGGTGCGCTGATTGTCGGCGTGATCGATACCGTCGGCCGTACGCTGTTGCCCGCTGTACTGCGCAGCTTGTTCGAGCGCGGCACGGCTGACACCGCCGGCCCCGCGCTCGCGTCAATGCTCATCTATATCCTGATGGCCGTGGTGCTGGCGCTGCGGCCGCAAGGCTTGTTCCCCGTCAAACACGGATGATTTCGCCATGCTGACTCCCTCCCCCTCCCCGGGTATCGTTCATGCCGCGGCGCGCGTGCCGGCCGCGTCACGGCGTCCCACGCTCTACGCACTATTCCTGTTCCTGCTGCTTGCCGGTCTCGCACTCGTGCCGCCCTATGCTGCGCTGAGTGGGCAGACGTTCTATGTCACGTTGTTCGCGCGCATCGTGATCTTTGCGATCGCTGCAGTGTCGCTCGACCTGATCCTGGGTATTGGCGGCCTGGTGAGTTTCGGGCATGCGCTCTATCTCGGCCTGGGCGCTTATGCGGCAGGCATGCTCGCACAGCATGGCGTTGATAACGGTTGGGTTCATCTCGGTGTCGCCGTCGTGGTCTGTGCCGCAGTCGGATTCGTCACGGGCTTCATCTCGCTGAGAACGACGGGCATCGCCTTCATCATGATCACGCTGGCGTTCGCGCAGATGGTCTACTTCCTGGCCGTCAGCCTCAAGCAATACGGTGGTGACGACGGCCTGCCGCTCGCGGCCTCAAGCCGCTTCGGCAGTCTCTCGCTGGCTGATTCGACCACGCTCTATTACGTCGCTTTCGGCTTCCTGTGTCTTTTGCTCCTGTTCGGCACACGCTTCGTGAAGGCACGCTTCGGCATGACGCTCGCAGGCATTCGTATGAACGAGCGACGCATGAAAGCGCTCGGCGTACCGACGCTGCAATACAAGCTCGGCGCCTATGTAATCGCGGCGATCATCTGCGGCATGGCGGGCGTGCTGTACGCGAATCTCACGCAATTCGTCTCACCCTCGTACATGTCATGGACCACATCGGGAGAGCTGATCGTGATGGTGGTGATCGGCGGGATCGGGACGTTCGTGGGCCCGGTGGTCGGCGCGCTCGCCATGGTGCTGGTGGAAGAAGGACTCAAGAGCGCAACCGAACACTGGATGTTCATCATGGGCCCGTTGATCGTGGTGATCGTGCTGCTGACGCGGCGTGGGCTGGTCGGTGTCCTGCATTCAGCCGATGCGCGACGCGCGGCAAAAGCCGCCGCAAGAGACAAGGGAATGGAGGCGCGGTCATGAGCCTGCTCAAGGTAGAGGCGCTCGTCAAACGCTATGGCGGTCTCATGGCAACGGATCACTTCAGCATCACTATTGCGCCCGGCGAGATTCACGCAATCATCGGTCCGAACGGCGCGGGCAAAAGCACGTTGATCGGTCAGCTCTCGGGTGAACTGCAACCGGATGAAGGCCGCATCCTCTTCAACGGCCGCGACATCACCCGGCTCACCGTGGACCAACGCGCCCGGCTCGGCCTCGCGCGCTCTTATCAGATCACGTCGGTGCTGCCTGAGTTCACGGCGCTCGAGAACGTCAAGCTGGCTGTGAACGCGCTGCGTGGTTCACGCTTCGGCTGCTGGCAGCCCATGGCAGCCGCACGCGCCATTGCAGCACCGGCGCAAGCGCTGCTCGACCAGGTGGGACTCGGTGAGCGCGCGCAAGTCGCGGTGGCGGACATGGCGCACGGTGAACATCGCCAGCTTGAACTCGCCATGGCGCTGGCAGGCCGTCCCACGCTGCTGCTTCTGGATGAACCAATGGCCGGCATGAGCCAGTCCGAGTCTGCGCAAATGACCGCACAACTCCGGGCCCTGAAGGGAGACCATGCCATGCTGCTTGTCGAGCACGACATGGACGCCGTGTTCGCGCTGGCGGACCGCATTACCGTGCTGGTCTACGGGCGGGCGATTGCGTGCGGCACGCCCGCCGAGATTCGTGCCGACGCCGCCGTACGTGCAGCGTACCTGGGGGATGACGAAACCGCTGACGAAACGGCGCTCGCTGCGCCAGGGGAACAAGCATGACGCAGTTGCTGCAAGTAGACGCGCTCGAGGTCTCCTACGGGTCGAGCCAGGCGTTGTTCGGCGTCAGCTTCGGCGTGGACGAGGGACAGTTCGTGACCTTGCTCGGGCGCAACGGCATGGGTAAGTCGACCACGGTCAAATCCATTACAGGACTCCTGCGGCCCGGGCGCGGGACTATTCGCTTCAACCGGGAGCCGATCCATGCACGCGCATCGCATCTGATCGCGCGCGCGGGCGTGGGTCTTGTGCCGGAGGGACGGCATATCTTCCCGACGCTGACTGTGCGAGAAAACCTGATCGCCACCGCGCATAACCGGCAGCGTTCAACCGAGCCGTGGACGCTTGCGCGCATCTACCGGTTCTTTCCGCGGCTGCAGGAACGCGAGCGTAACCTGGGTGCGAATCTCTCCGGCGGTGAACAGCAAATGCTCGCGATTGGCCGGGCCCTGATGACCAACCCGCGCCTGCTGATCCTCGACGAGGCGACCGAGGGCCTTGCCCCGCTGATCCGCGAAGAGATCTGGAAATGCCTCGCCGAGCTCAAGAAGACAGGATTGGCTATTATCTGCATCGACAAGAATCTCTCCGCGCAACTGGCGCTTGCCGACCGGCATTATCTGCTGGCCAAGGGCAAGGTTGCCTGGAACGGTTCGTCAACAGAACTGCGCGCGCAAGCCGATACGCTTCGCAGCGAGCTGAGCATCTAGCCACCCTGTTCCCGCGTTACGAGGCCCCTATCTGATCATGGCATCCACGGCATTCGACCTGACTTTCTCCAACCTGACCGAGCGTGCAGTCCAGTACAACGCGCGCGCTTCCGTCGCGGATTTCGACGCCGAGATGCGTCTGTATGCGGCGCTTGCCGCCGAGTCGAAGGCCGCGTGCCCGGCGGTGCTGGACCTGCAATACGGCATGGGTCAGGCGGAGCGCCTCGACATTTTCCCCGCAGCGGCAGCGCGCCAGCCCGCGCCGCTCTTTGTCTATATTCATGGAGGGTACTGGCGCTCGCAACGCAAGGAGGAGGCGTGCTCGATGGCGCATGCACTGACGCAGGCGGGCGTTGCCGTGGCGGTCCTCGAATACACGCTGCTTCCCGAGGCCACGCTTGCCGAGGTGGTGCGTGAAGTACGCAGCGCGGTCGCGTGGCTGTACCGGCATGCTGGCGCTTACGGCATTGATCGCGATCGCATTCATGTGGGCGGCAGTTCGGCCGGCGGCCATCTCGCCGCCATGCTGCTGGGTGACGCATGGCAGAGCCGCTTCAACGTGCCGCAAGATGTTATCAAGGGCATCCTTGGGCTGAGCGGCCTTTACGATATCCGCCCGCTATGCGACATAGGCGTCAACGAGTGGCTGCGGCTTCATGACGAGCAAGCGGCGTTGCTAAGCCCCGCGCTGGATTTACCATTGCAGGGTCCGCCAGTCGTACTGTGCGCGGGAGGTCTTGAAACCACCGGGTTCAAGCATCAGACACTGTATTTCCATGCACTGCTTGAAGAGCACGGCTTGCCCGTGCGGCTGGTCGAGAACACCCATAACAACCACTTCAACCTGGTGAACGAACTGGCGAACCCGCAATCCGCATTGTTCCAGGCAACGATGGACATGATCGGGTAAGCGATGTTGCATGTCCCTCCCGGGGCATGTTCGCGGGTGATGTTCAATGCGTACTCGATGCCGCGGACGGATCGAATCCGGCCGCTACAAGCGCCTGATGCAACGTTTCGAAGATGTGCGATTCTCCCAGCACCGCGGTGATTCCATGGCGGTCCATATCCGATCGCAGGTATTGATTGACGCGCGCAAACAGGACGTTGATACCGCGCTGCTTCAAGCCCTCGCAGAATTCACCGAGCGTTCGGGCCGCCGAATAATCAAGGTCCGTGATAGCGCCTGCATCGACAATGAACCAATGGACAGGCGTGGGCGCGTGGTCGATCACGTGGCGCACATCGTCGACAAAAAAATGATCGTTCGCGAAAAACAGGTCGGCGCCAAATCGATAAACAATCAGCCCGGGAGCCGTTTCGGTGCCTGGCGTGGCAGGCACGGGCGCCCAGCGTCCGCCGAGCGCCGAGTTGGGCGCAAGCATCATGGTGTGCGGATGATAGCTATGACGCACATGGCGCAGCAACGACAACGCGACCGCCAGCAGGATCCCGTCCTCAACGCCAATCACCACCACCGCCAGCGCGGTGACAAGTGCCAGCGTAAGTTCCCCCGGGCTCTCACGGCGGATGGCGTAAAGGCTCTTGAAGTCGATCAACCCGATTGCGATCGTGAACACAATGCCCGCCAGCACGCAGTGCGGAAGATACTGCAGCCACTTGCTGAAGAACAGCAACACCACACCGACCACCACCGCAAACACGACTTGCGCGAACTGGCTGCGTGCACCCGCGCGATCCGCCATGGCGGTCTGGGTCGGACTGCCGTTCACCACGAACGCCCCGCTCACGGCTGCCACCGCGTTAGCCGCCGCTATTCCCAGGATGTCCGCATCGGCGTCGACGGGTTCGTGATAACGCTCTGCAAACACGCGGCCCGCCGCGACGCTTTGCGCAATGATCATCACGAAGCAGGATGCGGCCACGGGTACGAGGTCCAGCGTCTGCTCCCAGGTGGCAAGCGGAAAACGCAGCGCAGGCAGGCCACCGGCAACCGGGCCCACGACCGCAATGCCGTGCCCTGCGAAGTCGTAGGCATAACTTGCCGCAATACCCCCGATCACGGCGAACATGGCGACCGGAAGACGCGGCAACAGGCGCTTGAAAATGAGAATGCAGGCCACCACGGCAACCGATATACCCAGCGTTGGAAGCGATACGCGAGCAAGCTGAAGGGTAATTGATTCGATCTGCGCGAGAGTTCGCGACGACCCCGTGGATACGCCCAGCATGTCGCCCAGCATCGCGACGCCGACCTGAATGCCGACACCGGCAAGGAAACCGAGCAAGACGGTGCGGGACAGGAAATCAGCCAGGAACCCGAGTTTGAAGATCCGTGCGATCAGCAGCAGCGCGGCAGTCAACAGCGCAACGACCCCGGCAAGCGCCATGTATTGCGGACTCCCGGCCGTCGCCATGGCCGAGAGTCGGCTTGCGAAAATAGTGGCCGTTGCGGAATCCGCGGCCACGACCAGATGACGGGATGCACCGAACAGTGCGAAGGCGAGCAGCGGTAAAAATGCGGTGTAAAGACCGGTCACGGCCGGCATTCCTGCTATGCGCGCATAACCCAGCACTTGCGGGATGTCCATTGACGCGAGGGTCACGCCGGCCAGGAGGTCGCGGAGCGCGGCACCACGGCCAAGCGGCAACACGCCCCCTAATAACTTAAAGCGCATTGTGCGTCCCCGAACGATGTTCCATCCAATAGTGCGATAAAAGTAAACATGCCATTGGCGCATCGTGCCGCAAGTTGATTTGGAAGAGCAAGGTTTCTTGTTGATGGTGTTGCAAGGCCGGACCCCATCACCCTCCAATTCCGGGTATTGGAAAAGCGCCGTGTTATAAAACGGGCTCGTGTTGGAGGTGGGTCGCGACGAGGGCGACATGCGAATGAGCTTTCTGAAACGAGGCCAGCTTTACGTTGATTACATGACACTGCGTACAGCCCCAACCGCCCGGACCGCGCCGGCGCCGCTGCAAGCCAGGGTTAATGCTTCACCGCGCCTGTGGTCTCCAGTCAGACCGTCTGCCGCATACCTGCTCTTCCTCTTGCGTTGGTTGCGCTACGTGTTGCCGGCATGCTGCGGCCTCCCGCTTGCTGCCCTTCCGGTTCCGGCCCAGGCTCATCCGCATGTCTGGATCAATTATTCGATGGTCGCCCAAACCCAGGGCACGCTGCTGGTTGCCATGCAGCAGACGTGGATCTTTTCAAAAGGCTTTCCGTTTTCGCTGGTCGGGGACTTTTCCAACATGCCCAAGTCCGGTCCGCTCAACGCGGACTACACGGCTACGTTCAAGGCCCAGGCATTCTCATTGCTCAAGAGCTCGGATTATTTCAATCACGTATTTGTCGATGGCAAGGCAGTTGCGGTCGCCGACGCGCGTAACTTCAGTGTCAGCATCGAGCAAGGCCATGTCGTTTACCGGTTCCTTTTGCCGCTCGTGAAACCAGTGGACTTCAAGCGCGAACGAGTCACGCTCGGCGTCTGGGACGATACCTTCTTTGTCGACTTTGAAAGTGCGGCGCAGCCCGCGTTGACGCTCAGCGCGGGCTCTCCGCGCAACTGCAAGGCGACGGCGTTCGAGGATCACGATCACCCTATTTTTGGCGGCTCCATCCTTCCTCAAGCGAGCAGGCTATCGTGCTGACCTTTATCGGTAACCGGCGCGGTGGTGGACATCGCAGGATGATTGCCGTGTGCTTCGCCGCTGCGCTGACGCTCGCGTCACATGGCGTTTTTGCTCAAGTCGCTGCGCAAACCACGGACGTCTTCGGTCGTACGTCGACCGGTGCACCGAGCGCGGCGAACACTGCCGATACGCCTCAGCCCACGCAGACTCCCATGCCCTCGATCGTTCGCGACGCGGTCACGGCGAGCATCCATTTGCAAAGCAGGCTGAACGAAAAGTTGCAGGAGGCAATCGCGAACGAGCGCAATGGATCCGATCTGTCCGGCACCTGGATCATCGTGCTGTGTTCGTTCGCGTATGGGGTGTTGCATGCGCTTGGACCCGGGCACGGCAAGGTCGTGGTCAGTGCGTATCTGGCGTCGCGCCGGACACGTTTCATTGATGCCGCGCTGCTGAGCGGATGGAGCGCGCTGGTCCAGTCCTTGTCCGCGATTGTTCTTGTCGGAGGTGCGGCATGGCTTTCCCGCGAGGGACTGCCCGGCATATTGACGCGGGCGTCGAGTCTCGAACTGGCAAGTTACGTTGCGTTGCTCTGCGTGGGCGCATGGTCGTTATGGGCCGTTGCGACGCGGCGCGATTGTTGCGACACGGATCGCGTGGCGCTCATTCCGAAGAAGCGCGCGAGCCTGATGCAAGATGCGGACGCCTCCGGCAACCAGGACGAAACCGCGTATCTCGGCACGACTCTCGCTCAACGACGCTCTGGCGTGCGCTGGGCCAGGACTGACAGTGAGCGCGGAACGACGGTGGCTCGCAGCCGGATATTCCTGACGGGTTTAGCGGTCGGTGTACGTCCATGCGCGGGCGCGATCTTCGTGTTGATCGCGGCACTCGCCAACCACCTGTTTTTTGTCGGAGTACTCGCATCGCTGGCGATGGGCGCAGGGGTCGCTTGCACCGTGCTCGCGATCGGGATGACGAGTTCATCCCTGAACCGGATGATGTCGGGCACGGCTGTTTTCAGGCGGCAGAAAGTCGAACGGGTCCGGTTCGGCCTGGCGCTTGCCGGGGCCATTTTCATTACCGTGTTTGCGGCATGGCAAGTCTTTGCGCTAGTGTCCGGGACGCAGGTTGCATCGCTCGCGTGAACGCCGATCAGGTGGCGACTTCACGCGCGACAGGAAAATTTTCATACGGGGTTGTCATGCGAACATGCCGTCGCATACGGGCATCGGCTGCTGCGCTGCTGCTGTTATTCATCGGGATGGGCTCATTGCTTGCGCCGGTCAGCGCACGCGCAGCCGATTGCCATGCCGGCACGCTCGTCACTGTCGTTGCCCACCTTGACGACGACCTGCTCTTCGTCAATCCGGGCATCAGCGACAAGCTCGAGGCAGGCTGGTGCGTCACCACCGTGCACCTGATCGGCGGTGCCAATGGCGCGAATTTCGACTACGTGAAACTGCGCGAGAAAGGCACCCGCCTCGCTTACGCACGCATGGCAGGCGTAGCGGATGACTGGATCGAATCGACCGTCATGTTCGCCGGCAAACCCGTGCACCAGATGGTGCTCAAACAGCAGCCGAGGGTGACCTTGCTGGAACTGCGGATGCCGGGTGGCGCTGTGCGCGGCGGCAAGGTGCCGCTGGGCCTGATGTGGGACCAGGGCGAGACCATCAACACGTATCCCATCAACAACGACGGCTCCAATGCCACGCACTATGACCGCGCCGAGACAGTCGCCACGCTCAAGCAGATCCTCGCCCCGGCGACCTTGATCTACACGCTGAACCCGGACACGGTGCCGTTCATCGAACATCCGGACCATATCTATTCTGCACGCATCACGCGCGTGGTTGCCCAGAGCCTGAACCGGAACATCCCGATTGGTTACCACGTCACGTATCCCACCGGCGGCATGCCGAAGAACCTGAGCGCCGGCGATACCCAGATGAAGCGCGATGATGTGGCGTCCTACTTCGCTATTGATGGCGACGACAATGGCGAGCACGTCTTCGGCGAGTATCAATGGGACGGCAACTGGGTCGCGCGCCGTTACTGGACCGAGTCGAGTTCGAGCGCAGCCGGACTGGAATTCCGGCCGCGCTCGAGCAACCTCGTCAACGAGTACTCGAGCCAGTGCCTGACCTCGGCGGGCGCGAACGGCAAGCCGATACTCTCCGGCTGCTCGGGCGCGAAGACCCAGGACTGGCACTGGCAACCGGTGCCGGCCATGCCCGGAACCAGGAACAACTCCCAGCTCGTCGATGAATCCACGCAGCAGTGCGTTGCCGAACGCGGCGGCGAACTGATCGAAGAAGCCTGCAATAAGGAGGAAGCAGCTCAGAAATGGACACCCTGGGACTTTGGCCTGGTGTACACGCCGCTCGGGCACTGCCTCGCCGCGCATGACGGTGTGTTGTCGGCGGGGCATTGCTCGTCGCTGACCGCGGAGTCGAGATGGGCGCCCACCCCGCATTCGCAATGGACCGACCTGCGCCAGGAAGCGGCAATGTACGGCAACGTTCGGGGGACCGTGGACGGCGAGAAGCCGATCAGTACGGTTTATGTTCAGCGTCGCCGGGACGGACCGGGCTTCAACGTCTGGGTGGCCGGCATGTCGCGGTTGCCCACTGCTGCGCCGTGGTATCTGAACGCGGTGCAGTTCAACCCGCACGCAGGCACCCCCACGTGCGCCGGTGACACGCTCTGCTTCGACAGCGTGCGTTTCCTGCTTGGCGACTTCGAAGGCACGGGGCGCGACGATCTGATGGTGATTGCGCCGAGGAACGGAGGCACGGCCTTCTGGCTGCTGCGCAGCACCGGCACGCGCTTCGAGGCGCCGCGTCTTTGGTACCAGACCTCCTCCGCGCAGACGCCTGCCAGCGCGCAGCAATACGTGGCGGGAGACTTCGACGGCAGCGGCCGCGCCGGGGTGGTGATCGCGCAAAAACGCAGCGACGCCACGCTTGACCTTTGGGTTATCGCCGGCAAGGGTTTGACCGGGGACACACCGGCACTCTGGATGAAAGCGAGCGGACTGAGCGCGAACGCGCGCTTCCTGCCCGCTCACGTGGCCGGGTCACAGCACACAGGTTTGATTGCGATAGAAACCGTGAATTCAGCCATGGCCGTGACGCAACTCGCGAGCTCGGGCAGCGCGTTTTCCGGCCGCTTACGCGGCAATACCTACGCGGAGTTCGCGCCGGCGTTCGCCAAGGTGGTCGCGGGAGATGTGGATGGTGACGGCATCGACGACCTGGTTGTGCTACAGCCGCGCGGCGATGGGCCCGATATCAATGTATGGCGGATAAACGGCGGTCCGCTGTTTGGTGATCCGGTCAAGGTCGGGACCATTCATGAATCGTCTTATGCCGACGCTGTTCCCGCGCTTGTGCGGCGCAGTCGTGGTGAAACGCTCATGCTGTTCAAGCGTGCGAATGCGAAGCTCGGTGGTTTCTATTTCACGGGAGGTGCGCCAAGTCTTATTGGGTATGACCTGGATACTTCATTCAAGATCGGCCCGGCGCATATCTGGGGTGATTTGCCCGGGCTGTTTTCGGAAGCGCTGTGGCTCAACACCCTGGCCCAGTAGTGTGGGTAAGCGCAGAGGCTTAAGACGGTGCGTCGAGGAAAGCGCCCGGTGCCGCACCCTGTTGCTTACTTGCCGCCGGTGACATCGAGGAACGTGCCGGTGATGAAGGAAGCCTCGGCGCTTGCCAGCCATAAGATCGCCCGCGCAACCTCTTCGGGTTGACCGCCTCTTCCCATTGGGATCGAGTCTTTGACTCGATCCACGCGTCCCGGCTCTCCGCCGCTGGCATGCATCTCAGTGTAGATGTGCCCCGGGCGAACGCAGTTGACGCGGATCCCATCCCGCGCGACTTCCTTGGCGAAACCGGTCGTGAATGTCTCGAGGGCACCCTTCGACGCAGCGTAGTCGACATATTCATTAGGACTCCCAAGCGTGGCCGATGCCGATGAGATGTTGATCACGGAGCCGCCCCGCCCGTTGTGACGATAGGACATCCGCTTGACCGCCTGCTGTGCACAGAGGATAGGGCCTATCGCGTTGACCGCGAAGATACGCTGCATCCGCTCGAATCCGAGATCCTCCAGCCGGGACTGCTGCGCAATCATTGCGGCGTTGTTCACCAGCACATCGATCCGGCCGAACTTCCGGTCGATCGCGGCGAATAGCTGGGCGACCTGCTCTGGATCTGCGCTGTCCGAACGCATGGCCAGAGCCCTGCGCCCGGCAGCTTCCACATCGGCCGCCACCTCGAGGGCGGCAGCCTCGTTGGAGACGAAGCTTATTGCTACGTCGTGACCTTGTGCGGCAGCAAGACGCGCAGTCGCCGCGCCTACACCACGGCCTCCACCCGTTATCAGAATCAACGGAGCCTGCGGAACAGTATTCATTTAGAGAACCTCCACGTGATGGTAAGACAATGATTCATGCTGGTCGCGAACACCGAGCGCGCGGACGATGACGCAGTCATTGCATTCAAAAGGTGGATCATGGCGGCGGCGCAAAATCCGGTAGAGCCGGCTCGAAGCGAACCTCCACAAAAAGTTCGTCGAACTACACTACGTACGGAACGAACGCGGCGCGAGTTGCGATGGTTGCGATAGTGATGTGGATGACCCATTGCACCAAGACTGTCAGAGCGTCAACAGCAACACCTGTCCGACACCGGTGCGAGCAACGAAACCAACCGATTTCCTAAGCCAGCTTGATAGCGATAACACCCAGCAAGATAACTGCCGCGGCCGCCGGCCGCCCCCATCCAAACCGCTCCTTGAGCACGATCACCGACAAGCCTGTCGCAAAGACGATAGCCGTCTCGCGCAGCGCCGCGACCATGGCGATCGGCGCCTGCGTCATGGCCCAGAGCACCAGGATATAAGCGCCCAGCGTGCAGGCCCCACCGATCAGCGCCAGGTGCCATCGCGCGCGAACATGCACAACGACCCCGGCTCGCCGCCGCAACAACGCCCAAGCGAGAATGGGTGGCGCGGTCAGCAAAAAAATCCACATGGTGTAGGCAACAGGATATGCAGACAACCGGACGCCAGTCCCATCCACCAACGTATAACCCGCTATCGCGACCGCATTGACCAGCGCAAACCCGGTGGATGCCCGGCTCATGCCACCACTGCGCCCTTCTACCAGCAGGAGGCCAAGGATGCCTCCGCAGATAAGCAGGATGCCGCCCCATTCGCCGGCGGAAAGTTGTTCCCCGATCAGCGGGCCGCTCAGAAGTGCGACGAGCAACGGCGGCAGGCCGCGCATCAGCGGATAGGCATGGCTCATGTCACCGCTGCGATAGGCGGCTCCAATCAGCACAAGATAAACGATGTGAATCACCACCGACGCCGCCACATACGGCCAGCTTGCCGGCATGGGCAACGCGATGAATGGAAGTGCCACCACACAAAACACGGCAGACCCGCTAGTCACCAGGACGATATCCAGGAACTTGTCCGGGCTCGACTTCACGAGCGCATTCCAGCTGGCATGCAGCAGCGCTGCGAAGAGGACAAGTACCACCACACCGATAGACAAAGCGATTGCTCCAGAAAGCTTTTCCGGCGACTATATCTCTCGTGACAACGGACGACAAACCATTAAATCTGCCACTTCGCGTTAGCAAAATTGATCTGAATGCCGCATCCCTTACCTCCTCTCAATGCGCTGCGTGCCTTCGAAGCCGCTGCCCGCTTAGGCAGCTTCAAGGCAGCCGCGATCGAATTACATGTGACGCACGGCGCGGTCAGCCAGCATATCCGTCTGCTGGAAGAGTGGCTGGGCGCACCCTTGTTTGAGCGGCACAACCGGCGTGTAGCCCTGACGCCGGCAGCCCGCGCCTATCTCGCCGAAATCGGGCCCGCCTTCGAACAGGTCGCTTCCGCAACCGCAAGATATGGTTGTATTGATGGCGTCTCGCCGCGCGTGCTGCGAGTGAACGGACCTGCCACGTTTGCCCTGCGCTGGCTCATTCCAAGGCTCGCGGGTTTTCAGAAGCAGCACCCCGGCGTTGAGGTGAGACTGGACACGTCGAATGAGCCGGTAGAGGCGCTGCAAGACACCTACGACATTATTATTCGCGGCGGTCCCGATACGTTCTACGGCTACTCGATGCGCCCTTTCCTGTCAGAGGAACGTCTGCCTGTCTGCAGTCCCGCGCTGCTTGATCAACTGCCACTTGGAACGCCGCGTGACCTGATCCATCACACGCTCCTGCACACATCCAGTCTGCCGAGGTTATGGAGCGACTGGCTCGCCAAAGCGGATGTTGCCGATCTCAAACCAGCTACGACGCTGACGCTCGATCATTTTTATCTCACGCTGCAAGCCGCTCTCGACGGCGTAGGCGTAGCAATGGGACCTACCGCGCTGATAGCGGATGACCTGGCATGCGGCCGCCTTGTCGCCCCATTCGCGGGTCCCCTTCTTCCTGCGCGCAGTTACTGCACCTATGTGCCCGAGGCCAAGGAAACGGACGCGCTCGTGCTTGCCTTCTGCTCGTGGCTGGAGCGAGAGGCAGGTTCATAGGCGGTATTACACTATAAGCATTCCTATCCATATGGAATCCAGCCGCCCCACGATCCATTTCCCGCACCACCCTTCGCCTTGAAAATTAAGCCTGGTCCTGCGCGTGCTCAGCTGCTTGTTCAATCAGCGCCGCGACTTCCTTGGGGTGTGACTCATATACGGAATGACTTGCACCGGCAATTTCAACGGTATGGCTGTGGGCACGGGCTGCATACATCCGTTCCAGATCGGGATTGATGATCTTGTCCGATTTCGCAACCATGTACCAGCTGGGTTTCACCTTCCATGCGGGATCGGTCATGGCGGTTGAGAAAACCGCGGCCGAGGTCGGCATCTGTGCACGCGCTTCAAACTCGGCTTGCTTCAGCGGCAGGTCCGCGGCGAAGTCACCAGGGTAGTTGGCCGGATCAAGGAACAGGAAACCGTCCGGGGTCTTCACGAGCGGATGTGCAGAATTCGGAAACTTCTTGCCGTTGCCGACCTCGGTCTCGCCGGTGTCCAGTGCATGAGCCGCGATGTAGACCAGACCCGCGACATGGGGATCGTTCCCGGCCGACGTGATGATCGCGCCGCCGTAGCTATGGCCGACCAGAATGGCCGGGCCGTCCTGACGGTCGAGAATACGTTTTGTGGCGGTCACATCTTCCGCAAACGACGTCAACGGTTCCTGGACCAGCGTCACGTTATAGCCGTCCTTGGTGAGGATATTGTAGACAGGTCTCCAGCCTGAACCGCCAACAAACGCGCCGTGGACCAGCACGATGTTCTTGACGGGACCTTTGGCGGGTTGAGTCTGTTGAGCCATGGCGCCAGCTGAAATGAAAGCACTGGCGATGAGCGACAAAAGTAATGTAGCGCGACGGATTTTCATTTTCCATTCCTGGGAAGTTTGCGGTTTGCAATGGGACGAACACACCTATCCGCCCCGCTATTCCCGTCGCAATGAAATATTTTTTGATTCCCCCTTCGCACGCGCCACGTTTTCTCCAATGTCCGCAAGCGGCCGTTCTGGCGTCGCGAGATCATATAATCGATGGGTAATGTCGGCGAAAGCCAATGCCGGAACCTTACATCCCTGAGACGCAATCCGCTCGCCAACGTCGGGTGCGAACAAGACAGCCCCATGAACCGGAAAACCCTCTCCGACCGTGGACACACGGACCATCAGCTTGCCGAGTCAGCATGGCAGGCCTGGCAACGAGGCGACCTTGCGGAGGCAGAACACAGGTACCGTACGCTGCTTGAAAGGGATGATCGCAATGGCCTGGCTCACAACAACCTGGCGAATCTATTGCGGCAGGGCGGGCGGTTCAGCGAAGCCGAAGCGCACTATTGCCGCGCGCTCGAACGGATGCCGGACTCCGCTGAAATCAGGAATAACCGCGCGGGCACGCTTGAAAGACTTCATCGGTATGAGCAAGCGGAGATCGATTATCGCCGTGCGCTCGAACTGAAACCGGAGTTTGCCGAAGCCCGTTTCAACCTGGGGATGCTTCTTCTGTCCGACGGGCGCTATTCGGAAGGGTGGGGCTACTACGAAGCGCGATCGGAAGTGTTTGGAGAACACGGGCAGTTGCCCCTCCCTCAATGGGACGGTCAGGACCTGAACGGCAAAACCCTGTTGCTGCTGCCGGAGCAAGGATACGGCGACACTATTCAATTTATCCGTTACGCGCCGCTGCTTAAGGAACGAGGTGCGGCGAAGATATCGGTGATCTGCAAACCCGTACTGGCGCCTCTTCTTCGTACGGTAGAAGGTGTGGACGCAGTGGTAACGGATCCTCAGGCGCTTCATGCCCACGATTACTGGGCTTCGCTAATGAGCCTGCCCTTGCGCCTGCTTACAACGGTCGAGTCGATCCCGGCCAGGATTCCGTATGTCGGCGTATTCGCCAATCGCATGGAGATGTGGCAAGCGCGCTTACCCAGCGACGGCCTGCGCGTAGGGCTCGTCTGGAAGGGTAACCCCAGTCACGACAATGACGCGCAACGTTCGCTGAACCACTTTTCCGAGTTGGCGCCACTGTGGTCCATCAATGGGATCCGCTTCATCAGCTTGCAAACGGGCGACGCCGAAACGCAGGCCGACGAATGCCAGGCACTGCAACCCGCCCTTTGCCTGGGAGGGGAGATTCGCGATTTCGGCGATACCGCGGCCATCGTCGCGCAACTCAATCTTGTCATCTGCGTCGATACAGCGCTCGCCCATGTTGCCGGGGCATTGGGCGTGGCGTGCTGGCTGATGTTGCCGCAAACGGGAACCGACTGGCGCTGGCATCGAACGGGAACCGGGTCACCCTGGTACCCCGGCAACATGTATTTATTTCGCCACCACCAGACGGGGTGGCCGGCCTTGATCGACGATGTGAGAGAGGCTTTGGCGGACATCATGCGGGGCGTCCGGTAGACGGACACCGGCCGCTTTCTATTGATAGGAAGCTTTGCCGGCTTCCTTCGCCGCCCGGGCAGCAAGATGTTTTCCTTCCCAGCTTGACGCGTCGATTGTCATCGCCTGGGCCGCATTGTCGGCAACGCACTGCCAGTCTCCGATCGCACGGCAATGCCACGCGTGATGCAGCAATGCGTCGCGCGTGTGTTCGCGGCCGACGAGTTCGGTGCGCATCTGCTCTAGCTGGGCACTCTCCACGTCGCTTGCTGATATCCCGGCGAGATACCGGCGCGCCGCCGCCAGGTTCCCGCCTTGCAGCGCGTGTTCAAACGCGCTGACATCGGGCTGCTGGGTTCGCCCGTTCTTGTCGATGGCATTCTGGCCGCCGTTCGATGGCGATGACTGTGCCTGAGAGACGCTGTCGCCGGAAGCGGACACCACCGGTCCGCTCTGGACCGTCTGCCCTGTTGCCGGCGCGGATATTTCATCAGCTCGCGGGCGAAAGCCCATTCCCGCAAGATAGGGTTGGGTAAGCGCATACGCCAGCAGCACGCCGGCACCCACCGCGCACGCAAGCGCAATTCGCGTCGTGCGCCGCTTGCTCGCCTGATCGGCAAGAAGTGCGGTTTCCGCCAGTCCCGGATACGCGCCTCGCGATCGCGTACGACGCAACACGCCGCGTGCGCCCCCTCTTTTGGCGTTAGGGAGATAAGAAAAATTTGCCAGCCGCTGCATGATGGTCGGCGTATTTCCGCAGCGGCTGCATTGCTGGTCGCCAGTCGAATAGGTATTCCCGCATCGCTCGCAGGTGGTCCATGCGGTACGCTCGAGCGACTCAAGCAAAGCCATAGAATTCTCCATCAATTGGATTCAGGGTTCGTTCGCCGCATCGGGAAGCTTCACGTTTCACTCGGCATTGCCGGGGTCGATCGAATCGTGTGCATCATCAACGGCTGCTCGCGTGGGTATGCCCAACTCCTGCATCAGCCGATGCAGATGCACGCGCGAAATGCCAAGGCTGCGGGCGGCGTCGACAACCCGGCCTTTATGCACGAATAGCGCCACCTCTATCGCCCTTCTGTCCGCCGCCGTCCGTGCTTCCCGAAGCGAATCCGGCGGCAGCGCCACATAGTCCGCCAGTTCAAGGTCATGAGCGCTGATGAGCTTGCCTTCGGACAAGACTATTGCGCGGCGTACACGATTGATCAGCTCCCTGACGTTCCCGGGCCAGCCGTAGTTATGCAACGCGGCAATGGCATCCGGAGCGAAGCCATGAATCCTGCGTTCACGCTCGTCTTTAAATCGCTCGAGTGTGTGCATTGCAAGCTCGGTGATGTCCTTTCCTCTTACGCGCAGAGGCGGCTCCCTGACCTCGAGCACGCAAAGCCGAAAGAAAAGATCGGCCCTGAACCGGCCCTCCTCCACGGCAGCCGGCATGTCCTGATGCGTTGCCGTGATCACCCGCACGTCCACGTCGATGGACTCAAGGCTACCCAGGCGCTCGATCTTGCGCTCCTGGATAAAGCGCAGCAACGCGGCCTGACTCTCGTGCGGAAGGTCGCCAATTTCGTCCAGGAAAAGCGTTCCGCCATGCGCCTGCTCGACTCGGCCAATCTTGCGCTGCGTGGCACCGGTGAAGGCACCGCGTTCATAGCCGAACAGTTCCGAATGCAGGAGATCATGCGGAATGGCGCCGCAATTGACTGCCACGAAGGGCATGTCGCGGCGCTCCGACCGCGCGTGGATCATCTGCGCGGTCAACTCCTTGCCGGTTCCTGACTCGCCTGAAATGAAAACCGTTGCATCGGTCGGCGCTACCTTTCGAATCGCCCGATGAAGTTCCAGCATGGCTCCGGATGAACCTATCATGCCGCTGCTTAACGCCTCCTTAAGATCCGGCGGTTCCGCCTCGGAACGCAGAACCTCCATACCAATGGCTCGCCCAACCACACTCACGATCCGCTCGTGCGATGTCGGCAGCGTTACAAAGTCGAAGCAGTGTGTGGCTATGACGTCTCGAACGGCCGTCCACTTTCGCGTTTCTTGCGATACGAGCGCCACCCACGACACCAGCACGGAACGCGAGAGTTGTTCAACCCTTGCAATCCGGCCTTCGTGGAGACCGTCTGTCAAATCAAGCAGCCCTGCCATGGGCGCCCGCGCGAGCTTCGTCACCGTGTTAGCGCCCATGGCCGGTACAACAAGCCATGCGCGGTCACCGAGGCGCCTTAGAAGCGACTCGCTTGGCTTACCTCCAAGGTATAGAAGCGTGCGATGAGCGCTGTCCATGGTTGCAAGCAATTCTCTGGTGGATCCTGCTTCACATCTTTAGTTTCGGCAGCTTTCTACGCTAGTCATTGTCTGGCGGCTATTCATGGCTCCAATCGGCTCGCAGAGTGCAGGCAAGACGGTATGGATGGACGCATGAAGAGCCGATATAGCCCAAGGAAAACGCGTGGCAAGCAGGCAACGAACGGATTTCTCGTGTTATCGCAATCCTAGCGGCGCGAATTTATGACAGGTGAAACCAAAAGTTAAGTTGCGTTTCCATCGATGAGAAAAGGTCGCCATATGTAACCGTGATGTGTAAGTGTTGCTGACGCATTAAACGGACCTTAGATGAGCCTTAGGGCCACCTTACGGTTATGTCACGAGCGTCACGGGAAGGCGGGAGTGGTGCGTATCGCACGGGGCGGGTCAATTGGGGATCAGACCCGATCGAATGCCTTCGCTCACCTGTCGCACATCTTGCTTGCTGCTACCGAGTGACCTAGTGCGCGCGGAACGTATTCACCAGCAGGTCAACAAACGCCTTGACTCGCGCGGTCATCTGCAAGTGCTGGGGATACACGGCGTAGATATCGGCACCGGGTGTTCGATGCTCCGGCAACACCTGGATCAGGCGCCCGTCGGCAAGATAGTCGGCCACATCCCATTCCGCCCGCATCAGGATTCCGTGGCCGTCGAGCGCCCATTTCACGGCAATTTCACCGTCATTCGTGGTCAGGTTGCCGCGCACGCGCACCGTCTCTGTTTTCTCCGTTGCACCACGTCCGCTTATCAGACGCCACACGCCATAGCCGTCATCGCCTTGTCGAATGCCGATGCAATTGTGCTGGGACAATTCGGTCGGGCTTCTGGGTACCCGCCGTTGCACAAAGTAGGAAGGCGCTGCACACAGCAGCCGCCTGTTAGGTGCGATCCGCCGTGCGATGACCCGCGCATCCGGCGGTTCACCAAAGCGCACGCAGACATCGAAGGTGTCGTCGCTCAAGGGCGGCGGATCAACTGAAAGTTGAAGCTGTACATCCACTTCCGGGAACTGGCGAACGAACTTCGAGATGAGCGGCGCAACGTGACCTCGCCCAAAACCAAGTGTGGCATTGACTCTTAGCAAACCCTTGGGAGCCGCTTGCGACCCGCCAAGCAATTGCGAAAGATCGTCCATCTCGCCAAGGATGCGCCGCGCACGGATCAGGTAAAGCTCGCCCTCTGGCGTAAGACTCATTCGACGCGTAGTACGGATGACAAGCGGCACGCCCGCGCGAGACTCCATCTGCGATAAATGCTTGCTGACCGCAGCCGTGCTCAGGCCCAATTCTCGCGCAGCGGCAGTCAGGCTGCCGCTAGCCGCCAAAACCGAGAAAAACTGCAAGTCTTCCGGCTGTATTAACGAACGCATCACGTCACCCGATTGTTAACTTCAGGTTAAGAGCGGTTTGAGTTTAGCAGCATTTATGCGGCCGGCTAAGGCGCTAGCATTGGGATGCAAGCCATCGGTTACATGGCATGGGTTGCATGCATCAATTAGCTCGGGAGACGAACCGTGAAGACATATCGCATCGCAGCCATTCCGGGTGATGGAATCGGCAAGGAGGTCGTACCGGCCGGAAAGCGTGTGCTGGAAGCCATCGGGGCGCTAAGCGGCGACTTCACCTTTGAGTTCGAGGACTTCGCCTGGGGCGGCGACTATTACCGCCGGCATGGCGTGATGATGCCGGCCGACGGACTCAACGAGATTCGCAACAAGGATGCAATCCTCTTTGGCTCCGCGGGCGACCCGCACATTCCCGATCACATAACGCTTTGGGGTTTGCGTCTCAAGATTTGCCAGGGCTTTGACCAGTACGCGAATGTGCGCCCGACGCGCATCCTGCCCGGCATCGACGGCCCGCTCAAGCGCTGTGCGCCGAAAGACCTCGACTGGGTGATCGTGCGTGAGAATTCGGAAGGTGAATACGCAGGCGTCGGTGGCCGCGCGCATCAAGGGCATCCGATCGAGGTTGCCACCGATGTGTCCATGATGACCCGCGCGGGTGTCGAACGCATTCTCCGATTCGCTTTTCGCATCGCGCAATCACGCCCCCGGAAACTGCTGACGGTGATCACGAAAAGTAACGCACAGCGGCACGCAATGGTGATGTGGGATGAAATTGCTCTGGAGGTATCGAAGGAGTTTCCCGATGTCACGTGGGACAAGGAACTCGTCGATGCCGCGACCGCTCGCATGGTGAACCGCCCGGCCACGTTAGATACCCTCGTGGCCACGAACCTTCACGCGGACATCCTGAGCGACCTTGCCGCGGCGCTGGCCGGCAGCCTTGGCATTGCGCCGACCGCCAACCTTGACCCCGAGCGCCGCTACCCTTCAATGTTCGAGCCCATCCACGGCTCGGCGTTCGACATCATGGGCAAAGGCCTTGCCAATCCCATCGGTACATTCTGGTCTGTCGTGATGATGCTCGAGCACTTGGGCGAGATGAGCGCGGCGCGTACGTTGATGAACGCAATTGAATCCGTGACGGCAGACCCGGCGCTGCATACCGCTGACCTGGGTGGCAAGGCAAGCACCGTGCAGGTGACCGAAGCGGTATGTGCTTTCGTTGCGCAGGCTCCGGCGGTTGTGACCAAAGCGGTCTGAACAGCACCCATCAATCGCATAAGGAGGATGACGCAATGACGAAACGCGTAATAGTGACTGGCGGCAGCGGACTGGCCGGAAAATGGGTTGTCGAGGACCTGGTGGCCCATGGCTACGAAGTGCTGAATCTCGACCGCGTTCCCATGGCCAAACCCGTGGCTCGTACCTTGATCACCGATCTTACCGACGCGGGGCAGGTGTTCAACGCAATCGCATCGAGTACGGCACCGAAGGAATTTTCCGACGATCTCGAGCCCCAACCCATTGATGCCATCGTTCACTTTGCCGCCATTCCCCGGATCATGATCACCACGGACAACGAGGTATTCCGGATCAACGTGATGGCGACTTATAACGTCCTTGACGTTGCGTCGAAGCTTGGCATCAGGAAGGTCATCATTGCCTCGAGCGAGACCACGTACGGAATTGTGTTCGCCCACCGGCACCGGGATCCCGAATACTTTCCGCTGGACGAGCAGTACCCTGTGGACCCCATGGACAGTTACGCCATGTCCAAGGTGATCAACGAAGTCACGGCCAAGGCGTTTCATGCACGCACCGGCGCGGATATTTATTGCTTTCGCATTGGCAACGTTCTTGACCCGGTTGATTATCAGAAATTCCCGGCATGGTTGACGGATCCCGGATTGCGCAAGCGCATTGCGTGGAGCTATATCGACGGACGCGATCTGGCGACCGCTTGCCGGCTGGGTATTGAAAAGGACGGGCTTGGCTTCCAGGTGATGAACGTGGCGGCAGACGATGTTTCGTCGGATCTGCCCACGGCGGAATTGTTGAAGCGGTTCTATCCGGGTGTGCCGGTCAGGAAGCCGATTGGCGAATTCGAGACCTTGCTAAGCAACGAGAAACTGAAACGGCTACTCGGCTGGCAACAGCAGTACCGGTGGAGAGACCAGGTACCGCGATAACTCGTATTGGCTGAGGTCTGGCTGCAACCGGGCTAGCCAGGCCTCAGCTTGAGGACCGCGCGAACCCGGACCGTTACCGCTGACTCCAGATGCCCGTTGCCGCGGTTTCCCGCACGTAGTCGCCGAAATCACGCGGCGGCCGTCCGAGCGCGCGGAAAACACCGTCTTTGACGGAGGTGTTGCGGCCGTCGAGCACTTCCGTGAAGAGGTAACGAATCAGGTCAACAGCTTGCGTCGGCAGCCGGGCTTCGTCGAGTGCAGCGGCGTAGTCCGTCATGGAAACCTGCGTGTAGCGGATCGGCCGTCCGCACGCCTGCGCGATTTGCGCGACCGCTTCTGCGAAGCTCCACAAGCGTGGACCGGTCAGTTCATAAAACTTGCCGGCATGGCCGTCTTGCGTGAGCGCGGCTACCGCGACATCCGCTATATCGTCGGCATCCACGAACGGCTCGCCGATGTTCGCGACCGGCAGCGCAAGCTCGCCTTCGCGCAGGGGGTCCAGGAAATGGGCCTCGCTGAAGTTTTGCGCGAACCAGCTTGCGCGCAGCAGCGTCCACTCGACGCCGGACTTGCTCACGATCTCCTCGCAGCGTTGCGCTTCGGGCTCGCCCCGCCCCGAGAGCAGCACAAGGCGGCGCACACCGCTTTTTACCGCCAGGTCCGTGAAAGACTGGATCGCCTCCGCCGCGCCCGCGCCGGACAGATCCGGGTAGTAGCTAACGTAGACGGCCCTGACGCCCTCCAGCACGGGCGCCCACGTAGATGGGCTCTCCCAGTCGAACGGCGGCGTGGCGGACCGGGAACCGTGCCGTACGGGCAAACCGAGAGCCGTAAGACGCTCTGCTACCCGGCGACCTGTCTTGCCCGTGCTTCCGAGCACCAGGATGGTTTCTGTATTCATGGACCTCTCCTCCAGATGAACGCCGCATCGTGCGGTGACCGTGAATCCAGAGTAATGCCACAGTTATGGACAGACAATGACGATCAGTCTCAGTTTAATGCTCTTTCGTCCATGCCAATAGACGTATGCGCAGCCTTTCGCATTACACTGAGCGCATGACCGAACTACCCGCCCCCGAAGATCCGCTCGGCGAAGCGCTCCACTTCCTGCGCATGAGCGGCACCTTTTATTGCCGGTCGGAATTTACGGCGCCGTGGGCTCTGGAACTGCCCGCGTTCAAGCATTGCCTGATGTTTCATGTCGTGATGACCGGCCAGTGCCTGCTGGAAGTCGACGGCGTGGAACCTCGTCTGTTGCGCCCGGGTGATCTCGCCCTCGTCCCGCACGGTGCGGGTCACCGCCTGATGAGCGAGGCGGGCGTCCGGCCAGGAAAACTCTTCGATCTGCCGCGCGATTCGCTCAGCAACCGCTACGAAGTCCTCCGCCACGGGGAAGGCGGCGCGGCCACGACAATGATCTGTGCCCTCGTCCGTTTCGATCACCCGGCCGCGCATCAACTGATTCGCCTGTTGCCGAAGCTGATTTGCGTCGACACATGGAAATCGCCCGAAATGGAGTGGATCCAGAGCACGCTGCGATTCGTCGCCGCGGAGGCGCAGCACCTGAATGCCGGAGGGGAAACGGTCATCACGCGCCTCGCCGACATCCTGGTGATCCTCGCAATCCGGGCCTGGATCGCGCAAGCCTCCCAGGCGCAGACAGGGTGGCTCGGCGCGTTGCGCGACAAGCAGATCGGGCGAGCCATCGGCATGATTCACCGTGATTCCGCAAGCGCCTGGACGGTGGCTTCGCTCGCCGGCGCGGTCGGCATGTCTCGCTCGGCGTTCTCCGCGCGCTTCACGAAACTTGTCGGCGAACCGGCTATGCACTACGCCGTGCGCTGGAAAATGCAGGCGGCGCTCACGCGGCTGCGAGAAACGGATTCATCGCTGGCGGAATTGGCAAACTCCCTTGGATACGACTCCGAAGCCGCTTTCAGCCGGGCATTCAAGCGAATCATGGGTGTTTCCCCCGGCGCGGCGCGACGCACTGCGCGAGCCAATGCAGCCGAACTCCCGCTTGGGCGACCTGACGCTATTGACGCTTACTGACGATATCGACCTTGAGATTGGCTAAAACCGTGCCGAACAGCGCCTGCCGCTCGATCCTTTCTGATAGTCAGCCGGGCGCGGCACCTTGGTTCTGTGCGCGTTTTCCCTTGGATTCAGTAAAGATCGTTAGCCTGTACTATCCGAAAAGCGTTGGGCGCCACCTTCACGCCTGGGGTGCGTCGACGTTTCCGCGAACGTGAACATATCTTAGGGAGAGGCACATGACGAAGCCCGAGTACAGCGACCCGTTCAGTCAGTTTTCCGCGATGTTCCAGCAATACAAACTTCCCGGATTCGACGTACAGGCCATTCTGGATGCGCGCAGAAAAGACGTCGAAGCCTTGGCGGCCGCGAACCGCGTCGCATTCGGCGGCATGGAAGCGCTTCGAGATAAGCAGATCGAGATCCTGCGCCGGGCCCTCAGCGACTTCCAGGGCATTGCGCAGCAGTTTGCCACCTCCCCGGCCAAAGCTTCGTCCAATCCGACCGAAGTCGTTCAAAACGCGCTGCATCAGGCACTTGCCGATATGCAGGAAATCGCTCAGAAAACGCAGCAGGCTCAAACCGAAGCGTATGCGATTGTGACTAAGCGAATAGAAGAGGCGGCTAAGGAATTGAAGTCCTCGCTGGAGCAGCCAAAGCCGTAGCAAACCGGGGCAGCCCTGCCCCGGAGCCTTGCTGGGAACGTGACATGCGTTCCCGGTTTCCCCCTCAGCTTTCATTTCCCTTCTCCTCCTTGTGACAAGACTTGTGCGCCGCTGGCTAACCGCGATCGCCGGCCGGTCTTTTATTACATCCGAGGTAATTGAACGTATTCGTGCAATCGCTAAGATGGCATTCATCTGCTTGCGGTATCAGCGTTGAAAAACCAGCGTCGCATGGAGATACACGCAGTTTCGTTCAATCAATGAAAGGAGTTTAGGAATGCATAGTTTTCCCCTTCACACAGCCGAATCAGCGCCGGAAAAATCCAGGCCGACCCTGCAGGCGCTGCAACAGAAGTTTGGCTTTTTGCCAAACGTAATGGCAACCATGGCGGGAAACCCTGTTCTTCTCAACGGGTTCGCCGGCGCCTTCGGGAGCTTTCATGGTGGAAGTCTGGACGAGTGCGAAAAACAGGTGCTGTTGCTCACGAACGCAGTCACCATCAAGTGCCCCTGGACCGTTGCCGCTCACTCCACATTTGCCCTTGAGGACGGCATGAGGGAGTTCGACGTCAAGGCGATCCGCGAGGGAAGATTGCCGGACGACCGCAAGTACGCGGCGCTTTCGGCCATGTCAAAAGCCCTGATCGAAAAACGAGGCAATGTGGCCGAGGCGGATATCGAGGAGTTCACGGCCGCCGGGTATTCACCGCTTCAGATTTTCGAGGTGATCGCGAGCATTGGCGTGTCCACCATGGCCGCCACTACGACCAACATGACGGGAACGCCTGTTGAAGAGCGCTTCAAGGCTCAGGCCTGGACGCCTGCCTGACGGGAAGAACGGATAGGAGGAGGAAGTGCGCGCACGGTTCGGTTCGCGCCGAACCGTGCGCGATCGCTGCAACCGCCGATACCTGATGCCTGATACAACTCCGCGGCCTGTTGACTCCGGGAGTTAAGAGTATTCTCCTCTGCTGTAGGGAGAGTATCGAGAGATTGCGAACGTTGGCGACAGTCGTATGCGTCGCGCGGTCGATCATGGACAATCACCCCATTCTTGTTGCAAATGAGAGACCGATGAATTCTGCGCGCCTCAACACGAAGCCGCCGGCTAATGAGCTCGGTTTGCTGCTGCGCCAATGGCGGGATATGCGCGGCAAAAGTCAGTTTGAGTTGTCGCTCGATGCGGGCGTGTCGCAACGGCACATCAGCTTCATAGAAAGCGGGCGCAGCGTGCCGAGCCGTCAGATGTTAATGGATGTTGCTCAAGCGCTCGATGTGCCTCTTCGCGAACGCAATACCCTGTTGCTGGCAGCGGGCTACGCGCCCCTCTATCAGGAGAGCGCGTGGGACGCACTCGAAATGCAAAGTGTCAGCAACGCGCTGGGACGCATTTTGCGTCAGCATGAACCCTTTCCCGCGGTGGTGATGGACCGTTACTGGAACGTGCTCATGACCAATGAATCCACGCCACGGCTGTTCAATTGCTTCATCGACATGGCTGCTCGCAAGGGGCCACGGAACATGCTGCATCTCATGTTCGACCCGGCGGGAATGCGCCCGTTTATTGCGAATTGGGAAGAGGTGGCGAAAAGCCTGATCCAACGTGTTTATCGCGAATCCGCCGGACGCGTTATCGACGAAAAAACCCAGGAATTACTGACCGCACTGCTGGCCTACCCCGACGTTCAAACCGACTGGAAATCGCCACGTGCGCTGAGCACCGTGTCCGCCACGCGCACCCTGCCCGTCATCCCCATCAGTTTCGTCAAAGATGACCAGGTGCTGAGTTATTTTTCCATGGTCACCACGGTCGGAACCCCGCAAACCGTCGCCGCCCAGGAGTTGCGCATTGAATGCATGTTTCCGGCAGACGATGAAACAGAAACCCGCCATATCGCCATGCTTGGCAACGTTCCGGTGGAGTAACGCCTTCTGATCCATCCCCCGGTCGAGCAATTGCAGGGCGCCAAGCGCACATAAGTTACCAGCCCGATAAGAAAATTCGATAGCCCCGGACGGCAGATTCGGTGCCCTCGTCCCGCTCGTGAAGTCGATAATCATCAATAACAACGACGCAAGGACGGTGAGCTGAAAATGGCAGAGAAATCGATGCTGGTGGTGAGCGCGCACAGCGCAGACTTCGTGTGGCGCGCGGGTGGTGCGATCGCATTGCACAAACAGAACGGATACCGGGCGAAGGTGGTTTGCCTGTCCTTCGGCGAACGCGGAGAATCCGCCAAGCTTTGGCGCAAGGGGGAAATGACCCTTGAAAAGGTCAAGGCGGCGCGGCGGGAAGAGGCCGAGCGGTCCGCGGAGATTCTTGGCGCGGAAGTGGAATTCTTCGATCTCGGCGACTATCCTCTGCGCGTGCCGGACGAAGCGCTGATGCGCCTTGTCGATGTTTATCGGGAATTGCAACCGGCATTCGTGCTCAGTCATTCGCAAAAGGATCCCTACAACTTCGATCATCCGCTTGCGATGCACGTCGCACAGGAAGCGCGGATCATCGCGCAGGCCGAAGGGCACAATCCGGGCCAGAAGGTCGTGGGTGCGCCCCCGGTGTACGCGTTCGAACCCCATCAAACCGAGCAATGCGACTGGGTGCCCAACACGTTCCTCGACATCACCGAGGTATGGGAGACCAAGCGGCGCGCGATCGAATGCATGGCCGGTCAGGAACACCTGTGGGACTACTACACGCGCGTCGCACTGCAGCGCGGCGTCCAGGCCAAGCGCAACATCGGCATTACAGCCGCTCGCGATATCAAATACGCCGAAGGTTATATGCGTGTCACGCCGTCGGTAACCGGGGACCTGGCATGAAGCGCGGCGTGGTAATGACGGGAATTTCTCGCGCCGATGCGCGTGCCGTGGCCGCACTGCAACTGGCCGGCACGGCCACGGTCCACGAAGCGCAAAGCCGGCTCGGCCTGCTGGCCTCCTATATGCGCCCGATATACTCCGGCGCCGCCATCGCCGGCTCGGCCGTCACTGTGCTTGTGCCTCCGTCAGACAACTGGATGTTGCATGTTGCCGTCGAGCAATGCCGTGAAGGCGACGTGCTGGTTGTCGCGCCCACCTCGCCCTGCGAGGACGGTTATTTCGGCGAGCTGCTGGCGACATCGCTTGCGGCCCGCGGTGTGCGCGGCCTCATCATCGACGCCGGGTGTCGCGACGTGCGCGCTCTGAAAGAGATGAACTTTCCCGTATGGTCGAAGGCCATCTCTGCGCAAGGCACAGTCAAGGAAACGCTGGGCTCGGTCAACATTCCGCTGGTCTGTGCACAGCAGATCGTCCACCCGGGTGATGTGATCGTGGCTGACGACGACGGGGTTGTGGTCGTCCCGTTCGACACGGTGCAGCACGTAGCTGAAGCAGCGCAGGCGCGTTTGGCGAAGGAAGAAAAGACGCGTTCGGTGCTGGCAGGCGGCACGCTCGGGCTTGACTACTACGCAATGCGGGAACGGCTCGCCGAGAGGGGCTTGCGTTACATCGATCCGGCGTCGGACCTGTGAGGGGCCGCTGATGTCCGCAAAAAGCAGTCAGACCCGCATTCCTTGCATGATGATGCGCGGCGGCACCTCGAAAGGCGCCTATTTCCTCGCATCGGATTTGCCCGCCGATCCCGCTACGCGCGATCGCGTGCTGCTCGCGGTGATGGGTTCGCCAGACCCGCGCCAGATCGACGGTCTTGGCGGTGCCGATCCATTGACAAGCAAGGTCGCGATCGTCTCACGCTCCACGCGCGACGACGCCGATGTCGACTACCTGTTTGCCCAGGTCGTGGTGAACGAAGCGCGCGTCGACTATGGACAGAACTGCGGCAACATCCTGGCCGGCGTGGGTCCTTTTGCTATCGAGCGCGGCCTGGTCGACGCCCGTCCGGACAGCACACGGGTCGCCATTTACATGGCCAATACAGGACAGATTGCGGTCGCAACCGTGTCCACGCCTGGCGGCCAGGTCATGTACGAGGGCGACGCGAGGATAGACGGCGTGCCCGGCACGGCCGCCGCCATCCCGCTCGAGTTCCGCGATACCGCGGGATCGACCTGTGGCGTGCTGCTGCCTACAGGCCACCTTAAAGACACCATCAATGGCATTGAAGTCACGTGCATCGATAACGGCATGCCGCTGGTGCTGATACGCGCGCATGATCTGGAACGCACAGGTTATGAAAGCCGCGAACAATTCGACGCCGATGAAGAATTGAAGGCTCGAATAGAAGCAATCCGCCTCGTAGCCGGACCGCTGATGAACCTCGGTGACGTCAGCGAACGCACAGTGCCGAAGATGTGCCTGGTTGCCGCACCCCGCCATGCGGGCACCATTTCCACACGCAGTTTTATCCCTCACCGATGCCATGCATCAATTGGCGTATTGGGCGCCGTTAGCGTGGCGACGGCGGCGGTGCTCCCCGGCACCGTGTGCGACGGCCTTTCGACCCTGCGAGATTCCGAAAGCCGGCAGCGTGTGTCCGTAGAACACCCAACCGGTGAATTCACCGTTGAGCTTGTAATGAGTGACGATGCAGGCAAGCGCGAGGTGCTCAGTGCAGCCCTGCTTCGCACGGCGAGATGGCTGATGGACGGCGTTGCCGGTATTCCCGCGACCCTGTTCAGCCGCTAGTTCGCTCACCCAACCTGATGCCGTTCCTTGTCTCGGGATAAGTGACTGGCAGCCCGGGTTGCGCGCGCGACGTCGGCTACAGCCAATCGAATTGCATCAATCAACGCGCGCGCCGCGGGGGAAGGCGTGCCCTCCGCGCGAAGGGTTAAACCAATATCGCGCTGCGTGTTATGCAACGCAATGTCGAGGACAGTCAGTTGTCCCGACTCGCACTCGTAATACAGCTGCTGCGCGGACAGTGCTGCCAGCATGTCCGTGCGCGACAGCAACCCGCGAATGACCGCCAGGTCGGCCGTTTCCACGGTTGGCATGGGCGGCTTCAGCTTGACTCGCCGGAACTGGGATTCGAAGAGACTCCGGGCGGGAGCGTGACTGCGCGGCAGAATCCATTGAGAAGCGCGCAACTCCGCAATCTTTAGCCCGCGCTTGTTCGCAAGCGGATGGTCGTGGCGAGCCAGCACCACCATATCGTCCGAGATCAGGCGCTCGTTCCGCAGGCCGCTTGCTGCGTCGTTCACGCGTAGTGCACCCAGGATGAAATCGACGTCGCCCGCGCGTACTCCCGCGACCAGCGTCTCATAGGCACTCTCGTCAGTGATCACGCGCACACCCGGATACCGCGCGGTCATTCGCGCAATCGCGTCGGGAAGGATCAAGGTTCGACCGAGCGGCAGCGCGCCGACGGTCACCGCGCCCTGGATATTGCCATGCAACGCGGCGATATCGTCCCGGATATGGCGCAATTCATTTAACGCGCGCCGCACATGCAGCAGGAAGGTTTCACCCTCTGCTGTCAACAGGATCCCACGCGGGCTGCGATGAAAAAGGCTCAGGCCCGACCCGCTCTCGAGTACGCGTATGGCGCTGCTCACGGCCGGTTGACTGATGCCAAAGGCGTTCGCAGCAGTCGGCATGTGTCGATGCCGCGCAAGCGCGACGAAAATCTGGAGGCGCCGGGTATTGAGGAGGTAGGCTCGCAACGCCTCCGAGGGGGCACGCCGGCGCGACTGTTGCGCCGCACGGAACGAAGCCAACTCCTCGAGTTCGGCCATGATCCGCTCGCAACGCTCGAGCACCGCGCGGCCAGTGGGTGTTGGCAACATGCCCGACGGCTTGCGCTCAAAGAGAGGCTCCCCCAGCGCTGATTCAAGCTCCTGCACGGAGCGCGTCACTGCGGACTGCGCCCGAAAAAGCGCGGCAGCGGCACGCGTCGCACTGCCAGTCTCCGCGACAAGCCTGAACGCGCGCAGATGGGCCAGGTTGAGAAGTTCGGGGTTGCTCACAAATGGCACCGGAGTAAATAAGGCTGCAAATCAAGCGCTAAACGCAGGACCGGAATCATGCCGCCCCGGAAATCAGATGAAATCTGGACGAGGATAAATTCAGGCTTTCCTTCGATATATAGGTGTGCTCCTTCATGAGCGCCTCCACACGCGCACCTTCTCCATTGAGCAGTGCTCCCACAATAGCGTGATGTTGGCGGTGCGCATACATCAGCATCAGGAACTGGTGTTCCCTTGCGGTTTCATCGAACACGACCGTGGACGGCGACACGAACGGAATCTTGTCGTTCAGGCTGAGCGCCGCGCTGATCGCAGTGTTCTGAGCGGCATCGACTATCAGTTCGTGAAACCGGCCATTCATGGCTGCATAGCGTGTTTCGTCGCCCTCGCCCAGGCGACCCGCGCTAAAGATGGCGTCACCCTCGCGCAGACATTCCTGGAGCGATTTCTCGAGGCCGGCATCGACCCGCCGTTCGGCGACAGTACGGGCGGCGAGCCCTTCGAGCGTCCCGCGCACATCGATTGCATTCAGGACATCCTGCACGCTGAAGCGCCGCACGACATAGCCGCGCGCGCCGGAACGTTCGAGCAGCGCCTGCGACGACAACACGCTCAATGCATAGCGCAACGGCGTTCGCGACACGCCAAGCCATTGCGCAATCTGTGCTTCGACAAGGCGTTGGCCGGGCGCCAGCTCACCGGAAAGGATCTTTTCGCGCAGCGTCTGGACGATAGCCTGCTGAGTGGTTTCGTTCATGTCTACCTGCTTCGTTTGCAAGAAGTATAGCGGCGCGCAAGCCGTTTCAACCACGTTGGGAAGGCAGCTTGCGAGATTGATTGCGACCTCGTTTTTTTGCCATCTGTTTTGTTTATGAGGTATTCATCCGCAGTTTCATTAAATGCATCCGCGCGTTGGACTTAGGATACCAAAAGCGCTTTATGTGACGGGCTTCTGACAGCTTACAGTTTCATTTTCAAGCGCAACGGAACCCCTTAGAACCCTGTAAACAGGCTTTATTCTGGTTAACCCGCCACTTCGTCCAATGACCCACCATTGATATCTTTGTATCCCAATATGTCCCGAAGCAGAAATAGGGACCAGGACCAACTATTCAATCTGCGCTTAAAAATGTGTGGATTGAAGCAACAGAAGGCATTGACATGGCAAGGATCATTGGTGGCATCGGTACATCGCATGTACCCACGATCGGCATGGCGTACGACAAGGGCAAACAAAATGATCCCGCGTGGGCGCCACTCTTCGAAGGCTACGAACCGGTCGCAAAATGGCTGGCGGAACGCAAGCCCGATGTGATGGTGATGTTCTATAACGACCACGCCAACAGCTTTTTCTTCGACTGCTACCCAACCTTTGCGCTGGGCGTGTCCGGAAATCACGAATTCGCCGATGAGGGTGCCGGCAAACGTCCACTGCCGGATATTGCCGGCCACTCCGATCTCGCAATCCACATTGCGGAGCAACTGGTCTCGGACGAGTTCGACCTCACCATCTTTCAAGACCGGCCGCTGGATCACGGCTGCAACTCCCCGCTGTCGCTGATGTTGCCGCATGCGGGCGGATGGCCATTGGCGCTGGTACCGCTTGAAGTCAACGTCTTGCAATATCCGCTGCCGACTGCGAACCGCTGCTATCGGCTGGGTCAGGCGCTGCGCCGTGCAATCGAATCGTTCGAGCAGGACCTCGACGTGGTGGTGGTCGGCACCGGCGGCCTGTCGCATCAGGTCCACGGTGAGCGAAGCGGCTTCAACAACACCAACTGGGACATGGAATTCCTCGACCTGATTGTCCATGACCCGCAGCGGCTCGCCGCGATGAAACACGTCGACTATGTCCGCCTGGGCGGCGCTGAAAGCGTGGAAACCATCATGTGGCTCGCCATGCGCGGCGCACTTGGACCTGCCATTCGCGAGATTCACCGCAGCTACTACCTCGCGACCAGCACCGCGATGGCCGTCACGGTGTACGAAGACGAGGTGGCGCAATGAACCCGCAACTGATTGGCATTGAAGAGCTGACCGGCACGTACCCGTTCGACATTCGGCAAAGCATCAAGGCCATGCGCCTGAATCGTTTCTTCTGGCAAATGCGCGAGCAGCAGGCGCGAAACCGCTGGCTCGAGGACCGCACGTCTGCTTATGACCTGGCGGGCCTGACCGAGGAAGAGCGGACGCTTGTCGACAACACGGACTGGCTTGGACTGATTCGTTATGGCGTGTGTTTCTTCGTACTTGAGAAGTTTGCGCGGGTAGTGAAAATCACGAACCTGGGCATGTACGCGAGCATGCGGGGGGAAACACTCGAAGCGTTCCTCAAGACGCGCCAGGTGCCCGATGCAGTTTGACTTTCTCAAATTTTGCCAGGCGGTTAGCCGCCTTGCGCTTGCGTAGAGATAGAACTCCGGGTCGATGGAACCCGGAGAGATAACCCTGTTATCCGGAGACATGCATGAAACCTGTGGACTCAGTCGACATCAAGGCGTTTATCGACGCGCGCAAGATGGCCCCCTACCAGTGGCTGGTACTGGGCTTATGTTTTCTGATCGTCACGATGGACGGACTCGACACCGCCGTCATGGGCTTCGTGGCGCCGGTCATCATGCATGACTGGAACGTCAGCCGTACCGCATTCGGTCCGGTCATGAGCGCCGCGATGGTCGGGTTGGCGATTGGTGCGCTGGTCGCCGGGCCCGCGTCAGACCGGGTAGGACGAAAAAAAGTCCTGATTGGCTCGGTGTTCTGCTTTGGCCTGTTCAGCCTGATGTGCGCGTTCGCGGAGTCGTCGACGCAACTCATGGTGCTGCGCTTCCTGACCGGGCTTGGGCTCGGCGCTGCAATGCCCAATTCGACGACGTTGCTCGCCGAATACGTACCCTCGCGCAGCCGGTCGCTGCTCCTCACCATCATGTTCACCGGTTTCAATTTCGGCTCGGGAGCCGGTGGATTCGTTGCCGCCTCCCTGATTCCTCATTTCGGCTGGCGCGCCGTCTTCATGTTCGGCGGCATCCTCCCCATCCTGAGCGTGCCGTTGCTGCTTTGGCTCCTGCCTGAATCCGCCCGCCTGATGCTGGTGCGAAATCTCGGCGCCGCGCGCATTGCAACCACGCTGGGACGCGTGTGCGGACACGTATTCGATCGCGACGTGAGGTTTACCGCACCCGAACCTGCGGTGTCCGTCAAAGCACCCGTCCGGATGTTGTTCGCCGATGGCTACGCACTCAGCACGCTCATGCTTTGGGTCACCTACTTCATGGGATTGCTGATCATCTATTTGCTGACGGGGTGGCTGCCGACGCTGATCAAGGACGCCGGTCTTCCCGTGGAGCGGGCGGCGGCGATTACCGGGATGTTCCAGCTTGGCGGGACGGTGGGGGCGATTGTCGTCGGGTTTGCGATGGACCGCATGGATCGTAATGCGGTGATCGGCGCTTCATATCTGCTTGGCGGAGTCTTCATCTTCGCGCTGGGAATGGGAACGCTCAAGTCGGCGTTGCTCCCGATCCTTGTGACCTGTGCCGGCTTCTTCATGAGCGGGGCGCAGACGGGTCTCAATGCACTCGCACCCACCTGCTATCCAACCCGTGCTCGCGCGACCGGCGTGAGCTGGATGCTCGGCTTCGGCCGCCTTGGCGGGATCCTGGGGTCTCTGATCGGCGGAGCATTGCTGTCCCTCGGATTCACCTTCGCGACCGTGTTCTCGGTACTGGCCATTCCAGCAATCATTGCTGCTATCGCCATTGTCATGAACCGCCTCGCACTCCGGTTCATCACCAACCCCGTGGCCGACGCCTGACCTTGACAGAAGGAGTCAGACCCCACGTGTGCCTGTTCCTGGCGGTCACGCGTTTTTTAACAACGAGCTTTGAGGAGAGAGACATGGGCAACAACATTAGCGTAAGCGGCAAGGATCTTGACGATGGTTTGACGTCCCGCATTACGGACAAACCGGGCCTGGCCGCAACGATCCGCGCGGGCATCATTGGCGGCGTAACCGGTGCGTTGATCATCTGGATTTACGAGGCTGTTGTCTGGGTCGGTGTGCAACACCTGATGCCCCTGGCCGGCATTCCCCGCAATGCTACGGGTCTGGTTTTCGGCAAGGAGGTGCAGGACTCCCTTGGTATATGGGCGTACATCGTGGGTACGGGCATTCATTTCGTTTTCTCGATGGCGTGGGGCATTCTCTTCGCCGCTATCTGGCCTTACTTCCGTCAGCGCGGGTACGAAGCGACTTTCGTGGCCTTGTTTTATGCCATTGTTGCCTGGATCGTCATGCATGTGGCAATCATGATTGCCTCCACCAACCACCCGAATTACTACGATCCAGCGGTCATCATTGGCGGATTCATGTCTCACTTCTGCTTTACCGTTCCGCTCGCCCTGGTCGTGAAAAGGCTGCTGGCGCCCCAGCCGGCTCGTTGATGCAATCGAACCAAATCTGAACTAACGCAACGACAGGAGACGAAGTGAAAAACGCCAACTATAAAAATATAGCATTACTAACCATGGCCGCAGCAGGACTGGCCGGCGTGGGGCAGGTTCATGCGCAGTCGTCCTTGACCCTGTACGGCATCCTTGACGAGTTTGCCGGCTATCAATCCGCGAAGGTCGGCGGAAAGAGCACGTCGCTTTATGTGCTCGGCAACAACGGCGAACTCACAAGCCGTTGGGGCTTGCGGGGAACGGAGGATCTCGGCGACGGTTACAAGACCACGTTTGCGCTGGAAAGCGGTTTCGATCCCGGAACTGGAAAGCAGCAGAATAGCTACCGTCTGTTTGACCGGCAGGCATGGGTCGGCATTTCAGCGCCCTACGGCGAGGTGAGGTTTGGCCGCCAAAATACGCCTATGTTCGGGTGGAGCGGGAATATGGATGCCTTTGGTGCGGCAACCTATGGCTCCGGCTATAACAATTTTGCCAACTGGCTGGCGAGAGTCGATAACGACATCAGCTACATCTCTCCCAAACTCGCCAACACGCAGGTCGAACTGCATTATTCGGTCGGTGGGCAACCCGGGACGCTGGCGGGCAACGCCGTGTACCAGGCGGGCGTGCAAACAACGCAAGGCCCGGTTTATTTCGCGGCGGCTTACCTGAACGCGGCCAATGCAACCAACACCAACCGGGTTCAGGAAATCATGGCCGGCGGCAATTACGACTATGGACACGGAAGAGTCTATATCGCGTTTTTCCGGGCGAACGAAGTGATATCTGCAACTACCGGCAATGCGCTAAGCAATCCAGCCGGCAAGTACGATCCAACAGTCGGTCCGGTAAGCAATGCGGCTGGCAATTACCACAATACCTGGTCGTTCTCCGCCGACTACAGATTCAGTCCCGCTCTCAGCGTTGGCGCCGGATATGCGTTTATCACGGACAGTTCCTCTCTCGACAACAACGCACGCCAGATGAGCGCCATCCTGAACTACGACGTATCAAAGAGGACGCGCCTGTATGCTGTTGTGTCACGGTTGAACAACAGCAACTCGGCCCAGTTCAAGATGGCTGGAGCCAGCATCACAACGGGCTCGCTGCTCACACCCGACGGTGGCCAAAGCGAGACCGGCGTGCAATTCGGCATTCGCCACCTTTTCTGACGGCCCCATCCACTTAGCGCGCAGGCATGGACCCCGGGCGGGACGCTGGCAAGCGTCCCGCACTTGCCATCCGCACTTGCCATTGTTTATTGCGGATAAACGCTGACGAGAAACTCTCCGAATGTATCGAATAGAGGCCTGTTTTCGAGCACGGCGTCAACCGTGGGCAGTTCAGTATTTTCCTCTTCCACGACCATAAAGCAGAACTCGGGCGCCGACGACAAAAGCGCTGCGCGGGCGTCTGCCAGGTTCCGCTCCGCATCGAGGAGCAAACTTGCCTGTTCTACAACCGAAGGCCGTCCGGACGAAGGCGGACCCTTGCGAATCATATGCACGGTCTGCCTGGCTTCGTTGAGCAACGCAGGGGGCACAAGGTGGAACTCGCTAAGCGAGAGCGCCCCCCGGGTCTCTGCAATTTCCAGAATGAATTGCATGCCCTCATAAGTCGCGGTGTATCGCTTTGCTTCGCCTGCTACCGTGAAGCCGCCTTTCATAAAGTGGTTCTTGAATTCGGCGACTGCCGTGCTTTTGGCCTGGACGACGGCTGCGTTCAACCGCTCGGCGAATTGCCTTTGCAACGGCCCGACCTGAGCCTTCAATTTTGCGATTTCTTTAACGGTTCGAAGATCCATCATTTTTCTCTGTGGGTTGCCAGGCAGGCCAGGCCGTCCTGGCGAAAGACCATTGGCACGGGTTTCGGCCGTACCCGTTCGTTGCCTCAGCAGTTCAGTCCGGACAAACCAGTTGCTCCAGGCGCAATGCGCCGCGCCGGGCCCTGAGTGAACGGCAGAGCCGATGAAGCGTGATGGCTCTTTAGTCGAATGGACGGACAAATACGTCACGTCTGGTCGGGTCGGAGACAAACTGAAACAACGACATCCCGGCAGGTTTGGCTCGCAGATCGCCATTTATGGCGGTATGGACGGCTTTGAAGGTCTGCGCAACCGCATCGCCCAGTCCGCTTGTACCGGCGAGGATAGGCGCCCGGGCGCAATAATCCCGGACGTACGTATTTCCCGACGCTTGCAACAGTGAAACCATGACTTCAAAGTCAGTGCCGCGTATGCGATGGCTCAAGACCAACTTCCCTTCTCCGTGCCCGGCTAGCAACTCTTCTACGATCTGGCGATTCATTTCTAATGACTTCTCCATTGGCCGTCATACAGCAGCGCTGCAGGACTGGCACCCGCGCCTGATGCCGGCGCAGTGGGTGCCGCCCTTAGGGGAACACAAATCGGGCGCGCAAAGGCAATTCTTTTTAAGGACCTTATCCTTGCGGTGGTCACGCTGCTGTCACGCATGAGTCACCGAAGTGGCAAAACGCATCGGTTCGCGCATTTCAGAGGCACTTTACGGTCGAAAACACGTAAAACGACGTGAAGCAGCCAACTAGACGGCGCGTTTGACGATCGTCTGCAAACGCCAGTTTTTCGCCAAACGCGCTCAGACACGCAAGGCCTTTATCAAACTTGACCGCCGCCGCTAACTCTTCCGGTTGGAATTCGACATTTCACCTGACCCGTCCTCGCGCCCGCTTATTGCCGGCTCTTGATAGAATTGATGCCATCAATGGTTGCTAAACGATTGATCACACCATTGGAGTTTAATTTGGCAACGTACGAAGTCGATTTTTTCCATAGCTCGGCAGAAGCGCCGGAAACTTACAAGCACCACGTTACTCACCATACGGTCACCGGCGTGCCGGACTATCTTCTCGGTGAAGCTGCCGTGGCGCATATCACCGCCCGCCTGCTGCATGACAACCCCAGCTTCAGGCGGATCCGAAATCTGAAAATCCTTAACACGGGGGTTTCGCCAAATCCAGGCAAGCCGGCCGGCGAATGAATGCGTTTTAGGCCGAGTTCGAGCCTGCTGTAAGCAAGGGGGCAATCCTATTTTGGGTCGTTCCTGGAACGGGTGAATGAGCGCACCGCCGCCGTCTGACAGGTCGGGCAAGCGCGCTCCCGTCAAACACCAACGCACGCTCCCCAACCTGCACACTGATCAAGCCGCACATTTCCATCGCTTGCATGCGGCTGTCGTAGCATGATGGCTTACGAAGCGAGACGTGTGCCCATGTCCGAACACCTGTCGAATCAAAAGCTGCGCCGGTTCGCCTCGATCATGGCGCTCGCGGTCGCCCTCATCCTGGTCGGCGTCAAGGCCTGGGCATGGCTTGCGACTGGCTCGATCTCGCTGCTCACCTCTGCGGTCGACGGCCTGGTCGATGTCGTCGCATCCCTCGTCACCTTCGTGGGCGTCCGCTATGCAGGGCGCCCTGCCGACCGGGGTCATCGTTATGGACATGGCAAAGCGGAAGCCGTGGCCGCACTGGTGCAGGCGTTGTTGCTAGCGGGCGCGGCCGTGGGCCTCGGGATTGAATCAGTCCAGCGCCTGTTCGTGCCCCAACCGCTCACCGACATGGGCTTCGGCCTGTGGGTGATCATTGGCAGCATGCTTGCGGCAAGCGGCCTCGTCGCATTACAAACCTATGTCGTCAAGCGAACGGGATCGACAGCCATTGCTGCCGACCGTGCTCACTACGTCACCGACGTTGCGGTGAACATCGCTGTGCTGGTCGCGCTGGTCCTCGACCGGTTCCTTGCGTGGAAGCGAGCCGACGCAACAGGCGCGCTGGCCATCTCCGGCTACATGCTATGGAATGCGCGGGGCATGGCCCTGCATGCGTTGATTCAGCTACTCGACCGGGAACTCGATACATCTGACCGGGAGCGGATCCGGTCCGCCGTGCTCGGTTGCGAAGGAGTCGAAGGCGTTCACGACATCCGCACGCGCAATGGCGGAGATCGTGTCTTCGTGGAGTTTCACGTTGAGGTGGACGGCGCAATGTCGGTTGAACAGGGCCACAGCATTGGAGACCACGCAGAAGAGGCCGTGCGATCGATTTTCGAGGCGGCCGATGTGGTTGCGCATCTGGAGCCCGCCGGCATTGATGACCGGCGCCTTGACGATCTGGTCAAGTGATCGCGCCGCTTGCGTCCTGAAGGGGACGTCAGACCGTCGCGACCGGGCTGACCGGCGAGCCGACTGCACGCGGCAATCTCAAGGGCGGCGCGGTCAGCAGAAAACGGTTCCGCCCGTTTGCCGCCAGCCAATCCGCTAACGGACTCAATAGCCACAACTCTCCAAGATAGACGCCCAAACGGAACAGGCAGAGATCATGCAAAGGATGCGACGCGTGGAAATGCGTGGCGGCAGGACGTGCCGGCAACATTTCCACGGCGGCGTTGTCCGCAATCAAGGCGACAACACCTGAATCGACAATCCATTGCTGCAGTTCCGGGTCCCGGCCGTCCAGCGCCGCGAAGTGCGCGTTCAGCCAATCCATGTCCGGTTGCCCCGCCATCGCAAGCAATGCCTCGTCGGTGCCGGTGCGCAGGCAGACCATATCGCCCTTCTCGACCACGACACCCTGTGCCGCCATTGCCGCTTGCAACTCACGATAGCCAATCGCGATCTTTTGCGTACCGAACTGACGCTTCAGGTCGATCATGACACCGCGGCCCTGCACGCCGGACGCCGCCATGTTCTCGATGCCCAGGCGATACGCACCCGGCGCGCGGGTGACGAGGTGCTCTTCGCCATGCCGGAAATCGATCGGGCCGATCACGTCCTCGCCGGCGCGATAGCCGTTGTAAAAGGCCATCTCCGGCTTGCCTGTTCCAGACAGGTCGAACCACTGCCCCATATGCGCAAGGCTGTCCCACTGCGTGGAATATTGGAGCGCCATGTGCACCGTGTCGTCGCAAATCACATCGAGCAGACCCGGTTTGTCGCGCGAGAGCGGATAGGTCATGTTGGGTTTGTCCCCGCGCATTGTCGGGCTCACCTGCGGAGGATGGCGTCGAACATTCAGGGCGACGCCGCCGGGACAGTCCAGCGGCAGGCTCAGGCAAAAATTGCGGCCCGTCCTGACTTCGCTGACACCCTCCAGCACCTTCGCGGGCGTCAGCAGGTTCAAACGGCCCAACTGGTCGTCCGGGCCAAAGTCGCCCCAGTTCGAATGCTCGGGGCGCTGTATCCAGCGGCGGGCTGTCTCTGTCATGAATGTCCTCCTGTGATCAATGCGCAGCGTTGCCTGCCGTCAATTCCTCGCTCCCCGCCGCTGCGCCAAAGGCTGCCCCTCGCGTGTCATCGGCGAGGTCCTTGGGCATCCACCGTGCAGTGTTGAAGATACTGATTGCGATGACGATCAACGCACCGCCGGCAATGAAGGAGGCCATGCCGAACTTGAGCCCCATCGACGGTGTGACCAACGCGATCACATACGGAGCGATCACACTGATGGAGGTCATTGCATAGCTGATTCCAATCCCGGTCGCGCGCCCTTTCACAGGGAAACGGCGTGCCTGGTACAAAGGCAGGATACCGAACAATCCGTTCGCGAACATGCCCATGCAGAATGCGCCGACGCCCATCAGGAGGTGATTCGAGACCAGCGTGTAGAGCGCTGTGGTGGGCACGACGATTGTCAGGAAAGCGACGATCGTGCTGCGCTCTCCGATCCTGCTCGCGGCATAGCCCGATAAAGGCTTGCCAATCACGGAGCCGACCGAGTAGGCAATGATGAACGGAAAGATCGTGCCCGAGTCCAGGTGATGCACGGTGAGCAGGAATGTGGGGTACAGCACCTGCACGGCCCATAACATGAAGTTCAGGCCAGCCGAGAAAGCCCAGGCTTGCGCAACTGCGGGATTAAAGACGAAGGTTCTAAAGCCATCCCCCGCCTGTTTGCTCCGCTGCTGTTCCTTCCAGTCCGGAGACTCCTTGACGTTGCGCCGCAGGAACAGGGTCAGCAAGGCCGGTGCAATGCCCAGGAAGAACATCCAGCGCCAGCCGAGCACCGGGAACAGGAAGTGAAAGGCGAGCGCGGCCAGCATATAGCCGAATTCGTAGCCCGCCACCATGATGCCGGACGCGAGCGGCCGGATCTTTTCCGGCACGGTTTCCATCAGGAGCGAG
This sequence comes from Caballeronia udeis, assembly GCF_044909315.1. Taxonomy (GTDB): domain Bacteria; phylum Pseudomonadota; class Gammaproteobacteria; order Burkholderiales; family Burkholderiaceae; genus Caballeronia; species Caballeronia udeis_A. The sequence goes on from NZ_JBIYEB010000004.1 coordinate 157,599, forward strand.
ACGGACGCCGTCCACTCGCCGCCGAAACCCATACCGAACAGGATGCGCATTGCCATGAACGATGCATAGCTCCACGCGAGGCCGCTCAGTCCTGACGCACAGGAAAACCACAACACGGCCGCCATGAAGGCCAGCTTGCGGCCGTACCGGTCGGCAGCCAATCCCCAGCCGATCGTCCCGGCGATCTTCGCGAACCCCGTGGCTGTCACCACCAGCGCCATCTGCGGCAAGCCGACATTGAACACCTTGCCGAGATGCGGGATCAGGAACAGCAGGATAGTGAAATCGAACGCATCGAGTGCCCATCCCGCGGTCGCCGCGAAGATGATATGCCAATGCTTCCTGAGCAAGCTGACGTGACTGTTCATGGTCTGTCTCCTTCAACGGTAGCGCGCAACATGGCATGGCGATCGTCTTTCCGCATGGTGGCGTCCCTGCTTTTCTTGTTGCGAGCGTTCAAATCACATCGAACGAAAAATCGAAACACAATCGATCGATGCCGCTTGCCGGCTAAGTACCCAGGCCAAAGTCCGCGGCAAGCTTGCGTGCACCGTTGGCAAGAATCAGGATGTCGATACCCGTTGCAACAAACGTACAACCCAGCTCGAGGTAATGCCGCGCCAGCGCCGGATCCGACGTGAGTGTCCCGGCCGCTTTACCCGATGCGATGATTGTCCTGATCGCACCGTCTATGGCAGCCTGCACCTCGGGGTGACCAGCCTTCCCGCGGTACCCCATTGAAGCGGCCAGGTCAGCCGGCCCGATGAACACGCCATCAATGCCGTCCACCCCGCAGATCGCATCCAGGTTCGACAACGCGGTAGCAGTTTCCGCCTGCACCAGCAGGCAGATTTCGTCATCGGCGACATCGAGATAATCCTTACGGCTGCTCCAGCGCGATGCTCGGCCTACGGCGCTGCCCACCCCGCGAATCCCGTGTGGCGGATAACGGACTGCGGACACCATCAGTCGAGCCTGCTCCTCGGTGTCGATCATCGGCACGAGCAGGTTACGCACGCCGATATCAAGCAAGCGCTTGATCAATGCCACATCGCCATTGACCGGCCGCACCACGGCTTCTCCACGATAAGGCGCGACGGCCTGCAGTTGAGACAAGGTCGAGCGCACGTCATTGGGCGCATGCTCGTTGTCGATCAGCAGCCAGTCGAAACCAGCGGTCGCGCTGACTTCAGCGAGGTAGGGATCGGCCATCGACAACCAGAAACCGATTTGTGCTTCCTTGTTCGCCAGCGCCGCCTTGAAACGGTTAGGCGCTGGCGTTTGCGTTGTTTCGCTCATGATTCTCCAACTCCACGGGAGGGGTTTCAAATTCGATGGGTTCGACCTTACCCAGCAGGAAAAGATAATTGATGATGGCGATAACGATCAGGGCCGAGGAGAAGACCAGGGCTGCGACGAAGGAGCCCGTCGCGCCGACGATCGCACCGGTCACGATCGGGCCAACGACACCCCCCATGTTCGACACCGAGTTCTGCACCCCGGCTACCATTGACACCATGTTCTTCGGGGCGACATCGGCAGGCAACGCCCAGACCTGGGACGCCGCTACAGTCATGCCCGATTTGGCGATGCACAACAGCACGACAGCCATGACGGCCGATTGCGCGAAGGCCGCAAGGCCGATACTCGATGCCATCACGAGCCCGACGATCAGGAACAGCTTGCGGGTCGCGGTCAACGACAGGCGGCCCGAACTGTAGACGCGGTCCGAGGCCCAGCCTGCGAAGACCTCGGTGAACATCGAGAGCAGCAACGGCAACGACGCCATGATGCCCATCTCCATCAGGCCCATGCCCCGCTCCTTGACCAGGTAGGTGGGCAGCCAGGTGATGAAGAAATACGAGTTGTAGTTGATCATGAAGAAGCCGATGCACATGGCCCATATGTTTCGATGTGCGAACAACTTTCTCCAGGATACGGTACTGCGTTTGTCGTCAGCCGCATTGGCGGCGAGGCCCTCGCGGATATGCGCCAGTTCGGCGGCGTTGACACGCGGGTGTTCGCCTGGGGAATCCCTGAACACGAACTGCCAGACAACGCACCAGGCGATGCCCACCACACCCGTGATTGCGAATGTCACTTTCCAGTCGAATGTGACCAGCATGACGGCGATCAGAGGCAGTGCGACCGCGCCGCCGAGTTTCGAACCACTGTCGAAAATACCGGCCACGGTCGCGCGTTCATTGCGGGGAAACCAGCGCGAGGCAATCCCGGCGTTGCTCGGATAAGCGCCCGCTTCGCCAACGCCCAGCATCACCCGCAGCGCGACCAGCGATTTGAAGCCGGTCGCGAAGCCGGTGACCGCGGTTGCGAGCGACCACCAGAAGACCGCGAGGCCCAGTACCTTCTTTTGTCCGAAGCGGTCCGCCAGCATGCCGGCCGGCAGTTGCAGCAGCGCGTACGACCAGAAGAAAGCGGACATCACGACGCCCATCTGCACGGCGCTCAGGTGAAAGTCCGACTGGATCCGGGGTGCGGCGGCAGATAGCACGGTCCGATCGATATAGTTGATTGCGATCGCCGCCCACATCATGCCGGCCACCATCCAGCGCACCCGTGTGCGGGCTTGCGCGTGCGGCGCGAGAGTCATCTGTTGTCTCCGTTCTTGTTGTCGGGCCGTCTAGCTGACAATGCCCATATGCCAGGGCACGAACTCGTGGTCGCCCAGACCTAGCAGTTCGCTTTTCGTACGCTGCCCGGAAGCGGCTTGCAGGATATGCTCGAAAATGTCCTGCCCCATCTCCTGCACCGAGCGCTCGCCATCGATCACCAGGCCGCAATTGATATCCATATCCTCCCGCAGCCGCGTGAACATGGGTGTATTGCTCGCAAGCTTGATCGTCGGGGCGGGTTTGGAACCGAACATGGAACCACGCCCGGTCGTAAAGCAGATCATGTTGGCGCCGCTGGCGATCTGGCCGGTGACGGCGACCGGATCGTAGCCCGGTGAATCCATGAAAACGAAGCCGGACTCGTCGATCGGTTCCGCGTATTCATAGACAGCTTGCAAGGGCGTGGTGCCGCCTTTCATCGCCGAACCCAAGGACTTCTCGAAGATATTCGCCAGTCCACCCTGCTGGTTGCCGGGACCGACCACGCCATTGAACTGGCCATTGTGCCCGCGCGTGTAGCGCTCCCACCACGCGAGCCGGTCGAGCAATTTCTGACCGACTTCCGGCGTCACCGCGCGGCGCGTCAGCATATATTCGACACCGTGGATTTCCGGCGTCTCGGACAGGATCGCCGTGCCGCCATGGCGCACCAGGATATCCATCGCCGCGCCCAACGCGGGATTCGCGGTGATGCCTGAAAACCCGTCTGACCCGCCGCACTCCAGGCCAATCTTCAGATGACTGGCGCTCACCTTCCGGCGTTCGATAGCGTTCGCCACCGGCAGCATGCTCTGGATAGCAGCAATTCCCGCCTCGATCGTCGCCCGCGTACCGCCGCTGTCCTGCATCACCAGGGTGCGCATCGACGCATCCGTCTCGAGCCCCTGCGAACTCATCAGGTCGGACACCTGGTTGCGTTCACAGCCCAGGCCCACGATCAGCACACCCGCGAGATTGGGGTGGCGCGCATAACCGGCGATGGTCCGGCGCAGCACATCGAAATGCTCGCTGGGCGAGGACATTCCGCACCCGCTGGTCTGCGCAAACGCGACCACGCCATCCACGTTCGGATAGTCGGCGAGCCGCTCCGGCGTAAACCACCCGGCGATATTCTTGATGACCGTAGACGAGCAGTTGACCGACGCAAGGATGCCGATGAAATTGCGGGTAGCGACCCGTCCGTCAGGACGCACAATGCCCATGAAGCTCGCACGTTCAGCTTGCGGCACATAGTCGACCGGACGCACGTCGAGGCCAAAACCCGGGTCGCGTTCGAAGTCGATCAGTTCAATGTTATGCGTATGCACGTGGTCGCCAGCCTCGATGTCCCGGGCGGCGCGGCCAATCACGGTGTCGTACTTGCGGATCGCTTCGCCGCGTGGAATAGCCCTCGCTGCTATCTTGTGCCCGGCCGGAACCTGAGCGCGAATGCGCACGACGGTGTCGCCCAGTTGCACCTGGCGGCCGAGCGACAAAGCCTCTCGGGCGATCAGCACGTTGTCCGCACCGTTCAGGCGAATCAAGGGGGTCATGGCGGCGTCTATGACCAGCGGCATGAGCAATTCTCCTGCAGTCACATGTTGTCTCGTGGGGTAAGGCGGTAACGACCGGCAATGGCGCACCGAAACAGCAAGGGGCGTGGCTCCGGATCCGTCTCATTTGCTATGTTACCGCTTCATGTTACCGGTTTATGTAACCGGTAACATTGGACGCATAGTAATATGCTTCCAGCTATGTGAATGCTCGCGTTTTCCCTAATCAACGTTTGTTCAACTCTCATATCGTTGTCGATGACCAAGCCGAAAACGGATAGCACCGCGGGAATAGCCGGAATTTTCGAAGACGTTGCCCTTCCCGCCGCGGCGGACCGCACGACCTCTCGTCGCGCACGGAAAAATACGGGGCGCGTGACGCTAAGCGATCTGGCGGCCCTGACCGGTGTCACCAAAGTGACCGTGTCGCGTGCGTTGAACACCCCTGAACTCGTGTCGGTGAGCACGCTGGAACGTGTGCGCGCGGCCGTGCAACAGACCGGCTATACGCCCGACCTGGTCGCCGGGTCGCTGGCGTCGAACCGCAGCCGCCTGATCGTCGCGTTGATCCCGGCCATGGCGGGCAGTGTTTTCCAGGAAACGGTCGAGGCGCTGACCACGGAACTGGCCGCGAACGGCTATCAGTTGCTGATCGGTCAAAGCGGCTACGACGAGTCCCGCGAAGACGCGTTGATCGATGCCATTCTCGGAAGGCGCCCGGCCGGGATTGTACTGACCGGTGTGGTGCACTCTCGGGACGCACGGCAGAAACTGCGCGAGTCGGGCATTCCGGTGGTGGAGACCTGGGATATCACCCGCGAACCAATTGACATGCTGGTGGGGTTCTCCCACGAAAAGGTGGGCAAGGCCGCAGCACTTCACTTGCTCGCGCAAGGTGTCACGCGAGCCGCGGTCATCACGCCGGGCGACCGCCGGGCTCAGGTGCGAACGCAGGCCTTCGTCAAGGCGTTTGCCAAGGGCTCGAGCATCGAGATCCCGGTGATCACCATCCCCTCGCCTGCCAATCTGGGCGATGGACGGCGTGGGCTGGCCCGTCTGCTGGACGAATATGCCGCCATGGAAGCAGTATTCTGCGGCGCGGATATCCTGGCGCTCGGTGCGTTGATCGAAGCGCGCGCGCGCGGCCTGGATATTCCCGGGCGGTTGCGGGTCATCGGTTATGGCGACATGAATTTCGCGAAAGACACCGACCCGCCGTTGACCACGATCCGCATTGACGGAACGCGTATCGGCAAACTGGCTGCCTCGCTGCTGGTCGAGCGGATCAGGGATGGCGAAGTCGACCGGCGCGTGGTCGACGTGGGTTTCAAACTGATCGAGCGCGAAACCAGTTGAGGCGAGGGTGATACGTTGACAGAAGTAGATTGTTCGTCAGGAATGGTTCCCGGAAAACAACGTCTCGAGCGGGTAGGCATTCCTCATGATCGGTGACTTGATCATCACGTAACTGGAGTACTTTTCAATGCCGATATTCCGCGCAAGCAGGTCTTCAATCAGGCTCTGATAGTGACCAACGCTGCGCGTGACGAACTTGAGCAGGTAGTCATACCCTCCACTCGCCAGATGGCATTCGACGATCTCGTCAACCTCGCGAATGGCTGCGACAAATCTTGCGGAATCCTCTTGCCGGTGGTCGGCGAGCGTGACCTGTGTGAATACGCTCTGGACGTCGCCCATTTTTTCCAGAAGGATCTGCGCGGCATAGCCCGCGATATACCCGGCCTTCTCAAGGCGCTTGACGCGAATCAGGCAAGGACTGGGCGAGAGGCCGACAGCGTCGGCCAGTTCCACGTTGGAGATGCGGCCCTGGGTCTGCAACCGGGAAAGTATCCGCAGGTCGATCCGGTCCAGCTTGGTGGTTTTTATCATCAAAACGTCTCCCAAATTGATTGGCAAGGCGAAGCGGGATAGCTTCGGCAAATGACCGATCGACTTGCTTGAATCTTCCTAAGCTTGCCTAAGGCTGGCGTTGTGGTCACAGCCAGTATAATTCGGTATCCAAATCATTTTCAGAACGATCGGCCTGAAAAACTACACAGCGTGCTACAGGGTTCGCACCAACCGGAAAGCATCGAAGATCGCCGCATGAATGTTTCGCGACGATTCCGCGTCGCCTATCCGGTAGAGCTCATAGTCGGCAACCCTTGTTTTCGTCCACGGTTGGGCTTTGCCGGGCAAAAGGCAATCCAGGTCGGCTTTCCCGTCGTTGACTGACTCGCTGCGCAGCTCATGGAACAGGTCGTCGACGGGCATCATGCCTCGTTCGACTACCACGTGATCTGCATCCAGGCAAACCACTTCTGAAGTCAGTTCGTGCATGAACCAGGCGCGGCGTTTGCTGTCCTGCAGGCGCTCGACGCGCTGGAGCCGCAAATCGTGCCGCAAGGAAACCTTCAATTGATCCAAGCGTCGCTGCCAGCCGATCTCATCGCCCTTCCCGTCCAGTTCATTACCAAAGCAGCGGTCGAGCGTGACCAGGTCCACTTCAATGCCAGCCTGGGCATAACGCTCAGCGCATGTCGCCGCCACATGCCGGCCGGTACCGTCGTAGACCAGCGCGTTTCCAGACAGGGGGACACGCATCGTCAGTGCATCGAAAGCCGAAATGCAGTGTTCGTTTCCCGGCAGGTCATCAAGATCGGGCATCCCGCCGGTCGCAATAATCACAACATCGGGATGTTCGGCTCGCACCGAAGAAGCGTCCGCATAGGTGCCCGTCCTGACATCCACACGCAGACGGCTTAGCTCGTTCGCGCGCCAGTCCACAATCCCGATCAAGTCGTGGCGCCAGCTACCCATGTGCGCAAGCAGCACCTGACCGCCCAGCTTGGGAGACGCTTCGAACAGCACCACTTCATGCCCTCGGAGCGCGGCCACGCGCGCGGCTTCGAGACCGCCCACCCCTCCTCCTATGACCACTACCTTGCGGCCGGTCCGGGGCGCCGGATCGACCTCATGTGCTATCCAGGTCTCGCGTCCAGTCGACGGGTTGTGAATACACGCGGATTGGTGAGACCGGCAAAAGGATGCGCCGACACAAGGCCGGACACGATCCTCGTCCCCCTGCATCAGCTTCCTGACGATATGCGGATCGGCAATATGCGCACGCGTCATACCCACCAGGTCGAGGATGTTTTCCGATACCGCATAACGTGCAGTGGCAAGGTCGGCAATCTTCGCTGCGTGGAACACAGGCAATGACACTTCGCGTTTGAACGAAGCCACTGCGGCCAGCCACGGAGCTGATTTGGCGTACATCGTCGGCATGTTGTCGTCAGCCAGCGCCGCCGCGGTGTCCATGCGCCCGTAGACCACGTTAAAGAAGTCGATGACGCCCGACGCTTCCAGCATCCTGGCCGCCGTCAGCGCGTCGGCGCAAGTCAGCCCTCCCTCCTGGGCTTCGTTGATGACGTAGCGAATACCAACAATGAAGTCATTCCCCACCTGCCGGCGGATCTCTTCATGAACCTCCAGCGCAAAGCGACAACGATTTTCGATTGAGCCGCCATACTCGTCGGTCCTCCGGTTAGTCACCGGACTCAGGAACTGCCCGATCAAGTGTCCGCCTGCCAGGGTTTCAATACCGTCGAGCCCCCCTTCCTTGCAACGGCGGGCAGCGTGGCCGAAGTCCCGGATGGTCCGGGTGATATCGCTGCGATCCATCTCGCGCGGAATACTCCGATGCAGCGTCTCGCGGACCCGTGACGGTGCGATTGTCGACAACCAATCCGACGCATATGGACTTCCTCGCCGGCCCATGTGGGTAAGCTGGCACATCAACGCTGCGCCATGCCGATGCATCCGTTCCGAGAATGCCTGGAAACACGGAATGATCCGGTCGTCAGTCAGGTCGATCTGCGCGAATACGTTGGAACTGTCGCGACTCACCACCGAGGAGCCGCCAAACATGCTCAGCCCGATACCGCCAATGGCCTTCTCTTCGTGATAGCGCTGGTAGCGTTCAAGCGGCAAGCCATCTTCCGTCAAACCGCTCGCGTGGCTCGTGCTCATGATCCGGTTCTTCAATACCAGGTGTCGGATCCGCAGCGGCTGCAGCAGCGGGTCATGGCTCCGTGGAGGAAGGTTCATCGAACGTACCTTTACCTTTAGGTCGGGAAATTCATGCGTTGGCAGGCATTCAGCGATGTGGCCGCGCCATCTGCCTGGAAACTGACACCGCTGAACGGCCGTTTTCGGTTGCTTCCATGCGCCAAACTCAGACAGAATGTTATGGTGATCAACGCTGCCCAACACCCGTGTTTTGATAGCCAGAACATAAGCAGCGCATTAAATTCCGTCAAATGACATTTGCTCTTTCCAACCCAACATAATGTTATGGATACCCTGCGCAACTTCGGTTCTTCAATGAATTCGCTGGTGGTGTTCGAGGTCGTCGCCAGGGAGAAAAGCATTACGCGGGCGGCGAATGAGCTGAACGTGACACAGGTTGCCGTCAGTCGAATGATCGTGAGGCTTGAGAAAGCACTGGGCACGCAGCTGTTCGTGCGTTCGCGCACCGGGCTTGTGCTGACTGACGACGGGCTATTGCTCGAACGCGGCGTGAATGAGGGTTTCGGGTATATCAAACGCTCCGTGTCCGATATCAAACAGCGGCAGCAGCGCACGCAGACAGTCACCCTGTCGCTCTCGAGCGCTTTCATTGCGTATTGGCTGATGCCCAGATACCAACGCTTCCAAAACGCATTCCCCGAGATCAGCCTGCGCTTTCATGTCATCAGCGGCGTGCTGCAAGGGAACGCGGATGAAGCCGATCTTGCTTTGCGCCCGACTGAGCAGCGGCGCAAATCCCAGCAAGGCTGGACCTTCACCCCGGAGGTCATCATCCCGGTCTGTAGTGCTACCTATCTCGAAAGTCATGGACCTATCGACCACGCGCGTGACCTGCCGAAGCACACCCTTATCGAGTTGGTGCCGACCACGATCAACTGGGAGGACTTCCTCAACCGCGTCGACGTTGTTGGCACGGCGCCCGGCGACCCGCTCAGTTTCTCCGACTATGCGCTGGTGCTCCAGACCGCAATGATCGGCCGTGGCGTTGCGCTGGGCTGGGTATCCGGCGTGTCCTATGCATTACGAACCGGCCAGTTGGTTCCGGCTTCCCGGCACGTTGTCACCACGGGCCGTCAATATGAACTGATCAGCAATCAACGGCCCTCACGGCCGCAGGTGGAACAGGTCAAGGAGTGGCTGATCGCCGAGATGGAGGCTGACCTTCAGGAGGTCGCTCGAATGTATCCGGTGTTGGCGAAACCGGAACCGCTTCATCATTCCGGCACGCCATAGACGAGGGAGGGAGCCGTCCATCGCGTCAGGACATACATGGCTACTCGCTAAAAACCGCAGGCAGTGCCCCCCCTCCAACAATGCCGCTAAATTACCGCAATGGCTATTCCGATAAAAGCAAAGGCAGGAACGTAAGCTCAGGTAACCTGGAAAGCAGCAACACTCTCCACCAGCCCATGGGCTTGCTCGCGCATTGACACCGCTGCTGCTGCCGCCTGCTCGACCAGCGCCGCATTTCGCTGCGTTACTTCGTCCATCTGCGTAACGGCCCGATTGACCTGTTCGATCCCGTCGCTTTGCTCCTCGGAGGCCGACGCGATCTCCTTCATGATCGCGGTCACCCGTTGAACCGAAACCAGGATCTCCTTCATGCACTGGCCGGCGCTGTCAACGAGCGTGGCGCCGCTCTGAACGCGGCCATTCGAATGCTCGATCAGTCTCTTGATGTCTTTCGACGCCGTCGAGGAACGCTGCGCCAGATTCCGGACTTCAGATGCAACAACGGCGAATCCTCTCCCGTGCTCGCCGGCCCGCGCGGCCTCGACAGCCGCATTGAGCGCAAGGATATTGGTCTGGAAAGCGATCCCTTCGATCATCCCGAGGATCTCTCCAATCTGCTTCGTGCTGTCGGTGATCTCGTCCATTGTCGCGACGACTTCCGAAACAACGTCGTTGCCGCGATTGGCGATAGAGAAAGCATCGCCGGCGAGTTGCGAAGCTTGCCGCGCATTGTCGGCATTCTGTCTAACCGCTGACGTCAGTTGCTCCATGCTTGCCGCGGTCTCTTCCAACGAGGCGGCCTGCTCCTCGGTTCTCCTTGAGAGATCCGCGTTGCCGGACGATATCTCATCGGTCGACGTTCCAATCGATTTCGCCGCACCTATGATTGCGACCACTGCCTGGCGCAGTTGCGCCTGCATCTCCTGAAGCTTGAACAGAAGGCTGCCTCGATCCCCCGCTTGCAGGTCAATGTGTTGCGCGAGGTTACCCCCCGCTGTCGCTCGCACGACTTCGGCTGCGTACTCTGGTGAACCGCCCAGCGAACGATTAAGCCTGCGGTTCACGAGATACACGACAGCAGACAGCATGGCCGCGATGACTGCGACAAGTACGACCAACTGACGCAGCGACGCGTTGAACGCCTCGTCAATGTCGTCCAGGTAGGCGCCCGTCACGAACGACCAATCCCATGGTTTGTAAGTAGCAATATGACTGCGTTTTCGCACGGGCTCCTTCGAACCAAGCCGGGGCGTCGCATAGTCGACAAACCCATCGCCGGAACCCTTCGCGATCGCCGCCATCGCGCGATACACGTACTTCCCGTTCGAGTCCTGATAGTCACCGAAGTACTTGCCTTCCGTTTCCGGCTTCGAAGGGTTCATGACCGCATGGCAGTCTGAATCGACGATGGATACGTATCCGTCAGTGCCATAACGGATCGCCCGCAATTGCGCGAGCGCCTGCTTCTTCGCATCAGGCGTCGACAACGTTCCGTCAGCGGCCAGTGCCGCATAGCGGCGCGTGATGCTCATCGCAATGTCTCCAGCATCCTTCAATGAATGCTGCCTTTCTTCGAGACGGACCTCGCGAGTCTGGTATGCCCCGAAGCCCGCCACAGAGATCAGGCAAACCAGGGAGAGTGCCAAAGGAATCCACAACTGTTGCTGAAATGTAAGGCGCTTCATGAGATCTTTATAGAGTTATGTATTAAACGGTGTACGGCACAAAATTCGGATACTTGATAGTTCTCGCCGCGTGCCTGGTGTTCGGCAGATACCTGCCCCGCTGCAGAGCGCGCTTCCCCGCCATGTCCGGCGCCCGCCAACAGTCGCTGACCTGACCGGTCAAAATGAGATCAAATTCAATGTACACATTGAATTTTCCTCGGCCGAGGTCATTGGCACGCGCGTGATTTTATATGGGGTATTCCCTTAAATGAGGCACTTAATAGGGGTTTTCACCAAATCAAAGCATGCGTGCACCAACAAAAATATTCTTAGATATCTTGCCAAATTATAATGTGAACACTAGACTTTTGGAAATCAACCGCAACCTGACGCCGCGCTGCGGAGGAGTCGAGGAGATGACCAAGGTCTTGCGTATCGGGCAGATTCCGCCGCCGTTGCCACGACCCGCCCATGCTGTGGGAACGGGATCTCGAACGAACGGCGCCAGGTGTGTTGCCCGCAAATATTTACCAGTAGCTTCCGACGAAAACGCGAGGTACCGACCGGAGCGAGCCTTGACCTCGTTACGGCCGCCGCGATCTTTTCAACCTGCCCCGCGTCCGGGCCCGGCTTAGCTTTTGAGCGTGGACGCTGTAGTCGCAGGCGAGAACCGGGACTGCATGGACAGCTTCATCAATTCCAGTAAGACGCCCTCGTCTGCTTTCATTATTGCGTTTCAGATCTCATCTATTTCGTAGTCCGATATTTTGTGAACATTCGACTTTCGAGGGCATTTTTTGATCCCCTTGCCGATAAAGAAGACTGACCGTGCGTCCTGACGTCAGGACCCAACCAGCAGAAACAGCCGTTTTTTTACACCTTTGGAGATTGACATGTACGACGTATTTCAAACAGATCGCCTGATTGAGATGTGGCTGACCGAGGACATTGGATACTGTGACCTCACCGCGCAGGTCATGATTGAAGCGAACGAGACTGGAGCTTTTTTCATGAACGCACGCGAGGACCTGATCGTGGCGGGTATCGACGTCGCAGCCCGTGTGTTCAAGCGCTACGATTCAACGCTCGACGTGGTGGTGCGCGTCAAGGACGGCGACCACGTAAAGAAGGGCGCCGTGCTCCTTGATGTACGGGGAAACGCCCGGAGCGTACTGACCGCCGAGCGAACCGCGCTCAACATCGTGCAGCGCATGTCCGGTATTGCCAACCTCACCGCGGAGTTTGTCAAGGCAGTCGCCGGAACGCGTGCACGATTGATTGACACACGCAAGACCACGCCGGGTCTGCGGATGCTCGAGAAGCATGCTGTGACCTGCGGCGGGGGCTTGAACCACCGCCTCGGGCTCGATAACGGTGTGATGATCAAGGACAACCACATTGCAGTGTGCGGCGGGATCACGAAGGCTGTGCAGCGTGCGCGCCGCCAATTGCCGGTGTTGACGAAGCTCGAAGTGGAATGCGATCGCATCGAGCAGGTCGAAGAGGCGCTGGAAGCCGGCGTTGACGTCATCATGCTCGACAACATGTCCGTGGAAGAAATGACGAAGGCCGTGGAGCTGGTCAATGGCCGCACGAAGCTTGAGGCGTCCGGCGGTATCAACCTCGAAACGATCGGGGCAATATCCAGAACGGGCGTCGACTACATCTCCACGAGCAAGATCAACCAGGCTTCCGTGTGCGTTGATATCGGTCTGGACGAGGCGGAGTAATAAGCTCATGTCCGACGGAATCTTCTTTTTTGTGGTCGGCCCGAGCGGCGCCGGCAAAGACTCGCTTATTGACGGAGCGCGTGATGTTCTCGGTGATTTCGTCTTTGCACGCCGGGTGGTTACCCGGCCTCATGGTTCGCCGGGCGAAGATCACGAAGCGCTTGATGAAACCGGCTTCGCCCGGCTGGAGGAGCAAGGAGGATTCCTGATTACCTGGTCGGCCCATGGATTGAGGTACGGTTTGCGCCATGACCTCCTCGATGCCCTTTCGCAGGGGCGTCACGTGGTCGCGAATGGGTCGCGGGCAATGGTCGATATGCTTTCCACTCGCGTACCGCGATTGGTCGTAGTCGAGGTGAGCGCGCCCGCCTCTGTGCTCGCCGCAAGAATTCTCGCACGAGGCCGCGAAACCCCGGACGAGGTGGCAAAACGCGTGATGCGTCAGGTTGAACCGACCTCGGCTGACGTTGAGGTCTTGACGGTACTGAACGACGGAACGCTTGAGCAGGGGATAGAACGTTTCGTCGCAGCGCTTCAGCGCGCCGCGCAGCCGGCTCCGCCGAGCATGCGTGCCCTGAAGGCAAAGATCGCCGGCGACGCCCTGAACGAAGCTCAATATGGCGCGGTGCTGGACGACATTCTTGCACTGCGTTATTCGGACCGGGATATCAACGCGTTCCTTTTGCACGCGTCGCAGAACCTGTCAGACGCCGAAGTGCTGGCGCTGGCAAAGGTGCGATGCAAGCTGACGCCACGCATCGAATGGGACGAGCCGATACTCGTTGACAAGCATTCGATGGGAGGTGTCCCCGGCAGCCGGATCACGTTGATCGTGGTGCCCATTGTGGCGGCGTTCGGGCTTGCAATGCCCAAGACGTCATCAAGGGCAATTACCTCTGCCGCAGGCACCGCCGATGCGATGGAAACAGTCGCACGCGTTGATCTCACAAGTGCAGAGGTCCGTCATTGCGTCGGCCAGGCACGTGCGTGTATTGCGTGGAACGGCCGGTTGAATCACTCGTTGATTGACGACCGGATCAATGCTTTTACCAGACCGCTGGGTCTCGATTCAAACCGCTGGTCCGTTGCATCGATCTTGTCCAAGAAGTGGTCGGCAGGATCCACCCACGTCATCATCGATCTTCCTTACGGCCCGCACGCCAAGCTGAAGGACGAGCTCGAAGCGCGTACCTTGGGTAATCTTTTCGAGTATGTCGCGGCGGGCCTGGGGTTGCACGTCAAGCCGATGGTCACCGACGGCAGCAACCCTATCGGACGTGGCATCGGGCCTGCACTCGAGGTACGGGACATTAAGCGGGTCCTGGATAACGACCCGGATGCGCCCGCCGACCTGCGGGAAAAAGCGCTCCGTTTCGCGGCAGAGATTCTTGCGTGGGCGCCGGAAGTGGGTACGGTTTCCAAGGGCCGGCAGATCGCGGAGTCCTTGCTTTCTTCCGGCCTCGCCCGAACTGCATTCGAACGTATTGTCGATAGTCAGGGCCGGCGAGAACCGCCTGTTTCCCAAGGCCGGTTTGTACGAACGGTAGTGGCACAGGGGGGAGGCATCGTCGCCGGCATTGATGGTTGGGCCATCGCGGGAATCGCGCGAAAAGCAGGTGCTCCAACGGACCTGAGTGCCGGCGTGGACCTTCTCGCGACGCCAGGCCAGCACGTCGCGCCCGGCGACGCACTGTTCCATATCTACGGGGCAGACGAAGAGCTCGTCTGCGCAGCGGCTTTGCTGGCGCAAACAACAAGCACGCATGACATCTGCGTTGAAAGCATGAATGGCGCGCCTCTCCCCTCGTCTTAGGCATGACGAATGACTCAGGCATGACGAATGACGATTGAGCAGCGATTGGCAAGACCGCACCGGCAGCAGTGATTCTAAAAAGAGCGCGTGGTTAATTGTCCTTGGAGTAGTGAGAATGCCCAAAAGAAGCGGCAATTTACGGTGGTGGATTGTTTCGTTGCTGATCGCTCCCATCACCTTCGTCATGACGCTGGACCGCGCGGCGATGACGATCGCGGCACCCACGATCCAGAAGGAGCTGGGTCTGTCGCTGGTCGAGATGTCGGTGATCCTGACCGTCTATTTCTGGACGTACGCGTTGGGACAGGTCCCCGCCGGCAGACTGGCAGAGCGTCATGGGTCACGGAAAGTCCTTTTTGGAACGAGCGCTCTGTGGTCCCTGATGATGATAGCGACGCCGTTCGGCGTGGGGTTTAACTGGCTCGTTGGCTGCCGCGCCCTGCTCGGGGGTGCGCAATCTGCCGACTGGTCAAGCGGCGTGCTTGCGGTGAAACGCTGGTTCCCAAAGAGTGAACGCGCGAAGGGAAACTCCTTTCTCCTGGGCGGGCTTTATCTCGGCCCCATCATTTCCGCGCCTCTTACCGCGTGGATGATTTTGCAGTTCGGCTGGCACTCCGTCTTCTATGTGTTCGGCGCAATAGGTCTCGTATTGGGGATCGCGTGGTGGTTCGGTTATCGCGATGTACCCGCGCAACATCCTCTGATCACGGCTGAAGAGGCGACGTATATTGCCGCGGGACAGCCGGAACCAGAGGCGGTCGCCAAAGGGGTATTTTTGAAGTGCCTCCGGCATCCGCGGTTCTGGCTTTTCGGCATCCAGTACTTCCTGTTGGTCCTGATCCAGAGTTTCTACACGACCTGGTTGCCGACCTACCTCATGCGCGCACGTGGGCTTTCTCTCAAGTCCATGGGCTTTGCGGCATCGCTACCATGGATCGCCGTGTTCGTGGCGGTATTCGTGGCGGGGATCGTGTGCGACAAGATATTGAAGCGCACTCAATCCGTCTGGGCCGCTCGCGCTCCGGTCGCCATGGTGGGATTTCTTGTCAGCGCCCTCGCCCTCTGCCTGGCTTCATGGGCCGTCAATATTGCGGCCGTCGTCGGTTTCCTGTGCCTGTCTTTCGCTGCGGTGGGTTTTGTGCAAGTCGTCGTCTGGTCGGCTGCTCAAGACCTGGCGCGGGATTTTACCGGCGTGATGTCTGGCTGGACAAACTTGTGGGGAGCGGCATCGAATGTCGCGGGACCCGTTACCGTCGCTTTCATGGTGAAGCTCACCGGGAACTGGGGCAGTGCTCTGGTGGTCATCGCACTGGCAGCGGCGGTAGGAACGGTGCTCTGGTTCTTCGTGCATCCCGAGAAACCGCTCTTTGCTCCCCAGCAAGCCAGCGTAGCTGGTCTGTCAAACGAGCGCTTCCAGCAAGTGGCAAGCACCAGGGATCTGACTTCAGACGAAGTGAGTCCTTGATCTTCCGTTACCCCGGGTTGCTTGCCATCCGATGGCAGGCAACCCGGGTTGACCGGCGCCGACGATCTCCGCTATCTACGCGCCTGAGCTGCCTCACGCATGCCATGCGAGGATGCAGACAAGCTCAATGTCGCAAAGCCATGTGGACCAGCGGAAACGGCCTCCCTGCAGAGTCAGTTTCCGAGCGGCCAACGTCCTCAAAACCGTAACGTCGATAGAACTCGTGTGCACGCGGATTCTGTTCATTGACGTCTACGGTGAGCTTCGCGTGTTGCTCTCTCGCATGATCGACGAGTGCCGTGCCAATCCCTTGCCCGAATCTCGCCGGATCGACGAACAGCATTTCGATCTGTGCTTCGTGCATGCCAATGGACGTATCGGGATTGCGACCATGCTCGACGGCTGCCTTCACCGCTGGAACCTGATTCCGGACGGTGCCCCCATCAAGACCCGCAGCAGCCGGCTTTTGCCGGTCGCCTGGGCCACCCTGTCCGCCGCGTGGCATCTGGAAGATGGAGCCCCAACGAAAACCGCGGCGTGTGGCGGAGATGGCGGCGGCCGAATGGCATCTCCTTCGGGCACCATAGGCCGGCGTCACCGAGTTGCGAATGTCTACTATGTCATGTGGAAATGATTCGACGTATTTTCATAACTCAAAGTGCTAAGACAGGAAATTGGGTTCACCGCGTTGGCTGCCTTACACTGATACGTGAACCAATAGCTGGAATCGGAGGCTCTGATCTGGCGCTGTTTGCACCGGCGGTCTATGTTCTACGGATGGGTACTTCCGCAACAGTGCCAGGCAGCGACCATCACGAACCTGAACGTCGCCGCAGGGTCTTTAGCCGGTGACACCCGCCGCTTGTCGACGAACGGTCAGGAGCAGAAGATCAACCTGGGAACCAGTATCACCAAGCTATGGAAAGGAGGGTTGCCGTGTCGTCAGAAAGCCGTGAGCCCGGTAAAACGTTTCGCAAAAGCCTGTTATGGTTCGTTGCATTGTGGCTGCTCGGATTCGTCGGGACGGCGCTACTCGCATTGCCGTTCCATCTCATGGTCGTCGCAGCAATGCATCACTAGCATGGGCACTTCTTTCGTACCTGAACCGCGCACGAAATCGGTCAAGACTTAACCCTTTCAGGAAACTCAATGCCTCGTAAAACTTAATTCGGAATACACATTATTTTGAATAGCCATTGATGCCCCTATATATCAGCTCAAAGCGTTCTTGTGCCTACCGGGTGGCATAAGCCGCCAAGTAAATCGACCCGCGAAAAAACCGTGAGAAAGGAAACCCACGGTAAAAACAATCTGCTTGAATTTTCTCCCTCGACGATCAATCAGGAGCGCGCGCCGGCTAAAGCGATGGTAACAATGTGACAGCAGAATAAAAAACCGCTAAACCCAATATGAAGTATCGAACGGAAAACCAACGCGTGCGCGGCACTACAAAAAACCTTTGTACACTTTCCATAAGGTGACTGCCCGGTATAACATCCGTGGACGCAGTGAACGCAGGCTGTCAAGCACGTGTTCTCGGAGGCGGAAAGACGCTGGTTCCGCTGTTATCGGAATCCGTAACGGTTCATCAATATCCAAGCCGATGCCTAAAGACATTCCAGAATCGCAAAGCGTTTGTAATACCGTCACCCGCAGTGCCATCTTCATCGTCGCGACGTTCGCGGGTGGCAGCGATCCGGCAGACACAGTGCGCTCATGGTGCGGGGATATCGCCGCCCTCGTGCGCTCGGTCGGCAAGCGTGTCCCCTCCGGCAACCTCTCCTGCGTGTGCGGCTTCGGCTCCGATGCATGGGACACGCTGTTCGGCGCCCCGCGCCCGGCAGCGCTGCATCCGTTTCGCGAATTCGGCGAGGGCGAACGCCGCGCCGCGGCTACGCCGGGAGACATCCTGCTGCACATCCGCGCAGAACACATGGATCTCTGCTTCGAACTCGCCACGCAGTTGCTGGGGCGGCTTGGCGACGCGGTCTCGGTCGTGGATGAAGTGCACGGTTTTCGCAACTTCGATATGCGCAGCATGGTGGGTTTCGTCGACGGCACCGAGAATCCCACGGGCAGCGAGGCTGTTGATTTCACGCTGATCGGCGACGAGGACCCGGAGTTCGTGGGCGGCAGTTATGTCATGGTGCAGAAGTACCTGCACGACATGACGGGCTGGAACGGGCTTTCTGTCGAGACCCAGGAGCGCATTATCGGGCGCACGAAGCTGGCCGATATCGAGCTCGACGCGGCGGTCAAACCGTCGTCGTCGCACAGCTCGCTGACGACGATCGAAGAGAACGGCGAGGAGGTGAAAATCCTGCGCGACAACATGCCCTTCGGCCGGCCCGGCGCGGGCGAGTTTGGCACCTACTTCATCGGTTATGCCCGTTCGCCCCAGCCGATTGAGCAGATGCTCGAAAACATGTTCGTCGGACGGCCGCCGGGCAACTACGACCGGCTGCTCGACTATAGCCACGCGGTCACGGGCGGCCTCTTCTTCGTGCCGTCGGCTAGCCTGCTCGAAGCGCTCGCGGACCGCGATCCGGAGACCGCCGCCAACGCCGCCGAACAGCTGCCTGATACCGCTTCCTCCGCCGGGCCGCACCAGGACGGCTCGCTGAATATTGGCTCTCTCAAGGGAATCCCCCACCATGAATAACCTGCATCGCGAGCTTGCCCCCATCTCCCGTGCCGCCTGGACGCAGATCGAAGAGGAAGTGGCGCGCACTTTCAAACGCAGCGTGGCCGGCCGTCGCGTGGTCGACGTCAAGGGTCCCGGGGGTACCGGACTGTCCGGCGTCGGCACAGGGCATCAGATCGCGATCAGCGCGCCGCAGCAAGGCGTCGTGGCGAAACTGTCCGAGGTGAAGGCGCTCGTCCAGCTGACCGTGCCGTTCGAGCTGCAGCGCGATGCGATCGACAGCGTGGAGCGTGGCGCGAAAGATGCCGACTGGCAGCCTGCGAAGGAGGCAGCAAAGGAGCTCGCTTATGCCGAGGATCGTGCGATCTTCGACGGGTATAAGGCTGCGGGGATTGGCGGGATTCGCGAAGGTTCGTCGAATCCACCGCTCGCACTGCCGGCCGACGTCAGCGACTATCCGAACACGATCAGCAACGCGCTCGAGCAGTTGCGGCTTGCCGGCGTGGACGGCCCCTATTCCGTGCTGCTCGGCGCCGATGCATATACAGCGCTCGGCGAGGCACGCGATCAGGGTTATCCGGTTCTCGAACACATCAAGCGGATCGTGAACGGCGACATCATCTGGGCGCCCGCGCTCGCAGGCGGCAGCGTGCTATCCATGCGCGGCGGCGACTTCGAGTTGCATCTTGGCGAAGACCTGTCAATAGGCTACGCGAGCCATACCGACACGGTTGTGCGCCTCTATCTGTGCGAGACACTGACGTTCTTGATGCTGACGAGCGAGGCGTCGGTGTCAGTCACCCAAGCGGAATAAGCAGGCAGTTTCTAGGCAGCCGGCACATCGGGAAGACAAAAACACGCTCCCCGCCGGCGCGTGCTTCATCGTGTTGTAACCATCAGTGGTAACCGGCGTCTCCTTCGCGCACCTTGCCGCGGAATACGCGGTACTGCATGGCGTTATAGACAAGGATGACCGGCAGCACGATCACCGTGCCGACCAGCGTAAACAGCTGGCTCGAGTGGCTCGACGATGCTTCCCAGATCGTCAGGGACGGCGGAACAATGTTCGGCCAGATGCTGATGAGCAAACCGCTGAAGCCGAGAAAACACAGCGCGAGGGTGAGAAGGAACGGGGTCGCTTGGTGCTGCAACCGAAGTGAGCGGAAGATACCCCACACGCAGGCGATCACGAGGATTGGCACCGGCAGGAACCACCCGAGATTACCGCTTCCAAACCAGCGAAGCGCGACCGCGGGCAATCCGATCACCGTCCAGAGACTCACGATCGCAATCACCCCGAGCAGCACGCTCACAAGCGGCTTCATGACCTGGCGCATCTTGCTCTGCAGCTCGCCATCCGTCTTCAGGATGAGCCAGCCGCAGCCGAGCGTTGCGTATGTGAAGAGCACGCCGATTCCGCAGAACAGGCTGAACGGCGAGAGCCAGTCGAACGGGCCACCGGCGAAACGGCCATTGACGATCTTGATGCCTTGCAGCAGCGACCCCAGCACAATGCCCTGGCAAAGCCCCGCGAGCGCGGAGCCGCCAATGAAAGCGAGGTCCCACGCGTGCCGGGTCCTGACGGCCTTTGCACGCAGTTCGAAGGCCGCGCCGCGGAAGATCAGGCCCACGACCATCAGGATCAACGGGAGATAGTTCGCCGGCAGGAGCGTTGAATAGACCCCGGGGAACGCCCCGTAGAGCCCGGCGCCGCCAAGCACGAGGAACGTCTCGTTGCCGTCCCAGACCGGTGCGATGGTATTGACCATCACTTGCCGGTCAGCTTTCTCCTCGAAGAACGGAAACAGCAGGCCGACGCCGAGATCGAATCCGTCCAGCATCACGTAGATGAAAACGCCCAGTCCGATGATCGCGGCCCACACGACGGGAAGATCGATTTGCATGGCCTCACTCCCCTTCCAGTGCGTCGAGCGCGCTATTGCGCAATATCGGATGTTTGCGCGACTCGCGGCGCTCGACATGTTCCTCCGGGCCGCGCTTCATCATCTTCATCATGTAGTAGAAGCCCATGCCGAACACCAGGAAATACACCAGCACAAAGATCAGCAATGAAACGCCCGCCTGCTGGGAACTGATCGGCGAGAGGGAGTCCACGGTACGCAGGACGCCATAGACCGTCCACGGTTGGCGGCCGACCTCCGTCGTTACCCACCCGGCCAATAGCGCCACGATTCCGGAAGGCCCCATGCACAGCACGAAACGCTGATACCACCGCGTCTCGTAGAGACGGCCGCGCAGCCTGAGCACCAGTCCAAGCAACGCAGTCAACAGCATCAACATACCGAGACCGGCCATGATGCGGAAGGTCCAGAATATGATCGGTGAATAGGGACGATCCTCAGGAGGAAACTCCTTCAGGCCGCGAATCTCGCCATCCCAGCTATGGGTCAGGATCAGGCTGCCCAGACGCGGTATCTGGATCGTGTATCGCGTGACTTCCGCATTCATGTCGGGCAGGCCAACCAGGTTGAGCGCGGTGCCGCCGTGCTCGGTTTCCCACAGGCCTTCGATTGCCGCGATCTTTGCCGGCTGATATTTACGTGTGTTGAGCCCGTGCGCATCGCCAACAAAAATCTGTATGGGCGTGAGCAGAAGCAGGATCCACAGTGCCATCGAAAAGCTGCGCTTGACCGGTTTGTCGCGGCGGCCATGCAACAGATGCCACGCGCCACAAGCGGCCACAATGAAAGCCGCGACGATGAACGCGGCGATCGTCATATGCGCGAGGCGGTACGGAAACGACGGGTTGAAAATCACTTTCAGCCAGTCGACCGGCACGATGCGGCCGTTTTCGATCGCATAACCCTGCGGCGTTTGCATGAAGCTATTCGACGCGAGAATCCAGAACGTGGAAATCAGCGTGCCCGTCGCCACCATCAGCGTGGCGAAGAAATGCGCCCGGGGACTGACGCGTTCCCAGCCGAACAGCATGACGCCGAGAAACCCGGCCTCGAGAAAGAACGCCGTCAACACTTCATAGGTCAGGAGCGGTCCCGTGACGTTGCCGGCCACGCTGGCAAATCCACTCCAGTTGGTGCCGAACTCATAGGCCATCACCACGCCGGAGACAACCCCCATTCCAAAACCGACCGCGAAGATCTTCGACCAGAACAGGAACATGTCTTTGTAGGCGGTGTCTCCGGTCAGTAACCAGCGCCATTCCAGCACGGCGAGGAAACTGGCCAGGCCGATGCTGATTGCGGGAAAAATAATATGAAATGAAACCGTGAATGCAAACTGCAACCTGGCAAGGTGGAATGCATCGAAGATTTCCATGATGGATCACTGGCTCCAGGTGATGACGTCAGTTGCGTAAAAACGGGTGGCATTCGAACTGATGTGCGACTCATCGACCGCGATAACACAAGCATCGCACGCAGGTGAGGCAATGCAGATTTCACGCGCGGTATCCTGCCGGTCGATCAACCGAAGTCAGCTCACGGCCGAGCGCAAGACATGAACAGGAACAGACTTGTACGAAGGCGTGCCGCTGTCCTTGTCAATGAAGTCGAGCGGCACCAGCACGTTCGCTTCCGGGTAGTACGCCCCGACCGACCCCTTCGCAATGTTGTAGGCGATCGCGGTGATGTTCTTCAGGCGCATCTGCCTGCCCGACGAGGTGATTGTCTCTATGTCGACCAGATCACCGTGTTCAAGTCCTTGCTCGGCCAGATCGTCTTCGTTCATGAACAGCACGTCACGCCGGCCGAACACCCCCCGGTAACGGTCGTCGAGCGCATAGATTGTCGTGTTGTACTGGTCGTGGCTGCGTAGCGTGATGAGACGAAGCACGTTTTCCGCGCCGAGGACGTCCGCGTCTTCCCTCACTCCCCCGTACACCGAGAACATCGCTTTCCCTGATGGTGTGGGCCACACGCGTTCCGTCGGAGGAAGCGGCATACGGAATCCTCCCGGCGTTCTGATTCGTGCGTTGAAGGCTTCAAATCCCGGCACGGTTTGCTCGATCAGGTCGCGAATCTTGTCGTAGTCCGCAATCAGCTCCTTCCATGCCACCTTGCTGTCCGGCAACGTTGCGGTGGCGATGCCGGCAATGATCGCCGGTTCGGAACGCAGGTGTTCGGACGCAGGCGTCAGCTTCCCCGAAGACGCGTGGACCATCGACATGGAATCTTCAACCGTAATGGATTGCCGGCCGGTCGCCTGCAGATCGAGTTCCGTGCGGCCCAGAACAGGCAGCACGTACGTCTCTTTTGCCACCAGCAGGTGCGAACGATTGAGCTTGGTGCCAAGGTGGACGCTTAGATCGAGTTTGCCCATTGCGGGAAAGGACTGCTCGGAATCGGGCAACGCAACAGCGAAGTTTCCGCCGAGGCAAATCAGTACCTTGGCCGTGCCGGCAATCATTGCCTGCATCGCCTGGACGGCATCGTGCCCATGCGCCGCGGGCGGCTTGAATCCGAGTACATCTTCGATCTGCTTGAGGAAGGTGGCGGACGGCTTTTCAGTGATGCCGACCGTGCGGTTTCCCTGCACGTTGGAATGCCCGCGCAAGGGACAGATGCCGGCGCCGGGTTTGCCGATGTTGCCGCGCAATAGCAACAGATCCGCAATCAGACGGACATTGGCGGTGCCCTTGTTATGCTGGGTAATGCCCATTCCGTAAGTGACGATCGTCGCATTCGACTTTGCATAGGCAATCGCAACTTCCTCCAGGTCTTCACGGTCAAGTCCGCTTGCCGTTTCAATATCGTCCCATGTCGTTGCCTCGAGGTCAGCCGCAAATGGCTCGAAACCCTGGGTATGCTTGGCAATGAACTCGTGGTCCAGAACAGTGTTGCCCTGTTCCGCGTCCATAGTCAGAAGTGCTTTCATGATGCCCTTGAGGGCGGCCGCGTCTCCCCCTGCGTCGACCTGAAAATAGGTCGACGCGATTCGGGTCGATCCGAAGGTCGCCATTTCAATGACGCTCTGCGGATCGGCGAAGCGCTCGAGCGCGCGCTCGCGCAGCGGATTGAACACGATGATCGGGACATCGCGCCGCGAGCATTCATGGAGCGTCCCCATCATGCGCGGATGATTCGTCCCGGGATTGTGGCCGATCGAGATGATGAGTTCGGTGGCATCGAAGTCATCGAGCGATACCGTGCCTTTGCCGATACCAATCGACCGGGGCAACCCGACGCTGGTCGGCTCGTGGCACATGTTCGAACAATCAGGGAAGTTGTTGGTCCCGTATTCGCGCGCCAGCAATTGAAAGAGGTAAGCGGCCTCGTTCGACGCCCTGCCTGACGTATAGAACTCGGCCTCGTCGGGAGAGGACAACCCTCGCAGCACTTCACCTATACGGGCGAACGCATCCTCCCATTCAACAGCCCGGAACTTGTCCGTGGCGCGGTCGTAGACAAGAGGATGCGTCAGCCGGCCAAGATCCTCCAGTTCGAAATCGGATCGCTGCAGCAACGACGACACAGTATTGTTCTCGAAGAACGCCGGCGTCACTCGCTTGGTCGTTGCTTCCCATGTGACCGCCTTGGCGCCATTTTCGCAAAACTGGAACGTGGACTTGTGCTCCTTGTCCGGCCAGGCACAACCCGGACAATCGAAGCCGTCAGGCTGATTGGTCCGTAGCAGCGTAATGGGCGCCTTGACGCTTTCCATTTGTGTGCGGACGGCTTGTGCGGTCGCCCGGAGCGCCCCCCAGCCGCCGGCGGGATCGTCATACGGTCGGATTCCGGGAACTGCGCGTCGTTCAGTCATATGAGACTCCATCAGTTGCCCCGGGAGACCCGGGGACTGGCTCGCTGTTGGGGCTACGCCGCATCACGGCATAAGGCCTGGAAACCGCTTCAGCCTGGAGAGCCAATCTTCATCGCGCCGTCACGGCGCGATGAAGGCGACTGAACCAGCTATAAAATTTGTGCATAACCCGCTCCCCTGCAGCGCAATCCCGAGCATGATTAGCATAACGAAACCCCAGCTACGTCCTTGAATTCCATGGATGTGCTTGGATAAAGGAATATTGATCTTTCCGATGACAGGCATGGGTGAAATGCCATCAAAGGCATCCCGCGATGACATAACATTCCCGGACTGGGGATTCATCGCAGGATTGGCGTGGGCGACGGCCTCATTCCGGCCAGCCGTCATGCGCCGGTCTCGCGCTTACTCTGCTCCTCGAGAGTGAAGATCGCCTCGGGAGTCGCTTCAAGCCTTGCTTTCGGTATTGGGTCACCGCTGGCATCGGAGAAACCATAGGTACCCTCCGCGATCTTCTGCAGCGCGCGCTCAATATCACTGATGCGCTGGTCGTTCACATCATGCAGCGCCTGGTTGACCTCCTGCTGCGCCGCTCCCTGCGCCTCGTCCTCGAGCTCCTCGGCCTCGTCGCCATGCTGCTCCTGGGCCGTCCGCTCGTTTGCGAACGTATCTTCCTCGCCGCCCAGCAGTTGCCGGCGCAGCGCTTCAAGGCGCGTGCGCTGCTGCGTGATGAAGGCCTCACCCAATCCACCCTGGGTCCCGGACATTGTTCTCTCCTGCGCCATGGCTGACGTACGGTTTAACAAGTCAGCGAAACACAGGTGTCATGGACCAGGCTTGCGGACTGTCTGTTCACGGTTTCGACGATCAAGCGGCATAGGCCATTGTGCTGTCGCAAGTCTTCTATCGTGTGACAGCACGTTTGCTTCCGGCTTGAGCTTAGGATAGTAGAAATTTGTAGAAATCGAAATGCGATCTCGACCGATACAAGGAATCAGCGCAAGCGATCAATGCCCCAGCGGCACCCGGCGCCAGCACGAGTCACCCACCCAGCTCCTGAAATGCATGGCCATTGGCCTCGAGTCCTTTCAAGACGTCGGGTGGCAGTTCGTCTTGCCACACATTGCCCTCGAATTCCCACTGGTCCGGGTCAGCGAGGTCTGGGAGGCCAGCCCCCTTATGCACGTAGAGTCCAAGTGTCGGCCTCTTCAGGTTCATGTAGAAATCGAATTCCTGCATTTGCGACACCTCACGCAAGCTACGCTTTCAATCATAATTCCCGAGATCCTGCCAGCTCCCTCCGCGCACCATGCAGGAAGAGCACAGACTCCCACAGTAAGATCAGGAGGCAACATCGTCAAGGTGACTGACGTGCACACCGTGTCGTTTACAAGGCACTTGCAAAACCGATATGCAGCGATTGAGCAGTGGCCCGTAGAAACTGCTATAGCGGCGTCTTTCGTCGGCTCCGGCCTAAACCCGAAGCATCAATTGCACTCGAAGAATGTCCAAAAACAAGCCTGCAATATCCTCTGATCTTCTTTCCGGCGCCGCTAGTGCACTGGTCTCCGCGGCGGACAAGTCGGTTGAGAGCGGGGCTCTTTCACGCGGCATGGCGGTATTGTCGGCGGTTATAGCGGCGGCAAGACCGCTTGGTCTTGTCGAGATCGAGGAAGCCGTTGGGCTGTCCTCGAGCACCTGCCACCGCTTGCTGCAGACGCTCATACACGCCGGTTATATATATCGCGACACAAGCAATCGTTATTATCCGACGCCTCGCGCCGTATTTCCGCTTGTCATCGATCACCCGTTGAACCTGCTGCGCCGTGACGCCTCCGACTCGCTCAAGAGCTTGCAGCGCAAATATGGGCCGTCGGTCGGACTCATTGTGTTCATGGGAACAGCGCGCCTTTTCGTCGATGTCGTATTAGGTCAGGACAACGTGGCGCCCTATTACGAAACCCAGGTTTCGTTGCCGCTGAACAGCACGGTTTCGGGAAAGTTGCTGCTAAGCGAACTCAGTCAAACAGCTCGTGACGAGGCGCTCGGACCGGAACCCTATCCCATGCGCACCCCCAAGACGATTACAACGCGTAAGGCGCTGACGAAGCAGCTCGACCAGATTGCGAAGGAAGGGATTGCGACGAATCTCGGCGAGAACATCCCAGGCATATCAGCGGTTGGCGCAAGACTCGGAGTACCGGGAGAGCGCGCAATTGGCGTTATCGTCATTACGGGCCCAAGCAAATACTTCACTGCAAGCAGCATCGAAAGCATGGGCGCCGACTTGCGCGAGTGCACCGGCATCCTGTCCGGCACGTCGCTATCAGTCCGGGCCGTCGCCCGTTTTCTGAACCTCGGCTAGCGCTCAAGCCGTCCGGGCGGCCGCCATTTTCTGCAAGCGAAATCACGGCCCGCAACTATTTTTCCCAAACCCGCTTTTACCAGAAGCTCAGGCGATTTTCTTCGTTTGAGCGGTCTTTCCCCGTCCATATACTTTGAAGCTGACCTTGGGAAAATAGAAGATTCTTCCCATTTTTCAATTTCTGTGAATGTCGCAGGGCTTCTCTGCGACATCGCACAGGCACGCTTGCCGCATTTGAAATCCGCACCTGGAGAATCCGCCGCATGTCTATTGAAAGCGTTCGAAGGATCACGCCTGAACAACTAAAAAACACCCTTGCAGCAAGGCATGAACTCGCCATTCTCGATGTGCGGGAAGAAGGCATTTTCTCGCGGCGCAGGCTGTTTTATTCTTCAAGCGCTCCGGTTGCGCGGATTGGATTGCTGATTGACCGGCTCGTGCCTCGGCGCAAGACGCCGATCGTGCTGGTCGATGAAGCTGGTGAATATTCCACCCGCGCTGCGCTTGCGCTGCGTGCTTTCGGGTACCTCGACATTGCCATTCTCGAAGGCGGTGTGTCGGGTTGGGAACGTGCCGGCCATGAGGTGTTCAGCGGTACGAATGTGCCCGGCAAGGCGTTTGGCGAACTCATCGAACACAGGCTGCATACGCCGAATATCGACGCGCTCACGCTCAAGCAGCGGCAGGACGCCGGGGAAGACCTCGCCGTTCTGGACAGCCGCCCGTTCGGCGAATACCAGACCATGAACATTCCCGGCGGCGTGGACTGCGCGGGCGCGGAGCTGGTCTATCGTGCGCTCGCCGCGGCACCTTCCCCCGACACGCTGATCGTGGTGAATTGCGCAGGCCGCACGCGTTCCATTCTCGGCGCTCAGTCCCTGATCAACGCGGGCATTCCGAATCCGGTTGCAGCATTGACCGGCGGATCGATGGCATGGCTGCTGTCCGGCCTCGAACTCGAGCATGGGCAAACCAGGACCGCTCCGCGCCCGGACGCCGCGAGTCTTGCATCCGCCCGCGCGCTCGCGCAGCGCGCCGCCGTCAAGGCGGGAGTGAGCGTCATCGACCGGGTGCAGCTTGCACAGTTCGAAGACGAAGCGCTGGAGCACACGCTATACCGGTTCGACGTGCGTGACCCCCTCGAATACGAAGCGGGACATTTGCCGGGCTGGCGTTCGGCGACCGGCGGGCAGCTTGTCCAGGCAACCGATGAATACGTGGACACGCTCGCCTCGCGCGTGGTGCTCACCGACGACGACGGCGTGCGCGCGCGGATGACCGCGACATGGCTGAACCAGCTTGGTTACCTTGATGTCCATGTGCTTGACGACGAGCCGGCCGTCATACTCGAATCCGGTCCTGAACCGCTTCGTGTACTTGGCTCGGGTGCACGCGTGAACTGGATCGAAGCGGATCAGCTCGCGCTTGCATTGAGCGGGAAAGCCGCGCAGGTCATCGATATAGACAGCAGCCTCGCCTTCCGGCGTACGCATGTTCAAGGCGCGCGTTTCATTGCGGTGAGCGCGCTTCCGGATCTTCTGGATCAACACGTGGACCCCGCCACACCGCTCGTGCTGACATCGGAAGATGGTGTGCTGGCCGGGCTTGTCGCGAACCAGATCCGGTCGCGCGTGCCCGGCGTTGCAGCGCTGCTCGGCGGCACGCGGCGCTGGCTTGCGCTCGGATTACCCTCCGGCAGCGGCGACGCGGGCAACCTCACCGGCAGCGACGATGCCTGGTACAGCCCCTATCACGCGGCGCCCGATCAGGTGGCGGCACAAATGAACGCCTACCTTGCGTGGGAACTGTAACTGGTCGAGCAAGTGGAGCGCGACGGCACGGGGTCGATCAAGGTCATTGATTTCGATACCCACACGGCGCGTCGCAGCCACGAACGACTGGCTTCGTTCAACAGCGCGACGGCAACCGAGGCCGCGTCGGGAAACTGAAGAGGCCAACACGTCGTGAGATCCTGCTCTCCTGCCCAGCACTGACATCGCCTGCGACTCGACCGCCACTGGCGCAACATCCGCACCATTGCGGCGATTACCTGCCTAACGAAACACCGCTGCCGCACGCGGCATTTTTCTGAAAGCGCGCCATCGGCAAGAGATGACTGGACACACCGGTATGTGGACGGTCGCCGCCCGGCCAGTCCCTGAACTTTTCCCGGACCCTTCATGAGTTCCCAACGTCAGCTGCACCTGAACACCAATGTCACCGGCGTGGGCCGTCATCCTGCCGGCTGGCGCACGCTCGACAATCCCCGTTCGAGCGTCGACCTGAATTTCTTCAAGCGAATTGCGGAGGTTGCCGAACGAGGCAAGCTCGATGCGGTCTTCCTTTCCGACGCGCTCGCGCTGAAAGGCCATGCCGACGGTCCCGCGCAAGCGCTGGAACCGACAGTTCTGCTGACGGCGCTCGCGGGCGCGACGACGCACATTGGACTGATAGGCACGGCGTCGACCACGTTCAATGATCCCTTCAACCTGGCGCGCCGCTTCGCGTCCCTGGATCACATCAGTGGCGGCCGGGTTGCGTTCAACGCGGTCACGACCTGGGACGCGTCGGCGGCTGCGAATTTCAGCTTCGACCGCCCGCTCGACACGCACGAGCGTTACGCCCGCGCGCAAGAGTTCGTCGATGTCGTGGTCAAGTTGTGGGACAGCTGGGAAGATGACGCGCTGGTCGCGGATCAATCAAGCGGCCGGTATGCCGACGTCGACCGGGTTCATGCGATAGATCACCACGGCGAACACTTCTCGGTGTGCGGACCGCTCAATGTGCCACGCAGTCCGCAAGGCAGGCCCGTTCTGGTGCAGGCCGGTTCGTCGGAAGGCGGACGTGAGCTTGCCGCGCGCAGTGCCGACGCGGTCTTCACAGCCCAGACAACCCTGCCGACAGCGCAAGCGTTCTACACTGAGATCAAGGAGCGCGCGCGGCGTCATGGCCGCAATCCTGACCATCTGCTGATCCTGCCGGGCTTATATCCGGTAGTCGGAGGGACCGAAGCGGAAGCCCGCGAGCACAAGGCCAAGATGGACGCGATGCTCGGCCCGGCCCGCGAGATCGCGAAGCTCGCCGGACAGCTCGGCGTGCGGCCAGACGATCTTCATATCGACCGCGCGCTGCCTTATGCGCTTATCGAAAAGGTCACCCGAAGCGACCTGTCGCGCGGTTTCGTGGACTCGACCTTGCATCTTGCCCGCAGCGAAAACCTGACCGTGCGCGACCTGCTCGATCGCAACCCTGGCGCGCACCGGATGATCGTAGGCGCACCCGAGCAGATTGCAGACGATATCGAACGCTGGTTCAATGCGCGCGGCGCTGATGGATTTAACCTGAACGCGGATGTATTTCCCTCCGGGCTCGAGGCATTTGTCGACCACGTCGTGCCGATTCTTCAGCGGCGGGGTTTGTTCAGGCGTGACTATACGGGCTCAACACTGCGCGAGCACTACGGTTTGCCGCGTCCCGACAGCCAGTTTGCACAGGCTCGTTCGGCGGCTTGAGGGCTGCGCTTGAGGCCTACGCTTGAGACCCGCGCCCGGCGCAACACGTACTCAGCGCGCGGCCAGATCGACCGCGCGCTGCACCACGCGTTTCCAGCCCCTTGCCTACCGCCGCGACGAAAGCCGGCGCACGACGGACACGAGCCTGTCGACTTCATCGCACGTGTTGTAGAAAGCCAGCGACGGCCGTACCGTTGCCTCAACGCCAAAGCGCCGGAGAATCGGTTGCGCGCAGTGATGACCCGAACGCACGGCAATCCCTTCTTCGTTCAACGCCTGCCCGACCTCTTCCGTCTCATAGCCTTTCAGCACGAACGACAATACGCTGGCTTTATCCTTCGCGGTGCCAATCAACCGTACGCCCGGCACGGGCTGTAACACGCTCGTCGCATAGGCCAGCAGATCGTGCTCGTAGCGCCCGATATTCTCGATACCCACACGCGTCACGTAATCTATCGCAGCGCCAAGACCTACCGCGTCTGCAATGTTCCCCGTGCCCGCTTCGAAGCGATTGGGTGGCGCCTGGAACACGGTCCGCTCGAACGTCACGTCCGCGATCATGTTGCCGCCGCCCTGCCATGGCGGCATGTCCTCGAGCAGATCGCGTTTGCCATAGACCACGCCAATACCGGTCGGACCAAACAGCTTGTGGCCCGAGAACACAAAGAAATCAGCATCGATTTCCTGCACGTTCACACGCATGTGCGAGACCGATTGCGCGCCGTCGACCAGCGCCCTGGCGCCTGCACGATGCGCCATCGCGACAATCTCCTGCACCGGCACAACGGTACCCAATGCGTTCGACACCTGCGTCACCGAGACAATCTTCGTGCGGCCGTTGAGCAGTTTCTGATACTCATCCAGACGGACCTGCCCCGTGTCGTCGACGGGAATCACGCGCAGCGTCGCCCCCTTTTGTGCGGCGAGTTGCTGCCAGGGCACGATGTTGGCGTGATGCTCGAGATGCGACACGATGATCTCGTCGCCCTCGCCCACGTTTTGCACGCCCCAGGTCTTCGCGATCAGGTTGATGCCTTCCGTCGTGCCGCGCACGAAGATGATTTCTTCCGGCGAGGCAGCGCCAATGAAGCGCCGCACCGTATCGCGTGCACCTTCGTACGCGTCGGTCGCGCGTCCTGCCAATGCATGCGCGGCACGATGAATGTTTGAGTTCTCATGCTCGTAGAAGTACGACAGGCGATCGATCACCGACTGCGGTTTCTGCGTGGTCGCGGCGTTGTCGAACCACACGAGCTGACGCCCATTCACACGCTCTTGCAGAATCGGGAAGTCGCGCCGGATGGCATTGACATCGAATGGCGGATGCGCGGAACCGGTCTGCGACAAGTGCTCGTTCGAATGCGGTGCACGGGCGTTGTCGAGAAAATAGAACGACCCTGTACGGCCCGGCTCACCACCGTAAGACTCGCGGCCATTCAGCGAACGCAAGTCATCGATAGACGGAAGCCCTAGCGATTCCGCCGTTGGCACATCATGACCGGGCAGCGGCAACTCGCGGTTCGCACCTGATGCCACGTTCGTGTCCCGAAGGAAATAGAACGGCGACGCCGCCGGTTGGTCTCGCGGCGCCACATCCCGTTGCGCCACATCGGGCACGCCGACGCCCAGCGCAGCGCCGCCGAAGCGCGGTTCCAGCGCCGGTGCGGCGCTCGTCACGGAGTCAGGCACGTTGTTTTGCGAAACCGCATGCGGCGCCAGCGCCGGCACGCGATTGCCCAGTGACAAAACGTGCGTGGGCGCCGACGGAAGCAGGTTAGCGCCCGCCACCTTGCCCTGCGGAAGGCTCAGGCCTGGCACCCCCGTCCCAGCACCGCCCGGCCCCGCCAACGGCGATCCAGGGGGCGCCGGATTGCTCGCGGAAGCAAGCACGGGCGCGGCCACCGGCAGCCCTGCCGACAGCGACTCGCCGCCACCGCTGCCAAGACTGGCAAGCGCGGGCGTGGCACTGCCCGGCAACGACGAAAAGAACGCATTCGCCAGACGTGACAGCGCGGCGACGTCAGGCAAGCCCGCAGGCGCTGCACCGTGCGGAACATCGGGCATTGAAGCGCTGCTCACCGGCTTACTTGTAGGTGTCTGGATAGTCATGGTACTTGGCGATCTCCACGTCATCCAGAACCGCCAGCGCATCCGGCGAGTGCACTGCGAGCGAGCAATACAGCGAAATCAGGTACGAGGCGATCGCATGATTGTTGATGCCCATGAAACGCACCGACAGCCCCGGCCCTTGCTCACCCGCCACGCCCGGCTGGAACAAACCGACCACGCCTTGCCGCTTGTCGCCCACGCGCAGCAGCAGGATCTTGGTCTTGCCGTCGGCAACAGGCACCTTGTCCGACGGAATCAACGGAATGCCACGCCACGTGAGGAACTGGGAACCGAACATGCTCACTGTCGGCGGCGGCACACCGCGACGCGTGCATTCGCGCCCGAAAGCCGCAATGGCGAGCGGATGGGTCAGGAAAAACGCGGGCTCTTTCCAGACGCGTGTCAGCAGTTCATCGAGATCGTCGGGGGTCGGCGCGCCAGTCAGCGGGAACACGCGCTGTTCTTCGGCGACATTTGCCAGCAGGCCGTAATCGGGGTTATTGATCAGCTGGCTTTCCTGCAACTCCTTGATCGTTTCGATCGTCAGGCGCAGTTGTTCCTTGATCTGATCGTGCGGACTGCTATAGAGATCCGATACCCGGGTCTGCACGTCGAGGACGGTGCTGACGGCGTTGAGAAAATACTCACGCGGGTTTTCGTCGTAGGGAACAAAGGTCCGCGGCAATTCGCTTTCATCTTCACGCTGCGTGCACGCCGCTTTTACTTCCTCGGGATTCTTGACCTGGTTCAACCGGTAGATACCGGCTTCCACAGGCACCCACTGCAACAAGTGCGTGAGCCATCGCGGGCTGATGGTCGATAGCTGGGGAACGGTCTTGGTGGCATTGGCTAGTTGCCGTGCTGCGTTATCGCCGAGCGCCGTCTGGCCGCCCACAGTTGCCGTCATGTGTAGCTCCGAAGTCTATAGATGAAAAACGGGAATGCTTATCAGGAAGCGTGATTATGAAGACCGCAACCGCGGTCATTCAACATGCTATAGACGGCATTTCGGGAAAAATGATCACCCTGGCCCGGTCACCGGCTCGGGTTGCAGTAACTCCGCCATGGGAACGTCGAGCGCGCGGGCGAGTTTATGCACCGTGATGATGGACGCCGTCACGCGGCCGCGTTCGATCTCGCCAATATAGGAACGGTTCAGGCCGGCGTGCTCGGCGAGCTGTTCCTGCGACCACGCCTGCGCCTCGCGTAATTGCCTGACCGCTGCGCCGAAGTTGCGGACGACTTCGGTCATGACACGCTCGCCTCCACGCGCGGTTGCACGCCGTCATTACGCGAGATGGCCTGCGTGACGTTCGCGCCCGGTTCAACGTCGTGGGTGAGCCACACGTTGCCGCCAATCACCGCACCACGGCCGAGCGTGACACGGCCGAGAATCGTGGCGCCCGCATAGATCACCACTTCATCCTCCACAATCGGATGCCGCGCGAGGCCTTTCTCCAGATGGCCCTGCGCATCGCGGGGGAAACGTTTCGCGCCCAGCGTGACAGCCTGATACACACGGACGCGATCGCCAATGACCGTGGTCTCGCCAATCACCACGCCCGTTCCGTGATCGATGAAAAACCCCTTGCCTATGCGGGCGCCCGGATGAATGTCGATGCCGGTTGCACCGTGCGCCAGCTCAGCCACAATGCGCGCCAGCAGGCGTAAGTCGAGCTTGTAAAGCTCGTGCGCGAGCCGGTGATGGATCATGGCCAGAACGCCGGGGTAGCACAGCAACACCTCGTCCACGCTGCCGGCAGCCGGATCGCCGTGATAGGCCGCAAGCACGTCGCTATCAAGGAGCGTGCGGATTTCAGGAAGCCTGGCCGCGAACGAGCGGACTGAGACGCCCGCCCGCGCGGCGATGTTTTCGTCGTCGCGCGCGAGATGACGGTCGCGGTACTGCAATTCGAGTTGCGCCTGGGCAAAAAGACCATGCAAGGCTGAATCCAGTGCATGACCCACGTAGAAGTTTTCGCTCTCCTGGCGCAGGTCGTGCGGTCCGAGCCGCATCGGGAACAGCACGCCCTTCAAGGTCTCCACGATATTGGCCAGCGCCTCTCGTGCCGGTAGTTCGCGCCCGCCGGGTTCGAGCGAGCGCTTCTGCACTTCGCGCCATTGCTGGCGTACCGTCTGGAGCGATTGGACGATGTCGTCGATGTCAAATGCGGCCACAGTCGGAGATCCTTCGGCATCAAGCCATTAGAGTTTGATCAGTCCTGAATCCACGGCAAACCCTGAAAGCGCCAGCCATCCTGCGCGCCTCGCCGCTGCTGCGAATCCAGCCGTCCTTCGAACCCTTCAAGGACGTTGAACACCTGGGTAAAGCCTGCTTTCGCTGCAGCTTCCGCGGCAAGCGCGGAACGATTGCCGCTGCGGCAGAGCAGTAAAACGACCGCGTCCTTGCCGGTCTTTGCTTCCAGCTCCCGGACAAAGCGCGGGTTGCGTGTGAGCGACGTACCCGTTGCCCAGGCCACATGGACGCTACCGGGCACGTAACCCACGAACTTGCGCTCTTCGGCCGTTCTGACATCCACAAGCACCGCCGAGCCCGACTCGAGCAGCGCGAATGCGTCGCTGGGTGAAACCCCGCCCGCGTAAGGCAACTGGTTAGCCGCCGCCGCGGCGCGCGCCGCTTCCAGTACCGCCTGAGATTCGTGAGTTACGCGTTCTTCCAATTCAACTGCCATGACGTCTCCTTGTACTGTCACTTGAAAACCCATCGAGGCAAGACGGTTGTCAGAGGAAATGCAACCGTCTATAGCCATCAATTGACACTATGAAAGAGCGCGCCCGGAAGCTGAACCAATAAAAACGTATTTCTAAAGCAGGCTTTGCCACATCGATAATCGTTTGATGGAAATCGCCCTTGGCTAAGCGCATGCAACCTTCGCGTAATGATTGAAAGCTTAAGGATGCCGAGCGAATGCCGCGGTCTTGCTTTAATCCGGCGACGGGACGACCGCCACGCGAGTTGCCGTGGCCCTTGGCTCAACGCTGCGCGCGCGGCCCAGCAGCAGGCGCGTCGCCAGCGCATCGAGCGGTGTGCACAGGATCAGATAAACGAGCCCCACGAACAGGAAGATCCGCACCGGATAGACCATGAGCCGGCTATTCACCTGGTTGGCAAGAAATGCGAGTTCCGGCACGCCGACTATGTAGGCCAGCGACGTGTCCTTGACGAGCCACACCCACTGGTTGATGAACGACGGAGCCATGATGCGGATGGCCTGCGGCAGCAGTACGTGACGGAACGCTTGTATCGCGATGGTCGCGCCGGCGCGTTTCATCCGCCGAATGCCGACGCCTCGTATGAGGTCATTGGCCAGGCGTATCTCGGCGTGCTCGGCGAGGTGTGATGAAGCGGCCCCTTGGCCGCGCCTGTCAGATTGCCGAGCGCTCGAGCATGAAAGTCTGGAACTGAATCAGTGTGGGATCGGATGAGCGCTCGGGATGCAGGCGAATGACAAACTGCCACGACCCGGGCAGCTCATGCTCGGGGAACAGACGAACCAGCCGCCCGTGAGCAAGATCGAAATCGATCAGCGGTGAGCGGCCCAGTGCAATTCCCTTCCCCGCAATCGCCGCGCCGATGATCGGGTTGAAGCTGCTCAACCGGACCAGGTTCTGGTCCGGCAGTGCGGCGACGCCGAGCAGCGCAAACCACGTTTGCCAGTCTATTTCAGGGCTCGACGTGTGCTCCTCTTGCAGCAGCCGATGTTCCGCCAGTATCTGCGGAGTAGCGATCCGTGGGTCCATCAACAACGGGCTGCACACAGGAAAGACCGTCTCCCGGACCAGCGCCCGGTCGCTCGGATGCGAGTCCGGCATATCGCCTGTCGAGCTTGTCAACGGCACCCGCAGAATCGCGATATCGATTGTGTCATTCTGCCAGTCGGGCTCGTCGTCAAACACCCTCAGGTTCACCGCAATCTCCGGATGGCGCGTCGAAAATTCCACCACGTGAGGCGCAAGCCACAGCGATGAAAATGGCGCATTGGCGGAAACCGTCAGCATGCGGCGACGCTTGCGCCGCCGCATGGTCAGCCGCTCGCAGGCTTCGCCCAACGGAATCAGGCTGGCTTCTATGGCAAGCAGCAATTCCTGCCCCGCGGGCGTGGGTTGCGCGCGGGAAGTGGTACCGCCACGGTGGAGCAACGTTGTACCCAAGGTCGATTCCAGCGCACGCAATTGATGGCTGATGGCGCTCTTGGTCACGTTGAGCTCGTCCGCCGCGCGGCTCAGGCTGCCCAGCCTGGCCACGGCTTCGAACGCCTTCAGGGCGGATAACGGCGGGATGTGCGCAGAGAGTCTTGGCATGATGGGTAAAGTTTATCTCAACCCTGGTTGAGAAAGCATCGCTCGCGCGCAGCACGGGTCCGTGCCACGATGACCCCCTACCTTGAGGAGCCGCCCCGATGTATTTCGATCTTCGCCTTTGGCAACTGACCAAAGGACTACGCGGGCACATGGTGCTTGGCATCATTGTCGGACTGCTGGCCCTGCTGGCCGGGATCGCCCGCTTTGTGTTTCTCGCCCAGTTGCTCGCACAGGTCCTGCGAGGCAACCCGTGGCAATCATGGGTAGCGCCCTCGGTCGCCGTGGCGGCCGCGATCGTGGTGCGCGCGTTGCTGGATCAATGGCGCGCGAGCATCGCCTGCCGCCCCGCGGCGCGTGCCCAGGAAACGCTGCGTGGCGAGCTGTACGACCGTATCGTGGCGCTCGGGCCGGCCTGGTTCGCCGAACAACGCACGGGCGGCGTGATGTTGTCGGTGATCGATGGCGTCGAACAGTTGCAGACCTTCTTTGGACAGTATCTGCCGCAACTGGCCGTGGCCCTCTGCGCGCCGTTCGCCATCTTCGGTTTCATCGCATTCTGGGACCTGCCGGTCGCCGCCGTGCTCCTCGCAGCCGCCCTGGTGGCGCTGTTCGGACCGATCGCCGTACATATGCATGAACGCCGCACCAGCCTTGCGCGCGCCCAGGCATTCAAGGAGTTCGGAGAAACGTTTCTCGACGCGGTCCAGGGACTGCCGACGCTCAAAGCGTTCGGGCAAAGCAGCGTCTGGGGCGAACGCCTCGCCAGGCAGGCACGCGCTGTTTCCGACAACACCTTCTGGGTGCTCGCCGCAGGCCTGCTGACACGCGGTATCGTCGATCTTGGCGCAGCTCTGGGGGCCGCGCTGGCGCTCGTTCTCGGCGCGTGGCGCGTGACCCACGGGGAGATGGGCCTGACCACGCTGCTGATCGTATTGATGGCGGGCACGGAGATTTTCCGGCCGTTGCGCGACCTGCGCAGCGTCTTGCACCAGGGCATGCTCGGGCAGGCCGCGACAGCAGGCATCCGCTCGCTGCTGGAGGCCGACCCGCCCATGCCGGAGGCCGGCACGGACCCGTTGCACGGCTCGGAGGTCTCGCTGGATTTCGACGGCGTGCGGTTTGCCTATGCCGGCGGCCGAGGACTCGCGCACCGTGGGCTGACGTTCTCGGTGGCGGCGGGCGAGCGCGTCGGCATTGTTGGACCGAGCGGTGCAGGCAAGTCGTCTATCGTTCGCCTGCTGCTGCGCCAGTACGATCCTCAGGGCGGGAGTATCCGCATTGCCGGACACGACGTACGTACGCTGGACCCGGACGCGTTGCGCGCGAAAATTGCGGTGGTCGCACAAGACACCATGTTATTCGCGGGGACGGTGGAAGAAAACCTCCGGCTCGGGCGTCCGGACGCGACCCCTGATGAAGTGGAAGCCGCCGCCCGCGCAGCCTACGCTCACGACTTCATCTCGAGCCTGCCTGACGGTTACCAGACCTCTATCGGCGAACGCGGTTTCCAGCTCTCGGGCGGCCAGCGCCAACGGCTCGCCATTGCCCGGGCGCTGCTGCGCGATGCCCCGATCCTGATCCTGGATGAAGCGCTCTCGGCCGTCGATGCGGAAAACGAAGCGCTGATTCAACGGGCGCTGGATCGTCTGATGCAAGGCCGCACCACGCTGATCCTTGCGCACCGTCTTTCGAGCGTGATCTGCGCCGATCGCATCCTGGTGCTGGACGATGGCCTTGTCGCGGAAAATGGTACGCATGACGAACTGATGAAAAGAAACGGGCTCTATCACCGGTTGATGGCGGCGCAAGCAACCCCTCGCAGCGTCTCGGCGCTGCGCTCCGATACGGCGAGCCGTCCGGCCGGTGAGTCCGCCACGGCGCCCCCGACAAAGACCGGGCAAACCGGCGAGACGGAAGAAGAAGCCGTGCAAGGTCTGCGCGAACTCGATGCCGATGCACGAACCCTGGGCTGGAAGGCTACGCTGGGGTCCCTGGTCGCGGCCATTCACCCATGGCGGGTGCGCCTGGCGCTGACCATCCTGTTGGGCGTTGGCCGGGTAACGGCTTTCATCGGCGTAGGGGTGCTGGGTGCATGGCTCGTCTCCGCGCTGCGTGCCGGTAATTCGCATCAGGCGATCGCGGTGTATCTGCTGCTCGTTGCCCCGCTCGCCGCAGTGCTGCACTGGCTTGAATCCTGGCTCGCGCACGACATGGCGTACCGGCTGCTGGCGGATCTCCGAATCCGCTTGTTCGGACAGCTTGATCGTCTCGCGCCGGGCTACCTGCTGCGTCGCCGCTCCGGCGACCTTGTGACGCTGGCGACGCAAGACGTTGAGACCATCGAATATTTCTACGCGCATACGGTCGCCCCGGCGATCGTCGCGGTGCTGGTGCCGGTCGCGGTAATAGCCACTCTCGCCACAGCGGCCTGGCCGCTGGCACTCGGACTGCTGCCCTTCCTGGCGTATGCCATGCTCTCGCCGGTGCGTGGGCGCAACCGTATCGACGTGCTGGGCAGCAAGGCGCGCGAATCGCTCGGCCTGCTCGGCGCGCATATGACAGAGACCATCCAGGGTTTATCCGATCTGCTCGCGTTCCAGGCAACCGGGCGCCGGCGGGATGCGTTCATGGCGCTGGCGCGCGACTACAGCGTGACCCGGCTCGCACTGCTCGCGGATCTCGCCCGGCAAACCGCGCTGCTGGATGTCGCGACCGGCCTCGGTGGATTGACTGTCGCCGTAGTGGGCGCATGTCTGGTGTCGGCCGGGCAGCTTTCCGCGGCCTGGCTGCCTATGCTGATTCTGCTCGCCGTGGCCGCCTTCATGCCGGTGGCCGAGATCGCGCAGGTGGGCAGGCAACTTGCGGATACGATTGCGTCCGCACGGCGGTTAAGGGTCGTGCATGACGAGCCGGTTCGGGTGATCGATGGAGAACGCGACCTGCAACCTTCGCCGGGGGGATCGGAAGTTCGCTTTGAAGACGCTCGCTTCGCTTATGCCGAGCGCGCGCAGCCCGTGTTGAACGGCGTGTCGTTTTGCGTGCGTGCCGGCTCTACCGCGGCGCTTGTGGGGGCGTCAGGCGCCGGCAAGAGCACCATTGCAAATCTGCTGCTGCGCTTCTGGGACCCGGATACAGGTTCGGTGCAGCTGGACGGCGTCGACTTGCGGCGCTTGCGGCTCGACTCGCTGCGCTCACACGTTGCCCTAGTGTCCCAGGACACGTATCTGTTCAACGAAACGCTCGAGGCCAACATTCGCCTCGCGCGGCCCGATGCCAGCGCTGAGGCGCTGCAACTTGCGCTTCAGCAGGCGTCGCTTGCCGACTTCGTGGCCACGCTGCCGGAAGGGCTCGCCACGCGGGTGGGTGAACGTGGTGTGCAGTTGTCGGGCGGCCAGCGTCAGCGGGTTGCCATCGCGCGGGCTTTTCTGAAGGATGCACCGGTACTGGTGCTGGATGAAGCAACGTCGCATCTGGACGCCATCAGCGAAGCGCAGGTACACGCCGCGCTCAAAACCCTCATGGCCAACCGCACGACCCTGATCATCGCGCACCGTCTGGCGACCGTACGCGAGGCCGATCTGATCATCGTGCTGGACCACGGTTCGGTGATTGAAGCCGGACCCCATGCGCAACTGCTCGCGAACAATTCGGTCTATGCCCAACTGGTGAACCGGCAACAGGTCGGCAGCGGCCTGCAACAGTCCGCGTGAGGCGGTACGCGTATATAGCCCCAAGCGCCGCTGATGGGCGCGTGGGGCTATACCGTGCGATGGACGAACGCTGGCGGCCGGACCCCGTTCGTCAATGGACCTTCGGAAAACCGTGGCGTTCGGCGAGCAGATCCAGGATGCGGCGCGTGTCGGTCACGAAGTGCTTGTCGCCGAGCGTCTGTGTGTCCGCTGGCACCGGATGCTCGTCTCCTAGAATCAGCACGGGCAGGCTCTGGTGATTCTCGTCGAGCGCAGCGACAACCGCCTCGCGCGGACGCGCAAACGGCAGACGATGAATGTCGAGGCCCGCGGCCTTCGACGGGTCGCTGGCCAGCAGGCCCTCGATAGGCGCGCCATCCGGGCAGATGAAACGTTCACCAGGATATTTCGGATCGGTGAAGCCCGGTTCCAGCAGCAGTAAAAGGTCTTGGCTCACGATTGAAATCCTCGAAAAGGAGAGATGAATCGAACGATCCGCGGTGCATCGGCGGGTCTTTAGAACACGCGGCCCTCGGTCAGATGCGTGGTATCGCCGTTCAACTGATAACCACCGATTACTCGTGCCTTGTGAAGCAACGGGTTGTGGCTGAAGATCGTGCGCAAGTTGCGCCAGTGCCGATCGAAATTGTGCACACGTGACGTGGCCGATGCGCCGCCCGCTTCGAACAACCGCTCGCCCGCATGCAACGCCAGCTTGCTCACGACCAGCTGTGTCTTGGCTGTGGCCAGTGCGCCCTGCAACACCAGGTCTTCGGCGTTGGCTGCCTGAGCGCGAATGGCGTTGGCCGACCGGTCCAGTACGCGCGCATTCTGGTCGATCAACGCATCGACCGCATGACTGTGAGCCGCGAGGTCCCCCACCACCTGCTGGATGAAATGATCCTCGCGCGCTGATGCCGCCGGGCTGTGAAGCACCGGCCTTCCATGCTTGAGCACGTAGTTTTCGGCATCGGCAAGAATGTTGCGGACAATGCCCGCTGCAACCGCCACGAGGTGCAATTGCCGCAACGCCCCGCCATGCCGCCCGGCCAGGGTCGTATTGCCACGCGACGCGACTTCGCTCGCAAGGACTTGCACGTTGTCGAGAACCAGGCTGCCGCTGGCAGTCATCCGTTGGCCCATGCCGTCCCAGTCATCCAGTATCTGGACACCTTCGCGCGCCACAGGAATGACAGCAACCACGTTGGTGTTGTTTTCGTCCTGCACGTTGATGCGGGCGTAGTCGGAAAACGCCGTCCCGGTCGAATAGTATTTCTTGCCCGTGACGCGGTAGTTGTCGCCATCGCGTCGCAATATCGTGCCGATTTCACCCGGCCGCGATGTACCACGTTCGGTCGACGCGCCGCCGAATATCGCTCCTTCCAGCAAGCGCTGAACCTGCGTGTCGTTGAACGTTGAACGCGGTGACAGCAGCAGCGACTCGGTCAGGTCAAAGTGGATGCGCAATGCATGAGCAACATTCGATTCCTCGGCAGCGAGGGTTGCGATCACATGAAACAAGTCTTGCAGCGAACCGCCCAGGCCGCCCCATTCCACGGGGATTCGCAGCAAGCCAAGGCCCGACTTGCGAAACAGCGCAAATCCATCGAACGGCAATTCGCGCCGCGCCTCGCGCTGCGCGGCATCCTCGCCTATCTCATGAGCCAACGCCGGCAGCGCGGCCAACGCGGCATGCAGTCGCGACGTTGCGGGAAGTTCAGAAGGTGCGTTCATGATTTTTTTAACCCTGCTATTAGCGTCACTGTGACAGCGCAATAATGTAGTCGCGGGCTCTGCACGTCGCTCTATCGATTTCAGCTTTGCATATGCGTCGTTCTGTGAAGACCGGCGTGATGGCCACGCGACCGATGCAAAGACGGGCGATTCGTCGCGGCTCCACCCGCATCTCCACCTGACGTAACGACCTTGAAATAAAATCGGCTACTTCCACCACCATCCTCGATGTCCGGGTGAAACGCTCGATCGGCCGACGCCAAGTCAATAAAAAGGAAAGCTATCTGATGTCCACTGCCAATCTCAGACGACTGTTCATGCTGGCCATTGCGACTGCCATCGGCACATCGGCGGTAGTCGCCGCGCCACTGCCTGTCATAGGCGACGGCGGTGTCCCCGCGTTCTACACCTGGACGGAGAACGTGCCGGCAACGCCCGGACAGATGCTGCGCACCGAGCCGTTGACGCCACAGCAAAGCCTCGCGGAAGCCGGCCAGGATATCCGGATCCTGTACACGTCCACCGACGGTATCGACAACCACACGCCGATCGTCGTGTCCGGTGCACTGTATGTGCCGAAGGGGACGCCACCGCAAGGCGGCTGGCCGTTGATGGCGTGGGCGCACGGCACGGTCGGCAGCGCGGACATCTGCGCGCCATCGTTCGCAGGCCGCAGTCCCCGCGACACGCGCTACCTGAACCACTGGCTCGCGCAGGGCTACGCAATCGTCGCGACTGACTATCAGGGTCTTGGGACACCCGGCCTGCATCCGTACGGACTCACGCGCCCTCTCGCGTACGGCGTTCTCGACAGCATCCGCGCGGTGATGCGTGGCGGCTTCGACCTGTCGGCGCGGGTGGTCATATTCGGGCAGTCGCAAGGAGGTCGCGCGGCGTTCGCGACGGCCGTTTATGCGAAACCGTATGCGCCCGAGCTAAACATTGCCGGCGTGGTCACGACCGGCACGCCGTACGCGGCCGTCCATGAAAGTGCGGATGACGAGGAACGTGCGAACGCACACAAGTCGGTCGTCCCGACCTTCGCGTACGACATGCTGCGGCTCAGCACCGCAACCATGCTCGACCCGTCGTTCGTACCCGCCGACTACCTGAACGACCGCGCCATGCCGGCGTTCGAAACGAGTCAGCGCGAATGTCTGCACGCGATCGAGCAGAAGATTGTTGCGGATGGACTCACGTTCGACGGCAGCTTCAAGCGTTCGCCGATGCCCGCGCTCAATGTAATCAACCGCCAGGCAGCGTATCCCACGCTGAAGTCGGACATCCCGATCTTCGTCGGAACGGGTGGCA
Organism: Caballeronia udeis; assembly: GCF_044909315.1. Taxonomy (GTDB): domain Bacteria; phylum Pseudomonadota; class Gammaproteobacteria; order Burkholderiales; family Burkholderiaceae; genus Caballeronia; species Caballeronia udeis_A. The sequence goes on from NZ_JBIYEB010000004.1 coordinate 201,190, forward strand.
AGGATCGCGACGTGTTTGTGCCTGGCCAGGTCGCGCTCGTCACCCATGCATGCAAGGCCGGCGACCGGATCGAATGGCATTTCTATCCGGCGCTTGACCATTCCGGAACCGTCAACGGCTCGCTTCCCGATTCCACCCAGTTTGTCGCAAGGGCATTTGCGGGCGAGCGCATTGACGGCAATTGCGACTCTTTGCCCAAGCCTTAGCGGGACTCCTTCCTCGAAGGACAACCTGTCGCTGACGCGTGATGGCCTCGATTCGCAACAAGGGGTTGCGCATCACGCCGGGCCCGTATCGGCATGCCTGATGCGGGTGAGGAAGAACGTACGCTGCAACTCGAATCCAAGACTCTCGTACAGCCCGATCGCGGATTGGTTGTCACTGAACACGTGCAGGAATGGCGTCTCCCCGCGTTGCTCGATTTCCTTGCGCAAATCATTCACGAGCCGGCCGGCAAGCCCCTTGCCGCGCCAGTCGGGATCCACGCAAACTGCGCTTATCTCAACGTAGCCGTCAAGGCGCATCCGTTCCCCTGCCATCGCAATGAGACGCCCCCGCTCGCGTATTCCGATGTAGTTGCCCATCTCGTGGGTTCGCTTACCGAAAGGACCCGGCTTGGTCTTCTGGACCAGATCCTGCATGTCTCGCGCATCGGCGTTGCTCAGCGAGATCACTTCCCGATCGTCGTCGGGATGGTCCGTGCCTCTGGCTTCGCGGCGGGTAGCAACCATCTGATGAACCACGCCTATGCGCTCCGCTTGCAGAGCTTCGCTTGGAGCGACAGGGTCGCGGCACAGCAACGCTACCTGCTCGTGAGGCAGCAGGAGCCGGTGGAGCGCCTGATAGGCGTCGGGGGTGTCGTGCTCCACGGCCGCAAACGGAGCCACGTCGGGGTGATAGCGGCAGGCAAGCGCATCACCCTGGCCCAGATGCGCCTGCCGGGTTGTCAGGGCCGCCCAGATCGGGCGGTCGAGGCTGGATTGGCTTGAATGGTTCATACGGTTCCCTTTGGACGGCTCCGGTTCCTGCCGCAATCACGCGGCGTTCACCAGCAACCGGAGCGGCATGAGCGGTCCGATTTGCATCAAGTCGAACGTCAGGAGGTTGTCCCGGCCGAGCGGCAACGCCTTCAGAAGCGTGTTGGCCTCATCGACCGAATCCACGTTCATCAAGAAAATAACGCCCTTCGCCTGGTCCCGTAACCAGAATTGCTCCATCTTCCCGTCAAGGTAAAGCTGCAGGGTTGCCGGGACTTCCTTCGGCATATAAGCCCGCTGTTGCTCGGGGGTAAGCGGCTTGAGAGTGCCAATCGCCATTACTTTCATCATGTGCTCCAGTTACAAAGGTTGATCAGGAGATCGTCCGGGCAACGCGGACAGGCTGCGTTCGGCTTGAGCACCACTGTAGACAGGAGCACGCATCCGTACTATTGTCGTAAATGACATTTTTGAGGTCATTTACGACATGCGACTGACAGTTCTCGCCCTCGACGGGGTATTCGACACGGGGCTTTGTGCGGTACTCGACGCCCTCAACACCGCAAAGGAATTGGCCGCCGCCCAGCAGTCCGGCGCCGGCCCGCATTTTGAAATCGATGTAATAGGCATGCGGCGCGACGTGCGCACTGCGCTGGGGCTGCGTGTGCCGGTCAAGCCGGTGAGCGCAATGGAGAGGCCGGACTGGCTGGTCATGCCGGCACTCGGCATCAAGATACCGGAGCAACTGGCGTCGACGTTCGCGCGGCGCGACGTGATCGACGCAATGGCATTGCTCCGTCAAAGTCACGCAGACGGAGTGAAGATCGCGGCCGCCTGCAAGGCGACTTTCGTGCTGGCGGAATCGGGTCTGCTCAATGGTCAGGAAGCCACCACGACGTGGTGGCTGGCGCCGCTGTTTCGTCAGCGTTACCCGGAGGTGCAACTGGACAGCGCCCGCATGCTGGTGCCGTCGGGCGACTTCACCACCGCGGGCGCCGCAATGGGGCACCTCGATCTCGCTCTTTGGCTGCTGAATCAGGCGAGCCCGGATCTGGCGTCGGTTGTTGCAAGCTATCTGCTGGTGGACGCGCGGCCTTCGCAAGCGCCCTACATGATTCCGGATCATCTCGCGCGTGCAGATCCGCTTGTCGAGCGCTTCGAGCGCTGGGCAAGAGGCCGGCTCGCCGAGGGTTTTTCGCTTGACGCGGCTGCGGACGCCCTCGCAACCGGTACCCGAACACTGCAGCGCCGCATTGAAGCCGTGCTTGGAAAATCCCCGTTGTCTTACTTCCAGGATCTGCGCGTCGAGCGAGCCGTTCATCTGCTTCGCACGAGCCGCCTCGATATCGAAGCGATTGCCACAGAGGTCGGCTATGCCGACGGAGCGACGTTGCGCGCACTGTTGCGCCGACGCCTTGGACGCGGAGTGCGCGAGTTACGCGGAGAAAAGGCAAACCACATTTGAAAGCCTGCTGTCCGGGGAATGTCGGCATCTGGCAGACCACGCCGGCGCAATTGCAATCGAGAAAGTCGGGCGTACCCGACCGCCGAAGCAAACCGCCGTCCTTCGGTTTGCAGCGCGCTAGCGGACCTTGCTTGCCGCCGCAACCCACTGCTCAAATTGCGGCTTGTTGCCCGCAAGCCAATCATCGGCCAGCTTCGTGATCTGCGTGGTCGAACCGCCGTTCTTGCTGATTGCATATTCCCACTGCGACCACGTTGCGACAGGGAATTTGACCTCTTCGATCAGCGTCTTGATCGCTGGATTGGCGGCGATAAACTCCTTGTTCGCTACAGTATTGAAGTTCCATGACGACATCGCCATGCGGCACGGATCAGCACCGCCGGCACAGCCCTCCACGCCTTTCACCAGCGCCGTGCCCTTGTTGGGCACGTTGGGCGGCAGGGCATCCGCGGGCGTAGGCAGCCATACCACGTCCTTCCCCGGAACCAGTGCGTTGGTTGCCCAGGACGGGCTCCAGGCGTAGAAAAGCGCGGGTTTGCCGTTCTTCACGCGCGTCACCGCATCGACCATCAATGCCTCGTATTTACCGCGCACGGCATGAACGGTTTGCTTGAGTCCAAACTTGTCCAACTGGTAATCCACCACGTCGCCGCAACTCCAGCCCGGATCGCAACTGATCAGCTCCGCCTTGCCGTCGCTGCCGAAAAGCCCCGCTATCCTGGGGTCTTTCAGTTGCTCCAGACTGGTGATGTTGTATGCAAGCGCCGTCTTCCTGTCGATGACATAGCCGTTGATGCCACCACCCACGATCATGCCGTTGCCAACCACTTCCGTCTGTTTTTCAACGGCTCTAAAACCTGGTTCGCGCTGAGGGAAATTCACATCGGTCGCCAGATCCGAGTCACCCTGCGCCGCAGCCTGAAAGAACAGCGTGGTGTTGATCGTGCTCACCTTCACGTCATAGCCCAGCGCCTTCATTGCTTTCATCACGATCTGTGCCGCGACATAGTTCCCGCCGAGACTGTCACCCTGCGCGTAGCGAATCGTCTTGCCGTCGCCGGGTAGTGCCGGCGCAGCGGCAACCACGCTCGCCGATGCCAGCCCGGCAATGGCGACGGCGAGCGCAACGAGTGCGCTTGCTGCCCGAACAAATGCTCTCATCAATGCTCCTCTTTCATGGTTTAAAAACCAGCTCATTCTTTCGTGCGCCCTTTTCGACCATCCTCACAGCGCCTTTTCAGCATCGTGGGCTGTGTCTGCCGTCACGCTCCTGGAAATCCGTCCACCCCGGATGAACCTCGCCAGCACCGGCAGAAGCGCGCTCCGGGTTCCACCCTTCGACTGGGCCAGCTTCTGCGTGATGCGATCGAGCATCATTGCGAGCAGGACGATGGCGATACCGCCTATGGCCGCCTGACCGACATCAAGACGTCCCAGCCCTTGAAGCACGACCAGCCCGAGACCCTCCGCACCGATCATCGCGATCACGACCGACATGACCATGGCGGTAAGCACGGTCTGGTTGAGACCGCCAAGGATCGTCGGGATGGCCAACGGCAACTGAACCTCCCAGAGAAGCTGGCGCTTGTCCGCTCCGAAAGCGAGACCCGCCTCCACGATCTCGTGGTCGACCATGCGAATTCCGAGGTGGGTGAAGCGGATGAGCGGCGGCATGGCCGTGATGACGACCGCGACCTCGCCCGGCACCGTGCCCACGCCGAAGAGCATCACCACGGGCACGAGATACACGAACGTCGGCGTAGTCTGCATGATGTCCAGCACCGGACGCACGATCCGCCAGACCCGTTCACTGCGTGCACACCAGACTCCGATCGGAATGCCGATCACCGCGCAGAACACGATCGCCGTAGCGATCAGCGAAAGCGTTGTGATGGCTTGATCCCAGACGCCCAGCATCGCGATAACGATCAGTCCAACCAGGGTAAACGCAGCGACCCCGAGACTCGCCAACCGCCACGCGAGCAGGAACATCAACAACAGCATGAGCGGGAACGGGATGGCGTGAAGCACGCTGTCGTTGAAATTCAACAGCCGTTCAACGGGCCATTTGATGAGCAGAAAGAACGGCCGCAAGTTGAGCGCGATCCATTGCACACCGTGCTGGATCCAGTCGCCGACCGGCAGGCCCGCGAGATCATCGGCTTTAATTAACATGATGTGCTCCCGCGGCGCCCGGAGCGCCAATGCCGGCAAGAATCTGCCCGGCTTCCAGACGGCCTATCAGCCGGCCGGCGTCGTCTGTCACGCCGATTGGTCCGCCCGCGCGGTAACGGCTGGCGACATCGACGAGCTTGGTGTGGGCGGGCACGCAGGTGAAGCGCGTGTCCGGCTGCGGCATCGCGCCGCCGCGCGCCAGTTCGATCCCGGACGCCGTCACGGTGCCGAGGATGCGCTCATCGGCGTCGAGCATGAAACCCGGTCCCGGTTCGCCGGAAGCGTCGCCGAGGACAATCCCGTTCGGGCTGCGCAGGATGGTCACGAGCGAGGTCATCACCGACCCTGCATCGAACAGCCTTCCCCGATCGACTTCGCGGGTGAAGGCAGCGACGTAATCGCTGCCGGGTTCAAGCACGATGGACTGCGGCGTGCCTTCGCGCACGAGCCGCCCCTCCGACATGATGGCGATGCGCGAGCCAAGCTTGAGCGCCTCCTGGAAATCGTGCGTGATGAACAGGATGGTTTTGCTTAACGTGCGCTGCAGGCGCAGCAACTCGTCCTGCATCTCGGTGCGGATAAGCGGGTCCAGCGCGCTGAACGCTTCGTCCATGATGAGGATGTCGGCGTCGGTCGCGAGCGCACGCGCCAGACCCACGCGTTGACGCATCCCCCCGCTCAGTTCATGCGGCAGGTTGTAGGCCCAGCGAGCGAGGCCGACAACGCTCAGTACCTCTTCGGCGCGCTTGCGCCGTTCACCGGCCGACATGCCGCGCAGCTTCAATCCGAACTCGACGTTTTCAATCACACGTCGGTTAGGCAGCAACGCGAAATGCTGGAAGACCATGGAGATGCGATTGCGCCGCACGTCGCGCAAACCGGCTTCGTCGAGCGTGCAGATGTCTTCGTTATCAAGCAGGATCTTTCCGGCGCTCGGTTCGTTGAGGCGGTTGATGCAGCGTGCAAGCGTGGACTTGCCCGAACCCGACAGTCCCATGATCATGTACATCGAACCCGACGGCACGCTCAAGGAAACCTCGTCGAGCCCGACGACCTGGCCCAGCGTCTCCAGCACCTCCGACTTGTTTTTCCCGGCCTTCAGCATCGCCAGTGCTCTCTCCGGCTTGTCCGTGAACACCTTGTACAAGTGCTCGATCTTCAAGCGCTCGGTCATAGCCTCTTCTCCTCTTGAGAGCCTGCGGAACGGGACAGATGCAGCAACGGTGAAAAGTCCGTCGGCACGAGAATCCTGTTTTCCGCCTGCTCGATGTTCTCTGACAGCTTGGGCAGGAAAGCCTGCCATCTGGGATCGTCCGCCAGTTGCTGACGGCGGCGCGCCCGGTCCTGAAGGTCTGCGTAAGCCCACAGATGCGTCACCTGGCTCAATGGACCAATATCCGTTGTGAAATATCCCACGAGGCCACCCAGGATCGGCTGCTGGATCGCCAGCCCCTCTTCCCGCACAAGTTGAAGATATCGGCCCATGCGGCCGTTCCTGATCCGGTAGATCCGTTCTTCGACAATCATCTGCCCGCCTCCTCACGCATCTCATCATCCTCCGCCAGAAAGCGCCGCAAAAGCGTCGCGACGAGATCCGGTGCCTCGATCAGGATCGAGTGCCGCAGGCCGGGCAGGATCTCGAGTTGCGAGCCGGGAATGCGCTGGTGCATGAAGTGCGCCATGCGCGGATTGGAGCCCTGGTCCTCCTCTCCGGTGGCGATCAGGGTCGGTACGTTGATCTGGTCGATGAGTCCGCCGAAGTCCGTTTGCGCCAGCACGCGGTAAGCCGACGCGTAGCAATCCGGATCGTTCTCGGCATTGCGCTGCCGCATGCGCGCGACCAGCTCGGGATGACGCTGCTGAAACCCTTCGGTAAGCCAGCGCGACACCGACGCATCGTAGTGCGAGCCCCGGTCGCCGGCTTGCAGTGCAGCAAGCCGCGCTGCGACCAGCTCACGCTCCTCGGGCGTACGGCCCGCGACAGTCGCCAGTAACACGAGCTTCCTCAGGCGCGGCGCATGCGTGAGCGCCAGCCGCTGCGCAATCAGGCCACCGAGCGAGAAGCCGGCGAGGTCGAATTTGTCAAAGCCTGCATGGTCAGCGAGAGCCAGCACGTCCCCGACGAAATCATCGATCTCATAGCGGCCCTTGACCATCGATGAGCGTCCGTGACCCCGCAGATCCAGTGTCAGGATGCGGAAGGTGCCGTCGAGTTTTGCTGCGACGCCCTCCCACGCCTCGAGGCTCGAACCCACGCCGTGAATACAGACCAGCGAGCGCGAACCCTCACCCTGGAGCCGATAATTCAGCACCACGCCACGGCCGCTGAACGTCCGGTCACCGGGCGTTTGCGTCGTTGAAGTCCTGGCGGCGTCCATGGCTCAGTACCCCGCGGCCGCGACGCTTGGCTCGCCGCGCGAAGCCCTTTCATGGGCGGTATCGCGGGCAGCAAAATGCGGCATCACTTCGTCAATGAAGAGGCGCAGCGTCTTGACCTGCAGTTCGAACGGCAGATTGAACGAGAGGCCCAGGCAGTATTGATCGACACCCTGATCTTCGTAAATCTGCAGCTTCCGGATCACTTCGTCCGGCGTGCCGAACATCAGGTTGTCGCGAATATTGGCGGGGTCGTAGTTGGCACGATTGGCCACCGTCTCGTAAGGCACGGGCTCGGGGAAACCGTCCTTCACCGTGCCGATGTTCTGCATCAGGTTTTCAAAGGTGCGGCCATAATCCACGCTGTGGCGCACAGCGGTTTCCCAGTCATCAGGGCGGTCGTAGACACAGGTGCGCCGCTGCATCATGAAACGCGGGCGCGGGTGTTCAGGATGATCGGCCACCGCCTTGCGGAACTTCTCGCCCAGCACCGCGACTTCGGCAGGCGGCGCGGACAGCGGGGTAGACAAGATGTTCGCGCCAATACCCACCGCCCAGTCGAAACTGCCCGGGTCGCGCGTGGCGACCCAGATGGGCGGATGAGGTTGCTGCAATGGCTTGGGCACGGAGGTCGCAAGCGGAAACTTCCAGTAGTGGCCGTCATGAGCATAGTCGCCTGCCCAGAGTTTCTGCACGGCCGGTACAAGCTCCTTCATATACCCTACGCCCTCCTGCTGAGGAATGCCGCCGGCCATGCGATCGAATTCGTACTGGTACGCGCCGCGCGCAATCCCGAATTCGAGGCGTCCGCCGGTCAGGTGGTCGCACATGGCCGCTTCGCCTGCGAGCCGGATCGGCGACCAGTACGGGGCAACCAGCGTCGCCGTTCCGAGCCGGATCCGCTGCGTGTGCTGGGACAACCACGTGAGGATAGTGAACGGATTAGGCGAAACGGTGCATTCGATGGTGTGATGCTCGGCAGTCCAGAGCGTCTCGAAACCGCCTTCATCGGCGATGCGAGCCAGCGCCAGCATATTGGACATGGCGTCCGACATCAAATCGGCCGGCGAAAACCGCTCCATGCTGATTGAGATGGCAAATTTCATAATGAGTCTCTCTATTGGATTTTTTGCAAGCGGTTGGCTTAGCGCAGACGAATGACGAACGGATCCTGCATGGCGCCCGAGTAGTCGATCACGACGTTCTTCAGGCGCGAGAACTCACGCATCACTTCGAAGCCGCCGCGACGGCCGTAACCGCTTCGCTTGGTACCGCCGTTAGCGGACATGTAAGCCGCCGAGCGATAGGTGTTGACCCAGACCGTGCCCGCCTCCATGTCGCGCGCAAAGCGCAGCGCGCGGTCGATGTTCTGCGTCCAGATGCCCGCGGCCAGACCATATTCGGTATCGTTGGCGAGCGCGATGAGTTCCTCTTCCGTGTTGAACGGAACCACGCCCACGACCGGCCCGAAAATCTCCTCCTGCATGAAGCGCATCTCGTTGCGAGCCTGCGTCATCACGGTGGGTTCGAAGTACCAGCCACGCGCCAAGGCCGAATCTTTTGGCTGGCCCCCGCCGACCGCGATCTTCGCGCCTTCATGTACACCGGAGGCTACGTAGCCCACTACTTTGTCGAGCTGGCTCGCAAGGGCGAGCGGGCCTATGTCCGTGTCGTCGGCCATCGGGTGTCCGACCTTCACTCGCTTCGTACGCTCCACCAGCGCCTCCACAAACCGCTCATACACACTTGCTTCCACAAAGCATCTCGACCCCGCCACACAGGTTTGTCCAGCCGCCGCGAAGATGCCCGATACAACACCATTCACCGCGCGTTCCACGTCGACATCCGAGAACACCACATGCGGCGACTTGCCGCCGAGTTCCATCTGGCAGGGGACAAGATTTTCGGCCGCATTGCCGGCAATCTTGCGGCCGGTCACCGTGCTGCCGGTGAAAACAAATTTGGCGATGCCGGGATGGCGCGTGAGTGCGTCGCCCGTGGTTGCACCGTCACCGGTGACCACGTTGAACACGCCCGGCGGAAAGCCCGCCTCAATCGCCAGCTCAGCGAGCGCGAGCGTCGAAGCCGTTGCATGCTCGGAGGGTTTCACGACGACCGTATTGCCTATCGCGAGACACGGCGCGAGCGTACCCGTGAGCATCATCAGCGGCGAATTCCACGGGATGATCATGCCCACCACGCCTATCGGTTCACGCAAATTGAAGTTCAGCGTGTCGAGCTTGTTGACCGGAATCGTGTCGCCCTGAAGCTTGTCGGCCATTCCGGCAAAGTAGAGATACGAGTCGGGGATAGCCCGCATCTGCGCACGCATTTCCTTGATGAGCTTGCCGTTGTCGCGGCATTCGATCAGCGCCAGTTCATCCGCGTTGGCGAGGACAAGATCGGCAAGACGGCGCACCAGTTTGCCGCGATCGGTCTGCGTGATCCGGCGCCACGCCGGGTTCTTCAATGCGGCTTGCGCGGAACGCACGGCCGCGTCCACGTCCTCGGCATTCGCCTGCGCAAACTCATACCAGGCCTGCGCTGTCGTGGGGTCATAACTGGATACATACTGGCCGCTGCGTGGAGGCGTGAACTCTCCATGGATGAACAGATTCTGTCTCGATCCCTGCAAGCTTTCGACTGTCGTTTTCATCATGTCCTTTCCAGATTCAAGGTTGCGAATGCTGCAAATGCTGCATGTGCGGCTGCGCTGCGCTCACCATCGCGACGCGGCCGCCATCGTGTGAATCCATGTAAATGCCGAACCGTCCGCCCGCGCTCTCGGTCACATAACGCCGCAGCATTCCGCGTATTTCCGTCGTCGGAATGTCGTCGTACGGAAGCTGATCGAGCGGGAAGAAGCGGAAGTTTTCGGGGATTTCGCAAGCCGCGCGCGGCAGCGCCAGCCGCGCGCGATAGATCAGGTAGCCGGAGTCGCTGCCGGCTGCGTCGAAGACGGAATAGAGGAAGGTGTCGTCCGGCAGCAATTCCAGGTCGTCTCCTCCCGCAATAGGAAGCCGGCCATTGACGAGCCGGTGGGGTGCGCTGGGCAGCGTCCAGCCGTTCTTGCCGTCGCTTGCCAGCAGCAGCGATCCTTCGGCCTCGATGAGATAACCGACGATCATGTTGTGCGATGAGAGCCAGCCCGGCGGCAACGGATTCTTGACTTGCGCGTAGCGGCCACGGCAAAAACCCAGCGGCGCGGAGGGACTGGTTCCAAAGGCCTGGACCCGGCCGATGAGGATCGTGTGGTCCCCTGCATCGACCCGGTCATGGACCGTGCAGTCGAACCAGGTCAGGCATTCCGTCAGCACCGGAGCGCCGGTATGGACGCCGTCATGGCTGACGGCAGCGAATTTGTCGGCGGATTTGGAAGCGAACAGATTGGAGACGTCGGTCTGCGCTTCGTGCAGCAGATTGACAGCGAAGTGATCGGTATCCTGAAAGACAGGAAAACTCGAAGCGCCCTTTCCTACGCATACGAGGAGAAGCGGCGGATCGAGCGACACCGACGTGAACGAGTTTGCCGTCATGCCGCGCGGACGGCCTTCCGAGTCGCGGGTGGTAATGACCGTCACCCCCGTCACGAAGGTGCCGAACGCTCGGCGCAAGGCCACCGGATCAACGGCGACAGGTTTGTCTGAAACTTCGGCTTGCATGGTCTTCACCTCGAACGTCGTTACGTTGAGGCCTAAGTTAAGCCATGCAAAAAAAGGTTTCTTCCGCTGGACCGAAGGACGTTCGAGCCTAATTAACCTCTCATTCGGGGGATCGGCTTCGAGTGCTTCGCGGACGGTATGCTGCTCTCGACCAGGCTGTGCAGTTGCAATGCAAGCTCGATCGCGAAACGCTGCTCCGGTGTTTCAACCTGGATGCCAAACAGGTCCGAGATCCGCGACAGGCGATACCGCAAGGTCGTCACGTGAAGGTCCATCGCATCGGCGCAATGCTGACTGCGGCAACCTGAGCGAACATAGGCAGCCAGGGTTTCGAGGTAAGCCGACTTGTGCTTCTTGTCGTGCTCCACGACGCGTCCTATGGCGCCGTCGATGAAGCTGCGTACATCGGCCGAGTCGGCGGCGCCTATCAGCATTGGCAACGGCCCGAAGTCGGGGACGGTCATCGCGCCCCGCCTGCCGAATGTGCGGGCGACCCGGATCATGCGCCAGCAGCGCTCCCATTCCTTCGCGATCGATTCGAGCCCTTCACAGGTATCGCCAACGACTACGATGGGTTCACTGCCGAACGAACGGAACAAGGTCTCGGACACGCGCTGTGCCAATCGCGCGACCCGGTCCAGTTCAACGCCCTCTTCCTGCGGCACGAGACACACCAGCGCCCCGCCAACCGTCACGATGTGCACCGCGATATGCTGCTGCGCAGCAAGCAACGCGACCGCGCGATGACCATCGACGGAAAGATCCGCGGACGCGTTCGTGCGATCCGGGAAATCCGTCACGAGCATGCGCATGGGAGCCGCAAGCGACAGCCCGAGACGCCGTGCGCGGCGCAGCATGTCCTGCTCGTCGCGCCAGCGCCGCTCGACGATTTCGAAGAACAATTCAGTGAGCGTTCGCGTCTCGAAGCGAAAGCGTATGACGCTGCGCATCAATTGCACGCTCAGCGCAAACTTCGCACTTTCGACAAGCAGTTTCTGAAGATCATTCGCGTCGGACTTGTCGAAGGTCAGCAGCGCGCCGACGGCTTCGTCGTCGACCATGAGGGACTCCATGCGCGCGTCGAGCGAGAACTTGTCGGAGAGGTGCAGGGTGATCGTCTCGGCGCGCCGCGTGGTCACGGCGTCCCGGACCTCGCCGAGAATCTGACGGCCGGTCGCACCCTCGAGCATGAGGCGCCACGCGTCGTTGTCATGGACACCCGGCACCGGCGACGCGGACCCAAGCAGGCTGCTTGCGAAGAAATCCACAATCAGCACCGGCGCATTGAGAAGATCGCCCAGCATCGCGGTGAGGGTTTCCAGGGAACCGCCGGCAAGCACTTCCTGCAGCAGCGAACCCTGGGCGCCCAACACGCGGCGCAATTGCTCGGCCGCGGCAAGCTGCGCACGATGCCGATGCGCACGTTCGATCGCAATCGCCCCCAGATGCACGATGATCGCCATGAACGCGAGATCGTCCGGGGACACGTCCACCACCTTGCGCGACGTAACGGACATCACCATGGGCCGCCCTTGCACGTCGACGCACGCCATGGGATAGATCAGCACGGTGCAATACCCGCGCTCATGAGCTTCAAGCCGATAGCCGGGAAATTCAACGGACTCACGTGCATCGCGGATATACACAGGCTCGAAACGCTGCAAAGCGACCAACGCGGGACTGGTCGCCAGTTCCCAGCGGTCTCCCAGCGGGCGGCGCAGCATGGCGTTGGTCTCATGGCGCGCGGTGACCAGCGCATAACCGTGCGCGAGGTCCACGGTCATGATCGCGCCCAGGTCCCACGAGCCATGCCTGCATGCTGCCTGGATGAGGTCCCGCAGCAGTGTGTCGAGGTCGCCGTCCGAGTTGATTTGGCTCGCGACATCACGAAGCGACATGATTCGCGACAGTTGATCTGGCATGTCAAAACGTCCAAAAGTCTTTTTTCAATATACGACATAACGTAGCAAAAAATAAAAGATTCATCCCCCGAAGACGCGGAGGACGCACCCGTTTCGCCTCGTTAGCATTCGTACAGGACGATGCAATAACCAACCGCTAACCAATGGAGTGCGCAAATGGAAACTGGGATTCGCAAGATCGCGACGTTTATTGAAGAGACCGTCATCGAGGGCGGCCGGGCAGCGGAGCGGCCGATTACGACCGTGGTCGTTGCGGCAATCGTCCGCAATCCGTGGGCAGGTCAGGGCTTCGTGGAAGACCTCCGGCCGGAGATCCTGCGTCTTGCTCCCGTGCTGGGTGCCGAGATGACCCGCCGGCTCGTGGCCATCATGCCCGCCGATCGTGTCGAGGCGTATGGCAAGGCAGCGACCGTAGGCGTGAACGGCGAGATCGAGCATGGCTCGGCACTGATCCACACGCTTCGCTTTGGCAACATGTTCCGCGAAGCGGTCAACGGCACCGCATTTCTCAGCTTCACGAACACGCGCTCCGCTCCCGGCGCGCTCCTGTCCGTCCCGATGATCCACAAGTCGGAAACGGGCAAGCGCTCGCACTTCATCACGGCGACGTTCCAGGTGGCGGATGCGCCCGGCCCGGACGAAATCCTGATCGCGATCGGTGCGGCGGATGGCGGGCGCGCTCATCCGCGTATTGCCGACCGGTTTCAGGACATGGCGGAGATGGAAGCCGAAAAAGCGGGTGCCTGACCAGCACGACGTGCTGGCGGCGAGGACCCCATGCCCGGTTACCGGTTATCAACGTTGTTCGTGAAGGGGTAGTCATGCGTGCATCACCCGTTGCGCCGGCCATGCCGTTCATCGGCCATGACGATGAACACGCATTTCCGATCGTCTTATCGAAACACGCCTCGACACTCGACACGCATAACGACGAGAACGCGGTCGAGCGCGATAGCCCGGTGGCCGGCCGACAGTGATCAAGCTCGACCGCTACGACATCGCCATCCTGCGTGTTCTCGCGAGCGATGGCCGCATCACTAAATCAAAGCTTGCCGAAGAGGTGAACCTGTCGATTTCACCTACTTGGGAAAGGGTGCGCAAGCTCGAGGAGAGCGGTGTCATCAAGGGTTATCGTGCGGAGCTCGACTGGGTCGGGACCCTCAACGCGAGCCGGATCGTGGTGGAAGTGACGCTGGCGCGGCATACGGAGCGGGACATGCGCCGCTTCGAGGAGGCCATGCAGGCCGCACCGGAAGTCGTGCAGTGCTATGCAACGGGCGGCGGCGTGGACTATGTACTGCATGTAGTGTCACGCGATATCTATCACTACCAGCGCTTCATCGACTCCCTGCTGATAGGTGAAATCGGAATCGAACGCTACTTTACTTATATCGTTACGAAGGTCGTGAAGAGCATGCCTGACAGCGTGCCCGAGTGGGAGTGAGGAATACTTCGGGATGGTGCCGGGAAGAAGCATGACCCTCTGGCGCAATCTGGCGCATCGCGATCCTCACGGTGCCGATCACGACCGCTAGCCTCGCAGCAAGCGACCCGATCACTGCCCACTACGAAGCCCGCACCCTACGTTGAACGGTAGGCCATCTTCCCGCCGCCGTCCTTCCTTTCGGCGGAAGACGCCATTTTTTGCGTCACGTAACTTAGATCGCATCTGCACGACGGCAAAACCGGTCACCACTTCGATAAGCCTCGGCAGCGGTAGGGCACCCAACCTCAATACGACATCAGGAGAAGACGTTCATGAAAGCAATGATGCGAGCGGCAGCAGTCGCGGCGTGCGTGGCACTGGCAATGCCTGCCATGGCGGCATCCCCCCAAGTGCTGCCAGGCGCGGGCAAGACCATTCACTATGCGCAGACCGACAGCCTGGGCGCGAATTACGTCGCGGTACAAATCGTGAAGAAGGCACTGACGTCGCTAGGCTACGAGGTCAATTTGAGCACGATGGGAACAGTGCTGTTCTTTCAGGCGGTCGCACAGGGTGACGTCGACATGGAGACGGACGTCAATTTTCCGCAAAGCGAGCCTGATTTCCGCGTAGTCCAGAACCAGGCGGAAATGGTCGGCGGTGGTGAGATCATTGGTGGTGGTATCAACGGCTATCTGATCGACAAGAAAACCGCGTTGGCGCACAACATCACCAGCCTGGAACAGATGAAGGACCCGAAGATTGCGGGTCTGTTCGGCGACGATAACAAAGCACAACTGATCAGCTGCGATCCCGGCTGGAGTTGTGGCGACGTCGTCAACTATCAGCTGGACAAGTTCGGACTCCGGCAGACCGTGCATCCCGTGAGCGGCAAATACGAGGCGCTGATGGCGGACGTCGTGACTCGCGTCAAGGAAGGCAAGCCGGCGTTCTTTTATGCGTGGAGTCCGTCATGGACGACCAATGTGCTGGTTCCCGGCAAAGACGTCGTGTGGCTGCCAACGCCCACCGACGCGTTACCGCCGAACGTGCCGAACCGGGGCTCCGCGCTCGTGAATGGTGTCGAAGGGTGTGCCGGTGGCGCGAATCCATGCCGCATGGCCATGGCATCCTGGAACTATGGCGCCGTCGCAAACAAGGCATTCATCGCAGCCAATCCGGCCGTCAGGAAGCTCGTCGAGCAGATCCGTTTTCCATCGGCGACATGGTCGGCGTGGGAACTTGCGATCAGCAAGGGCAACGGCGCGACAACGGTCGTCTCGACACTTGCGGATCAGTGGTTGGCCGCGAACAAGACGCAGTTCGACGGCTGGGTTGATACTGCCCGCAAGGCAAACTGAAGGCGCACTGAAGCAATTCCGCGCTGAAAATTGAACGACAGTGCAACGCAAGGAGCTCGTCGTGCGCTAGTCCAGACCCATGCTGCGCGACGGCTCGTCATTTCGCATGCTGTAGGCGGACAGGATCCGGTACAAGGTGACGCGGGACACGCCAAGGTCCCGCGCCGCTTCTCCCACGCGCCCGCGATTCCTCAGCAGCGTCATTTCGATCGCCTGCCTTTCTCCCACTTCCCGCGCCTGCGCAAGCGACATGGGGACATGGTCCGCAAACTCGCCAAGTTCCAGGTCGCGTGCGCCGATCAACCGCCCTTCGGCCATCACGATCGCCCGCCGCACGCGGTTGATCAGCTCACGCACGTTGCCCGGCCAGCGATAGTTGTGAATTGCAGCAATCGCGTCGGGTGCAAACCCGCGCAGGCGCCGGTTTGCATCCTTTTCGAAGCGATCGAGCATATGCCTGGCCAGCACTTCAATATCCTTGCCACGCTCACGCAACGGTGGTTCGTCGATTTGCAGTACGCACAAGCGGTGATACAGGTCGGCACGAAACCGGCCTTCGGTCATTGCAGCCTGCATGTCGACGTGGGTCGCCGAGACAATGCGCACGTCCACCGGCGTAGAACCGTGACCACCCAGCCTCTCGACCTTCCGTTCCTGCAGGAAACGCAACAGGCTTGCCTGGCTCTCGAGCGGCAAGTCGCCAATTTCATCGAGGAACAACGTGCCGCCATTCGCCGCTTCCACGCGGCCAATCTTGCGCTGGTTCGCTCCGGTGAAGGCGCCGCGTTCGTACCCGAACAACTCGGACTGCAAGAGATGCGGGGGGATTGCCCCGCAATTGATCGCGACAAACGGTTCGTCACGCCGTGCCGAACGCGCGTGAATGGCCGTGGCCGTCAGTTCCTTGCCCGTTCCAGATTCACCGGAGATAAACACCGGGGCGTCGGTCGCCGCCACCTTGCGGATTGCACGGAACAGCGAAAGCATCGAGTCGCATGAGCCGATCATTTCGCCCTCCGTGACGCCATCGTCTTTCCCATGACGGACATCGCGTGCGGCGCTGTCATGCAGCGCCACCATTCCGTAAGCATGACCGAGCGCATTCAGAATGCGCTCGCCCGCTGCCGGGACCGTGACATAGTCAAAACAGAAATCGCGGACGAGCCGTCTGATGGTCGGATCTTCAAGCTGCTCAGGCGACACGAGCGCCACCCATCCCATGGTCTTTACCGACAACCATGTTTCGACCAGACGCAGATTAGTCAGCACACTTCGCGCTGTGAAATCAAGCAATCCGCCGCTGGGCTGCGATGAAAAATCACCCGGTTCACGATCCAGTTCCAGCGCTTTGACGGTCCAGCCGCGCGTGTCCAGGAGCGAACGAAGTTCAAGCGTCAGAGGATTGCCAACGCTAAACAGATGCCTGGGAAGTCGGGAAGAAGGAGCCATGAAAGTCATACCGGTTAGTTAAAGCGAACACCGCCATCAAACGCCGCTGAAATGACCAAGCAGGCGTTGAGGCGAACACGGCGTCGATGTCATCGTCACTCGCATCCACGAACGGCGAGTGCCTTACCAAACCGCCGGCGTTGTTGATCAGCACATCAATCTGGCCGAAGGCTGCACGCACCTCCGACATGGGCCTGTCGACTTCGATGATCTCGCCTGCGCCTGCGTGAAACGGTCCGGCAGGCTTGCCGGCCTTGCAGATCATCTGGACTACTTATCGGCCTCTTGCGCGTTGCTGCCATCTCGCACAGCCACGCACGCTGCTGCTTGCCGGACCCCGGGGCGGTCGCAGCGCCGATGCCGGCGCCGGCTCCCGTCCCCATGATCACGACACTCTTTTCTCTCAGGCTCTGTACCGCGCCCTGGTGTAGTTAATGACCGCTTTGCGCCATGGTCTCGAATTGCTTGAAAAAACGAATGAGGCAGTTCAAATATTCCTCGACAATTGGCGACAGTTCCTTCGGACTGGGAACCAGGATTGCCACAGGCGGCGTGTTGTCCGACACCCCTGCAATGGGTCGCCAGACAACCTCTCCCCGATCAATTTCGTCGATGAAACCCAGCTTCGTAAAAAACCCGACTCCACGTCCCCGAACCACCATTGACTTGATCACACGGATAGAGTTGGACTGCATATGGACCTTAGTTTCCGCCCAGTGGCGGGAGTACTCGGCCGACAACGGGCTCGGTAATTCATCGCCGACGCCTGTCTGAAAAATAGGATATTCACGACATTCCTCGAACGTCACCTGATCTTTCTTTGCCAGCGGATGAGAAGCCGACAACACAGCGCCGCTGGGGAAACTCGCGGTCGCCGCGATCCGGGTTCCGGCAGGCGCTTTCTGGCAAAAGCTGATGCCTATGTCGAATTGCCCCGACGCCACTCGCTCGGCCACCTTGGACAACGATGCGTACTGGATTGCGTAGGTCACGGCGGGAAAGGACTCGCCAAAATCATCGATAGCCGCCGGCAACAATTTCTCCATGGCCGAGTCCATTGCAATAACGGAAATATGGCCGGTTCGCTCGCCTTTCATGGCGTCGAACTCCGCACGCATCGCATGAAAACCATCCAGCGTTTCGCGGATATGCTTGAGCAGCCGTTCGCCGGCGGGCGTCAGTTTCAGCCCGCTCGGCAGGCGGTCGAACAGTTCAACAGCCAGTTCATCCTCGAGGTTCCGTATCTGCCGGTTGATAGCACTCGGAGCAACGAACAAATGTTGCGCCGCCTTGCGCATCGAACCGCACCTGGCAACTTCAGTAAAATATTTCAAAACGCTGGCATGCATGGGAATCTCAACCTCGTTACCCGTATTACTGTCTCGTATAGCTGCGGATTTCCGGATGATCGATGCCGGCCGAGCCGGTATCGCACGTTCCGCGGGCACTGCCAAGCGCTGTTACCGCAAGCCCGAAGAACTCGGAATTGATCCGCTCATATTTTTCAAACCCCGGTAATGACATGTGCCATCAGAGCCCCCTCCACACGGGCTTCCGATGCTCCTTGAATGCCAGGACACCTTCCAGCGCATCTTCCGATTCCAGCGCGGTGACCAGCGTGGGCAAGCGCATGCCTTGCGCAGCGGATGGAGACAGTCCCTGCGTCGAGCGCACGAAAGCCTTTATCGCGCGCAACGACAACGGCGCACAGGACAAGATCTCGCAGACCCAGCGCTCGACCGCCACATCGAGATCCGCGCGCGGCACGACCTCGTTGACGAGTCCCATCTCGAACGCTTCGGTCGCCTTGACGTGTCGTCCGGTCAGCAGCATGCCCATCGCATGACGGTAGGGAATCTGGCGCGCGAGCAGCGTCATGCCGCCGTCGAGCGGCATCCTGCCCACCTTCGGCTCCGGCAACGCGAATGTGGCTTCATAGCACGCAACGGCAATATCGCAACCGAGCATCAGTTCCAGTCCGCCGCCAAGCGCATACCCATTGACGCGCGCGATGACCGGCACGTTCAACGTATCGCGTAGCGGCAATCCGCCGAAACCTTTTGGCAGCGGATGCGCCCAGTAATCGAGCCCGGTGGAACCAGCCGCTTTTATATCCGCACCGCTGCAGAACGAGCGCTCACCGGCGCCTGTCAGCACAACCACGCGCACGTCCGGGTCGCGTTCGATCCGTTGCCAGATATCTTCCAGTTCCTGCTGCGCGACGGAGTCGAGTGCGTTAAGCACTTCAGGCCGGGAAATCGTGACCCGTGCAACACCGCCGTTCACTTCCAGAGTTACGCCCATTGAATGTCACCTGTCATTTGACGAAGTCGTCGCCAAATACCTCGGCGGTGTGCTGTCCGAGAGAAGGCGGTGGCCGGCGCAGTTCAACCGGTGACGCCGACATCCGGATCGGGCTGCCGATCAGCTTCAACTCCCGCCCTATTCCCTGCCCCTGCAAAATCATCTGGTTGTGATGCGTCTGTTCGTCGTCCAGCACCTCGCGCAAATGCTTCACGGGTGCGCACAGCAGGTCCTTTTCTTCCAGCAGGCGAAGCCAGTGATCGCGTGTCTCACGGCGAAATCCTTCGGCCAGGATGCTGCGAAGTTCAGCCTTGTGCAGCAATTGCTGCCCGAGATTGCAGTAGCGCGGATCAGTCGACAGGTCGTCGATTCCGAGCACATCGCAGATATCGCGCAACGGGTTCGACTTGAACGCGCCCACGAGCACGAACGCTGCGTCCTTCGCGTGAAATACCGACGACAGCGGCATCGCGGCCCAATTCAGCTCCGACCCCTCCATCATCAGCATTGCCGCCTCCTGCATCTGGATGGCAAGCATTGAGTCATACAGCGACACGGATATTTTCTGGCCGGTCCCGGTCCTGTCACGATGCAACAGCGCGAGCAAGATGCCCTGCACCATGTGCATACCGGCCGAGTAGTCCGCAAGCGTGGTCGGATAGATGTTCAGCGGCACCGACTCGTCCGATCGCCGGGCCATGACACCCGACATTGCCTGCGCCAGCACATCCTGCCCCCCCTTCGCGCTATAGGGCCCCGTTTCGCCAAAGCCGGTTCCGACGGCAAAGATGATCCCTTCGTTAAGCTTTCTGCACGCCTCATAGCCAAGGCCCATACGCTCCATTACCCCGGCGCGAAAATTACTGGTCACGACGTCAGCCCCGGCAATGAGTTTCTTGACGGCTTCCAGCTGTGCCGGGTCGCGCAGATTAAGCGCCACGCTCCGCTTGTTGCGGTTCAGGCTGCAGAAGACCGGGTTATCCGCACCCGCTACCGGCCGGAACGTCGAGCGGCTCAGATCTCCTTCAGCTTGCCGCTCGATCTTGATCACGTCCGCACCGTAATCCGCCAGCATTTGGGTGCACACGGGGCCCATCATCACTTGCGTGAAATCCACAACCTTGATTCCCGACAGCGGGAGTTCAGACACAGACGACTTGAACGAAACCGAACTCATGCGGCCACCCCTATCATGGCGCCTTCGGCCAGTGCGGGAATGTCGGCGTTGGGACTCATCTGATCTCCCGGGTCCGCGCCCTGTGCCCGCAAGGTTCGTTGAAGCAGGCCGACATCGATATCGCGAACCTTCTTGCCCGAGTTGAGCGCCTGCACCGCGGCGACCCCTGCGGCTTCGCCCATTGCCATGCAGGGCGGAATTTCACGTGACATTTTTTGCGCCTGGGAGGTCGAGGAGTAATGGCGGCCCGCGATCAGCAGGTTGTCGACTTTCTTCGGCAGCAGCGAGCGATACGGATAGTAGTAGTCACGTCCGCGCGCGATTGCGTCCGGAAAACGGACCCGCTTCATGATGTCTTCCTTTGTCATCACATACTCGCCCTGCAACAGCCGCGTTTGCCGGACACCGGTCTGAGAGGCGAAGTCCACCACATAGCTCGACTGAAAACCCGGGAAGTTCTTCTTCGCGAATTCATGCACTTCGTGAACGATCTCGCGCCCCAGCATTTCCACCTTGGTCAGGTCTTCGACCTCGATCCCGTTATAGCCGGGCAGATGCGGGCAGTTGCACCAGACGATGCCCTTCAGTGGTGTCTTGAGCCACCAGTAGGCCCACGCGCCGCCCAACATCTGCTTGATCATCCGGTCCAGCGCGGCGTAGGCCACCGGGTCCTCGAATTCGAACCGCTCGGCAGTGTCGGTATCCACGCCGCCGATCCTGAACACGGTCGTCATGATGTAGCTGCCGCCAATGTAGGGCGCGCCTGCCGACGCGGCGACATCGAGGTCGCCCGTGGCGTCGATTACGACGTCGCCGAGAATGGCTTCACGTCCGTTCTTGGTCTCGCACACCACGCCTTTGACGACACCGTCTTCGACGATCGTGCTCGAGAACCACGAATGCAGGCGCAGTTGCACCCCGGTCTCCTTGACGAGCTCGAGCGACACCCGTTTCCAGCCATCGGGATCGAACGCCACCGCGAAACAAACCGGACGCGGCTTCTGGTGGCTATGAAAGTCGAACGTGCCCCAGCGAGCCCACTTCCGGTACGCCTCTTCGCTCTGCCGCCACTCGGCCGATTTCGGATAGACGGCCAGGCCCCGATGCGACAACCGCTCAATGAATTGCAGGCACGTGCCCCGCACTGAAATTTCGTGTTGGCTCGCGTCCCACATGTCGTCCAGTATCAGCACCATGCCGCCGGATGCCAGGCCGCCAAGATGGTTATAACGCTCAAGGAGAATCGTCTGTGCACCATTGCGCGCCGCCGCCAAAGCCGCGGCCACGCCGGCGGGGCCACCGCCGACGACCACCACGTCGGCTTTGGCAACGATCTTCGTATCGCGAGCCGGTTCATGCAGAAAATTATTAGAAGTCATTTTTTTCCTTGCTGCCTGTATCAACGAATTAGCCGCTTCAGTGCGACGCGGACCACTTCACGATCCGCTTTTCCAGCAGCGCGATCACCACATAGAAGAGACCCGATAAAAATGCGCTCATGACAATGGCCGCATATAACAACGGGGAGTCATAGTTGTAGGTAGCCTGGATGATCTGCGCGCCGATACCCTGGGTCGACCCGATCCACTCGCCCACGATGGCGCCGATCACGCACATCGAAGCAGCTATCCGCAACGCGGAAAAAAGATACGGCAGCGCGCTGAACAAACGGAGTTTGAAATAGACCTGCGTACGCGTTGCCGACAGGATGCGCATCAGATCCATGATCTGCGGATTCACCGCCTCCAGCCCGCGCACCGTGTTGATCAGCGTCGGGAAGAAGCACACCATCGCGGCGATCGTGATTTTCGGCGCCATGCCGTTACCCATGATCAACACAAGAATAGGTGCCTTGGCTACGACAGGAATCGCATTGATCGCGACCGCGATCGGCAGGAAGATCCACTGGAGAATCTTGCTGTGCACGAACACGGACGCCACCAGGATCGCCGCGAGATTTCCGAGGATGAACCCGAACAGTGCTTCCAGTGCAGTCACGCCGAGGTTCTGCAGCAGCAGGTCTCTCTTCTGGATGATGGTTTGCATCACCAGCAAGGGTGACGGCGCAATAAAAGGCTTGATGTTGAAGCCGGCAATAACGGCCCACCACGCAATCAGCAAGCCCACGATGCCAAGCACAGGCAGCATGCGCCGCTGAAGCGCGAGCCGGCGCTGCTCCGCAAGGTAGCGCGCTTCGTCGATCGCAAGCGAGGCCGCCGGCGCATTCATGGGAGTCGAGCAGGCGTCCATCAGCAGGTCTCCAGCGTTCTGCGCAACCTGGCGGCAAGCGACACGAACTCGGGCGTTTCCCGCGCTTCGAGCGTGCGTTCATAGGGCAGCGGAACGGGGACAATGTCACGCACGCGTCCGGGATTGGCGCTCAGGACGAGCACCCGTTCGCCGAGATAAGCCGCCTCATAAATACTGTGGGTCACGAACAGGATCGTCAGCTTTGTTTCCTTCCATATCCTGCGGATCTCGTCGTTCAGACGATCTCGCACGATCTCGTCGAGCGCGCCGAAAGGCTCGTCCATCAGCAAGACCCTGGGATTGCCTATCAACGCGCGCGCAATGGAAACCCGCTGCCGCATCCCGCCGGACAGCTCGTTCGGGTAGGCGTTTTCCGATCCGCTCAGCCCGACGAGATCCAGCAGCTCCATGGTTCTGACGCGATGCTTGCGCGGGCTTTTGCCGGCGATCTCGAGCGGCAGCTCGATGTTCTGCAGCACGGTCCGCCACGGCATCAAGGCCGCATCCTGGAAGACGAATGCAACGTCGCCGTTGGCGCGGGCGCGCGAAGGCTTGTCGCCGAGGACCGTGACCGAACCGCTGCTGGGCGCCAGGAGGTCGGCTACAACCCGAAGGAAGGTCGACTTGCCGCACCCGGATGGACCGAGCAGTGTCAGGAATTCGCCCTCCGGTACATCCAGCGACAGCCCGGAAATGGCCGTCACGCTGCGGCGTTCGGAAAAAAAACGAACGACGATGTCGCGGCAACTGATCGCATGTCCGGCGACCGCGTCGCCGGCGCCGCGCAATTCGCGCGCCGGAGAGTGGGCTGCGGTCATGTCGGTATCCGCGTTCATACGGCCATCCGGACCGCCCGGGTCTTGTCGAGGATGGCCGTTGTCATGACTTCGTTCACCGTGGGCACGTGGCCGGAAAACTGACCCAGCTGGTCAAATTGCGTGATCTGCTGCTGCCAGCGGTCGGCGTTCATCGTGCCCCAGCCGTTCGCCACCGTTTCGTCGTCCAGCGCGCATTGCAGCTTGATGGCGAGCGCTGCCCGTTCGTCCTCACGGTTCAGTTGCGGATAATCTTTCATCAAGTAGTCAACGGCGCGATCCGGCTGCGTCCTGCAGACATGCCAGCCGCGCGCAGTTGCCCGCAGGAAGCGCACGAGAAGGTCCGGACGGGTCTGGAGCGTGGATTGGGTCGCGTAGTACGGCCACGCATACAGATGCACGCCTGCGTCCCATAACGTCAGGCCGACTCGCTCGTCGCCCAGCGCCCTCAGCGAGGACGTGTTCGAGAGCCAGCCTGTCACAACATCCACTCGCCCGATCAGCAACGGCGACATGTCGCCGCCGATCGGGACGATCGTCACCTGGCTTTCCGGAATCTTGTTCTTGGCCAGCAGCAGGCGTAGCAGGATCACCCCGGTCGGCGCCACACCCACGCGCTTGCCGATGAAATCCTGCGGTGTATGCACGGGGTTCTTCTTGAGGGAGAAATAACCGTACGGGTGCCGCTGAAGACCCGCCGCGAAAGACTGGATCGGAATGCCTTGAGACGTTGCCAGCATGATCGACGGGCTGGACGAAATCTCCCCTACTTCAAACCGGCCCGACGCCACGACGGCGAGGCCGTCAACACTCGGGCCGCCCGGCTGGATCGCCAGCGTCAGTCCTTCATCCTTGAAATACCCCAACGCCCTCGCCGTTACCTCGGCAATTTGATCGGCGCCAGCTATATAGCCGAGTTGCAAATTAATGAGTCCGTCTTCCGCACCCAAAGCCTCGACTGTCGCAAGAGAACCGGTCGCCGCAACGCCGAGTGTCGCTAGCGACCCCAGTACAAGCTTTCGTCTTGGCAAGCTGAATCGGCAATGCATCAGGTCATCATCCCCAAATGTAAGAAAAACAGGTCGCCGAACCGCGACATGTTCTATTCGCTGCAATGAAAACATCTAAACTCGCCCACCACAAGATCAAATTTTGCCTGCCTATGTTGCTAAAATTAGTCCGCCCTACCCGATTCCCTTGAGAGCCTTTTGCCTATTGGGGTGTTCTGATTTTGTGGGCACATACACATAAATTTTGTACTTGCAACACCAATTTTTTTATCAAAAGATCTGGCATCGACCCATTGGCCCGGACGCCAGGCAGCCCGAATTGCCATAAGATCAATTAGTTTTTTAAAACTGGGAAGATATGTATAATAAAAGAGCGGTTCACTTGCTTGGCGCCATAGCCGCATCGCTGGTCCCACTCTTCGTACAGGCTCAAAGCAGCGTAACATTGTACGGCCGGCTCGACGCCGGAATAACCT
Source organism: Caballeronia udeis (assembly GCF_044909315.1). Taxonomy (GTDB): domain Bacteria; phylum Pseudomonadota; class Gammaproteobacteria; order Burkholderiales; family Burkholderiaceae; genus Caballeronia; species Caballeronia udeis_A. Next base: position 226,035 of record NZ_JBIYEB010000004.1, read on the forward strand.
ATGTATCGAATTATGCCGGAAGCAGTGCCTATCGGTTTGAAGACGGCATCTGGTACGGTAACCGGTGGGGATTCAAAGGGGTCGAAGATTTGGGCGGCGGCTTGAGTGCCATATTCACTCTTGAAAATGGCTTCTCATTGGGAACCGGAAAAGCCTTTCAAAATGGCGCACTGTTCGGGCGACAGGCTTTTGTTGGATTGAACAGCAAATGGGGTTCATTTACTTTAGGTAATCAATACGATTTCGTATGGGATTATCTGAATCTGGGCGGATTCAATCTCGCATCCGAAGGGACGGGATATAGCAGCCACCAGGGGGACTTCGACGGGTACTCAGGGGCGGACAGGCTTAGTAATGCAGTCAAGTTTTCGAGTGCCGATTTTGGTGGCGCCCGATTTGGCGGCATGTATGAATTTGGTAATGTCGCGGGTAATTTTCATCAAGGTAGCGCCTGGAGTGCCGGCGGCATCTTTAAAGGCAGCGTATTCCGCACTGCAATTGTCTATACAAAAATCAACAACCCGGGAGGCAGACAGGGGTTCGATCCCTATGCCCAGTTGGGTGTAACCACGTTCTTGGGCCAGACAGTCGCCACTATCAATCCTGCAACAGGCGTTGCCACCGACCTTTTCCCGAACGGCATGCAGGTCGACAGCAAAGGTGTCTTCGGTGCCGGCGCCCTTTACATAATCGGCAACCTCCAGTTGAATGTTCTTTATAACAATATCAACGTCAAGGGATACGGAACCAGTTCGACCATGCAAGTCTACCAGGGCGGCACGCAATACTATTTCGCACCTGATCTATTCGGCATTTTCGATTACCAACGCACGCGATTTGAAGAATCAAGATGGAGCCGGTTTTCGACTGGCATTAATTATTTGTTTTCCAAACGCACCTCGGTTTACGCCGGTGCGGATTATTTGCTTGCGAATTCGGGTACGCGTGCCGCTATTGGCTACGCATTTTCCCCATCCACAACAAACAAGCAGGTCGATGTCCGGATCGGTATGACTCAAAGCTTCTGAACACAAGGGCGTGTTGCGGGCCTCAACGCATAGCCGGTTTTTCTCCGGTTGAATTTATAAATCAGATGCCGAAAATAAGCGGCACTACCATGAAGAGGGCTTAAAAATAAACCTGTGGAAGGCTGCATATGAGTGGTGAAACGCAATACGTCAATCGTGTTGACTTCTTCCTGAACGGAGAGCCTGTCAGCATCGAAAATCCCAGTCCGGATTTTCTGTTGATCGACTTTCTGCGGTCCTCCGATATCGGTCTCGCCGGACCCAAGAAGGCGTGCGGACAAGGCGGATGTGGCTCGTGTACGGTGATCCTGTCCAGCTGGAAGGACAACCGCGAGGAACACCGCGCCATCAACGCCTGCCTTCGGCCAGTGTGCGCACTGAGCGGACTCGTCGTTACGACAGTGGAAGGAACCGGAACACCCGGCGTGTTGCCCGCACGCTACCCCATGCACGCGCCGACTTCGGGCTTCGCCCCGCTCAACTGGACGCCACCGCCGGCGGTGCGGCAAGCCGCAACGCGATCGCGCATGACGAGGATCGCATCCGGTACAACGAAGCCAGCGGATTTTTCGTCCACGGCCGGCCTGCCCGACCATGACGATGCGAATCCGCACGCCGCCGGCAACCTGCCCGGCATCAATCCTGTCGCGCAGCGGCTGGCGGCAAACAATGGCAGTCAGTGCGGCTACTGTACGGTCGGGTTCGTGATGAACATGTCCGAGTTCATTGTCAATAACCCGCATCCGACCAAGCAGCAGATCGAGGATATCTTCGATGGAAATATCTGCCGGTGCACGGGCTATCGTCCGATCCTGACCGGCATGAAGACCTTCGCACGCGACTACACCCGCGAGGACGAGAAGGAGCGGATGAAGTGCCTGCTGGAGCGCGGCCAGACCGGGCAAGTGCCGGCGGCCAGCGTCGCGATTCCGTTTCCGGAGGCGGCCCGGGCCGTGCCGCGGCCGGTGCTCATCGGTGGGCCTCATCACGCGGGCAAGCACTGGTACACGGCAACCTCATGGAACGAAGCGTTCGAGTATGCGTTCCAGTGCCAGGCCCAGGCGATTCCCTACCAGTTTGTCAACGGCCACACCTCATTCGGCATCTACAAGGACGAATGTCTTGAGTCGCGTGCATCTATTGATGTGCACCGGGTACCGGAATTAAACCGGCCCCACAGCGTGGATGCCGAGTGGCTGACGGTCAGCGCAGGCATTACCTTCAGCGACCTGATCGCTCTTCTCGACACGGTGATGGCGGAATATGACCAGTCCGCGGTCAGTCCGTTGGCGGCATTGCATGGCATGGCCCGCAGGACCGGAGGACGCGTAGTCCGGAATGCCGCAACCCTGGGCGGCAATACGATGCTGGTGATGAAACACCTCTTCCCGCGGGACGAGGCACATCCGGGATACGGTGGTGAGCCGTTCCCCTCCGACACGCTGACGGTGCTGGCCGCGATCGGTGCGGAAATTACCTTCGTCATGCTACGGCCGTCTCCTGTCGACCCGCCGTCCACCACCACCACCTATGTGATGTCCGTGAAAGAGGCGATCACATTCTTTCAGGACCTCGGCGGGAAGGCTGGCGAAGCCACGCTGATCGTGTCGTACCGGATTCCCCTTGAACGGGCCAATCAGGTTGTCCTTTCCCAGAAGACCGCACTGAGGGAGGTGAACGCGCACGCTATCGTCAACATGACCAGCGATACGGTCTGGGCAACGGCAGGCGCAGAACCTTCCGATAGCTATATCCAGACGGCAAACCTCGTATTCGGCGGGATTTCGGATGCACCGTGGGCGGCCGGGCGGACAGAAGCATTCCTCAATGGCCTGGGCCGGCCGCTGACGACGGAAGACCTCACGGAAAGCCTGGCCATACTGGAGCGGGAGGTCAGGCAAGAGCTCGAGAAATGGGCGTCGTTTCGGGCAGAGCTGCCTGACGACGGCTTCTCCGACGACTACCGGGTGACCCTGGCTTTGTCCCTGTTCTACAAGGCGTTGATCAACGCGCTGGTGCACCGGGGCGTGCCGGTTGACCCGGCTGTTGCCTCGGCAGGCGATATCCCATGGGGTCGCTGGGGCGTCAGTTCGGGACGCCAGTCATACGCCGTTCCACCGGTCGACCGCCATCCGGTGGGCCAGCCGTATATCAAGAATACGGCTATCTACCAGGCCCTCGGCGAAATGCACTATACGCACGAGCTGGCGATCCCTCCTCGGACCCTGCATGGCGCCTTCGTTCAAAGCCTCCGTGCATTGGCGGGGTTCTATTTTTGCCTGCCGGGTTCTTCCGATACGGAAATCACGCGCGAACAGCTCAAGGGCCATCTCGCGGCAACGTTTCCCAATCAGTTCAACGATCTCCTGACAAGTGACAGTGTTCCGCCCCACGGCCTCAATTTTCAGGGAAAAGCGCTGGACCAGCCGCTGTTTGCTAAGCGCAGTGTTCATTACCCGGGCCAGACGATTGCGATGGTACTGGCCCGCGACGAACAGGCGGCCAATGACATAGCCGAGTATGCGACCCGGTTCTGCATTGGCTATAGAACGATCACATGGGACGGAAGCTGGCCCGCGCAGTGGAACGAACCGGTGCTGGGCATTGAGGATGCCATCGCGAGAAACAGCATTTTTCCGGATGCCCCGAGCACGGCGAACTACGTGACGCATATCTGGAAGATCACGCGGCCGGACAGCACGTTCGACTGGACGGATTCGAGCCGTGAACCGCTGGATCGAAGCATCGAGGTAACCGACCTGTCCGGTGTACCGGATCAGCTCTTTGCCAACTGTATCCGGCTGGCGAACAGCCAGCGCAACGGCGGCCAGATCCATTTTTATATGGAAACCCAGGCTTGCCTGGTCGTACCGCAGGATGAAGGCCGGTTTGTCGTCCACCCGTCCTCGCAGAGCCCGATGGAAATGCATCAAACGTCGGCGATGGCGATCGGGGTTCCCTACAATCGGCTGGATATCCGCGTCGCCCCGCTTGGCGGCGGTTTTGGCGGGAAAACAGAGCAGGCGCGATTCGTCACCGGACCCGCTGTCGTGGCCGCATACCGGCTGAACCGACCGGTACGGGTCGTACTGCCAAGAGATGTGGACACCCGGATGATCGGCAAGCGGCACGCATTTTTTGGCCAGTGCCAGATCGCCGTCGACCGCACGACTTTGCAGATCAAGGGCTTCTGGACCCAGATGTGGGGAGACGGCGGCGCTTACTACGACTGTTCGTTTATCGTTTCAAACTGCATCCAGCTACGGGCCGACAACGTCTATAACGTGCCGAATTACCAGAGCCAGATCGACGTGTGCCGGACGAACACCGCACCCAGCACGGCCATGCGCGCATTCGGCGACCTGCAGGGAAAGAACATCATCGAGAATGCGCTCGACGATGCGGCTGTCGCACTCGGCATACCGTCCGAGCAACTCAGGGAAGCCAACTTTTATAACCCTGGCGACCTGACTCCGTTTGGACAGGTGCTGGACGGCTGCTATATCAGGCAGGTGTGGAACTGGCTCAAGACTACCTGCTCTTTCGAAGACAAGTCCCGTGCGGTGGAGCAATTCAACCGCGACAACACCTGGCGCAAACGCGGTATTGCGATGATCCCGGTGAAGTACGGCTCCGGATATAACCTCCTGCAATTGGAGCAGGCGGCAGGGATCGCGGTGGTCAATCAAGCGGACGGAACGGTGACGATTCATCAAAGCGGCGTGGAGATGGGACAAGGCCTGATCACCCAGGTCCTGCAAGTCGCCGCTTATGTGCTCAACATCCCAATGGAGATGATCCATATTGAAAGCCCGAAGACCAGTGTTACGCCAAACCCGACCAGCACCGGAGCCTCGACCGGAACGCAATACAACTGCGAAGTGGCCAAGGCTATCTGCACGGACCTCGCTAAACGTCTCAGGGAATTTGGGGCGCAGTTGAGAGTCGAGAAAGGCGAACAATGGTGCAAGGACAATGGCGTCAACTACTGGGATTACAAAGAAACCGGCTGGGCGCAAGAAGTCTTCGCACACGGGCAAACCGCGTTGATCTGGCAGAACCTGATTCACTACGCCTATGTAGCAAGAGTGAACCTGGTAGCGAGTTTCACGGTACAGGTGGCCGGTGGTGAGGAATCCGTACCATGGAAGACCTTCAAGCCGTTGGACCAGCAACCCCGGATTCCGGGTATCGACGTTGACGAAAGTGCGCAGCCCGGCGGTACCGTCGACTGTTTCGTCGGCTTCACCTACTCCGCGGCATGCTCGGTCGTGGAAGTGGATATCCTGACCGGCGAAGTCAAGATCATCAGTTCGGATATTGCCTACGACATGGGATGGAGCATGAATCCGGCCATCGATATCGGCCAGGTCGAAGGAGCGTTTGTGCAGGGCATCGGCTATCTGATTTCTGAAGACCTTGTGTTCGAGCCGGAAGGCGATGAAAAGGGCCGCCTGAACAGCGCCAATACCTGGCGCTATAAAGTCCCCGCACACGTATCCATTCCTCTGGAAATGAACGTGCACCTGTTCCCCCGAAACGACCCGTCAGTCGCGGGTGTGCCGACCACCGACGAGCACGGGATCTACTCGTCGAAGGAGGCCGGTGAACCGCCCATGGTGCTCGCCAACAGCGTGTTTTTTGCCATCAAGGCGGCGATCCGTGCGTCGCGCGTCGAGCGCAACCTCACGCCGCTGTTTTTCCTGGATGCGCCGGCGACAGTAGAGGAGGTACGGCGCGCGTGCGAGGTGGGAAGAGAAGCACTCGTCCTTCATGCCTGAAAGAGAACCACGGGGTTCCGGTTGGGAAACGCCCGTGGCTCATGTACGGCTCAAGTACGGATCAGCCGATCCCTTCTATCAACCCCTGGTTCGTCACCTGAATCGGGTTGACCTTGATCTCACTGCTATACAACGGCGGCATCTTCGTGCAGAAGGCCGCCAGTGTGTCGGCGTTCATCCGCGAGCGGACGTATTGATAGGGCGACGGGTTGTTGACGGTATCGAGCGCGCCTTCCATTGTCGAACCGTAAGCGCCGAGTTCCATGAAGCTCTGCGTCTGGCTAAGCGGGCCGATGTCGGGGCGCACCCGGGGCTCGTCGTCCAGCATCGGTCCCAACGCGAAAACAAAGGTGCAGTACTTCGGATGGGGCAAGTATTTACGCGTGTCCTTGATTCCATCCATCTGAAGTTGCCGGCGCAATCCGGCATAGGTGCGGGTCACTTCCATGAACGCGGTCCGGATGGACGACATGGACTCCGATCCTGACTTGCAAAGCAGCAAATTGCCGTGGTGGTCGAGCAGCGCGACCGCCTGTCCCTTGCCGCCCAGGGTGATGTCGTACTGCATCATGGCCTTCAGGTACGGCACCAGCCCCTCGTCCGGTGTGAACGGCGCCTGCGAGCGATACTGCAGGGCCTGGGCATACTTGCTGGACAGCGCAACGCGGATCGGATCCGTCGAAGTCAGCGACAGGATATCCCCGAGTTGATCGAACGGCAGATCATTGTTGATCTGCTGACGCACGGATGCGAGCGTCGCCTGGAAAATGTTTTCGCACAAGGCGACAGTACGGCCCTGGATGGTCTTCGCGGTGAATGCGGGGACGTTATTCTCCGGTCCTTTCGCCAGGCGGTTGTAGCAAACGCCGTCAACAACTTCGGGGTAACCGAATCGCGTCTCCGCTCTTTTCGCCATGCCGGGCGTCAACGAAGGAAAGTCGGACTTCGTGTCGTAGTTGATGCCGGAATACGTGTCGTAGGCAGCGGTCAAGACCTTGAACCCCGCTGTCAGGATCGCACCCGTGCACATGCAGCACGGATCGAGAGACGTGACGACGGTGATCTGGCTCGGCTCAGGAAGGTTTTTGCTATTTGCGTAATACCAGTCGGTAAGCTGCCGCTCTCCATGTGCTGTCGGGTCGGAGGTATAGCCGTCCTTGATCACCTGGTTCGGCATCGCGTGCAGGACATTACCCGCGTCGTCGACCAGCAGGCCACCGACCGAGAAGGTATTCGCACAGCTGGCGATGAGCGTTTGATCCGCGGCGATTTCCATCGCCTGCTCCACGGTTGTTACTTTTGCCATTTCGACCATCCCTATGGAAATTGTGAATCTGGATACGCAAATCTCTCAATCGACACGACTGCTGATGTAAATCCGACCTGCATCCGGCAGTCACGAAAATTGAAAGTCACCTCCCTGCTCCATCAAACCCTCGTCAGAATATGGTCCACGGTCATTGACGTGACCGCGAGCATGGTCAGCGTCGGATTCTGCGAACTGATACTGGGCATTGATCCGCAGCCCACGATATACAGGTTCGAGTGGTCCCAGCTTTGCTGGTGATAGTTGACCACCGAGGCCTGGGGGCTGGAACCCATCACATGAGTCCCGCACACATGTCCCGCGCCGTAATAGTTGAATGACTCTTTCCCGTAGGTAAATTGCTTGGCGTTGCCGGCATCGAATTGCGTGCATTCCAGCGCGCCTACCCGGCGCATGAATTCGGTGGTGGCGAGCCTGGCCGAGATAAAACCCTTGCGCGTGTAGTCGGACAGGTTGTACGTGATGAGCGGCCTGGGAATGCCCAGGTTATCGGTCTCGGTCGGCGACAACTGCACGCGATTGCTCTGCTCGGCGTCCTGTTCGACCAGGAAGGCAATCCTGAATTGCCGTGTCAGATAACCGTTCAGTGCCTTCAGGAGGCTCTTGTTGCCGAGTACCTGCGGGCTCTTGTTCGGGCCGCCGTTGTTCAGCCCGCCAATGTTCTTGCCGTACAGGAAATCCGGGCCGATCGCGTACGGCTCGCCCTTCGCCCAGTTCCATCCTTCATTGCCGAGCTCCAGCCGCCAGGACGCGCGCGTGCTCCTGAACGGACCGTCACGCAGCGATTCGATCCCGCTGGTGGCGAGCGGGCCGCGATAGCTGTACGCCGGCGCGTTGACGGGCATCAGCCCCCAGGCCAGATACGTGGCATGGTCCATCAGGTTCCTGCCGACCTGATCGCTGCTGTTCGCGACCGTCATGCCCGTTTTCCACGGCGAGTTGAGCAATATCCTGGCGTTTTCGATCGCGCTGGCTGCCAGCACGAACAAGGTGCCAACCGCTGTGCCTTCCCCGGTCTTTCCCGACTTGGCCGGCACTGAAATATCGTCGTAGGTCAGGTAATGCAGGCCACTGATTTCTCCGTCTTCGCCGACGGTGATCCTGTCCACCACGGTTTGATACTTGACGCTGACGAACCCGGTAGCCAGCGCCTTTCCCAACGCATACGCGGCGTCGTATTTCGCCTGGATCGGGCAAATAGGCACGCAGTTGGTGTTGCCATGACATACCCTGCGATTGTCATAAGGCACGGAGTTTCGTGCTTGCGGCGTTTTCGTGACAACCGTCTTCTGGCCTGTGAAGTAATCCTCACTAGTCAATGGCTCGCCATCTACACGAGCCTTTATGTACTTGTCGCTCAGTGACAGCGGGATCGGCGGCATGGGGAACCGGTAGTCCGGCGGAATGTCGTCGCGGGCCGCGATCTGTTCCGCTGTGCTGCCGGCAACGCCCATGAACGCTTCGACTTTTGCGTAGTGGTTATCCAGTTCCTCCTGGGCGATAGGCCAGTCGAGTCCATGCTGGTATTTCCGCCGCAGCATGAAATCATTCTTGGTCATCCGCAGCGTCGTGCCTTGCCAGTGATTGCCGGTACCGCCCGCAAGCTTCAGGTAGGTACTGCCGAACGGCAGGGAACCCGGCGTGTAGGTCAGGTAGGAAATCTCCGGATTGTCCCAGCCAAAGACCAGTTGCTGGATCGTCGGATGCGGCGCATTTGTCTTTCGCGGCTGATTGTTATTGGCGTCCGGCGGATACGGCGATTCCGGCGACTTGAATCCGGCAAGATAGAAAGACTCCATATAGTCTTCCCGATGCCGCGGCGTAGCCGGGCCCGCCTCCAGCATCAGCACCTTCTTTCCCTTGCTTCCCAGCTCGTAAGCCATGAAGGCACCCGCGTGACCGGTCCCGACAATTATCACGTCATACTCAGGCATCTTCGATTCCCCATGTTTAAAGACGGCGCCGCGTTTTACGCGAGACTGATTCCGTAATCGGCGAGCGACGGCGGGGCACTTGCCCAGCTACCGAAGCTGAACTGGCTGAAACCCATTGGATGTGTCTGGGCGATGCGCCAGATCCAGGCGTTCTTGTAGGCGCGGCTGGAAATGACGAAATTCTTTTGGTAGTCAGCGGCGATCCCGCTTGCCGACGTGGAGATATTTTCTATTTCAGTGCCGCCGTACCAGGAACCGTAGAGCCACATCAGTGTGATCAGGCGGGAAAAAGCACCATTCAAGCTGGTATTGGGGCCGTCCCCGGAGGCCAGCAAAACTTGCGCGATCTGATCGGGCCTGCGGTGCTGTTTCTCCATCACGTCATAAGCGGCGAGCAGGTTTTTAATGCTGTCCTTTCCGGCCAGTACGGTGAGGCCATAGAACACGTCTGCCATCGATACATCATCTGGCCGGATCGCCGGATTCAGAACACCCGCGTCAATACCGAGCAGTGCCGATGACAAATTGACGAAGCCGGCGGGCGCCCGCTCGCGCGGCGCCGCCTCGGCCAGACTCCAGAGCGGCAGCCCCGGCGCCAGCAGCGCACCACCAATCGTACCCGCGGTTTTCAATACGTCTCTGCGACTGATTTTTATCATGCCTGGTCCCTTGACCTTCTTGCTGTTATTCAACATTCGCCCGCAATTTCCACCCAACTATTTCCCCGCCGGCTCCTACTACCTGCTGGTCCCCATCACGTAGTCGACGACTGAGGACGCTTCATGTCCTGTGAGTACTCCAGCGTCGGCAGCACCACCCGATTTCGCGCCGGATGTGCTCGGGTTGAGCTTGCCTTTGCTTTGCGCCCGGCTCAGCGAAAACACGAAATCGCTGGACGAGCCGGTGGTCATGGAAGCATCCGAGTGGCAACTGACGCAACTCGACGTCGTGCGATCGGCGCCGCCCGACACCGTGTGCGGCCCTGTCGAAGAGAAGGGCATCACCGCCCCCGTTGGCGGTATGGTCCGCATCTGGTCGCCCGGTGGAATCGGGTTGCCGCTTGGCGTGATCTCACCGTGGAAGAACCCCGGGATATACGTCTCCATGGTCGAGTTCGACAGGAATGACGTGGCCGGCATTCCGTCCGGGTAGGCGGGATTCGGGACAGCGGCACCCTGCACGCCGCCCACGGTCTTTACGTTGGTCGGGAACTGGACATCGACCAGGAAGTAGTTAGCCCAGACGCTATCCGGATAGGTCCTCTTGACCCGGTTGTTGTATTGCTCGTTGACGGCCAGCGCAAGCTTGCCCGGGGCAGCCAGGCGTACGAGCTGCGTCGGCGTCTGGCCGGGCCGCTGCGGATTCCATGGCTCAGCCGGTACGGTATCGAACACGCAGCTCGGCACTCCGCCCGACGCCGGACCCGATGCCGGACATTTGGATGCATCAAAAAAACTGTAGTCACGCTTGAGCGTGGAGGTGAAATCGTTGAGCCAGGGTCCGTTGTCGACATGTTCGAATGTGGCCCATACCCATTGCGGCGCCGACCTCGTCAGATGGACGATATGAAAGCCAACGAGTCCGATCGGCTTCAGCGAGCACTGCTCCCTGACCGTGGGTTCATCAGCGAATGCACCGCCGGCTTCATCGTAGACATAGGCCTGGGTCCGGTAAAAACTCGACTTGTTGTCCGAAGCGTCCAGTATCTTCCAGGACGATTTGACAAAAATGGATCCTGTCATTGCAGGATCGTCGTTGCCGGAATATTGGCCGGCCGGGAACCGGACCGTCTGCTTGTCACGGTCCGGGTTGTTCACATCCATCGCGGCCTGGCCTTCGGTGGAATAGAGCTGGTGAGCCGTGATGTAGTCGAATATCGGTTTGTTGAAGCTCAAGCCATACCTGACATATTGCCCCTGCTTGTCGATCACCGGTCCCATCCGGTTGGCCTGTACATACTCGTCGAGCACGATCCTGTCAGTCAGTTCAAGCCGCCCCGACGCATCCGGCCTGAGACAGGTTGCCGGGGTCTGGTGACCTGCGCCGAACGCGGCCGGCGCGGCAGCCCCCGGCAGGAAGATGTCCCGTGCCTCCGGCCAGGTTTGCCAGACGGCGGTGTAGTCCCCGCCGTGATAGTCCAGTCCGTGCTCCCTGCTTGGCGCCGGTTCCGGCTTTCCCTGCGGGCTCGTTGCCACCGGGAAGTTCAACGCGATGAAGTCCCGCCAGGCCAGCTCGGCATAGGCCATGTACCTGGCCTCGTAAGTGGCGGCGGTAGCCGGGTTGATGTCGCCGCCAGGATGACAGCTATACGGTGCACTCCAGCAACCTGCGGCGTTCGCATCATCCGGTTTGAAAATGGAAAGCAGGCCAAAGGCCAGCAGCAAGATGACGTGACGCCTCGCAATCGCAACCATTTATTTTTCTCTCTACATCAATGACCCGCCCGGACTGGTCCCCGGATCCGGTCTGGACCGGATGTTCCCGAGCGAGAGACTTCAACCAGAGTCAACCATGCGCAGTCACATCTGGAATCGCCTTGCCAGATGCTATTACCACATCAATCGTTGCGGTTGCCACCGTGGTCGACAAGTGTGCCGGACCGGCATCCGCCAGAGAGCACGATGCCGGCACGTGCGTGTGCCGACTTGTTGAGTAGCGGGTGAATCGAAATGCCCTCGTAAGGGGCCGACCTCCTTCTTGCGCATACCGTCCGGTATTCAGCGAAGGCGGTCAGATCAATCGGCGGCCTTACGTTCAAGCCAGCTCGTTGATCCCCTCATATTTCCATAACAAAAAACGGCGCCGCAAGAACAATTATTGTCCGGGGGCGCTCTAAAAAAGAGATCACGAATGAAGACGGTGGATTCAACAGGAGCACGCGTACTTGAACGGCTGCACCTTCCGCCAAGGATGGGTTGGCGACCTTGCGGACGGGTATGCCCCTTTCATTGCCAACTCCAAAACGGGGGCTTCATGCAATCGAATGACTTTCAGCGTGGCCGCAGCACCAGCTCAGTAGCCTTGCCCCCGGTCGATCTGGCCGATCATCGGCCGGCCTTCACGATGACGGCGCAGGTTCTCCAGCACCACCTCGACTGCCGTATCCGGCCGTGTGGCGCTGGCGATGTGCGGCGTGATGCGCACACACGGATGCGTCCAGAGCGGATGCGTGGGCGGTAACGGCTCGGGGTCGGTCACATCGAGGATCGCCTGCGAAAGATGCCCGCTGTGAAGCAGGTCCAGCAGGTCCTCCTGGTTCAGGTGCCCGCCACGCCCGACATTGATCAGCGCTGCACCGCGCGGCAACCCCGACAGCAGGCGTTTGTCCAGGATGCCGCGCGTGGCGGACGTTAGCGGCAACAGGCAGATCAGCACATCGGTGCGCGCAAGGAAAGGCGCCAGCGCCTCGTGACCGGCAAAGCATTCCACCCCGTCGATGTCGCGCGGCGTCCGGCTCCACCCGGCGCAGCGAAAGTTGAACAGCTTGAGCCGCTCGAGCACGGCCTGCCCCAGCATGCCCAGCCCCAACACGCCTACACGCCGCTCGCTCGCGGACAGCACCGGCAGCGGCCCCCACTCGTGCGCGGCCTGCTGGCGGCCATAGGTAAAGATATCGCGGTGCAGACTCAGTACCGCCTGCGTGACATATTCGACCATGCCTTCGACAATGCCCGGCTCCACCATGCGGACCACGGGAATATGCGGCGGCACCAGCGAAAGATCGAACTGGTCAATGCCTGCACCGGTCGAGAAGACGACTTCGACGTTGGGCAGGAGCGTATGGAGGTCCTCAGGTGGCGCCCATGCAGCGAGATACCGCACCTCGCGGGCGTCGCCCAGATCGGGCCACACGCGGAACCCGACCTCCGGTGCGCGCTCGGCGAAGAGCTTTGCCCATTGCTGGCCGCGTGAGGGATCGGCCTTGTAGAGAAATGTCATGAAGTCCTCTTTTGATCCGTGCCGCCCTGCCCCAATGGAGCGGCCGGGGAGAGCCCGGCATTACCCGGTAGCCTGGTTGATGGTGGAAAATACGGTGGCAAATTAATGGTGGCAAATCGCCGGAAATCCTCACGATGACTTTACTGTGGCGAGATCCGCGGTTACTGCATAGGACGATCTTTCTATTCTCGCCACGAATGCTGCTTGTGGCGAAAAATTTGACAGTCTGTATATTTTTGGACAAACTGTATTTGCTCTATTTTCTAGCGTCGCCGGCATTGTTTTCCCCACAGTGCCAAGGATCATCTCTCGTATCGAAAGGCCATGGACAACTTGCTACCCCTCCCCACTTTCAACGACATCACGGCAGCGAACGGACGCATCAACGGCTATGCCCATAGAACTCCGGTGCTGACTTCCCGAACGATCAGTGAAGAGCTTGGAGCAGAAGTGTTCTTCAAGTGCGAGAACCTGCAGCGCATGGGCGCCTTCAAATTTCGCGGGGCTTTCAACGCGCTTTCCCGCTTTAGCGAGACCCAGCGCAAAGCGGGAGTGGTGGCCTTTTCTTCCGGGAATCACGCACAAGCGATCGCACTGGCAGCAGGACTCCTTAACATGCCGGCAACTATCGTGATGCCGCATGACGCTCCCGCAGCAAAAGTTGCCGCGACCAAGGGCTATGGCGGCAACGTGGTTATCTACGACCGGTACAAGGAAGACAGGGAACAGATCGGGCGGGAACTTGCAGCAAAACATGGCCTGACTCTTATCCCGCCTTACGACCATCCTGACGTGATCGCGGGGCAAGGTACGGCCGCGTATGAGCTTTTTGAGGAAGTGGGTCAGCTTGATGCGCTGTTTGTCCCATTGGGAGGCGGCGGACTGCTCGCGGGCACGTCTCTATCCAAAGGGGCCATGTCGCCGGATACCGCGTTGTATGGAGTCGAGCCCGAGTCCGGCAATGACGGCCAACAGTCCTTCCGAACCGGCAGCATCGTCCACATCGACACGCCGGTGACGATTGCCGATGGCGCCCAGACCCAGCATCTGGGGAATTACACCTTTCCGCTCATTCAAAAGGGCGTGCGTGACATTCTCACCGCCGGTGATCAGGAACTCATCAATTGCATGAAGTTCTTTGCCGCAAGAATGAAAATTATCGTGGAACCCACGGGTTGCCTGGGCCTGGCGGCAGCGAGGCAAATGAAGGATCAACTCGCCGGAAAACGTGTGGGCGTCATCGTCAGCGGAGGCAACATCGATCTCGCGAAATTCTCTGAGTTGACGTCCCGTTGACGAACTCATGAGGAATCGCAATCATTTTTTTGCGCGCCAAAAAAGCCAAACCATAAAGCGCCATCTGCGCGCTTTGTCGAGGGTGCGTCGACGTTGTGGTTTGTGATGTGGGCGATGCCAGTCGAGCTTAGAATTCGGCGACCTTCCCTCTGACCGATTTGGCGAGACGATCGGGATGATACGGTTTCGGGTCGACAATTGGCGTTGCGTTGGTGACAAGATCGGCCACCAGATGCCCGGCCCCAGGGCCAATGCCGAAGCCGTGTCCACTGAATCCGGCGGCAAGAAACAAACCGGGATGCGTGTGAATTTCACCAATAGCAGGTACGCCATCCGGCGTGCTGTCGATATAGCCGGCCCACGCGTGTGCTATTCCCACTGCGCCCAAGGCAGGCAGAAGTCTCCTCGCCCGGCGCAGCGTTTCGTCAACCACGCCACGGTCGGGCGCCGGGTCCAGGATGCGATTCCTTTCCATGGGAGTCGGCGCGTCGAGGCGCCATTTTGCGAGCGTCTCATGTCCGGACCGCCAGCCGGTCAGGTCGCCCAGCGCGAGACTCGCTCGCCGCTTGGCGAACATGGGCATGAAGTCCTTCGAAAAGCGCAATTGCTGAAGCGTCGGGTCCACTTTGGCAAGACCGCTGATGGCAAGAGTATGGCTGCCGTCCAGGCGACGGGTCACCGAAACATCCGCCGTATGCAGTGCACCTGGAAGATCATGGCCGCCGGGAGCGACCGAAAGGATTGACGATCTTACCGATGCCTGCGGAAATCGAATGCCAAGTTGCCGGCAGAACGACGATGCCCACGCGCCACCCGCCAATACAACGGCCCTTGTGCGAATGGTGCCCTTTTCAGTAATGACACCGCTTACCCGGCCGGCTTCCATTTCGAGCCCGCGTGCCGCGCACATCTGATGTACCGTCCCGCCGGCTTTGATGACCCCTTTCGCAATAACGGGTACGGCGATGCCCGGGTCTGCCGTGCCATCCGAGGGTGAAAACACGCCGCCCTTCCATGTCTGGCCCGTTGCGCGTCCATAGTCTTTTGCGTCCGAGGTGCTGAGCATGTTCGTGATGACGCCCACCGTCCGCGCAAAGTCACGCCAGTTGGCCCACTGCTCAATTTCCGCTTCGTTGTTGCTTAGGTACAGGAGCCCGCATCTCTTGAAGCCGGTGCTTTCGCCAATCTCTTCTGCAAAGCTTTCCCACAACGAAAGACTGCGCGTGGCGATTGGCAATTCGCGGCCATCACGGTTCTGCTGACGGCACCAGCCCCAGTTCCGGCTTGATTGCTCGGCCCCTACCAGCCCCTTCTCGACAAGCGCGACACGTATGCCGCGTCGCGCCAGATAGTACGCTGAGCAAACACCGACGATTCCTCCACCGATGACAACGACATCCGCCTGGTCAGGCAAGGACGATGTCGCTTCAATCTTCATTAAGGGGGCAGGCATCAAACTACTCCAGTTTCATATTCGGATAGTACGGGGGCGCCGTGCTCCAATTCGGCGCCAGTTCATTTAAGCATGACGTGATTCCGGGTCATTATCAAAAATGGGGCGTTTGTAACAACGGCATGCCGATTGCCCCTGCCGATCAGCATATTGTTCCAAACCTGATATCCGGCAGCTTCCCAGGGTCCGGCCCGGCCAGTTGAACACTGGAAAGCGGCCAACCGGGTCAATAGCGGAGAAGTCGATAGTTCTGCTCGCAAAAACCACTGACTAATGCCGACACGGGAATTTATTCCGCGACATCTGCTGTGCGCTCGGACTTAGCATAGGACGCATCGTCTTTACCTCCTCTGGGGAAATCTACATGGAAAGCTTTGACCCTGATGCACTGGTGATTCCCAACGGCCATTTCATCGACGGCGAAATCGTAAACGGCGGCCCCGGAAGTGATTATCTGCCGGTCTCTCGCCCGTCCGACCATGTTCGCTACGCCCAGATGCCCGTAGCAAATTCGGAGCTGGTTGACCGCGCCGTGCAGAGCGCATGGCGCTCGCAACGTCAAAGCGGCTGGGGGAAATTACCGCCGCGCGACCGTGCGCGCGTTCTGCGCCGGTTTGCCGACCTGGTGGAACAGGACGTTGCCACCCTGGCCCCCCTCGAAGCCGTGGGATCCACGCGCCCTGTACGCGATGCAACCGCGTGGGATGTGCCCTATACCGCCGAGTGCATCCGCTTCTTTGCGGAACTTGCAGACAAGTACGGTGGCGAAGTTGCCGCGACCTCCCCGTCGCTGCTGGGCATGACGCTTACCGAGCCGATCGGCGTCGTGGCAGGTATCGTCCCCTGGAATTTCCCGCTGGTGCTTGCAACCTGGAAAATTGCACCGGCGCTGGCCGCGGGTAACGCGGTCGTTATCAAGCCGTCCGAGATGACGCCTTTCTCGGTACTGCGTCTGGCGCAACTGGCCGTCCAGGCTGGCGTGCCGGCCGGCATCTTTAACGTAGTCCAGGGGGATGGCCGCATCACCGGTGACGCGCTTGTGAGACACCCGCGCATCGGTAAGGTGTCGTTCACCGGCTCGACCCGCTCCGGCGCTTCGATCATGGCCGCGTGTGCGGAAACGGGCATCAAGCCGGTGACGCTTGAGCTTGGCGGGAAAAGCCCTCAAGTGGTTTTCTCCGACGTTCCCGACCTCGATGCCGTGGCGCGTCGTATCGTCATGGGCATCACCGGCAACGCGGGCCAGGTGTGCAACGCAGGCTCTCGCTTGCTGATCCAGCGCCCCCTCGCCGAAGCAATACTGGGTCGGCTGATCCCCATTTTCAATGGCTTGCGAGCCGGGGCCACCTGGTCCGCGAGCACCACCTTATCGCCCATCATCAGTGAAGCTCAAGCGACCCGTATCGACGGTATCCTGCAGCGAGCCGTGTCCGCCGGCGCTCAGCTCCATTGCGGGGGTGGGCGGGCAGACGCCCCAATCGGCGGTGCCTTCGTTGCGCCGAGCATTCTGAGCAGTGTGGCTCGCGACTCGGAAATCGTCCGTGAAGAAGTATTCGGTCCGGTCCTGACAGTGGAGACGTTCGAAGACGAAGAGGAGGCATTGGAACTCGCTCAGCACGAAGACTATGGTCTCGCCGCCGGTGTGCACACAGCCGATCTCGGCCGCGCTTTGAGACTGGTGCGAGGGATAGAAGCAGGCAACGTCTGGGTCAATCGCTACGGCCGCTCATCCGACTTCATCATTCCCACTGGCGGCTACAAGCGCTCAGGCTTGGGCAAGGATCTTGGGCGGCAAGCATTCGAAGCCAACCTTCGCTCCAAGAGCGTACTGATTGATCTGAACGGTTAGCGCGAACCTGCGCCGCCGGAAAAGAGCGCGTTCGATCTGGAAATACGGGCTGAATTCCGTAATCCACTTCGGAGGCGCTCTGGAAGAGCCCGTTGATGGAGCGGCCCAGTAGTTGTACTGGCGCAGGCGTTACGGGACTCTCGGCCGCTCTCGCGTCTGGGAAACGCGCGGCCTCTGTCACGGCCCTGGAGGCGTCGGCGGTTGACAAGCGTCTCTGGCTGAAAGGCGGGCGCCGCAATGTCAGTGCGGCGAAAGACTATGAAGAAGTCCTTATCATCTTTGGCGTCGACAAGAAGTAGCTAAACGTTATTTAGCGTCGTTATATACCGTCGCCCTAGATACCCCCAGGTGTTGCGCAACGATCTCCATTGAACGGCGCACTTCCAGGAAACCCTCATCTCTCAGCTCTTGCAATAACGCTCGGCGATGTTCTGTCTTGAGTGAGCGCGAGGTGGTCGCCAGATTCATCGCAAAGCGGTCGATGCGCGCGCGAATGGCATCTGCGTTCGTCGGGTCAAGTGACTCTTTGACCGGTGCCGCCGACGTGCTGCAGAACTGCTCCAGCATTCCTTGCATCCCGCGAAAAAGCGTCACGTCCACGTTCATGCAGAGCGCCGCAATATAGCGGCCCGACGAATCCCTGATGCCGATCGAAGTACTCTTCGCCGATCTGCCATCGGCGAATCGATTCGGATAGTTGGCAAGGAGCTGAGGAAAATCCTGATCCTGAATTCGGGCGAGGCCGAGTTCGGTGGCAGGCTCACCCACGCGCCGCCCGGACAGATTGTTGTGGATCGCGAGAATGGCATGCTCGGGCGAGCGCAGGTCGTGCACCACTACCTCTGTGAAAGGCGCAAACATCTCGCCCAAGCCTTCAGCAATGCACTGCACTTGCTCGAGTAAAGACTCCTGCTCGGACTTCTGTTTGTTTCTTGGCATGCCGGACGATGTGTCTTAATTCGGAGCGTTATGTACCGGGTTGCAGTTGTGTCGTTGGAGGCAAAAAAGATTTCACGGGGCAACTCGATTTTGCCGAATTATACCGAAATTCTAAATTTGGACTATGTGTTTTAAATCGCGATCGAAGTTCACGATGTCCGTTGCAGCCGCCCCCGGCGCAACATTATGGTCAGGTTCAGGGGTTCTTGTACACTTCGAGTCGGCGTCGGGTGAGCGGGATTTCACAGCGATGTCTCAGGTAAAGCGCTGAGCCGGTCGACCGGAATCATGGGCCGTTGACTCATACCACTCACAAACACTATTCAGTTTAAGTGAAGAACGACGTCACCTCCGATCTCGAGTTTTTCGTCCAGCTTGCGCGCCTGGGCAGCTTGTCGGCTGCCGCGCGTGCGCTTGATCTCACCCCACCGGCCGCCACCCGGCGGCTCGCGCTGATGGAGCAACGGTTGGGCGTGAGGCTAGTGAACCGCACTACGCGCAGCGCGAGCCTCACTGACGAGGGCGACACGTATCTGCGGCACGCTACGCGTATTCTTGCCGCTGTGAGCGAGATGGAAGACGCCGTGTCACGCAGCCGCGAAGCACCCCGCGGCATATTGCGCGTGAACGCCTCTCTCGGCTTTGGCCGCACCACCATCGCGCCGCTCGTCTCTGCGTTCGTGCAGCGTTATCCGCAGGTCGAGGTTCAACTGGATGTGACGGACCGGCCAGTGGATATTGTCGAGCAGGGTTTCGATCTCGCCATCCGCTTCGGGGCGCTACCCGACACGCGCCTCAACGCGCGACGCATCATGTCGAACCGGCGCTTCCTGTGTGCATCGCCGGCGTATCTGCAGCGGCACGGCAACCCTGCCGCGCTTGCAGATCTTGCGCGCCACCGGACGATCCTTCACCGCCAGAACGACGACGCCTACGGCGTCTGGCGCTTCACGCGCGACGGCGAGACGGTGTCGGTCAAGGTGAACGGCGGACTCTCGAGTAACGACGGCGACATCGTGCTCGGATGGGCGCTCGACGGACACGGCATCTCGATCCGCTCGGAGTGGGACCTCGCGAAATACCTGGAAAGCGGCCGGCTGAAAGTTGTGCTGCCCGACTTCCTGCTGCCTCCGGCGGACTTGTTTGTCTACTATCCAAGCCGCCGCAATCAACCCGCGCGTATGCGTGCGTTCATCGACTTCCTCGTCGAGCACTTTCGCGCGTCCCGGTAACCCTGCCTGGATCACATCGACCGCTTCGTCATGACAACTGCCCGCATTGCGTATGTACAGTGGCCCGAGGGATTGCAACCGGCCGGACCGGCATGGGATGCCATTCACCGTTCCATGGAAAGTGCCCGTCCCGACATTCTGGTGACCAACGAAATGCCGTTCGGCCCGTGGCTTGCAGAGCGTGCGAACTTCGACGCGCAAGCCGCGCAGCGCAGCATCGCGCTGCATGAGCACGCGCTCGATGCATTGCGCGGTCTGGGCGCGGCGGCGGTGATTTCATCGCGTCCGGTTGCGTTCGACGGCCGTCTTGCCAACGAGGCATTTGTGCTGGAATCGAATGCGTATCGCACGATCCACCATAAGAAGTACTTCCCGCAGGAGCCAGGCTTCTTTGAGGAAGCATGGTACGACCGCGGTGCCGGTGGATTCGACTGCGTGCAAGTCGGGCAGGTCAAGGTGGGGGTTCTGCTCTGCACCGAGTTGTTCTTCAACGACCGCGCGCGAGCTTATGGTCGCGACGGCGCCGACCTCATCGTGACGCCACGCGCGAGCGGAACGTCACTGGCGCGATGGAAAACGGCGGGCACCATGGCAGCCATTGTGTCAGGTGCGTGGTTCGTCAGTTCGAACCGGCATGGTCAGGGCGCGCTCGGCCAACAGTTTGGAGGAGCCGGATTCGTGGTCTCGCCTGACGGTGTTTTGCTTGAGGAAACAAACGAAGCAACGCCGCTACGCGTTGTCACGATCGATCTTCATGCAGCCCGCACGCAGAAAGCGCAATACCCCTGTTATGTGAAAGAGGTGCCCTGACTCGCGCGGGTCGGGTCGCGGCAAACGCATGATTGCCGGCATTTATTGCTGGTTCGTTTGGCGACCGTTTAACTCACCGATTTATTACCGAAATAGGCTGACACATATGCACCACCCCAGGGAAACGGGCTTATTGTTGCCGCAACGGAAAATATCTTTCGCCGAAACTATCGTTTAAAACGGTCGATAGGCGGCCTAGACTTGTTTTCATCAGAAGCGCATGCAGACACGGGTACTCAGTCTCAACGTCTTCCGAGATCGAAAACAAACTCTGGAGGTTCATCATGACCAAGTCGCTTCTTTCCGCCCTGCTGATTGCCTCTGCGCTCGCCGCTCCTTCATTTGCGTTTGCCCAGGATAACGACGCGCCCGTGACGCGCGCGGAAGTTCGCGCTCAGTTGACCCAGCTCGAACAAGCCGGCTATAACCCGGCTGCCAACGACAATTACTATCCCGAAGCGCTGCAAGCCGCGCAGCAACGTGTTGATGCGTCTAACGGAGTAACGGCACAAGCGTATGGTCCATCGAACAGCGGTACATCGGCGTCAGGTGTTCGGACCAGCATCGCACCGGCTTCCAGTAGCGACCAGCATTCAATCTATTTTGGTCACTAGGATTTGATCGGCAGCGCCGTCGACTGATTGCTTGACGCAGGGACTCAAGAAATCGCTCATCGCTTAAATGCGCCGGGCGATTTTTTATACTGGAATATAACTAAGCTATGCCAAGTATTCTCCATCTTAAAGCTCGCAGCAACGGATAGCACTTTACAGCGCGCTCAAGCGTGCAGTGGTTTCTGCAACATCGCGAGAACAGCGCCTGCCGCAAGCAGGATAGATGAATACACGAGCCCGCGAGCGAGCCCTGCGCCATCCGATATCCATCCAATGATTATCGGCCCGACGATCTGTCCCACAGCGAATACGATCGTGAACACGCCGATCCCGCGGGTCCATTGCACGGCCGGAAGATTGTGCCGGACGAACGCCGTAGTCGACGCCACCGCCGACAAAAACGTCGCGCCAAATAAGGCACCCGATACGAACGCCACCGCCGGTTGCGTGAACAATGCAGGCATCAAGGTCGCAAACGCGAGGACCGCGTTAAACACCGCCAGCGCCTGGCCTCCGCTCATGCGGTTGAGCAGCCCGGACCAAAGGCGGGCCGAGACGATAGTCGCCAGACCGAGCAGCACGTAGAACGCGGTTACCACGGCCGCGCTCATGCCGGCCGCACGAAGCAACGCAATCAGGAAGGTCATGTAGCCGATATAACCCACGCCAAACAGCGCGTAACCGGCCAGCATGAAACCGAAACGTCGCCAGGGCAAAGCGCCTAGACGCAACGGCGATGTGGTATGTGCAGCAGGAACCGCCGGCGCAGGTTCACCATGGTCGATCCTGCGAGCGACGGCAATCGCGGCAATGGAAGCCAGCGCACAAGCTGCCGCCAAGGCGAACCAGGCCCATTGCCAGCCATGCGGACCGCTGAACGTGGTCATGGGCACCAGCAGCGCTGCGACGACTATCCCGCTGCCCGCGCCACCGTAGTAGAGCCCGAGCACCAGACCCGCATCGCGTGGATCGGCCGATGCAAGACGTGCTGCCAACACCCCGCCGCCGACAAAGATCAACGCACTGCTGATCCCGGTGACAACACGTTGTGCAAGCAATGCATGGGTGTCGGAAACCAGACCGCCGAGGGTCATCAATGCAGCCGTCAGGATGCATCCCGCGATGAAACACGGGCCCACGGGCCATCGACGCGATACCCATGGAAATGCGAGCGCGCCAAGCAGGTAACCCAGCGCATTGGCGGTGTTCATCGCACCGGCTTGCGCGAAGTTCCAGCCAAGATCGGCTTTCATTGCCGGCAACAGCAGTGCGTAGGAGAAACGTGTAAGGCCAAGTGCGATAGCGCTGCCGAATGACAAACCCGCGGCCAGCACAAGCGTGTGCCGGCGAGAGCGCGATGCATGAGCAGGTGCTGCCTGTGCCGCGTTGCTGCGTGTGTCGTCGATCATCGGCTAAGGCGGCTTGTGGGCTGACGGGCTAAACGAACTTGAAGGACATGAACCTTACCGGACGCGGCCTCGTTATCTGGCGGCGCGCCGCTATGGTATCGCGCCTGCCTCATACCGGCACGCTCGTACCCCTCCTTGCATGCCCGATGCCTTCCGCTCAACAAAACTCAGCCTCGAAACGCAGATAGCGTGCCGAAGCACGCTATCCAGTCACCCCATGGCACAAGCCTGCCGCCCTATTTCTCGCTGCGCGCACCCGACGGCCTGACACTCGTGCCCGTCACCACGCATCCCAGCACGAGCGCCACGCCGGTCACCACCAGCGCGCCGTTTGCCAGCCCGACCCCGGCCGCAACAACAGAACACGCGGCATACCCGTTCAATGCAGCGATAAAAACCGGATACGCGCGATCGGCCATCGCCATTGCGAGGTAAGCGCCGATCAACGCGACCATCGCGCCGATGATCACGACCGCCACCGCGCCGCCTTCGAACCCTGCCGTATATGCAATCACTGTGCACAACGCGGCGCAGGCGAAGTGCATCGTGCTCATCAGTTTTGCATTCGATACCCCGAAGCGTACGCGACCCAGCACGAGCGCAAACGCAATCGCCGCGATGCCACCCAGCGCGTTCCACTCGAGTGACGCGCCCGGGTCGAAGCCGAGCACGCGATCTGCCGATGCCGACGCAAGCGCGGCCAGCGCCAGCGCACTTTGCAGCGACGCGGGCGTGGTCCTGCCCAACCGGGGCGTCAGCATCGCGAACGCCGCGATGGCGAGCGCGACGAGCGTCGAGTCGAAGCCCGTCGCCATGCCGTAAGCCACGATCACCGCCGCCCCGACGCCCGTCGCATCGCGTAGAGCTTGCCGCCGGGTGGGCGAGACTGCGCCCGGCGCCTTCAGGCTTTGCATCGACGCCATCACGGCGAACGCACACAACGCACCGTCGAGCATTGATGTCTCCGCATCAGAGCAAGCGATTGACCAGGGTCCCGATACCTTCGATCGAGACGCACACCTCGGCGCCGTCCCTGATCGATCCGATCCCGAGCGATGTACCGCACGCGATCACATCGCCGGGTTCGAGCGTCATGTCGTGCGAGATCAGGCTGACCTGTTCGGCGGGCGTGAAGATCATGTCGTCGAGCGGATAGTTCTGCCGCTCGACGCCGTCGAGCGTGGTGATCACGCGCGCCGCACGCCAGTCGAATCCGGTTGCGATCGTGGGTCCGAGGCATCCGAATGTATCGAATCCCTTCGCGCGGCACCATTGCGGAAAGTTCGGATCTTCCTGCAGGAGTTCACCTGCCGTGACGTCGTTGACGCACGTGTAGCCGAAGATCGCGGCCTCGGCTTCTTCCACCGATACCGACGAGCAGCGCCTGCCGATCACGATGCCGAGCTCGCCTTCGTAAGCGATCTTGCCGTCGTAGCTGACCGGCCGGCGTATCGCCTCCTGGGTGCCTATCACCGACCGTGCGGGTTTGATCAGGAACAGCGGATGTTTGGGCGGCGCTTTATCGAGCTTCTTCGACAGCGCGTAGAAATTGTTCCAGAGCGCAACGATCTTGCCCGGCTGGCAAGGCGCCAGCAGCGTGACTTCGTCGATGCCCAGTTCCTTGCCCGTCGGCTCTATGCGATCAAAGGGAGAACACTCGCATTGCATCACGCTCCTGCCGTCTTCCGACAGCGTGCCGAAGCCCTCCACGCCATCGGCGCGGGAAAAACGTATCCAGTTAGCCACGTTGAAAGCCCTGAAGAAGTAGCGCTGCCGTCTTTGAAAAACGGCAGCCGGAGCCAGCAGTCATGCGCGCCTTCAAGGGGCGCCAAGCACGGCCGTGGCCTAGATCGCGCCGAGGCTTCGCAACGTCGCGATCTGGTCGGGCGAGTACCCAAGTTCCGCCATCACTTCGTCGGTATGCTCGCCCAGCAGGGGTGAACGCACGACGTCGGTTGGGCTATCGGAGAGCTTGATCGGGTTGCCTACGGTCAGGTATTTGCCGCGCACCGGATGGTCCACTTCGACGATCGTGCCGGTTTTGCGCAGCGACGGGTCTTCGGCAATTTCCTTCATTGAAAGGATCGGGCCGCACGGAATATCGTGTTGGTTCAGGATCTCCATGGCTTCGAACTTGGTCTTGGTCATGGTCCATTGTTCGATCTCGGCGAAGATGCCCTTGAGATGCGGAAGCCTTGCGGCCGGTGTGCGGAAGTCGGGATGGTCGATCCATTCTTCCTTGCCGATCACCTTGCAGATCTCGCCCCAGACTGGCGCTTGCGTGATGAAGTAGATGTAGGCGTTCGGGTCGGTTTCCCAGCCTTTGCACTTCAGGATCCAGCCCGGCTGCCCGCCGCCCGATGCGTTGCCGGCGCGCGGCACGGCCTCGCCAAACGTGCCGTTGGGGTACTGCGGATATTCCTTCATGGTGCCGGTGCGCTCGAGGCGTTGCTGGTCGCGCAGCTTCACGCGGCAGAGGTTGAGCACGCCGTCCTGCATGGCGGCGAGCACCTTCTGGCCGCGGCCGGTGGCGTTGCGTTGATAGAGGGCGGTGACAATGCCGAGCGCGAGGTGCAGGCCTGTGCCTGAGTCGCCGATTTGCGCGCCGCTGACGACTGGCGGGCCGTCGTCGAAACCTGTGGTGGATGCTGCGCCGCCTGCGCACTGCGCGACGTTTTCGTAGACCTTGCAGTCTTCGTAGGGGCCGGGTCCGAAGCCTTTCACCGATGCCACGATCATCCTGGGGTTCAGTTCCTGGATGCGTTCCCACGTGAAGCCCATGCGGTCGAGTGCGCCGGGGGCGAAGTTCTCGACCAGCACGTCGCATTTTTTCACGAGTGACTCGAGGACTTTCTTGCCGTCCGGGTTTTTCGTATCGATGGTGATCGAACGTTTGTTGTGGTTGAGCATGGTGAAGTAGAGGCTGTCGGCGTCGGGGATATCGCGCAGTTGCTCCCGCGTGATATCCCCGGCGCCGGCGCGCTCGACCTTGATGACATCGGCGCCGAACCATGCAAGCAGTTGCGTGCAGGTCGGGCCTGATTGAACGTGCGTGAAATCGAGGATACGCACCCCGTCGAGGGCTTTGCTCATGCCTGTCTCCTAACCTTTAGCAGGTTTTTGTGATGCTTGTGATGCCCTTCGGCATTGCCCTGCGGGGCGTGCCGGGTTTTAGTGCTGCGGAGTTGCCTGGTTTCATCTTGCTCTGGACATGATGGGCTGTTTTCCTCCTTTTCTGTAGATGGGGAGGCCCCTCGCGGCACCGGTTAAAGTGCGAGCACTGTGATATACAATATTCTATACACAGTATTAGTCAAGAGATTTTGCGTGATACACGGTGGGTTTTGCGTGATACGCGATGGGTTTTGCGTGATACGCGATGGGTTGTGCGATGCAGTAGGCCGGAAATGCTCGCGCAATGGCGAATGTCGTCGGGTTTTGCTGCAGTGCGAGGGACAGCGGATTTTGTGGTGGTGGAGGTCGGGGTCCAGGCCGGGTTGCTGCTTTCTAGGACTTTGCGCGTTTAGTGTTGGCTGATTTCTTTATCACTATTAGCCACTGCGCGTGGCGGCGCGTCATTTCTTTGTCCAAAGCGACAAAGAAACGAAGCAAAGAAAACGCTTTCAAACCACGCTACCCTAAGTGTCCACAGCGTGCGATTCCAATTCATGGGTGCCCCAAAAGCACGGTGCTCGCCAGAGCGAAGGATGTGTGAACCCCTCCTTCTCGCGAATCCTGACATGAACACGCTTCGCCCCGCACGCTCTCGGGCAAGCACTATTGCTCAGAATCCGTACGGCCTCATGCATATTTTAGGATTGAGGTTCTTGGTGGCAGACGGTGCGGTTAGAAGTGCATATTAATTCGGAGACTGGTTTTCCGCGGATAGCGCGGGGTGCCCCTTGGGCAGGTTCAGTCACTGGTGGCGAAGCGTGTGGGTATCCGTGTTCGGAGAAGGAGGGCTTCACACACACATCCTTCGCTCTGGCGAGCACCGTGCTTTTGGGGCACCCATGAATGGGAACTGCACGCTGTGGACACTTAGGGTAGTGCGGTTAAAGCGTTTTCTTTGCTTCGTTTCTTTGTCGCTTTGGACAAAGAAATGACGTGCCGCCACGCACAGTGGCTAATAGTGATAAAGAGAAAATCCGACTCTTGCAGACCGCTAACCCTGAAAGCAGCAACCCGGCACTGACTCAGACCGCTAACGCTAGAACCCGGCACCCCGGCACCAACCCCGACCGCCAACGCAAGAACCTGGCAACCCAAGCCCAACCCCGCCCCCCAGCGCCAGCGCCCCTCCCATTCAATCCAGAAAATCGCAATTAGCCTCGACAAACGCCGCGAGATCCAGCGAATGCTGACGCACCAGCCTCTCGACCAACTCGGTATCCCGAGCTTCAAGCGCCTCGATGATCTTCATATGGTCTTGAATCGACCGCGCCGCCCGATCGCTTTGCGAAATCGTCATCTTCCGGATCGCACGCACGTGCACGAAAATATTCTTGATCGTATCGAAGATGATCTGCGACTTGCTCAACTGCACAATCGCCTGATGGAAGGCAATATTCGCCTCCGAATACTCTTCGATATGCTCAGCCGGCGCCTGATTCTGAAAATGGTCAAACATGTGCCGCAACGAAGCAATCTCTTCGTCCGTCGCGCGCTGCGTCGCGAGCCTCGCCGCCATGCTTTCCAGCGCGGCCCACATATTGATCATCTCGACAATCTCGTGCTTGGTCTTGCGCACGATATAAATCCCACGACGCGGCACCGTGCGCAGAAACCCTTCCTGCTCGAGCAGCGTCATGGCTTCGCGAATAGGTGTGCGACTCACGCCCAACGCTTCCGTCAAATCCTTCTCGTCCAGCCGGATCTCTTCGCGCGAACGATAAATGTCCGCCTCCGAAATGGCCTGGCGCAGCCGCGCATACGCCTGATCGCGCAACGAAACCGTCGCGTTGATCGGCGCCAGCGAAAGCGTCACGCCAGCAGGCTTACCTTCCGCACGCGGCTCAAGAAGATTGGCCGGGGTTGCTGCAACTTCTGTATCAGATGGCATTGATGGTTTGATGTCCCAGGTTCCGCACGCCCGTCGTCGCCCGTGTACCCGTGCTGCCGCCCTGGTCATCCGCCGTCAGCCCGGCGTACCGACCGTTGTCCTGCGCGCGCTGCAACACGTCTTGCGGGACCGCCGATGCCAGTGCAAACGTCACACCCACACCGCCCGCCAACAAGGCAATTCCGATCACGACTAATAAAGCGATGCTCATTTCCGGCTCCTAGTGGTTTACTCCAAGAGCCTTCAGTATATGTTGCGTCGCAATGCAACGCAACATATTTCGTATGTGATATATCAGAAACAACAGCCCTTCTGTGTTCGCAGTTTAAGCGGCTTTTTGTGAACGTGTGAAGGATTCAATCGTTTTGATACCGGGCTTGGCCGTGCCCTGGTTGACACCTTCGCGCAGCTTGATCAGCGCGAGCACGGCGTCGATCATCGGCGTGTCGACGGCAAGCTTGCGGCCAATTTCCTGCACGACGGTCACGATCGGATCGATCTCCATGGGCCGGCGGGCTTCGCAATCCATCAGCATCGAGGTCTTGTGGGCGCCGACCGCCGCGGCACCGTTGATGCGCTTTTCCACATCGACACGGAAATGAACGCCGAGCTGCTCGGCAATGCCCTGCGCCTCCTCCATCATGCGGCGTGACAGCGCGCGCACGGCAGGATCGTTGGTGAGCACATCGAGCGTGGCGCCCGTCAGCGCACTGATCGGGTTGAAACAGAGGTTGCCCCACAGCTTCAGCCAGATCTCGTCACGGATGTTGTCGCGCATCGGCGCTTCCATGTCGGCGGCACCCATGATGTCGTGGAACGCCTGCAGCCGCGGCGTGACCAGCCCGCTCGGCTCGCCGATAGGAAATTTCTTGCCGTACACATGACGGATCACGCCCGGCTCCGCAATTTCGGCTGCGGGAATCAGCACGCAGCCTATTGCGCGCTCCGGCCCGAGGACCTGCCATTGGCGGCCGCCCGGATCGACGCTCTCCAGCGTGGTGCCGGCAAGCGCGCCGCCGTGCTCGTGGAAATACCAGTACGGCAAACCATTCACCGCCGTGACCACGGCAGTATCCGGCCCAAGCAGCGGTTGCATCAGGTCGACCACGCCAGGCACCGAATGCGCCTTGAGCGCAATCACCACGTAATCCTGTGCCCCAAGCTCCGCGGGATTGTTCGTGCAGCGGACCTTGACGGTGTGCTCCTCACCATCGATCTGCAAGCGTACACCGTTCGCCTGCATGGCAGCCAGATGCGGCCCCCGTGCGACGAAACTGACATCCGCCCCAGCCCGGGCCAGTTGCGCACCCATATAACCGCCGATCGCGCCGGCACCGTAAATGCAAATTTTCATTGTCGTCTCCTGGATTATCGGCTCTTCTGATATACAACATATTAGATTCAGTATTGGATAACAACGAAGAAAGCGCAAGAAAAAAGCGCGACTCTTTTCAGGGAGCCGCGCTTCGAATACTCAGTGGATCGGGGTCAGGCGTGGGCGATTTGCAGCGGCTTATGTTGCTCATCATAGGACGAAATGACGTGCGTCCAGATACGCGCCGCCTGGGCTTGCAACGTACGGCCGCGCCGCTTGACGAGCACGACGGGACGCGTCACAGGCGGCCATAACGGCACCGGTTGAACCAGCGCTTGCGCCGAGGCTGCGCCTGCGTGCATGGGCTGGATGCCAAGCCCAAGTCCCGCCGCGACCATATGCTCGACGCTCGCGGCCTGGGTCAGCCGCTGCAGCCTGACATTCGATGCACCGTGTTCATCGAGCGCACGCGCGATGACATCGAAACTGCCGGCGTCGTCGTCGAGAAGAAACAGGCTCGCGCCGTCCAGGTCGCGCCATCGCACCGTGGCATGCGATGCCAACGCATGCCGCGCGGGAACGATCGCGCAGAGGGAATCGGAGAAAAGGATTTCCGTCGATAAATCGCTGAGATCGTGAGGATTACTATCTTCCAGGGGACCGGTCAGCACACCCATGTCGGCATCGCCGGCTCGCACGAGCTCGAGCACCTTGCGTGCAGGCGCATCGTGCAACGTCAGCGCAATATTGGGGTAGCTCGCCCGGCACGATGAGAGCAGCGCCGGCAGCACCGAAGCGACCAGGCTTGAACTGCTCGCTATCGACACCGCGCCACTCTCCGCCGTGGCCACCTGCCGCCCGAAACGCAGCGCGGCTTCGAGTTCATCGACCAGTAGCGCAATGCGCGGAAGCAGCGCGCGGCCGGTATCGGTGAGCGCGACCTGACGCGTCGTGCGGTCGAACAACCTCAGTTCCAGCAGGTCCTCCAGTTCCCTGATGCCGCGGCTCGCCGCCGACTGCGTGACGCCGAGCGCGTTGCCCGCCTGCGTGAAACTCCGATGCTGCGCAAGGATCACGAACAGGCGCAATTGCTGCAGCGACACGCCGGACGTCTTCAATCCCTGCACCGCATCAATCGGACTCCGGTTCATTGCGCCGACGAGTTACGCGGCGCGTCTGGCCAGGCAGCCCGAAACGCAGCGGAATCGAGCCGGCTCGACTCGGCGACCGTGTTGTCGATCCAGCGCTTTCTCATGGGGGCCAGCACAAACTTCGCGCACAGCCCGGCGGCAATCGAGATGGTGGCCGTCACGATGAACACGGCATCCCATGAGCCGATGGCCGACAGCACCGAGGCAAGCGGCACGAGCATGGAAGCCGTGCCCTTCGCCGTATAGAGCGTACCGGCGTTGGCGGCGGCGTATTTACTGCCGAAGGTATCGGCGCAGGTGGCCGGGAAGATCGAGAAGATTTCACCCCAGCACAGGAACGTCACGGCCGCGAAGAACATGAACAGGTACGGGTTGTGACCGAACTCCATCAGGCCGAGCAATGCAACGCCTTCGCCGATGAAGATGAAGAACATGGTGTTCTCGCGGCCGATCTTGTCGGAGACCCAGCCGCAGAGCGGACGCGTAAAACCGTTGCACAGGTTGTCGATCGACAGCGCCATGGTCAGGAGCGGCAAGGTCACGCCGAGCAGGCTGACCGGCATCTTGGCAAAGCCATATTCCTTCGCGATCGGACCGAGTTGCGCCGTGGCGATCACGCCGCCCGCCGCCACGAACACGAACATCATGTACAGCACCCAGAAAAGCGGCGAGCGCACCATCTGGCCCGTCGTGTAGTCGATCTTCGACGCCACCACGCGCTTGGCCGGGACGGCATGGGCCGGCGGCCTCGGACGGACCAGCAGCATGCCGAGCAACAGGATGCAGACGCCCTGGAAGATGCCGAAGAACACGAAGGTGTGCTCGTAGCCGGAGCGCTGGATCATGTTCGAGATGGGGATCACCGTGACCGCCGCGCCCGCGCCGAAACCTGCCGCCGTCAAACCGGCTGCGAGGCCGCGCTTGTCCGGGAACCACTTGAGCGCGGTGCCCACGCAGGTGCCGTACACGCAACCCGCGCCCACGCCGGCAATCACCGCCGCAATGTAGAGATGGACCAGGCTGGTCGCATTTGCATCGATGATCCAGCCTAGCGCCGCGCAGATCGAACCGCCGATCACGACGGGCCGCGGGCCGAATTTATCGACGAGCCAGCCTTCGAGCGGCACCAGCCACGTTTCCGTGACAATGAAAATGGTGAACGCGGTTTGAATCGCCGCCTGACCCCAATGATGTTTTGCATCCATCGGGACTACGAACAAAGTCCATGCGTACTGCAGATTGGCGACCAAGCCCATGCAGATGATGCCGATGGCGAGTTGAGCCCACCGATTGTTGTGCCACCCCGTCTTGGGCTGACCAGCGGCCGGTGCCGTCGCTGCGTTTGCCATGTCTGTCTCCGTTATGTTTGTATCAGCGCTCGTGCGGCGCGTAATCAACTGCTGCATCGACTGCTTCGTCGATTGCTTAATCGACTGCGGCACACCGTGTCTTGAATCAAGGCAAGGTGCGAGGGGACTTGGTCGGTCAGGGAACGTGTTCGTGGCGCCGCTGCGCCGGATACGGCCACGCCCATCCTGCGGGCCGCAAAAGTAAGGAAGCTGATCGAAGAATCATGGTTAAGCGATTCCCAATGTTCTGATGGTTATAGGGGAAGACCCTGCCGCTGCCTTCTCCCCCGTGCACCTTACGGAACTAGCGCACGTTGAAAGCATCCTGCGGCAGAAAAATGATTAGGGAAAGTTAGAAAAATTTATTGTATAAATTCAGGATCGTTTATAGGTGGAGATCCGCCATGATGCGTAATGCGACGCTCAGGCAACTGAAAATATTTGAAACCGTCGCACGGAGGCTCAGCTTTTCGCGCGCCGCCGAAGAGCTCTACCTCACCCAGCCGGCCGTCTCCACGCAGGTCAAGCAGCTCGAGGAGCATGCGGGACTGCCGCTTTTCGAGCAGCTCGGCAAGAAGATCTACCTGACGTCGGCCGGCCACGAGATGCTTCACCACAGCCGCGCGATCCTCGAACAGTTCCGCGAAGCCGACGACGCCATGGCGCGACTCAAGGGTATTTCCGGAGGCACGCTGAACGTGGCCGTGATCAGCGCCGGGGATTATTTCTTCCCCCGCCTGCTGGCCGAGTTCACCAAACGCAATGCCGACGTCAAGCTGAACCTGGCCGTCCATAACCGCGAAGAACTGCTGCACCAGCTCACCGACAACCTCACGGACCTCGCGATCATGGTTCGCCCGCCGAAGGACATGGACACCGAGAACGTGTCGTTTGCCCCGCACCCGTACGTGATCGTGGCGCCTCCTGATCATCCGCTGGTGGGCAGGAAGAACATTCCGCTGGAGTCGCTGGTCGACGAACCGTTCATCGTCAGGGAGCGCGGTTCCGACACCCGGAATTCGATGGAAGAAGGTTTCGCGGGACGGTTCAAGCCCCGCAATATCGCCATGGAAATCACCAGCATGGAGACCATCAAGCAGGCGGTGATCGCCGGCATGGGGATCAGCTTCCTGTCGGCGCACACGGTCAGCATGGAGTTGCAGATCGGACGGCTGGCCGTGCTCGACATAGAGGGTTTCCCCGTGATGCTCAACTGGTATCTCGTGCATCGTCATAACAAGCGGCTGCCGGCGGTGGCAATGGCGTTCAAGCAATTCCTCATTGAGGAAGGAGCGGCGCAAATCTCGGCCATCACGCATATCGGGTAAACCATCTATTAGGTATCTTTAATAGTTAAGCAAAAAACAAGTGACTATCGTATATGGATGGTTCTTTCTATCCTGTAGTTAAGCCACGCAGCAAACAGCACGCTGTCATTCCACGGCTAACTATGTATGGAGACGACCATGAACCGTTCACAAGCCACGATCGCCGATGCGCGCGAACTCCAGACGCAGCTTTGCGCCTACAACAGCGCCTTCGAAGAACTTGACCTGATGTTCCGCTGGGACGTCGAAACCCTTCAGTCGCTGGCGCACACAGCAAGCGATCAGGCACGCATCGCGCAGTACATCGAAATGCATTGCCCTCACCTGCTCAAGGCGTACAGCACGGAGTTCCTGTGCCAGGCCATCGTGGACAGGAAAAACGCGTATTACGAGGCGTGCCGCGCCACCAGCATCGCCCGCGCCGACGATACCCGCGGCGCGCGGATGTGGCGGCCCGACTGCGATACGCCGCATGCGGAAGCCGCCTGACGCGCGAATGTTCCAGCCTGAGGTCACGCCTCAGGCACTGCAACTCAGGCTGCAACTCAGGCACTGCAATTTCAAAGGGGGGCGGGTTAGTCAAACCCTCCCCCTTCCTTCATTGCGCCAGCGACACCCACACGCTCTTGGGCTCTGTAAAGTTCTCGATGGCCACGTCCCCATGCTCCCGGCCAAAGCCTGAATCACCCGAGCCGCCCCACGGCAATCGCACGTCCGTATAACCGTAGGTATTCACCCAGACCGTGCCTGCCTTGAGCGCTGACGCCATCCGGTGCACCCGGCCGATGTCCGCACTCCACACACCCGCAGCAAGGCTGTATAGCGTCCCGTTGGCGATGCGCACGGCATCGGCTTCGTCGTCGAAGGGAATCACGCTGACCACCGGGCCGAAGATCTCTTCCTGCGAGATGCGCATCTCGTGCTCGACATTGGCAAACACCGTGGGCTCGACAAAATAGCCGCGCTCGCCCCATCGTCTTCCACCCGACACCACCGACGCCCCTTCACGCTTGCCTATGTCCACGTAGTCGAGCACCGACTGCATCTGCTTCGCGGAAATGAGCGGTCCCATCGACGTCTCTTTCTGCGCTGGATCACCCAGCGTGACTGCCTTCGCGCGCTGCGCAAGACGTTCGACGACCTCGTCGTACACGGCTCGCTGGACCAAAACCCGCGAGCCCCCCGAACACACCTGCCCCGCGTTGAAAAAGATCCCCGAGGCGGCTGCGCGTGCAGCCTGATCGAGATTGGCATCGGCGAAAATCACGTTGGCCGACTTGCCGCCCAGTTCAAGCGTGACTCGCTTGAAGTTGACCGCCGCGCCCTGCAGGATTCCCCGGCCGACCGATGGCGAACCGGTGAACGTGACCTTGTCCACACCCGGATGCGCCACGAGCGCGTCGCCGACCACCGAGCCCTTGCCGGTAACAATATTGAGTACGCCCGGCGGTACGCCTGCTTCCAGCGCGAGACGGCCGAGCATCAACGCCGACAGCGGGGTCAACTCCGCGGGCTTGACGACCAGCGTGCAGCCGCAGGCAAGCGCGGGCGCAATCTTCCACATGCCGATCATCAACGGGAAATTCCACGGCACGATAGCCGCGACCACGCCGACCGGTTCACGCACGGTGTAGGTCAGCGCGTCCGGGCGCGCGGGCACCACTTGTCCATTGATCTTGTCGCACCAGCCCGCGTAATACGCGAGCGTGTCGATGGCAGCCGGTACATCCTGGCGCCGCACGCCGGAGATCGGCTTGCCGGCGTCCAAGCTTTCCACCGCGGCAATTTCATCCTGATGCGTGCGCATCAATTCTGCAAAGCGCATCAGGATCCGGCCTCGCTCGGATGCGCGGATCGCGTTCCATGGTTTCAACGCGGCGCGCGCAGCTTGCACCGCACGGTCGACATCAGCAGCGGTGCCTTGGGCAACGCTCGCTATCGGTGTCTCGGTCGATGGATCGATGATGCTGGAATACGCGCCGCCACCGGGTGGTACTGCTTCGCCACCAATCAGCAGCTCGTAACGTTTCACGTCCGCTTGGGCGGTCATTGTTGTCTCCTTTTACTGTAGTGCAGTCCCGCGCGCGGTCTTTGTATCCGGATCACGCGCCGGATTTTGCTTCAAGTTCGGCGAGGCGCTTGCGGAGGTTTCGCTCTTCAGTGAAGCGGCTGGTTTCATCGCGTATGACAGCCACGATGCCGCTGACACTGTGTTCCGGTCCCGCTGAATGCAGCAGCGCGACGGTGAATGCAATCGATAAGGACCGGCCGTCCTTGTGCACGGCCGGCACGCGCAGCACGTCGTGTCCGTAACGCGTCTCGCCGGTCGCCATGGTCTTTTCGTAGCCGCTCCAGTGACGTCCTCGCAAGCGCTCGGGAATGATGAGGTCCAGCGAATTTCCCAGCGCTTCTTCGGGCGTGAACCCGAACATGCGTTCGGCAGCGGGATTCCATAAGGTGATTGCGCCACTTGCGTCGGAGATGACGACCGCGTCGCCGATCACGTCGACCAGTTGCTTGAAATCGATGGGGGATTTTGGTTGCATGGCGCTATTCATGGTTGAAATGGCCCGGGTCTTTTTCTGGCCGCGCCGCGGATTCCCGTCAGGGCATCCGCGGCGCGGCGGTCTTGCGTCGGTGCTGCGTTTAAACGGCCTGTTTCTGATGCAGGTCGGCGATCTGCGCGCTGCTATAACCCAGGCTCTCGAGCACTTCGTCCGTATGCTCGCCCAGCAACGGCGACCCCGTGATCTCCGGCTTCATGTCCGAGAACTTGATCGGGCTGCCCACCGTGAGATATGTGCCGCGTTCCTTGTGCGGAACTTCAGCAATCGTGCCGCTTTCGCGCAACGAAGGATCGTTGGCCAGCTCTTTCATCGTCAGCACGGGCGCGCACGGAATATCGAACTTGCGCAGGATGTCCACGGCTTCGAACTTGGTCTTGTCGGCGAGCCATTCTTCGATTGTCTTGAAGATGTCGAAGATATGCGGCTGACGCGCGATCGCCGTGTTGTAGTTCGCATCTTCTATCCACTCGGGTTTGCCGATCGCACGGCAAATCGGCGCCCAGGCATGACCCTGGATCGTGAAGTAGATATACGCGTTCGGATCGGTTTCCCAGCCTTTGCACTTCAGGACCCATCCCGGCTGTCCGCCGCCGCCGGCATTGCCACCGCGCGGAACGACATCGCTGAATTCGCCGTGCGGGTATTGCGGATACTCCTCGAGGTAACCCAGCCGGTCCAGGCGTTGCTGGTCGCGCAGCTTCACGCGGCACAGGTTGAGCACGCTGTCCTGCATGGATACCGCGACCTTCTGCCCCTTGCCAGTCTTGTCGCGCCCGATCAGCGCCGTCAGGATGCCGATGGCCAGGTGCATGCCGGTGTTGCTGTCGCCCAGCGCCGCTGCGCTGATGGTCGGTGGGCCATCCCAGAACCCCGTGGTCGATGCCGCCCCTCCCGCGCATTGCGCGACGTTTTCATAGACTTTCAGGTCGTCGTAATGGTGGCCGTCGCTGAAGCCCTTCACGGAAGCCAGGATCATCTTCGGATTCAGTTCGCTGATGACGTGCCACGGGAAACCCATCCGGTCGAGCGCGCCCGGGCCGAAGTTTTCCACCATCACATCGGATTCCTTAATAAGCTTCTCCAGCACTTCCTTGCCTTCCGGCTTCTTGGTGTCGAGCGTCAGCGACTTCTTGTTGCTGTTGAGCATGGTGAAATACAGCGCGTCGACATCCGGGATATCGCGCAGTTGCGTGCGGGTGACGTCGCCCGAACCCGGACGTTCCACCTTGATCACGTCGGCGCCGAACCACGCTAGCAACTGCGTGCAGGCGGGGCCTGCCTGCACGTGCGTGAAGTCGATAATCTTGATTCCCTCGAGTGGCTTGCTCATGATTCCTGTCTCCTGACTCACTGGCTAAAGGTGGGTTTTCACTGATGTTCTGGCGGCGGCATCGGCGGCGTGTGTCTGCATTGCCGCCGATACCTTCCAAGCGGATTACTTTTTCATCGCCGTGCTTTGCGGATTCAGATTCGTCAGGCGGCCGCTCTCTGTGCCGGCGGCTTCATCGATAACCGCGTTGATGAGGGTCGGCTTGCCGGACGCAATGGCTTCCTGCAGCGCCTTCGTCAGCTCTTCAGGCGTGGTGGCGTGGTGGCCTACGCCGCCGAATGCCTCGATCATCTTGTCGTAGCGAGCGCCCTTGACGAACACGGTCGGGGCGACGTCCTTGCCGCCGGTCGGGTTCACGTCGGTGCCGCGATACACGCCGTTGTTGTTGAAGACGATGGTGCAAACCGGCAGGTCGTAGCGGCAGATGGTTTCGAGTTCCATGCCGCTGAAACCGAACGCGCTGTCGCCTTCAATGGCAACGACCGGCTTGCCGCTCGTGACCGCCGCGCCAATGGCAAAGCCCATGCCGATACCCATGATTCCCCAGGTACCCGAATCGAAACGCTTGCGCGGCTCATACATGTCGATAATGCTGCGGGCGTAGTCGAGCGTGTTCGCCCCTTCGTTGACCACGTTGATGTCCGGGCGCGTCTTCAACACGTCGCGGATCGCGCGCAGTGCGCTGTGGAAATTCATTGGCGACGGGTTCTTGGCAAGCGTCGCGGCCATCTTCTCCAAGTTCTTGTTCTTGCGCTCGGCAATTGCACCCGTCCACCCGGCAGAAGGCTTCGGGAAGCTGGCATCCATGCCGCCGAGCAGGGCCGACACACAGGAGCCGATATCACCGATCACCGGCGCCGCGATCGCGACGTTGCTGTCAATTTCCGTCGGCGAGATGTCGACCTGGATGAATTGCTTCGGTGCGCCGCCCCACGTCTTGCCCTTGCCGTGCGACAGCAGCCAGTTCAGGCGTGCGCCGATCAGCAGCACGACGTCGGCTTCCTGCAGCACGAACGAACGCGCGGCCGATGCCGATTGCTCGTGGGTATCGGGCAGCAGCCCTTTTGCCATCGACATCGGCAGGTACGGAATGCCGCTCTTTTCCACGAGTTCGCGAATCTGCGCGTCGGCCTGGGCGTAAGCCGCGCCCTTGCCGAGCAGGATCAGCGGACGCTTCGCGCCCTTCAGCACGTCGAGCGCACGCTTGACCGAGTCAGGCGCCGGAAGCTGGCGCGGCGCGGCGTCGACCACGCGTACCAGGGATTGCTTGCCCTTCACGGCGTCGATGGTCTGCGACAGCAGTTTCGCCGGCAAGTCCAGATAGACGCCACCGGGACGGCCCGACACCGCCGCACGGATCGCACGCGCAATGCCAATGCCGATGTCTTCCGCGTGCAGCACGCGGTACGCGGCCTTCGCGTAGGGCTTGGCAGCGTTGAGCTGATCCATTTCCTCGTAATCGCCTTGCTGCAAGTCGACGATCTCGCGCTCGCTGGATCCGCTGATCAGGATCATGGGGAAACAGTTGGTGGTCGCGTTGGCCAGCGCCGTCAGGCCATTCAGGAAGCCCGGTGCAGAAACCGTCATGCAGATGCCCGGCTTTTGCGTCATGTACCCGGCGATAGCCGCCGCATTACCCGCGTGCTGTTCATGACGAAAGCCGATGAAGCGCATGCCTTCGGCTTGCGCCAGGCGCGCCAGGTCGGTAATGGGAATGCCGACCAGCCCGAAGATCGTGTTGAGGTCGTTCAGCTTCAGGGCGTCGATGACCAGATGAAAACCGTCGGTCGTCGCGGGTGTTTCTTGCTTCGCTGTCTCGGCTGCAGTGGCGGTCTGCGGGTGGTTCAGTACTTCTGCCATAACGTCTCTCCTCCTTGGCGGGTGTTGTTTGATTTGTGATATACAATATTCCACACACAGTATTAGTCAAGCGGATTTGTTTGATGCATCGAATGTGGTGCGGTGCGATTGACACGGAAATGCTGGCGCACCGGCAGGTTTGACGTTTTTTTTGCTGCGATGCGATGAGGGGTGTTTGAGCGATGCCGCGAGTTTTCGCGGCAGAAGGCCGGGCAAACGGGGACCGTGGTGGAGGCGTGCGGCGCAACCGTTTGTCGCGCCTGCCGAGAGGGTGGGTTTACCCGCGCTTAGTGGCGGATGGCTGCGTTTGAATCGTCAATCCGCGCTGGATTGACGAGGTGATTATCTGCCTGAAATATTGATGTTCCCTGCGATCACACGCTCTATGACGTCCATTGAAAAACCAGATCGGCGCGCCCGCGGGTTGACTCGATCAGCGCCGCGTTGACCTCGTCGGTTCGCTGGACCCATTCTCTGGCGGCGTCTTCATCGCGGCCAAACTGCACGTGGCGCGCAATGAGCCGCTGCACACGCAATTGCGGATCGACATCGACATACCAGGCTTCGTCGAGCAGAGGCCGAACCGCCTTCCAGTGGCCTTGCTGCAGCAGCAGATAGTTACCTTCGGTGATCACAAGCGGCACGTCCGGCATGACCGGAATGGCCCCGGCAATGGGCTCCTCGATCTCCCGGCGAAACGTGGGAGCGTAGATCAGCTCGTTGTCACGTTGCGCGCGCAGGCGCTCAAGCAATGCGGCGTAACCGGCGCTGTCGAATGTATCCTCGGCGCCCTTGCGGGACGCGCGGCCCAGACGTGCGAGTTCGACGTTCGCAAGATGAAACCCGTCCATTGGCACGACCACCGCGCGGCCCGGCAGTGCCTCGAGAATGGCCTGCGCCAGCGTTGATTTGCCGGCGCCCGGTGCACCCACCAGCCCAAGGATACGGCGCTGGCCATCCGCCACCAGCTGATGCAGTCTCGCGAGAAAACGGTCTTCGATCATCGGCACAATCCGGTTTGGGTTTGTTTATTGCGGCGCACTTCGCCGGTCTTCAAGCAGTTGGGGGTTCGCCGCGAAACGAAGCAAGGACGTGGACGCTGCAAGCGCATGACCGCAGAGGTGCCATGCCTCGCGTCCTTCCAAGCCCCAGCCGGAATCCTGCTAATGGTGCACCCTGGCTTTAGCCGCAGCATTGATGCCGCCGGCCATGAACGTCCGCGCATGAGTGGCGAGATCCATGCTGTCGTCCCACAGGTTCCGCCAGATCGCCAGCGCGTTTGACAGTTGTTCGTTCACGACAGTGGATGAGAAGCTCTCGAAGGTGACCACGCCCTCATAGCCGATCATCGATAGTGCGTGAAAGAATTGGGCAAAATCAATAGTGCCTGAGCCCAGATAACCCCGGTTACTTTCGCCAATGTGGACATAACCCAAACGCTTGCCGCATGCCAGCACCGGCTGCATAAAGTCGGATTCCTCAATATTCATGTGATAGGTGTCGAGGTGTACCACCACGTTGGGCGCATTGACTTCATCCAGCATGCCGAGCGCTTGTGATGCCGTGTTGAGCAGGTTGCTTTCGTAGCGATTCACGACTTCGAGGCCGAGAGTGACATCCTTCTTCAACGCGAAATCGGCAATCCGCTTGAGCGAGTCAACCGCGTTGCGCCTTCCTTGAGCGGTGAGCGGTGCGTGGTACTTCGCCATTGCACCGTAGAGAATGCCGCCGAAGTACTTGCCGCCAAGTTCCGCCGTAATGCTGACGCCCTCTTCCAGTAATGCCAGGCCACGGGCAACCGACTCCGGGTTATCGCTGGATACGTCCGCATCCAGCGTAAGCCCACGCGAACACCCGATCTCCAGGCCGTGCTCCTGGAGCAGGTCACGCGTAAGCGCCAGGTCCATGACCTTGGGCCCGTGGAGCGAGAGCTCGACCAGATCAAAACCCGCTGCCTTGGTCTGGATGATGACCTTGCGGGTCGACTCCGGCGTCAGGTCGCCGGCCCATACCAATGCATGAACACCGAGCTTATTCATTGAGTCACTCCTCCGGTAGCGGTCCCGCATCTGCGGACCAAAAACTGAAAATAACCGCGTGCCTATGTTCAACGCAGGGACATCGCGGCAAATAAAATGCGCTTCGCAAAGCGTTGGCAAGGTGCTGGTTGGCCCCCGCGCACCCAAAACCGCTGGTCACACCGCTAAACTTTAGCGACTTGCTAAATCCATTCAGCTAATAATTAAACCGATGCTGAATCCATTTAGCACCATGATCAATTATCGAATACCCTAGTATGGTTTCCGGCCGAAGCAGGTCAGCCTCCGGGTGACGGCGCAACCCAATTGACAGGGAAAAACTCAGATGGTCCGCAGCAGTAAGGGGCGTAAATCCACGATCTACGATATTTCGGAAGCAACCGGCACATCGGTCACGGCGGTGAGCATGGTGCTGAACGGAAGTTGGGCGAGATATCGCATCAAGGAGGAAACCGCCAACCGCATTCTGGAGAGCGCGCAGCAGCTCGGGTACAACGTCAACATGCGCGCCCGGGGCTTGAGGCTTTCCCGCTCCGGGCTCGCCGGCATGATTCTTCCGCACTATCGCAATCGTTTTTTTGCGGGCCTCGCGGAGACCTTCGAAGAACAGGCGAGAAGCCGCGGTTTGTGTCCGATCGTCGTCAGTACCCAGAGGGATCCGGCGGTCGAGGCAAGCGTCACCGAGACGTTGCTGTCGCAACGGGTCGAAGTGCTGTTTATCGCCGGCGTGCTCAACCCAACGCCGCTTAACGCACTGTGTGCGGCAGCGGGCGTGACTTGCATCAATGTCGACCTGCCCGGTGCCGGCGCGCCGTCGGTGGTGTCGGACAACCGCGGCGGTGCTCGCGCCCTGACCGAGGTGTTGATCGATAAAATGAAAGCGCGCGGTGGTGCGCCCGAAGAGCTGGTTTTCCTTGGCGGGGTGGCCGGCGAATACGCAACGGAGGAGCGCATTCTCGGCTTCCGCGACGCGTTCGAGGCAAGGGGAATCACCCCCGCGGCCAATGCAGTGGACTGCTGCGGATACAACGCGTCCGTTGCCCGGCAAGCGCTTGCTCGTGGCTACGAGAGCCTGGGCAAGCTGCCCTCGGGTTTGTTCATCAACTCGATCACCGCGTTCGAAGGGCTGGTGCAGTTCACGTCGCAACTGTCCCGGGACGCGTTGCAATCGACGGTTGTCGGATGCTTCGACTGGGATCCCTTTGCCGCCCATCTACCGTTTGAAGTGACGATGATGCGGCAGGACGTGGATAAAATTATTTCGGAGGCCTTCGCACTTGCCGATAACCATGAGACCGCGGCGAATCACCCGCTGATTGTCGTGCCGACGGGCTTCGGCGACGTGATGGACGAGGACGATCCGGCGATCAGACACAAACATGACCGGTGAACGTTGCGCCGGGTTTTTTGCACAGCGCATGCCCGGCGCGAGCGATCAGCCCGCCCAGTCCGCCACCATCCGCGCATCGACGCTGACTCCGCCGCACACCACGATCACCACGTCGTGGGCGCCGGCAATCGCCGGATGATCGAGGTAAGCGACAGCAAGCGACACCCCGCACGCCGGTTCCACGAGCTGCCTGTGATCATCGGCGAAACGGGTCACGCCCATGATTGCGTCGGCATCCGGCAGCACAACCGACTCGTGCGGAAACTGCTTGATGGCGTCGACCGGCCAGCTCGCCACTTGAAGCGCAGCAAGCGACTTTGCGATGCTGTCGATGCGATCCAGTTTCACCGGATGCCCCGCATCGAGCGCCGCGCGAAATGATGCCGCGCCCGTCGTCTCGCACGCGATCACACGACAATCCGTGCGGCCATTGCGCAGCAAACCGGTCAGGATGCCCGCAAGCAAACCGCCCCCACCCACGCTGGCCACAACCGCATCCACTTGCGGCAGGACAGTGACAATCTCGTCGATCATCGTGCTATGGCCTTCCCACAATACGGGGTGATCGAACGCGGGCACGTACTCGACTTCATCGGACGCCGAGAGTGCCAGCGCATGTTCGTTCGCTTCGTCCCAGACATCGCCATGCACGATCACCGTCGCGCCGAGCGCGGCAATCCGCTTGCGGGTGCTTTCGGGCGTTGTGGAAGGAACCACGATCTCCGCCTGCATGTCGAGCAAGCGCGCCACGAACGCCGTCGCAAATCCAGCGTTGCCGCCCGACGCACAAACCACGCGGCGCTTGCCGGCTGCTTTCGCCTGCGAACACAGCAAGCCCATGCCGCGCATCTTGAATGAGCCGCTGGGCTGCAGGTTTTCGAGCTTGAGCCAGATGCGGCGCGTGGACGTAGACAGTCCGGGATGCAGGATCAACGGGGTTTCGATGTGAAGCAAGATCGGTCCTTTCAAACGGGAATTCTGGGACCAGCGCGCCGGCATGACGACCGTGGCTGGATTTGAATGTCATAGTTTATTGCAGGCCGGGGGGTTTCTCCGGTTCACGTATCGGTTGAACACGGAACGCCGGCGCCGTTGAATCCCGACTCAGCGTAGTGGCTCCGTCAGCGCCGGAGCGCCGGCCAGGATCTCCACCAGGAAGTCGATGAACACCCGGACCTTGGTGGGCAAGCGGCGGCCTGCGGGGTGCACGGCGCTGATGGCCAGCGGGCCGGGGGCGTAGTCGGCCAGCACGACGCGGACCGCGCCCGAGGCGATCTCGGGCGCGAACCCCCAGGCCGGGCTGTGAGCAAGGCCCAGGCCTGCGAGTACCGCGGCGCGGACCTGTTCGGCGTCGGCGGTACGGAAGTTCGCCCTCGGGTGATGCAGGATGGTCCTCGCCCCATCCCGGAACTCCCACGGCAGCGGCTCGTGGAGCGGAGCGAAAATCAGGCAGGCGTGGTCATCGAGGTCGGCAGGGGTCAGCGGCACGCCACGCAACGCCAGGTAGGCCGGCGTGGCGACAGTCGCAAAAGGCGCCATGGCGATACGGCGTCCGATCATGCTCGAGTCGGTGAGCTCGCCGTTGCGGATCGCCAGGTCGACACCTTCCTCGATCAGGTTGATGTTGCGCCCGGAGCCGGTGAGCTCGATGGAGATGTCCGGATAGCGAGCGAAAAACTCGGGGAGGCGCGGCACTATGTAGAGCCGCCCGAACACCGGGGCGACAGTCACCCGGACCAGGCCGGACGGCGCGGACTGGCCGTGCCCAACCAGGGACTCCGCCGCGTCGAATTCATCGACCACCCGCAAGGCGGATTCGTAGAAGACCTGGCCGGCGTCGGTGAGAGTCATGCTCCGCGAGGTGCGGCGCAGCAGTTGCGCACCCAGGTGGGCTTCGAGGGCGGCAATCTGTTTGCTGACCGCCGACTGGCCTACCCCGGCCTCCCGCGCAACCGCCGAAAAGCTGCCGCGTTCGACCACGCGGACAAAGAGACGCATTGCGTCGAGCCGATCCATAGAAGGTTCCCAATACTTCCTGTCAGGAATGGATTCTATTCCGGAAACCGGACTTCCGTGCCAGACGGAAATGGATGATCCTTTCGCCAGACGCGGCCGGAAGTGTCCGGCCCCAAGACCAGAGGGAAGCGCCATGACCACCGCCACCAAGACCACCTCCATTGAGACCCGGCACGTTCTGTCTGAAGACGAGCGCCAGATCGAGCAGGCCGTGCTCGCCGGGATCCACCAACTGTTCTCGAACCCCACCGGCAATCAGCGCGAGACCTATGACACGATGATCGCCGGTACGCCGATCGCCGATGGCGCCACCCTGGAAGCCGTCGACCGCGACGGCGTCAGCGGCTGGTGGGTGCGCCCGGCCGGCGCTCCGGCCGACCGCGCGATCCTCTTCCTTCACGGCGGCGGCTACATGCTCGGCTCGGCCAAGGCGTATCGCGGCCTGGCCAGCCAGGTTGCGGTCCGCGCGGGCGTGGCG
Organism: Caballeronia udeis; assembly: GCF_044909315.1. Lineage (GTDB taxonomy): Bacteria > Pseudomonadota > Gammaproteobacteria > Burkholderiales > Burkholderiaceae > Caballeronia > Caballeronia udeis_A. The sequence continues at coordinate 270,531 of NZ_JBIYEB010000004.1, forward strand.
GCGTTCGTGGCTGACTATCCACTCGCGCCGGAGCAGGTGTTCCCGGCCGCATCCGAAGCCGCCGCCGCGGTTCGCCGCTGGTTGGGCAGCCAAGGCCAAGGTATTTCGCAGGTCGCGCTGGTCGGTGACTCTGCGGGCGGCGGCCTGGCCCTCAGCGTGTTGGGCGATACGGCGACAAACTCACCGGCGATAGCGTCCATCGCAGTCTTTTCGCCCTGGCTCGATCTGGCGATGACCGGCGCCTCGGTCACCAGTCCTGACGTCCACGACCCCATCTTCATTCAGCCGGAAATGCTTGGAGGGCCCGCCGCGGCTTATCTCGCAGGCGCCGATCCGAAGGACGGCCGGGCGTCGCCGCTCTACGCCGTGCCCGAGGTCCTGCCGCCGTTGCTGATCCAGGTGGGCAGCGACGAGATCCTGCTCGACGACGCGCGGCGCTACGCGCACGCGGCGGCGGACAAGGGTGGCGAGGTGCAGCTCGATATCTTCGAAGGGCTGCACCACGTGTTCCAGGGCGCAACGAGAGATTTGCCGGCTGCGCGCCGCGCGCTCGATGCGGTCGCGGCATTCCTGAACCGTCACTGGGCGTAGCGCGACGCGTCCAGGAGCGCAGCCTCAAGATTCCCCTAATCGGCGATGAAGCTTCATGGCCGATTAGGGGCCAGCATCACCTGATCAGCATTCCGAATCAAACGACGGGTTCCGAAAACAGCCGGTGACGGCCCCCGCCTTCATTGCCTCGCCATCGCTGAGGCGTCATCCCTTCCCACTGGTTAAACGCCCGGGAAAACGAGTTGACCTCTTCAAAGCCCAGGAACCACGCGATCTCGCCGGCTGCGAGATCCGTACTGCCCAGCAAGCGCCGAGCTATCCGGCTACGCACGCGGTCCAGTTGTTCCTGATAACTCGTTCCATCGAGCGCAAGCTTGCGTTGCAGCGTTCGCGTGCTGATCCCCAGTTCACGCGCCAGCGCCTCAACGCTCGGCCGCTGGCCGCGCATGCTCCGTGCGAGAACGGTATCGACGTGATCGGCGAACGTTTGCTCGCGGGCAAGCGCAGCCAGTCCGGCATCGAGTTGCGGCACCACGGCGGCAAGCAAATCGACGTTATGCGTCACGAAAGGCAGTGTAAGACTTGCCGCATCGAACACCAGCACGTCGTTCGGGGCATCGAACACGATCTCGCAACCATAATGGCGCGCAAACATCGCCCGGTTGGCCGCCCGCCGTGTCAGCTCCACGCGACGCGGTTTAACCGCCACGCCCGATCCGCGCCGCGCCATTGCCAGCGCTGACGAGAACATGGCGTCCGCCAGCAGGTCGGGGACAAAACCCTCGGCCAGCAACCAGCGGAATGTCACGGCCGCCTCGTCACGCTGCACGGTGACCACCACCTCCTCCGGACAACTCAGCCGCTTGTAGCGCGCAAGCTTCTCCAGCGCCTCGCCGAAGTTGGCCGAATGCAGCGCGACGAGCGACATGGCGTCGAGTTGTCCGTGCGAAGTTTCAGCACCAATGCGCAAGCCGATGGCCGGATCGCCGCTCACCTGCGCGATAGCGTCCCACAGCGCGAAGTATTTCTGCGTCGTCAGCCGCAGCCTGCCCGGCTCGCCATTCACCGCCGCCGGCACGGGCAAGCCTGCCGCGCGGAACGTGCGCGGCACATCCACGCCCAGCGCCCGCAGCCGTGCGAACAGCGTGTGACTGACCGGAACGCCATCGGTTTTCATACGCTTTTCAGTCCTTGACAGGTTCCTTCACGATCCCGAGTTTATCGGCCAGCCCGCGCCATTCGGGGGCGTCGTCAGCGTCAGTCGACAGGCTCACGTTACGCCACCTGGCATCCGCCGCGCCGCGCGCTTCATGCACTTGCCCCGCGATATGCACCGCGTCGCTGCCGAGCAGCAATCGCAGCGGCGCTTCGTCCAGTCCCGCAATGCCAAGGATGGCCTGCGCGGCTTTCGCGGGATCGCCTACTGGCCGATGTGACGCGCGGTATTCGAGCAAGGGCGCAATGCTCGCCACGTAGTCCGGCCCGGGCGTGTGGATGGTCATCGACGAGCCGGCCCAATCCGTGCGGAAGCCGCCCGGCTCCACGATCGTCACCTTGATCCCGAGCGGCGCGACTTCCTTCGACAGCACCTCGGAGAACCCTTCCACTGCCCATTTCGCAGATTGATACGCGGCGAGGCCGGGCGAACCGACGCGCCCGCCTATCGATGAAACCTGGATGATATGGCCGCTGCGCTGCGCGCGCAGGATCGGCAACGCGGCGCGCGTCACGTTGAACACGCCGTAGAAATTGGTTTCCATCTGCGCGCGGAAATCGGCGTCGTCGCCTTCCTCGATCGATGCGATGTTGCCATAACCCGCATTGTTGACAACGACATCCAGACGGCCGAAAGCCGCCACGGCCTGCTGCACGGCCGACTGTGCCGACCTAGGGTCGGTCACGTCGAGTGCGACGGCGCGCACGCGCTCGCCATACTGCTCCACGAGCGCGGCGAGATCCTCGGGACGGCGCGCGGTCGCGATCACTCGATGACCCGCGGCCAGGACGGCCTTGGCCAATTCCTGGCCGATGCCGCGGGAACTGCCCGTAATAAACCAGACTGAAGACATTGAGGTGCTTCCTTTAATGGTGAACGAAAGGTGCTGCGTTCACCAGATTCTAGGAGCGACCTCCTTGCGGCACTAATCCGATCGCGCCAACTTGCAATCGGATCGCGCCAACGCCGCGAGTCTGACGGAAGCCGTTAGCCGTGGCGTGTCTCGCTGTCGAGATGGGCCATTTGCGCGGCCGCATAACGGTCGCCGGCTGCAGCGCCCTTCGGCACGGCGTATTCGATGGCACTCAGTTCGTCCGGCGTCAACACGACATCCAGCGCCCCCAGCGCTTCGGCCAACCGGTCGCGCCGCCGTGCGCCAACCAGCGGCACGATATCCGCGCCCTGCGCCGCGACCCATGCAATCGCAATCTGCGCGACCGACACGCCCTTCGCTTCCGCAATCCGCCGCAACGCTTCGACCAGTTGCAGGTTGCGCTCGGCATTTTCGCCCTGGAACCGCGGGCTATGCGCGCGGAAATCGTTGCCGGCCAGATTTTGCGTCGTCTGCCAATGGCCGCTGATCAGCCCGCGCGACAACACGCCGTAAGCCGTCACGCCAATGCCGAGTTCACGGCACGTCGAGAGAATATCGCCTTCGATGCCCCGGGAAATCAACGAGTACTCGATCTGCAGATCCGCTATGGAATGCACGGCTGCCGCGCGCCGGATCGTCTCGGCGCCGACCTCGGACAGCCCGACGTGACGCACGTAACCCGCCTTCACCATGTCCGCTATCGCGCCCACGGTGTCCTCGACCGGCACATTCGGATCGAGCCGCGCGGGACGATAGATATCGATGTAATCCACCCCGAGGCGCTGCATTGAATACGTCAGGAAGTTCTTCACCGCAGCCGGCCTCGCGTCATAACCGACCCAGCCGCCGGCCGGATCGCGCAGCGCACCGAATTTCACACTGATGACGGTGGAATCGCGCTTCGTGCCCTTCAGCGCTTCGCCGATCAACGCTTCATTGTGGCCGCTGCCGTAGAAATCACCGGTATCCAGGAGCGTGATGCCGGCGTCGAGCGCGGCGTGGATCGTGGCAATGCCTTCGTTCCGGTCGGCCGGTCCGTACATGCCGGACATGCCCATGCAGCCAAGTCCAAGCTCCGATACGCGCGGTCCGGTCGCGCCGAGTTGCCGATAGTTCATCTCAAGTCTCCTGGGTCGGGCGTCGCGTCATTGCGAGCGTTCGAGAGAGTATGCGAGGCGTTTTGCCGTGCGACAATCCGGCCTTCACAGCACGGGCTGTACGAAAAAACGCACAATGAACGATCCCGATCTCTCCGATCTCAGCGCCTTCGTTGCCGTCACCAAGGTCCGTAGCTTCAGGGCTGCGGCGCGCTTGCGCGGTGTGTCGGCCTCCGCCTTGAGCGAGGCGATTCGCCGGCTTGAAGCCCGGCTCGGCGTGCGTTTGCTGAATCGCACCACTCGCAGCGTCACGGTCACGGAAGCCGGCCAGCGCCTGCTGGAACGGCTGGGACCGGCGCTCGGCGAGATTGCCGGCGCGCTCGACGCAATCAACAGTTTCCGCGACAGCCCGACCGGCACCTTGCGCCTGAATGTCCCGAGCATCGTGGCCATGCACGTGTTGCCGCCCATCGTCGCGCGCTTTCTCGCGGCGCATCCGGGCATCACGCTCGAGGTGGTATCGAACGATACGTTTATCGACGTGCTGGCAGCAGGTTTCGATGCCGGCATTCGCTACGACGAACGTATCGAACGCGACATGATCGCCGTGCCAATCGGCCCGCGCAGGCAGCATTTCATGGCGGCGGCCGCGCCGGCTTATTTTGCGGCGCACGGATGGCCTGAACATCCTCGCGATTTGCTGGAGCACGCATGCATCGGACATCGATTTGCAAGCGGCGTGCTGGCGGCCTGGCGTTTCGAGCGCGCTGGCGAACAGGTTCGGTTCACGCCGAACGGACCGTTGGTGGCGTCGGTGATCGAGCTTGAAGTAGGCGCCGCCACAGCCGGCCTGGGCATGATCTATACGTTCGAGGAGTTCTTGCGGCCAGCCATACAAAGCGGCGCACTCGTGCCCGTGCTGCACGAGTGGTGGGAGAATTTTTCAGGGCCGTTTCTGTACTACCAGAGCCGCACGCATATGCCCGCACCGCTGCGCGCGTTCATCGATTTTATTAAACAGGATTGAACCCGCGAGGATTGAACCCGCGCGTGGCAGTTACCGTCCGGAGAAAAACGCCCGAACCGCCGCCAGTGCGTTTTCAACCGCCGCGCGGTCCACATCCAGATGCGTGACCCAGCGCTGTTTGGTCGCGCTATACGTCGACGTGATTCCAATCCCACGCGCCGCCAGATGCGTCTTGAAGTCATCGGCAATCGTGCTGTCCACTTCCACGAACACGATGTTCGTGTCCGGCGTCGTGACTTTCAATTGCTCGAAGGCTGCCAGACCTTTAGCCAGCGTTGCTGCATTGGCGTGGTCGTCGGCGAGACGCGCCACGTTGTGCTCCAGCGCGTAAAGTCCGGCCGCGGCGAGAATGCCGACCTGCCGCAAACCGCCGCCCACCATCTTGCGCGTGCGTCGCGCCTTCGCGATCAGCGGCGCGCCGCCGACCAGCACCGAGCCAACCGGCGCACCCAAGCCCTTCGATAAACACACGGACACCGTATCGAAAGAGCGGGTCAGGGTCGCCACCGGCGTATCAAGCGCGGTTGCCGCATTGAAGATACGCGCGCCGTCGAGATGCGTGGCAAGGCCATGCCGACGAGCCAGCGCCGTCGCGGCTTCCATGTACTCCAGCGACAAAACCTTGCCGCCGATCGTGTTCTCCAGCGCCAGCAGCCGAGTGCGTGCGTAATGCGAGTCGTCCGGTTTGATCGAGTCTTCGATCTCGGTCAACAGCAGCGAGCCGTCCGCCTGATTGTTCAGCGGTTGCGGCTGGATGCTCCCCAGCACCGCCGCGCCGCCCGCTTCCCAGCGGTAGGCATGCGCCTGCTGCCCGACGATGTACTCGTCGCCACGCCCGCAATGCGCCATCAGCGCGACCAGATTCGATTGCGTGCCCGACGTCAGGAACACAGCCGCTTCCTTGCCAAAACGCTCGGCCATCACGGCTTCCAGTTGCGTGACAGTGGGATCGTCGCGGAAAACGTCGTCACCGACTTCCGCGGATGCCATCGCGGCACGCATGGCCTGACTGGGTCGCGTGACGGTATCGCTGCGGAAGTCGTGCTGGATCGGGGTGCTCATTGCAGCTCCTGGTAGGTGGAGCGGGTATTTTGCCATCGCGGGCTGGAAGGTGGCGTGCGAGCGAGTTGGCAGATCAGGCTTCCACCGAGGATATGTGATCTGGTTTCGAGCCTGAAGGTGGCGCAAATCTTATCTAAATTTCATTAAATTCTTTAAAATTCAATAACATATCGAATTTATTTAATCCAGAACAACATGTTTTATAGTTTTTATGCATAAAATCAATTACTTATGAACTATTTCTTCAGTTAATCATTAACAAGAAGTAGCTCGTGAATCCTGATCTGCGGCATCGCCATGGGGCCGCCCACCCGCAGCGGCGTGCGCCCTGAAGCTCATCGAATTTCCGGACGCCGCGCTCCAGCCAACCTCTCGATCACGCTCAGCTATTGGTTGCCGGCAGACTAGTCGCAGCCTGCTTCGGCTTGCAGTCCGTATTGTATTTATCGATAAGCCGCTCGCGAGCTTGCGTGATATCGAGCGAATAATTGTCGATCGCCGGCCGGTAGCCCACCGACTCAAGCTCCGTCAGTTCGCGCATCAGCGCACGATGCGTGACCTCGCCGTGCGCGGGTTTAAACGGATAGGCGTTGCATTCGCGCGGAGTAAGCGGGTTCGAGGCCATTGCGCACGCGCTGGCCAGCATCAGTCCAAGGGGGAATGCGAGTCTGAAAGGGGTATTCATGAGTGTCTCCTTGAGTTTGTCATATCGCCTTGAGAGGCAACGAGTACCGGGCTGTTGCCGAGACTGCGCTTTCAGAATAGGCAGGCGGATTGTCGTTTCCGCCTCGCTTGCGTGAAGGTTTTGTCATACGGGGGAGATTGAGGGGCGCCGGATAGACGATTTTCTTTTGAAAACTGATACTTATAGCGTTTTTATGAACAAATTTCGAGATCACCTGGATTGACGAATTTTCTCAAAAAAATTTATTAAATATCCGTTATTTACCATGTTTTATTAAACTAGTTTATAGCTATCGAAGACATCAATATTTACTCTTGACCACCCATCGTTCCAACCCCAAAAAATCCCCCGACACCGCCTCAGTCGCACTGAGTCATAGCCCTCGACCGTGTAAAGTTTCGAACATTCAGCCTCACTCATTCACCCAGCCCATGCCCGCAAGCCAATGAACGCGCCCGAACCGAAGTTGCAAGACGATCCTCACATTGGCCGCTACGAGCGCTCGACGGGACAGGCCGCAGAGTGGTGGCAGGTGACGCTCTCCGACCGGCCGCAGATGTATCGGATTGAACATGGCTACGGCGACGGGCCGGCCAATATCGATACGGTCGTCGACCTCGAAAATCTCAAGTCGAAATTGCAAAAGTGGCACCGGGAGGGGTTCTTCCGTCCGGGCGATCCCGCGCTTGCGCCGCTGCCGGCTGCGGGAAGAACGGGATTTCTGAAAGAGCTCCGGCACGCCGCGAGGCAAGCGCCGCAAGGCGCGACGCCGGATTCAAACGAAACCACCACGGTAGTCGGCCCGGTAAACATGCCTGTCGGCCAGCCGGGTCCGCTCGTGCCGCGCCTGAACCCCGCGTATCTCTTTCCCGAGCGTTTCGGCGACATCCTTCAGGACATCGTGGAGAACCGGCGCGTACTGCTGATCGGCCATACCGGCGCGGGCAAGACGAGCCTGATCGAGCAGGTCGCGGCGCGTACGCAGCACGGCGTGCTGCGGGCGAACATGAACGGCCAGACGACCATCGGCGATTTCGTGGGTTTCTGGACCGTGAAAGGCGGTGAAACGCTCTGGGTCGACGGCGTCCTGCCAACCGCCATGCGCGAAGGCCTGTGGCTCGTAGTCGATGAAATCGATTTCGCCGAACCCTCGATACTCGCCGTTCTCACTGCCGTGCTCGAACCCCACGGCCGTTTGCTGCTGAAGGAAAAGGGCAACGAACTGGTACCGCCTCATCCGTCGTTCCGGCTGTTCGCAACCGCAAACGCGGTCGGTGCGATGAGTGTGTACCGGCATCTGTATCAGGGCGCCAACCTGATGAACGAGGCGTTTCTGGATCGCTGGCGCGTGTATCTGATGAACTACCTGTCGCCCGAGGAAGAGGCCGAAGTGTTGATGCACACGCTAGGGAGCCGCTTCACGCGGTCGATGGCGCAAACGCTCGCGGCAATTGCTGCCGATTGCCGCGCGGCGTTCGCCCGCGAGGATCTGGCGAGCGCGTTCTCGACCCGGCGCCTGCTCGACTGGGCCGACCTGATGCTGCGTTCCGGCGACCCGGAACGCGCCGCCGGCCCGGCGATCTACGCGAAAGTGAGCGCCGAGGACGCCGCGCTGATCCGCAGCATCATCCGGCATCACATTGCGTTCGACGAATGAACAACGTGCTCATGCGCAATCCCGCCAACGTTGCGCGATCTTGCCCGAGCGCAAGCGCGGCTTTCACGCCAGCCGATGTGGAAAACGGCGTGAAGCGCGAGACCATCGTGTCTTACAGGTAACCGACGTGTCCTTCTCCGTTCTCGCCTATTCAGACGCGACGCACGCCATGCTCGGCAAGATGGCGCGCGTGCTGACGGGCCGATACGGCGTGACAGTGTCATTCGATGCAACCGGACCACGCGTGGAACGCGACCGCATTGTGCTGCCGGAAATCCCGCCGGACGCTCCCGGCGCAATCAATCTGGACGCGCTCACGGGTCAGCTCGACTTGCTGGTGGCGCGCTCGAAATACTCCGCAATCAGTGAAATCAGCGCGCTCAATGCCGGCCCGACCCGGCAGATTGCACAAGCGATTGAAGACCGGCGCGTCTGCGATCGCTTGTTCAACGACTATCCGGGCGCACGCGGGTATGTTGAGAAACTACATGAACAAACGGCCCGAAACACCCATGCACGCTGGCCGACGCTGGCCTGGCGCGACAAGCTGATCTGGTTCATCGAACGCGCGCTCTGGGACGAGGCGCCCGACGTGACCGAACGAACTCCGTCCCTGATCGCGACACTCGGCGCCGTGAGCGAACTGCTGCAGGCCACCCGTACCAGCCGTTCGACTGCTGAAAGCGTGGCGGGCGCGCGAGCTCTCGTGGCACGGATCAGGTCGCTCGCAGCCGGCGACGTGAACACAATGATGTTTTCCGCCGATGCCGACGAAGCCCTGGACGCCGAGCAGGTATCGGCCGATCCGGATGCGCTGGATGCCGCGGCGTCGCAGGAAATGTCCGACGCAGCGTCTTCTGACGCCGCCAGCCTCGCCCAAGCGCCGTCCGATGCCGCCTCGGAAGCTTCCGAAGCAGAGGCGCCGGCCGCGCCGATGACCTTCGATATCGACATGATCGATGGCCGCCCTCGTCTGTCCATTCCGCTCACGACCGAATTCGATCTCATCACCGACCTCACCGGCCTGGGTGACGCCGGCGCGTGGCGCAACCTGCGCGCGCTCGCACGCGCGGAAACCGCGCCGCTGACCGCACGCCTTGAACGTGCACTGAAAGCCGATGAGCAGACGCACTGGAAGCGCGAACAGGAGCGCGGGGAAATCGACCGGCCGGCGCTGGCCAAGCTGGTGATATCGCCGGGATACAGGACGCCGTTTCGCGTCAAGCGCACGACTGAAGGGCGCGATGCCGCCGTCACGCTGCTGATCGACCGAAGCGGCTCCATGGCCGGCGGAAAGATCGCCCTCGCGAGGCTCTGCGCCGCCGCACTCTGCGACGCGTTGATGCAGCTTTCGTTCAAGTGCGAAGTGCTCGGCTACAGCTCGGTCGAATCCCCGGAAATGCGCGCACTTTATGAGCAGAAGCTGGCCGAAGGCGTGGATTTGAACCGTTTCAACCGGCGCGTCGAACGGCTCGACCTGCAGGTCTACAAGCGTTTCGGCTCGAATAACCCGGTGGGGTTGAGCGCGATCGATTGCGGTCACGAGAATCCGGACGGCGAAGCGCTGGCGTGGGCCGCCGGGCGCCTTGCCGCACAACGCGCCGGCAGGCGCATCCTGATGGTCCTCTCCGACGGGTATCCCGCCACCGGTGACGGCCATCCGGTGATATTGCGCACCGACTTGCGGGCACGTATAGACGAGATCGCGAACTCGGGAATAGAACTGATTGGTATCGGATTGCTCGACGACGCCGTAGAAAAGTTTTATGCGCATAACATCGTCGTGCGAAAACTCGATGAACTCCCCACGATGGCGTTCACGGTCCTCAGCAAGCTCCTGCTCCAGCGCGGCCGCACGCATTAGCCGCGCTGTTCGCCGCCCTCGCCTCGCTTGATGCGCCTCGCTTCATTCGCATCCCGCCCCAAAAATTAATTCAATAGCTTGCTAACGAATTGTTGGCGAAATACAATGCGCGCCATGCCAGAAATCGATGTCCTTCGCCAATCCGTCAGCAGTGCGCTCGTCATTGCGGCGCGCCAGTGGCGGCGCACGAGCCAAGGGGTTATCGCCGCCTATAACGTCTCCGAGGCCTGCGCGACGCCGCTCTTGATCGCGGCGCGGCTCGACGCGCCCGTCCGGCAGGTTGCGCTCGCGGAGTTGACCGGAATCGAGGGACCATCGCTGGTGCGTCTGCTCGACCAGCTGTGCGCGGCCAACCTCGTGCGTCGCGACGAAGATCCCGACGACCGGCGCGCGAAGATCATCTCGCTCACCGACGAAGGCCGCTCGGTGACCGCCAAGATCGAGAAAGAACTGATCGGACTGCGCGCCGGTGTGTTGAACGATGTGACCCGCGAGGACCTGGAAGCGACCCTGCGGGTATTCGCCGCGTTTAAACTGGGCGCGTTCAGTCAAACGCAACCGGCTTCAGCACCCGCGTCACACCAGGGCCCTGGCATCGGCCCGACCGACACCGATACGGAAGAAGGCGTCTAGCGCACCATGACGTACCCCACTTCGCGCGACTGGATATTTTCGGTCAAGACCTTCGCGGCTTCCATGCTGGCGCTGTATATCGGCCTCAAGCTGGAACTGCCTCGTCCTTATTGGGCGATGGCGACGGTTTATATCGTGTCGAATCCGTTCGTGGGGGCGACGCGTTCCAAGGCGCTGTATCGCGCGCTCGGCACCATGATCGGCGCATCGGCCGCCGTGCTGTTCGTGCCGCCGTTCGTGGAGTCGCCCTACTGGTTCAGCGCGATAGTCGCCTTGTGGACGGGCACGCTGCTGCTGCTCGCCATCTCGGACCGCACCGCACGCAGCTACGTGTTCATGCTGGCCGCGTACACCATGCCGCTGATCGCACTGCCCTCCGTGATGAACCCGGCGGGCATCTTCGACCTGGCTGTCACACGGACCGAGGAGATCCTGCTCGGCATCGTGTGTGCGAGCGTGGTCGGCAGCGCCATACTGCCAAACCGCCTTGCGCCAACGCTGATCGAGCGGACCGACGCCTGGTTCCGCGACGCCGCTTTCTATGCCAAGGAAACGCTCTCCGGGCGGATGGGCGGCAAGACCATTTCAGCGTGCAGGCAGCGGCTCGCGGTCACCGTCAACGCGCTCGAATTCCTGCTGAGCCAGCTTGCCTACGACCACACCCGGCCCGACATACTCGCGCGGGCGCAGGCGCTGCGTGGCAGGATGCAACTGCTGATGCCGATCATGTCGGCAATCAGCGATCCGCTGGCCGCGTTGTTCAACGGTCAAAACCCGCCGCCACCGGGCCTCGAACCGCTACTCGCCGATATCGTCACATGGTTCGATGAACCGCTCTCCGCGCGCACTGATGCAGCGTCATCCAGCAACGCCAATAACGACCCCAAGGCCGACGCCCTGCGCAACCGGATCGCGAGCCTGCAACCGGACCCGGACCGGCTGCGGACCTGGGAAGGCGCGCTGCTTTCGAACACCCTATGGCGCCTGAAACAACTCGTCGATGTCTGGCAGGATTGCCGCGCGCTGCGCGTGATCATCACGCACGAACACGGTAGCTGGCGGCCCCGTTACCGGCATTGGCGGCTCGGCGGCACGCAGCAGTACTTCGATCGCGGCATGCTGCTGTTTTCGGCGGGTTCCGCCGTACTGGCCATTTTCATCGCGTCGAGCCTCTGGATTGCATCCGGCTGGAACGACGGCGCGGGCGCGGTCACGCTGGCCGCGGTGGCGTGCTGTTTCTTCGCCGCCCTCGATGAACCCGCACCCCAGGTATTCGCGTTCTTCACCTACACCTGTCTTGCCGTGGTGCTCGCCGGGCTGTATCTGTTCGTCATCCTGCCGACGGTGCACGACTTCCCCATGCTCGTGATCATGTTCGCGGTCCCCTTCATCCTGATCGGCACGCTGATCCCGCGCCCGCAATTCAATCTCGCGACCATGCTGACAGCCGTGAATACCGCCACGTTCATCAGCATCCAGGGAACCTACGACGCGAACTTCCTGACCTTCATGAACAGCAATCTGGCGGGACCGGCAGGGTTGTTATTCGCCTTCGTCTGGACCCGCGTGACACGGCCGTTCGGTTCCGAACTGGCAGCGGCCCGGCTGATCCGCTCGGGCTGGCGCGACGTGGCGCTGAGTGCATCGACCCGGCCCGTCGACGATCAGAAAAATCACACCGCGCGCATGATCGACCGTCTCATGCAGGTCATCCCGCGTCTGGCCGCCAGCGACGACCAGCGGCATCCGTCCATCGAAAGTTTTCGCGACCTGCGCATTGCCTTCAACTCGCTCGATCTGCGGCGCTTGCGGCGGCGACTGCACGACGCCGATCTTGCGTCGGTCGATCGCGTGCTGGAAGGCGTGCGCGCGTATTTCCAGCAGTGCGTGGAGCGCGGCGTGCGTCAGCCGGTACCGGCGAGCCTGGAAACGGATATCGATATAGCGCTGGAACGCATGACCCGGCGCGGCGGCGCGGTGCAGGCGGAGGCGGCGGTGGAAGCCGCGCAGCCGGACCAGACGGCGCCCGGCCGCCAGATCCGCGATGCATTGCATGCGCTGGTAGGCATGCGTCTGTCGCTGTTCCCGGACACGCTCGCGGCCGCGTTGCCGCCCCAACCGGGACCTGCCGCATGACGCGCTGCTCCTTCCATTCCTTTTCCGACGGCACCCCGCGATGATCGGTGAAATCGATATCTACGGCGTGTACCTGCCCGCCGTGCTGGTACTGATGCTGGTCTCGTACCTTTTCTGCCTGATCGTCACGCGGGTGTTCGCCCGTGTCGGGCTGTACCGCTTCATCTGGCATCGCTCCATTTTCGATCTCGCGATCTACGTGATCGTGCTCGGCGTCGTGGTCATTGTTTCGCATCGGCTATTACCGTGAATTTACCGTGAAAAAAACCTGGTTCTCCGTTGGACAGATCCTCTTTACGCTCGTCGTCGTGGCGATCGCCGCATTCGTGTTGTGGCGGCTGGTCGACTACTACATGTTCGCGCCCTGGACCCGCGACGGCCACGTGCGCGCCGACGTCGTGCAGGTGGCGCCCGACGTGGGCGGCCTGATCGTGAGCGTGAACGTGGTCGACAGCCAGCCGGTGAACGCGGGCCAGGTGCTGTTCGTCATCGACCAGGCGCGCTACGAACTCGCGCTGCGCCAGGCGCAGGCAACGGCCCTGCAGCGCCGCGCGACGCTCGATCAGGCGCGAAGGGAAGACGCCCGCAACCGTGCGCTCGGCGACCTCGTGGCGCGTGAAGTGACCGAGGAAACCCACTCGCGCGTGCAAACGGCGGAAGCGGCGCTGGCGGATGCAGATGTCGCTATCGACACCGCGAAGCTCAACCTGCAGCGCACGACGGTGGTGAGTCCCGTCGATGGTTATCTCAACGATCGCGCGCCGCGCACGGGCGAATACGTGACGGCGGGACGCTCGGTGCTGTCGGTGGTGGACCTGCACTCGTTCCGTGTCGATGGTTATTTCGAAGAGACCAAGCTTCACGGGATCGATATCGGGCAACCGGTAGACATCAAGGTGATGGGCGAGACAAAAATACTGCGGGGGCACGTGCAGAGCATCGTGGCGGGGATCGAGGATCGCGACCGCACGCAAGGATCGAATCTCCTGCCGAACGTGAATCCGGCGTTTAGCTGGGTGCGGCTGGCGCAGCGCATTCCGGTGCGCATCGCGCTGGATGAAGTGCCGGCAGACTTTCGCATGATCGCGGGGCGCACGGCGACGGTGTCGGTGCGCGATATCGCGCCGCTCGCCAAATCGAACCCGCCGGCGGGTGCGGCGGGTGCCGGTGGCGCGAGCGGGATCGTGGCCGCTTCAGGCGCTTCTGCCATGGCTCCCGTGAGCGCTGCAAGCGGTGTATTACCGGTTAGCGGCACTGCCACCGCCACCGCCTCTGCGCCGGGTGCGAGTCAATGAAGATGCCGCACGCTCTTGTCCTGACGCCGTTCGTGCTCGCGCTTGCCGCGTGTTTTACCGTTGGTCCCGACTACTCGGTACCGAAAGACGCCGTCGTCAATGCGCCGTTCGCCAACGCCCCGCTCGACGGCGCGGACGGCCAGTCGACAATCTCGAGCGGGCCCGTGCCGGCGCACTGGTGGCGTCTCTACGACGACCCCGTCCTCGACGATCTGGTCCAGCAAGCCATGGCGTCGAATACGGACTTGCGCGTTGCCGCGGCCAATCTCGGCCGCTCGCGCGCCGCGCTCGGCGTGGCGCAGGCGCAAGGCGGCTTTTCAGGCGGGACATCGGCTGCGTTCAAACGCGCGCAGGAATCGGCGGAGCAATACCTGCTGACGGAAAAGATCCCGGTCGCGAATGAAGGCGATATCGGCATCAACATTTCTTATGAGCTTGATCTGTTCGGCACGCTTCGCCGAGGCGTGGAAGCGGCGCGTGCCGATAGCGATGCAACCCAGGCCGCCGCCGATCTTGCGCGCATTACGGTAGTAGCGGACGTGGTGCGGGCTTACGTGCAGAATTGTTCGGCGGCGGAGGAACTCGGCATTGCGCAACGCTCGCTAGACCTGCAGCGCCAGCGGGTGTCCGTATCGCGGCGCTTGCAGCAGGCGGGCCGCGGCAATCTACCCGATGTCACGAGCGGCCAGACGCAGGTGGAAACACTCTCGGCAAATATTCCGGTCTTCACGGCACGCCGGCGGATTGCGCAATACCAGCTCGCCACGCTGCTGGCGCGTGCGCCCGCCGATCTGCCCAAGGGCGTGTTTGCCTGCAACAAGACACCGGTGATCGCGCAGCCGCTGCCCGTAGGCGATGGCGCCGCGCTGCTGCGCCGCCGTCCCGACGTACGCGAGGCGGAACGAAAACTGGCTGGATCGACGGCGAGGATCGGCGTGGCCACGGGTGCGCTGTTTCCAACGGTGACCCTGGGGGCATCGGCGGGGCTGACCGGCGTGCTCGAGGATCTCGGCACGCAACCCACCGCACGTTGGGGCTTTGGTCCCCTGATTAGCTGGACCTTCCCGGTGAACGGTCAGCGCGGGCGAATCCGCGAAGCGCAATACGGCGCCGATGCCGCGCTTGCCCAGTTCGATGGCGTCGTGTTGAAGGCGCTGCGGGAAACGCAGTCGAGCCTCGCCACGTATGCCGCCGATTACACCCGCGCCGATGCGTTGACGGCCGCGCAGAAATCAGCGGCTGAATCCGCCGACCAGACTCATCGCTTCTTTCTCGCCGGACGGGAGTCGTTTATCGCCGATCTGGATGCGACGCGAACGCTGACATCGACGAATGCGCAGTTGGCGGCGGCAAGAGGACAGGTCGCGCTGGATCAGGTCAACCTGTTCCTCGCATTGGGCGGCGGCTGGGAAATGGACCCGGCCACGGCAGCAGCCGCGCCGCTGGGCGCAAGCGCCAGCGCGCCGAGTCAGTGAAGCATCATGACTTCGCAGCTTCCCTGGCTGGTGAATTAAATCGTCATCCTGATTAATTATTCAGCCAAATCGCATTGCGGTGATTTATGCGGATGCACGTTTGAAACCTGCGCCCTTCGCTCTCTTATAATCCGGGCATCTCCCCACATCGCCCACTTGCCCGTGCGACGCATCCGCCAGCAGAAACGCCATCTGCTCGCCTATGAATATAAAACTGTTGTGACAGCGAATCTGACAGAACGCGTAAGCTAGGCCCGAGGCTGCCCGACGGCATGCAGGTTGCTTCGAAGAACTTCCAGCGCGCATGCCCATACTAGGGGAACATGCACCATGTACTTCGATACCCCCGGCCTATGAAAACGTTCCATTGCAATCATTGCAATCAACTGGTGTTCTTCGAGAATTTTCGCTGCGAACGCTGCGAGTCGCTGCTTGGTTTCATCCCGGAAATCGCTGAAATCAGCGCTTTCGAAGACGCTGGCCACGGCCTCTGGCGCAGCCGGCACCCTGAACGCCCAGGCGCGCTTTACAAACGCTGTCATAACTACGAAGTCGAAAAAGTCTGCAACTGGATGGTTCCGGCCGAGTCCACCGACCCGCTGTGCCACGCCTGCCGGCTGACGCACACCATTCCCAACCTTCGCATAGCCAACCGCCGCTACTACTGGTTTCGCCTGGAAGCAGCCAAACGCCGCCTGCTCTATACGCTGGGCGCGCTGGGGTTGCGGGTGGAATCACGTCAGGTCAACCCGAAAACGGGGCTGCAGTTCAAATTCCTGGAAGATAAGCGCGGCAAAAGAGTGCTGACCGGTCACGATAACGGCCTGATCACCATGAACATTGCCGAAGCCGACGACGCGCAACGCGAACGCGTGCGGCTCTCGATGGGTGAGCCGTACCGGACGCTGCTGGGCCATTTCCGGCACGAGATAGGTCACTATTATTTCGATCGCCTGATTGCGAATACCCCGTGGATTGCGGATTTTCGCGCACTATTCGGCGACGAGCGGGCGAATTACCGCGAAGCGCTGGCCGCGCACTATAAAGACGGGCCACCGCCGGACTGGGGCAAATCGTTCGTCAGCGCGTACGCGACCACGCATCCGTGGGAGGACTGGGCGGAAACCTGGGCGCATTACCTGCACATCGTGGACACCGTCGATACCGCCATGGCCTGCGGTGTCGCGCTCATGCCGGGAAACTCGCTGGACCCTACGCTTTCGGCCAAGGCGCCGCCGGGCGAAGCCACCTTCGATCATCTGATGAAACAGTGGTTTCCGCTCACCTACGCGTTGAACAGCCTGAATCGCAGTCTCGGCATGCCGGACGCTTACCCGTTCGCGCTCGCGCCGCCCGTCGTCGAAAAACTGCGCTTCGTGGATCGCGTGATCGCAGCCTCGCGGCCAGCCCAGCCGCCGCCGGGCGTAGCCGTTTCAGCGGTCATCAAATCGCCGGCGACCAGCAGCAAATAGCAACCGCTAAGCGGCTGACCCCGGTACGCTTTTCAATGCGGCGGCGGTCGCATCGGAATGAACAGCACCCGCGCCGTGCAGCGAGACCTTCGACGTTTCCGGCAGCATCAATCCACCGATCAATCCCATCACCGAGATCACGATCAGGTACAACGCCGGCGACATGTTGTTGCCCGTCGTCGTGATCAGCCACGTGGCGACGAGCGGCGCCGTGCCGCCAAACACCGTATAGGCCAGGTTGTAGGTGATGGCGGAAGCCGTATAGCGCGTGCGCGTCGGAAACACCTCCGACAACAACGGCGCCGTGACCACGTTCGCCAACACCCCGCCAAGCGCCAGCAGGCCCACGCCAATCACCGACGGCAAGAAGTGCCCCGACCCCGCCAGCGAGAACGACGGATAGACGGTCGCGATCAGGATGACGCACGCCGTCAACACAGTTTTCCGGCGGCCGACCCAGTCCGAATACAGTCCGGCCAGCGGACACAGCGCCGCCGCGAAAAACAACGCAATCACCGTGATCAGCAGCGACGTCGCGCGATTCAACCCGCCCGCCACTTGCAGATAGGTCGCGAAATAAGTGGTGAACATGTAGAACGACAACGCCGTCACCGAGATGAACGCCCCCAGTTTAAGAATGCCCGACGCCTGCGTGCGCAGCGTGTCGCGCAGCGGCGCGTGCGCCACGTCGTGCTCGCCTTCAAGCGCGCGGAAAGCGGGAGTTTCGTTGAGACTCATCCGCAGGTACAGCCCGATCAGGCCGATAGGCGCTGCAGCCAGGAACGGTACGCGCCAGCCCCAGGTGCTCATGGCATCGGCGGAAAGGGAGGCATCGAGTGCATACGCAACGACCGCCGCCACTGCGAAGGACGAGAACGTCGATACCGGTATAAAGCTGCCGTAACGCGCGCGCTTGTGTTGCGGCGCGTGTTCCATCACGTAGGCGCATGCACCGGCATATTCGCCACCGGCGGAAAACCCCTGCACGCAGCGGATGACTGTCAGCAGGAACGGCGCGAGCGCGCCGACGGCGGCATACGTCGGCAGCAAGCCGATCAGCGTGGTGGCGCCGGCCATCATCAGGATGGTCAACGCAAGCGTGCGCTTGCGGCCAATCCGGTCGCCAATCACGCCAAACACAATGCCGCCCAGCGGCCGGAATGCAAACGCCACGGCGAAAACGGCGAAGGTCTTGAGCAGCCCGATCGCTGGGTCGCCGCTCGGGAAGAACTCGCGCGTGAGAATGGTTGCGAGAAAACCATACGCGGCAAAGTCGAACCATTCGACGAAGTTGCCGATCGAGGCCGCGAAAATCACCTTGCGCAGCGTTTTCAGATCGACTTCAGGGGGCGATGCTTCCAACGTTCTCGACATTCGATGACTCCCGGGAAAAGGAACGGCGTTGCAGGATGGTTTTCTAGCGAGCCGGCACACCGGAAACGCGCTGGATGGGTCCCTTTGAGTAGATGCGACCATAAACCCCGCTCCTAGAACGATCACGTCAAGGTGATAGGACCGAAGCGACATCGATCCGGCCGGCTACGGGTGCGGCCCGGGCGAACGCGGCGCTCCCGAGGAACGGGGACACGGTCCGGTATTTGCAGAATCTGCGCGCAGCCGAACTCCGCACGTCGTTGTTACCGGCTCGAACTGGCTGGAAAGGCAGGTGCGTTTCGCCGTTGACGACCGCGACGGTTCATCGGTCGAACAGGTCATGGAGATGACCGGACCCCGCTGCGAATGCGTCGGGTGTCACTGCAGTTGCACAGGCCCTGAAGTGCCGAACCGGACGATGCACAACCGGCTCAGGCCAATGCGCGCGATGACGGCTGGTCCGAGGCCGTGCTCAAGCAGGCGCTTTTTAACGGCATGCCGCTAGAAGAGAATCACTTCTTGCCATGCGTGCCGGCATATTTGAACGTCCCTTGCGCACTCGCAATCAGGAGCTTGTCATCGACCCACGCTTCGCCGCGCGAGAAGAAGATGCTGCGCCCCTGCCGCTCGATGAAACCCTTCGCCGTCACGCTTTCACCCAGACCGGTATCGAGATAATTCACCGTCAGCGAAAGCGTGAAACCGTGAATGGCCGGCTCGCCCTCCTCGGCATAAAGGCCCGCATAACCGCACGCGGCGTCGAGCAAGGTCGCTACCGCGCCGCCTTGCAACACGCCTTGCCGGTTCAGGTTGCGCGCCTGGATCGGCATGCGAAACTCGGCATAACCGCTCTTCCACGCAACCAGGCGGGCATCGAGGAATTCGAGAAACGGATTGTCGAGAATGAAATCGGACATCGAAAAGGCTCCTGCCGGGTAAGTAGGGTTTAACCAAAGCGTTCAGCCAAGACTGTGCCATGGCGAAGCGTTTGGCGTGCGAAGACGCCCGGCCGGCGACGCGGGTTCATCATGTCTGTAAGCACGCTACACGCAGTTACCACGCGGCAAGCGCTTCCTCACCCCGGTAGCCGAATCCCCGACAAGCGCTCACACGCTTCAATCAGCCGATCCTGCAAATCCGCGTCGCGGGCGGCCACGCTCGGCTCGCGCCGTTTCATATGGAAGAAATATTCGCCGGTCACCCTTGCGGCTGGATCATTGCTGACGGCGAGCCAGGCCTGTGTCTGCGGGGCAGCCTTCAGGTCATCGGGCGCGCCGGCGCCGCCCATCCTGGTCGGCACCCAGCCCGGATGCACGGCGTTGGAAAACACGCCGGGCCAGCGGCGCGCCACGCCGAACGCGAGCAGGACGTCATGCAATTTTGAATCGGAATAGGCGCTTGCGCCTTGCCACGACCGCTGCTTCCACAGAAGATCGTCGAGACTGGCGTCGCCACTTTCATGCAGGCCCGAGCTGAGATAGACCAGGCGCTGGGGCTTATCGATCAACGCGGTCAGGATGTAAGGCGCGAGCGTGTTGACGGCGAAGACATGCGGCAAGCCATCAACAGTCTCAATGCGTCGCGGCTCGCGATACCCCACGGCCGCGTTATGGATCACAGCATCGAAATGTCCGAGCCGGTTCACTTGCAGAGCCACTCGGGTAGTCTCTTCGATACTGGACAAATCGCCGGATGCAGCGGCTTGTGCACCCGATACCGCTTGCATCGCTTCATGCGCGCGTTCTTCATGGCGGGCGTGCAACACCACCTGATGCCCTTGCGCCACCAGCAGACGGGCAGCCATTTGACCGAGTCCATCGGCCGAGCCGGTAATGAAAATGCGTGACATGGCAGCACCTTTCAATGATCAGATGAATCAGCACCCAATGAATATTGATTCGGTCAACTTGAAGGTGAGCGTAACGTGAGAGCTTGTCCTTAGCGAGCGCGCCGTTCATCAAGCCCATGACATGCAGTCATGGACGGTAAGCACTTGGGATACTTTGTAAAAAACGATGTTTGCTTCAGGCCCGTGGTCAGCTAAAGTAATCGATCACGCCCTTTTTCGAGTGAGCGAATCATGGACGTCCCGAAGCATGTTGCCGACCTTGCCGCGCCCAAGCCGTCGCGGCTCTTTTCCTCGTCCGCGCGCGACGCGGGGTTAAGTCTCGTCCGCAATCTCTCGATTCCCAAGCCTTTCCCCGAAGCCGCCTTCGAAGCGCAGTTCCTTGAAGACCACAGCCGTCGTTTCTGCGCGTTCCGCCGCGCGTCAGCGCTTCTCGCGCTGAGCGTATGGGTCTGCTTTCTCTGGTACGACTTCAACTTCGGCCGCGAAAGCACCGTGCTTGCACCCGTATTCATGCAGATCATGGCGCTGCGGCTGGCCGGCATCGTGTTGCTGATGTTCGTCGGCAGCCTGACCTTGAGGGCCTCGTTCGCGACGCATGCCACATCACAGCGCGTGATCCTCACCGGCGTCTACGGCTGCAATTTGCTGCTGCTTCTGCTCGTGGCCCTGGCGCCCGGGCCGTTCAATTACACCTGGTATTTCGTTGGCCTCTACCTCGTATTTTTCTTCCAGTTCGGCTTTTTCTACCTGAAGTCCAGGGTCGCGCTGACGGCCGCCGTGGTCACGTTTTCAGCAGTCATCCTGTTGCAGCTCACCATCAGGATTCTCTCGCCCGAAGACTTCTACATGGGGCTGTTCTATCTCTTCAACGTGGTCGTGATCGGCCATGGGGTGTGCGTGCATGCGGAGCGGGTATCGCGTGAGCGCTTCGCGGCAGAGCGTGCACTCGGTGTGCTCAATAACGAGCTCCTCACCGCAAACGTTCAACTGGAACGAAAGAACCTGGACCTGCTGGCGTCGAAGAAGGATCAGGACACCAAGACCAACGCGTTGCTTGCGCTCAAGGAGCAGCAGATGCTCGCCGCGGAAACCGCGAGCAAGGAGAAGTCGAATTTCCTGGCAGCCGCCACGCATGATTTGCGGCAGCCCATGCACGCGCTAAATCTCTTCCTGCAAGCCGCCGCCGAAGCGCTGCATCACGACGACGTGGCCGAAGCCGGCCGGCTGATCGATGAATCCGGCCGTTCCTCGGTGATCCTCGCGCGCTTCCTGAACGCGGTGCTCGATCTGTCGCGGCTCGAGTCAGGCCGGGTCGTGCCGCGCTATCACGTGTTTGACCTCAAGATCGCCGTGCTGGAAGCGGCTGAACAACTGCGCCCGCTTGCAGCCATGCACGGTGTCGAGTTGCGGCTGCGCATGCCTGAGGCGCCCGTATACGTGCGCAGCGACGCGCATTGGCTTGGGCGGGCCATCGTGAACCTGGTGTCGAACGGCATTCGTTACGCCGATGCCAGCAACAAAGCCACGCCCGTGGTTATTGTGGGCGTGGTGCGCTCGGCCACGCGAACGCGTATTGATGTGGTGGACAACGGCATTGGCATTGCATCGGAACATTGGGACTCGATCTTCCAGCCGTTCTTCCAGGTGGGCAATACCGAGCGGGACAGCGACCGGGGCCTGGGCCTCGGCCTGTCGATCGTGAACGCCGTGGTGTCGATCCTGGAGGAGCATCGGATCGAGTTGAAATCGACCGAAGGACGCGGTTCACGCTTCTCGCTCGAAATGCCCATTTGCGGTTCCCCTCTGGGCGAAACCGCGCCGCGTACGCGAGGCGAGACCGCCGATCTGCAGACCGTGCCGCTGGATGGGCTCTACGTATTGCTGGTGGAGGACGACAGCCTCGTGCGGGCATCGACGGAAGCGTTGCTCGTGCAGTGGGGCATGCTGTTCGACTCCGCCAGCAGCTTCAAGGAGTTCGAAGAGATGCTGGACACCATTGAGCGCTATCCGGATCTCATCATCACGGACTTCCGCTTGCGCGATTCAAAAACCGCGCGCGAAGTGGCCATGCTGGGCGCGCAGAAAATCGGGCGCCGCTGCCCGTGCCTGGTCGTCACCGGCGAACCGGCTGCGACCATCGTGCCGCTTGCCTGCGATCACGACGTATTGAGCAAGCCTGTCAGCCCCGCTGAGTTGCGCCGGCAGATTGCATCGCTGATATCGGGGCGCGCGGAGGGTGAAACCGCAAGACCTTGCTGAAGGGAAGGAGATGGGAGGCGGATGCAACCGCCGGGCTGGGGCGTAAGCCCGCTGGCAGGTTAGGGCCTGATTTTGGGAAACCCGATGAGGGCGCCAATTTTCGCTCTTACGTCAGCGAGTTCACTTGAAGAAACCTGGCCCTTGCGGGTTGCCTTGCGCGCCCCCCAATCCAGACTCTGGACCTGATCGGCCAGGACCGCCTGCTGCCGGTCGCCACCAATGACCACCTCGAACGGATAACCCTTGATCTGCGTTGTCATAGGGCAACAAAGCATCAACCCAGTCTTGTTGTTGTATGTCGATGGACTGAGCACGAGCGCGGGTCGGTGCCCGGCTTGTTCGTGACCTGCCTGCGGGTCGACATGCAGCGACACCATATCGCCGGCTTCCGGCACGTAACGACGTACCATCAGAAGGTTTCCTCGCCGAGTGCCGGGCCAAAACTGACTTCGGCGTGCAAGTTTTCCCGCGTTATACCGGCCAGCAGCTGATCAAGGTCGTATTCTTTGGAACGCACCGGCTCGATAACGATCCGTCCGCCTTCCTCATGCACGTCTACAATCTCGTCCAGATTCAGGCCGATCGCATCCATCACCGCGGCGGGAATGCGCACTGCTGCGCTATTACCCCATTTCTTCACCGTTACGCGCATTTCAATCCCCTGTATCGTCAATGTAGATGCTATGCCATGACACCAAGGCAGTAGCAACATTGTAGATACATGAGAACGCATGCATTGTGAAAGGGCGGCCCGCTGTTCTCAGCGCGCCGGCCCGTCCATACTTGTTTTTATAAATCTCTCAGATCCAGCCAACCCTACCGTGCCGCGGTCGCGGCCACGGTATTGCCCATCGGCATCTCGATTCCCCGGCGCGCCATCTCCACGATCAGGAACGTGCGCCGCGTCACGTGAAACCGCGCGAGGAGATCGCTTGAATACTCCTTGGCGGTGTTCTCGCTGATATTCATTTTTCTCGCGATCGCCTTGTTCGACAAACCCTGCAACAAATAGCGCAACGTTTCAGTCAGGCGCGGCGGCAGGTTCAGCGACTCCACCGTCACGCCGGAATGCGTCGACACCGGCTTGGGGCTGTGACCGCCCTTTCCCAGCACACTGTTGGGCAGATACACGCGGCCGCTCAGAATCGTCTTGAGGGCCTCGCGGAAAACGCCTGCCCCTTGCTCACTCGCCTTCGAAATAAAGCCGCATGCGCCGCTCCTGATGCATTCCAGCACCGTATCGCGGTCGTCTTGTGCGGACAGCATGATGGTCTGTACCTCGCGCTCCTGCTCCCCGATCCAGTTCAGCAGATCGAGTCCCGTGGAATTCCCCCGCAATTGATAGTCGAGGAAGACGAGATCGTACGAGCGCGCGGAGAGCTTCTCCGTGGCCTGTTCGAAGCCGTCAGCCTCGTCGATGTCGAGTAACGGTTCGTTGGCGAGGATCAGGCTTTTCATGGCGCTTCTCGTGAGCCCCTCATCCTCGACCAGCAGCACCGTTTTGAAATTGCCGTTTTCCATTGCCATTCCCGTAAATCACACCCTGATGGTAACGGCATGTCGGGGCGTCGCCACCCCCCCTTTCGCAGGGATACGAAGGGGGGTCTGCGACCCCCCCGAAAAATCAGGCCCTGCCCCCTCCTCGACCGGGTTTTGCGGCAAAAGTTTAACCGCGACACTGCGTCATCGGTTCCGCAGCACTCCCGACGCCGGATTCGAAACAGCCGTTCATGGAGGTAATACGGCCCCGGCGCCTCGCCCAGTCA
The DNA here is from genome assembly GCF_044909315.1 of Caballeronia udeis. Lineage (GTDB taxonomy): Bacteria > Pseudomonadota > Gammaproteobacteria > Burkholderiales > Burkholderiaceae > Caballeronia > Caballeronia udeis_A. The sequence goes on from NZ_JBIYEB010000004.1 coordinate 294,824, forward strand.
CATAAAACCAAAAGGAGGACACCATGAGCAATCGCTCAGGCACGGATGATGAAAGACACTTTGCATTGTGGAGCAACAAGCAAGCACGCATGCCGATTGGATCACCGCGGGTACTCATTGCCCACCAGGACAAACTGATCGGGGAGTCGCTGGCCGCGCTGCTACGGCTGACCGGGCTGCAGGTCATGCATACGCAGAGCCTGAAATCCGCCCGGTCACTACTGCAGAACTGGAAACCCCAGGCATTGATACTGGACACGCGGCTCGACAGCGAATCCGGTTACGCCTTCATCAACGCACTGCGCCCTGACGCCGACCTCACCGGCCGCCTGCTGGTCGCAATCAGTAACATCTGGCCGGCCGATCCGGTCGAAACGCTGAAAGACGCAGGCTTCGACGCTCACTGCCGGCGGCCCTGCGCCACCTGGCGCCTGGCAGAGATGCTGGCCACCTACTTCTCGATACCGAAACGGTGCCAGTACTGACGCTGCGCTGAATTCACGCCGACGCCGACGTCGACGCCGCCAACACCGGCTGTACTGAACTGAAAGACAAGCTCAAGTGAACATGATGACGATCAACACCGCGCCGCCCACTGACATTCCGTCTTCTATCAGTGCCGCCGGCAAATCACGGCCCATTGCGTGAGGCCGCGCACCGCGAACACCCGCGCCACAGGGCGCGCCGATGACAGCGCCTATCCGCCCTGCCACTGCACCGCCAATCATCGGAGCCCGCCGCCGCACCCAGCGCGGCGCGGCTCACCGCACCGCGACGCCGGCGCTTAAAAACCGGCGTATCAATGTCCGTAATACAGCGCGACGAGACCAATCAAAAACAATCGTTCGGATGACGAATCATTGTTCGAACGTAAATATATAACATAACGGGCGTATATAAAACGCATCAGCAAGGCATTCAAGGAGCGCGACCCCGGTCGCGCTGCTTTGCTTCATTCACCTGCCGGGAGATGGCAGGGCGTCAGAACGCGCTCCAACTCTCCTCGCCGGCGCTGGCCGTTTTCAGCGGTGCGACCAGTAAGGTGGGCGAACGTTTAACGGTACGTTTGGCGACCGGGGAAGCAGCCACGCGAACCACCGGTTTTACGACGGGATGTGACGCACCCGTCGCGCCCTCCATCTGGAAGAACGCCACCGCCTCCGTCAACTGCCGGCCCTGATCCTGCAGCGACTGGGACGCCGCCGCCGCTTCTTCCACCAGTGCAGCGTTCTGCTGCGTGACTTCGTCCATCTGCGTGATGGCCTGATTCACTTGCTCTATGCCTCGACCTTGCTCGATCGATGCCGCCGCTATTTCCTCCATGATGTCGGTCACTCGCGCCACCGCCTGAGTCACCTCCGACATCGTCTCGCCGGCCTGACTGGCAAGCGCTGAACCATTCTGGATCTGCTGCACCGAGCTCGCGATCAGGTCCTTGATTTCCTTCGCCGCATTCGACGACCGCTGCGCGAGACTGCGCACTTCGCTCGCAACCACGGCGAAACCGCGGCCCTGTTCACCGGCACGCGCCGCTTCGACCGCCGCATTCAACGCCAGGATATTGGTCTGGAACGCAATCCCTTCGATAATCCCTGTGATCTCGGCAATCTTCGCCGAGCTTTCGCTGATGCCGTGCATGGTGTCGACCACTTGCCCGACCACCTTGTTGCCACGCTGGGCAACATCCGAAGCGCTTGTCGCCAGCACGCTTGCCTGCTGCGCGTTTTCGGTGTTCTGCCTGACCGTCGACGTCAGCTCTTCCATGCTCGCCGCCGTTTCCTCCAGCGACGCGGCCTGCTCTTCGGTGCGCTGGCTGAGGTCGGTATTGCCCGTCGCAATCTCCATCGACGCACTCGCTATGCTGCCGCTGCTTTCACGCACGCGGCTCACGGTTTCGATCAGCCGCGCGTTCATGTCGGCGAGGGCACCGAGCAACTGGCCGGTCTCATCGTTCTGAGTCACCACAATACGGCTGCGAAGGTCGCCCCGCGCCACCGTGCTCGCGACATCGACGGCGCGCCGGATCGGCAGCGTGATCGAGCGCGTGATGAGCACGCCCGCCGCCACCGCCATGCCAATAGCAGCAACGCAAAGGGCGATCAGCAGGTTGCGCTGCGTTTGATACTGGTCTTCGGAGTCGCGCACCAGCTGGTCCTGGCGGTTCCGCGTGAAATCGCCGTAGGCGTCCGTCGCTTTAACGAGCGCGGCCAGCAGCGGCCGGCATTCGTTGTCCATCTTCACGATGGCCTCGTCGTGTTTGCCGGCAAGCGCGAGCGCCACGATATCGTTGGCAACCGGCCCGTACAGCGTCTCCACCCTATCAATTTCGCCGACCAGACTGCGCGCGGTATCACTGCTGTCGGGTCCGCTCGCGACCATGGCTTTCAATAGCTTCAGCTTCGCCTGCACGTCTTCCGAAGCACGGATGACATCGGCTTTCTCGATTTCAAGATCTACGGGTTTTGTGACCAGGACAAGATTGCGAGCAGCAATAGCGCGGCGATCCACTGCCGTACGTACTTGTGCCGCCATGTCCGCGCGGGCGCTGGGTCCATGCACATAGTTCGAAAATCCATCGGTCGAACTGCTCAGCGCGTGCAGCGACATCGCCGACACACCTAGCACAATGGCTGAAAGCACACCGAATCCAGCAACGAGCTTGCTCTTGATGGTCATGTGTTTGAAGTTCACGTGGTGACTCCTGCCCGAACGGGCTCTTGACGGCTGAATAGCCGCTGCCGTCCTTGGCCCCCCAAGCGCCGGCAGCGGTATGAGTGCAGCGCGGACACCTCGATCCGTGTGTCCGCACGCCGTGCCTGTCGTAAAGTGTTTGTTGACGGCGAGGCTCTCACCCCTCGAACGCGTTAATTTTGCTGTTGCTCCGTCGCACATTTACCGATGCAGGCAAATGGTTTATCGACCGCACCGGAAGATTGCTTGAGGGTAAAGATGCAGATTCTTTACAGGTATTTCTGCGATCCCATTTACGGACCCATGCAGGACGGGCTTAACGCCATTTTTATAGGGTAAATACTCATTCGATCAGCTGAAATGAAAACGGCGCACCTTAGGGCGCGCCGGCTGGACACATGCGCTTGCTGCGCGTGTCAGGAAACTATGAAAGCAAGCCGGACAGACCGGACTTGTGAATACGTTATCTGGAGAGTGCTTTAAACAGCAAGCCCTTTCGATGCGGCGAATAACGGCCCGCTACGGGAATCAGCCGCGGGTGTCGACCCAGTGCCGTGCCCACTTGCGTGAATGACCGAGTGCTTGCGCTTCGTTCTTGAAATAATCGAGAACGTGGAACTGATAGCAGCTGCCCTTTTCGCTGCCGCTGTTACGCTCGAGCAAAAGGTTCGACGCGAAGGATCCATCAGGCAGACGATGGGCGGAGGGAACGACTTTATAGCCGTTGTACAAATAAATATTAGAGTTATGCATAAGTTGAAACACACGAACAAACGCGGGTCCGACACATTGTTTGTCAGGACGCGTTGATAACAGGCACCAGGCCTTAAAAATTCGCAGAGGAAACAGCAGAAAAACAGCAGAAAGCAGCCGAAATCACAAGCGCGCCAACGAAATATTAACGTTCCGTTTGAATCGCGACGTGTGGCAGCGAAGTTGCAGGAGATTGCAGAGGGACTAAAGCGGACTAAAGTGGATGTGCAAACAAATGCAAGCAGAGGCAGACAGGTGCAATGCTGGTGGTAGCGGTGTCGTTCAATAAAGGCAACTGCCGCAACCGGGAACCGAAGCTCCGCGAAAACATTTACTACTCGCGTAAATTAGCGTGAGCTAATTTACGCGATAAATCACTTACACCACCAATTACAGCGGGGTAATGTTCGAAGCTTGCAGACCCTTCGGGCCTTGCTTGGTTTCGAAGCTAACCTTTTGGTTTTCGGCGAGCGTCTTGAAGCCGTCGCTACGAATTTCCGAAAAGTGGGCGAAGAGGTCGTCGCCGCCTGCGTCAGGCGTAATGAAGCCGAAGCCCTTGCTGTCGTTGAACCACTTAACGATACCGGTATCCATATTAAATCCTTGAAAATATAAAGATGATGCAACCCCGTATTGAGGCGAGAGAAGCTTCAAGGAAGTGAGAGGACAACAAATACCGCGGAGATAACGAGGCAGAATGATGAACAGCAATCGAGCTTCTTGAATACTTCGACCTTTAGGTTACGTGCCGCGACGTAAGGTGTCAAGCTATTTCGGACTGCGCTGAGTCACAGTGTAACGATCACTTCCGGCTTTTAGCCGGTTTCTAGCCGATGTGCAGCCGCTCGCCGCGCGGGCAAAGCGCCCGGACGGTCACTCAGGCACCGCGATGTCGCCGTCCACGAGGCTGGCACCGTACTGCTCCGCGTAATCGCGAGCGCTTTGCGCGTCCGGGAAAAGCGGCATGTCTGCGCAACCGACAAACGGATAAATCACGCGCTTGTCGCTCAGGCGCGTGATACGCAGCGTGGGCATGGTTCCGCCCGTTGCGCGCCTTGACGAGGCCGCCACGTTGTAATTGGCCCACCCGGCCGGCTTGTCGCCCGCCCGGTTATCGAGCGAAGCGGTCGAAGGTGAATGATCGAGCGAATAACTCATAGGTCGGCGATCGATTCGCCGGCGACGTTGCCGTCGATCAGCCGTTCTGCATAGCGCGTGGACGCCAGCCGCGCTTCGCCCGAGCCGCTGAACGGACCCTCGCCCGGCACCCGGTACACGCGGCTGGTGGTCGTGCTGTCGTCAACGCCGCGCCGGGAAATCTTCACGGCGGCGTCGAAACCCGCGTCGTAGTGGCGCGAACCGTCCGCGCCACGCGGCTTGTGCGGGTAGATCAGCGGATAAATTTCGAGGCCGCGGTAGCTTCTTACAGTGTCGTTCATGATGTTCTTCAGTTATTGCGCGACGTCCCGAGGTCTTGTCGCGCGTGGGTGCTGCGAGCGTTGCCGCTCATGTGGCGTTGTCTGCGCCACCTGGCTGTAAGGGTGCGGGCGCAGCCGTCACGGATGGCTGGAACCGCCTTACGGAGCGGGAAAAGCGCCCGCTGCGAGCGTTATACAAAGCACCTGCCTGGACCTTGCCGTCAATGATGTCACGACCGTATTGCATGGCCAGCTCGATTGCATCTTCGGCGTTAGCCGGCTCGGCGCCCTTGATTGCCGGTGAATAGCGCTTGGACGTTGCGCTGTCGGACGGTACGGCGTCTATCTGAACAATCGCGGAAAAACGCTTGGGACCTTTTGCAAACGGATCGCCATGCGGCGGGAAAATCTGCTGCGAATAAGCGCGCAATGCATAGCCGCGATATTCGATGGTATGGATGGTCATAACGCACTCGCTGGACACACTGCGCTGACCGTCGGGAAAATCTGCTGAAGACCGATATGCAAACTGGCGGTCATCGGCATCGGAACGATTAAGAATGCGCTCAATCGTTGCGTGAGGCAAGGCAAATCGACGTTTGACCGAGATTGCACGGATGCCGGAGGTGCTTGACCAGCGGAGGCGCCACGACCATTTTTAAAGCACTGGTCGAAGTACGCCGGTCGCTTTTTCCTGCGTCAGCACGAATTTCGTCACCGGCAGCACTTTTGGCCGAATCCAGACCGGGACAACGAATTCAAGCCGTTTTAGCGCATCAGAACGCTGGACGAAAATGGCTTACCGCACCAATAAAGATCTGTAGTTTCGTGGCGCGCCATCCGCTGAATAAAATACGCTGGCGTATTCCCCGCCCGCGCTGCAATTTTTATATTGACCCAGCGCGGCAAACTCTTGCCGATATTCCACAACGCACTCGGTTACACCGGGATTTTTGTCGACACCGCGACGAAAACCGCTGGATTCATCTCATAAAACTTCAGCTAGTGCCCATAAATAGAACGCCGTTTCAACTTGCGTCGAAACGGCGGTTTCAAGCTTGCTTGAACCCTGGATTCGTTGCAGGGGGTGATCGGCCCGTGGATGTCGATCTTCAATGCGAAGACCGCGCAGGGTGACGGCATTCGCCGCCAGCATGAGTCACTGAACACAAAGGATGCCCGATGTTACGTGCGCCTCGTACCGGCCCTTTGCGTGCATCACTCCTCCTTCGTCTCGCTCCAGCCGCCGCCGAGCGAGCGGTACAGCGCGACCGCTGCCAGCGCGTGTTCGCGCCTCGCCTGGTTCAGCGCATCCGAGTCCTGCAGATACGCTTCCTGCGCCGCGAGCACATCGAGGAAACCGCTCGCACCGCCCTTATAAAGTTGCGTAGAGAGGCGCAGCGACTGGTCGGACGATTGCAAGGCGTCCTTCAGGCGGTCCGCCTGTTCCGACGTGCTGACGAGATCAGTGCGCGTGTCCTCCACGTCTTTCAGCGCCTGCAGCATGGTCTGCCGGAGATGCAGATCGGACTCGCGCATGCGGCTTTCGCTCTGCTCGATGCTTGCCGTGATGCGCCCGGCGTTGAAAATCGGGCTCGTCGCATTGAGCGCGGCGCTGAAGAGATTATCGCTGAGCGTGGGCAAACCAAGATAAGACGACGCCAGCAACCCGTCAGTCAGTTGCAGCGAAAACTTAGGATAACGATCCGCCTGCGCAACGCCCACTTCCGCTGCGCGTTGCGTGAGCTCGGCGTAGGCGCTGCGGACATCCGGACGGCGCAGTAAAGCCTCCGAAGGCAGCATCCGGGGCACGGCGCCCGATGGCGTCGGAATGGTTCCGGGCGTCGCGAGCACAAGAGCATCCACGGATTCGGGCGTGCGTCCCGAGTACACCGCGATCAGACTTAGCTGATGCTGGATGGTGGCGGCGGCACGCGGCAAACGCGCCTGCAGTTCACTCAACTGGTTCTGCGCACGGGTGACGTCGAGACGCGGCGAGAGCCCGTATTGCATGCGTTCCTGGGTCAGGCGCAGCGCACGCTCCCGGATCGCGACATTGTCCTGCAGGATCTTCTGTTCGCTTTGCGCCCAGCGCAGGTCCACATACGCCGACGCCGTGTTTGCCGCGAGCGCAAGACGAAGTGCATCGACATCATGTTGACGGCCCGTCAATTGCGCCTGTGCCGCCAGCAGTTCAAGACGCTCCCCGCCGAATATATCGGGTGTCCATCCAAGCGCCAGACCGGCGCCCGCCTGGCGAACATAGCCGAGCGGCGGTGGCGTGTTCTGGCGCGCATCGGCGGCGGTGGCCGTGGCGTCGAGTTCCGGCAGGAGCGCCGCGCGGCGCTGGGTCGTCACGGCCTGGGCCTGTTTCATCCGCTCAAGTGCGGCTTGAACATCCAGGTTCTGGCTCAGCACCGAACTCACCAGTTCATGCAGCACCGGGTCGCCGAACTGCTGCCACCACGCGTCGGCATTCGCACTGTCCTGCGGCGCGTCGGCGCTCCAGTTCGCGGGCGCTATCGAGTGAACCGTCGACGGTAAATCCGCATGGCTTGCGGGCTGCACGGCGCACGCCGCGAGCGTCATGCTCGCTGCCAGTGCCAATAGAATCTTATGCATGGTCGGTCTCAATGAGCGTCAGGGGAAGGCGGCGCGGCGCCGATGGGCCGCACGAAAATCACGCTGACTATGCCGATGGCGAAGCACATCGCGAGTACGAAGAAGGTGTCGGAGAAGGTCATCACCAGCGCTTCGCGAAACACCAGCGCATGCAGGTTCGCAAGACCCGCATTGGTTGCGTTCAGCGCGTCCCCCGCCACCGATCCCCAGTGCGAGAACTGCCGCGACAGGAACGCTTCCGTCTCAGGACTGCCCGCCGTGACACTTTCACTGATGCGCAGATAGTGAAAATTCAGCCGGTCGTTGAGCATGGTCGCGCTGACCGCAATGCCGATCGCGCCGCCAAGATTGCGCATCAGGTTGAACAGGCCGCTTGCCGACTTCAGGCGCGATTGCGGCAGCGAACCGAGCGCCATCGTCACGATGGGCGGCACCGCGAACTGCTGGCCAATACCGCGCAGCGCCTGCGGCAACAGCAGTTGCTGCCAGCCCCAGTCGTTCGTGAGCGGCACGTAGAAATAACAGCCGAGGCCGAAACACACGAGGCCAAAGAGCAGACACCAGCGCATGTCGACGAGACGTGAGGTGAACGCATAAGCGGCAAGCGCAAGCAACTGGAACACACCCACCGAGAGCAATGCAATGCCGATCTGCAGCGAATCCAGTTCCCGCACGCGGCTGAGGAACAGCGGCGTGAGAAACACCGCGACGAAGATGCCGATACCCGTCACGAACGACAGCAAACAGCCGATTGCGAAATTCCTGACCGCGAGCGCGCGCAGATCGACAATGGGGTCTTTCGCAGTGAACGCATGCACGAGAAACAGGAAACCGCAAATGGCGGAGATCCAGGTGCAGGTGATGATCACGTCGTCGCCGAACCAGTTCTTGCGCGGGCCCTCTTCGAGCACGTATTCAAGGCAGCCGAGAAAACCCGACATCAACGCAATGCCCAGGTAGTCGCCCTTCTTCAGCAACGCAAGGTCGGGTTCGTCGATATGCACGAACCTCGGCACCAGGATCGCAACGACGAGCCCCGGCGCAAGATTCAGATAGAACAACCAGTGCCACGACCATTGCGACGTGATCCATCCACCGATCACGGGACCGATCGCAGGGGCGAGCGAAGCGAGCGCACCGATCGTGGTCGACGCAATCAGCCGCTGCTTGCCGGGGAACAGGACGAATGCCGTGGTGAAGACGGTCGGGATCATTGCCGCGCCGAGCGCGCCTTGCAAGCCACGGAAAATGATCATCGAATTGATGTCCCACGCGAGGCCGCACAGCATGCTCGTGATGGTGAAGCCGACCGCGGAAGCCACGAACAGCCATCGTGTGGAGAACACTTTGGAGAGCCAGCCGGACATCGGGATCACCAGGATTTCCGCAATCAGATACGAGGTCTGCACCCACGAGAGTTCATCCTGGCTCGCGGACAGACCGCCGCCGATTTCCTTCAGCGACGACGCCACGATCTGGATGTCCAGCGTCGCCATGAAGAAGCCCAGGCACATCAGCGCAAACGCGAAAACACGCTGTTTCGTGGGCTGATTGGCGGGGTTCAGTGCAACGGCCGGGCTCATGAGCGGCTCGCGCTGTCGAGGTGCACGGTCACCGTTGCCGAAAGGCCGGGGCGCAGCACGTTCTGCATGTCCTCCGGTACGTCGAGGCGGATCCGCACCGGCACGCGCTGCACGATCTTCGTGAAGTTGCCGGTCGCGTTCTCGGGTGGCAGTACGCTGAAAGTAGCGCCGGTCGCGGGCGCCAGGCTTTCCACATGACCCTGGAAGGTCCCGCTGGAGGCATCAAGCGAACCGTCCACGCGGTCGCCCACATGCATCTTCTTGAGCTGGTCTTCCTTGAAGTTCGCATCGATCCACAAACCATCGGCGGGCACGATGGTCAGCAGCGACGCTCCCGTGTTCGCGAGCATGCCCACGCGCGCCGTGCGGTTACCAACGTACCCGTCCACGGGCGCCCGGATGGTCGTGTACTCCACGTTCAGTTCGGCTACGCGCCGCAACGCTTCAGCAGTCGCAACCCGCGCGCGGGCGTCGTCTATCTGTGCGGCAAGCACGGCGAGCTGGCGTTGCGAGGCAAGCGCCGCTGCGTTGCTGTTATCGAGCGTGGCGCGGGCCTTCAGGTAGTCCGCATCCGCACGTTCGACCACCTGGTTCGATACCGCTTCGTCCTTGACGAGTTGCCGGTAACGCACCTGATCGGACGCGCTGCGCGTGACTTCCGCCGCCGACGCCCGCACTTGCGCCTGGCTCTGGTTGATCACGGCGGCCTGCAGTTGCTGCCTCGCTTCAAGCTCGGCAACCGCGGCGTGTGCGCCCTGCACATCGGCGTCGGCCTGCGCAAGCCTTGCGTCGTAGTCTCGCGAATCCAGCCGGATCAGCACCTGATTGGCCTTCACACGCTGGTTGTCGGAAACCAGCAGCTCGGTAACGAAACCGTTCACCTTCGGCGCCATCACCGTCACGTTGCCGCCGACGTATGCGTCGTCCGTGCTTTGAATGAAACGCAGCACGGTGAACCAGTACGTCGCAGCGGCAGCGAGCACGATCACCACGACGATGATCGCCAGCGGCATCCAGCCGAGTCGGAAAGGCCGCCGCGCTCCGCGCTCAGCCGTGGGCGCGGCGGTGGAGGCAAGCGGCGTGGAAGGAGTGGTCATCGGTGGGTCCTGTTGGTTGCATCGAATGGTTTGTTGCCGGCATCGGCATGGTGAGCGGGCCGCATGATCTACTCGCTGGTCAGGCGGAACAGTTCGCGCCGCAGAAGTGCTGCCTGTCGCCGCCCGAACTTCGCCTCGAATTCTTCTTGTGCCGCCTGCCAGTGCCGCAGCGCATCGGCAAGCTTGGCCCGGCCGCCTTCGGTCAGCGTCAACTGCAAACGCCGCTGACAAGGCCCGCCCAGCTTCGCCAGGACCAGTCCGGCGCGCAGCAGCGGCTGCAGCACCCTGACTAGCGTGGTGCGTTCCATCACCATTGCCTGCGCGAGTTCCGCCATGGTCATCTCCGGCGTACGCTCGAGCGCGGAAACAATGCTGAATTGCGTCGGTGTGATCTGTACCGCCGACAAATGCCGCTCATACAACTGCGAGATGTGCCGCGCAGCCTGGCGAACCGCAAAACAGTCGTCGTGTCTGGGAGGGCGTGTGTGCATGTGCACAGATTATGTGTGCATATGCACGCGGTCAACCGTCATTGCGCGCATTAATTAATGACGAATCTGTTAACAATCGAAAAGAAATCGATGCGAAATGAAGATGAAAGCCTGCGCTGCTTGCGCTCTATGCTCAGGCTTCGAAGAATTCCGCCGCGTGTTCGATGAACGCGCGCACCTTGGCCGGCAGTAGCGTGCGGCTGCTGTAGGCCAGCCGGATTTCGATCGCACCGTCGACGATCTCGAACTCGTCCAGCAGCGACACCAGCCTGCCGGACGCCAGCTCGTCGCGTACCAGCGCCGCCGGCAGCACGCCCAGGCCGAAGCCCTCCAGCACCAGTTCGCGGTTCAGCACCGCGTTGTTCGAGGTCACGTCCGCCTTCAGCGGCACCGTGATCTGTTCGCCGCCGTCCAGCCGGAACGTCAGCATGGGTTTGCGGATCGATGCGTGCATGGCGACGAATTCAAGCCCGGCGAGCGCGGACGGATGCGTCGGCCGCTCCTTGCCCTTCAGATACCCCGGCGTCACCACAATGACAAGCGGAATGCGTTCGAGCAGGCGCGTGACCGTGGTGTCGCTGGTCAACATGAAGGGCAGCACGACACCGAGGTCGTAACCGTCCGCGACCAGGTCCACGGGACGCTCGGTCAGGGTGACGTCGAGTCCGATCAGCGGGTATCGGCGGCGGAAAGTAGCGATCAGCGGGACCAGCCGGTTGACCGTTGCCGTCGTATGCGCGACCAGGCGCAGCATGCCCGTCGGATCACTGGTGCGATCAGACGCCTGCGCCTCCAGCGCGTCGAGCTCATCCAGCACGCGTGAACAGCCCGCGAAGAATTGTTCGGCAGTCTCGGTCAGCGAGATATGGCGCGTGGTGCGATGAAAGAGCCGGTTGCCGAGGCGCTGCTCGAGCGTGGCGATGGCCCGCGACACGACCGGCGGCGACACGCCCAGCAGATCCGCTGCCCGCGTGAAGCTTTTCGCTTCCACGACCGCGCGGAACACTTTGAGGCTTGTCAGGTAGTCCATGTCTCGGTCCTTGGATGATGTTGCACTGGTGGTCGCACGCACCCGGTCGATTCAGTCGCGCAACGCCCGGATTCTGCTGCAAGCCGGATTTTTCTGCCGATGATCGTGTAGCACCAGGATAAAACCAGCCTCATCAAGTCATTTTCCCATCCAGTAAGAAATGATTTCCTTTTTTGAGAATTGGCGAGGGAGACTTTCGCCATGAGACAGCCGGCCGAAACTTCCTCCGCCATCGATCGCGTGCTCCACGCGCTGACCAGCGTCGCGCGTGCGGGACGCCCGATCGGCGCCAAGCAGATCGCAGCGGACATGGGCGCGCCCTTGTCCACCGTATACCGGCTGCTGGGCTCGCTCAAACAGTGGGGCCTCTTGCAGGAGCACGCGAATTCGGGACTGTTCGAGCCGGGTCCGTCCAGCGTGCAACTCGCCTGGGGATTCGACCAGAACGCGCAGCTCGTGACACAGAGCCGCGACGAAATCAGGGCGCTCGTGCAGCGGACAGGCGAGAGTGTCGGCCTGCTCGTGCCGATCAATGACGCGGTCGTGTGCCTCTCGATGGTCGAAAGCGACCAGCCGCTGCGCTGCTCGTTCTCCCGAGGCCGGACGCATCCGCTGACGCGCGGCGCCTCTGCAAAAGCGCTGCTCGCGTTCCTGCCCGAATCGCAGGCTGACGCCCTGATCGCCGCCAGCGCGCCCGACGATCCAGCAAGTGCCGCCGCGCTGCGCGCGCAACTGGAGGAGATTCGCCGGCGGCGCTTCGCGACCAGCGAGAGCGAAGTCGATATAGGCGTGTGGGGCGTGAGCGCCCCGCTTATATCCGATGCGGGGCGGCTGGAAGGCACCATCACATTGATGGCGCCGGTTGTGCGCATTGCAGGACGTGAAGCCGAACTGGCGCAACTCACGCGCGCAGCGGCAGACCGCATCAGCTACAAACTTTGAGCCCCTTATTTTCAACTTTGATTGCCCACGCATCCAAGGAAACCAGCATGAAACTGATCCCGGCACTTTCCGCCCTCGCGCTCGCCGTTGTAGTGAGCGTAGCCGCCGCGCCCACCGCCCGCGCCGCCGATGACACCATCCGCGTGGCGACCGACGCGACCTTTCCTCCGCTCGAATTCGTCAAGGACGGCAAGCGCACGGGCTTTGACATCGAGTTGATCGACGCCATGGCCAAGGTCATGGGCAAGAAAGTGCAGTGGGTGGACATCGATTTCAAGGGGCTGATTCCGGGGCTGATCGCGAATCGCTTCGATGTCGCCGCGTCGGGCATCTACATGACGGACGAGCGCCGCAAGGTCGTCGATTTCACCGATCCGTACTACAAGGGCGGCCTCGTCGTGCTGGTGCGCAAGAACGATACGTCGATCAAGACGCCCGCCGATCTCGACGGCAAGAAAGTGACTGTGCAGGTGGGCACGAAATCGGTTGGCTTCCTTAAAGACAACTACCCGAAGGTGCAGCGTGTGGAAGTTGAAAAGAACCAGGAGATGTTCGATCTGGTCAACATAGGCCGCGCCGATGCCGCGGTCACCGGACGCCCTGCCGCCGTGGAATACGCAAAGGTGCAACCCAACGTGCGGGTGCTCGACAAGGGGCTCACCACCGAGCTGTACGGCTTCGCTTTGCGCAAGGACGAAACCGCGTTGACCGCCGAGATGAACAAGGCGCTGCAGACCTTGCGCGCCAATGGTGCCTACGACGCCCTCGCGACGAAGTGGTTCGGCAAGCAGTGACGCGGCAGTCCCGATTGGAGTAACCGATGACGCTCGATTTTTCGCCCGTATGGGCAAGCTGGGAAGCGCTCGCGACTGGAGCCGCGACGACTGTCGAAGTCACGGCTTGTTCACTCGTGCTCGGCTGTGTCCTGGGCCTGCTGGTGGGCATCGGCAGGCTCGCGCCGCAGCGCCGCGTGGTCTACGGCATCTGCACCGCCTATCTCACGTTCATACGCGGCACGCCCCTGCTCGTGCAGCTTTTTATCTTGTTCTTCGGCTTGCCCCAGTTCGGCATCATGCTGCCCGCGTTTGCGTGCGGCGTGCTGGGGCTCGGCGTTTACAGCGGCGCGTATGTGTCGGAGATCGTGCGAGGGTCGATTCAATCCGTGGATCGTGGGCAGATGGAAGCCGCCAGATCACTTGGCATGCCTTATCGAATGGCCATGCGCAAGGTGATCTTGCCGCAAGCGTTCGTACGCATGATTCCGCCGCTCGGCAACGAGTTCATTGCGCTGATCAAGAACTCGGCGCTGGTCTCGCTACTGACAATCAATGACCTGATGCACGAAGGCGAGAAGATCATCAGCGTGTCGTACCGGTCGCTGGAGGTGTATATCGCGATCGCGTTCATCTACCTGGTCCTGACGAGCGCGACGTCGCTGGTATTACGCAAGACCGAGCGATCGCTGCGTGCAGACGGGAGAGTCTGAGCATGAACACACCCGTGAATGAACCCATTGTTTCAGTCAGGCAACTGGCGAAGTCGTTCGGCTCCAACCGCGTGTTGAACGGGATCGACATCGACGTCCAGCCGTCCCAGGTGATCGTGGTGATCGGACCAAGCGGTTCGGGCAAGAGCACCTTCCTGCGCTGCCTGAACGGGCTGGAAACGGCTGAAGAAGGCACGGTCCGCATCTGCGGACATGCGCTGGTGGACAACGGCCGGATGATCGATGAGAACGGCCTGAACCGCATCCGCCGGGACGTGGGCATGGTGTTTCAATCGTTCAACCTGTTTCCGCACCTGACCGTGCTGCAGAACGTCACGCTCGCCCCGCGCTCGCTGGCGCGCGTGAGCGCGGCAGACGCCGAACAACAGGCGCGCGCCCTCCTGGCGAAGGTCGGGCTCGAGCACAAGGCGGAGGTATATCCGGGCACTTTGTCCGGCGGCCAGAAGCAACGCGTGGCAATAGCGCGGGCGCTTGCAATGCGCCCGCAGGTCATGCTCTTCGACGAACCCACGTCCGCGCTCGACCCCGAACTCGTAGGCGAAGTGCTGCAGGTCATGCAGACGCTCGCGAGCGAAGGCATGACCATGCTGATCGTCACGCACGAAATGAACTTTGCGCGCGACGTGGCGGATACGGTCGTGGTGATGGACCACGGCAGCGTGATCGAGGCGGGACCGCCCGCGCAGATTTTCGCGGCACCCCGTGAAGCGCGCACGCGCAGCTTCCTGCAAGCGGTCTTGTCGCGCGAACCGGCGGCATGACGGCGCCCACACGCGCCGGTGGTGGTCGGTTCAGGAAGCCCCGGTTTCCGCAGGCCAGGGCCAGCGGCTAAACCGTGATTCCGGCTTGCCATTGTCTGAGGGTATTGGCTGCAAACCTTCCGCAAACCACGCCACGTCGTTTCTGCGTTCCTTGACATAACGCTCCCAGCCCGCAGCGTTGCCGGCGAAGAGATCGTGCTGCACCGTCGAGGCCAGCAATGACCGGTTCAGGTCTTCATCGAGCAGGGTTTTCGGCCAAAGGAAAAACGCGGCGGTGGCGCGTTCGCTCACCTGTTGCGGGGTCATGGCGGGATCGAGATATCCGAGCCATGTTAAGCTGGCAAGCGAGTCCTCACGGGCAATTGCATCGCCGAGCGTGGTGTACCGCTGACCGTTACGCGACAAGCACGACAGCGCCTCCAGCACATCGCCCAGATGCAGCAACAGCGCACGTCGTTCATAAGCATCTTTCATTCAAATCTCCAGATTCATTGGACCGGGTCCGATCGATTCGTCCGCGGTCATTCCCTCACGGTGCGACTTTGCCCGAGGGTGTCGAAAAAGTTGGCGGCTCACTCGTGGATGCTCGTGTCATGCGAGAGCATGAAGTGATCCAGCCTGCGGTCAAGCGGCTACGCGAGCTCGCGAGCACACTTCAACCGTTCGTTCCGAGCTCCTGAAAGCTCATACGATAATCATTCGGCGACACGCCCAGGCGTTGCCGGAACACAATTCTCATGCGGTCCGCCGTGCCGAATCCACACTCGTACGCAATGGTTTTCAACGGCGTCGCGCTGCTTTCCAATGCGTTGCGCGCGGCATCAATGCGCGCTCGTTCCACGAAATCATGCGGCGTCACGCCCGTCTCCTCGACGAATGCCCGCGCGAAATTTCGCTCGCTCATGCCCGCGATCTGCGCGAGCTTTCCAACCGTCATCCGTTCGTCAATATGCTCCATCACATACGCCTGCACCTTCGCTGCGGGCGACGTCTCGTCGGCAGGCGCGCTCAGGTACGGGCTGAATTGCGACTGCCCGCCGCGGCGCTGCGCAAATACCACGAGCCGCTTGGCAACCGCGAGCGCAATACGCGGGCCATGATCTTCAGCAACAAGCGAGAGCGCGACATCAATCCCCGCCGTCACGCCCGCCGATGTCACCAGGTTGGCGTCGCGAATATGAATGCGGTCGAGCTCGACCCGGGCCAGCGGAAATTGCCGCGCGAGTTGCGGCGCATTCTGCCAGTGCGTTGTGACATGACGGCCATCGATCAGACCGGCATGACCCAGCGCGAACGCACCCGTGCAGATGGAACCGTAGCGCTCGCAATGCGAAGCAACTTCGCGCAGCCACGTGCCCAGGCGCGGATCGGGAGGATCGGAAGGCAGCCCCGGACCACCCGCTACGAGGGCGACGTCGTAATGCTGATGCGGCGCGTCATAGGTCACGTCCGCGAGCATCCGCGTGCCGTTCGACGCACGCACCGGCGTGTTGTCGAGGCTGACCAGGGTGATCGTGTACCCCTCGCCCGGCGCGACGAAACCGTTCGCTTCGGCGAATACGTCGAGTGGACCCGCGACATCGAGCGCCTGCACTTGCGGAAAAATCGCGATGGCGACGCTACGCATGACGTCTTGCTCCAATTAGGAAAAAGGTCTGTTTTTTCACGCGTCTTACACGCGTTTTGCACGCTTGGCAGGAGACGCCGTGCGGTTGGCAGACTTCGACGGACCGATTGCATTGCCGCCATGACCGCTCGCGGCGACACTGGATTCGTCGTCCACCCCCTTTCGCTTCTCCCGATGACCCACCCGGAACTGCGCATTTTAGCAAGGTGCTCGCGGCATCGAGCGCAGCATCGAGAACAAGCCCACCATTCAAGGAGCATTGAACATGACCACGACCATCGCCGGCATCCGCATTCCCGACAGCGCCATGGCGCGCGCCGCGACCGAACTCGTTCGCGATACCGAGCCGGACCTCCTGTATAACCACTCGCGCCGCGTATTCCTGTTTGGCGCGTTGACTGGCGAGCGTCGCAAGCTTGCCTACGACGCAGAGCTGCTTTACATCGGCGCGATGTTCCATGACATGGGCCTGATCGATGCGTACAGCAGCCCGAATGACCGCTTCGAAGTGGATGGTGCGAATGCCGCGCGCGACTTCCTCAAGGGTTATGGCATTAACGAATACGACATGGAACAAGTCTGGGATTCGATCGCGCTGCACACCACCCCGGGGATTCCGCAGCACAAGAAGCCGGTGGTCGCGCTGGTTACAGCGGGCGTGGAGATGGACGTGCTCGGCCTCGCTTACGACGAATTCACCGAGTCCCAGCGCAAGCAGGTCATTGCCGTGCATCCGCGCGAGGTGAACTTCAAGGAAGGGATCATCGATGCGTTCGCGCACGGCACGATCAAGAAGCCGGAGACCACGTTCGGCAACGTCAAGGCCGATGTCCTCGCGCTCAAGGACCCTACCTACAAGCGCCTCAATTTCTGCAGCCTGATCCTGGGGTCGTCGTGGAATGACAGCGCGGCGGGATGCGCGCATTGCAGCGATCCGGCGCATAACCATCATTGACCCAGCGCGTCTGAATGGCCGCCCCTCTACCAGAGCGGCCCGTTTATCGCTAAAACAGATAAGCGTATGGGATTTGGTTCGTTGACCTGGTTCGCGCGGCATTTTAGATTCGACGTCTAACTTGGGCTCTTGCGGCGTATTCTCTTAAGTGAATCACCGCCGCTCCGCCCAAAGCGTTCCCGCCCCGAATTGAATTGACGAGTCCCGCGTGACAACCTTATCCCCGCACCAGACCCTCGAGATCACGCCATTTGAAGGCTCGCCGCTGGGCGCTGAAGTGAGAGGTCTTGACCTGAGCCGGCCGCTTGCCGACGAAGACTTCAAGCGCATCCATCGCGCTCATCTCGATCATCACGTGGTCGTGTTCCGCGACCAGCGCATCACGCCCGAGCAGCACATCAGCTTCAGCCGCCGTTTCGGTCCGCTGCAAATCCACGTGCTGCACCAGTTCCAGTTGACCGGCCACCCGGAAATCCTGATCGTCTCCAACATCATGGAAGACGGCAAGCCGATCGGTCTCGGCGATGCCGGGCATTTCTGGCACTCGGACCTGTCGTACAAGGAAACACCCAGTCTCGGCTCCTTGCTGCACGCGCAGGAATTGCCCGCGGAAGGCGGCGACACGCTGTTCGCCAACATGCATCTGGCGTGGGATACGCTGCCGCAAGCGCTCCGGGAAGCCGTCGAGGGACGCTCTGCCGAGCACACCTATCTGGCGAAATACGCCGAGTTGCAAAAGCGCAGCCCGTGGCGCCCCAACCTCTCCGCCGAACAGATCGCGCAGGTAAAGCCGGTTGTGCATCCGATCGTGCGCACGCATCCGGAAACCGGCCGCAAGGCGCTGTTCGTGAGCGAGCATTTCACTACGCGCGTGATCGGCTTGCCGGAAGACGAGAGCCGCGACCTGCTGCAAGCCCTCTTCGAGCACAGCGTTCGCGACGAGCATCTCTACCGGCATGCATGGCGCGAGCACGACCTTGTCTTCTGGGACAACCGCTCCCTCATGCACCTCGCAGCGGGCACGCCCGATCATCAGCGCAGAAAGATGTATCGAACCACGATCGAAGGCGATACGCCGTTCTGAGCGTCCACACGCCCTGCTTCTGCTTCAATTCTAAAAACACTTCTTCGGACTTTCGATGCCGTTTCCGTTCTCGCTTCCGTCCCTCTCCCGGCGGGGACGTCGGGGTTCCCGTTCGTCGCTGCGCTCCTTCACTGCGACCGTTGTCTCGTTCTCCGTTGCCATCTCGTCCCTCGGTACGCCCACGCTCGCGCACGCCGAGGGCACCCTCCGTATTGCAGAGCAGTTCGGCGTGGTGTATCTCCTGCTGAACGTCGCGCGCGACCAGAAGCTGATCGAACAGGAAGGCAAGAAAGCCGGCGTCGACATCAAGGTGGACTGGCTGAAGTTGTCGGGGGGAGCGGCGGTCAACGATGCGCTGTTGTCCGGTTCCATCGACATCGCTGCAGCCGGCGTCGGTCCACTGATGACGATCTGGGACCGCACGCACGGCAAGCAGAATGTGAAGGCCGTGGCCTCGCTCGGCAACCTGCCGTACTACCTCGTATCGAATAATCCGAACGTGAAAACCATTGCGGATTTTACGGAGAAGGACCGGATTGCGGTGCCGGCGGTATCGGTGTCCGTGCAATCACGCGTGCTGCAGTTCGCCGCCGCGAAGCGCTGGGGTGACAAGGACTACGATCGCCTGGACAAGCTGACTCAAGCCGTTCCGCATCCTGATGCCGCCGCGGCAATCATTGCGGGCGGGACGGAGATCACCGGACACTTCGGCAATCCGCCGTTCCAGGAACAGGAACTCGCGGGTAATCCGAAAGCGCACATCGTGCTGAGTTCCTACGATGTCCTCGGCGGTCCCAGCTCGGCCACCGTGCTTTACGCGACCGAAAAATTCCGCGACAACAATCCGAAGACGTATCGCGCATTCATCGCTGCGCTCGCGGATGCCGCGCGCTTTGTCTCGGCGAATCCGGAAGCGGCCGCGGACACCTATATCCGCGTGAACAATGCCAGGATCGATCGCAAGCTGCTGATCGGGATCATCAGGAATCCGGACACGCAGTTCAAGATCACACCGCAAAATACGCTCGGGCTGGCCCAGTTCATGTACCGGGTCGGCGCGATCAAGAACGAGCCCAGGTCATGGCAAGACTATTTCTTCGCCGATCCGGCGCTAGGTAACGGAAGCTGAACCTGTCCGATGCATGGCCAGGCTTTGACAACGCCCGCGGCGCAGTTCATGCCCGCGGGCGTTTTTACGACTATCGCTCGAACATACGATCACGGCATTGGAGCGGCAAAATCGTTGCTTATGCGTCGGCGTGTTTTGAATATGCTCAATGATTGGTTCACGCGCGCGAGGCACCCCGCTAAGGTCGTGTTTTATGCATGAATGCACAGCCATGGCCGCCAATCCTACCGTTCTTTATCCGCCGCCCGGGCCCAACGATGCTCCCGCGACGAGCGCGAAGCTTCTCACCGTCGATAACGTCAGCCTCGAGTACCGTACCCGCGAGCGCATCGTACGCGCGACGCATGAGGTCAGCTTCGACGTGTATGGCGGCGACCGTTTCGTGCTGCTCGGACCCTCGGGTTGCGGCAAGTCCACGCTGCTGAAAGCGGTAGCCGGCTTTATTGAACCCACCGCAGGCACCATCCGGATCGACGACAAGCCGGTGCGAGGTCCCGGCACCGATCGCATTGTCGTGTTCCAGGAATTCGACCAATTGCCGCCATGGAAAACCGTGCTGCAAAACGTGGCCTTTCCGTTGCGTGTCGCCAAGAAACTGAGCCGCTCTGAAGCCCGCGAGCGGGCGCTGCATTTCCTCGACAAGGTCGGCCTCGCTGCATTCGCCGACGCCTACCCGCACACCCTTTCCGGCGGCATGAAACAGCGCGTCGCAATCGCTCGCGCATTGGCGATGCAACCCCGCGTGCTGCTGATGGATGAACCGTTCGCCGCGCTCGACGCCCTCACGCGCCGCAAGATGCAGGAGGAACTGCTGCGCTTGTGGGACGAGGCGAGTTTCACACTGCTGTTCGTCACGCACTCGATCGAGGAAGCGCTGATTGTCGGCAACCGCATCTTGCTGCTGACACCGCATCCCGGCCGGGTTCGCGCCGAGTTGAACAGCCACCAGTTCACCAAGGACAGCTCGGGACGCAACGACTTTCAGCAGAGTGTTGCGCGCATTCATCGGCTGCTGTTTGAAGACACGGAGGCGGTTCAATGAGCACGCCGACTATCCCATCGTTCGAATCCGTCGCACCCGTGCCGCCGGTTCGCGAAGAATACGAACGTGTTCCCGAACCGCTGCAGGATGTCGCCGTGGAAGTGCCTCTGCCCTTTGGAAAGCGGCTTTCGAATCAGACGTGGTTACGCAAGGCGTTGATCGCCCTGGTCCTGATCGGGATCTGGGAAGCGGCCGCGCGTGCGGTTGGCAACGACTTGCTGCTGCCTACCTTCACCGATACATTCACCGCCTTCGTGCAGGGCATCTGGTCGGGCGAGCTGATCGCTAAAACGGCGATCTCCTTGTCCGTGCTGTTGAGGGGTTATCTGCTCGGCGTAGTGCTTGCGTTCGTGCTGACATCGCTTGCGGTGTCCACGCGTTTTGGCCGGGACCTGCTGTCCATGCTGACCGCCATGTTCAATCCCCTGCCATCCATCGCGCTGCTGCCGCTTGCATTGTTATGGTTCGGCCTGGGGACCGGGAGCCTGCTGTTCGTGCTCGTGCATTCGGTGCTGTGGCCGCTCGCGTTGAACACCTACTCCGGCTTTCAATCCGTACCGGAAACGCTGCGCATGACCGGCCGCAACTATGGGCTCAAAGGACTTCGGCATGTGCTGCTGATCCTGGTCCCTGCAGCCTTGCCTTCGATCCTCGCCGGGCTTCGCGTGGGCTGGGCCTTTGCATGGCGAACGCTGATTGCGGCGGAGCTGGTGTTCGGCGCCAGTTCAGGGAATGGTGGGCTCGGCTGGTATATCTTTCAGAACCGTAACGAGCTGTACACCGATAAAGTATTCGCGGGGTTGGCGGCAGTGATCGTGATCGGCCTGATCGTCGAACATCTCGTCTTCGATACCTTCGAACGGCTTACCGTGCGTCGTTGGGGCGTACAGCGTTAGCAGTCAGATCTGCGTGCATCGAAAAAAAGCCCCCGGGGCGAACCCGGCGGGCTGAACGCGTGGTTGAAGATCCACGCCCGGTCGACTGGGTTGCATGTCGGTGAGCGGCGCCCATCACGCCGCTTACCGTACCCTTTCGGCCATCCAGCGGCCGTCGACTTTTTAAAAACCCCTCAAGACACGCGTTAAAACACGTTCACCGGAACATTCACCATCAAGCGATAAACATCGCTGGTTGAATCCGAATAGTATTTGCTGCCGTGGTGATGCATGTAATAGAACTTGGCAGTCGTTCCCTTCAGTTTTCCCGAGCCAAACGTATAGGACGGGATGAAACCGAACTCGTAATGGGTGCCGTGAACCGGCTCACCATTCTTCCAATAGAGATCATGCAGTGCGCTCGACGAATCGGCGTATCGGTTCGCCATGTCGGATGCATCCGCGCCCCATCCATACGCGGACCACACCGTCATTTTCAGACCTGGAACACCGTACCCGCTCATGTTGACCGTGTAGCTGAGTGACAAGGATTTTTCGTGCGGCGCGTTGTAGTCGACATCCAGCGAATTCGCCAGATAATCGCCCGCCGACTGACCGACATAATCGAAGAACTGATTGCTCGCGATCTGCTGGAATCCCAAGGCTACCGTATGCGCGTTGTGCGTTCCCGAGAGCTGCAAACTATACGCGTGGTTATTGATGGAGCCCTCGCGACTCTGCCCCACGTCGTGGGTGTAGTAATACGTCAGGCCGCCCGTCCAGCGAATCTGCGACGGGTCACCAATACTGCGCGAGAGCGACAGATAATATTGGTCCCACACGTTCTCAGCGCGGCTTCCGTATAACGACACGGCGGTATCGTCATTGGGCGTGTAGTCGCCGCCCGCGAACGTGAAGCGGCTGAAGTGCGTCCCGCCGTACTCGGTCGACAACGACGAGACACTGGTCTGACCGCGCGCCAGCACCGCGTCCACACTACCCGCCTTGAGCGTCAGGTTCTTGATCTCCTCACTCGCGAGTGAAACGCCGCGGTAAGTTGGCGGCAGTGCGCGGTTATCGTGGGGAACGAGAAAGGGGTTATCGAATAACTGTTGACCATATTTAACCACCGTATTCGATACCCGCGCTTTCACGCCCCACACGCCCGGATACGTCCAGGCAAGCTGGTTTTGTCCGGTTTGCCCGTCGTGATTCAAATGCACGCGGTTGCCCGCGCCTTGTCCGCCGTTCAGCTTGAACGCGCTGAACAACGACGCATCAAAACCGACACCGAATAATCCCCGCGTATACCCCGATTCAAAGACCGCCTGATTTCCAAGGACAGAAGCATCCTTCTTCTTGATACCGTCCGCTTCGAAGTGTTCGGTATAACTGCGAAACAGAAGGTTTAAATGTGAATCTTCGATAAACCCCTGGGACTTCGCCTGATTACTGATCGGCGCATCCGCTTCGGAATTCGGCGGAGAGCTGGGAGGCGCCTCGGTATGTCGTGTTGCAACATCGTCATCGTCCGCAAATGCGTACATGGCGGGGCTCATCAAACCACTGAAAACAATTAGAGATAGAGCGAGTGAACGCTTTTGTTGTTTCATGTGCTTGTCTCTTAATTCTTATGGACAGCGAGTAAAGAGGCCGATGGCCGTTCTCATATAATTCCAGCGCGAGCGAAAACGCTCACGCCGGGCTCGGAACGACGCACCGGGGGGTTGTGACTGCAGGAACTACGGGAACGACAGGGACTACGAAAGCGTCACGATTGGCCGAACGACTCCCCGGCCCCGTCAGGAACGAGGACCATCGGCTTTCGCAGGGGTGTCGAAACGGCGGCTAAGTCAGGTGTTAGGTCAAGCAATAAGTCAGGCGAGTAATCAGGCTAATAGGCAGGCTGCCGCGACTCCATGTTCAAGCGTGCGCAGCGGCGGCGCTTCAACCGAACAACGCGCCTCGGCTTTGGGGCAACGGGTATGAAAGACACAACCTGTTGGAGGATTGATCGGACTGGGAATGTCGCTGGACAGGATCTGCACGACCTTGTTCCGTTCGATAGCCGGATTCGGCACCGGTACCGCGGAGAGCAACGCACGCGTGTACGGATGCCGGGGACTTGCATAGAGAGAATGCTTGTCGGCAAGCTCCATGACGTGACCCAGATACATGACCATCACGCGGTCCGAGATATGCTTGACCACGGCCAGATCGTGCGCAATAAAAATCAGCGCAAGCTTCATTTCCTGCTGCAAGGACTTGAGCAGGTTGACGATCTGCGCCTGGATCGACACGTCGAGCGCGGACACGGGTTCGTCGCAGACAATCAGCTTCGGCTCCACGATCAACGCGCGCGCAATCCCGATACGCTGGCATTGGCCACCTGAAAATTCGTGCGCATAGCGGTTGATCATCTGCTCGCGCAAACCGACCTTCGCCATCATTGCGCGCACCCGCTGGTTCATTTCGTCCTTCGACATGTCCGGACGATGTTCACGCAAGGGTTCCGCAATGATCTGCCCCACCGTCATGCGTGGATCGAGAGACGCCAGCGGGTCCTGGAAAACCATCTGGATGTCGCGCCGCACACCGTGCCACTGCTTCGCCGTGGCGCCGCTGAGATCCTTGCCCATCCACACGATCTTGCCATGCGTGGCGGGAATGAGGTTGAGGATGGCGCGCGACAAGGTGGACTTGCCACAGCCCGATTCACCCACTACGCCGAGTGTCTCGCCGGCCTTCAGGTCGAAACTCACGCCGTCCACGGCCTTGAGCGTACGCGACGGCGCCCATGGCAACTTGCTCTTCGCCTTGACGTTGAAATGAACCTGGACGTCGCGTACGGACAGGATGGTCTGCTCAGACATGGGCCACCTCGTGCAACGACTTCATCTGCTCGACCGGGCGATTGCAGGCTCGCAACCAGGTGGTGTCGCCGCCAAACGATTCGAGCGGCGGGACGGAATCAGCGCAGCGCTCGCTGGCGTCTATGCAGCGCTCCTGGAACGGGCAGCCCGACGGCGGATGTGCCATGTTCGGCGGATTGCCGGGAATGCCGACGAGCGGTGCGTCGCTCTGATCCAGCCGCGGCAGTGCGCGCAGCAAGCCGATCGTATAGGGATGCGAAGGACGGGCAAACAGGTTGTCCGCGTTGCACTGCTCCATGACACGGCCGCCGTACATCACCATCACTTGCTCGCACAGACCGGCGACCACGCCGAGGTCGTGCGTGATCAGCACGATCGCCGTGCCGAAGTCGTGTTGCAGGTTGCGCAGGAGCTGAAGTATCTGCGCCTGGACCGTCACGTCGAGCGCCGTGGTGGGTTCGTCGGCGAACAGCACTTGCGGTTCGCACAGCAACGCCATTGCGATCATCACGCGCTGGCGCATGCCGCCCGACAGTTCATGCGGATATTGATCGATACGATGCGCGGCTTCGGGAATCCGCACCGCTTCCAGCATCTCGATAGAACGTTTTTTCGCGGCGCGCCGCGTCATGTTCTTGTGCAGTTCGAGCACTTCCGTCATCTGGCGTTCAATCGTCAGATACGGATTCAGCGACGTCATGGGGTCCTGGAAGATCATGGAAAGGCGGTTGCCGCGAATACGGTTCAGCTTTTTCGCCGGCATGGTCAGCAGGTTCTCACCCTGATAGATCGCGCTGCCTTTTGCGCGCCCATTAGTCGCGAGCAGTCCGAGCATGGCGAGCACGCTCTGGCTCTTGCCCGACCCGGATTCGCCGACAATGCCCAGCGTGCTGCCTTCTTCCAGGTCAAAACTCACCCCGTTGACCGCGCGGACCACGGCGTCGGGCGAGTCGAATGCGACTTCCAGATTATTTACCTTGAGCAGTGACATGGTGCTTACCGATCCTTCGGGTCGAGCGCGTCGCGCAAACCGTCGCCAACAAAGTTGATGCAATACAGCGTCACCGACAACAACGCCGCCGGGAACAGGAGAATCCAGGGCGCTGTTTCCATCACGCCAACGCCGTCCTGAATCAGGACGCCCCAACTGGTCATGGGCTCCTGCACGCCGAGTCCAAGAAACGATAGCACGGACTCCGTAAGAATAACGCCAGGAACCGTAACCGTTGTGTAAATAGCGACAATGCCGAGCAGGTTCGGAACGATGTGACGCAGGATGATGCCGCTGGTGGAAACGCCAATGGCGCGTGCAGCTTCAATGTATTCCTTGGAGCGGATTGCCAGCGTCTGACCACGTACGACGCGTGCCATGTCCATCCACGAGAACACCGTAATGGTAAGCACCACGAGGTAGAACTCGCGGCCGAGCAGCGTGACCATCAGGATGGCGATAAGCAGGTACGGGATAGCGTACATCATGTCGACAATACGCATCATTGCGTTGTCCACGCGCCCGCCTACGAAGCCCGCGATCGCGCCCCACACTATGCCGAGCGTGACCGACGTCAGTGTGGCGAGGCCACCGATCATCAGCGAGACACGGCCGCCGACCAGACAGCGCACAAGCAGGTCGCGACCGGTTTCGTCCGTGCCGAACAGGTGCCAGTTCGCAAACGTTGGCGTGGAACTCATCATGTTCCAGTCGGTGGAGTCGAAGGCGTTCGGCAGCAGCATGGGGCCGAACGCACAGGCCAGCGTAATCAGCAGCAGGATGACGAGACTGGCCACGGCGGCCTTGTTGCGCGCGAAGCGCATACGGGCGTCCTGCCATGGGCTGCGGCCTTCCACCGGCACGGCCAGCACGCTCTCGAGCGTGGGGACCAGGGAACCTTGTTTCATTGCGGACCTCATGCTGGTTGACTCATTATTTCAGTAACGGATTTTCGGATCGAGCCACGCGTACGCGAGATCGACCAGCAGATTGAGTAGCACCGCGACCACCGTTACCAGCACGACCAGTCCCAGCACGAGCGTGTAATCGCGATTGGCCGCGCCGTTCACGATCAGCTTGCCGATTCCCGGCAACGAGAACACGGACTCCGTAACAACCGCGGCCGTGATCGAGCCGATGGCGAGCGGACCGATCACCGACACGACCGGAATCATGGTCGGCCGCAGCGCATGGCGCAGCACGACCGTCCAGCGCGACAAGCCCTTGGCATAGGCTGTTCGGATGTAGTTGGTGTTCAGCACTTCGATCAGGCTGCCGCGTGTCACGCGTCCCACGGTCGCCACGTTGATGATG
Source organism: Caballeronia udeis (assembly GCF_044909315.1). Lineage (GTDB taxonomy): Bacteria > Pseudomonadota > Gammaproteobacteria > Burkholderiales > Burkholderiaceae > Caballeronia > Caballeronia udeis_A. The sequence continues at coordinate 321,609 of NZ_JBIYEB010000004.1, forward strand.
GTGAGCAGCAGCACCGGCAGCACCATGTAGCGCACATGAAAGCCGTTCCAGCCGCCGGCCGGAAGCCATTTCAGCAGGATCGCGAACACGAGGATCAGCACAGGTCCGATCACGAACGAAGGGAAAGCGCTGCCCGCGTTGCCGATGATCATCAGCAGATAATCTGCCGGACTGTTGCGATAAAGCGCCGCAAAGATGCCGAGCACGACACCCAACACGATGGCGAGCAGCATGGATACACCGCCGATAGTCAACGACACCGGCAACGCACGCAGCACGAGGTCGTTGACGCTCCAATCAGCGTACCGGAAGGATGCCCCCAGGTCGCCGTGCAGCAGACTGTTGAGATACAGCAGATACTGCTTCCAGAGCGGTTCGCCGAGATGGTATTTCGCTTGCAGGTTGGCCAGCACCTCCGCGGACACCTTGCGCTCACCGTCGAACGGACCGCCCGGCGTGGCGTGCAGCAGCAAATAACATACCGTGACGACAATCAGCAGCGTAGGCACCGTCAACAGCACGCGCCTCAACGTATAAGACCACATGGGACATCTCTCCTGGCGGCGCCTTGACAAACCGCGTCACGGCAACCGCCTCTTGCTGTTTGCTGGATAGTATTGCGGGTTATTGCAGGGTATTACGGGTCGTTGCGTCGCGCTCAATGCGCCACGATATACATGTCCTTGCTGCGGTAACGGTCCATCGGGTTCTTCACCGAATACCCGCCCACGTAGCTTTTCACCAGCCTGACGGTGGTGTATTGCAATAGCGGCAGGATCGGATAGTCGTCCATTACGAGCTTCGCGGCCTGGGTTTGCAACTGCGTGCGCTTGACCTGATCCGTGCTTGCGTTCGCTTCCTTAATGAGCGCGTCGGCCTTGGGATTGCAATTACCGCTGTCGTTCTGGTCCGAACCGCATTGCACCAGCTGCAGGAACGTAGTCGCGTCGTTATAGTCTGCGACCCAGCCATTGCGTGCAATCTGATAGTCGCCGGCATGACGCTTCTTCAATAGAACCTTGAACTCCATGGCGTCGATCTCCGTGTCCAGGCCGAGTTTTGTTTTCCACTCGGAGGCCGCAAAAATAGCCATTTTCTTGTGATAGTCGCTGGTGTTCGTCGCGAAGCGCAGTGTCGTACCCGGCTTCACGCCGGCTTGCGCGAGCAGCTTTTTCGCTTCGTCCACGCGCTTCGCCATGGGCCACGTCGACCAGTCGTAGGCCGTCACGTCCGCACCCTTCACGCCCTTCACAATGACGCCGTACGCCGGAATCTGACCGTCCGCGGTAACACGTTGTGCGAGGATGTCACGGTCGATCACCATGGAGAGCGCCTCGCGCACGCGCACGTCCTTGAGCAACGGGTCTTTGTTATTGAACGAGTAATAGCGCAGTCCAAGCATGGGCGCAATCCTCATGTCGGCGGGGAATTCCTGCTTGTATTTCGGATACATGCCGGATGGCAACTGATACACCCAGTCGTTGTCACCCGACTGAAACAGCTTGATGTCCGTGGTCTCGCTCTCGACCGGCAGATACGTCACCTGCGACAACTGCACGTGCGCCGCGTCCCAGTACTGCGGGTTGCGTGCCAGCACGAGCTTGCTGTTCACCTGCCAGTCCTTCAGCATGAACGCACCGTTGCTCACCAGCTTGCCCGGTTTGGTCCAGTCCTTGCCATACTTTTCAATAGAGGCTTTGTTCAGCGGACCGAGATTCGTGTTGGACACCAGTTCGGGAATGAACGACACCGGATACGGCGTCTTGATCTCGACTGTGTAGGGGTCGATTGCACGAATGCCCAGCGTGTCGGGTGACTTCTTGCCCGCCACAATGTCGGCACCGTTCAGCAGGAAGACGCCGAACGTACTCGCGTAGGGCGAGGCGATCTTCGGGTCGACAAGGCGCTGGCAGCCGTACACGAAATCGCTCGCGACCACAGGCTCTCCGTTCGACCACTTCGCATTCTTTCGCAGATGAAAGATCCACGTGGTCGCATCCTTCTGCTCCCATTTTTCCGCCACGCCTGGCACGACGGTTCCATCGGCATCGGTGGCGGTCAGCCCTTCGAACAGATCGCGCGCCACGTTGTTGGCCGGCACGCTCTCAGCCAGATTCGGATCGAGCGTCTCGACCTCGGACGCGTTGTTGCGCACCAGCTCTTGCTTGGCCGCAAGCTGCACACCGGACGGCACGAGAGCCGCATGAGCCAGGTGAACATTGCTTGCGGCTGCAACGCAGACACTCGCGGCAAGGACGGTAAGCCACTTGCCTGAAACGCGGCGATGAACAGCATCGCCCGGACGAAAAAACGCGTCAACGCGTGTGCTACGAGCAACAAGAACTGCAAACAACGTCATGGGAATCCTTATTATTTATGTGTTCATCAAGCACTGAACGCTGGATTACAAGAGCTTTTGACCCTGTGCAACATGTCAATGCGTGGCTATCCGCCGCTACGCACCGCAGTTCGCATGCCGAAGCAGACAGACGGCGGCCAGCATCTTAGACCACCTAACATTTTGCTTTCGCGCTTACTGCTTGAGGGCCGGCATTGTGTGCTTGCCCTCGCCTCGCATTCGTCTTCTTCTCTGACACGTCGCTTTAAGAATCTTTACACTGACCCTACGAACCGACGACAGAACCGAGTTCGCCGGGAGTATTTCAGAGCAATAAAGCGGAATCCACTCACATGTGCTTATAGGGCATGTGTTTTGGGTATAGGTAGACGAAGGCGGGTTCCACTCGTGCTTTATCTACACGCGCGCGGCCGTAAATTAGCGGGCACGCGTGGTTCGCGCTACCATCGGCGTCCTTGAGGTTCGTGGACGTAGGTTCAACACAATGATCCGTTTTCGCCAGATAGAAGCTTTCCGCTCGTTGATCATGACGGGCACCAGTGTCGGGGCGGCGCGCGCGCTGCATGTCACTCAGCCCGCCATTAGCCGCCTGATCGCGGATCTAGAGGCCGACCTCGGTTTCAGCCTGTTCAGCCGCGTGGGCGGCCGCTTGAATCCGACCAACGCCGGGTTGCGCTTTTATAAGTCGGTCGAGGAGAACTTCCTGGGGCTGGAACGCCTGAAACAGGTCGCCGAAATCATTCGCGACGAGGCGTCCGAAGGGCTGACCGTCGCGTGCCAGCCGGTGATCGCCAGTACCCTGCTGCCGCCCATCCTGGCCGACTTTGTCGAGCGTCATCCGGGCGTGCCTATTCGTGTTGACTCGGTAAAAGTCCCCGAAGTGCTCACGATCCTGCAAAACCACAAGGCGGACGTCGCCATCAGCCAGGCATTTGCGGCGGTTGCGGGGATCGAGGTGGAGAAGTTGCTGCACGCGCGGGCGCAATGCGCGATGCCGGCATCGCATCGGCTGGCAAAGAAAAAAACCGTGCGGACACAAGATCTGCGAGGCGAACGCATTATCGGCTGGGTACCGAATTCACGGCAGCCCTACGCGGCCGAGCAATCGTTGTTCGCCGCCGGCGAAGACCGGGCGAACTACACCGTGCTGACCGACACCGCGCACACCCGCTATGCGATGGTCGCGGGCGGTTTGGGTGTATCGATCGTCGAACCGTTTGCAGCCAAGGTGTGGCGCGCGCACGGCGTGGTCGTGCGCCCGTTCGACGCCGCGATCGAATATGAATACGTGCTGTCATATCCGAGCAGCGGCATACGCTCGGACCTGGTCGCTTCGTTCCGCGAGTCCGTGTTGCGTGTCGTGGCAACGTACTCCCTCGACGAAGCACCGACATCCGCCGGCGCCGAGGCCTGAGGTACGCATCTGCCCCGCGTTCATCTCGTCCGGCGCACCCCCTTCAATAGGGTCGCAATCCATCCCGGTGGCAAAACCGATCGCGTAACTGCTCCCTGCAATCTCGACCATCATGCTGCCGCTCCAGGTCAAGGACGGGGCTTCCCACCATTTCGGAATCAATTACGCCCGTGGTATAAGCCCCGGAGCGTTCCCGCCTGAGCGCTGCGCCGGAAAAGGCGACGGGGCAAGACGATTACCCCCGGGGCGGGCACCCATTTTCAGGAGGAGCAAAGATGTCCATGAAGAAGTCCGTGAGTTCGCTGTATCGCACACGTCCGTTCGCCCTTGGAACGCTCGCCGCGACGGCGCTTTCGCTCTCGCTCGGGTTTGTCGAAACCACCCCCGCCTATGCAAAAGTCCCGGCACAACCCGTTGTCCTGATGGCGTCGGCGGTGGCAGTCGCCGACAAGTTCGCAGCCGACGCCGCCGAGCAGGTCCTCAAGGAAGGCGGCAATGCCGTTGATGCGGCCGTCGCGATCGCCTTCACGCTGGCAGTGACGTACCCGGAAGCGGGCAACCTGGGCGGCGGCGGCTTCATGACGCTCTATGTGGATCATCGTCCCTACTTCCTTGACTATCGCGAGCGCGCCCCCATTGCGGCCACGAAGAACATGTATCTCGATGACAAGGGCGAAGTCATCAAGGGCATGAGCCTGTTCGGTTACCGCGCGGTCGGCGTGCCTGGCACGGTGTCGGGTATGTGGGAAGCGCAGAAGCGCTTCGGCAAGCTGAAATGGAAACAGGTCGTCGCACCCGCGATCAAGTATGCGCAGGACGGTTTTGAAGTCAGCGACCAGTTGCAGGAGCGCAAGGACGCCGCATCGAAGGACTTCGCAGGCAAGACCAACTTCGACAGTTACTTCGGAGGCCTCAATAAAGGCGTGAACTTCAAGCAGCCGGAACTGGCGGCGACGCTTCAACGCATCTCGGACAAGGGTGCAAAGGGCTTCTATGAAGGCCAGACGGCGGACCTGATCGCAACCGCCATGACCGGGCATGGCCTGATCACGGCACAAGACCTGAAGGAGTACAAGGCGGTCTGGCGGCAACCGGTGCTCGCGAGCTGGAACGGCTATCGCATCATCACCGCGCCGCCGCCGAGTTCCGGCGGTATCGGCCTGGTTCAGTTGCTGAAGATGAAGGCCGATCTCAAGGACAAATATGCCAACGTGCCGCTCAACTCGGCGCAATACATTCACCTGACCGCGGAAATTGAAAAGCGCGTGTTCGCGGATCGCGCCCAGTATCTCGGTGACCCCGATTTCTACAAGGTGCCGGTCGCGCAACTCATTAACGACGACTACATCCTGAAGCGTGCGTCCGAGGTGAATTCCGACACGCCGTCGGACACCAAGAGCGTCCTCCCGGGCCTGGGCACCACGATGCCGGAAAAGGCTGAAACCACGCACTTCTCGGTGATCGACAAGTGGGGCAACGCGGTATCGAATACGTACACCATCAACGGCTATTTCGGCTCCGGCGTGGTGGTGGACGGCACCGGTGTCGTGCTGAACGACGAGATGGACGACTTCTCCTCGAAGCCGGGCGTGGCGAACATGTTCGGCGTGGTGGGCAGCGACGCGAACGCGATCGAGCCGCGCAAGCGCCCGCTTTCTTCCATGTCACCGACCATCCTCACGAAGGACGATCAGGTCGCGATGGTGATCGGGACGCCGGGCGGCTCGCGCATCTTTACCTCGATCTTCCAGGTGATCACCAACGTCTACGACTTCTCCATGCCCTTGCCCGAAGCAGTCGCGGCCATGCGCTTCCATCATCAGTTGCTGCCGCCGAACACGATTTTCTGGGAGCCGTACAAGCCCATTGACGGCGATCTCGCGAAGGAACTGGAAGCGAAGGGATATAAGCTCGCGGGGCAGGATTTCAACGGCGATATCCAGGTCATCAAGATCAATGGAACAACGCCAGAACCCGCCGCCGATCCGCGTGGCCGGGGCGTCACGCGTGTGATTCAGTAAGCGGTCGCGTTCGTTCCAGGTTGTTCGTATCAGACAAAAGGGCCAGGTCCCATAAGACCTGGCCCTTTTTATTTTCCGCCGCACCATGCGCCTTCGAAGCCGTATTGAAACGGACCTTATAAGGATCGCGGCATGACTGGAATCCCATTTTTGAGATTGGAGGCGGGTTAATGTTGCCCTAGTCTCTGTGCTGGCCCAGTCCAGTGCGTTGGCTCCCGCCAACACCATAAATAAACCTATCGAGACGACCCTGAAGACGGTGTGCCCGGTCTGCAAAAGACCGTCCCGGCCCGCTTGTTTCAGCCTGCTGATAAAGGAGAACAGCTCATGATGGAACCCCACGCCCAGCCGCTTGGCGGCATCGACATCCAGGATGACGCAACCGCGTCCCAACCAGGCGGATTGATCGACCGATACTTTCAAATCAGTGCGCGCGGCAGTACCCAGCGGCGCGAGGTGATTGCCGGGATCACCACCTTCCTGGCGATGGTTTATTCCGTGTTCGTCGTCCCGGCCATGCTCGGCAAGGCCGGATTCGACACCCGCGCGGTCTTCGTGGCAGTCTGCCTGACAACGGCATTCGGCTCGCTCCTGATGGGCATATGGGCTCGCTTGCCGATCGCGATCGGCTGCGCAATCTCGCTCACCGCGTTCACTGCGTTCGGGCTGGTGCTGGGCAAAGGGCTCTCGCCTGCAGTTGCACTTGGCGCCGTCTTCCTGATGGGCGTCACCTTCACCGCTATCTCCGTCACCGGCGTGCGCTCCTGGATCCTGCGCAATCTGCCGACAGGCGTGGCGCATGGCACGGGGATCGGCATCGGTTTGTTCCTGCTGCTGATCGCGTCTAACGATGTCGGCCTGATCGTCAAGAATGCGGGTGCCGGTTTGCCAGTTTCGCTTGGTCACATCACGGCGTTCCCGGTGCTGATGTCGATCTTCGGACTCGCTGCGATCATCGGGCTGGAGCGCCGGCGTGTGCCGGGCGGGATCTTGCTGGTGGTGGTCGCTTTGTCGGCGCTGGGACTGGCCTTCGATCCCGCCGTCCGTTTTACCGGCGTGTTCGCGTTGCCCTCGCTGAGCGCGCCCGGACATGCTTCACTGATCGGCGCGATGGACATTCGCGGCGCGCTCTCGCTGGCGGTGCTGCCTAGCGTGTTCGCGCTGGTGATGACGGCGGTGTTCGACGCCACCGGCACGATTCGCGCCGTTGCGGGACAGGCCGGTCAGATCGATGAGAAAGGCCGGATTGTGAACGGCGGACGGGCGTTGACGGCGGACTCGGTCAGCTCGATCGTGGCCGCGTGCCTGGGCGGTGCGCCAGCGGCGGCTTATATTGAATCGACGGTGGGCGTAGCGGCAGGTGCGAAGTCGGGCCTGGCGGCCGCTACCGTTGGCGTGATGTTCCTGCTGGTGATGTTCTTCTCGCCGCTCGCCGGACTCGTGCCCTCGTACGCAACGGCTCCGGCCTTGATGTACGTCGGCCTGCTGATGCTCGCAAGCGTGAGCAAGCTTCACATGGACGATCTTGTCGACACCATGTCAGGTCTTGTCTGCGCCGTGTTCATTGTGCTGTCGGCGAATATTGTGACCGGCATCATGCTCGGCTTTTGTACGCTCGTGATCGGGCGCGTAGTAGCCGGCGAATACAAGAAGCTCAACGTTGGCACGGTGGTGATCGCCGCAGTGCTCGCCGCGTTTTATCTGGGCGGATGGGCAATCTGACCTGACGGGCGGTGAGCACCGGTCGCAATCCGCCTATGCGGGATTGCGACCGGTTACCGGCAATTTTCCCGGCAACCGTCCTGACTCGGACAATGCAACGACGTTCAAGAGCGATGAAACGGCTCGATTGGTGCGTCGATTCAACGGTTGGTCAATGGTCAAACTACAGCGATTTACTTCCGGCGATACGCTTCAGCCAGCACTGCGCAGTTTTGCAGATGCAGGTTCAACGCGCGAACAGCTTCGCGGCGAACGACAGCCTTCGTCTTGCGGAACCATGAACCGAACGAAACGAGAAGCGAACCTTGAGCGGTGGTTTTCATGAGAGCACCTCAGCGCGAATTAGGGATTACCCGTTAGGGAATACCCTTATTATACGCATTCGATGCTGCGTTGCAAAAAAGATTTGAGTTCAGCGGGCTAAATGAAGCGTGTCCGCAACAGCGCAGCTCAAGCCGGGCTTGGGTTCATGTTGGGTCCGGCCCTTTTTAAAAGCCGGCGCCCGGAAGACGTCACCTGCCCGCGGAAAGCCCTTAGGGCACAACGGAAAGAAACAGGAAGGTCGCGAAAATAACCAGGTGGACCACGCCCTGAAGCACGGTCGAGCGTCCGGTGCCAAGTGTGAGGACGCTCACTAGCAGGGTCAACGCGAGCAATACGATTTCCTTTGGACCAAGACCGAGTGCGATCGGCTGGCTGATCGCGAGCGACACGACGGCCACGGCCGGAATCGTCAACCCGATGCTCGCGAGCGCCGAGCCCAGCGCCAGGTTCAAACTCGTCTGCAAGCGGTTCAGCCGGGCCGCGCGCAAGGCGGCCACGCCTTCCGGCAGCAGCACCAGTGCGGCAATGACCACGCCGACCACCGCTTCCGGTGCGCCGGCGCTCGCAACACCCGCCTCGACCGCCGGCGACAGCAGCTTCGCCAGCCCGACGACCGCAATCAGCGAGAGCAGCAGCAAACCGCCCGAGGCCCACGCGTAACCGTTGGTCGGCAGCGGCGCGTGAACGTCGTCGGATTCGGCTTGATTCGGATCAATTGCGGGCACTGGCGGCAGGAAATAATCGCGATGCCGCACGGTCTGCACAAATACGAACACGACATAAAGCACGAGCGACGTCACGCCGACAAACACTAGTTGCGACGTCGACAACCCCGGCCCCATCACCGTGCTGGTGAAGTTGGGCAAGACCATTGTCAGTACCGACAGCGCACACAGGATGGCGAGTGTCGCGCTTGCGCCTTGCAACTGGAAATTCTGCTCGTGATGGCGCATGCCGCCCACGAGGAGGCAAATCCCGACGATACCGTTGCACACGATCATGATCGCGGCGAACACCGTGTCGCGCGGCAGCGCCGCTTTTTCCGGACCGCCCGAGACCATGACGGAGACAATCAGCGCCACTTCGATCACCGTGACCGCGATCGCGAGCACCAGCGTGCCGAATGGCTCGCCAACGCGATGCGCCACCACTTCAGCGTGATGGACCGCGGCAAACACGGCCGCCGCAAGTGCGATGGCAGCGAGCACGAACAGGAAGCCGTTCGGCATCGCGAACGTCACTCCCAGGATGACAAGTGCGGCAAATGGCGCGATGCACGTCCAGTCCAGCTTGAATTTCATCGATGCTCCAGGGCGGTGCTGCGTGTGGATGGAAGTGTCACGAAGGCTAACCGGCCTCAGGGTTTAGTCCGGCCCGATTACTTGAAAGTGCCGTCAGATTACAGGTTCTTGGCGCAGACGGGCCGTTGCAGGGCTTGCAACAAGGGCCCGAAGATGCATGAGCGGCTATGGGCAGCGTTCCTGCCTGCGAAACGTTAGGGAGCTGTAAACCGTTACGCGTCAGTGAGTTGGAGGCGGCTCACGCATGTTGTCCACATGGCTATCCACAAAAAATGTGGATAAGTCACGGCATTGATTCTAATCGGTGGCCTGTGTCAGTTGAGTATCCGTGGGCGGGTCCGCGCGATGACCACGGGCGATTGACCCTGCACGAAAGAAAGGGCGCCGCCCGTTTCCCGGCCGCGCCCCTTCGCACTTCGTTCAGACGAAACTCAGGAAACGAATTCCGTCTTCAGCGTGATCTTCGTGTTGCCGGCGAACAACTTGGACACCGGGCAACCCTCTTTCGCCGCGTTGGCGAGTTTCTCGAACGTGGCTTTGTCCGTGCCGGGCACCTTCGCCGTCACATCCAGATGGCAGGCGGTGATCGAGAACCCGTCGCCGTCCTTATCCAGCGTCACAGTAGACTTCGTTTCGATGCTTTCCGCCGTGAGGCCCGCCTGCGTCAGTTGCAGGGACAGCGCCATCGTGAAACAGCCTGAATGCGCAGCGCCGATCAGCTCCTCGGGATTCGTTCCGGGACCACCCTCGAAACGGGCTGAAAACCCATAAGGCGCGTCTTTCAACACGCCGGTTTGCGTCGAAATGTAACCTTTACCGTCCTTGATGCCACCACTCCATTTGGCCGATGCTGTCTTTTGCACGAGTATTCTCCAGAAAGTCAGGGGGGAAATGCCGCGCAATACCGCCGCAGCATGGATCGACCGCCAAGCCGGTTGAAACGCGCGCGCCGGCTTTGACGCGCCATCGGGTTGAGCAAGCACTTAGGATGCCCGAAGCAAAGCGGATAGGTTGCCGACCCCTTTTCCGGCGCCGGCCCGTTCAAGGAGGATCGATCAGCCAACCGTATTCGAAATCATGCGCACGCTCGATCCGGCGCCCACCCAAAAATTCAACGATGTCGCCATCGATATGGTCGCGAACGAAAAGCCGCTGGTGGACCCGCAGGCGTTCCGGCTGAGCAGCTTCAGCGACGGCACGAAGATTGAACTGGACGGGGTGTCTTAAGCGAGAAAAACGGAGGAATGCAGAATTTTACAGAGGATGTTTGTGGCTTTTATCACGGCCAGGTCCCTCGCAGCAGGGGTGCCGGGAAGGTATCAACAAGCTTGCCGCCAGCCAGCTCCGAGCAGTCGCTCAGAGCTGCTTTACAAAATTACTTGCCCGAGATGACTCGGCGTGCTTCGATCTCTGCGAGTTCAAGCGCAGCCTGCTCGGTTTTCACCGGACGTCCGCATCCACGTCCAAATGTCTGCCCAATGGACTCGTTACCGTTCTGAGTCACGACTCGGATATAACCCTTGAACATTGCGCCCGGTGCTGACTTTACCAACGCCTCGACGGTCTTGTTGCCCTTCGTTTCTTTGAATGCCATGGAGGCCCCCTGTTTAATAGTGGGCGGATCCTATCACGAACGGGCGTCCGATCCTTTTCGGCCGCGCCCGGTTGCGCGCGCTGCTGCTCGACGAAATCGTCGAAGAACGCAGCGTGCGGCCATGCAGTCCACCGGGATGACATCGCTCTGCGGGTAACGCGTGGACGGAGATAATGCCCGATGTCGGGTAGAATTTTGGACTAACTTTGGACCAATTCCGGACCGCCCTTATATGACAAGCTCCAAGCTGTACCTCGACGTGTGGTCCGACTTCGTCTGCCCTTTCTGCTATCTGGAAGTGCCGGTCATCGACCAGTTCAAGAATACTTATGGCGACGCGGTCGAAGTCCGCTGGCACGCGTTTGAACTGCGCCCCGAACCCGCTTCCCCGATCGATCCGGATAGCGACTCCCTGCAAGAAACCTGGGAAAACTCGGTCTACCCCATAGCCAACGAACGCGGTTTGTTGCTGCGCCTGCCGCCGGTTCAACCGCATAGCCGCAAGGCATTCGAGACCGCATTTTTCGCGCGCGAATCGGGTCGTTTCGACGTTGTGCATCGTGCGATCTTCAAGGCGTATTTCGAGGACGGCATCGATATCGGCGACACCGATGCGCTCCTGGATATCGCTGCTACCTGCGGCATCGATCCTGAATCGTTGGAAGAAGTGTTGCTAGGCGATGAGCTGACTGACGCGGTGATCGAAGATGAAGAGTTTGCGAAGAAGCTCGGCGTGACCGGGGTGCCGTTCGTCGTGCTCTCGCGTGACGGCGTGGGCGGACAGGAACCGCCGCCGCCCATCGCGTTGCGCGGCGCGGCGCCAATCGAGCATTTCGAAGCAGCGCTCGGACGTTTGTTCCCGGAAGGATTTTCGGCTGCTTGAGCGTTCCATAGCGTGCTTCGGCACGCTATGGAAGCTCGCGTCACGACACGGTTCCCGTCGCGACATCACGCGCTGCAGGCACCACCGATCCCGTCAGCACGCCTTCTATTGCGTCCAGCACCGCTGCCACATCGGGCGGAGCACTCTGGTCGCCGACCGAGACCGAACGCTCTGACGAAGCAATGCCGAAATGCTCGCGCGATGTTGCCGTAAAGATCATCACCGTGGGCCTGCCCAGCGCATACGCCAGGTGGACCAGCCCCGTATCCATGCCAACGACCAGCGCCGATGCATGGATGCAGTGCGCGCACTCGGTTACGGTCAGCTTCGGCAACACGATCGCGCCCGGCACGAGCGCCGCAATCTGCTCGCCCTCCCGGCGCTCGCCTTCCGTACCCCAGGGCAGCGCAATCCGATAACCTCGCGCCGTCAACGAACGCCCCGTCTCGGCCCACCGGTCGATCGGCCATTTCTTTTCATCGGCTGATGTGGCGTGGAACAGCATGGCGATAGGCGCGTCCTCGGGAAGCTGGAGCGGCGTAGCCAGCGGCGGCAGCCGAAGATTGAAGTCGGGAGTTTCGTCGAAGGTATAGCCCAGCGCGTCGGCCACGCTTACACGCATGCCACGCCACGCATCCGTTTTCGGCCGCGGCCCGAAGCGCTTGTTGTACGCAAACGCCGCGCCGAGTTCGCCCAGGTCCCTGTTCTTGTAACCGTAACGCCGCCGCCCGCGCGCCAGGAACGCGATGATCGCGCTCTTGTACACGCCATGGATATCCAGGATCACATCGTACTTCTCGGCCCGCAAGTCGCCGATGGACGCGGCGATATCTTTCAAATCCGCCCAGCCTCGTGCTTTCTTGAATTTGCGCAGCGGTGCGCTCAGCACGCGGTCTACGGCCGGATTCCAGCGAATGATGTCGGCAAAAGCCGCGTCCGCTGCCCAGTCGATCTTGGCGGACGGAAATGCACGGCGAAGATCGGAGACGACAGGCTGCGTCTCTACGATATCGCCCAACGATGTCACCTTGACAATCAGGATTCGCTTCATGGGGATGCTATGGGACCTTTATTTCGCCGGCGCATGCGTTCATGCCGCGACGCATGAACCATTACCGCCTGGCGGCTGGATCGCGTGACCGGTAGCGCTCTCGGCAAATCGAAAGGCGTTCGGATCATGATCGATCTGAAAACCGGGATTCTATAAATTGGCGTAATGCCGCGCTGTCAGCATTTGTAAGTTTTGCGCTGCGTGTTCTGCCCGAATTATCCGTCGAATTAACGGTTTTAACTACTATTTCACGGTCTTTCATGAACAAAGCGCCGAACGTACAGGCGCTTTGACATTGAAAATTGCGTTGCCTGATTACCTTGAAAGAACCACGCTCAGAGCGTTTTAGCGCCGAAGGTATCGCACTGTCCGATATCGCCCGTCGCCAATCCGCGATTCAACCAGCGCTGGCGTTGCGCGCTCGTGCCATGCGTGAAGGCTTCCGGAACCACGCGTCCTTGCGTTTGCTTCTGCAGCCGGTCGTCGCCTATCGCACCCGCCGCGTTCAGCCCTTCCTGGAAGTCACCCGGCTCGATCAGCTTCGCGTTGTTCTTCTGGGCGACGTTCGCCCAGACACCCGCGAAACAATCCGCCTGCAATTCGACGCGCACCGACAACTGGTTGGCCTGTTCCCGCGACATCCGCTGCCGCGCGGCATCGACCTTGTTCATGATGCCCAGGACGTTCTGCACATGGTGGCCGACTTCGTGCGCAATCACATACGCCTGCGCAAAATCTCCCCCTGCACCGAAGCGATCGCGCAATTCCCGATAGAACGATAAATCGATATAGACCGTGCGATCGTTCGGGCAGTAGAACGGTCCCATGGCTGACTGACCGGTGCCGCACGCCGTGGCGGTCCCGCCGGTGAACAGGACCAGCTTCGGGGCCGGGTAATCCTGGTTGTAGCGGGTGCGGAAAATCTGCTGCCATGTGCGTTCGGTATTGCCGAGTACACGGCGCACAAACACGGCATCCTGATCGCTCGCGCTTGCCTGCGGCTGAGCGCGCGGGTCCATCTGCCGTTGCTGCGACTGCGGCTAGCTGTATGAACCACTCTGCCCGGTCGAGCCGCCGCCCAGGATCAGCATGGGATCGATGCCGAAGAAATAGGCGGCGGCCAGCGCGATGACAAGCGTGCCGATACCAATCGAGCGCCCTCCGCCAATGCGAAATCCTCCACCTCCGCCTCCCCCGGCGCCGCGCCGGTCCTCCACATTGCGGCTCTCTGCTTCGTCATCAAGACGCATGGTTTTTCTCCCGTCGCGATGTCTGGTTTGCATCGCCGCAGGTCCATTCCTCGGACCACGAAAACGCCGGCGATGCTGTCTCGTCATGGTACCCGCCGTACGCCGGTACATCACCGCAGAATCGCACCAGGAAGGTCACTGCTCGCTGCGAGCCCCAGGCGTTCCGGCTCGCCCGCATGCGGTGGATCAGATTTGACGCAGTGCGGTTGATTGTCGCGGAATTAGCGAACCCACGATTTCGGGCATTAACTCAGTCTCTCAAGAAAACATCGATTAAACAGTCAGTTACAGATCAACTATCGAAAAAATTGCGACATTTCCGCACATTCCCGCCTCCTGCCGCGTCGCACCAATCATCTCGAAAACTGGCTTAGAGTCACTCACGTCGTACTTGATCCAACCAATAGTTCAACCAACCAGCGCCCGCCCGCGAGCTCGTTTCGAGTGCGCCCGCGACGGCTGCACAACCTGCCATGCATGCCACTCAGCAAGCGCTCGATCTAGCGCGTATCCAGTTCGCTTTTACGGTTTCTTTCCACATCGTTTTCCCTGCGCTCAGCATTGGCCTGGCGAGTTTTATCGCTGTGCTCGAAGGCATGTGGCTCAAAACCGGCAAGCCGGTCTACAAGGAGTTATGCCTCTTCTGGTCGAAGGTGTTCGCCGTCGCGTTCGGCATGGGTGTGGTGTCCGGTGTCGTGATGAGCTACGAATTCGGCACCAACTGGGGCGGCTTTTCAAGCTTCGCCGGCCCGATCACCGGTCCGCTGCTCGCCTACGAGGTGATGACCGCGTTTTTCCTGGAAGCAGGATTCCTCGGCATCATGCTGTTCGGCTGGAACAAGGTTGGTCCGAAGGGGCACTTCGGCGCCACGCTGATGGTCGCCATCGGCACGCTGATCTCGACCTTCTGGATCCTTGCCTCGAATAGCTGGATGCAGACGCCGCAGGGGTTTCGTATTGAAGGCGATCACGTGGTGCCGGTCAGCTGGTTCAAGATCATTTTCAACCCGTCGTTTCCGTACCGGCTTTCGCATATGGCGATCGCGGCGTTCATTGTCGCGGCGCTCGTGGTGGCGGCGTCGGCGGCTTATCACTTGCTTAAGGGCCGCAAGGATCCGGCCATCAGGAAGATGTTTTCGATGTCGCTCTGGCTGCTGCTGGTGCTCACGCCGCTTCAAGCCGTAGTCGGCGACCAGCACGGCCTGAACACCCGCGAATATCAACCGGCGAAGATCGCGGCTATTGAAGGCCTGTGGGATACGGAGAAAGGCGGCACCGCGCTGAATCTCTTCGGTATCCCGGACATGGAAGCCGAAACCACGAAATACGCGGTCTCCATCCCGCACCTGGGCAGCCTGATCCTGACGCATAGCTGGGACGGGGAAATCCGTGGTCTCAAATCGTTTCCGAAAGAGGACCGGCCGAATTCGACCATTGTGTTCTGGAGCTTCCGGATCATGGCCGGGCTCGGTGTGCTGATGATCCTGATGAGTGTCGCCGGCTTCGTGCTGCGGCGGAAAAACAAGCTGTTCGAGTCGAAGATGTTCCAGCGCTTCGTGCTCGTGATGGGACCGTCCGGCTTCATCTCGCTGCTGGCCGGCTGGGTGACGACGGAAGCGGGTCGCCAGCCATGGGTGGTGTACGGCGTGATGCGCACGGCGCAGGCCGTGTCGCCGGTGACCGCGCAGCAGGTCGGCGTGACGCTGCTGATCTTCGTGATTGTTTATACGATCGTGTTCGGTACCGGCATCTACTACCTGCTCAAACTGCTCAGAGCAGGTCCCGTATTGCCCGGCACCATCACGCACACACCGCGCATGGATGACGACAACCACACCGCTCGCCGGCCGCTGTCCGCCGCGACGCATTCAATAGAAGGAGCCTGAGATGGACTTGTCCCTGACGTGGGCCGCGATCATCGCGCTGGGCGTGCTGATGTATGTCGTGCTGGACGGCTTCGATCTTGGCATCGGCATCCTGTTTCCATTCTTCCCCGAGGAGCGTGATCGCGACGTCATGATGAACACCGTTGCGCCTGTGTGGGACGGCAACGAGACCTGGCTCGTGCTGGGCGGCGCCGGCCTGTTCGCGGCGTTCCCCATGATCTATTCAACCGTGCTGTCGGGGCTCTACCTGCCGCTGATGTTCATGCTGGTCTGCCTGATCTTTCGCGGTGTCACGTTCGAGATCCGCTCGAAGGCAACCCGCACGAAGCACATGTGGGATCTTGCGTTTATCGGCGGATCGGCGGGGGCGACGTTCTTCCAGGGCGTGACGCTTGGCGCGTTCCTCAACGGCATTCCGGTCGCGGACGGCCGTTTTTCCGGCGATGCCTTCACCTGGTTCACACCCTTCAGCGTGTTCACCGGACTCGCGCTGGTGGTCACCTATGCGCTGCTCGGCTGCTGCTGGCTGATTGCGAAAACGGAAGGCGATCTGCAACGCCGCTTTTATCGCATGGTGTGGCCGCTGACGCTGCTTCAACTCGGGACCATCGTGGTCGTCAGTATCTGGACGCCGCTGCAGGACGCCGGCATTGCAACGCGCTGGTTCGATACCCCCTGGTTCTATCGATTCCTGCCGGTGCCTGTGCTGGTGGTCGCGTGTGCATGGCTGATGCGCCGGTCCATCCGCTCAAGGCATGAAACGCGGCCCTTCATGATGGCGCTGGCGTTCGTCCTGCTCGGTTATAGCGGCCTGGTGGCGAGCATTTCGCCCCATGCCATCTTCCCCGGGGTGTCGCTCTGGGAGCTCGCGGCTCCCCACTCGAGCCAGAAATTCACGCTCATAGGCGCCGCGGTGATCTTGCCCGTGATCATCGCGTACACGACGCTCGGCTACTGGGTTTTTCGCGGCAAGGTGCGCCATGGCGAACATCACTATCACTGAGAACGATATCAAACGCCGCAAGAACACGCGGCTCAAGAGCACGCTGTGGTTCGTCGCGCTATGGTGCGCCGGCGTGGGCGGCGCGATGCTGCTGGCGCTGCCCTTCAAGCTGCTGATTCAGGCAGCCGCGCATTAGCGGTATGGCAAGGGCATCCGGTACGCGTTCCGGCACAGCGAGAAGCAACTGATTTTTATAAAAGAGTTTCAGATAATTCGGCGGTTGCGGAGAAGATTCGGTAATTACCTCGTCGTGACTGACGCGCTTTGAGGTCGGGTGCGTCAGCCACAGATACGGCCGGACCTGGGTGCAACGTTCATTGGATGTGACCTTGTATATCGTAAGGATGACGAATTTTTCACGAACGACCCCGACACTGGCTACCCCAACCGACCCTTCAGATGCCCGCTGATTTTTGAACCGCAACACCTGCCTCGCTATTCCCAATCGAGCGACCTTACAAGCTGTAGCGCAACGCCGGCTATAGCCACCCCGCTCCATACTTCTTTCATGGAAGTAAGCGATCCCTGAGTAAGTGAGCAGTAAGTGCCCTGGTCATACAGTACGCCCTCACGACCACACCCATGAAAGGCACTACTGTGAAAAAACACCTTCGCCGCGAGCATCAACTGCTATTTGCCGTCGCATCCGCTCTGATGTATTCGGGCGCGGTTTGGGCAGAGGGTCCTAGCGCGAATCTCCCTTATGCCGACACGAGCGGCTTCACCGTTCTGAGCAACGCCACGAACGTTACGCATTGGGGACTTGGTGGCGGTGCAGCTTTCGAGCAATCACCTTACAAAGGGTATGGCACGCACATAACGCCTGTTCCGTTCTTTTTCTTCGACGACAAATGGATACACGCAATTGGCACAACCATTGATCTGAAGGTCGGAAAATGGAGCGGTGTTGCGTTCACCCTGCGGGGGAATTATGCAATCGCAGATGGCTACAAAGGCTCCGACGCCCCCATACTCAATGGAATGCAAAACCGGAGCGCCGCATTCTGGCTGGGCTCTGCCCTCAAGTGGCAGACGCAATACGGCGACCTTTCGGGTGAATACCTGACTAGCGGAAACAAAGGGCAGAAGGCCGATATCGAGTTCGGAAAGACCCTGGACTATGGTAACTTCTCCGTAGAACCCCATGCTGGAGTCAGTTGGTTCAGCGGCAAGTATGTCGATTACTACTATGGCGTGAGGACGTCCGAGGCGCAGGCCGGCCTGCCTACACCGGGACATCCGCTTACAAGGAGTCGGTCGGCGCCAAGTTCGACTATCGCATAACACCTCACCAGCTCGTCACCCTCGACCTGGGTATAGCGCACCTGGGCAGCGGAATAACCGACAGCCCTATCGTCGGCAAGCGATTCATTCCGGAAGCCAAGGTAGCGTATCTCTACCAATTCAAGTGAACCGGCCCTATGTCGCGAATCGCACTGATCGAAGATCATGCCCGCCTGGCGGGCATGATCCGGCAATCGTTGTCCGGTGCCGGAATTGAAACCGATCTCTTCAGCAATCTTGCTGAAGCGGCCTACGGCCTGAGCCATGGCGGCTACTCCGTCATCGTCCTCGACCGCGGATTACCCGACGGCGACGGGCTACTTTTCCTGCGAACGTTGCGTGCCGGCGGAACCATGACTCCCTGCCTGATGCTGACCGCGCGCGATGCCTTGCACGACCGCATAGAAGGGCTCGAGACTGGAGCGGACGACTATGTCACCAAGCCATTTGAAATGAGTGAGCTGGTAGCACGCGTACGAACGCTGATGCGCAGGCCCGCCGAAATGACGGCACTGATTCAAAGCTTCGCTGATATTGCAATCGATCCACAGCAACACGCAATGCGTTGCGGCAACCAGTCCATCCCCCTTGCACCCGCTGAATTGCAGATCATGTCTGTACTTCTGAAGGCTGCAGGCCGGACTGTGCGTCATTCGGCACTTGAGCATGCCGGCTGGGGCCTGGGCGACGCTGTCACCCCCAACGCGCTCGAAGTGACCATTCACCGGTTGCGAAAGAAGCTGCTTACGGTTGGGGCGACCACCCGGCTTGCGAACATCAGAGGAGCGGGTTTCGCGGTCCAGCGGCCGGACTCGGTGCCGGCCCCGGTGCAAGCTGACCAGCGGTCACAATGACCGCCACGGCCAATCGCTTTGGCACAGGTCGTATTGACGTCACTTGGCAATTGACTGGGCCCGGACGGGCAACGAGCAGTTCGCCTTCAGGCCCGTGCCCGCATCACGCAATGTCATTCTCAAGCACATTCGCTTGAGTTACCCGGACAGCATCATCATGCTCAGCTACTGGATCAAAAGCCTCTCGGTGCGCTTATGGCTTACAAGTGTGGCGGCGTTGGCCGTGAGTCTTACCGCCATTGCCGCAATTGTGCTTTACGCCTTCAATCACTTGCCGGCCGACAGATTCCGGGTGAGCGAGAGCATAAGAAGCGCCCACCAGTTAGCTTCCGATTTGCGCTTTGATGAATCAGGGCGACCGGTGTCGATAAAGCTTGACGAGCGGGCAACATGGCTCTTCGATTTCGCGTCGACCGAATTGCTGTACCGCGCGCTCGATGCCTCAGGTCATGTGCTTCTCGCATCCCGTGGCGCGCTTGACAATGCCTCCTGGGATACCGGTGATTTGACGAGCTCGCTCGGCGTCATGAAACACGTGACCATCAACGGCAAGCCGTTTGACGTCGTGACGCTGGAGATCATGCATGGGCAAACGCCGTTTTTTATACAGAGCGCGGCGAGCGTCGCGTTCAATAAAGCCGTTCTTGGCGAGAAGATCGAGCCGATTCCGGAGATCGTGGCCTATACCCTGCTGATTGCGACAATCATCTTCGGCCTGACCCTGACGTTCACTGTTCGCCGCGTACTGCTGCCGCTGCGCGTGGCGTCGGATTCCGCCGCTTCCATCACTCCGCAGAACCTTCGCACGCGGCTCTCCGTCAAAGGCGTTCCCAGCGAGATCAAGCCTATTATTACCGCCTTCAATGATGCGCTGGCACGCCTCGAAAATGGCTTCGCGGTACAGCAGCAATTTCTCGCCTCCGCCGCTCATGAACTGCAGACACCCCTGACCTTGATAAGAGGGCAAATCGAATTGCAGCCCGAAGTCGAGAACAAGGATTTGCTATTCCGGGAAATCGACTTGATGGCGCGACAGGTCCGGCAACTCCTGCACCTCGCCGAAGTCAGCGAATCGCAAAACTTCGAATTTGGCGAAGTCGACAAGGTCGATGTTGTCGAGGACGTCGTGGACTATCTGGCGCGCAAGGCGGATAAAAAACAGGTGAAACTGCATGTCGACGCCCCGGCCATTCCCGCGACAATGCAAGCTGACAGGAGCGCGCTTTTCATCTTGCTGAAGAACATTGTGGAAAACGCGATCAACGCGACGCCAACGCGCGGCTCCGTCATTGTTTCCGTCGACCAGACAACGATCTGCGTCCAGGACGAGGGGCCCGGCGTCAACCCTGAAGATCTGCCATTTCTGTTTGAGCGTTTTTGGCGCGCACCCGATGCTCAATACGACGGGGCTGGCCTGGGCCTGTCGATCTGCAAGGAAATAGCGCTGGCGCACAATTGGAAACTGACCGTCAAAACATTGGCGACCGGAACGCAGTTTATTGTTTCCTTCTAGCTGGATCGCTACCCGGTATTCAGAACCCCAGCGCCACCGCAAGCAGCCCCGCGACAATCCCGAAGCCGACGACCGCAACGGCTACGAACGTCAGCACGCGGGGCGGAAATGAGCGGCCAAGCATGGCGACCGACGGCAGGCTGACGGGCGGCAGGGTCATCAGCAGCGCGCCTGCAGGACCGACGGACATGCCGAGCGACAGCATTGCCTGGATGATCGGCACTTCACCGGCTGTCGGGATCACGAACAGCGTGCCCGCAATAGCGAGACCCACGATGCACAACACGCTGTTGTCGATATTCGGACCAATATGCGGAAACAGCCACGCCCGTGCCGCGCCGAGCACCAGCACGAGCACGATGTACTCGGGAACGAGCCGGATCGTCATGCGCCCGAGAATACGAACCCAGCGCGTGAATGCCGTGCCCGGATCTTCCTCGGTGACCAGCGCCGCCATCGCGCCGCGTGACGCTTCCGCTTCCTTCGGCGTCACCATCCGGTTCACTACGTAACCAAGACCGAACACCATCACGATTCCTAGCGCGAGCCGCAACCCCATCCATTGCCAGCCCAGCACGAAACCCATGAAAATCAGCGTGGCCGGATTCAGCACGGTGTTGCCGAGCCAGAACGCAATAGCCGCACCCGGCGCCGCCTGGCGCGCCCGCAAGCCGGCGACGACCGGCGCTGCGCAGCAGGTGCACATCATGCCCGGCAGCGACATCAGGCCGCCGTTCACGACGCTGCCGAAGCCGCTCTTGCCCAGCGCCCGCGCGACCCATTGCGGCGGAATCAGCGCCTGTACAGCCGAGCCGAGCAACAGGCCGAGCACCATGGCCTGCCAGATCGCCTTGCCGTAGGCGAAGGCATAGTCAATAGCGGCCTGCCACGACGGCGCAGGCGCGCTCGCCGCGGTGCCCATCAGGATCGATTTGCCGATGGAATGCTGACTGGCCGCCACGAACGCACGGTTGTAGTACGGAAACCATTTGACGTAGAACAGGCCGACGACTGCGATCAACAGGAATGTGATCCAGCCGAGCGCGACGCGCGGTTGTCGAAGAGTGGATTGCATGGTCTTGGTTAGTTTGTATTGGAATGAAACAGCTTCAGGCTGGCGTGATGGGCGGTGTGATGGGTGGCCTGACGGGCAGCCTTTCCGCGGAACGCGCGGCGTCGAGCCGTGCCAGGAGCGCCCTTGCCTGTTCGACCGCATCGGCGCCGTTCGGGCGGAACAGCATGTGCGTGGCGCGGGACAACTCGCTGAAATTTTGGCGACTGCTGCGCGCGTAGGCCGGATCGTAATGCAGGTCGATCAGTTCGCGGGCAAGCTCAGCCTGCCGCCCCGCGTCGATCAGTGTGTGCCAGCCGCTCACCCGCTCGCGGCTATGCAGCCCGATCAGCCGCGCTAACTGCTCCTTGAACGACTCCGGATGCTGGAAAAGATGCGCATAGTCGTGCAGCAGGAACGTGGCGCGGTCCTCGCGGCTTGCCTCGACCTCCACACATGCGCCGCGATGAAACGACTCCAGCAGCGCCAGCGGCAACGAAATCGCGCCGATCCGCCGACTCTCCGCCTCGACGAACACCGGCCGCGCCGGGTCGAAGCTGCGCAGCGCGCCGACCAGCAGCGTGTCGAACCATTTCTGCGATGGCTGCGGCTCACCCGGCAGCGCGCCGAGCAGTGAGCCGCGGTGCGCCGCCAGTTGCTCCAGGTCCAGCGTCTGCGCGCCGGCCTCGCGCAACGCGTGCAGCAAACGCGTCTTGCCGCTGCCGGTAGGCCCGGTCAGCACGATGTACCGGAACGTGGCGGGCAGATGGTCGAGCGTATCGAGCGTCGCGCGCCGGTAGGTTTTGTAACCGCCTTCCAGTTGCCGCGCCGGCCAGCCGATCATGCTGAACACTGTAGTGACGGAACCGGACCGGGTGCCGCCGCGCCAGCAATAGATCAGCGGGCGCCAGTTGCGCGGCCGGTCGGCAAAGGTCGTATCGAGGTGCTGCGCAATATTGCGTGCGACAAGCGCCGCGCCCACGCGGGACGCTTCGAACGGCGACACCTGCTTGTACATCGTGCCGACCAGCACCCGCTCCTCATTGCTCAGCACAGGCGCGTTGATCGCGCCGGGGATATGGTCATCGGCGAATTCGAGCGGCGTGCGGACGTCGATTATCTCGTCGAAATCAGCTATGCGATCGAGGGAAACAAGCAGGTTTTTCAAGGTGCGGCGCGCAAAAGTACCCGGACGGGCAGACCGGGATTATCGCACGCGGAAAATCGGGTCGCCGCGTGGGCGGCACGCCATGCGGACCGCTGAACAGGCGTGGGCAGCCGCCTGCGTCATCCAAATTACCGTTCCGGCATTTTTGGCCTCTTGGTGTTTTCCCGCATACTTCGAGATAGAGGCCTGAATCGACGGCCAATCGACCTGCGGCATGACGTTCACACGATGCGCCGCGCGGCCAGCCGGGGCAAGGCAAGTGCCTGGAGAAGCCTTGGAACGAGGATTACACGATGAGCTATAACGAGACCATCGGTCTGCGGACCTACCGTTTCGACGACCTGAAGACGCTGCTGGCGAAAGCCAGCCCGCAGCGTTCCGGCGACCAGCTTGCGGGCGTCATGGCCGACACCGAAGAAGAACGCGTGGCGGCGAAGATCGCGCTGGCCCAACTCCCCCTGCGCACGTTCCTCAACGAAGCCGTGATCCCGTACGAGAGCGACGAGGTCACGCGGCTGATCATCGACGATCATTCGGCGCAGGCTTTCGCCGAGATTTCGCACCTCACAGTAGGCGATTTCCGCAACTGGCTGCTGGCGGACACCACCGATTCCGCCGCGCTGATCCGCGTGAGCGCAGGACTGACACCCGAGATGGTCGCGGCGGTGTCGAAGCTGATGCGCAACCAGGACCTGATTCTCGCCGCGAAAAAACGGCCGGTGGTCACGCGCTTTCGCAACACGATCGGCTTGCCTGGACATCTGTCGGTGCGCCTGCAGCCGAACCATCCCACCGACGACGTCAAGGGCATCGCGGCATCCATGCTCGACGGCCTCATGTACGGCTGCGGCGACGCGATGATTGGCATCAATCCGGCGTCCGACTCCTTGAGCGCAATCACAACATTGCTCGTGATGATCGACGACTTCCGGCAACGCTATGAAGTCCCTACGCAGTCGTGCGTACTCACGCATGTGACCAACACCATTGCCGCGATCGAGAAAGGTGCGCCCGTCGATCTCGTGTTCCAGTCGATTGCGGGCACCGAGAAAGCGAACAGCAGTTTCGGTGTCTCGCTGGCGCTGCTCAAGGAGGCGCACGAGGCGGGGTTGTCGCTGAAACGCGGCACCGTTGGCGACGATCTGATGTATTTCGAAACCGGCCAGGGCAGCGAGTTGTCCGCCGACGCGCATCACGGCGTCGATCAACAGACCTGCGAAGTGCGCGCATACGCAGTCGCGCGCAAGTTCAAGCCGCTGCTGGTGAACACGGTGGTGGGTTTCATCGGGCCCGAGTATTTGTACGATGGCCGGCAGATCATTCGCGCCGGGCTCGAAGATCATTTCTGCGGCAAGCTGCTCGGGGTCCCGATGGGATGCGACATCTGCTACACGAATCACGCCGAAGCCGATCAGGACGACATGGACACCCTGCTCACGCTGCTCGGTGTTGCCAACGTCAACTTCATCATGGGCATTCCCGGCGCCGATGACGTCATGCTCAACTATCAGAGCACGTCTTTCCACGACGCGCTTTATGTGCGCAACGTGCTCGGCTTGCGTCGTGCACCGGAGTTCGAAGCATGGCTTGAATCAATGCGGATTGTCGATGCACGCGGCCTGTTGCTGAACCAGTCCGCACCGCAACCGCTGCTTGAATGGATGGGCACGTAATGACCGATTCCAACGATCCCCCTTCGTCTGTGAACGCAAACCCGTGGGACGCGTTGCGTCGTTTCACGAACGCGCGCATTGCGCTGGGCCGCGCCGGCAGCAGCCTGCCGACGGCACCACTGCTTGCGTTCAATCTCTCGCATGCGCAAGCGCGTGACGCCGTGCATCAACCGCTTGATGTGGCTGCGCTGCATGCGTCGTTGCGCGAGTCCGGCTTCGATACCCTCGACGTAGAAAGTGCCGCACCGGATCGCGAGCATTATCTGCGTCGTCCTGATCTCGGCCGCAAACTCAGCGATGAAAGCACGATGCGGCTGCGCGACTACGCGGCTGCGGCGCCGGCTGCGTTCGATGTGGTGTTTGTTGTCGCCGATGGTTTGTCGGCCTACGCCGCGACACGTCATGCAGTGCCGTTGCTCGAACGGATGCGGTCGATGCTGGCGGGCGTGAGCATGGGTCCGATCGTCGTCGCGCGACAGGCGCGAGTTGCGCTGGGTGATGGTATTGGTGAGCTTTTACGGGGCCGGATCGTGGTGATGCTGATTGGCGAACGGCCCGGTTTGAGCTCACCCGACAGCCTTGGCATCTACCTGACGTATGAACCGCGCATTGGCAAAAGCGATGCCGAACGCAACTGCATTTCAAACGTGCGGCCTGAAGGACTTGGCTACGACGCGGCCGCTTTCAAGCTGCATTACCTGCTGACCGAAGCGGCCAGGTTGAAGCTCACAGGCGTCAAGCTCAAGGACGATAGCGATGCGTTGTTACCGGCAGCGATGACGGGTTCGGTACTTGCGCCCTAGAAACCGTTCAGATCCAACGATATCCTCCGCAGCAAGCGGAGGCGGCGGACGCAGACCGTTAGTCGCGTTCTGCTTGACGAACGACGAGGCCGTCGGCCTTTCATCGAACCACGCGGCGCTAACCTTCCCTCTTCGCCACGGCCGCGACTGACCTTGAACGCATTGCCTCGAAAACACGCTGGCGATGTGGAATCGCGAGCAGCAGGCCCACCGCGAGAGCGTCGGCGGCAAAACCCAGAGGAACGTCGATCAGCCCATTGGTAAGCGTGAACAACACGGAATCGACCGTCAGCGAGATCACCGCGCCCGCCACGAAACACACGAGGCCATCACGGCCGACTGCACCCACCCACGGCAAGCGGCGGGCAATCTGCTTCACCACTCCGCGTCGCGCCAGATCGCTTGCGAGCCACGCAATGCACAGGAAATTGACGATGCGCGCACCAGCCAGGTTGCGCTTCAGATCACCATCGACAGAAACGGGAAGCACGAGCAACTTGTAATAGGCCATGCCCACGACAATTGCGAGCGCCGCAATGCTGACAACCCAGCTGAACCGATACGAACTCACGCGCTGATAAACAGGCTCGCAGCACGCGAGCACGCCGAGAACAAACATCAACTGCCACGCGGCGGGATTGAAGTCCCACAGCAAGTCGTTCACCGACGGCAAATACTCGGCAACGGGCGCCGCCACCGCCCACAGCGCGACACTTGCGCCAAGCAGAAGCCACGGCTTGCTACGCGCGAGCGGCAAGACAAGCGGCACGGCCAGCGCGAAGAACGCATACATGGGCAGCACGGACGATAAATACGGCTGACGGCGCAGGAGCAGCACGTCGGCGAGCGCGGTGAACGGCGCGGCGAGGAAGCTGTCCAGGTCGGCGGTAGCCAGATTCGGCGCGCTGCCGAAAAAGGGCCGCAGCAAGAAACTCGTCAATAGCATCAGGACCGCGGTCACTACAAACGCGCGGTAGATTTCAAACGCACGGCGGAAAAACCGCACCCGGGCAGCGGATTCCGAGCGTCGAGCGGCCATGGACACATAGGCCGTGGCAGTCGCGAAGCCGCCGAGAAAGACAAACACCTCCGCGGCGTCGTTGAGCGCGAACGCGTGAAGCGTTACGCGGGAGATCATGCTGCCGCCAATGTGATCGACCAGGATCACCAGCAGGACGAGGCCGCGAAAAAAATCCAGCTCAACCAGGCGTTGCGATTTTCCCTGCATTCGAAACCTGAAAAGGACTGCCGAAAACGGGCAGCGAAGATTGAAGACACCAGTTCCAGTGCGGTTCCGGCTAAAGTAATGCGCACTGACGAGTCAGCGATCCGCACGGGAGTTTACCCGTATTTGGTGACGCACCATTTTGGGGATAGGCCGACACCACGCTTTCGCCCGGCGAACTTTCTGGCTCCGCGCCGCTCTCAATTATTTCATTAAGCTTTCATTTTTGCCTGGCGCGTCACGTATCATCGCGATCGGCCGCCGCGCAGGCCGCCACCGTTTCTTCCTACTTCCCCAAGACCCTCGGATCTCATGGACTATTTAGTTGCATTGGCAAGCGACCCCGGCGCGTGGGCCGCACTGGCGACGCTGCTTGTCATGGAAGTCGTGCTGGGTATCGACAACCTGATCTTCATCTCCATTCTTACGAACAAATTGCCTGAGGCGCATCGTGCACGCACCCAGCGGCTCGGCATCGGCCTGGCGCTGGTGATGCGGCTTGGCCTGCTCGGCACGGTCGCGCTGATCGTGCGCCTGACCGCGCCAATCTTTACCGCGTTCGGCCATGACTTTTCGTGGCGCGACCTGATCCTTATTGCCGGCGGTGCGTTCCTCGTGTGGAAGGCGACCACCGAGATCCATCATCATGTCTCCGGTGAAGGCGAAAATGGCGGCGGCGCGGTGAAGACGTCCACGCTCACACCGTGGACGGCGATCGGCCAGATACTGGTGCTGGATCTCGTGTTTTCCATCGACAGCATCGTGACCGCGGTCGGCATGACGGAACACATTCCCATCATGTTCGTGGCGGTGGTCGGGGCCGTTTCAGTGATGATGTTCGCAGCCGGACCGCTGTCGCGTTTCATCGAAAGGAACCCGACCGTTGTGATGCTCGCGCTCGGCTTCCTGCTCGTGATCGGGATGACGCTGGTCGCCGAAGGCTTCGGATCACACGTGCCCAAGGGCTACATCTACGCGGCGATGGCGTTCTCGGCGTTGGTCGAGGGGCTGAACATGCTGTCGCGAAGGGCAAAAAAGAAGCGTGCTTTGGAATGATCGCGCGATAACCCGCCATAACCTGCAATAACCCGATCACGCCGCGCGGCCTCAAACCGCGCGGCTTTTTTTCAGAACGGCAGGTCGGGTTGACGCGGCGGTTTATCGGCGCCGGCCACTTTCTGCGCCTTCAGCCAGCGCTCGATTGCCTGCACCACATGCTCTCGTTCTTCATCGTCCAGTCGTTTCCCCGCGCTTATGCCATGCCACTTGGCGAGGCAACTTCGGCAGCAAGTCGCGGTGGCATGCTGAGCGATAAATACCGGATGGCCGCGAAACGGCGTCTGCTTGCCATCATTCGGCGGTTGCTCAGGTGCAAGCCGCCGCGTGATCAGCTCGCGCGCATGGCCGATCACCTCGGTCATGCCATGCTCGCGCAGATACGCTTCCTCGCGTGCACCAAGCCGGAAACGCGTCCGAAAATTCGAATGCGACAAGGCGTCGAAAACGGTGTCGAGATCGCGCATGGGAGACGGCTCAGACTGGCTTGCGATACAGCGAGGAATCCGTAAAACCCTCTGCATTCAGCACGTAGCCAACAACGATCAGCGCTGTCCTTTCGATGCCTTTTTCAAGCACTTTTCCAGCGATATCGGCAAGGGTGCCCAGCACCTTTTCTTCGTCAGGCCAGCTTGCGCGGAAGATCACGGCCACGGGGCACTGCTCGCCGTAATGCGGAATCAGGTCAGCGGCTATCCGCTCGATATGGCGCACCCCGAGGTGGATAGCCATGGTCGCGCGATGGCGCGCCAGATCGGCAAGTTGCTCGCCTTCGGGCATCGATGTCTTAGTAGCGAAGCGCGTGAGAATCACGGTCTGCGAGATGCCGGGCAACGTGAATTCACAGCCAAGCGACGCAGCGCATGCCGCGGCCGCCGTGACGCCAGGCACGATTTCGTACGGTATCGCGAGCGCATTCAGACGCCTGATCTGTTCGCCGATCGCTCCATACAAGGACGGATCACCGGAATGCACGCGCGCGACATCCTGCCCTCTGGCGTGCGCGGCTTCGAGCAACGCGATGATTTCATCGAGGTGAAGATCTGCCGTATTTACCACGCTTGCCGCGCTGTGCCCGCTCAACACGGCATCCGGCACGAGCGACCCGGCATACAGGATGACCGGGCACGTGCGAATAAGGCGCTGCCCCTTCACCGTGATGAGTTCGGGATCTCCGGGTCCTGCGCCAATGAAATAGACCGTCATTTAAGGGGTTTTATCGAAAAGTGGATACGGATCGAGCCATGCAGCGAGCGCGTCCAGAAGCGAGCTTGTATCGGAAAACTCGCGCTCGACCGGCGGCAAGCGTGGACGCTGCAGCATGACCACGGGCAAGTCCCGTTCCCGCGCAACCCTCAGCTTCGCCTCGGTTGCCGCACCGCCGCTGTTCTTGCTGATGAGCACATCGGTTTGCTGCGTCGTGAAGAGCGCACGTTCGCCATCCAGCGAGAATGGGCCGCGTGCACCAATGATGGTCGCCCGCGCGTTCCCGGGATACGCATCGAGGCAGCGGATGGTCCAGTGTTGTGAAGGAGGAATCTCGTCAAGATACGCAAGCGGTTCGCGGCCAAGCGTCCAGAGCGGATGGTGGTAAGGCGCAATGGAGTCGAGAATGGACGGGAAGTCGGTGGCCTCGCACCATGCGTCTCCGCTTTGCGGTTGCCACGGCGCACGCCGAAGCGCCCAGCACGGCACGCTGGTCAATGCACTGACCGCGCTCGCGTGACGGCTCATTTGCGCGGCGTAAGGATGCGTTGCATCGACGATCAAGCCGATGGATTGCGCTTCAATGAAGGCCTGCAACCCCTCTACCCCGCCAAAGCCGCCCACGCGCACACTGCAGGCCAGATCGCCCGGCAGGCGGCCCAGTCCGGCAAGGCTGTAAACGTGATCGTGACCAAGCCGTCGCGCGATGGTCAACGCGTCGCCGGTGCCGCCCAATAGCAGGATCCGTTTCATTGCGCCGGGTATCGGATAAGGGGGGACGTCATGGCTTAACCACATGCAGCAGCGTAATGGGGAGCGCCTGGCGCCAGGTATCGAAGGCGCCTAAAGGCTGTGCGTGCGCAACGCCAATACGCGTCAATTCGCCGCCATGAAGCGCGCGCCACGCGACCAGTGTTGCCTCGCTCTGAATGGTGACGGCGTTGACGATCATCCGGCCGCCTTTCTTCAGATGAGACCAGCAGGTGTCGAGCATATCCGGCGCGGTTACGCCACCGCCGATAAAAATCGCATCGGGCTCCGGAAGTCCGGTCAATGCACCGGGCGCTTCACCTTCGACCAGTTGCAGTCCGGACACCCCAAGCGCGTCGCGATTGTGTTCGATCAGGCGTTGACGCTCACTGTCCGTTTCGATCGCAATCGCACGGCAACTCGGGTGCGAACGCATCCATTCAATACCGATCGACCCGCATCCCGCGCCCACATCCCACAGTAATTCTCCCGGCTCGGGCGCGAGCCGCGACAGCGTGATCGCGCGGACATCGCGTTTCGTAAGCTGGCCGTCGTGCCGATATGCGTTGTCGGGAAGACCGGGCGTCAGCGGCAGACGCAGCGCATGGCTCTCCGCGATACATTCGATAGCGACAAGATTCAGTGCGGCCACCTCACTTGCCTGCCAGTCACTCGCCACTTGATCGATACGGCGCTCCCGCTCGCCGCCCAGATGCTCGAACACACTCAGGCAGCTCGCACCGAAACCGCGCCTGGTCAGCAACTCGGCAACTGCAGCGGGACTCGACGCACCGCTGCTGAGAACGAACAGACGCGCACCCGGATGAAGCTGCATTTCAAGCGCAGCGACCGGGCGCCCGACCAGCGACACCACCGCCACGTCCTGCAGCGGCCAGTGCAAACGCGCTGCGGCAAGTGACAACGAAGACGGCGCAGGCAGCACGCGGAATTCATCGGTTGGCAATTCGCGGGCGAACGTGTTGCCAACGCCGAACAGCATCGGGTCGCCGCTTGCAAGCACGCACACCCGTTGGTTTTCGTGGCGCCGTTCAAGCACGGGCGCGATCGTGAACGGCGTGGGCCATGCGCGACGCTCGCCACCCAGGCGGGCCGGCAACAACGCGAGATGACGCGCTCCGCCGAAAATCGTATTGGCAGAAAGGAGCGCCTGGCGCGCAGGCCGATTCAGTCCACGCCAGCCATCCTCCCCGATCCCCACCACGGTCAGCCACGGTGACATGCGCCGATCCTCGCTTGATTCATTCACTGGCCCATTCGCTGGTTACGTCGCGTCTATAACGCGGCAAAGCAAGCCCGGCCTGACGCCGGTGCGCTTTAACCGCGGCAAAAACGGGCATAATACCGCGTTAGTCGGTGCCCTTACGGGCCTAACAGGGAACACAGCAAAACTGTGGCTGCCCCCGCAATTGTACGCAGCGAATCCGCGCTCCTCTGCCACTGGTTTCGACTGGGAAGGCCGGTACGGACGGCGACCTGCGAGCCAAGAGACCTGCCGACCGGAATTCTTCGTGCAAGCCAGCATCGGGCGGGGTGTACCGATGCCATGAACCTGCCGCTCCACCCCAAGGGTCCGGCATGCTCGCGGCGCCGCGCAAGACCGGACGGGTCACGCTTTGAACGAATCACTCACTACCATGCAGGCATCAACGCAAGCATCACGGCCATCGGCTTGTCCAGGCCTGATGCGGATCGTGCCTGCGCGCGACGGCGGCCTGTGCCGCGTTCGCCTTGCATGGGGTGAACTGAGTGCGGCGCAGGCGCGCGCGGTCGCGGAGGTTTCGCAGGCATTTGGTTCGGGTGTCATCGACGTGACCAATCGCGCGAATCTGCAGATCCGCGGCGTACAGGAACACTCGCAGGATGCATTGATCTCGCGCGTAGTCAGTGCAGGCCTCGGACCGGCCACGCCGGGCGCCGATGACCTGCGCAACGTGATGCTGAGTCCGCTCGCGGGCCTGGACCCGGACGCTGTTCTCGATGTGACGCCGCTCGCTTCCGTTCTGCTCGATCAGTTACAGAGCGACGCGCGTTTGCATCAGCTTTCGCCGAAATTTGCGTTGATGGTGGACGGCGGCGAGCGGCTTTCAATGCTCGATCATCCCCACGATGTATGGATTTCGGCCGTGTCAGCGCAACGGTTCGCATTCGGGCTCGCGGGTTGTCCACCGAGATTTGAACATGATGCGCCTGCGCTGGCCGTGCTTGAAACCGCTCACATCCCCGCCCTGGTCGATGCGCTGTTGCATACCTTCCTCGATCTCGCGCTGCCCTCGCAGACCAGGATGCGTGACCTGCTGACGACATGTTCCATCGAAGAAATTCTTGGCCGCGTTCAGGACAAGCTTGGTTTTCCTTTGGATCACGATGTTGAAAACTGGCGTCGTCCCGCTTCCGATGCACGGCTGCGTTTCGGTGTGCATCGTCAAGGAACCGGCGACAGCGTGTGCGTTGGTGCGCAGGCTCCGCTTGGACGGTTGAGCGCAGCGACGTTATCCGCACTCGCCGATCTCGCACCCCGATTGCGCATGACGCCCTGGCAAAGCGTCATGCTGCTCGACGTGCAGCCGGCCGCTGCGCAAGCGGTGGTTGAACAACTCGCTGCACTCGGCCTTGCGACCACGCCCGACGAACCGTTCGCACGCCTGATCGCGTGTACGGGTTCACAGGGCTGCGCCAAAAGTTTCGCCGATACCAAAGCCGACGCACACCTTCTCGCGCGGTCCATGCCCCCCATGGGCGATGTCCACCTGAGCGGCTGCGCGCGTTCATGCGCGGCGGCGCACCCTGTCAGGACCACCTTGATGGCCGTCGCACCCGGCCGTTACGATCTTTACGGCGAGGCGCCTGAAGCACTCGCCCGCCATCTCACCATTGAACAGGCAGCCTGCTGGCTAGCCCGGAGCCCCCTCGATGCTTGACTACATTCGCGACGGCCAGGCGATCTATCGCGCGTCGTTTGCGACCATTCGCGCCGAGGCCGACCTCTCGGCCATCCCCGCCGATCTCGAGAAGCTTGCCGTGCGCGTGATCCATGCATGCGGCATGACGGACGTGATCGACGACCTCGTGTTCTCGCGCGGCGCGGGCACGGCAGGCCGTCTGGCGCTCAGCGGAGGCGCCCCCATTCTCTGCGATGCACGCATGGTCGCCGAGGGCATCACTCGTGCAAGGCTGCCGGCGGACAATCGCGTGATCTGCACGCTCAACGATCCCTCCGTGCCTGAACGCGCCCGCGCACTCGGCAACACGCGCTCCGCGGCTGCGCTCGAGTTATGGGAACCGGATCTCGAAGGCAGCGTGGTGGTGATCGGCAACGCGCCCACCGCGCTGTTCCATCTGCTCGACATGCTCGACGCGGGCGCGCCCAAACCTGCGCTGATCCTGGGCTTTCCGGTCGGATTTATCGGTGCGGCGGAATCGAAGGCGCTGCTTGCTGCCAATAGCCGCGGCGTGCCGTTCGTCGCCTTGCGCGGCAGACGCGGCGGCAGCGCCATGGCGGCGGCCGCCGTGAACGCACTGGCAACGGAGACCGAATAGATGAGCGGACGCCTCTATGGCCTTGGTGTCGGTCCTGGCGACCCCGAGCTGATCACAGTGAAGGCACTGCGTTTGCTGACCTCCGCGCACGTGGTCGCCTACTTCGTGGCGAAGGGCAAGAAGGGCAATGCGTTCGGGATCATTGAAGCGCATCTCAAGGAGAACCAGACGCGTCTGCCGCTGGTTTATCCCGTCACGACCGAATCGCTTGAACCACCGCTTTGCTATGAAACGATCATCGCCGGCTTCTACGATGAATCCGCCCTCTGCATCGCGGATCATCTCGAAGCGGGCCGCGATGTCGCCGTGATCTGCGAAGGTGATCCGTTCTTCTACGGCTCGTACATGTATCTGCATGACCGGCTGGCCGAGCGCTTCGAAGCGCACGTCGTGCCCGGTGTGTGTTCCATGCTGGGAGGTGTTGCCGTGCTGGGCGTGCCGCTCGTGTACCGCAACCAGAGTTTGTCGGTGTTATCGGGCGTGCTGCCGGAAGCGGATCTCAGGGAACGCCTCGGCACCGCGGATGCCGCCGTGATCATGAAACTCGGCCGCAACTTCGATAAAGTGCGCCGCGTACTGACCGACCTCGGGCTGGACAAACGCGCGTTGTATGTCGAGCGCGCGACCATGGCGAACCAGCGCATCGTGCCACTGGAAGAAGTCGATCCCATGGCGTCGCCCTACTTCTCGCTGCTCGTCGTGCCGGGGGAAAAATGGCAGGCGTGAGCATGTTGAACGATCGGATTCCTGCCGCAATCGTGGTACTGGGGACGGGGGCAATCGATACCGCTCGCCGTATTCAGGCGCGGTATCCGGGTTCGCTCATTCACGGCCTTGCGAGCCGCGTGCAGGGGGATGTCGCGTTCACCGAATTGGGTTCGCACATGCGCGAACTCTATGCACGCAACACGCCGATCATCGCGCTGTGCGCAGCGGGTATCGTGATTCGTTGCCTCGCGTCTGCGCTGGCGCACCAACTCGCGGACAAGACCGTTGAACCGCCTGTGCTGGCTGTCGCCGAGGACGGCAGTGCGGTCGTGCCTTTACTTGGCGGCCTGGGCGGCGTCAATGTGATCGCGCGCGAAATCGCGGCGGCGCTCTCCGTCGCACCGGCGATCACCACGAGCGGAGAACTGCGCTTCGGCACGTGCCTGCTGAACCCGCCAGCGGGTTATGTGCTCGCCGATATCGAGCACGGCAAGCGTTTTGTGTCCGACCTGCTGGCCGGCGCCCCGATCCGCGTGGATGGCGATGCGCCATGGCTCGATACAGCGGACCTGCCGCGAGCCGAGCACGCCAACCTCGCGATCCGCATCACACCGTATGCAAGCGAGGTTGCCGGTGAGTTGATGATTCATCCGCGCTGCGTGGTTGCATGCTTGACGGCGTTGTCCTCGGAGGACTCGATCGTCGAACGCGTGGGTGAAACGTTGCGTGAACATCGCCTTGCGCCGATGTCGCTGGCGGCCGTGCTTGCACCTTTGAGCATGATGGCCTCTGCATCGCTGGCTGCAGCAGCGCAGGCGCTGGATGTGCCGCTGCGCTTCGGAACGCTTCCTGCGGGCTTCGAAACGCTTGGGGCTCGTGATGACGGCATCATGATTGCCCTCTCTCCCCGACCGGTCGATCCGTCGACGCTCGGGCAAGCACGCGGCACACTGACCGTGATTGGTCTCGGCCCCGGCAGCGCCGACCTGATGGTGCCTGCAGCGAGACACGCCCTGACGCAAGCCGACGATATCCTCGGTTACGAGACCTATGTGCGCATGGCCGGTCCGTTCGCGCCGCATCAGGTGCTTCATTGCACCGACAACCGCGAAGAGATGCAGCGCGCACGTCACGCTTTCGAACTGGCGAGTGAAGGTCGCAACGTAGTGGTCGTTTCGTCGGGAGACCCCGGGGTCTTTGCAATGGCCGCGGCCGTGCTCGAAGCGCTCGACCAGGCCCGCGATAACAAGCAGTGGACCGCCGTCGGATTGTCGATCGTGCCGGGTGTATCCGCAGCGCTCGCGACGGCTGCTCGCGCCGGTGCGCCGCTTGGCCATGACTTCTGCATGCTGTCTCTTTCGGACAATCTCAAACCGTGGGCCGTGATAGAAACGCGCTTGCGTCACGCGGCTCAAGCCGATCTCGTGATGGCGTTCTATAACCCTGTATCGCGTGCACGGCCATGGCAACTCGATCGTGCGCTGGATATCTTGCGTGAACAGCGGAGTGGCTCGACCCTGGTCGTGCTGGGCCGAAACATCGGCAGGCCGGGCGAAACGCTGTCCACCACAACGCTGGATAAATTGCATTCCAGTCAGGTCGATATGCGCACGATGGTGATTATCGGCTCGTCCACTACGCGCAGTTTTCCGCGGACCGACCGTGATGGCGATTGGGTATACACACCGCGCTGGTACGAGTGAACTAGGTGGAGGTCATGGAAGCGGCCGTCCGATACTCGGCCTGCCATGACTCGGCGAGTGTCACGCAACGCCCCAAACGCACCGCCTCGCTCTCGAAATCGACGATGACGATCTGATCCGCGGCATCGGGACGAGACGGGGCTTCCGGACTGCGGCCATCTGTCAGCAACCACAGGAAACGCCGCTGGGAGGGTTGGCGGCGAGCCGCTTTGGCAAGCACATTAGCGCCGGTGCGCACACCCAGGGCGAGCGGCGTGCCCCCGCCGCCGCCTATGGGTGCAAGCCATCGATCGTTCCACCAATGCGCCGCGCCCGGTTCGCGACGCACTTGCGCCGTCGCGCCGCCGAAGCAGACCAGCGCCACTTCCGCGCGCTCGCGATACGCCTCGTCGAACAACGCTACCACCAGGCCTTTAGCCAATGCGAGCCGCTTGCCGCTCAGCATCGATCCGGAGCAATCGAGCACGAAGCAATGCAACGCGCTGATGTCGCCTTGCTCACGACGAAACCTCAGATGCGCTTTGGCCAAAGGCTGATTGCGTTTCGCCAGCAGCGTTTGCAACCAGTCGATACGCGTGCCGGGTTCACCCTCGCGTGATCGCGTTTTTCCCGAGGCCGACGTGTCTAGCCATCGAAGGCGGCCGGGTTCGGCCTGTGCATCCAGCCTTCGATGGCTCAGGATTTTTTTGTGGCAAGCGGCCTTACGTTCTTGACTGCTGTGACGTCGACAGGCTCCGGCGGCATGTAGCCGTGGCTGGCTTCGTCCGTGCTTTTCTTTTGCTGTGCGCGAGGCTCGGCAGCACCTTGATCGTTGGGTGCACGGCCTTCCTTGCGCCGATGCAACAACACCGATTCCGCCACGCGCTCGACATGCTCCACGTTCACCGCCGAAGCTTCTTCAAATGCGGCCAGCGCTCGCGCTGCGCGCAGCATGACGAGATCGGCACGCAAGCCGTCCACCTGTGCTTCGATACATAACTCGCTGACGCGTGCATGAACCGTATCGTCGAATTCGAGGGCCCGAAGCATCACTCTCGCTTGGCGAATCCTGAGAGCCAAAGCGTCCTGTTGCCCCGCGAATCGTGAACGGAAACCGTCCGGATCCGTATCGAATGCGAGACGCGCCTTGACGATTTCCCGGCGTGTTTCCGCATCAAAACAGTTCTGTAGCGAGACCGCCAGACCGAAGCGATCCAGCAATTGCGGCCTGAGCTCACCTTCCTCAGGATTCATGGTCCCGATCAACACAAACCGCGCTTCATGCCGATGCGAAATCCCGTCGCGTTCGATCAGGTTCACACCGCTCGCGGCTACATCGAGTAACTGGTCCACGAGTGGATTGGGCAACAGATTGACTTCATCGACGTACAGCACACCCTGATGCACCTTCGCGAGCAAACCCGGCGAAAAACGCACACCGCCGTCGCGCACCACAGCTTCAATATCCAGCGAACCGATCAACTGTTCTTCGCTCGCTCCAAGCGGCAAGGTCACGAACTGGCCTTCGGGCAGCAGTGCGGCGAGTGCACGCGCGGCTGTCGATTTCGCGGTGCCACGCGGGCCGCTGACCAGCACACCGCCCAATTCGGGATCGACCGCAGCGAGTAAAAGTGCTTGCTGCAAGGGCTCTTGTGCGACCAATGCGGCAAACGGGAAGATGAATTCGTTCACGTTCGTTGCCCCTCGAGTTGCTGTTCGGCGTCCAGCAGATGGCGTTCGATCTGCTCCTGATACGCGCCCGGACTTTGCCATAAGCCGCGTTGCATCGCTTCGGTCAAACGCTCGCAGATCGAATGCAGCGCGTGCGGATTATGCTCTTGCATGAATTCGCGCGTGGCGGTGTCATTGACGTAAGCGTCGGCAACAAGCGCGTACTGATGATCCGATACGACCCGCGCGGTGGCGTCGTAACCGAACAGATAATCCACTGTCGCCGCGAGTTCCGACGCGCCCTTGTAACCATGCCGCTTCACACCGTCGATCCATTTTGGATTGACCACGCGCGAGCGGATCACGCGTGAGATTTCTTCCTGCAACGTACGAATACGCGGCGCGGCGGGGTTGCTGTGATCGGGGTTATACGCTTGCGGCTGGGTGCCGGAAAGATGCCGCACAGCCGCCACCATGCCGCCCTGGAACTGGTGATAGTCGTTCGAATCCAGCAGGTCGTGTTCGCGATTGTCCTGGTTCTGCACCACCACATCGATAGTCGAGAGGCGCGTGCCAAAGGAGTCGTGAGCCTCCACACCATCGCCCTTTTGTGAATACGCATAACCGCCCGAGCTTTGAAAACCGCGCGCCAGATCAGCGTCGGATTGCCATTGCTTCGCGTCGATCATCTCCTGCAAACCCGCGCCGTATGCACCGGGCTTCGTGCTGAACACACGCCACCCGGCACGCAAGCGAGCTTCCTTCTCATCCAGTCCGCGCGCCATGTGCTGGTCGCGTTCGCGGATGATGCGTGCACGGATCGGGTTGATGTCCTCAGCTTCGTCGTCGAGTTCGGCCACGGCTTGCACGGCGGCATCGAAGAGATGCATCAGGTTCGCGAACGCATCGCGGAAAAATCCCGAAACACGCAACGTCACGTCAATGCGCGGACGATTGAAAATGGTGATGGGCAAGACTTCAAAGTCGGTCACGCGGTTGCTGCCCGCCGCCCACTTCGGCCGCACGCCGATCAGCGCCATCGCCTGGGCGATATCGTCGCCGCCGGTGCGCATCGTGGCCGTGCCCCACACCGACAAACCAATCGCGCGCGGGTAATCGCCGTGCTCCTGGAGGTGGCGTTCGATCAGGAGGTTGGCTGATTTCAGGCCAAGCGTCCATGCTGCGCGCGTTGGCACGGCGCGGGTATCGACGGAGTAGAAATTGCGCCCGGTGGGCAGGACGTCGGGTCTTCCTCGCGAGGGCGATCCGCTGGGACCCGGCGGCACGAAACGTCCGTCGAGACCGCGTTGAAGCTGCCTTAGCTCCTGGGGACCGCACGCGTCGAGCCGTGCGAGCAGGTCGCCGTTCAGGCGTGTCAGTACCTGCGATGTGTTCGGCCCCGCCGTGCCGGATGGCCGGTCCAGCAACGACGTGGCAAGCAACTCAAGGCGCTCGCGGGTGTCGCCATGGTGTCGCCACGGCGCGTCGATCACACTTTCGAGTTCAGCAGGACGGGGGCCGGTCCATGGCGCGGTCCAGTCGGCATCGAGCGGATCGAATGTCTCGCCCAGGTTCAGGTCACGCGCGAGTGCGGTCAGTACACTCGCGTTCGCGCCCTGTGCATCGCCGGTCGGATAACGGCCAAGGGCAAGCAGGGTATCTTGGCGTTGCACGCCTTGCGGTGACGCGCCGAACACGTGCAGGCCATCGCGGATCTGCGCCTCCTTGAGCTCGCATAAATACGCGTCGGCGCGGGTCAGCAGCGCGTCCTCGGTATCGGAATCTCGCGGTTTATCGAGTCCGAGTTCTTCATGCAGCCTGTGCTCCACAATGCTGGCGAGAATTGTCTTGCGCAGAAGTTTTGCGCGGCGCGGATCGACCATCAATGCTTCGTAGTACTCGTCGACCTGACGCTCCAGGTCCTGCAGCGGACCGTAGTTTTCAGCGCGCGTGAGCGGCGGCATCAAATGGTCGATGATGACCGCCTGCGCCCGCCGCTTCGCCTGGCTGCCCTCGCCTGGATCATTGACAATGAACGGGTACAGATGCGGCATGGCGCCAAGCGTCAGGTCCGGCCAGCACGATGCGCTCAATGCAATGCTCTTGCCCGGCAGCCATTCGAGGTTGCCATGCTTGCCGACATGAACGATCGCATCCACGTTGAACCGTAGCCGCAGCCAGAAGTAGAACGCGAGATACGCGTGCGGCGGCACAAGCTCCGCATCGTGATAACTGGCATAGTCGCCACGCTCACGCGAGCGCGCCGGCTGGATGCCGATGAACACATGCCCGCAGCGCCAACCCGCGATCATGAAGCGGCCGCGCCGGATCGTGGGATCGCTTTCGGGCGGACCCCAGCGTGTATTCAACTCCTGCCGGACGTTATCCGGCAGCTTGGTGAAAGCATCGAGGTAATCATCAAGCGCCAGGCTTTGCAACGCGGGACGCAGGTCGCGAACCACCGGATCATTCGTCACGCCCGAGGTCAGCGCCTGCATCAGCGCGTCTCCACCGGCGGGAATTTCATCTACCCGATACCCCTCTTTTGCAAGCATCGAAAGAATGTTGACGACGGACGCGGGCGTATCGAGACCCACGCCGTTGCCAATGCGGCCTTCACTCAACGGATAGTTCGCGAGGATCAGCGCGACACGCTTTTCGGCGTTAGCGAGTTGCCGCAAGCGACACCAGCGTTTGCTCAACTCGGCCACGAAACGCACGCGTTCCAGGTCGGGCTGATATCGCACGACGTCGACCTGCGTGATCTTGCACCGATACGCAAGTCCCTTGAAGCTGATCGCGCGGGTGATGATGCGGCCATCGACTTCCGGCAAGGCGACATGCATGGCGACATCGCGCGAGTTCAGCCCATGGTTGTCCTTCAACCAGTCCTCGCGATTTCCCCCGCTCAGGATGACCTGCAGTACCGGCGCGTCGCCCGCCAGTTCGAACGGTGCAGGGTCGTCTATGACACCCGCGGCGAACGAGGTCGTGTTCAGCACCAGTGACACGGCGTGATCGGCGCAAAGCTGCTGCACGACTTCCCGGCTCAACGGGTCCTTGAGGGACGCCATCGCTATCGGCAACGGGTTGAGGCCCTGCGCTTCCAGTGCCTCGATCAAGGCATCGAACACATCCGTATTGCCGGACTGCAAATGGGCGCGGTAGAACAGCACGGCGACGACCGGTGCGCCCTGAACCCAGCGTCTTTGCCAGTCCTCAACCATCGCAACCTGCCGCGCAGGATGATAGATCGCCACCGCAGGCAGCGGACTCGGCGCATTCGCCTCACGTCCGTATCCCAGCGCGCGAAACGCAATGCAGCGCAGAAACGCTTCGGCATTTTGCGCGCCGCCTTCACGCAGATAACGCCAGAGCTGATCGCATAACGCGGGCTCGGCCGTACTCTTCGCAACGAGGTTCGGATCTTCCTGCAGGTCGCCGGAAAACATCACGAGCATCTGGCCATTACGGCGCGCAAGCGTGGTGATGGTCTCGATTCCGTAAGGCCAGTACGCTTCGCCGCCGAGGTGATCAATGACGATCACGCGCGCATGTTTCAGCACGTCGTCGACGTAAAAATCCACCGATGCCGGTTGCCGCAAGAACGCCTGGTTCGCCAGCCGCACCGCCGGAAAGTCCGCTTCCAGATTCGGCACCACGCTCGCGAGGAGCGAGAGCGTGGTGTCGGCGGAACTCAGCACAACGATCGGCGCGGGCGTCTGATCGATACGCATGACGCCGGCTGCATCGTCGACAAAACCGCCGGGTGTCGTGCGCAGCAGATGCATCGATCAGGCCTGTACGGGTGCGTTGACGAGCGCTGCAGTCAGCGCCTGTTGCAGACGCGGCTGATCGAGATCTTCGCCAATCAGCACGAACCGGCTGATTCGGTGGCTGGCCTCCTCCGCGGTCCAGCGGCGATCGAAGTAGGTATCAAACCGCTGGCCCACGCCCTGCACGACGAGCCGCATGGGCGTACCCGGCAACGCCGCGAAACCCTTTACACGATAGATCGTGTTGGCATCAACCAGCGAGCGCAACGCGGCTACCGCGGCCTCGCGCGACTCGACCCTTGCTTCGACCACGACGGAATCGAAGTCGTCGTGATGGTGATCGGCGTGGCCTTCGTCGTCGGCGGAGCCGTGATGATCGACACGCAGATGAATAGTCGTTTCCGATGCCGCCTCGAGCCCGAGAAGCGCATGCAGATCAAGCTGCCCCATCTGCGCCGGCACGATCTTCACGCCTGCCGGAATCTCGCCGCGAATCAG
Organism: Caballeronia udeis; assembly: GCF_044909315.1. GTDB lineage: Bacteria > Pseudomonadota > Gammaproteobacteria > Burkholderiales > Burkholderiaceae > Caballeronia > Caballeronia udeis_A. The sequence goes on from NZ_JBIYEB010000004.1 coordinate 362,893, forward strand.
CGTTTCCACCGCGCGCTGCTGCGTTTCGTCGATCAGATCGGTCTTGTTGAGGATCACCAGATCCGCTGAAGCGAGTTGATCTTCGAACAACTCATGCAGCGGCGATTCGTGATCGAGGTTCGGATCGGCGCGGCGTTGGGCATCCACCGCTTGCGGGTTCGCCGCAAACTGGCCGCTGGCCGCAGCGGGGCCGTCGACAACCGTCACGACGGCATCCACAGTGAACGCATTCTTGATGGACGGCCAGTTGAACGCCTGCACAAGCGGCTTGGGCAACGCGAGGCCGGAGGTCTCGATCAGTACGTGATCGATTTGCTCGCGCCGCTCGACGAGCTGTTCCATCACCGGATAAAACTCTTCCTGCACGGTGCAGCAAAGACAGCCGTTCGACAGCTCATACAGATTCGGTTGATCCGTGACGCTTTCGTCCTCGCAACCGATGTTGCAGCCCTTCAGGATTTCGCCGTCAATGCCCAGTTCGCCGAACTCGTTCACGATCACCGCGATCCGCAGCCCTTTCGCGTTTTGCAGGATGTGCCGCATCAGCGTGGTCTTGCCGCTGCCGAGGAAACCGGTTACGACCGTGACCGGGATTTTGCGCATTTGCATCCGTTGCTCCGTTTTATCGATTGGCTGCTTGCTGCCGGAATGCGTCGCCCTTTGCTGACTCACGCGAGCAATAAAATGCGCGCGCGGGTGTCGCGGAGGGTGCGCGATGCGGGACGGCAATCCGGAAAAGCATGGTGAAAAGTGTCGAGCGTATGCCGCATCCCCGCGACATCGTCCGCTTCAGGCGTTGACTCGTTCCGGCCGGTATCCGGGCTCGCGAAAGTGCCGCTTCACCTTCCCACATGATGTAGCCATGCAGTGGTTTTTCGAAGCCGGCTTTACCGTGCGAAGTGGCGTGAGCCCGGCGTGAACCGGGATAAAACCACGTCGTACGATTTTCGTTTACCGTTGCGGGGGCAGCGCAGGTTGGCACAGCCGGGGTTGCGGCAATGCTCCCTGCTTCCCGTTTAACTGCGCGCAGCAGAGACCGCGCGCGAGCACCAGAAAACTATCGCGAAGTCTAGGCTGATGGGAGGTTAGCGTCAAGGTTTGGGCAGGGCGCGGGAGGGGTTTCAAGCTGCGTCTGCTGACGAGAGATCTTGTCGGTGCGAGACCACCAAACCCGCGCTGCCGACCGGCTCCAGCCTGTAAAAGCCCAGCGCAACCCCTACCCGCTGTGCTATCTTTGGCCCGCGTCTGGTGCTCACGCGCGCTTTTCGCTCGCGCGTAGTTAAACGGGAAACAGGATGCATACGCGCGTATTTTCAAGGCTCGAAGCTTTAGGCCGCACGCACCGTGTCTGCAAAAACCTGTGCTGTCCCCGCAACGGTACGCGACCCGCGCCTCGTTCGACTGACTCTGATTCCTGATTTTCATTCGAACCGGGCGCTCATTGCCTCCAAAGCCACTGCGCAAGCGCGCGGGAAGGCGAGCGGAATGCGGTCGCCAAGCCCGGATACCGGCCAGTCGCCAAGTGACGCGCTATCGCTACAACAGCGCGCCGGACGCCACATCCGCGAGGGACGGATGAAAGACGTAGTGCTTATACCCGTCTTACATGAATCCAATTTTTCAGCGCCTGCGCTCAATGTCGGGGTCCCCCCGGCGCTCGCCTGTCCAACCGCCCTTCCCCAGGTTCGCTGGCGTGTGTCCGGGCTTCGCAAGCAGAGGACAATCGTGAGTACATGGGTCATCGGCATAGGCTGCCGGCGCGGTGTAAGCGTCGAACAGATTCATGCCGCCGTGCTAGCGGCGCTGGGAACGCGGCCGCTCGCAAGCACCCGCGCGCTGGCATCGATCGATAGCAAGAAGGACGAAACCGCACTCCTTGAATTCGCCGCTCGCCACGGTTTACCGCTGCAATTTTTTTCGAAGCAAAACATCGCGCAGGTTGAGACCAGCGCGTCGGAACGGGTTCAGGCGCTGCTTGGCATTGACGGCGTTTGCGAACCCTGTGCATTGCTGGCGTCCCGCAACGGGCGGATCATCGTGCCGAAAACAGTGGCCGGTGGCGTGACCGTCGCTATCGCTGAAGACGATCCAAAGCAACAGGCTGACAACGAGAGAACATGATGAAAACGGATGAAGAAGCGCATCTGCGCATGACCCAGCGGCGCAAGGAAGGCCACGAAAAAAAGCAGGCCGCCGCCGCACGCGAGAAGGGCCTCCTGATCGTCAATACGGGCACCGGCAAGGGTAAAACCACGGCGGCGTTCGGCATGGCCGTACGCGTGCTCGGACACGGCATGCGGCTCGGCGTGGTGCAGTTCATCAAGGGAGCGCTGCACACGTCCGAGCGCGATTTCCTCGGGGCAATCGCCAACTGCGATTTCATCACCATGGGCGACGGTTACACATGGGACACGCAGAATCGCGATGCCGATATCGCGACGGCTCGCAAGGGCTGGGATGCGGCGCGCAAGATGATTGAAAGCGGGGAGTATCAGATGGTCGTGCTCGACGAACTGTGCACGGTGCTCAAATACGAGTACCTGCCGCTCGACGAAGTGCTCGCGGTGTTCAACGCGCGGCCCGAGATGCTGCATGTTGTCGTGACTGGCCGCCATGCGCCGGAAGCGCTCATCGAGGCGGCAGATCTCGTGACGGAGATGCGTCCGATCAAGCATCCGTATCGTGAGCAAGGCGTGAAAGCGCAGCGCGGCGTCGAGTTCTGACGTGCACGCCTGCCCCGCTTTATTCATCAGCGCGCCCGCGTCGAACCAGGGCAAGACCACCGTTACCGCCGGGCTCGCGCGCTATCACACGCGGCAAGGCCGGCGAGTACGGGTCTTCAAGACCGGCCCCGACTTCCTCGACCCGATGATCCTGGAACGCGCGTCCGGCGCGCCCGTCTATTCACTGCATTTGTGGATGGTCGGCGAAAGCGGCTGCCGCGCGCTGCTCGCGCAAGCGGCGCAGGACGCCGATTTGATCCTGATCGAAGGCGTGATGGGACTTTTCGACGGCACGCCCAGCAGCGCCGATCTCGCGGCCGCGTTCGGCGTGCCGGTGCTCGCCGTGATCGGCGCGCACGGCATGGCGCAGACCTTCGGCGCAATGGCGTTCGGGCTCGCGCGCTACCAGGCGGATCTGCCCTTCCATGGCGTGCTCGCCAATCGCGTAGCGTCGGCACGGCATGCGCAAATGCTGAGCGAAGCCATTCCTGAAGGCATTCGATATTGCGGTCATCTGTCGAGCACCGAGGACATCGCGCTGCCCGGAAGGCACCTCGGTCTCACGCAGGCCGCAGAGGTGGCGGACATCGATGCACGGCTGGATCGCGCGGCGGACGAGATCGGCGAGACGGCGCTGCGCGAGTTGCCGCCCGTGGTCGTGTTCAATCACGACACCCAGGAACCGCCGCCGCGTTTGCTGGAGGGCATGCGCATCGCCATTGCCCGCGATGCCGCGTTTTCGTTCATCTACCCCGCGAATCTCGACCTGCTGAAGGCGATGGGCGCAACGCTAGCCCCCTTCTCGCCGCTCGCCGATGAGCCCGTTCCCACCCATGCCGATGCGCTTTATCTGCCGGGGGGCTATCCAGAACTGCACGCCGCCCGCCTTGCCGCGAACGCAGCGAGTGCGGACTCGATTCGCGCGCACGTTGAGGCGGGTAAAGCGGTGGTCGCGGAATGCGGCGGCATGCTGTATCTGCTGGATTCACTGACGGATATCGAAGGTGCGCAGCATGCCATGCTGGCCCTTCTGCCCGGCCACGCGAAGATGCAGAAACGCCTGGCCCGGCTCGCCATGCAGCGTGTTGAAAGCCGCCACGGCATTCACACCGGCCACACCTTCCACTACTCGTCCATGACAACAAGCATGTCGCCGGTCCTCACCGCGACGCACGCCACCACGGGCGTGGAAGGCGAAGCGATCTATCGTCATGGCCCGATCACCGCTACCTACATGCACACTTACTGGCCGACAAATCCGGCGGCGGCCGCCGCCCTCTTTCGCGGCGAAACACTGTGATAACTCCGATGGACATGCAGACAGAAATGGAAGTACCGCTCGAACTCACGTTCACCATTGAGCGGGCCATACAGCTTCAGCCCGTGGGCTCGCCGTGCACGGATGTATGCCGGCTCGACAAGACCACGGGGCATTGCGAAGGCTGCTTCAGAAGCCGCGAAGAGATCAAGGCATGGAAAACCATGGCCGATGCCGACAAGCTCGCACTGTTCAATACGCTGCTCGCACGCAAGGCAGCAGCATGAAAAAGGGGCGGCCCGCGAGCCGCCCCTCATTGGACCCGTACTAACGAAACGCTCAGGCCGAAGCGATCCGGCGCACCGGCGCCCCTTCCATTTCTCGTTGCGCGAGCACGCCGAACAGCAAACCGAGCGTGGTCCAGATCACCGCCTGGATGCCGATTGCCGCCACGCGGAAATTCCACAGCAGCGTCGCTGAAAACAGCTTCGGCACTTCGTCGACCGGCGGCAGCGCAAAGTGCGCCAGCGCCATCAGCACGATATACACGGCGACCGAAATCAGCGTTGCGTTCCAGTTGCCGTGGCGCACCTGCAAACGCCGCTGCAGCCGCACGGCAAACACAGCCACAATCAGCGAGATCGCGACCATGCCGAAAAACAGCGCGGTCCGTGCGCCGATCGTGTCAGGATTGCCCACGGACGGCGGATTCGGCGGGTACTTGAGGAACGGCACGATCGCAATGGTCACGAAGCCGAACAGGCCGAGCAACGCCGACGTTCCCCGTGCGCGCAAAGCGCCAAGCCGCGCATACGAAAACGCGAACACGAGGGAGAACAGGCCGCCCAACGCTGTCCCGAACACGCAGACACCTGTCAGCAAACCGAGCCCCGCTTGCGTGCCGCGACTGACGAGTTCGACGTCATCGGCAGGATCGTGCTGATGCCCAGCTGCGGCTTCCGCTTGTTCGTGCAGCTTTTCCTGCTGCGCTTCAAAGGCAATCGCGCGATCGACCGAAGGCTCACCCAAGGTTTTGGCAACACAAAAGCCGAGCAGGCCCGCGACGAGTCCCGCGATCATGCCGCGTATCAAAAGGTTTCGGATCATGGTCGGTCTCAGTGGCAGGGAAAGCCGAGCAGATGGCGACCATCGTGGACAAACTCGTGAATGACCATACCCTGGAAGATCGAGGTCGCGCCCTGTTCGGCGCCAACAAAATAAATCGCGATCAGCAAAAGCAGGCCAATGAAGACTGCCCAGGGCAACACTTCACGCACCGGAATGGGGTTGGGTGCATCAAATGCGGGATTATTGCCGGTCAAACTGGCGGATGCGGCAGGATGGCTCATGAGCAACTCCAGGGGATTACGCGTCCCGTAAGAAAAAAGAAAGGTTGCAGCGAGGGTCTGACTTGCAGATGCAGAAGGCTGAAGCGCTGGCAGCCCTTCAAGAGCCTTGTTTGACATCCGCTCACAGTGGCGCGACCGTGCCGGACTTTCACCGGTTTCCTCGCAATGCAAGTCGCCATTCTAGAATGAGTCGGCCGAATGTAAAGCACTCCCTTGATCGAGCCTTATGAAAACCGAACTTATCCTGCTCTGCCACGCGACCACGGCTTCAATGAAACGCGGCTCATTTCCGAGTAGCGGCGACGCTATTGATGAGCCTGAATTGCCCCGTCTCACACGGCTTCCTTCGGCGTTTCAACCCGATCGGGTCATCACGAGCCCGGCACACGCCGCCATTCAAACCGCGCGCGCCTTCGAAACCGCCGCGAGCATTGACATGTCATGGAACGACCTGGATTACGGTCTTTGGCAAGGCCGTCCCATCCGCGAGATTCACGATGAAGATGCGGCCGGACTGGGTGCATGGCTTTCCGAACCGGAAAGCGCGGCGCATGGTGGTGAGAGTCTGGGAGCCCTGCAAACAAGGGTTCGCGGTGCACTGGAGAGCTGGCGAGAGGCTGGAGTCACGCTGGTCGTGACGCATGCAATCGTGGTCAAGACCGCGCTGGCGACCGTGCTGGATGCACCCCTTGCAGCAGTCTATTGCATGGACCTGGAGCCGCTTTCGGCAATCACGCTGACTCGATCAGGCGACGCCTGGCGTCTTCGACACAGGTCTTCCGTATGACAAAAAGACGTCATTCTTACCAGCGACTGAAAAAATGAGCAGCGCTGCGAGCGTCGGCGGTTCGTGCGGAGTTCAGGCTTTCGCGCCGCGCGCCATGCGCTGGAGCGTCGAAGAATCGATCGCGCCCGCGCAGATCCTGATCGCTTCCTTCAGCGTGCGGGGACGTCCCGCTGCGAAATGCGCTTCAAGAATCGCGATCGCGCGAAGCCGTTCGTTGTTGCCCAGCTTCTCGCCAGTCGCCAGTTCGAGCACCGATATGAAGTACGTCGCCGGTGGCGTAACGCGGGAAGGCGCCGTTGGCGTGGCAGCGGGAATTGCATCTGACCACGCCTGTTTTGCAATGGTCGCTATATCGGATTGGGCGCGCCAATCAGCTTTTTCCGCTTCTCTCAGTTCAAATTCGTTTCGACTAGTCATCAATCAAGCCCTGAAATAATCCTCGGATCACCAAGGATTAAATAGCAAGGATTATTCCAGCTCGATAGGCAAGCACTTTTCTTAACCTGCTCCGAGCATCGCCCGGACAACCCTGCATGCGGCCAGATCCCACGCTGCGCAGCCAACGCTCTTGAACATGACCGGCCGCTTGATCCCTGATTCAGCGGCTTGGACACCCAACGCACTCGCAAGCGGCCGTACCTCGTCCCAGTCAATACCTGCCTGGATTAGGTCCCCGGCCTCGTGCCGGGCACCGGCCAGGTCGTCCACGAACACATCGCTCGCCAGCACCGTCGATGCCGCAATCTCAGCGGCGTCAGGCGTGAACGCGCCCACGCCGATCACGAGCCGGCCCTCGATGGGCGGCAACGTATAGACGGGCGTTTTACTCGTGGTGGTCGCGATAACCACGTCGATCGATGCGGGAATCCCGGCATCCTTCAACGCGCTCAATCTCTCCGATAACCCCGCATGGTCCGCACAAAATGCTTCCGCGCGTTCGGTCCGCGAGCCCTGCACAATAATCTCAGCGGCCGGATAAAGCACACTCAGCGCCTCGACATGATGCGCAGCCTGCTTGCCCGTGCCGATGATCAACACGGTCTTGGGCTCGCGCCCGAGCAGCGCCTGGATGCCGATCATCGTGACCGCGGCGGTGCGTCGGCCGGTTACCGTGGGCCCGTCCAGCATGAAGAGCGGTACGCCGGTCGCGGCATCGAATGCGGTGACCTGGCCGTGAATGGTCGGCAACCCGAGCGCGCCGTTCTTCGGGCATACGTTGACGAGCTTGTGCATGGCAAGGTCGGCCGCGGCGGCCGGCATCGAGAGCATCACAGCGCCGTCGCGAAGCGGCACCACCATGCGCTCGGGGCTCGTGATGAGGCCGCTCGCATAGTCGAGCATGGTGCATTTCAAGGTATCGACGAGGCGGTCGAAGGGCAGCAGGCGCGCGGTATCCGCGTGGTCGAAGTGAGGCAACGAAAGCGAAACGGTGTCGGTCATGGGAGTCGCAAGGAGAATGCCGTTGGCAACGGCGATGCGGCATTCTAAAGGCAAACAATTACGCTCCGGCCCGACCAACCCCCGGCCGGTAATCAATGCACCCCATCCCACCACCGCGAGAACAGGATCAACGCCGGCATCAGGATGGTCCAGCCGATCGCCAGCGCGAGTGTCGCCGGCAGCGGTTGCACGAAGCGCACCGCGCCCAGCGCTGCGCCGGCGTGGAACGACATCGGCCCAACTATGGCGCCAAGCACCGAAGCAAGCGGCATGCGTTGCTTGAGCCAGCCGAACGTCGTGTTGAACTGGGCGGCGAAAAGCGCCCACAGCGCAAGGATCCAGTAAGGTGCCGCGCCGGACAACACGGTGCCGTTGGGGTACGCGAGCAATCCGGTCGCCACCGGCACGCTCTCCCAGATCGCGCCCATCACCACCACGCTGACCAGCAGCTTGAACTCCTGCAATGGCCGATCGACCCGCGCAAGATGCACCGCGACGAGCACAATGGCTGTTGCCACGCCGATCCATGGCACGTCGTGCGCGGCGCTCTGCACGCAGGCAAACCAGCCGAGCTGCCCGATCACGAAATAGACGCACGGCGCCCAGCGTTCGACCGCCGATGGGCGCCGTGGGCCACTGGATGCGTCGTGCATGCGGTCTCCGGTTCCCGGGCAAAGTGCCCAATCCTGGCGTATGACGCGAAAACCGTTCCTCCACGCTCAGCACCCGCGCGCGGGCGGATCATGAGTTGGTTGCCCCGCTCCGGGCGCGCCTGCCGTAACATTCCTGAAATTATCGGACCGGATAATCGATAATTTGCAGGATTGCAGGGTTTTGCATTGCCTGCCGGGACGAGTCAACGCGGTCAACACGCCCAACCAAACGGAGCTTCCCATGATTTCGCAGGATAAACAGCGCCGCTTCGAAGAAGACCTGATCGACAGCTACGACGAAGAACTCGAGATGGAAGTCGACGACCGCATCCTCGACGGCGACAGTGCGTTGTCCGCCGAAGCGCGCGAGCAACGCAAGATCTACTTTCGCGAGCTGTTCCGCCTGCAAGGTGAACTCGTCAAGCTGCAAGACTGGGTTGTCGCCAGTGGTCACCGGCTGGTGGTGATCTTTGAAGGACGCGACGCCGCCGGCAAGGGCGGCGCGATCAAGCGCATCACGCAGCGGCTGAATCCGCGCGTGTGCCGGGTCGCCGCATTGCCCGCACCGAACAATCGCGAACGCACCCAGTGGTATTTCCAGCGCTACGTGTCGCATCTGCCGGCAGGCGGGGAGATCGTGCTGTTCGACCGCAGCTGGTACAACCGGGCGGGCGTCGAGCGTGTGATGAATTTCTGTACCGACGCCGAGTACGAAGAGTTCTTTCGCTCAGTGCCGGAATTCGAAAAGATGCTGGTGCGCAGCGGCGTGCAGATCCTGAAGTACTGGTTCTCGATCACCGACGACGAGCAGGAAGTTCGTTTCCAGGCGCGTATTCAAGATCCGTTGAAGCAGTGGAAGCTGAGCCCGATGGACCTGGAAAGCCGCCGTCGCTGGGAAGCCTATACGCATGCGAAGGAAGTGATGCTCGCGCGTTCGCATATTCCCGAAGCGCCGTGGTGGGTCGTGCAGGCCGTGGACAAGAAACGCGCGCGGCTAAACTGCATTCACCATCTGCTGAGCCAGGTGCCGTATCACGAGATCGAGCACCCTACGATCGAATTGCCTGACCGCGTTTATAACGACGATTATCTGCGGCAACCGGTGCCCGAAAGCATCATCGTGCCGGAAGTGTATTGATTGCTGATGGCTTAGCAGTGGCAGGTCTTGTCATGCATGGCATGGACCTGCGGTGTAAGGGCGTCGCTTTGATCGGCTTGATCGTGGCGATGCCTGAATACCGCTTGAAACATGTACTGCGAACCCTTCATGACCACGACGAACGTCACTTGCATCAGGTTGAAATCGAGCGTCACCATCAGGCGCATCAAGACCAACAGCGGTAGTACGACGGCGGGTCGGTAGAGTTGTCGTTCGATTAAGGCTTTCATGACGGCTCCCGTATCCATAGTTTTATTCTACGGACCGGGAGCCCCCGGATAAACCCGCTGTAATCGAAGACACTTGTCGCGCGTTTTGAACAATCACGCTTCCAGTGCCACGTTCAATGCTCAGCGCGACGCAACGCTCGCATCTGCCGCGGGTGCAGCCGGTGTTGCCGGTGTTACAGATGCAGCCGGCATATCTCCCCAACCACCGCCGAGCGCACGGACCAGGTTCACCGTCGACGTAGCCTGTACGCCCGCCAGTTGAACCGCTGCGCGCTGCGACTGCAGCACGGTACGCTCGGCATCGATCACGTCGAGATAATTGACCGCGCCCTCGGTGTACTGCGCACGGGAAAGCTGCGCTGCCCGGTTCGATGCGCTCACCGCTTCGGCCTGCGTGCGCGTCTGGTCCTGGAGGATACGCAGGTCGGAGAGGTTGTCCTCCACTTCCTGGAACGCCACCAGCACCTGCTGCCTATAGTTCGCGACATCCTCTTCGTAGATCGCGCGTGCGTTCGCAAGATTGCCCTTGCGACGCCCGCCATCGAAGATCGGCAAATTGAGCGCCGTGCCTGCAAATGGTCCGAGCAGGAACGTGCGGCTCGACCAGTTGAAGAGATCGCCAAGCGTCGCCGATTCGAATCCGCCCGAGCCCGTTATGCTGAGCGACGGGAAAAACGCCGACTTCGCCACGCCAATGCGCGAGTTCGCCGCCGCCATCGCACGTTCGGCCGCCGCGATATCCGGCCGGCGTTCGAGCAGCGATGAAGGCAAGCCCGGCGGAATCTTGATATCGACAGGCTGCAGCGGATTGGCCGCCATCGAGAACTGCGACGCCGACTTGCCGAGCAGCACCGCGAGGCTGTGCTCGGACGCGGCGCGCAAGCGCTGCACCGTCATGGCGTCGGACTTGGCGGTGGCAAGTTCGGACCTGGCCTGCGCCACGTCCAGCTCGCTGATCTCGCCTTCGTTAAAGCGGTTCTGCACCAGCTTCAGGGCCTGTTCGCGCAGCGTGACGGTGCGCGCATAGACATCGCTTTCCGAATCGAGCTCACGCAGGTTGAAGTAGTTCTGCGCCACGTCCGCCTGCAACGCAAGCTGCACGGACCGGAACAGCGCTTCGCTTTGCTCGGTGTCGGCGTTCGCGGCCTTCACCGAGTCCGACACGCGGCCGAACAGGTCCACTTCATACGACGCACTCGCCTCTGCACGCCACAGGGTCTGTGACGGTACGTTGGCGTTGGCGGGGAGGAACTGCGAGGCCGGCGAGACCTTCTCTCGCGTCGGACCGAAACCTGCATCCAGCGTCGGGAACAAGCCTGCCCGGGCGGTCTGGTTGATCGCGCGCGATTCCTTCACGCGCGCGGCCGCGGCCTTCAGGTTCTGGTTCGCCTCCAGCGCCTGATGTTCCAGGTCGTTGAGCGTCGGGTCGTTGAAAACCGTCCACCATTCGCCGCGCAACGCCTGTTCCGACGGTTGCGCGGTCTTCCACGTACCCTGCTCCGAAGGCGCCAGAGCCGTTTCCTGCGGTGTTTCCTTGAAGGCCGCCGGCGCGCTCACGTCGGGCTTCGTGTAGGTCGGCGCGAGCGAACAGCCCGCGACAACCAGCATGGACCCGAGTAGCGCCGGCAATCCCAGCCATCGCTTGATATTCAACGTTTTCATTTCAACCTCTCTCATACTTCAAGCGAAGCATTGACACCGCGCATGTGCGGATTGTGGCCATGCTTGTCGACGAGATGTTCGCCGCCGGCCAGCTTTCTCAACAGTACATAAAAGACTGGCGTAAGCATCAGGCCGAACAGCGTCACACCGAGCATGCCGAAGAACACCGCTACGCCCATTGCATGGCGCATTTCCGAACCCGCGCCCGACGACAGCACGAGCGGCACCACGCCCATGATGAAAGCAATGGAGGTCATCAGGATCGGCCGCAGACGCAGGCGGCTGGCTTCAATCGCCGCCTCCACGATCGAGCGTCCCTGCATTTCAAGCTCCCGCGCAAACTCCACGATCAGGATGGCGTTCTTCGCCGACAAGCCCACCAGCACCATCAAGCCGATTTGCGTAAAGATGTTGTTGTCACCCTTCGTGAGCCAGACACCGACCAGTGCCGAGAAAATGCTCATGGGCACGATCAGGATCACGGCGAGCGGCAGCGTCAGGCTTTCATACAGAGCTGCCAGCACGAGGAACACGAGCAGCACGCTGATCGGGAACACCCACATGGCCGCATTGCCGGCAAGAATCTGCTGATACGTCAGGTCGGTCCATTCGAACTTGATGCCGCGCGGCAGCGTTTCAGCCGCAATGCGTTCCACCGCAGCCTGCGCCTGGCCCGACGAATAACCCGGTGCCGGACCGCCGTTGATGTCGGCAGCGGTGTAGCCGTTGTAGCGCACCACCATCTCCGGACCAAAGGTCGGCGTCACCTTGACGAGCGACGAGAGCGGCACCATCTCGCCGTTCGCGTTACGCGTCTTGAGCAGACCGATGTCATCCGAGCTCGAGCGGAACGGCGCATCCGCCTGCACCCGGACTTGATACACCCGGCCGAATCGGTTGAAGTCGTTCACATACAGCGAGCCGAGGTAGACCTGCATGGTGCTGAATACATCGGTGACGGATACGCCCAGCTGCTTCGCTTTCACCCGGTCCAGATCCACGTTCAGTTGCGGCACGTTGATCTGGTAGCTGGAGAAGGTCGGGCCCAGTTCAGGCGCCTGCGATGCACGCTTGATGAACGCCTGCGTAGCGTCGCTCAGCGCGGAGTAACCCAATGCGCCACGGTCTTCCAGTTGCAGCTTGAAGCCGCCCAGCGTCCCCAGCCCAAGCACCGGCGGCGGCGGGAACACGGCAATGAACGAACCCTTGATCGCCGCGTATTTCTGGTTCAGCGAGCCTGCAATTGCTCCCGCCGAGAGCGCTGCACCCTTGCGCTCGCTAAACGGCTTGAGCGTCACGAACACAATGCCCGCGCTCGACGAATTCGTGAAGCCGTTCACCGACAAGCCCGGGAATTCCACCGCGCTTTGCACGCCCGGCGTTTTCCTCGCGATGTCCGTCATCTGGCGAATCACCGCTTCGGTACGGTCGAGCGACGCGCCGTTGGGCAACTGCGCAAAGCTGATCAGGTACTCCTTGTCCTGCGCCGGCACGAAACCGCCGGGTACGACCTTGCTCATCAGGACAGCGCCGCACAGCAGCACCACATACACGCCCATCATCAGCGCCTTGCGGTTGATGACGCCCGTCACACCCTTGCCGTAGTTCTCCGAACCACGCTTGAAAACCTTGTTGAACTGGCGGAAGAAGCCGCCGAACACACGGTCCATGCCACGCGTCAGCCAGTCCTTCGGTTCGTCATGGCCCTTCAGCAGCAATGCCGCGAGCGCCGGCGACAAGGTCAGCGAGTTGAAGGCCGAGATCACCGTGGAGATGGCGATGGTCATGGCGAACTGCTTGTAGAACTGACCCGTCAGGCCCGACATGAACGCGAGCGGCACGAACACAGCCGTCAGTGTCAGCGCAATGGCGATAATCGGCCCGCTCACTTCGCGCATGGCCTGATAGGTCGCCTCTCGCGCCGATAACCCCGCCTCGATATTGCGTTCGACGTTTTCTACCACCACGATCGCGTCGTCCACCACGATCCCGATTGCCAGCACCATGCCGAACAATGACAACGCGTTGATCGAGAAGCCGAACGCGAGCAGCAGCGAGAACGTACCGATGATCGACACCGGCACCGCCAGCAACGGAATGATCGACGCGCGCCAGGTTTGCAGGAACACGATCACCACCAGCACGACCAGCGCAATGGCTTCAATCAGCGTATGGATAACCGCTTCAATACTGGAGCGCACGAACTGCGTCGGGTCATAGACGATTTCATAGTCGACGCCCGCCGGCATGTCCGCCTTCAGTTCCTTCATGGTCTGGCGGACCTGGTCGGAGATCTGCAGCGAGTTCGCACCCGGTTGCTGGTTGATCGCCATGGCAACCGCGGACTTGTTGTCGAGCAGCGAGCGCAAGCCATACTCGGATGCAGCCAGCTCGACACGCGCTACGTCACGCAGATACGTGACAGCGCCGTCAGGCGAAGTCTTGAGCACGATGTCGCGGAATTCAGCTTCAGTCTGCAAGCGGCCTTGCGCATTCACGTTGAGTTGCAGCGGCACGTTCGACGAAGTCGGCGATGCCCCGATCACCCCGGCGGCCACCTGCACGTTTTGCTCACGGATGGCGTTGACCACGTCAGTCGCCGTCATGCCACGCTGCGCGACCTTTTGCGGATCGAGCCAGATGCGCATGGAGTAGTCGCCCGAACCCCACAACTGAACCTCGCCCACGCCCTGGATCCGCTCGAGCCGGTCCTTCACGTTGATCAGCGCATAGTTGCGCAGATACGTCATGTCGTAGCGGTCATTCGGCGAGTTCAGGTGAACCACCATGGTGAGCGTCGGCGACGACTTGATGGTCGTCACACCGAGCCGCGTCACGTCTTCCGGCAGGCGCGGCAGCGCTTGCGACACGCGGTTCTGCACCAGTTCCTGCGCCTTGTCCGGGTCCGTGCCGAGCTTGAACGTCACCGTGATGGTCAGGTTGCCGTCGCTGTTGGCCTGCGACTGCATGTACAGCATGTCTTCCACGCCGTTGATCTGCTCTTCCAGTGGCGAGGCCACCGTCTCGGCGATCACCTTCGGATTCGCGCCCGGATACTGCGCATGCACGACCACGGATGGCGGCACGACTTCCGGATATTCGGAGATCGGCAGCTTGAACATGGCGATGATGCCGGCCAGCAGGATGAGCACCGACAGCACACCCGCAAAGATCGGGCGGTCGATGAAAAACTTGGAAATGTTCATGACGTTTTCTTTATCTGCATGAGAGGCTGCACGTGCGTAGCCGCCGACCGGTCCGTCCCGTCAGGAACGCACCCGTCACGTACCACGCACATGAGGAGCCGCTGTTAAGCGCTTATAAAACCCGTCTGTTAAAGCGCGTCTTATGAAGCGTCTTTGGCCGGCGATGCACTCGCCATTGCTACGGAATTCGGCTTCACCACATCGTTCGGACGCACGCGCTGCAGGCCGTTCACCACGATCCGCTCACCCGGCTGCAAGCCCTTCACGATGACGCGCAGCCCTTCGCTAAGCGTGCCGAGGGTGACCTCGCGGTACTGCGCGCGGTTGTCCGCGTCGACCACCATCACGTACTTCTTGTCCTGGTCGGTCCCGATCGCAGCGTCGTCGATCAGCACGGCCGGATGCGGCGTGCCGCCACCGACCTTGATGCGTGCGTAGAGACCCGGCACCAGCGAACCGTCGGCGTTATCGAAACGTGCTCGCACGCGAATCGTGCCCGACCCCGTATTGAGCTGGTTATCGACGGATGCGACCTTGCCTTCGCGCGAGAAACCGTCTTCATTCGCGAGACCGAGCGAGACCGGCACGCTTGCACGCGAGTCGCGGCTCAGATAACGCAAGTAGGTTTGCTCATCGACGTCGAACGATGCATAGATGGGCGACACCGACACCAGCGTGGTCAGCAGTGGCGCACTGGCGCCGGTCGACACGATGTTGCCGACCGTCATTTCCGCACGCGACACCCGGCCCGACACCGGCGCCACGATCTGCGTGTACGTCAGGTTGATCTTCGCCGTCTCGAGCGCCGCTTGCGCCGCCTTCAGGTTCGCCGCCGCTTCGTGCGAGGCGTTCTGCTTCTCGTCGTAGTCGCGCTTGGCGATGGCGTTATCCGCCAGCAGGCGTTCCGCCCGTGCCGCATCGGTCGATGTATAACCGTTGCGCGCCTGGGCCGCCGCGAGTTGCGCCGCGGCCTGATCGACTGCCGCCACGTACGGCCGCGGGTCGATGGTGAAGAGCGGATCGCCCTTCTTCACCAGCGCGCCATCGGCGAAATGCACCGCGACAATGGTCCCCGGCACGAGCGGACGGACCTCGACCTTGTCGACCGCTTCCAGGCGGCCCGAATAGTTCTGGTAGTCGGTGATGGTCTTCGAGACCACCGTGGCGACATCCACTTCCATGGCGGGCACCGACGGCTTGATGGCCGCTTCAGCACCGTTCACCGGGAGATCGCCGCGGCCGAAACCATGCATCGCAGTGAATGTTCCGATGCCTGCGACGACCAGCGCTGCGCCTAGCGCGACGGTAAGACGTTTGCGAGTGATGGACATGCGTAGCTCCGATTAAGTCGTTGAGATTGTTTGAATTTTTTGGTGTGCCGCGAGCGGCGCAAGCGGCCGCGCGCGAAGCCGTTTCTTGAAGAACGTGACGACATCGGCGAGTGCGGCCGGATCCGCTGCAAGCGCGTTATGCGATGCATTGACATGCCGCGTGACTTCCGTCGGCACGCCGGCGGCGATCAGTTCGCCCGCATATTTCTCAGCTTCGATATGCAGCAGGTCGTGTTGCGCGCTTGCGATCAGCGCGGGCGGCAGACCGGCCAGGCGCCGCGATTCCAGCGGCGCCGCATATGGGTGAAGCCGTTGTGAAGCGTTCGGTAGATACGCGCGATAACACTGCGCGCACTCCGTCACGCCGATGTCCGGCGAGCGCACCTTGTTCTCGTCGGCCATGCGCGTCATGCTCGGGTCCAGCAACGGCGCGAGCAGCGCTTGCGCCAGGATCACGATGTCGCCCCGATCCCGCGCGATAGCCGCGAGGCACGTGGCCAGGTTCCCGCCTGCATCGTGCCCGGCGACCCCGATGCGGTTCGCATCCGCTCGTTGCGCACGAGCGTTCGCAACCGCCCATTGCGCCGCCCTATATGCGTCCTCGGGCGCCGCGGGAAACGGGAAAGCCGGCGCCAGCGAGTAGCCCACCGAAATGACCCACGCCGCCGTGTCCCGGGCGATGGTGCTGGCGGTAATGTCGGCGTCATCCAGCGTGCCACGCACGAAACCGCCGCCATGAAAATAGAGCACGACCGGCAGGACGCTGCCGTCCGAGGCGGGGCGATAACTGCGCAAGGTTATGGGTTGCGCATGTCCCGCGATTCGAACATCCTCTATGCAGAGGCCCAGATCCAGCGTCGATGCCATGGTTATTTTCAGCGCGTCCGCGCCATCCCACCCGAGTTGCGATGGAACGAATTCTGGGGGCAACGACATTTGAAATAAATGCCTATAATCCGGCAACACAATTCGGTCGCACCGAACAATCGCGATCGAAACTGCCCATTCCTGTCTGAGCGGCATCCTTATTCCGGACGCTGCAAAGCATTGACGGTGAGAGAAAAATGGACCGGCTACAAGCTATGCAGGTGTTTACAAGAGTGGTCGACACCAATAGTTTTTCGCGCGCAGCAGACACGCTGGACATGCCGCGCGCCTCGGTGACAACGATCATTCAGAACCTCGAAGCGTTCCTCAACGTGCGTCTCCTGCAACGCACGACACGACGCCTGAACCTCACGCCGGATGGCGCCGCGTATTACGAACGCTGCGTGCGGATCCTTGCGGACATAGAAGAAACCGAGAGTTCCTTCGCCCATAGCAGCAAAGGTCCGCGTGGCAAATTGCGAATCGATATGCCGGGGTCGATCGGGCGCATGATCGTCATGCCACAGCTTTGCGAATTCCACACGCGTTACCCGGACATCGAGTTGATGATCGGTTTCGGCGACAAACCGGTCGACCTGATTCAGGAAGGCGTGGATTGTGTCATTCGCGTGGGAACCTTGCAGGATTCGAGTTTGGTGGCACGGCGGATCGGCGTGTTTCAGGGCCTGACCGCGGCGAGTCCGGAATATCTCGAACTTCATGGCGTGCCGCATACCATCGAGGATTTGCAGCAGCACACGGCCGTGAATTATTTCTCCAGCCGCACCGGCCGCGTGATGGATATGGATTTTGTCGTCGATGGAAAATCCGTCGAGGTGAAAATGCGCGGGCCCATTGCCGTGAATGATGCGGAGGCCTATATAGCGTGCGGCGTCAAAGGAGTGGGAATCGTCCAGATAGCGCGATTCATGGCCCTTCCGCATTTGCGCTCCGGCGAACTGGTCGAGGTGCTGCCGCAATGGAAACCGCTGCCCATGCCCATTTCGGTGGTCTATCCGCATAACCGGCATTTGTCGCCCAAGGTGCGGGTTTTCGTCGACTGGGCGGCCGAGTTGTTCGAGCGGTGTCCGCTGCTTTCCGGGCAGGAAGACGCCGAGCAACGCTGCCTGCCGACGGCTACGCCGGCCAAGTCGATCGTCAGGCATGGCACGCCCGATGTTGCCGGCACCGCTGAGATCGTGGTGTAGTCATGCTTGGGAACACGGTTCGGGCTGGGTCGCTCCTGGGCCCTTTAAGCCCCATTCGACCCTCTCGCGGGTAAGGGCTTAAGTCCCTTTGGTTAATACTGGTTTCGTCGCAAAAGCCCTTTCCATAAGGGCTTTTTCGATTATTCGCCTGATGCGATTAATCTTTTCGCTTAACGAGCATTTATCCGCCGCGCTCGCTTGACTACATTTCATCCTGTCGCAGCGCGGCTCGTCGATTAGTCGATGTCATTGTGTTTCATTGGTTAGACTGATTAATTAGCCCGACGCCCGCTGCCCCGCTATCTGTTCGATTGCATCGACTCCGTTGAATGCTTATCGAATGAACCGACAGGAGCAGCACGCATGAAAACCGCCATTGCAACACTCTCGCTTTCCGCTATCTCGGCGATTGTCTCCACCACCGCATTCGCTGACGGCGGCATTGGGCACGCAGGCACTTATCAAACCGCGGTGACCAGCCAAAGCACCATGACACGCGCACAAGTCCGCGCGGAGCTGGCCGTATCTTATGCAAACGGCACGTTGCCCGCGCTGAACCGCAACACGTACCCTGAGCGCAGCATGGCGGGGATTGCCATTGCCGAGCAGCACGAACAACGTGCACGCGAAGCGGCGGCTGCGGAACAACGTAATCGTGAAATCGTGGAATTCGCGAACGGCTCAGTGACACAAAGCGGCAACGCGCACGTTCAATAAATAAAGGAGTCCATCATGAATGAATTAGTCCCCCTTGAAGACTTCTCCACGCTCGATGACTGGCTTCCGGCCGCACCGCAGTGGCAACCGTTCCGGCCGCAAGCAATGCGCGAGCGTCAGGCTACGGAGTGGACGGATTCGGCGGCAGGTTAAACAGTTCAGCGTTTCGCTGGTGCGGACTATCGGGTCCGCACCAACCACCGTCATCAAGCTGGATGCAAGCGTGTTAATGAGGTTAAGTGTTTCAACCGCACGCACCTATTTCGCCGCACGCTGTACAGAAGTCACAACCGTCCTTGCGGATCATTGCATTGGCGCCGCATGTAGGACACTTGCGGCCGGGAATGGGTAGCAAGGCATGCGGATTGGCCGCATCCGCGTGGTCCTCGACGACCGCAGTGATGTCGTCATCAGCGGAATCAGGTAAAGCCGATGCAAGCCCGGCCTGTGCATTCTCATGCCGGCGCTGCGCAAGCGTGCGCGAGGGGATCTGACCGCCCTCGATATCGAGGAAGCCCCGTCGATACAAAATCTGCTGGATCGCATAAGCAAGCGCCGCGACTTCCGAATCGTGCCAGCGCGGCGCCTTATGGCCACCGGGGCGCTCGACGTCGCCAAGACGCACTTGCCCGCGATCCCACGACACCTTGCGCATATCCTGCAGATTGCGTGCAACAAAACCACCCCGCGCCGCCAGCGACAATGACCGCATGGTCGCCGTGATCCACTGCTGCGATTCGTCGCGCTGCCCGGTCGGGATGAAGAACTCGATAGGCCGCTCGATGGTGACATCTTCACCGCTCAGCCGGCCGGTAATCTCCATGAACGACACCGCCACATAAAGCGACTTCTTGCCGGCCTGCGTGAGGTACTCCACCTTCTCGATGATCGCCGGCAACTCGCCACGCGGGCGGTGATCGACGGCTATGCGCAACGGGTCCAGTTCGACCTCGGCGTCCGCCGCGTCCGAGGGATCGGATACGGCGGCGGGTGCTTCGGGCGTCACGGACAACACCGCGCCCAGCGTGTCGTTAGGACGGTAGGTGGCAAGACCCTTCAGCCCCCGGCGCCATGCATCGAAGTAGAGATCCTTGAACTTGTCGAACGGATAATCGGCCGGCACGTTCACCGTCTTCGAAATGGAGGTATCGACGAAAGGCTGCACCGCCGCCATCATTTCCAGATGATCGTTCGCGGACATGTCGAGCGCGCTGACAAAGTACTCCGGCAACGCCTTCACGTCGCCGCCCAGCTCGCGGTACAAGCGATACGCATGATCTTCCACCGCGAACGATTGCCGGCTGCCGTCGGCCATGCGTTTGGTCCGCTGGTAGGTCCACGAGAACGCCGGCTCGATACCGTTCGACGCATTGTCGGCGAATGCCAGGCTCACCGTGCCGGTAGGCGCAATGGAGAGCAGGTGGCTGTTGCGGATACCGTCGCGATGAATCTCCGCCTTGATGTCGTCCGGCAAACGCGACGCAAACGTCCCTGTTTCAAGGTACTTTTTCGCATCGAAGAGAGGGAACGCCCCCCGCTCCCGAGCCAGCTCAACCGATGCTCGATACGCTTCGTCGCGCATGGTCCGCGCCACGCGGGCCGCGAAGTCGCGCCCTTCCTGCGAGTTGTAGCGCACGCCGAGCATGACAAGCGTGTCACCGAGCCCGGTAAAACCCACGCCTATGCGCCGTTTCGCTTGCGCCTCCTGATCTTGTTCGGACAACGGCCAGAGCGTTACGTCGAGCACATCATCGAGAAAACGGACCTGCGTGCGGGTACTTTTCGCCAAGCCATCCCAGTCGAATACCGGCATTCCTCCATGGCGCTGCGCGAACGGTTCACGCACGAAACGCGTCAGGTTCAACGGTCCGAGATTGCAGCAGCCATACGCGGGCAACGGCTGCTCGCCGCAAGGATTCGTCGCGCGAATGGTCTCCACGGCACGCAGGTTGTTGTCGTCGTTCATGCGCGATACGAACACCACGCCCGGCTCCGCGACGTCATAGGTCGAACGCATGATCGTGTCCCACACCTCGCGCGCCCGCACTTCGCGATAAACCCACAGTCCGTCGTCACGCTGCCGTGCGCCGGCCGACGCCTTGAACGAAGGTGACGGCTCGGCGGGATGCACGAGTTGCCAAAGGGCGTCGTCAGCAACGGCCTGCATGAACTCGTCGGTTACCGCCACCGACACGTTGAAGTTGTTCCAGCGCCCTTTCTCATGCTTTGCCGCTATGAATTCAAGCAGGTCGGGATGAGAGCAATCCAGAATGCCCATCTGCGCACCGCGCCGCGACCCGGCGCTTTCAACCGTCCTGCAGGACGCGTCGAACACGTCCATATAACTGCACGGACCCGACGCGGACGATCCAGTGGAATGCACACGTGCGCCCTTCGGACGGATCGCGGAAAAGTTGTAACCCACGCCGCCGCCGCGCCGCATGGTTTCGGCCGCCTGCAGCAGCGCGACGTAGATGCCCGGCAAACCGTTCTCGTCCACGCCCTGGATCGCGTCGCCCACAGGCTGCACGAAGCAGTTGATGAGGGTTGCCTGGATGCCCGTGCCGGCCGCGCTCATGATGCGTCCGGCGCCCAGCGCACCACGCTGGAAATTCTCGAAGAATTCGGTCTCGACCTGCTTGCGCCGCGCCTCGGGTTCGGCCAGCGCCACGCCGCGCGCAACCCGCCGGTAAATGTCGTCGATGCGCGTTTCGTCGCCCTTCGCATACTTTTCCAGCATGACGTCGGTGGAAAACTGCTGCGGCGAAACGGTGATCTTCAAGTCGTCTTCAGCCATGTTCTGTCCTCATGTCCAGCGGTTTGTTGCGTTGCACCGGGTTCGCGGAGCGTGCGTGGCCAACTGCATCCCATTCCAAATTACACCTTTCGGAGTAGTCCCGCCGGAGGAGCGGCATGGAGTCGCGTCCTTCCATTGGCGAATGGGCGGCACGTCGCGCAGTTCCTAATCTTGCAGTGAATTCCCAACTCAACGCAAATCTAATCGACAGGCAAGCAATATGACTGCCGCAGGCAAGTTCCAAGCCACTCACGATGTATCGACCGCCGATCCGCGCGCCTGGCGCGTGCTGTGGTCGAGCACCTTCGCCTTCACCATCTGCTTCGCGATCTGGATGATGTTCGCGATTCTGGGCATTCCGCTGAAAACGCAGCTCGGTCTCTCCGACACCGAATTCGGCCTGATCGCGGCAACGCCCGTCTTGTCCGGCTCGCTCGCCCGCGTCCCGCTCGGGATCTGCACGGACCGCTTCGGCGGACGCATTGTCTTTTTCCTGACGATGCTCGCAACCGTCATACCTGTCTGGATGCTCACGTACGCCACCCAGTTCTGGCAATTCATCGCACTGGGGCTGCTTGTGGGCCTCTCCGGCGCCAGCTTTTCGGTCGGCACGCCGTATGTGGCGCGCTGGTTTCCGAAGGACCGCCAGGGGCTCGCCATGGGGATCTTCGGCGCCGGCAATGCCGGTTCGGCGTTGACCAAGTTCGTGGCGCCGATCCTGATCGTGACTGCCGGTACCTGGATGATCGTGCCGAAGGTGTACGCCATTGCCATGCTGGTCACGGCCATCCTCTTCTGGATGACCTCGGCCAGCAATCCGGCGCATCGCGTGGCGAATCCGCCCAGTTTCGCCAGCCAGCTGGCCGTGATGAAAGACCGCCGCGCATGGCGCTATTCACAGTACTACTCGGTCGTGTTCGGAGGTTACGTCGGGCTGGCGTTATGGCTGCCGCATTACTACGTCAATCACTACGGCTTTCATATTGAACAGGCCGCGTTGCTGGCCGCGTGTTTCTCGCTGCCGGGCGGCGTGCTGCGCGCAATCGGCGTCTGGCTGTCTGATCGTTTCGGCGCGCAGAAAACGACCTGGATCGTGATGTGGACCGTGCTCACGTGCTTCTCTTTCTCAGCTATCCGGACTCGGGCTTCATCGTTCAGTCGACCCACGGTCCGCTCGCGTTTCACATTGCGCTCTCGCCCACGGTGTTCGCGATCCTGATGTTCACCGTCGGCATCGCGATGGCGATCGGCAAGGCCTCCGTATTCAAGTTCGTCGCTGACGAATACAGCGGCAACATCGGCGCGGTCTCCGGCGTGGTCGGTCTCGCCGGCGGTCTTGCGGGGTTCGCGCTACCCATTCTGTTCGGGGTGCTGGCCGACCTGACGGGCGTGAGCAGCACCTGTTTCATGCTGCTTTTTGGCGCAACCGCAGTCAGCCTCATCTGGATGCACTTCTCCTTCCGTCCGCATGGCGCCGAAGTCTCGCCGCGCGCATCCCTCCAATCCCACTCATAAGAACATGTCCGACTATCTCCTCAAAAAATGGGAGCCGGAAGATCCGGCGTTCTGGAAAACACGCGGCTCGGCCATTGCCAACCGCAACCTGTGGATCTCCATACCGGCACTGATGCTTGCTTTCGCCGTGTGGTCGCTCATGACCTGGGCGCAGCACGTCGTGACCTTCCGCGGCGACGCAGCGCAGTACGTGGCGGCCGCACCATTCGTATTCCGGATGCATCTGTTCATGGGCATGTCGCTGTTCGTGATCTTCCCTTTCACCCGGCTCGTGCATGTCTGGAGCGGCTTCGCTTCCGTTACGTACCTGAGCCGCGCATGGCAGTTCGTGCGGCCGCGCTAACCCGTTCGGAGGAGAACATCGTGGCAATAGTTGTCAACGGCGTGAAACTCGCCGATACGGACCTGGAGCGCGAAATGCCGGCTTATGCAGACACGCCGGATGCGCAACAAGCTGCCCTGACCGCGGCTGTACTGCGCCGCGTCCTGCTCGATGAAGCGGCTCAGTTGTACATCGTCGCTGCGGCTCAGGGCGACGAGGCCATGATCGAAGCGTTGCTCGATCATCAGCTCGCTGAAGCGGCGGCGCCCACGCATGAAGAGTGCGAGCGTCACTATCTGGCGGACCTGGAGCGCTGGCGGGTAAACGAGCGCGCGAGGGTGAGCCACATTCTGTTCCAGGTGACGGAGAAAGTGGACCTGGCGGCGCTGCGCCAACGAGCTCAACAGACACTCGATGAACTGTTGCAGAGCGGCGACCTCGAACTGCGCTTCGTCCACTTTGCGCGTACGGTGTCGAATTGCCCCTCGGGCGTGGATGGCGGCGCGCTCGGCGAGATTGGACGCGGTGACACGGTGGTGGCATTCGAACACGCGGTGTTTGCCGCGCCCGCGGGTACCCTCTGCCCTGTGCTCGTGGAAACGGAGTTCGGCTTCCATATCATCCGGGTTCACGAGAAGTCGCCGGGCCTGGTGCTGCCGTTCGATCAGGTCGAGGTGCGTATTCGCGTCGCCATGTCGCAGGCACTGCGCGATCTCGCCGAGCGGCGTTATGTGATGGAAGCCGTGTCACGCGCTAATATTCAAGGATGGAAAAACGGGGTAGCGACATGACGGAAGCAGCGGCGAAGCTGCGCATCTTCGGCATTTGCGGGCGTTCGGGACAGGGCAAGACAACGTTGATCGAAGCGCTGCTGCCGTGGTTCCGCGCGCGCGGACTGGTCGTGAACGTGGTGAAGCACAGCCATCACTCAATCGAGCTCGAGCCGCCGGGCAAGGACAGCGCACGCTTCCGCACGGCCGGCGCGGGCGAGGTGCTGATCGCCTCGCCCTACCGGTACGCCATCGTGCAGGAACTGCATGACGCGCCCGAGCCGCCGTTAGCGGATCTGGTTGCGCGGCTTGCGCCGGCAGACCTGACGCTGGTGGAAGGTTTCACGCGCGAGGCCCTGCCGCGTCTCGAAGTCGTGCGTCCCGAGGCTGGCCGCGACCCCCTGTATCTGATCGACACCGCAATCCTCGCGATCGCCACCAACGACGCCCCGCGGCTTCATGACGCACCCGCAATCCCGCTTCTGCCACTGGCGGACGTTGGCGGTATTGGTGAGTTCATATGTAAAACAGTCGGGCTCTCGCTATTGGACGCCAGCAAGCCGGATAATTAGCGCCCTTTGCATTCCGGCCGCGCAAGCACGCAGTTCCATGTCCGATCTCCCGCTTCATCCGGCCTCATCTGGTGCCCTACCTGCAGCCGCGCTCACCACACCGCTCCAATATCGGCTATCCACGCGCATTGTGACGTTGTCCGGCGTTGCGCTGGCATTGGTCCTTTCCATGATCGCGGGGACGCTCTGGCTCTCGTGGCAACTTGAGGGTGCGGGCGCGGCAATCAATGACGCCGGCAGCCTGCGTATGCGAGCCGGCAATGTCGCCATCCAGCTCAACGAAGCCAGGGCCGGCCGCAAAGCGGACGTGAGTTCGCAAACCGCCCTGCTCGATCTCACGCTGGCTCATCTGAAAGGCGGCGACCCCGCGCGCCCATTGTTCCTTCCTGCCACGCCCGCGATCCACGCTCAACTGGATGCCGTATCGCAAACCTGGTACGGCTCGTTGAAGCAGGCGGTCACGCACGACTCGTCAAGTTCAACCGATACCCCCTCGCTCTATCTCGCCCGGCTGCCCGCATTCGTTGCCGAAGCCGATGCGCTGGTCCGCATGATCGAACGCGAAAATGCGCGCAAGACAGCTTGGCTACGACGCTGGCAAATGGCCCTTGCGGCGCTGGCGTGCGTAGGCACGATCGCGATCGTGTATCTGCTATACGCGTGGTTCGTGATGCCTGTACGACGTCTGGAGCGTGGTCTGTCCCGTATCGAACAACGCGAATTCAGCGCTCGCTTGCCGGTCGAGTCGCGTGACGAGTTCGGTCATCTTGCGCACGGCTTCAACCGGATGGCGAGCGAACTTCAGAGTTTGTACGGCGACCTGGCGCTGCGCGTGACCAACAAAACCGCGCAACTTGCCACACGCAACGGCGAGCCGGTCGCACTCTACGAAATGACCGCATTCCTGCATGGCGCGTTTGACGTCGAAGTGCTGTGCCGCGGTTTTCTTGCACGCGTCATGCGTCAGTTCAACGCCGACGCAGGCACCGTCCGCGTCCTTGCTCAAGACGGGGACAACCTGCATGTAGTCGTCTCCGAAGGTTTGCCCGAACCGCTGCTGAGCGCGGAGCGCTGCATGCCGGCAAGCACCTGCGTATGCGGCGCGGCGGCCACCAGCGGCCTCGCGGTCGTGCGCGACTTGCGCACGCCGCAAGCGCTCGACACGGGCCCTGCGACCCGTTGCGGCAAAGCGGGTTTCAACGCCGTCGCGGCCTTCGGCATCGTCTCGCATGACGTAACGCTGGGTTCATTCTCACTGCACTTTCGCGACGGCCGCGCGGTGCTGCCATCGGAAACGCGCTTGCTCGACACCCTCGGCAAGCATCTGGGCACGGCTTTGCAGAATCATCGTCTCGCTACGGCCGCCCGTCAGCTAGCGGTCGCGCAGGAGCGTCATCTGGTCGCGCAGGGACTGCATGACAGCATCGCGCAGAGCCTGAATTTCCTGAAGCTGCAACTGCATTTACTCGATGACGCCGCGAGCCGCAACGACATGAACGAAGTGCGCGAAATCGCCCCGTTGTTACGCGGAGGTCTTGAGGAAAGTTACGAGGACGTGCGTGAACTGCTCGTCAATTTCCGCACGAAGTTCGCTACCGGCAATCTTCGCGACGCCGTGGACGAGACGGTAACGCGCTTCGAACGGCAAACGGAGGCGCTGGTCAGGCTCGACTACGACGAAGCCGGTGGACTGCCCTTGCCGCCCGATCAGCAGCTACAGGTGCTGTTCATTCTTCAGGAAGCGTTGTCGAGCGTTCGCAAACATGCGTCGGCAACACAGGTCCATATCGCGATCAGGAACGCCGTCGATTTCGACCTGACCATAGAAGACGACGGCGACGGTTATGATCCCGCCGAGATCGCGAGCCGCGGCGACGCCCATATCGGTTTTCACATCATGCGTGAACGCGCGGCCCGGCTCGGTGCGCAATTGCGGCTGGACAGCGAACCGGGTAACGGCGCGCGCGTTCGCCTTCTGCTGCCCGGCAGCGAACGGCAGGCAGCATGACCATCCGCATTCTCCTGATCGACGACCACACCCTGTTTCGCTCCGGCGTGCGGGCGTTGTTGCAGCGGCAATCCGACTTCGAAGTCGTGGACGACGCCGCCGACGGCATTGAAGGGTTCAAGCGCGCCAAGCAGCATCGCCCGGACGTGGTCCTGCTCGACCTGAACATGCCCGGGTTATCGGGTATCGAAACCTTGCAGCTGTTGCAGCAGGATTTGCCGGACACCGCGGTGATCATGCTGACCGTGTCGGAAGACGTGGATGAACTGACCTGCGCGTTGCGTGAAGGCGCGTGCGGCTATCTGTTGAAAAACATGGAAGCCGACGCACTCGCCACCATGATCCGCCGCGCCGCCGAGGGTGAATCAGTGATTGCGGAGAGCAAGACGCAGCGGCTGATCGCGCAAATGAGAACGCCGGTGCGGGCAGAAGCAACACCCGCACCGCCGCCATCCGGACCACGCGAGGCGCCTGCGTTGACGCCGCGAGAACACGACATTGTGCGGATCCTGTCGCGCGGCGCGAGCAACAAGGACATCGCACGCGAACTCGATCTGGCCGAAAGCATGGTGAAAATCCACGTGCGCAACGCGCTTCGCAAGCTCAATCTGTCCAGCCGTGTGCAGATCGCGATCCACGCAATCTCCCGGGACCTGAACGGTTGATCGTGATTGATTTCAGCTGATCGCCGGCTAGCGCGCACGCGTCCCGATCAGCTCGCGATACACATCGATATATCGCAACGCGGACGCTTCCCAGCCGAAATCCTGCTCCATCGCGCGGCGCACCACGGCCTTCCATTCCAGCCGCCGCTGCTTTAATGCAAACGCGCGGCGAATGGCGGCCACAATCGACTGCCGGTCGAACTTCTCGAATACAAACCCGGTAGCCAGATCATCGGCGAGGTTTTCCAGCGACGCATCCACCACCGTGTCAGCCAGACCGCCTACGCAATGAACCAGCGGCAGCGACCCATACGCCAACGCGTACAACTGCGTCAGCCCGCACGGTTCGAAGCGCGACGGGACCATCACGATGTCACTGCCCGCAATAATTGAATGAGAGAGCGTTTCGTCGAATCCAAGCTCCACGGCAACCGCTTGCGGATGCGCCAGCGCGGCTTTCTTCAGGCCGTTTTCAAGCGCCGGGTCCCCAGTGCCCAGCACGACCAGTTGCCCGCCACGCTGGACAATATCCGGAATGACCGACAGCAACAGGTCGATGCCTTTCTGCTCGGTCAGCCGGCTCACCACGCCGAACAGCAACGCATCCGGTTCGCGCGCGAGGCCGACCCGTTCCTGCAACGCGGCTTTGCACTTCGCCTTGCCGGTGAACTTTGCGATCGAGTACTGGGTGTCGATGGTGGTATCGGTCGCCGGATTCCACACCGTCTGGTCAACGCCATTGAGAATGCCGCTGATGTCGTGCGTGCGGGTGCGCAGCAAACCATCGAGCCCCGCGCCCTGCGCATGCGTCTGGATCTCGCGCGCATACGTCGGGCTCACGGTCGTGATGCGATCCGCGTAGAACAGCCCGGCCTTCAGAAAGGACAGATGACCGTAGAACTCGACGCCATCGACGGAGAAAAAATCCGCCGGCAGTTGAAGCACGCCGAATTCCCTGGCGGGAAACACGCCCTGGTAGGCGAGGTTATGGACCGTCATGACCGACGGCACGCGCGCCACGCCCGTCTCGCGCTCGCGCGCCCGCAGATACGCCGGTGCGAGGCCGGCATGCCAGTCGTGCGCGTGCACCACATCGGGTTTCCAGGCCGGATCGGCGCCGCCCGCAAGCCGCGCCGCCGCCCAGCCGAGCAGCGCAAAACGCCGGTCGCTGTCGGCATACTGGGTGTGCGACGGATCGAGATACGGATTGCCCGGCCGGTCGTAGAACGCATCTGCACGCACTACGTAGACCACAATTCCGTGCGGCTCCAGCAGGCCCCGTTCGAGCCGCACATGATCTATGCCAAACGCCCAGCCAAGGTCGGCCACTGGCTCGATCTGTGTCAGGCCCGCCACCACCGAAGGGAACGCCGGCAGGATCACGCGGGCATTCGTGCCCAGTTGCGTCTGGGCCGGCGGCAATGCGCCCACGACATCGGCGAGGCCGCCGGTTTTCAAAAGCGGATACATCTCCGCTGCAACATGCAGCACGCATACGGTCATCGGCTCCCCATTGGCTTGTTTCCGGTCGCCCGAATTATGACTGCTTGGCTTGTCCGAGACGTGTCAATGCATCCTGTGTCACGAGTACCACACCATTTTCAGTGCGGAAAAACCGCTCGGCATCGTAATCGGGATCTTCGCCTATGACGAGTCCCTCGGGCAGCGTGCAACCCCGGTCGATCACCACGCGCTTCAGGCGGCAACTTGGGCCCACCGTGACCTGCGGCAACAACACGGCTTCGTTGATGTGACAGAACGAATGCACCCGCACCGCCGATGAAAACACCGACCGCGCGACTTGCGAACCCGATATCACGCAGCCGCCGCACACCAGCAGATTGTTGATCGCGCCCTGCTGCCCGTGCAGGTCGCGCACGAACTTGCCCGGCGGCAACTGCTCCTGGTTGGTCCAGATGGGCCATTTGCGGTCGTACAGGTCGAGCGCGGGAATGGTCGACGCGAGATCCAGGTTCGCCGACCAGTACGCGTCCACCGTGCCCACGTCGCGCCAGTACGGCGGCGCATTCGGATCGGTTTCGGAGGTCACGCACGACATGCCGAACGGATGCGCGATCGCTTTGCCGCTGGTCACCACGCGCGGCAGGATGTCCTTGCCGAAGTCGTGGTCCGTATCCGACGTCAGGATGTTTTCTTCAAGCAGCGCGTACAGGTACTTCGCGCTGAACACGTAAATGCCCATGCTCGCGAGCGCGACGTCGGGTTTGCCCGGCATGCAGGGCGGGTCTTCCGGCTTTTCCAGGAAGTCCGTTATGCGGCGCTGCGCGTCGACGTGCATCACGCCGAACGCGGTCGCTTCCATGCGTGGCACTTCAATACAGCCGACCGTGCAATCCGCGCCGCTCTCGACGTGGTCGAGAATCATGCGCGTGTAGTCCTGCTTGTAGATGTGATCGCCCGCCAGCACGATGATGTACTCGGGCCCGATCGACCGGATGATGTCGAGATTCTGGAAGACCGCGTCCGCCGTGCCCCTGTACCAGCTTGAATCAACCCGTTGCTGGGCCGGCCAGATATCGATGAACTCGTTGAACTCGCCGCGCAGGAAACCCCAGCCGCGCTGCAGGTGGCGCAAGAGCGAATGCGCCTTGTATTGCGTGACGACCGCGATGCGCCGGATGCCTGAATTCAGGCAATTCGACAACGCGAAGTCCACGATCCGGTACTTGCCGCCAAAATGCACTGCTGGTTTGACGCGTTTATTCGTGAGCGGTCCGAGCCGGGTACCCCGGCCGCCCGCAAGGACGATTGCCAGCGTGTTCTTCTGCAGATCCGTACGATTTCCTGTCAGCGTCTCCATACCGACCTCCTGTTTTTGCGGCCTGTCTCTGGCCCGTTTCTAGCTGGGTTCAGCTGTTTTACCGGTGCTTGCTGGCGAATGACTCGAATTGGGTTGGGGTGGTTTTTCTCCAGAGGATTTGAACGGCAAATAATTGGGCGCGTCAGGATGATTTTGCTGCAAAGGTGAATAGTTCGCACCTGCTTTTCGGAAATTGACGCGCGGTACCGTCAAAATCGCTTTGCAATCCGATGGAATTGCTCTGCGGATTGCTTCCAGGCCGTTTCTCGTTCGCGGGCATTGCAAAAAGCTATAAGGCTGAGCAATCCTCATGCCAAGCGAATCTCGCGCTCATTGGCGTTCCGCGAGCAGGTTCTTCCGATCCAGGCCAAAACCACGGCACAATGATGTCCGGCATGCCGAACATGCATGCGGTTTTCGTGCGCGGCCCTGGCCGCTGTCCTGCACCTCGCTAAAAACCATCATGCAAAATGTCCTCAGTATCCAGTCGCACGTGGTCTTCGGCCACGCAGGCAACAGCGCGGCCGTCTTCCCGATGCGCCGCATGGGTGTCAACGTCTGGCCGCTCAACACCGTGCAATTCTCGAATCACACGCAATATGGCCGCTGGACCGGCAGTGTTGTCGACGCCGACGAACTGACGCGCGTGATCGAGGGGATCGGCGCTATCGGTGTGCTGTCGCGCTGCAACGCGATCCTGTCGGGTTACCTCGGCTCGCCCGAGCAAGGCGCCGCGGTCGTGGAAATTGTCAGGATGGTGAAAGCCGTCAACCCGAAAGCACGCTATTTCTGCGACCCCGTGATGGGCACCACGAGCGGTTGCATCGTCGAACCCGGCATCCAGGAATTCCTGGTGAATACCATGCCGGAAGTCTCCGACGCCATGACACCGAATCACATCGAATTGCAGAAACTCACGGGGCGCACCATCGAGACGGTAGATGAAGCAGTCGCTGCCTGCCGCGAGGTAATCGCCCGCGGTCCGAAAGTGGTGCTCGTCAAACACCTGATCGACCGAAACAGCCGTGCGGATACCTTCAACATGCTCGTCGTGACCGAGACCGAAGCGTGGTTCGCGCAGCGGCCGCTCTACCCGTTCGCGCGGCAACCAGTGGGTGTAGGCGACCTGACAAGCGCCGTATTTCTCGCGCGCACGCTGCTGGGCGACTCGGTGCGTGACGCGCTGGAGCACACGCTGGCCGCGGTCAACGCGGTGGTCAGGACTACCTTCCAGGCGGGGCGATATGAACTTGAGATCGTCGCCTCGCAGGACGAGATCGCCTACCCGACGGAACGGTTCCCCGCGCTTGGGGTGGATTCCGAGTAGGACTGCCGGCCCGGACCGCTGCATCATTCCCGGACGGGACCGGCACTTGCTTGGGTCCTCACGCTTCCAGCCCAGGCCTGCCCGGCAGGCGCTGCGCTCGCTTTGACAAGCCGCGCGCAGAGCGCGGTTCGCATCCAACCAGGAACGTTATGAACCCAGCACTCGAAGGTCAGGTCGCGCTCGTCACCGGCGGCAGTTCTGGCATTGGTTACGGTGTGGCGCAAGCGCTCGCCAATGCCGGCGCCAGTGTCGCCATCAACTACCACTCCCACGGCGAGGCCGCTGAAGCGCTCGCCGCATCGATAGAAAAAGCCGGCGGCCAGGCTGTCGCGATCCAGGCCGACGTCTCCGACGAAGCCGATATCGACGCCATGTTCGACACGCTGATCAAGCGTTTCGGCACGGTGGATATCGTGGTCGCCAATTCCGGCTTGCAGAAGGACGCGAAGTTCGTCGAGATGACACTCGCCGACTGGAACGCCGTGATGAACGTAAATCTGACGGGCCAGTTCCTCACCGCGCAACGCGCCGTCCGTGAATTCCTCCGGCGCGGCCCGCGTCCTGTGTCCAGGGCGCTCGGCAAGATCATCTGCATGAGTTCTGTGCATGAAGTCATTCCATGGGCGGGACATGTCAACTACGCGTCGTCGAAAGGCGGTATCCAGATGATGATGAAATCGCTCGCCCAGGAAGTCGCGCCCCACAGGATTCGCGTCAATTCAATCGCGCCGGGCGCGATCCGCACACCGATCAACAAGGCCGCGTGGGACAACCCCGAGGCGTTGAAGACGCTACTTGAACTCGTGCCTTACGGCCGGATTGGCGAAAGCGAGGACATTGGCCGGGCAGCGGTCTGGCTGGCCTCCGACGACAGCGACTATGTGGTTGGCACAACCTTGTTCGTGGACGGCGGCATGACCCTGTATCCGGGCTTTGCGGACAACGGCTAGCTACAGCGAAGCCGGGCCCATCTGCGTTCATCGGCGCCGCGTTCCAGCCTGACCGAAGCCCGGACGGAGCGCATCCGCGGTGGTCGTGAAACAGATTCGAGTACATCCAAGCCAAAGGTACCAATGAAGCAGATCAAGGTGGACGTCGCCGTCATTGGCGCAGGGACGGCCGGCATGGCCGCATATCGTGCGGCACGGCACGCGGGCAAGCAGGTCGTGCTGATAGAAGGCGCCGAGTTTGGCACGACCTGCGCACGCGTGGGCTGCATGCCGTCCAAGCTGCTGCTTGCAGCGGCCAATGGCCTGCACGACGCAAAAGCGCAAGCGCCGCGGGGCATTGAAGGCACGCATGCGCTCGAGGCCAATAGTGAACATGTGCTCGCTTATGTCCGCAGCGAACGGGATCATTTCGTCAAAGGCGTGCTGAAGGAAACGGATTCATTTCCTCAGGACACGATCATCCGCGGCTTTGCCCGCTTCGAATCGCGTAACGTTCTTCTTATCGATGACTTCGCCCGCGTGGAAGCCGCAAGCGTAGTGATCGCGTCGGGTTCGGCATCCGTCATTCCAGATGACTTCAAGGTATTCGAAGACCATCTCGTGACAAGCGACGACGTCTTCGACCTCAAGACCGTGCCCAGGCGTTGCGCCGTTTTCGGCGCCGGCCCTATCGCTCTCGAGCTCGGCCAGGCATTCGCGCGGCTCGGGGTCGAGGTATTCATGTTCGGCCGGAAGAATCACGTTGGCGGATTGTCGGACACCCCGGTGCGCGACGCATTGATTGAAGCGCTGCGGCAGGAGTTTTACCTCGACCCCGACGCGACCATCCTCGAAAAATCAATGCAGGACGGCGAACCCACGATCCGCTTCAAGTCGCTGGATGGAACCGAGCGCACCGAGCGCTTCGACCGGGTACTCATTGCGGCCGGCAGGAAACCGGCACTGGCGTCGCTGCAGCTTGAAAAGACCGGTATAGAACTCAACGACAAGGGCGTTCCTGTCTTCGACGAATCTTCCATGCAGTGTGGCGACAGCAGCATCTTCATAGCGGGCGATTGCGACGGCACGCGTCCCTTTCTCCTCGATGCCGCCGACGAAGGCAAGCTTGCCGGCGACAATGCCGCGCGTTTCTCCGAGGTTCAGTCCGTCAAACGCAAGGTGCCGTTTTCCATCGTGTTCTGCGAGCCGCAGGTCATCGCCGTAGGCACGTCCTACGATGAGCTCGACAAGCAGATGACAGTGACCGGAAGCGTGTCGTTCGAAACCCAGGGGCGCAGTCGCGTGCTACGGCAAAACCGGGGTTTGCTCCATGTCTATGCTCACGCCAGGACCGGCAAGTTTCTGGGCGCCCAGGGATGCGGGCCGGCCCTTGAACATCTCGGCCACCTGATGGCTTGGGCGCTGCAACTGGATCTTTCCGTGGAAGACATGCTGAAGCTGCCGTTCTATCACCCCGTGATCGAGGAAGGATTGCGCACGGCGCTGAAGGAAGCGAACAAGAAATGTTTTGAAGCACGCGCGCAGACAGCACCCGAATTACCCAACGCGGCAGGTTGCTAGCCCGTTAGCCGTGCCCGAAACGACCATAGAAAAAGCCCGCTCTGGCAAAAGTGCTGGAACGGGCTTTTTATTGCTGCGAGAACCTGAATAACGCTACCGCTTACGGCGCGTGCTTACATTCGTGCTTACATTGCATATTGGAGCGCGAGGTCGAATCCCAGCACGACCACCGAGCAGAACACGCCAAGCAGCAAGTTAGCCGCACGATGTGCAACGTCATGGTGTTTCGTCAACATGGCTGCAGCCATGAATGCGATTTCGACCACAATCTGCATCGCGAACACAGCCAGCATCAACGCGAATTCATACCCCATCGAACTGAAGTCCGAGAAGTTGAAACCACGCACAGCCACCCATGAACCTACGCGCCATAACTCATACACCAGCAGCACCAACGGGAACAGGTAGCTGAACACGTAGGTCGGCAGCGTTGCGTGCCGCAATTCCATGTGAAAGTGACGAGTTGTTTGCATCTGGCTCTCCTTGATCCTGGCTATTTGCCGCCAGCATTTCGCTGGCCTTAATTAACCTAATAAAACACCTCAAAGCGGCTTCGCTGACTTCATCATTTACTTACTAATACAGACGAAGACATGAACGTCGTGCTTTGAGAATAGGCCAAAATCAGAAGAAGCGAATCATCGTATTCCCCATGTCCTTGCTTAGCATGGCAGAGCGACCGCCATGCTGCAATGCAGCTTAATAGCCTACATAAAATGCATTGCAGCAATTCAGGATTATCGGGTTTTAATCAGGCCTCCTCGCTACCGTACAGCTTGATAATCGCGGAGAAGTCCAACCCGCCCAAGCCCTGCATGCTCATGGTCTGGTAAAGCTGCTGCGCGAGCGCCCCAAGCAAGATGGGTTGCTCGACTTGACGCGCTGCATCAACGGCCAGTCCCAGGTCCTTCAACATTAGATCGGCGCCGAACCCCCCGGTATACCCGCGTGACGAAGGCGCATTCGGTAAAACGCCAGGGTAGGGATTACACGTATCGGCACTCCAGCAACGTCCCGTCGATGTGTTGATGATTCCGGCGAGCTTGTTCGGTTCGATCCCGAGTGACGCGCCGAGTTTCATGGCTTCCGCCACGCCGATCATCGAAATGCCGAGCAGCAGGTTGTTGCAGATCTTCGCGATCTGACCGGTCCCCGTTGCGCCGCACTGAACCATGTTCTTGCCCATGCCGGCGAGCACGGGCTTGAGCGTGTCGAACAATGCGGTGTCGGCGCCGACCATGAACGTGAGCGTGCCCGCCTGCGCGCCGCCTGTGCCGCCGGACACGGGGGCGTCGGCGAACGGATTGCCCTGCTTCAACGCGGCTTCACCGACCAGGCGCGCGGTCGCCGGATCGATCGTACTGCTGTCGATCAGCGGCACGCCCGGACGAACCCCCGCCAGTACGCCATCCGGTTCCAGATACACCGCCCTGACGTGCGCGGCCGCAGGCAGCATGGTGATCACCACCTCGCTCTCCCGCGCCGCCTCGCGCGGCGAAGCGGCGGTCCGCGCACCCGCGTCGACCGCCGCCTGCAACGCCGTCTTCGATAAATCAAAAACCGTCAGCGAATGCCCTGCTTTCAGCAGATTGGCGGCCATGGGTCCGCCCATGTTGCCCAGTCCGATAAAGCCGATTTCCATTGCATTTCCCCTTGTTTATTTCGCCGGGCTATTTCACCCGGCAACCGGCTTAGCGCAGCGAAATAGTCGTGTTGACACCGTCGTTGACGGTAGCGTCGTCGAACCAGCGCGACGTGACGGTTTTGGTTTGCGTATAGAACTGCACGACCTGTTTTCCGTACGGGCCGAGGTCCCCCAGTTTCGAACCGCGCGAGCCGGTGAAGCTGAAATACGGCACCGGCACGGGGATGGGAATGTTGATCCCCACCTGGCCCACATCGATCTCGCTCTGGAACTTGCGTGCGGCCGCGCCGCTCTGCGTAAA
This sequence comes from Caballeronia udeis, assembly GCF_044909315.1. Lineage (GTDB taxonomy): Bacteria > Pseudomonadota > Gammaproteobacteria > Burkholderiales > Burkholderiaceae > Caballeronia > Caballeronia udeis_A. Next base: position 398,736 of record NZ_JBIYEB010000004.1, read on the forward strand.
GAGGCCAACGCCGTTGCCCATCGGATTGCGGTTGACCAGCGCGATGGCATCGTCGAGCGTTGCGGCTTCCAGCACGCAGATCACCGGACCGAAGATCTCTTGCTTGTAGATGGTCATGTCGGTGGTGACGCCTGAGAACACCGTCGGGCCGATGAAATTGCCCTGCTCGTATCCCTTCACCTTCACATCGCGGCCATCCAGCGACAGCGTTGCCCCTTCCTTCACACCTGCCTCGATCAGACCGAGGATGCGTTCCTTGGCTGCCCGCGAAACAACCGGGCCAACGTCGGTATTCGCTTCCGTCCCACCGTTCACCGTCAGGCCACGCGCCCGTTCGACCAGTTCCGGCAACCAGTCCTTCGACGCCCCCACGAACACCACGACTGAAGTCGCCATGCAACGTTGCCCCGCTGCGCCAAAACCCGCTCCGGCGAGCGCATTCAGCGTCTGCTCGCGGTTTGCATCGGGCAGCACGACCGCGTGATTCTTCGCGCCCATCATGGCCTGCACGCGTTTGCCGTGCTGGCTGCCGAGGTTATAGATGTGCGTGCCCACATGGGTCGACCCGACGAACGAAATCGCCTTGATGTCGGGGTGCGTACAGATGGCGTCCACCACCTCCTTGCCGCCGTGCACCACGTTCAGCACGCCCGCCGGAATGCCGGCCTCCAGCGCCAGTTCGACCAGTTCCATGGTGGACAACGGATCCTGTTCCGACGGCTTCAGTACGAACGTATTGCCGCAGACAATCGCCATGGGGAACATCCATAGCGGGATCATCGCGGGGAAATTGAACGGCGTGATGCCGGCGCACACGCCTATCGGCTGGCGCAGCGTGTAGGTGTCCACGCCGCCCGCGACGTTCTCCGAGAATTCGCCCTGCTGCAGCGTGCCGATCGAACATGCGTGTTCGATCACTTCAAGGCCGCGGAAAATATCGCCTTCGGCGTCGGGCAGCGTCTTGCCCTGCTCGGCCGTCAGCGTCTCTGCGATCCGCTTCATGTTCTGGCGCACCAGGTCCTGGAATCGGAGCATCAGGCGCATGCGTGTGCCGAGCGGCGTCAGGCGCCACGTCTGGAACGCTTTTGCCGCTGCCGCCACGGCGGCGTCGACTTCCTGTTTTGTCGCAAACGGCACCCGGCCCACCACCTCCTGGGTCGCGGGGTTGACGATGTCGCGCCACTCCTGCGTCGTCGATTCCACAAACTTGCCGTCGATCAGCAATTTGGCCGTGCGCACACCGGCGTTGGATTGTTCGGCTAGCGCCGGACGGTCAGCAGCGGTATTCATGAGAGAGGCTCCTTGAAAACGAGAACGTTCCTGGCTGGAACGCAATGAGAGAGACGCGGACGCGCGCGGATGCCGCACAGGTCGCCATAGGGAAATGTCGTCTCCGGAATATTTGAATGTTGTCGGCCCGGTCATTACACAACGTGCAAAGCGAGTCCACAAGGTTCAGTATAGTTATGCAAATCTCCACGATGTATCGATACATATACCCATCCAATATGCAAAAAAGCACGGTGCCTGGCGTCAACAACCTGAACTGGGACGATCTCCGATACTTCCTGGAAGTCGCGCGAACCCAGCGTGCGAGCGGCGCGGCGAAGCGCCTGGGGGTCGACTACACGACCGTCGCCCGTCGCGTGCGGGCGCTGGAAGATGCGCTGGGCACCCTGCTCTTCGATAAATCCCGCAGTGGCGGTTTCATCCTGACCGCCGAAGGGCAGCGCCTGCTGGCCTACGTCGACGCGATGGAAACCACGGTTCAGTCGGCGACCGAGCGGATTGCGAACTCGGGTCACGCGCTGTCCGGACACGTGCGGGTAGGCTCGACCGAAGGTTTCGGCTGCTTCTTTCTTGCGCCGCAACTCGCGCGTTTCCAGGATGCACACAGGCAGATTTCCATCGACCTGTTGCCGGTGCCGCACTTCGTCAGCTTGTCCAAGCGCGAGGCTGACATAGCCGTCACGCTGGAGCGCCCGGAACACGGCCAGACCGTCTACACCAAACTTTGCGACTACCGCTTGCGCCTCTACGCCACGCGCGGCTATCTCGATCAGCACGAACCGGTACGCAAGGTGGAAGACCTCACGACGCATCGCTTTGCGAGCTATATCGATGACCTCGCTTTCAGCTACGAACTGCTGTATCTCGAACGCGCGGTTCCGGGCGCTGTGTCGCACTGGCGCAGCACCAGCGTGATCGCGCAATATCACGCCGCGCTGCAAGGGCGCTCGCTCGCGATCCTGCCGTGTTTCATGGCCGCACAGGACCCGCGCCTCGTAGCCGTGCTCGCCGATGAGATCGTCGTCACGCGTGCGTTCTACCTGTCCTGCCGCGAAGATTTGCGCAAATTGAAACGCATCACGGCGGTGTGGGACTTCCTGCGCACAGTGGCTGAAATCAATCGTCCGCTGCTGATGGGCGAGGCGCGCGAGATGCTATGGAGTAAAACGGTGAAGCCGTGAATTTCGCGTTTATTCAGCTCCACTTATATATGAGATACGCATTCGCGTAACAGGTGCATGATCGTCCGCCCAATAAGGCTTTCCGCCGTAGCCCTGCTGCGGCGTTTTCACATGGACGTGACCTTTATCCATCTCATTATCAGCATTCGCAGACAGGCCGGCAATCCATCGCCCGCGCGTCTTCTCTTGCCTGCGCGTTTGCCGCGCCCGGTGCACTGATGGCGTTCGTCATCTGGTCCCGCCGGAACGTGTCGCATCAGCGCGTGCGTTTCGTCGAAGCGCGCACTGTCCGCACCATGGTGATCGTTGCCGTCATTGCGATGATCCTGGCCGCGGTCGCGCTCGGCATTGCCATTGGCGCGGCAATGGGCAACACTCACGCGGCCGAAGAAAAGTCGCAAACGGAGCGGCGCTCCTATGAAATCGATGAACTCGGCAAGATCAGCGCGACCCTCACGCATATCGAACCGCGTGTGGTCGAACTCGTGGAGCAAGTGAATGAACTTCAGGACTTCGAAGCACAATTGAAGGCGGCGCGGCGCGCGGCCGACCGGCCGGACATCCACGTGGTTCCACCGCTTCCAGAGAACGACGACGAATCGCCGCTCGACAGCAGCGCGTCGGGTGGTCCGTCCATGCCGCCCCGGCTCTGCAACGCCCAGCGTGCGGCGCTGACCGGTACCGCGCCGCAGCGGCTGAAACACACGCAAAGCGCGCTGGATTGCCTCGATGCAACCATCGGCGCGCTCGACGACGCCGTGCTCGCTCACTACGCGTCATACATGGCGTTTCCGGGCCGCCAGCCCGCACCCGGCGCGCGCTTCGGCTCGCCGTTCGGCAACCGCAGCGACCCGTTCACGGGGCACCTGAACTTTCATCCGGGCGTCGACCTGGTCGCGCCCACCGGCACGGCCATCTTCGCCAGCGCGGGCGGCCGCGTGATCCAGGCGGGACCACACGGCGGTTACGGCAACTCCCTGGATATCCAGCACAGCAGCGGCGTGATCACCCGCTACGGGCATACATCGAAGCTATTCGTGAAGGTCGGCGATCTTGTCATGCCCGGCCAGAAGGTTGCCGAAATCGGCTCGACCGGACGCTCGACCGGGCCGCACTTGCACTTCGAGGTGATCATCGACGGAACGCAGGTCAATCCCACGCCTTATCTCGCGCTCTTCAAGCTGAAATCCAATGCCGCAAGCTGATCGAAACAGGCCGACGCACAAGCTCACGCGCCGCACCTATTCCGTGACGTCGCGGCGCGGCCCGACCTGGCCCATGCTGCTGCTCGGCACGATAGCCGCGGCCTGCGCGGCGGCGGCGCTGGCCGCGGCCGGCTTCGCACTCGTCACGTCGCGCGACAACAGCAAGAAGGCCGACGCGCTGTGCGCACCGCCCATGTCTGAACGCGAGATTCGCGAGCAACTTTCGAAGGCGCGTATTGCGCTCGACCACGAGGTGGCGACACGGCTCGTCATGGAGCAACAAGCGTCCGAAAGTCTGGCGGAGATCCACAGGTTGCGGACCGACCTGACCTTCCTCAAGCGTCAACACGATAAGTCTAACTAACCATGCCCAACTGACCGTTCCCGGAACCTGCCTGCGCGGGTTCCATTACCGGCACCTACTTTGCAATTCATACCAGAAGGGGTCTTCCCATGTTCAAGAAAAAATCTCCCGGCGTCAGTCAGGCCAAGCTGGCAACACTGATCGCACACGACGTCCAGATAGCCGGCAACCTCGAGTTCAGCGACGGCCTGCGCATGGACGGCCACGTGAAGGGTAACGTGACGGGCCGCCCGGGCGAACAAACGCTGCTGGTCGTGAGCGACCAGGGCTCGATCACCGGCAACGTCAACGCCTATGACATCGTGATCAACGGAACCATCACCGGCGACGTCACGGTGGAACATTTTGTCGAACTGCAATCGAATGCGCATGTGAACGGCAACGTCTATTACCAGCAATTGCGCATGGACGCGGGTGCATCCGTGGAAGGGAAACTCACCAAACGCGACAACACCCTGGCGCCGCAGGCGGCACAAACGGCGCAAGCGCGCCTCAGTTCCGACCTCACCTCGGACTACTCGCACAGCGAGACGTGACCTGCGCAGCGGCTGCATGGCAGGACGGCGCAAGACGGCTACGCGCGGTAGGCGCCTGACAAATCCGCTAACATTCACAGCAACTCCGGCCATGCCTCCCAGATGCGCTGCCTAGCCTGGCGAAAAGCGTTCGCGAAAGGCGGCATGCGCCGGCTCCACCATCGTGCGAGAGGGGCAAGAATCCATGCTGGTCAATTGCGCGGCTTACCAGAAAGGCCGCAAGCTCGCCGACGTCGCCATCGACGACATTTCAGCGTACCGGGACGTTCCCGACTGCTTCATCTGGGTCGCGCTGAAAGACCCCGGCTCGGGCGAACTCGCGCATATGTCGCATCAGTTCGGGCTGCACGAACTCGCCGTGGAGGACGCGCAGAACGGCCACCAGCGTCCGAAGATCGACGAATACGCGGACTCGCTGTTTTGCGTGCTCCACACCGTGGAACTCGATACCGACAACGAGCTGGTGGTCGGCGAAATCAACGTGTTCGTGGGCAGAAACTATGTGCTGTCCGTACGCAACCGGACGAGCCAGGGGTTCCAGGACGTGCGTTTGCGCTGCGAGCGCGAGCCGCATTTGCTGGAAAACGGTCCGGCATTCGTGATGTACGCGCTGATCGACAACGTGGTGGACCGTTATTTCCCCATTCTGGAGACGCTGGGCGCGGAACTCGACGAGCTCGAGGAACGCATTTTCACGCGCAACGGATCGGCGGCGTCGCGGGTGATCATTGAAGACCTGTATTCCCTGAAGCGCCGGCTCGTGCTGCTGCAGCATCACACCGCGCCGCTGCTGGAAGCGGTCAGCAAGCTCTACGGCGGCCGCGCGCCGGGCATTTGTACCGGCATGCAGGACTATTTCCGCGATGTGTACGACCATCTGCTGCGTATCGTGAAAACGATCGAGGGACGCCGGGAAATGATCGTGACCGCCATCCAGGTCAACCTGGGCCTGATTTCGCTGGCGGAAAGCGAGGTGACCAAGCGGCTGGGCTCGTTTGCGGCGCTGTTCGCCGTGCCCACCATGATCGCGGGGATCTACGGCATGAATTTCCACCGCATCCCGGAACTCGACTGGGTCTATGGCTATCCGGCGGTTATCTGCGTGATGCTCGCGGTGGACATTTGCCTTTACTGGCGGTTCCGCAAGGCCGGATGGCTATGATGGTTATAATGGAGGCTTCGGTGCCGCTGGAAGGCGGTTGGATGACGGAAAACGGCTCGACGGAAACCCCGGTTACCGTTGACGGGCACGTCAGCATTGCAGCATCGAGAGGCGGGGCCTCCGGCGACAGCGGAACTTTTTTCTGATTTGCTGTCTAATAATACATAGTGCGCTTCTGGCGCAGCGTGTTCGCCACGGCAACAGCGATCCACCCAACATTTCAGCGCAACACCCTGGCTGAATGTCATCGCCCCGGCAGTGTGGGCTCCGCAACCGGTCGCGGCCCTGCATTCGTCTTCAAAGTTTAAACAGCAGCGACGTCGACGGTTGCTTGTTTCCAGGCGTTATACCGCGCATGGTTGCATGGGTAATACGTGAGCAGCGCACGTGTTACCTCGACGTTCTTCAACACCTACAGCCCGGCGAGCGGCTGCGCCCTGTGTGCGCCGCGCGCCATTTTTTGCTCGTAATCGCCTATCGACCGCACGTGCCAAGGGGCGCTGAACGGTCGGCGGTGTGGTTTTCAAGGCATCGACCGCATCATGTCGACGCCCGGGCGGGCGCAATTCAGGAATTCAGGAAATATGAAAGAACTGGTCAAGCCGCTTAAGACGTACAAGGGTTACGAAATTCATCCGCTGATCTACCCCCGCGGCGCCCGGGACGGCGGTGCGGCAGTCCGTGCAGCGGACACCGGTTACGAAGCGTCGGTGCGCATCCGTCGCGCGCCGCCGGCAGGCGAGGAAGCTACGGGCGAAAGCCGCGTGTTCCGCATCGAGCAGGCCGGATCGTTCGAAAACGGTGGCCAGGCTCGCCGGGCGTGCTTGTTGCATGCGGAAAAGCTGATCGATGGCCAGATCGACGGCCAGACTGTTGCGGATCTGTGACTAGGCGCGACCGCTAGGCGTTAAAAGGCATCGCGAGGTCGGGCCGGTCTCGCATACAATCGCAACGAATAGATGATTTAAGGAGCTTTATATGGCGAAAGAAGAGTTACTCGAGCTGGACGGCATTGTTGACGAAGTGCTTCCCGACAGCCGCTACCGCGTGACGCTGGACAACGGCGTAGTCGTGGGCGCGTATGCATCGGGCCGCATGCGCAAGAACCACATCCGGATTCTCGCGGGCGACCGTGTGACGCTGGAATTGTCGGTGTATGACCTGACGAAAGGCCGGATCAACTTCCGGCACAAGGACGAACGTGCGACCGGCGGCGGTGGCCCGCGTCCGCAAATGCGTCGCCGCTAAGCAGGAAGCTGTCGTGACGCGCTGTTAAAGCGAGTCCTGCACAGTCCTGCTTGCCGGAATCGAGAGCAAAGCTTCGTCGGCGCCGCCGCTGGATGCTGCCAGTCAGCATCGCATGGCGCCGATGCCGCTCATGCGTCTTCACGCGTGCCCAACCAGAAACATCATTTTCCCTTCCGGGCCGCCAGCAATCCGTTGAGGCCTGCGGCAAAACCGTCTTTGTCGTTCGTAGCCGACACAAACGTCGCGTGCGATTGAACCTCTGCCGACGCCTGCCCCATCACGATCGACACGCCCGCCACATCAAACATGGCGACGTCGTTGCCCATATCGCCCAGCACCGCCACATTTTCCAGCGCAACGCCCGCCAGCCGCGCCAGTTCGCGCACGCCCCCGCCTTTGTTCGCGAGCGGGTGCGTTATGTCCAGGTAGTAGGTTTGTGAACGCATGGCCATGGCGCGGCCCTTCAGCGTGTCCTGGAACTCGGCTTCCTTGCGCTGAAGCAGCGCAGCGTCTTTCGTCGACGCCACGATCTTTTCAACCGAATCCAGGTCGATATCCTCGAAACGCTTGACCACCACCGCGTCGTATCCCACTGTGCGGCGCTCCAGCGGCACATATTCGCCGCCGGGATTCGTGATGTACCACTGGTCGTCGATAAACACCCATGCATCGATCCCGTCGCGCTCCAGGCTTTCCAGCGCCGTTTGCGCGGCGGCCCGCGGCAGCCAGTGGGCGTTCAGGGTTTTCCAGCCGTCGGGATCCACCAGCTTGCCGCCGTTGAACGCGGCAAACGGCGCCTTGATCCCGAGCGTCTCCACGATCGAATGCATGCCCTTGCCCGGCCGGCTGCTAGCCACCGTGAAGCGCACCCCCGCCGCGGTGAGATTGCGCACCGCCTCCTGCGCGGGCTCGCCGAGCGATTTATCCGTGTAGAGCAAGGTGCCGTCGCAATCGGAGATCACGAGTTCGACCTTTGCCAGCGCGGCCAGCGCCTGGTCCGGGTCGTTACGGCCGGGACCGAGTGCCAAACCGGTAGCGCCGATGGAAGTCATTCAAACGCTCCAGGGGGCAATTGCCGTGTCTCGCGCACTGAACGCGGGTGCCAGAGCCGCGCACCGCCTTCAATGCCGGCCTCGTTCGAGACCACCTTCACGTTATCCGGCAACTCGAAATTCAGATTGGCTGCATTGCCGCCGCCAATCCACAAACGGTCGTAGTTCACCAGCGAACTCAGGATGCCGATGATCTTCTCCACCCGGCGATTCCAGCGTTTGTTGCCCGCCTTGTCGCGCGCCGCATTGCCGAGATATTCATCGTACGTCTTGTTTTTATTCACCGGATGATGCGCCAGCTCGAGATGCGGCATGAGTTCGCCATCGCGGAAAAGTGCGGTGCCGGCGCCCGTGCCAAGCGTCAGCACGAACTCGATGCCTTTCCCTTCGATAGCCGCAAGCCCCTGCATCTCGGCGTCGTTGATGATGCGCACCGGCAGGTTCCCCAGGTGCTCGGCCAGCATCTGGGCGAGCGGCACGTTGCGCCAGAATTCGTTGCCGAGGTTCGGCGCGGTCAGCACGTGGTTGTCCCGCACGACGCCCGGAAAGCCAATCGATATCTGCGTGGCCGGCAGCGGCGTCAACAGCGGCTGGACCAGTTCCACGAGCTTCTGCACCAGCACGTCCGGCGGACACGGATGCGGCGTGGCCACTTTTAGCCGCTCGGTTTCCATCTTCCCGTGCGCATCGATAATCGCGGCCTTCAGGCCTGTGCCGCCCACATCGATGGCAAGAATCCGTTCTTTCCCGCGCGGACGTTTGGCCGTGTTAACCGCGGCTGCCTTGACCGCGGCCGCCTTTTTCACCGCTGTCTTGCCTGCCGCGGTCTTTTTCACTGCTGCCTTGCGTGCTGCTGTCCCCATACGGTTCTCCTCAGTTCTTGTCGTCGTGATCGGGTTTTTGCGTGTGCTCGTCTGCCAGCGAGCGCCAGGCGCGGCCGTCCGCCTTCAACAGATCGTCAGCTTCCTTGGGTCCCGCGCTGCCCGCCGTGTAGCCATGTACCGGCAACGGGCCGCCTTCGGGATGCAACACGGCGTCAACAGCCGCCCAGCTGGTTTCAATGCTGTCGGCACGCTGGAACAGCGTTTCGTCGCCGAGCATGCAGTCATACAGCAGCGTTTCATAACCCACGTTCGGCTTCTCGTCGAAAAAGTCGCCGTATTTGAACGACGACTTGACGGCCCCGACCTGCATCACGGGCCCCGGCACCTTCACGTTGAAATCGAAGGTCGTGCCGTGTTCCGGGTCAATGCGCAAGGTCAGCACGTTCGGCACGAGGGTGTCCACGGGCGTATCACGGAACAGCAGGAACGGCACCGCCTTCAGTTGCACCGATATCTCCGTGCGCCGCGCCGTCATCCGCTTGCCGGTACGCAGATAAAACGGCACGCCGGCCCAGCGCCAGTTCTCGACAAACACGCGCGCCGCCGCATAGGTCTCAGTCTGGCTATCCGGCGCGACATCCGCTTCCTCTCGATACCCCGCCATGGTCGCGGATTTTTCGTACTGCCCGAGCACGACGTCGCTGGGTTTCAGCGGCTGGATTGCGTCGAAAATTTCCGCCTTCTTGTCGCGCACGGCTTCTGCATCGAATGAATTCGGCGGTTCCATGGCCACCATGCCGAGCAACTGGAACAGGTGGTTCGGCACCATGTCGCGGAACGCGCCCGTCTGCTCGTAAAACCCGCCGCGCGCTTCCACACCAATGGTTTCCGCCGCCGTGATCTGCACATGATCGATGTATTCGCGCCGAAAAATAGGCTCGAACAACGCGTTCGCGAAGCGCACCGCGAGGATGCTCTGCACCGTGTCCTTGCCAAGAAAATGATCGATACGATAAATCTGGTTCTCGCCGGCGAACTTGAGGATGCTCTCGTTGAGATCCTTCGCTGACGCATAGTCGTGCCCGAACGGCTTTTCGATCACCACGCGACGGAAACCCTGGTCGCTTTCCTTCAGCAATCCCGCTCGGCCAAGCCGCTCGACGATCGGCTTGAAGAAGCGCGAACTGACGGCGAGATAAAAAATGACATTTCCGTTGTCACCCAAGGTCTGCTTCAGCTTGTTAAATACGTCGTCGGTTTCGAATTCGCCAGCCACGTATTGCAGGCGGTCCGCGACCCAGCTCCATGCTTTGTCGTCGAAATGCGACGTGTGGAAGGCACCGGCTTTGTCTGCGGCGAATTTTTTCAGCGAGTCGGTCAGCTGGTCACGCCAGGCGCTCGTCTCGAGCTCCCCGTGATTCACGCCAATGATCTTCATCTTGTCGTCGAGCAGGCGATCCGACGACAGGTTGTATAGCGCCGGCATTAGCAGCCGTTTGGTCAGGTCCCCGGCTGCACCGAAGATCACCAGGGTGCACGGCGGGGCGGGATGCTTGCCTGCGGGCGGCGGGGACGAAGTTGCGGTAGCGAGTGAGGTCGACATAGGGTTCTTTAAAAGAAGAGTTGAACGCACTGCCTATTAAAGACCATGTTGGGCGCGTCACAGTTCAAAATCCCGCCCAAACGGCCTGCTTCCTGGCCTGCTTTTTGGCCTGCTTCCTGGCCTGCTTTTTGGCCTGTTTCCAGGCCTGCTTCTGCTTTTTCGACTTGTGCGGACCGATGCGCAGCGTATGCAATATGTAATCGGCACGTGGGCTGTGCCGTAGAATGTCGGCACCTCGCGGCGGCTCGCCCGGCTTCGTTTCCATTATCCGTGCAGGAGTTCCACATGAATCAGACACTCTCCCCGGCGCAACTCGCCGCCTATTTCGACCGCATCGGCTATGTCGCGCCTGATCGCAAGTCCCAGCAGGCTACATCAGAGACGCTGCACGCGCTGCACAGGCTGCATCCGCAAACGATCCCGTTCGAAAATCTCGACTCGCTGCTCGGGCGCACGCCAAGCCTGGACCTCGCGTCCGTGTTCGCGAAGCTCGTGAGCGCCCGGCGCGGCGGGTATTGCTATGAACACAACCTGCTTTTTCGCGCCGTGCTCGACACGCTCGGCTTCGAAACCACGGGCCTCGCCGCCCGCGTGCTGTGGAACGACCCGGCCGCCATGGCGCCGCGCACCCACATGATGCTGCTGGTCGAAACGCCCGACGACACCTGGCTTGCGGACGTCGGCTTCGGCAGCATGACGCTCAGCGCCCCGCTGCAATTCGACGCAGGCCGCCAACAGGCAACGCCGCACGAGCCGTTCCGTCTCGACCTGATCGAGCGCGGCGATTTCATGCTGCAAGTAAAACTCGGCGATACCTGGAGGCCGATCTACCGTTTCGACCTCGAACCGCAATTTCCCTCCGACTACGCGATCGCGAACCACTATGTATCGACGTATCCCGACTCGATTTTCGTGAACCACCTGGTCGTGGCGCGGGTTGTGCCAGGTGAGCGGCAGACCTTGTACGACATGACCCTGACCCAGCGCGGCGAGACGGAATCCAGGCGCGAACTGGCGAACCCGGCGGAACTGCGCAGCGTGTTGCAAGACGTGTTTGGGCTCACCTTGGCCGGCAACAAGGCCGACGCCTTGGTCGAGCGTATCGCGCGGGTGTCCACGTCCATCACGTCCTGAATCGTCCCGATGCGTAAAACCGCCAAGCGAGCCCATGAATCTTATCGGACGCCCGTGAAAAACGCCGTGCTCGAAAGCCGGCTGCCACGGTGGCGCTCCACGCTGGTCGTGCTGCTGATGTTCAGCGCCTTCGCAGCGCTCGCCGCGCGTGCGCTGTGGGTGCAGGTCGTGAACCAGGACTTTTATATCAGCGAGGGGCAAAAGCGCTATCAACGCACGCTGGAGCTCAGCGCAACGCGCGGACGCATCGTGGACCGCAACGGCGCAATGCTGGCCGTGAGTCTCGCGACCTATGCGATCTGGGCCACGCCCTCGCGCTTTGATCGCGAGACCTTGCCGGCAATTTCTCGCCTGATCGATATGCCCGAAAAGGAGCTCGCGCGCCGCCTAGATGGTGCACGCTCGTTCGTGCTGCTGAAACGGCAAGTCGATGCAGACACGGCCACGCGTATTGCCGAAACGGGGCTGGCGGGCGTGACGCTCGTGGCCGATACGAAACGCTTCTATCCCGAGGGGGAGTCGGCGGCCCACATCGTCGGTTTCACGGACAACGAGGACAAAGGCCAGGAAGGTATTGAACTGGCCGCAAATGACCGGCTGACCGGCGAGCACGGTCAACGCGAAGTGATCCGTGACCGGCTGGGACGGGTGGTGTCCGAGATTGGCGAGGTGGAGTTGCCCGAGAATGGCGAGACTATTCATCTGACCATCGACCGCCGGATCCAGCAGCTCGCGCACACGCAACTGGCGGCGGCGATCACGAAGCACCGCGCACGTGCGGGCAGCGTGGTCGTGCTGGATGCGAAGAACGGCGAGATCCTCGCGCTCGCGAACTATCCCACCTTCGACCCGAACGACCGCGCGCGGCTGACCGGCGAGCAGTTGCGCAACCGCGCGCTGACCGACACCTTCGAGCCGGGCTCGACGATCAAGCCGCTGGTGGCGGCGCTCGCTATTGATCTCGGCTACGTGCGGCCGGACACGCGCATCGATACATCGCCGGGGACGTTCAAACTCGGGCCGAACGTGATTCACGATACGTCTAACCATGGCGTCATCACGGTCTCCGAAGCCGTGCAGATGTCGAGCAATATCGCGTTGACGAAGCTCTCGCTGAAGCTTCGCCCGCAAACGGTGTGGGACAAGTATCGCGAATACGGCATTGGCCAGGCGCCGGACCTGACGTTCCCGGGCGCCGCGACCGGACGCTTGCGGGCATATGAACGCTGGCGTCCGATTGAACAGGCGACCATGGCGTACGGCTATGGCCTGTCTTTGTCGCTGTTGCAGATTGCACAGGTTTATACGGCTTACGCGGGGAACGGCGAATTCCGGCACTCCACCCTGATCCGCGGCCAGGCCACGCCGGAACCGGTGCAAGTCACGAAACCCGCGACGGCGGCGGCTGTGCGCGGCATGCTCGAACTCGCGATGGGACCCCGTGGCACGGGACGTGCGGCAGCAGTGGATGGGTATCGCGTGGGCGGGAAAACCGGCACCGCGCGCAAGCAGGTCGGACGCACGTATGCGGCGAACAAGTATCGCGCGTCGTTCGTCGGCATGGCGCCGATGAGCGACCCGCAAGTCATAGTCGCCGTCATGATCGATGAACCGTCGGCCGGCTCCTACTATGGCGGCACCGTCGCCGGGCCGGTGTTTTCGGGCGTGGTCGGCGGCACCATGCAGCTTCTGGGCGTGCCGCCGGATGCTTGATGCGCGTCAGCGTCCACGGGATTTCGTCCTCTCCGTCGTCATCCCCGGTCGGGGCCGGCGCGGGCGGAAAACGTAAGGCCGCTGTGCTGTAATGTTGGATTGCCCAGTCGAATACTATGGCGAACACTGCATCGAAGGGCCGGTCGCAAACCTTTAAGGACACCATGAAAAAGATTGTCGGCGCGCTCGCGCTTCCGTTGTTTTTATTGCAAGCCTGTGCTCAGTTCCATAACGCCGACGCCGGTCAGCCGGAAGTCGAAACGGCGCCTAACGCGTCGGTGGCGAGTATCGTCCAGTGCCTGACGGACGAGGCGAAAAAACATAACGCCACGTTCAAGCAAACACCGATTCCCCAAGGCACAATGCTCGAATTCGGCGATTCCAACGTGATCAAGGTTCGCTTCGATAACGGCGAAACGTCGTACCGGTTTTACCCGGGCGAACGGCATTTGTCGAACCTGTGGCTAGAAGGCGCGAGCAAGAAATGCGCTCCATGAGGGGGTTTCGCAGCGTGTTTCATGACGCCTGTTTCCTGACACCTTCGCGCGGGCTTTTTTACCGGGCTGATCGTGCGCTCGACTAAAGCCATCAACGCGGTGGAGCGTCTCAAGACGCGCTCCGGCAATCCGCACTATGCCGCCGTGAGCCTGAGCGGTGGCTTGTTTTATCTCGTCGACCGGGCGGCAAGCGGCGAACAGAAGCTGTCCCCTCCGCAGACCATGGACGATTTCGTGGCCTTCGTGAACGGAATCAAGCCCGAGAAACCGCGACGCGTCAGCAAGCTCGACCTGGCCATGGACGAGCAGATCAAACGCAGCGGCAAGCTGAAAACGCCCACCGACAAGTGACCCGCTCTTCACCGCGCAGCTCGATGTCTTGCGCGTGGTGCATGTCTTCGTGTCTTCGCATTGTTGAAACCTGCGTTGTTGGAAGCCGCCTCCCTCGAAGCTGCAATCGCGCCACCTTGGCCCCCATCTCAAGCATCGTTCCGCCGGATATTAGCGTTGTTCGGCGCGCTTACTTCGTATCCCAGCACACAGAAAACGTTTGCATCGCCCGATTAGCCGCGCACCCGGTGCCTTCAATGTGCGATTTCAGACGGTGCGTGTGTCCCGCCCTTGCGACTATGCATCAACGGTCGAATCAAACCGGGGACGCCGGACGCATACATAAACGCGCAGGCGATGGGGAATAGCCAGATGCAGCAATGGACGCAGCAGTCATCGACAGAATCGACATGCGTCCAGAAGCTTGCCGGCAAGAATGGGGGCGCAGATGAAAGCCAAAAGATGTCCGACGTCAGAAGGTCCACGAACGTCGACACAGGCCGATGCAGAGCTTCAACACATCGAACGGGCAATAGGCCAGTTGCGGGCGATGAGTCAGAAGCCGGCCGGCACGCTTAACGTCGAATACTGGCATGAACGCCTGACCGCAGTCTGCTCCGGCTACGTGCTGGTGCCCGCGCAACGGCGGCGCGTGGATGCATTGCGCAAAGTGCTGGACTCCCTCTCTCAACCTCAGGGCGACCCCAGCTCAGGGCGCAAAAGAACGACCAACAGGCTTTGGGCGAAAGCGGCGTAACTACGGCGCTTTCGCCATCGCGCATCACGCGCGTAATCACCCGCGGCTTTCACGCCGCCGGATGTCGTGTTTTAACCATGTCTGTCAGTTGTGCGTTCGCAGATTCAGGCGGTCAGGCGTGATTCGGTCAACCAGCACGATTGCGCGGAACGCCATGCTCCCGCCGCCCTCTGTTTCATCCCATTCAATGAGCGTCATTCAATCTCCGGCCCGCTTTGCGGCGCTGATTCCCGTTGCGCAACCACTCAAGCCGATTCTTCACACGGGAACAAGCTTAGCGGGAATGCTTGGTTTGGGCGAAGGCGAAGCGCCGCTAAGATCGTGGCTCGTTCCGTCACTGAATTGCCATGAGCCTTTACATAGACGATGCTCAACGCCATCGGATTCAACAGCTACGCGCGTCCTGGCGCTGGCACAGCGAGTGGCCCACCTGGCTTCTGATCGTGGCCGTGCATGGCGGCTGGTTCACAACGGCAATTAACGCGCGAACGATAGGAATGCCGCTCGCGATCAGCATCCTCGCCGTGTTGTCCTGCCTGTATTTATCGTTGCAGCATGAACTCCTGCATGGTCATCCGACACGCTTTCCCTTGTTGAACGCGCTGTTCGGCGTCGCTCCGCTCGCGGTCTGGTTCCCTTACGCGGTCTATCGCGAGTCGCATCTGCGTCACCATAACGACGCTCATCTCACCGATCCCGATCTCGATCCGGAAAGCTATTTCGTCTCCGCAGAACGCTGGCGCGGCGCCGGTCCGGCCCTGCGCTTCCTGCTGGTCATCCGCAACACGTTCTTCGGGCGCATTGTGCTCGGCCCGTGGTTTTCCATCGCGAAAGCGATCGTGTCGGCACTCACCCCGATTGCGCGGGGCAATGGCCGTATTGCAGGCGCGTGGGCCCTGCATCTCTCCCTGCTCGGACTGCTTGCGACGTGGCTTGCGCACCGATGCGGCATCAGTCCTGCACTGTTCGTATTCGGCGTTGGGTACCCCGCGCTTGCACTGAGCGCGGTCCGTTCGTTTCAGGAACATCGCGCCGCCGATAACATCCCCGAACGCACGGTCATCAACGAAGCATCGTGGGTCTGGCGTCTCCTGTTCCTCAACAACAACTTCCACGCGGTTCACCATGATCTGCCGAGCGTGCCGTGGTTTGCGCTGCCGGGCGTTTATCATGGGCATCGCGACGCGTATCTGCGGCGCAATGGCGGTTTTCTCGTGCGCGGTTATTCGGAATGGCTCGTGCGGCATGGCGTGCAACCGGTTGCGCCCGCATTGCATCCGCTTCATGCACGCGCCGCCAATCAGATTGCGCAGGCTCAGTCCGGCGCCAAGGGGTCCGCTGGCTCAGCAACGCTTGGCAGCGACACGGCGCAACCCGTCTGAAATGTAAATGTCGTTCCGGCCGCATACCCGGGTATCGGTATCGGCTGGCGATTGGCCGGCGTAACGGGAAAGAACAGGAAAGAACGGGAAAGAACGGGAAAGAATGTGCATGAACTGGGTCGCTGCCTTACCGATGTATAACGTCACGCCTGCACTTGCCGCCGACTGGCGTGTTTTGCTCGACCATGTTCACCGCCGCTTGCGCCCGTGGCTCGATGCGCGCGGCGACACACTCGCCCTGGTCGATCCCGAAACCTCCCTGCACGATTTCTGGCTGCGTGACGACCTGCTGCTGTCGCAGACATGCGGATATCCGCTGGTAAAAGCGCTAGCAGGGCGTGTGCAGCTTGTCACCACGCCCGTTTTCACCGTCGATGGCGGCGCGAGCGGCAACTATCACAGCGTGCTGGTCGCCAGAGCCGCCGCCAACGTCACGTCGCTCGCGCAATGCCGCGGACACCGCGCGGCGTACAACACCCCCGATTCGAACAGCGGCATGAACCTGCTGCGCAGCGCGGTTGCGCCGCTTGCCGGCGGGCGACCGTTCTTCGCGTCGATGATCGAAACGGGCGGACACCTGGCTTCGCTGCAAGCCCTTCAGGACAATCGGGCCGATGTTGCCGCCATCGACTGCGTGAGCTTCGCGTTCGTACTCGGCCACCTTCCGCATCTCGCCAGCGGTCTGGTCCAGATCGGCACGACGCAAAGTGCGCCGGGCTTGCCGCTGATTGCATCGAAACGGGTGCCCGCTGAGGGTATCGAGGCACTGGTGGGCGCACTCGCCGACGCCGTCGCGCACGATCGTCCTCTCGCAAAACGGCTCAAGCTCGACGGTTTTGCGAGGCGCCCGCTCGCCGACTACACCGGCATTCTCGACATCGAAACGGACGCCGTCGAACGCGGTTATCCCCGCCTCGCCTGAGGGCGGTCACGGCAGACTTTCCTGACTTTCGGCACAATCGGTTTTTACCCACGTGCACGGTGCGCCCTGGAATTGCATCCAGGAGTGTGCGCCTGGCGGGAGCCGGATCGCCGGCGCCCGCGCGTCGCCGATGCACGAAGCCATGGAAGCCGCAATGATCCCGTTTTCAGTCCTCGATTTATCCCCCATTCCCGCCGGATCCACCGCCGCCGACGCGTTCCGCCACTCGCGCGAGCTGGCCCAGCATGCCGAAAAACTCGGCTACCTGCGATTCTGGCTGGCCGAACATCACAACATGACCGGAATCGCCAGCGCGGCGACATCGGTGGTGATCGGGCATGTCGCCGCGGGAACGACCACGATCCGCGTTGGCTCGGGCGGCGTGATGCTGCCGAACCACGCGCCGCTCGTGATCGCCGAGCAGTTCGGCACGCTGGCGTCGCTGTTTCCCGGGCGTATCGATCTGGGCCTCGGCCGCGCGCCCGGCACCGACCAGACGACCGCCCGCGCATTGCGCCGCGATCTGCAGGGCAGCGCGGATAATTTCCCCGATGACGTCGTGGAATTACAGCGCTATTTCGCCGATCCGGTGGAAGGCCAGCGCGTACGCGCCGTACCGGGCGCCGGGCTGAACGTGCCGATCTGGCTGCTCGGTTCGTCCACCTTCAGCGCCCAGCTCGCCGCCGCGCTCGGCCTGCCGTTCGCTTTCGCCTCGCATTTCGCGCCCGACTACCTGTTGACCGCGCTGCAGGTGTACCGGACGCAATTCCGCCCGTCGAAGCAACTCGACCGGCCTTACGCGATGGTCGGTGTGAATGTTTTTGCCGCCGACACCACGGCGGAAGCGGAGTTTCTCTTCACATCGTTGCAACAGCAATTCATCAATCTGCGACGCGGCACGCCAGGCCAGCTGCCGCCACCCGTCAAGCAGATTCCGTGGAACGAGGCCGAACGCGCCGGCGTGGAACACTCGCTCGCATGCTCGGTGATTGGCGACCAGCAGCAGGTGGAGGCCGGACTGGCGTCGCTGATCGAACAAACCCAACCGGACGAGCTGATGGTGACCGCGCAAATCTACGATCACGCGGCCCGGTTGCGCTCGTTCGAGATCACGGCGCAGGCCCGCGCGGCGGTGGCGGCGTAGGGGTGGCATAGCGCCGGCTGCGGCGCAGCGGATGTCACGGCGATGTCAACCTGATGTCAATGGTTTAGCGGCGCAGCGAACACGCATTCTGGCGCTGGACGGGTATCGTTTTGACAAGCAATAATGAGGTCGGCGGCTTTGAGATCCGCCGTCCTGCGCCCGCTTTTAGTGCCTTTCCATGCACAGCAGTGGCGGGTAAGCCGTTCGAAGGGTCTCGACAAGAGAGATGTTGGATATCGGAAGGGAGAAAATGAATGACCAGAAGTCCCGCCACAGGATCCATGACCTTGCTGACGGAGCGCGATGAAGCCACCGGTCAGGAAGTGCGGACGTTGCGCCTCGAACCTGCACCCGACGGCAAGGCCGTCCTGCTGATAGAGATTGATGAAAGGAAGGCCGGCATCCATCGTGAGGTGCGCTATGAAATCACGCCGGCAGAGCTGATTGCGGCAATTCGCGCGCATGGCGCTGAATTACCTGGCGAGCAACATAATCGCTAAAATGATTTAGGCATACAATAGCGGCATTCGGCGCTATCATTTCCTTGTGGCGCCCGCGGTTGTGTGGACAAATTGTTGAAATTAGCGGCTGTATGCATGGTGCTTTTGAAACATGAACAGCCGCCAGCCGTGCATCGATCTGGTCGTGAGCCTCAGCCGCTGACTCGGCGGCTTGCGCATCTCGCACCGATCTCAAACACAGTAACCAGTTTGTCGAGCCGCGCGCTCGCATAAGTCCGATTATCGGGCGCTGCGGGTTAAAGCGGTAATTTGCGGTATTACACTAATTGACGCGCGTCACTCGGCGCGCCACGATTTTAGTCAACCCATTTATTCCTCGAGCCGCCCCGGTCCGCGCGGGCAGATGGCTCGCCTTCAAGAAAGTAAAAGCTGAATCAGGACAGCCGTGGACGAAAGAAAGCGAGACAGCATCATTGCCTATTTGCGCAGCCGAATGGCTGAGTTTGGCATTACCGAAACAGCGCTGGCCGAAGCATTGGCCGACGTACCGGTTTCCGTTACCCCTCCCCCTTTGACGAACGGTTCCAGCGCGGCTTCGAAGCGCGCGTTGCCGTCAATGCCCTCGTTGCCCGAGAACGCCAACGGCACCACGCCGGTATTCAGAAGCGCAAACGGCGACACATGGGACGGGCTGGGCGACATGCCGGAGTGGTTGAAACGCGCCGTGCATGCCGGGCAGGATATCGAGTTTTACCGGGTTTAAAGCCGCTGGCCCGGTGGTAAACCACCGATGCAAATAGGAACACCCGGCATGCGTTGGGGCATGGGGTGGGCGTGTCTGCGTGGCACTTGCGCAGCAGCTCCAAAAAGACTGCGTCATCACCTGCCTCCTGACTGGCCCGGGAATGGCGGTTATGAAGGCTCAAGCTTCCCTGGCGCTTGCTGGAACAAGGAACGCCCCGCAGGGCGTTCCTTGTTCATGTCACTGACGTGAGCGATCGATCACGTTGCAGCGAATGTTGGCGACCCTCAGAAATTGAAGTTGTCGATATTCGAAGAATCAAACGTGGTCGGCGGTCCAAGCACGACTTCGCCGCTCTTGCCCACCGTACGCTTGCCCAGCTTGCCTGCATCGAAGCTGTCGCCTTCCTTGCCCGTGATCGTGCCTGAAGCAAGATTAGCCGCCGCGTACGCCGCGAGATAGCCGAGTTGACCCGGATCCCACAACTGGAACGCCTTCACCGTGCCGTTCTTGATGAACGCGCGCATCTGGTTAGGCGTACCGAGTCCAGTCACCATAACCTTGCCCTTGGCCTGGGAAGTCGAGACATAACGGGCCGCCGCCGATATGCCCACGGTCGTGGGGGAAATAATGCCCTTCAGGTTCGGATACGCCTGCAACAGGCCCTGCGTTTCGACAAACGATTTCTGGTCGTCGTCGTTGCCGTAGGCAATTTTCACCAGCTTCATCTTCGAATATTCCGGCTTCTTCAGCTCCTCCTCCATCCACTTGATCCAGGTGTTCTGGTTCGTGGCGTTCGGTGTAGCGGAGAGGATCGCGAACTCGCCCTCGCCGCCTATCAGCTTCGACATCAGCTGCACCTGCCCCCGTCCGATCGCTTCCGAGTTCGCCTGATTGACGAAGATCTGGCGGCCGTCAGGTGCGGTATCCGAGTCGAAAGTAACGACCTTGATGCCCTGGGCCATCGCTTTCTTCAGGTAAGGCACGACCGCGTTGGCGTCATTGGCGGCAATCACGATAGCGTCCTGGCGCTGCGTGATCAGCGTGTTGATGTATTGGACCTGCGACGACGCGCCCGCGTCGGATGGGCCTACAACCTTGCCCTGGCCGCCCATCTCCTTGATCGCCGCCAGACCGCCATCGTCGGCGATCACTTCGTACGGGTTGTTGATCTGCTTGGGCAGAAACGCTATTTTCAGGTCTTTTTTCAGGTCCGCGGCGTGTGCGCCGAGCGGAATCACCGCCGCGACGGACACCGCGATCAGCGCGGCGCATAGCGCCGGGCCGCGAATGGACTGGAAGGGTTTGAACATGCTTGTGTCTCCTGATGTCGCGCGCTGCTCCGGTTCCACGAATGGCCGGAGTCTTCACGCTGGTTTTAAAAAGCCAAGCTTCAAATAAGCGTCTGCGTCATCAGGCGCTTTTCGCGCATGACACGCCAACGTGCAACAAGGTTCGGAATCAGTACCGACGACAACAACAAACCACCCGTCACAATGGTCAGCGTCTCGCTCGATACATCCGAGAGCGTCAACGCATTGCGCAACACGCCAATGATCAGCAACGAAAGAAGCACGCCGATCATGGACCCGCGTCCACCGAAGATGCTCACGCCGCCGAACAGCACGGCCGCGATCACCGACAGTTCGAACCCCTCGCCGTTGTCGCCGCGAGCGCTCGTGAAGCGCAACGTATAGACCACGCCCGCGAGCGCGCTCATCGCGCCGGACAACATGAAAAGCTTGAGCTTCGTGCGCGCTACATCGATGCCGGAAAATTGCGCGGCAACCGGATTCGCGCCGATTGCATAAAGGCTGCGTCCAAACGGCGTAGCCTGCAGCAGCACCGTGAAAAGGACCGCGCCAATGATGACGAGGACGAACGGCATGGGCAGGAACGCGGCGACGGTATCCATTCCGAACGCGGTATAAGACGCGGGAAAATCAGCGACAGCCTGATCGCCGAGCAGGACATACGCCAAGCCGCGAAACAGCGCGAGGGTGCCGATGGTGACGGCCAGCGAGGGAAGATTGAAGCGCACGATCACCAGCCCGTTGAACAGGCCGGCAAGCGTTCCCGCGACCAGTACAATGGCGATCACGAGCGGCATGGGCAGGCCCATGTGCCAGAGCACGCCCATCAGCGCACTCGACGCACCCAGCACCGACGCCACCGACAAATCGATTTCGGCCGCGACAATGATCAACGTCATCGGTAACGCGATCAGGGCGATCTCCGTGAAGTCGGCAAGCATGTTCGAGAGGTTGGCGCTCGAGAGGAACATGGGCGACAACACGCGCCCGAGGATCAGTCCCAGCACGAGCACCACCACCAGCATGGACTCCCACGAGAGATGCCGGCGACGTGTCAAGGCGAGTGCGGAATCGGGTTTAGCCATGATCGCGTTTCCTCATCATGCGGCGCGCGACAGAGCGCGCGAGCAGTGTGTCGAGCGTGATCGCCGCAACGATCAGCGCTCCCTGAATAGCCTGCTGCCAGAATGGCGATACGCGCAACACCACCAGCGCAATGTTGATCACGCCGAGCACGAGCGCACCGAGTGTCGCGCCGAGGATGGTGCCCACACCGCCCGTGATCGCCACGCTGCCCACCACCGCCGCGGCCACCACCTGCAACTCGATGCCCTTCGCCGTGCTCGCTTCCACCGTGCCGAAGCGAGCCAGCCACAAGACCCCTGCGAGCCCCGCAATCGCGCCGGACAACAGGAAGCCGATCATGACGCGACGCTCCACGCGAATACCTGCCAGCCGCGCGGCCTCGGGATTCGACCCGATCGCATAATGCTCGCGCCCGCCGCGATATTGCTTGAGATAGACGCCAATCGCCAACAGAACAACCACCGCTATTAACACGAGGTTCGGCAAGCCGAGCAGAGAACCCGTCGCGATGCGCGAGAACGCATCGGGAAGGCTGGTCGCGTTGATCTGGCCGCCGTGGACCCAGGCGTAATCGGCGCCACGCACTATATATAACGTCGATAACGTCGCCACCAGCGAAGGCACGCGCCCGAACGTGATGAGCGTGCCGTTCACCGCGCCGATCGCGAGACCGATGGCGATGCCCGCGAGCATCGCGACCGCAATCGGCATGTGCGGAAACATCACGAAGAGACTGCCGACCGAATACGCGCTGACACCAACAACGGACGCCACCGACAAATCGATATGCCGCATCAGCATCACGACCGTCATGCCCGCCGTGAGCAAGCCGATGATCGATACATTGAGCAGTACGTCACGCAGGTTCTGCAGGTTCAGGAACTCGGCTTTCACCGCGGCGGTGGCCGCGACCAGCGCAATCAGCACGACAAACAGGGTTGCCTCGCGGCTGCGAACGAGTTCCGCCAGCAAATTGCGGCGCTTCGGTTTGGGCGCGTGCACGGCGGGCATGGCGGGAGAATGTCGTGTCATCATGCCGCCTGCCCCAACATGGACGGCGAGGCACCGAGCGCCGCGCTCATCACGCGTTCTTCGTTTGCGTCGGCACGCGCAATGTCAGCGCTGATGCGTCCTTCATGCATCACAAGAATGCGATCGGCCATGCCAAGCACCTCGGGCAACTCGCTTGAAATCATCAGGACTGCCATGCCTTCGCTCACCAGTTCGGCAAGCGTGCGGTACACCTCCGCCTTCGCGCCCACATCAATGCCGCGAGTCGGTTCGTCGATGATCAGCACTTTAGGCCCTGTGGCAAGCCACTTTCCGAGCACAACCTTCTGCTGATTGCCGCCCGACAGCGTGCCAACAGGGGCATCCAGATCGCTCGCCTTGAGCCGCAGTCGACGGCCCCAGTCGGCGGCAAGCGTGTTCTCGCTGCGTGACGAGATCAACCCGTGCCGCACAAGGCGTCCGAGCACCGTCAGCGACGCATTGCGCGCAATGCTTAGCTCCAGCGCGAGACCTTGCGCGCGCCGGTCCTCCGGCACCAGCGCCAGACCCGCGCGGACTGCCGCCTGCGGCCGGCCGAGCTGCAACGGCTTGCCGGCGATATGAACCTCGCCCGCATCCACCTGATCGATGCCGAAGATTGCGCGCGCCACCTCGCTGCGCCCTGCTCCAACCAGCCCCGCCAACGCCACGATCTCGCCCGCGCGGACCTCGAACGAGACGTTCTTGAACACACCGTCGCGCGTCAGGTTACGCACCGAAAGACACACCTCGCCGGGCGTGACATCCGCTTTCGGATAGAAGGTGTCGAGATCGCGGCCGACCATCTTGCTGACGATCGAATCGATGGTCATGTCGGCGGTCATGGCGTCGAAGACCTTCAAGCCGTCGCGCATGATGGTCAGGCGCTGCGTCAGCGCGAACACTTCGTCCAGCCGGTGCGTGATGAAAAGAATGGCGGCGTCGCGTTCACGCAATGCCCGCACAATTGAGAACAGGCGCTCCACTTCAGTGAGAGACAACGCGGCTGTCGGCTCGTCCATGATCAGCACATTCGCGTTCAGGGAGAGCGCCTTGGCGATCTCGACCACTTGCTGATCCGCGATGGACAAACCGCGCACCAGACGTTCCGCGCGCAGACTGACACCAAGAGATTGCAACAGCGCGTCCACCTCGCGATTCATTTCGTCATAGCGAATCCGGCCGATCCGATCGCGCGGCTGACGTCCCATGTAGATGTTTTCCGCAATGGACAGGTCCGCGAACAACGTCGGTTCCTGATAGATCACGGCAAGACCGGCGTCGCGTGCTTCAGCGGGATTCGCAAACGTACGGGGCTGTCCGTCGACCAGCAATTCGCCTGAATCCGGCTGGTAGACACCCGCAAGCAGCTTGACCAGAGTCGACTTGCCCGCGCCGTTCTCGCCGAGCAATGCATGCACTTCACCCGGCCACATCGCGAGGCTGCCGTCGCCAAGCGCACGCACGCGGCCAAACGACTTGCTCGCGTGCCTTAGCTCAAGCCGCGGCGGATTGGTATTGCCCATACTGTCTCCTTCAGATGCGATAGATACGTTCTGCGTTGCTTTTGACAAGGGCATCTTTTTCCATATCGCTCAGGTCTTTCACGATCGACACATACGCGTTCCACAATCCTTCATACGTCGCGAACAAACGGTCTACCGGAAAATTCGACGCGAACATCGCGCGCTCACATCCGAACGTATCGATCGTCTCCAGCACATACGGCCGAAAACTTTCGACGCTCCATTGATGATCGAACATGGCAAGACCGCTGATCTTCACCGCCACATTCGGACAGGCGGCGAGTGCGCGCAGCCCGTCACGCCATGCGCGAAAACCCTCCACCGACGACCGGTCCACGAACATGCCGGCATGATTCACGATGAACTGCGTGTCGGGATGTTCCTGTGCCAACTCGGCCGCCTCTTTCATCTGCGACGGGTAGAGCTGCAAATCGAATGACAGCGAATAGCGCTTCAGCAAAGCGAAATTCTTGCGCCATTGCGGTTCACGCATGTAGTGCCGGCCCACGTAGTCATAAAGCGGATTCGCATGCACGTTGAGAATCTGACGAATGCCGCGCATGTTGGCGAACGCGGCGTGCCCTTCGAGCACTTCCTGAGCGTTATCCGCCGATAAATCCGCACCCGCGACAATCGCATCCGGCAACCCGTTGCCTTCGTGATCGGCGACCTGTTGCAGCCAGCGCGTTTCTTCCACCGGATCGGCGGGATCGTGATTGGCATCCACATGCACGAGCTTGAGCACCTGGACCGGCGCGGCATCGCGTAACAGATCGGCGATCAGGTAATCGTGCTTCAGGTCACGTGCATCGCCGACGAACGACGTACCCGGGTTCGCCAGCCACGGATAGTGATGCGTCTTTAAATCCCAAAGGTGAATGTGCGGATCGACAACCTGCATGGATATGTCCTCGTGCCGCTAAAACTCGCTGAAAGCGCGTCAGGGTAGATGGAAAACCGGCACGAGCGCGTGCTGCACCGGCGAGCGGTCAGGGTTTGTATCCATCAGGTCGGCCATGTTGTCCCACCATTTGCGCATGATGGGAAGGTCCGGCAACGCGTCCATAGTGTGGCCCGGCTCACGCTTGAGCGTGGCAAACAGGTGCCCGCTGGGCTCGTCGAGGAAAATCCAGTAATCGCGGACCCCGGCGTTGCGTAACGCCTCGGCCAGCTCGGGCCACAGGTCGCGATGACGCCGCTCGTATTCATCGCGCTGGCCCGGTTTGAGGGTCATCCTGAACGCAATCGTCTCCATTGCGGCTTGCCTTTTATAGGTGTTGAAACCAGTGAATCCCGGCTTTTCTGTTACGACTATAAGTCGTCGACTGATAACATGACAATCCGAAGTAAGGATCAGCCGATCGCAAAACCGAATCGCATAATGGACCCGCGAGGACGCCCGATGAACCAGAACGTCTCCCAGATCGCCCTCGTCAACCGCCTGAAATTCAAGCATCTGGCGCTGCTCGTCGCCCTGGACGACGCCCGCAACCTGCATCAGGCGGCCGAAGCCATCAATGTCGCCCAGCCAAGCGCGAGCCGGATGCTGAGCGACATAGAAGAAGCGTTCGGCTTCCTTCTTTTCGAGCGCAACGCACGCGGCATGCAGCCCACGCCGCTCGGTGTCGCCACGCTCGCTTATGCACGCCGGTCGCTGGCCGACCTCACGCGCTTCGCCGCCGACCTCGAAAGCAAGCGGCGCGGCGGTCACGGCCAACTGACAGTAGGCGCGATCATGGGCGCCGCGCCCGACGTGCTCGCCATGGCTATCGCCGAACTCAAAAGCGAACGGCCCCTGCTCAACGTGCGCATTCTCGGCGAGACCAGCGACCAGGTGGTGCAACTGCTGCACCGCCGGGAAGTGGATCTCGCACTCGGCCGTCTCACCACGCCGCTCCAGCACAACGACTTCGACTTCGAACCGCTCTCACGCGAGGCCATGCGGCTGGTCGTGCGGGCCGCGCACCCGCTCGCTCAGCAAGCCTCGCTTTCACTGGACGCGCTCATCTCATGGCCGTGGATCCTGCAACCCATCACCAGCCCGGCGCGCGCGTTGTTCGAGGAAGAGCTTGCACGGGCGGGCCTCGCTTCGCCGTCGAACGTGGTCGAGTGCGCTTCAATCTTCGCCACGCTTCAGCTGCTTCAAAACAGCGACGCCGTCGCCATGCTGCCGGAATCCGTCGTGCGCGATTACCTGCGTGCGCAGTTGCTGATTGAACTGCCGATCGAGATCGGCAAAAGCCTCTCGGGCTTCGGTTTGTTGCGGCGCAAACATGAAACGCTAAGTGAACCCGCCGAATACTGCATCGCGCTGCTGCGCAAATATTCGGCCGGCTCGTTCACTGAAGGTTGACGAACAAGCCGCCATCCACCAGGAGCGATGCACCCGTCACATAGCGCGCGCGGTCCGATGCGAGAAACGTCACGCACTGCGCAACGTCGTCAGGTTCGCCCAGGCGTCCGAGCGGAATACGTTTTTCGAAGTACGCGCGCTTCTCGGTGTCGGCGAGATCTTCTGCATTCAGGTCGGTCGCGATCGTGCCGGGCATGACCGAATTGCAGCGGATGCCGTAAGGCCCCAACGCGATCGCGCACGACTGCATCAACGAGTGAACGCCTGCTTTCGTTGGCGTGTAATGCGTTTGCATGCCCCCGCCAACGAGCGCGCTGATCGAACTGGTCGCCACAATTGCGCCGCCGGTTCCTTGCAGTTTCATCTGGTTGGCAACGGCCTGGGTCACATAGAACGCACCGTTCAGGTTGACGCCGACGGTCGCTTCATACACCGACGCCGGCATGTCGAGGAAGGTGTGGAATGGACAGATACCCGCGTTGCTCGCGAGGACGTCGACATGTCCGAACGCATCGACGGCCTGCTTCACGAGTTCCAGCCCCGTCTCGCGCACCGCCACATTTCCTTCGACTGCGATCACCCTGCGGCTCAGTGCTTCTATCTCGGCGACCACCTCTTGCACGGCCGACAGCCGTCCATATGAGCGGTCGTTGTCGCCCCAATAGTTCAGCACGACGTCCGCGCCTTCTTTCGCGCACGCCACGGCGATCGCGCGGCCTATGCCTCGCGACCCGCCCGTGACAATCACCACTTTGTTTTCGAGCAGCACGGTTGGACCTCAGTGTTTCAATGGGTATAAGGACGCACGAGCGTGCATTCGGGATTGAGCCGCACACCAAAACCCGGTGTCTCCGGCACCTTCATCCGGCCATTCACGGGCACGGGTTCGTCGAGCAGAAGCGGGTTGAACATGGGCACGACTTCGTCGGCTTTCGGCGCCATCATCAGGAACTCCGCGAACGGAGAATTGTGGCGGGTCACCACGAAATGATAGCTATAGACGGAAGAACCATGCGGCACGACCAGCACGTTGTGGGCGTCTGCGAGTGCGGAGATCTTGATCAGTTCCGTGATGCCGCCGCACCATCCCACATCCGGCTGAACCAGGTCGGCACAGCCCATTTCAAACAACATGCGAAAACCCCAGCGCGTAGCTTCGTGCTCACCGGTCGTCACCATCATGCCGCGCGGCACCGAGCGCCGCAGTTCGGCGTAACCCCAATAATCATCGGGCGGCAACGCTTCTTCAAGCCACTTCAGGCCATATTCGTGAGCCGCGTGCGCAAGCCGCGTTGCATAGTTCAGGTCGAGGCTCATCCAGCAGTCGAACATCAGCCAGAAATCGTCGCCTACTTTCGCGCGCATATCGGCCAGCTTCGCGATGTTCTTCGCGAGTCCTTCCGCACCTTCCGCGGGTCCATGCTGCAACGGCATCTTGCCGCCGATAAACCCCATCTCCTTCGCCAGGTCCGGACGTGCGCCGGTTGCATAGAACTGCAGTTCGTCGCGTACCGGTCCACCTAAAAGATGAAACACCGGCTCCTTGCGAACCTTCGCGAGCAGATCCCACAACGCAAGATCGACACCCGAAATCGCATTCAGCACAATGCCTTTGCGCCCATAATAGAGCGTGGCGAAATACATCTGGTCCCACATCTTTTCTATATCGGTCACCCGCTGACCTTCAAGAAAACGCGCCAGGTGTTTCTCCACGATAAACGCCCCGATCTCCCCGCCGGTAGTCACCGCGAAACCGACCGTGCCGTCGCTCGCTTCAATTTCAACGACCAGCGAACCGAGCACGTTGATGCCGAAGGACTGGCGGCTTTGCCGATACTCGGGGTAACGCGCCATGGGCGTGGAGATATGGTCGTCGATCCAGTGATCGGCGCCCTGGTCGTGATAGTCGGCGCCGCCGCCGCGAACGGTGAACGCGCGAACGTGGCGGATGGTAGGCATGGACATGATCGGACTCCGTTGAGGGTTCTAATGTTCAGGACGCTTTGGCGCGCTCGCCATGCGACGGGTCTTGCGTATGAGCGGATACCCGTGCGGGCCGCACGAGCACGATGATCGCAATGGCGGCAAGCACCGCGACGAGTCCCAGCAGGACGAGACCCGCACTCGTCGATGCATAAGCTCGCTCTGCGGCCGTGCGCAGCATGGGCGCCACGAACCCGCCGAGGCTGCCGAGGGAGTTGATCAGCGCGATGGCCCCGGCCGCCGCGGCGCCGGTCAGGTAATGCGTGGGGAAGGTCCAGAACAGCGGTTGCGCTGCAATCAGGCCGCTGGCCGCGAAACACAATGCGATCAGCGAGATCAGGGGTTGACCCGCGAGTCCCGATACCGCAATACCCGCACCGGCTACGACGAGCATCAGCACCGCGAGCCATCGATGCCGACCATGGCGATCCGCGTAACGCGGCACCGTCCACGTAACGAGCACCGCACATAGCCAGGGAATCGCCGTGACAAAACCAACCTTCGCCCCCACGTTGGCCCCGAGCAAGGCAGCCACCTGTTGCGGCAGATAAAAGATCACGCCGTACACGGACATCTGAATCAGGAAATACACTGCCGACAGGATCAGCACTCGCGGATCGATCAATGCGGCAAGCACGCTGCGCGGTCCGTGCGCGGACGCTGCCTGTGCGTCCTGCGAGAGCCGCGCAAGCAGTAACTCGCGTTGAGCGGCATTGAGCCAGCGCGCTTTGGAAGGATCATTGTCGAGATACCAGAACGCCCACACGCCGACTATGGACGCGAGGACACCCTCCACCAGGAAGAGCCACTGCCAGCCCGCGAAACCGAGCGCGCCATGCAGGTCGAGCAACGCACCGGACAGCGGGCTGCCAAAAATGAACGCGAGCGGCGCGCCGAAATAGAACACGCCCAGTGCCCTCGCTCGCGCCGATTGCGGAAACCAGCGCGTGAGGTAATACACAATGCCCGGAAAGAAACCCGCTTCGGCCACACCGAGCGCGAAGCGCAGCACATAGAACGCCGTGGCCGTGTGCGCGAACGCCATGGCGGCGGAAACAAGCCCCCATGTCACCATGATCCGGCACATCCAGAGCTTCGCGCCCACGCGATGCAGCAGCAAATTGCTCGGCACTTCAAAGAGCGCATAGCCCACGAAGAACACGCCTGCCCCGAACGCGAAGGCCGCATTCGACAGACCCGTATCGTGCTGCAGTGCTTTCTGGGCGAAGCCAATATTCGCCCGATCGAGAAACGCCAGCATGTACATCAGCAGCAGGAACGGCAGCAGACGACGCATCACTCGGGCCGTGACGGCATCTTCCGCAGTAGCGGTATCGCTCATGCGTGTCTCCAGATATTTTTATGTAGCGAGCGTGCCTAGCTGGCCCCGGCAGGGACACGCAAAGCGGCTTCAGTAGGTCGCGCGGCCGCCGGACAGATCGAATACCGACGCCGTGCTGAACGCGCAATCTTCCGAGCTGAGCCACAGGATCAGTGACGCCGCTTCTTCGGGCAACAGGAAGCGGTTCATCGGGATCTTGGAGAGCATGTAGTCAATATGCTGCTGCAACATGGAATCGAAAATCTCGGTCTTCGCAGCCGCCGGCGTCACCGCGTTGACCAGGATGCCGCGCGTGGCGAGTTCCTTGCCGAGCGACTTCGTGAGCCCGATCAGGCCCGCCTTCGAGGCGCTATAGTGCGACGCATTCGGGTTGCCTTCCTTGCCCGCCACCGAAGCAATATTCACGATCCGTCCATAACCTTCCTTCAGCATATGCGGCACCACGGCACGGCACGTGAGATACGGTCCGATCAGGTTCACATCGATCACGCGGCGCCATACGTCCGGCGCCAGTTCCCAGGTCGTGCCATTGCCGCCGGTGATGCCCGCGCAGTTGATCAGCACATCAATCTTCCGGTGCGCTTCCAGCGTCTGCTGCACTGCCTGCCCGACCGATGTTTCCTCCGTCAGTTCGACCACGGCGACGCTGACCTTGCCGGACTTCGCGAGTTCGCCGCGTGCCCGTTCAAGGCGCTCGGCGTCGATGTCCCAGAGCGCCACCTCAGCACCCGAGGCGAGCGCGCGTTGCGCCACCGCATAGCCAATACCGCGCGCGCCGCCGGTGATCACCACAGTCCGTCCGGCCAGATCGATCTGGTTCATCGTGTCTCCTGTTGTCTTTAGGGTGGCATTTGATGCGGCGCCTGCTGATTCGGTGCCTGCTTAAAGCCGCTGATGAATGAACTATAGGGGCGCTCTCATAGCAAAACAATCCGACTATTCGATGGTCCGATAGCAAAAGTGGATCAGAAGCCGTTAGAGGGACTATTCGGGTTCGGGTTTAGCCGGATGACGGCTGGCAACGTTAAGCGCAAGCTTGGTTAATCGGTCGTTCTTGCCACATTGCCCCTTTCGGGCACGCCGCTTGCTCTAACCGAGAGGCTCATTGATCCAGGGGGACCATGAAAATCACCTAACCCGAGGTGCCTCCCTTAAGTATTGTTATCACCATGCCGGTAGCGCTGCTACGCGCATTTCACCTGACGGAGAACGCTATGGAACCTGTTTCGCACGGAATCATCTTCTGGCTGATCATTGGCGGAATTGCCGGCGCACTCGCCGGCCGGATCGTTGATGGAGGCGGCTTCGGCATCATTGTGGACATCATCGTCGGCATTGTCGGCGCGTTCATTGGCGGGTGGCTGGGCGGCGTGCTCGGCCTGCACCTCGGCGGCGGCATCATAGGGTCGCTGATTACCGCGTTGATCGGCGCCGTGATCCTGCTGGCCATCCTGAGGCTCTTCAGCCGAGGGCGAACCGTTTAGCCGCCCACACGCCTGCCGATAATTTAATTACACCCCGCGGCAAGAACCACAGTTCGTTTGATTGAAACCCCGCTCAGGCGCTTCGCCTGAGCGGGGTTTTTCTTTAAGTTCTGAAATTTTTCAATATTTAAAGGAATCCTGATTAGCTTGAGCCCAGGAACTGATTGAAAACCCTTCTCCATCCAGACCGCCTGTTTCTTTCACCAAGGTTCTCAGCGCGAACACCAATAGTTCCGAAATGGGCCTTCTGTCATCCTCGGCACGTCTTCACTACTATTCTTCATAGCTCCGCCAAGCCCCGTTCCGGTCCCTGGATTACCCTTTTTTACGGCCGGCACGCCGAGGAAAATACAATGGTCGCATTAAGACGTTCATCCGGGTCTTTACACCCTTCATTCATTGCGCAAAATTTCATTCGACATGGTTAAGTACAAAAGTAAAGAACAGCATCATGCTTCGCTGAAAGCTCATGGAGCGTTCAGGAGACGAGTGCTGGCCTTGCTCACCGTGCTACTCACCAGCGCCGCGCTCTGCGCGCCGGCGGCGGCCGACGTGCCGTCGCTGAAGGGCAAACGGATTGGCATCTCCGTCGCCGGTACCGAACATTACTGGGACATGAAGGCCTTCAAGGGACAAATAGACGAAGTGACGCGGCTTGGGGGAATCCCCATTGCAATGGACGGCGGCCGCAAGGATGGCCAGCAGATCGCGCAACTCCAGACACTGATCGCGCAAAAGCCCGATGCCATCATCGAACAGCTTGGCACTGCGGCCGTGCTTGAACCGTGGCTCAAGAAGATCCGTGAAGCGGGCATCCCGCTCTTTACCGTCGACACCGCCAGCCCGTCGAGCATCAACGTGACGACATCGGATAATTTTTACATTGGCGAGCAGCTTGCATTGAAGCTCGTCAGCGA
Organism: Caballeronia udeis; assembly: GCF_044909315.1. Lineage (GTDB taxonomy): Bacteria > Pseudomonadota > Gammaproteobacteria > Burkholderiales > Burkholderiaceae > Caballeronia > Caballeronia udeis_A. The sequence goes on from NZ_JBIYEB010000004.1 coordinate 431,316, forward strand.
CCTGCATGGCGAAGGCAATATTCTCGTCTTCAACGGCTTCTACGGCGTGCCGGTCATGGCAATGCGCTATGACGAGTTACGCGAGGTGCTGAAGTGGTATCCGAAGATCAGGATCATTCAGCCCGAACTGGGCGACGTGATTCCGAATACGGTGCAAGACGCCTACTCGCAGGTCGGCCAGTTACTCAACAAGTATCCGAAGGGTACGGTCCAGGCTATCTGGGCAGGGTGGGATATACCGCAGATCGGCGCGACGCAGGCTATTGACGCAGCGCATCGCCAGGAGATCAAAACCTATGCCGTCGACGGCAGTCCCGACTTCATCGCGCTCGTCAAGGACCCGGAATCCTGCGCCGCGGCCGTGGTCGCACAACAGCCCTATCTCATCGGCAAGACGGCTGTGGACAACGTAGCGCGGTATCTGGCGGGCGATCGCACGTTGCCTCCCGCCACCTATGTACCGTCGATTCTCGTCAGCAAGGACAACGCCGCGGAGGCGCAGAAGACGCTGGGCCAGGCCAGCGCCAAGTGAGAAGATCCGCATTGCACTATAGATGGTTTTATTCATCAGGATAGCGAATCAACTATCCATTACCTTTAATCACGAACCTCGGGAATCCAGTCGGCCCTGGCTACATCGGCCCGCCTGAAGTCCACGAACCGGGACTCAAGATCTGCAATTGTGCGGATATCGTTCTTGACCAGATCGTCGCGCGTGATCAACGCGGGTTTTATTTCAATCCTGTGCCCCGGGTCCTGGCCCGCCACAAGCAGCGCTGCGGCTCGCACCGAGACCGCACCCACCACGGCCGGATTAGTCGCGGCAGTGGCGACCCACGGACTCCCGGGCGCCCGGATCGCCTCTATATCAGCCGTCGATATATCGGCGCTATAAATGCGAACCTTCGAAGCAATGCCTGCCTCGTCCGCAGCCAGCTTCGCGCCGCGAGCGAACTCGTCATACGGCGCGAACACCACACGCACATCGGGATGCGCCCTATACGCGGCCGCTGCCTGGTTGGCCACCGACTGCGCAATCGGATTGTCCACCGTACCGAACCGCGCCTCCTCCCTGACCTTTGGATGCTCGGTCTTGAACGCCTTCCAGACCGCGTCGCGCCGGTCAAGCGGCGCAAAACCCGGCACATAGACATACGCGGCGGCAAATGCATCGCCGTTATCTTTTACCGCCTGATTGAGCAGCAATGTCGCGAGATCGTGGTCGCTCTGCTCGATCTGCGGCACTTTCGGATTCCCCAGGTCAACGTCGAACGCCACCACCTTGATGCCTTTATCAAGCGCCACCTGCACCACGTCCTTCAAGGACTCCGGCAGGCCATGATTGACGATGATCGCTGAAACGCCCAGATTGATTGCTTGCTGGATCTGGTCACGTTGCTGAGCGGCGTCCTGACGGCCCTCGTAAATACGCAAGTCGACGCCAAGTGCTTTGGCCTGCTTTTGCGCACCCGCTTCATAAGCCTGAAAGAAATCGCCGGTCGAGAGATAGTTGACCAACGCGATCCTGACACCGCCTTTATTGAAGGGCGCGGGAGCATTGGATAAGCCGCCTGCTGCATAGGCGGTGATGCTTCCGGCAAGCAATGCGGCGGCGAACAAACGGCCGATAGGTTTAAGCATGAAGGATAGTTTCCGTTTCCGTGATTGAAAGCGTAGGAACAAGCGTGCGGCGACAAGGCGCCGTCGTATGGTTTTGCTGACTACGCGCCACCGCCCTTTTTATCGGCGACCCGTTTTAATTCCACGGGTGGCGCGCCGGTTTGATGCCATTCAGGTAGTAGTTGCCCACAAGGTGATATTTCCAGCGCACCGGGTCGTGCAGCGTATGCGTACGCGCATTGCGCCAGTGACGATCCAGGTTGTGCGCAGCAAGGGTCGACTGCGTGCCCGCCAGTTCGAACAGCTTTTCACTCGCAAGCAAGGCGATCTCGGTGGTCAATACTTTCGCCTCACCGACCGCCACCGATGCACGCGCGATATCGTCCTCACTTGGCGCCCGCGCCTGGCTTGCAATTGCGTCGAGCGTACGCGCGGCGCGTTCGAGCAACGCCTCGGCGGCGTGCAATTGAATGTGAAGATGACCTACCTCACGCACTACAAGCGGATCGTCGCTTGCGCGCTCCACACCGCTATCTATCCACGGACGCGAGCGCTCGCGTACGAACTTCAGGGTGTCGTCTACCGCTGCACGTCCGATACCCGCATCGATAGCCGCCTGGATGATCTGGGAAATCGGGCCATTGAGCGTCGGTTGGTCCGAGACGCGAAACGCCGGAAATACGTGCGATGCCGGAACCCGCACCTGGTCTGCGATAACCGTGCCGCTCGCCGTCGTGCGTTGACCGAAACCGGACCAGTCATCGATAACCTGCAAACCCTCCGTACCCGCTGGAATGTAGGCAAGCCAGCCACGGCGTTCGTCGTCGAGACCCAGGACAGGCACGTAATGCGCGAACAGCGCGCCGGTCGAATAGAACTTCGTGCCGTGGACAACATACTCGTCACCCTGAGCCGTGACGCGTGTCTTCAGGTCCAGGACGTGTTTCGTGCCCTTCTCCGAAAAGCCGTTGCCGAAACGCTTCCCCCGCAATATCTCGCCGAAGAAAAACTGCTTCTGCTCGTGAGTTCCGGTGAGCGCAATGACATCGACGAGACCCAGATGGTTCTGGGGCAACTGTCCGAGCGAGGGATCGGCCGCGGCGATGATCTTGATGACTTCCGTCAGCGTTACATAGGACACACCCGCACCGCCATACTCTTTGGGCACGGTGATTGCCCATAGGCCGGCTTGCGAAAACCAGTCGATTTCCTCGTGGGGCAAGCGCCGCTCGCGATCACGCTCACTAGCGTGTTCTGCAAGACGAGCGGCCACTTCGTGGGCGCGCGCAATGGCTTCAGCGTCATCGCGGATGATATGCGCGGGGGCTTTCCCTGTAGATCCGTCTGGATGGAGTGATGCGGGACGTGCCGCTGTATTTTGCGGAATGGCTGACATGCTTACCCTTTTTTGTGTCGGATCGACATCAATCTAGCAGCGCCATGACCGGGTTCAAACCGAACGATAACGCTAAGGACATCAAGCGAATCCTTCTACGCTTAGCTCCATTGCTTCTTAGACGCTGTTGCCGAACTGGATTCACCGCCCCCCTTGCTTGCCGATGCTAAACGTGAAGGCGAGCGCGCCGACCAGCAACGCACCCTTGATGAAATCCTGCATGTAGTACGGCGCATTGAGCATGGTCAGTCCGTTGAGCAACACGCCGACAAACACCGCGCCAACGGCGGATCCCAGGACGTTGGGACGCTTCGCACCCCATACCGCATAACCGATCAGCGCGGCGGCGACCGCATCCAGAAGCAGTGAATTTCCGGCGCCAACGTCGCCACGCCCGACGCGTGCGGCAATCAACGCGCCGCCGAGTGAAGCGATCACGCCCGATGCGACATACGCCGCCACGCGATAACGGGCCGTAGGCGCACCGGCGAGCCGCGCGGCCGTCTCGTTGCCGCCGGTTGCGTAGAGCACACGACCCCATCGTGTGAATTCCATGACGAGCACCGCGACCAGCGTCACCACGGCGAGCACAATGACCGGCACCGGCACGACATCAAACCAGCGAGCCCGGCCCAACGCCAGGAAGGCCGCAGGAAACGTCCCGGTGGTCTCCGTGCCGTCCGGCAGGATCGTGCCGGTTGCGAGCGAACGCCCGCCCGTTGGAATCAGTTGCAGCCCCGCCAGCAGGAACAAGGTTCCGAGGGTGGCAAGCTGGTCCGGGACACGAAGACGCGTGATCAGCAAGCCATTAAAAAGGCCCGCACTGACACCTAACGCCAGGCACGCCGCAACAGCGGCAAGCGCGTTGCCATGCCACACAACAAGCACGTAGCTCGCGGCCATCTGCGCCGTTGCGGCCGTGCTCCCGACCGACAAATCGAAGCCGCCTACCGCCAGCGTAATGCTGACGCCCACGGCCAGAAGCGCGACAATCGACGCGGCCTGCAAGATGCTGAACAGATTGTCCACGCTCAGGAATGCCGGCTCACGCCAGGTGAATACCGCACCCATCGCCACGAGCAACAGCAAGATGCCGCTACGCTCCAGATGCGTCCTGACGCTGGTGCGTCTGAACTCCGCTCGGGTAACGGAGCTTGCTTCAGTAGAAGCGCCAAGTTTCATGCGTCAGGCTCCGGCAAGATCTTCAATGTTTGTTTCAATGATCGAACGGTCGAAGTGCAGCACGCGGTCCGCGACTTCAAACGCCTCTTCGATAGCGTTGACGAACACCAGCGTCACCCTATCCGCCGCATTCGCTCGCAGCACATCGGCAATGTCCGCGCGAGCGCCGGCGTCAACACCCTGGAACGGTTCGTCAAGCAACAACAGGCGGGCGGGTTCTGCATGCGAGCGGGCAAGCACGACCTTTTGCTGGTTGCCGCCCGAGAGGTTGACCACGCGGTCCTCCGGACCGTTGCATCGAATGGAGAAGCGCCCGATAGCGGACGCGGCCTCGCGGCGTTCGCGCGACCTGTTCACCCACCCGCCCCTGAACCAGTTTGAGAGGAACGGGAAACTCAACGTGCCTTCTATAGACGCGAATGGCACGCTGTCCGGAAAGAGCGACGAGCTCCAGCGGTCCTCGCCTACAAGAAAGACGCCCGCGCGGATTGCCTCGGCAGCGGAGCGCGGCTGCCACGGCTGGCCATCGAGTGTCATCGTGCCCGCGACCACGCGTTCGATACCAAACAGCGTCCGCGCCAGCCGCGACTTGCCGCCGCCCAGAGGTCCCGCAAACGCGACGATCTCGCCGCGAGCGGCGTCGAAGTCGAGCGCGGGGCTATCCGCACCGGGGAACAATTTCAGGCCTCGGACCTGAAGCCCCTCATCCGCCGTCGAACGCACCGTTCTTCGTTGGCGCGTCCTCGGCAACGCACGGCCGATCATGGTTTCAGTGGCGTCGTCGAAATCAATCGGCGTCTTCAGATTGGCTACCAGCCGGCCATCACGGACGATGACCACCCTGTCCGCCATTCGCTTGAGATCACCTAACCGATGCGAGACCAGCAGCATGGCGACACCACGCTTGCGCAGCATGTCGAGTGCGGTAAAGAGACGCTCGGCTTCCGCAGCCGAGAGGCTTGCCGTTGGTTCATCGAGTATGAGGAAGGACGGCCTGGCCGCCAGCGCCCGGGCCAACGTGACGAGCTGCCTTGTCGCAAGCGACAGCGTGAACAACGGCGCGCGCAGGTCGACGTCGAGGCCAACCAGCGCAGCCATGGAGTGCGCCTCCTCGAGCCGCGCCGCGGGCCTGACAAACCATGGCGTGGCCGCGTTGTTGAAACGATCGAGCAGGAGGTTGTCCGCGACCGACAGCGTGGGCACGACCGTGTCGGCGATCGACTGATGCATTGTCGCTACGCCGAGCGCCTTCGCTTCCTGCGGAGAGGCCGGCGCGTACGGCTTGCCGTGCAGTTCAAGCGACCCTCCGTCGCCGGGATAGACGCCGCTCAGTATCTTGACGATCGTGGACTTTCCCGCCCCGTTCGCGCCCATCAACGCCACGACCTCGCCCGCCGCAACAGAGAGGTCGAATCGATCGAGCGCGACAGTCGGGCCGAAGCGTTTCGATACCGAGCGCGCGACCAGCATAGGCAGGTCGGCGCTCACGCTGTTGCCGGCGTTGGCGCGTCTTCGTCGTCGATATCGTGTGCGGTCGGCTCATAGCGGATCAGCACCAGGAACACGATAGGAATCACGGCGGCCAACGCAACGATCCAGAACATGTCGGTGCCAAAACGAGCCTTGAGGATGGGCAGCACGAACAACGCGAGCGCACTTCCAATGCCAGCCAGCGACCGGCCAAAACCTACACCGGTACCACGAATGGAAGTCGGGTAAGACAAGGCCGGATAGATCATCATCTGCGCGCCCGGGCCGAAACCTTCAGCGAACAACCATGTACCCAACATCAGTACGGCAAGGCCAATACCGAGCGCCGCCTGCGGATGTCCTATCAGCGCGAGCGCAATCAACGAAACAAACTGCAATGCGAAGCCCGCGATTGCAACGTGACGCGAAGGAAATTTATAAGCCAGCCGCATGCCGAGCAGACCGCCTGCCAGCGCGAACAACACGTTCAGCCCAAGCGATGCCGCGATTGTTTCGAACACACCGGCTCCCAGGAATTGGGACAGTATGGACGGCAGGAAAAAGGCGATCGCCGTGTATTCGAACGGGATGCAAAGATTCATCACGCTGGCAACGAGCGTCCGCTGCAGATAGGGCCGCTGGAACAGCACGCGGAATTTGACCGGCGGCTGCTTCGATGCTTTCTGCTCTTGCGTATCGTCCACGGCATGCGCGTGAATGCCATACGACTCACGCAAGATACGCACCGCTTCTTTAAGATTGCCCTGGTTCGCCGCCCACAACGGCGACTCATTCATGAACTTGCTGCGAACCATGATGATGATCAGTGCCGGCACGGCCCCAAAGATCAGCGACGCCCGCCAGAGCCAGTCGGCGTGCTGAGCCGGCAGAAAGAAGTACAACGCAAACACGATCAGGAAACACACCGATGACGCCGCATACCACATCGGGCACCACGCCGCGAGCCGTGACGCCTTGTTGCCACGCCCATTGAATTTCGAAAACTCCGAGAGGAACGCCATGGCAACGGGCAGGTCGATACCCACGCCCAACCCCATCACGAACCTTGCCGCGATCAGCACCCAGACATTCGGCGCGAGCCCGGCGGCAATGGCCGCAACAACGAAGAACAGCATGTCGGCCATGAAGACCTGGTAGCGGCCGATCTTGTCCGTCAGCCATCCACCGGCAAGGCTGCCGAGAATCGTCCCGATCATGATGGATGAACTGACGAAGCCGCTTAGCGCCGGGGTCAGGTTGAATTCACGCGTGACGTCCTGAATGCCATACGAGAGCGTCGTCAGATCGTATGCGTCGAGAAACACGCCGCCCAGTGCGAGCAAGACAATCACGCGCGCGTGATTATTCTTCGAGAGGCTTGTGTTGATCAGGCGCGACACATCGCTGGCCGATCCGATCGGCAGTGACGCAGGCAGGGCGGTTTCAATGTCGACAGTGCTCAAGATTCGCCTCCTCGGGCTTGCGGGTTGCATGGCAAAGAAGCTTTATACGGACAGCCATCTCGTCACGCAAAGAAGGAGTTTTTCTTTCGATATGAACCCCAAGGGGCAAGCCATCATGATCTGCCGCACGCACTGAACGGAAGCACGAGCCTTTGCAGCCACGCACCTATGCAAAGCTGAAATTGTTGGAGCACACAGTCCATTCGAAGACTAGATTGTCCGGTTGTTAGCGTGAATATCGGGAAGCCGGCAGCCATGAGCAAAACCATCCATTTCAATGCGTTCGAGATGAACTGCGTCGGTCATCAGTCGCCGGGCCTGTGGTCTCATCCACGCGACCGGTCATCGCAATACAAGGATCTCGAGTACTGGACGGATCTTGCAAAAATCCTCGAGAAGGGTTTCTTCGACGGCATTTTCATAGCCGATGTGATCGGTTACTACGACGTCTACAAGGGCAGCAACTATCACGCGATCCATCAAGCGGCGCAGATCCCCGTCAACGATCCCCTGCAGCTCGCAGCGCCTATCGCGATGGTGACCGAGCACCTGGGAATCGGCATCACGGCGTCGACGACCTTCGAGCATCCCTACACATTCGCCCGGCGGCTTTCGACAGCTGACCATCACACGAAAGGCCGGGTGGGATGGAATATCGTGACGTCGTATCTGGAAAGCGGTGCGAAGAATATCAGCGAAGGCGGCTTGCGCAAGCACGCCAACCGCTATGAAGTGGCGGCGGAATATATCGAGGTGCTGTACAAGCTGTTCGAGGGAAGCTGGGAAGACGATGCCGTGGTCCGCGACCGGCACAACCGGGTGTTTACGCACCCCGAGAAGGTGCATGAGATAGGTCACCACGGCAAATACTTCGACGTGCCCGGCTACCATCTTTGCGAACCCTCGCCCCAGCGCACTCCCGTGCTCTATCAGGCCGGTGCGTCGGGTGCAGGGAAGGCGTTCGCCGCCCGGCACGCCGAGTGCGTGTTCGTCGCAGCCCCGACGAAGGAAGTGCTGAAGGCCTATGTTGCCGACGTCCGCGAACAGGCAGCGCTTGGCGGACGTGATCCGGGCGCCTTGCTGATCTACAACCTGGTCACGGTCATCGTGGACGAGACGGATGCCAAGGCGCAAGCAAAGTTCGAGGAGTACCGCCGCTACACGTCATACGACGGCTCGCTTGTGTTCATGTCGGGTTGGACGGGCGTCGACTTCGGTCAGTACGCGCCAACCGATCTGGTGAAGAAGGTGGAAACCAACGCCATTGTCTCCGCCATCGAACATCTGGCAGGCGGTGCAAAATCCTGGACCATCGACGAACTCGCGGCATGGGGGGGTATTGGCGGCATGGGACCGGTGTTCGTGGGTTCGGCGGCAACCGTTGCCGATATCCTGCAAACCTGGGTGGAAGAAACCGGCGTGGACGGCTTCAATCTTGCGTATGCGGTCGCGCACGAGACCTTCGAGGACATCGTCAATTACCTGGTGCCGGAGTTGCAACGGCGCGGCGTTTATCGCCAGGAATATACGCCCGGTACGCTGCGCGAAAAACTGTTTGGCAAGGGGCGCTTGCTGCCGGCCGGGCATCCCGGTGCGAGGTATAGGGACATTGAGGCGTTCAAGCGCGGCGAAGCGGCCGGTTCACTGGTTGCCTTGCAGGAATAGCGGTTTCCGCGCCTATTCATCGGCAAATATTCTCCTGCCCTCAGTGCGGATGGGCACGGGGGTCAGGCGTGCCCCAAGGCATGGACCATCAACGCACACGCCGTCCTCGAACCGGAACATCGCGCTGTGATGGGCACACATGAGAAGCTCCCCGCCATAGGCCCAAAACGTGTTCGGCTCATAGTTCAGCGGTATGGAGAAGTGCGGGCATACATTGCGGTAAGCCCACGCGCTGTCTCCTCGGCGCAGCACCACGACCTCTGCCCGTGCCTCGAGACCGCCACCGTCCGGCACGTCGTCGAGAATGCAGAGGGGCACGCCATTGCTATTGCTCGCTGCATCGTTCATGCCGCCTTACTCCTGCTATCGTCAGTGCGCCGCATGCCGGCGGTCTGCCGATTCCGTGCGCGCAGGTTGAATCATCGCCCCCGGCTCAAGAAACACGACACGCCGGCCGACGGGGAAAAGTTGCAGTCCGAACCGTCGCGATACGTAACCCCACAATCCCTGAGGGAAAAACATCGTGACGACAATGGCAAGCGTGCCCAGTCCGATCAGATACCAGGTCCCGAAGTCCGACAGGAACTTGTTCAGCAGGAAAAATATCAACGTGCCGATGATCGGTCCTTCAAGCGTTCCCAAGCCGCCTATCATCACGATGAAAATCGCAAAAGCGGTCCAGTTCACGGAGAACGCGGCGTCGGGGGAGATCCGCAGGTTGCTCACGAAATAGAGTCCGCCCGCGAGCGCGGCGCCCCCTGACGAAACGAGATACACGACGAACCGGGCGCGCTTCACATCGACACCCTGACTGTTCGCCGCCACCGCGTTGTCGCGCATGGCAGTGAGCGCGAGACCCTGTTTCGAGCGCAGGAAGACATATAGCAAGCCGATAGCGGCCACCACGATTGCCAGTGCCAGCCACAGCGTCAGCGACTCGCGCAAGGACCTGGGAATGTCTTGTAGACCGGTCAAGCTCGTGCCCGACCCTCCGCCTAGCCAGGACACGTTCGCCACTGTCAGGCGGAAGACCTCGGCGATCCCCCATGTGCCTATGGCGAAGTACCCGCCCGCAAGCCGGAACGCGACCAGGGAGACCGGCACCGCGATCAGCGCGGCAATCATAGCCGCAACCGGCACGGCGACAAAGGGCGACAGGTCACCGTAGTTTGCGAGTATCAGCATGGCGTATCCGCCAATACCGAAATACGCCTGTTGTCCGATCGACACCATTCCGCCGTAACCGCCAAGCAGGTTCCACATCATGGCAAAGACCAGGTACGCGGCGATCTGCGTGAAGTCGCGCAACGTGTCGCGGCCGGCCCAATACGGGAAACTGGCGACCAGTACCGCGACAATCAACAGCACGAACACGGCCACCCTGCTCGCACGCGTTGCCCGCCGGATTTCGAAATGTCGTTCATTGACGTTCATGTGCGTAACCTCCCGGCGCTCATCACGCGGTCTTGGGCAACAGGCCTTGCGGCCGGATCGTCAGCAGCGCCAGAAACAGCACATGTCCCAGCCAGATGCCCCAGCCCGGGTCGATATGGAAACCGATCTGCTGCGCCACGCCGAGTGCGATTCCGCCGAGGAACGTTCCCCAGAACGAGCCCATCCCCCCAATGATTACCGCCTCGAACGCATAGAGCAGGAGCGCGGGACCATCGGACGGAGAAACGGCGGTACGCAAGGCATAAAGCGTCGCGGCAAGCGCGATCAGCACGAACGCAATGCCCATTGCAAGAGCGAACGTCCTGCGTGGCGAGACGCCCATCAGCTGGACGATCTCGCGGTCGTCGGACGTGGCGCGAAAGACGCGGCCGAGCGGCGTGCGGGCAAAGAGCCACTGCAGGAGAAGCGTGGCCACGACTGCGACGACAAGCGTAAGCAGCGGCAAAAGTCCGAGCGCTATACCGCCGGGCAACGCCATGCTCATCGATTCGAAACCACCGGTCGCAAGCGAGCGTGGGTCCGCGGAAAACACTTCCTGCAGCACGTTCTGGATCACGATCGAGAGACCGAAGGTGACCACGAGCGACGGCAGGGGATCCCGGCTGCTGACGCGATTGAGCACGGTGTATTGCACCGCATATCCCCCGCAGAATGCGATCCCGATCAACACCGGCACAGCAGCCCACAACGGCATATGAGCCAGGTTTGTCAGGACGAACAGGACAAAGACCAGCAGCACGATGAAGTCGCCATGCGCGGTATTGGTCAGGCGCATGACGCCGAACACCAGCGACTGGCCCATTGCGAAGAGCGCATAAAGGGCGCCGAGCAACACGCCCTGCAAGAGGATATTGATGAGTGAACTCATGAGACCGCTCCGAAATAGGCTCGCGTGATAGCTTCGTCGGACACCTCGGCCGAGGCGCCCGCCAGCGACACGCGGCCTTCCTGAAAGCAATAGAAGCGCTTCGACACGCGTCGCGCCAGTTGCACGTCCTGCTCGACGACGATCGCACTCATACCTTCTCCGACAATCGACGGCAGCGCGGCATAGATTTCCCTGACCACGACCGGTGCAAGACCGAGAGAAAGTTCGTCGCACATGAGAAGGTCCGGATTACTCATCAATGCGCGGCCGAGTGCAACCATCTGCTGCTGACCGCCGGACAACGCGGTTGCCGGATGATGGCGGCGCTCCTTCAGGATGGGAAAAAGCGTATAGACGGTGTCCAGGGTCCAGCGCCCGAGCCGCGAAGAATAAGCGCCAAGCCGCAGGTTTTCTTCAACGGACAGGCTGGCGAAGAGCCGCCGCCCTTCAGGGACGAGTGCGATCCCCTTTCCGACAACGCGTGCAGCCGGCATGCCGCCGATCGCCTCGCCCTTGTAGGAAATCTGCTGCTCAGGCGCAGGCAGGAGTCCGGCCAGCGCCTTCAGGAAGGTGGATTTTCCCGCACCGTTCGAGCCGATCAACGCGATCACTTCGCCGCGCTCGACCCTCACGTCGATACCGAAAAGCGCCTGGAAATCGCCATAAAAGGCGGTCAGTCCGCGAGTTTCAAGAATGGCCTCCACGATCAAGCCTCCAGGCCGAGATAGACACGCCTGACTTCGGGGTCGTCCATCACGGCGGCGGGGATGCCTTGGGCAAGACGTTTGCCGAAGTGAATGACCAGCAACCGGTCGGCGACGGCGAGCAACGCATGCACCACATGCTCGATCCAAACAATCGTCACCCCTTGTTCCTTGACACCGCGGATTTCATCGACGAGTTCGTGTGTCTCCGGCTCCGTCAGGCCGCCTGCTATTTCATCTAGCAGCAAAAGTTTGGGCCGGGTCGCCAGTGCACGAGCAAGCTCAAGACGCTTGCGGTCCAGCAGCGTAAGCGTGCCGGCCAACTGGTCCGCGCGGCGCTTGAGGCCGGTACGTTCAAGTACATCGATACACAGGTCGGCTGCTTCACGTTCTTTCAACCCGCCGCCAAAGGTGGCTCCTACCAGCAGGTTCTCGAACACCGTCATCCCGCCGAAGGGTCGCGGCACCTGATACGAGCGGCCGATACCCGCCATGCACCGGCGATACGGTGCCAGCTTGCCGATATTGCTTCCGTCAAATTCGATCGTGCCTGCGTCCGGCCGTACGTCGCCGCTGATGAGGTTGAAAAGGGTCGTCTTTCCCGCGCCGTTCGGTCCGAGAATCCCGTAAGTCTCTCCTTGCTCGATCGCGAAGCTGATGTTGTCAGTGACCTTCAGCGCGCCGTAGCTCTTCGAGACGTCCGTCAATCTGAGAACGCAGTTCATGCTCGCCTCTCCCTCTATCCGATCAACTTGAGCGGGCCTGACAGCGGCACATTCGGCGCGAGCTGGTTGTTCACGATCGCCAGGTCGAAGCGATGCGTCTGCCCCTTGACCCACTGACCACCAACCAGCGGCGTCTTCGCGACGTTCTTCACCGGCCCGCTCCCCCATGCAACGTGACCGACGACCGTATCGAGCTTCGTCGATGCCACCGCGTCGCGAATCGCTTCGTTCGAGTCCACGTCCTTGCTGCGCTTAAGAGCGTCCACCGCGATCTCGAACAGCGCGTGCGCAAAGCCGATGGGTTGCGTCCATTGTTTCGACGTGGCCTTCTCGTATGCGTCGGCTAACTGGCGGGCCGACTGTCCCGTCAGCGACGACTTGAACGGGTGCGAGGGAGACCACCACACTTCCGTTGAGAGGCCCTCGCCAAGATCGCCCAGCGCTTCAATCGATGTCGGAAAAAGTAACGCCTTCCCAATAGAAATGACCTTTGGCTTGAACCCCTGCTGGCGCGCCTGCACCAGGAAATTCTTCGCGTCGGGTGGAATCACGACACCCGTCACGATCTGCGCACCGCCTTGCTTGAACGCTGCGATTTGTGCCGAGAAGTCCTGCGTCATGGACTGAAAGCGGCCGGGGTCCTTCAGCGTAAAGCCCTTTTGCGCGAGCACGGGAGGAAAGCCGAGCTTGTTGTCACCCCATGCGTTGCCGTCGCCGTCGTTGGGGAAAAGTCCACCGACCGACTTGTTGGTCTGCACCGATTGCCACATGCCGGTGTACACGGCGATCACATCTTCAAGGCCCCAGAAGAAGTGATACGTAAAACGAAAGCCCTTCTTGGGATCGCCCTTCCGGCCGAAGAACCAGGGTTGCCACGGGACGACCGTGGAGACGCACGGCATCTCGTTGATCTCGCACGCGTCGCTCACGGGATTGGCGGTCTCCGGCGTGCCCGAGACCAGCATGATGTCGACCTTGTCCTTCAGGATCAGGTCATTCGCCACCTCGCCGGCGCGGTTCGGATTCGACTGACTGTCCTTGACCAGAATCGCCACCGGATACTGCTTGCCATTGATTGCGATGCCGTCTTTAAGCGCCGCCTGCATCTGCGCGATCACAAAGCGGTCCGCTTCTCCGAACGGCGCGAGCGGACCGGTTTGTGGCGACACGTAACCAATCTTCAGTGTGCGCGAACTGGCAGCGTTCGCGATGCGCGCAAACAGCGGCGAGGCTGCGATAAGCGTACCGCCCGCCGCCAGCTTTACGAAATGACGGCGAGTGCCGTCGATGGAATGATCATCCATGTTTGTCTCCTTCAATCTTTTATCGTTCTGTGCCGGCCTTCTTGCGTGCCTGACACAGGGTAGTCAGTCGGGGCGGCGGCCTTCGTAAGCGGCTTCGAGCAACGTCCGCAATGCGGCACGCTCGAGTGGCCTCGGATTCCAGTAAGGGGTCTTCAACGCAATATCCAGCGCGACGCCAATATCCGATTCCTTCATGCCGATATCCTTCAACGCCGTCGGCGCGCCGTTGTCACGGGCAAGATCGAACACGCCTTGCGCAGCATCCGAGGCCCCAAGTGCTCGCGCGATCCGCTGCATCGCGAGCGGTGCGGCTTCGCGGTTGTATGCAAGGGCATGCGGCAACACAATGGTGTGTGTCTCGGCATGCGGCAAGTTGAAGGTGCCCCCGAGCGTGTGGCATAGCTTGTGGTGCAACGCCATGCCAACGCTGCCGAGCACAGCGCCGCACAGCCACGCGCCATAGAGGCAATCGGCGCGGGCATCGAGATCGTCGAGGCGTGATACGACGCGGCCTATACCCGCTCCCAGCGCGCGAATACCCTCCTCCGCCATCAATGCGGTAATCGGATTCGCATCCTGCGCGTAGAGTCCTTCCGCGGCGTGCGCGATTGCGTTGATGCCGCTCGTGACAGAAATCGAGGCGGGCAGCGACAGCGTCAACTCGGGATCGTAGATCACCGTCTTCGGCAACACCCGCAGATCACGGCCGGTCTTCTTCAACCCGCCTTCGGTAAGCCCGTAGACAGGCGTCATTTCCGAGCCGGCGTACGTGGTTGGAACCGCAAGGATCGGCAGCGATGAGGTGAGCGCAATTGCCTTGCCGAGGCCCGTCGTGGAGCCGCCGCCTATTGCCACGGCACAGTCGGCGCCCAGCTTCGCGGCGTAGTCGCGTGCCGCCTGCGCGGTCTCGACAGGCACATGCATGACTGCCTTCGAAAACACCCCGACCGCCCGCGAGCCGAGTCGCGCGGCGAACACTTCGGCCTGTTCGCGCTGCTCCGGCGTGGACAGCACGATGGCCCGCCTGGCCCCCAGCAAATCGATCTCGCGCTCGAGGTGGCTGATACTGCCCGCGCCGAACACCACGCGTGAAGGCAACCCCTGATAGGTGAACGGGTCCATGATCAGCGCGGGTAGTAAGGCGGAATGTCGGCGTCGACGTTCACCCAGACCGACTTCGGCTGCGTGTATTCGCGCATGACTTCAAAGCCCATCTCGCGGCCATAGCCACTCGATCCCACGCCGCCGAATGGTGACGCCGCGCTCACGCGCTTATAGCAATTGATCCAGACCATGCCGCTTTTCAACTGCCGCGCAAAGAGATGCGCGCGTTGCAGGTCGCGTGTCCACATGCCGGCGCCAAGGCCGTATTCGGTGCCGTTTGCAATGGCCAGGGCCTCTTCGTCGCTCCCGAATGTGCTCACCGTAACGAACGGTCCGAACACCTCTTCCTGCGACACGCGATCCCCTGGCTTCGCCGCGACAATAGTCGGTTCGACGTAACAACCATTGGCAAGCGCGGTGTTATCCGGCGCCTTGCCGCCTGAGAGAATGCGGCCACCCTGCTCGCGCGCGACATCGACATAAGACAGCACCCGGTCACGATGATGACGCGACGTCAGCGGCCCCATCTCGGTCGCCGGATCGAGCGGATCGCCGATCCTGATCGAGCGCGCCAACGCGATAAAACGCTCAAGCAGTTCGTCCGCAACCGAGTCATGCACGATCAGCCGCGATGCCGCAATACACGCCTGCCCCTGGTTATGAAAGATCCCGAACGCCGATCCTTGCACCACCGCGTCAAGGTTCGCATCGGCGAATACGACGTTCGCACCCTTGCCGCCCAGTTCAAGTTGCACCTTCTTGAGATTGCCTGCGGAAGCCTGCACGACCTTGCGCCCGACTGCGGTCGAGCCGGTGAACGCCACCTTGCTGATCTCCGGATGCTCGGCGATATATTGCCCCGCCACCTGACCGAGACCGGGAACGATATTGACCACGCCCGGCGGGAAACCCACCTCGGCCATCAGTTCAGCAATCGCGAGACTGGAAAGCGGCGTGAGTTCGGCCGGTTTCATGATCACGCAATTGCCGGCGGCGAGCGCGGGCGCCATTTTCCAGCTAGTGAACATCAGCGGGAAATTCCATGGCACCACCTGCCCGACCACGCCGACCGGTTCGCGTGTCACATAGTTCAGGAAGCCCGCTTCGACCGGCACAACCGACCCTTCGAACTTGTCCGCCATGCCGCCGAAATAGCGGAACGTGACGGCCGTGCGCGGGACGTCAAGGTTGCGGGTATCGCGAATCGGATGACCCGTATCCAGGGATTCGAGCCGGGCCAGTTCATCGGCATTCGCTTCAATGGCGTCGGCCAGCTTGAGCAGCAGGCGGCCTCGATCCATCGCCGCCATGTTGCTCCACTTCGGGAAAGCGGCCTTCGCCGCGGCAACGGCGCGGTCTATATCCGCTGGCCCGGCCATCGACACCTGGGCGATCACGGAGTTGTCGTGCGGGTTGAGTGATGCCAGCGTTTCACCGCTCTCGGCGGGAACGAAACGGCCATTGATGAACAGTTGCGTTTGCATGGTGGTCCTGCCTGATAAAGGCTGAAGACAAAGCCCTGCCCGCGACGCCGGCGGGGCCTGCGTCGTTCGGGACCTGGATAGACGAAAAAGGGGTTTAAAGCGGCACGGGATACGGCGGGAGTTCGCCGCTCTCGTAACGCCTGGGCAGATCAGGCGTTGCGTTCTCCCACACAAGCAACATAGAACGCTTTTGCGAATAACCCTTGTGGCGAATATCGGCCGGCATGGCGGCGATGTCGCCGGCGTTCATCGTGATGCGGGCGCGGGGTTCGCCCGTATCCTTGTCGCCGACGTCCCAGATGATCTGGTCGGAGAGTTGCAGGAACCACTCCACGCGGTCGTTGCCGTGAAAAACCGGCAGCATGAATTCCTCGGTGGTCGGGCAAAAGAGACTCTGCTTGCACACCGATGTCACCGATGGATTCCAGGTCACGTCCGAACGCGAGAGGTACTTGAAAAGACTGAACGCATGCAGCTCATGTTCGAAGCCCGGTGCGGCGTGGATCTCCGGCTCGTCCTGGCCAACGTCTGCGAACTGCCGGTTGACCGGGAGGTCGTCGCGCAACGGCGAATCACCCACGATTCCCGGCATGCGTTTCGTCGCAATGCGCGTGCGCTCGATTGCGCCAATATTGTCGCCGTGCTTGATACCGAATGCCGAACCCGTTTCCTCGGGAGCCGCGAACGGATCGAACCCTTCGTTGACCCAGTCCTTCAGGATCGCCTTGAACGTCGCCATGATCAGCGGCGTTTCGAACTGCTGCGTGTAGTCGACGCCCGCTTCCTTGAAGCTCGCGTTATACGAACCGGCATACATGTCCACGCGGCCGTAGTGATTGCGCGTACCGATCACTTCGTCAAAATTGACCCAGCCGTAGAAAAATCCCCACGCCACGTCGCGCATCATTGCGCGCAGGAAGTCGTCGGCATGCATCTGGTGCGACCGGGTTTCCCCCTTGGACGGCCATTTGACCGTGACGAAATAAGCATCGCGGCTGAATTCGAAATCGCCTAGCGTGAAGGTGCGGTAACCGCTCGTCGCGTCCGGGTCGGTCGCGGTGACACTTTGAAAACCTGTTGACTGGTCCATGACTTGTTCCTCGAAAATTGATCAGGTCGATAAGGGCGGTTTGCGCCTCGATCACCGGCTTGCTTACTGAATGCAGATCTCGGCCCACTTCTCGACCGAACTGGACCCAAGAATGGTCTGGACGAGCAGGACGCCTGTCTGGCGGGCTTCGAACCGGTAAGCAGCGCCCGCCGGCAGCAGCGCCTGATGGCCGCGGCGCAGGCGCACATAACCCATCGGCTGGCCTGCAGGTTCGGCGTCCAGACGCACGCTGCCTTCCGTATCGGCGTTGACGAGCGGACCGTTGGAGGGCTTGATGAAATGCACGTCGATCTCGCCGTCGAGCACCACCGCGAACTCGTCGTGCGACGCGCTGAACCACGGCGAGATGCCTTCGGCGCGAACCGTCTCGATCACGTATTTGAGGTTCTTGCCGACCACGACTTTCTCGTAGGGTGCGGCGTGGCTGGCGACCTCGAATACGTTGGACATGGCGTAATGTCCGGGTTTGCCCTTGATGATTTCGATGGAGCCCTTGCGGTAATTGCCGAGGCTGCCGAGATAGGTCTCTTGCATGTCTGTCTCCATTGCTCCGTAAAAGACGGTGATGAACGCGTTGCCTTGGAACGAAGATTAGGGCGGCGCGCGCCACGGGGCAATGGATTGAGGTTCGCGTTTGGCGAACCTTGCGTGCTCGTAAAAGACGCTAGGGAAAGTACTGAGGAAATTACTGAAAAGCGCACCAAGAAGCGCGCCGCGCGGCGGTTATCGCGCTCACGCGTCGCCGAGTTCGTCGTCGACGCTCCTGGTTTCGTCATCGGGCGGCGAAATGCCGAGCGCCCGGTCCCACTGCGGTTCGCGCAGGTAGCGCGCACGCAGGAACTCGACGAACGCCTTCACTTTTGTGGTCGACCTGTGGGACGCAGGATAGACCGCCGAGAGCCATAGCGGCGGTGCAGCATACTCGGGTAGCACGCGTACGAGACGCCGCTCGAGCAGGTCGGCGGCGGCCACCATGGTCGGCAGATAAGCGACGCCGGCACCGGCGCGGGCGAATTCGAGGAGCAGGTGCACGCTGTTTGTCTTGAGCACCGGGTTGAGTGCGATCTCGAAACATTCGTTGCCCTTCATGAGGGGCCAATTGTCGCCCCACGGGTAATACGAATAACGCGCAAAGTCGTGCCGCACGAGGTCGAGCGGCGTTTCTATGACGGGCTCCTCCTTCAGGTAGCCGGGCGCCGCGCACAGCACGCCGCGCACCGGGAAAAGCTTGCGTTCGACCAGCAGGTTCGACGCGGGCGGGTAGATCTGCAACGCCAGGTCGAATCCTTCCTGCACGGGATCTATCACGCGATCGTTGACCGTCACCACGAATTCGATACGGGGATGCGCCTCGCGAAAAGCGATCAGCGCGTGCGAAAAGTGACCCAGTGCGAAACCGGGCAGCACGTGGACGTTGAGCGTCCCGCTCAAGGAATGTGTTTCGGCGCTGGTGCGGCCGGACAGTTCGTGGACTTTATTGACGAGCTGGGCACAGTCGCGATAATACGACTCGCCCACTTCGGACAGGCGCACGGCGCGCGTGGAACGATGAAAAAGCGCGACGTTGAAATGCTCTTCAAGCTGCTTCACGCGCGATGTCACGACCGACTTTGCAACACCGAGCTGACGTGCCGCGTTCGCGAAGCTCTGCGCTTCGGCGGCGCGCACGAACGCTTCCATCGATATGAAAAGGTCCACGCTGTCTCCTGATCGTTTTGTCTGAACCGCTGTTCTCTACCGGAGATTCTAGTGTCTTTGTGGGCTGCGCGGCAGCACGCGGACTAGCGCGCACAACCTGAATTGATCTTAAAAGCACTGCAGCGAAGCCGTATTCCGGTTACATACACAACCAATAAGCCGTCTACAACCGATCGATTCAAATCGACGGACAATCGAGACACACAGGATCACACGCCAAGCGCATCCTCGGCCAGATTACGTAATTACGAAACTACCAAATTACAAAAGGGAAAGCTGCAATGAAGCTGTCATTCGAAGTCCTCGAGGCACTGGACGCAATCGACCGCACCGGCACGTTCGCCGAAGCGGCCGAGTCGCTGCACCGGGTGCCGTCGTCGCTCAGCTATCTGGTCCAGAAGCTCGAGAGCGATCTCGACGTCGTGCTGTTCGATCGCACCGGCAGGCGCGCCAGGCTCACGCATGCGGGACGTGTGGTGGTCGAGGACGGCAGACGGCTGCTGCATGCCGCCGAACAGCTGGAACAACGGGCGCAACGCATTCAGGAAGGCTGGGAGGCGGAGCTGCGAATCTGCATCGACGAGATCCTGCCGCTCGAGGCTTTCTGGCCCTATGTACACGCGTTCTACGACCTGAAGATGGATACGCGGCTGCGTCTGTCGAGGGAAGTGCTTGGCGGCACCTGGGACGCGCTGGTCACGCGGCGCGCGGATCTCGTGGTCGGCGCGGCCGGTGAGCCGCCGCACCTTCCCCATCTGGTGGCACGCCCGCTCGGGTCTCTCAAGCATGTGTTCGTGGTCGCGCCCGATCACCCGCTTGCGGACCTGCCCGAGCCGCTTGGGATAGAGACCGTCACACGGTATCGCGGCGCGGTGATCAGCGATACCTCGCGCGAGTTGAGGCCGCGCTCGGTCGCCACCGGGAGCACGCAGGAATTCATCGCGGTGCCCACGCTCAGCGCGAAACTCGCCGCGCAATGCGAGGGCGTGGCCGTGGGCACCATCCCTGAGTGTCTCGCCGCGGCGCCGATAGCCGAGGGCAGGCTTGTGCAGAAGCGCGTGACCGGCATGCGCGAAGTCACGGACTGCTATCTCGCATGGCGCGACGATGAAACCGGACGTGCGCTGCAATGGTGGGTCGAACAACTGGATCAGCCCGATCTGATCGATCGTTTCATAGCGCGTATCTGAGCACGCCTCCAGGCCGCTACCACCCGTATTTAAGCTCCATGCCAATGTAGTCGGCGTTGCTGCCGCCTACCGCGCGGATGGCATCGCCGACCTGGAAATGCACCGCCTCGACCGAGCCGATCAGGTTCGCCGCGATGGTCCAGTCCGCACGTAGTTGCACATACATCCCGGTCCACAGGCTGCCGTGGCCGGCCGTTCCCGTCACAGGCACGGAGCCCTGCGCATACACCGCGTCGGCCGTGGTCTCGCGCCACTGGAAGCCGACGGCTGCCAGCAACGACAGGTTGCTCGCGGGTTTCAACGTGATGCTCGGCTTGACGTGAATCAGGTTGCTGTAGCCGGTATAACCGGCCAGCGTGAAATAGTAGCCATTGGGGAACAGCGGGTTGAACGTCCCGATCCGCCCATCGCCCGGATGACGATCGCCCGATGCCGCGTCGACCTGAATGCCCGCACGCGGCGTCCCGGCTATGTCGCTGAAGGTATAACCGGCCAGCGAGCCGAGCGCCCACGCACCAATCGTGCTGTTGCCGACGTGCCCGCTCTGCAGCATTGCCTCGACATCCCAGTCCACCTGTCCTGCCTTGCCGGTATAACGCACGTCAAAGACATCGCGATGCTCATCGCCCGTTGCGTCGATGAAATGCGCGTTATCGCGGTTATAGCGCGAGTAGTACCCGGACAGGTCACCCGGTCCCACGTCCTGCCGCTCGAAGCGCACGCCGCTGAACGTCAGGTGCCGGTTCGAGACGTCGTCGAAGTCGCTGGCGTCGCGGTTCTGCACCGGCTGCGTGGCGAATGCAATGAAACGCCACCGCTGGATTTCCCAGTCGGACCAGAGCCCGTCGAATGCTTGCCGGACGTTCGGGCCGTCGCGGACCGAAATGAAGCGCTGCAAGTCGAACGCCATCTCCTGACGCCCCAGCCTGAACTTGAACGTACCGCCGCCGAGCGGCCCGACGTAAGTGATGAACGCCTGCTCCAGATCCAGCGGGTTCTTGTCGACCGGGGTCACCGAGTCCTTGCCGTAGGGCTGCGCGTCTTCGATCTGCGTGAAGACATGCAGATGGTCACCCAGGCGGATATCGGCGTGTACTTCGGCGCGTTGCAGCAGGTAGGTATCGCCGTGGTTTCCACCGACACCGAACAACGCGGCGTTGTTGACCTCCAGCCGCTCGCGCAGGTTCGCACCGAGCGAGAGGTATGACGCCGGGTCGCCACCCAGCGGCATGTACTTGAGCCCATCCAGCGGCTCACGCGGCACGCATGGATTGGCGAGCACCGACCAGTCCTCTTGCCATCGATTGAACAAGACGGTGGGCCGTTTGGCGTCGCAGGTCGTCACCGGCGCGGGCACAGCGGGTTGTGCATCGCCCGCGTCGGAAGCGGCGCGAGCGTCCATTGCCGCAACGCTCGCACTCATCGCCAGCGAGAAGCCCGACAGCGCCAGCAATCGCCGCGAACACCTCGAACGTCGCGACCGGGTCATTGAGCAGTTGTGTCGTGGATCTCGGCGATATACCCCCCCGGGAATTCGACAATCGACGTCTTGCCCTTACCGGTCTGGTACGGCGCAAACAGCACCTTGGCGCCTGCCGCCTCGGCCTTCGCCAGCGTCGCCGCGAGGTCGGTCACCTGGTAGCCGGTCGTCTCGCGCCCGAACGGATACGGCAGCTTGCCGTCGGTCACGAACACCACCATCTTGCCAAAGCCCGATTCAATCCGGATGCAGCGCATGGTTTCACCCGGACGGCCGATCACGCCGGCGTCCGCATGCCGGTCGTCGGAGACCACCTTGCCTTGCGAGAACCGCACGAACCGGCGCACGAAACCATCGACGGCCGAACGGGACATGTACACGCGATTGTCCGGCACAGATTCAAGCGGCCCATATGACGGCGCCTTCGTATGCCAGTACAACTGCATGTTCAAGCCGCCGGGCCAGCGGATCAGCGCGTCCTTGCCGATGGGGTCATCGAAGGGTTCGACGGTGACATCCGCACCCGCAGCACGGGCCGCGCGCACGGCGTGGTCCATGTCGGTCACGAGATAGCCGGTACGCTCGTCGCCGAACGGATACGGGATCGGCGTCTGGAACGCAAACACGGACAGCATGCCGACGGGCGTCTGCACGTATTGCGACGCGGTCTTGCTCGGCGTCGGTGTCACGGTGAAGACCGCGCGCGGCGAAGCCTTGCCGCCGAAGGTCGCCAGGAAGCTGTTGACGAATGCATCGATATCCTCATTCGACACGTACACGTGGGTCGTATCGTACTGAGGGCCGACGGCGACGTTCGTGCTCGCCGGCGCCTGCTTGAGTTCGGCCTCGGCCTGGACGACGCCCGGCACGCCCGCCGTGCCGAGCAACACGCAGGCGAAGGCAACTGCGGCGGCGAGCCGAGAGAGGGAATTGCGCGACATGAAAAGCTCCTGTTTCTAATTGCTATGAAGGGAGATGAGCAAAGGGAAATGATTAAAGGGAAATAAGTGAAGCGAGATAAGACAACGCTGGAAAGCAGAGTGCGTTTGATTCATTTTGCGCCGCTTCCCGGGTCGGCGGCCGGCGCCGGTTTGGCCGGTGCGGGCGTGTCAATTTGCCGGACCTGAACACTGGCCGGGAACAAATGCGCACGCACCACGGGAATCGTATGCTCCCCGAGCACGATACCCAACAATCCGACTAGTGCGATCAACGGCGGCGCGGGCGACTGCACACGCACCAGGCAGTACAGCAGGCCGACCACGAAGCCTGCTGCGAGCGAAATAAGATAGGGCATCGTCAAGTCTCTTGTCCAAAATCCACCAAGCGAATAAAGCGTCGAACGCTACTCTTTCCAGTCGGAGCCCAGGATCAGGCCGCAGAAATTCATGCGCCGGTAATTCGGATCGCAGCGCTCGAGCACGTCGGCGTTGACCGTACCGAATGTTGTTGCGGGGCGGTGCGCCATGGCCTGCGCGAATACATCGATAATCTGTGCCTTGAAGCCCGCCCCCCGCGGATACTCGGCGAGCACCGCGTTGCGCTCCGTGCGGCTGACTTCATCGAAATGCATGCCCAGCAGATCCGTTTCGACCCCGGCCGCAATCAGCCCGGTCAATGCGGACATGTGCGGGCAGATGCCGAACGTGGTGTGCAAGGCGATAGCATTCCAGACGTCCGCCACAGCGTCCTCGGGCACGCCATAACCGCCCAGAAATTCCCTCATCGCATTCGCACTGTCCACTTCGAAGCGCGTCTGGGAGTCGCGGTAAAGCGAGGTCAGGCCCATGTCATGGAAAAGCGCGGCTACGTACAGCAGTTCAGCATTGAAGACGAGCCGGCGGCGAACGCCGATCAGCGCGGCAAATAGGAAGACCCGCAAAGAATGGCGATAGAGAATATCCGGCTCGATGGCACGTGTGGCGGCACCCGCCGCACGCGCCATCTCGCTGTCCGGAATCGCGACTCCCGCGACGCGCTTTCTCATCGCCATCTCCTTGCCCCGGCCTGGCTGTTCTGCTACCTCTGATCAAGCAACCTGAATCGTCCTTAATCTTCCGCGACGGATCAAAACGCGAAACAACTGCAGCCGAGCGCGCCCCAGAAGCCGTTTGCATCGCTGACCGGCACCTGCTTGCGCCATGCCCACATGTGACCATGGGCATGAATGCCGCACAGGTTTGCACAACCATCGGCGCACGCCTGCTGGAGGATCGTAGCGGGCTGGTACCGGCTATACCCGCCGAACTCCGCCACCGGCGACCACGACGGGCTGACGGGCAACGGCGGCGGTCCAAGCGCGCTGAACTCGGCGTCCGCGTGAACAACCTTGCCGTTGACCACGGTCAGCACTGAAGACAAGTACTTGATCCGCACTTCATCGACCGTGAAATAGTCGTCGGTGAGTGCGGCGAAGTCAGCGAACTGCCCGGGTACCAGTGCGCCCTTGCGGTCCTCTTCGCCCGAGAACCAGCTACTGCCCACCGTATAGCGGCGCAACGCTTCCATCCGGTCCAGGCGGTCCTGCGGCGCGTACATCTGCATGCCGCCGACCGTGGATCCCGACACCATCCAGTACAACGACACGAACGGGTTGAAACTTGCCACCCGCGTGGCGTCCGTACCCGCGCCTACGGGAAGTCCTGCCGCCAGCATCTGCTGGATCGGCGGTGTCCTGGCAGCCGCCTGGGCCCCATAGCGATGGACAAAATACTCGCCCTGAAACGCCATGCGGTGCTGGATGGCGATGCCGCCGCCAAGTGCAGCAATACGGTCTATGTTGCGCTGTGAGATGGTCTCGCAATGGTCGAAGAACCAGCGCAAGCCGTTGAACGGCGTGTCCTGGTTGACGCGTTCGAATACGTTCAGGAAACGGTCAACAGACTCGTCGTACGTTGCATGCAGGCGAAACGGCCAGCGGTTCTGCACGAGCAGTCGCACGACCGCTTCCAGTTCGGGTTCGAGCGTCTCCGGCAGGTCGGGACGCGGCTCGAGAAAGTCCTCGAAATCCGCCGCGGAAAAGACCAGCATTTCACCCGCGCCGTTCATTCGCAGGAAGTCGTCGCCCTCGCCCGGTCTGGTCACTTTCACCCAGCGCGCGAAGTCCTCGATCTCCTTCTTCGCATTCTGCGTGAAGAGGTTATAGGCAATGCGCAGGGTCAGTTCACCGCGCTTGGCCAGTCCCATGATCACGGCGTAGTCGTCGGGGTACGCCTGGTATCCGCCGCCTGCATCGATTGCGCTCGTGACGCCAAGACGATTGAGTTCGCGCATGAAATGCCGCGTGGAATTCACCTGGTCGTCGTACCCAAGCTTGGGTCCCTTCGCGAGCGTTGCGTAGAGCAAACCCGCGTTGGGGCGTGCAATCAGCATGCCGGTCGGGTTGCCGCGCTTGTCGCGCTGGATTTCACCGCCCGGCGGGTCGGCCGTCTCCTTGGTATATCCCACTGCACGCAGCGCGGCGGCGTTCAACAGCGCGCTGTCATAGAGATGCAGGATGAACACCGGCGTGTCTGGCGCAATGGCGTTGATCTCCTCGAGCGTCGGACCGCGCAGCTCCGCGAACTGCAGCTCGTTCCAGCCGCCGATCACGCGCACCCATTGCGGTGCGGGCGTACGCGCAACTTGCCGGCGCAGCATCTCGAGCGCATCGCCAAGCGACGGCACGCCGTCCCAGCGCAATTCCATGTTGAAGTTCAGGCCGCCCCGGATCACGTGCAGATGCGAGTCGTTCAGTCCAGGGATGACGGTGCGCCCTTTCAGGTCGACACGTTGAGTGCCGGCGTGGGCGAACTGCATCGCGTGTGCATCAGTGCCGGCGGCGAGAATTTTTCCGTCCTTGACCGCAAGTGCCGTCACGAAAGATCGCTTGTCATCCTGGGTAGCGATCTTGCCGTTGAAAAAGATGGCGTCCGCGGACGCGGCGGCAGGGGTTGTCGCTGTCATCGTCGTCCTCATGCTTTAAGGTGCGCAGCAGCGGCGAACGTGGTCCGGCGTGAGGCAGGAGTCACGGTTCGCGGCCGCTTGTTGACGTGTCTGTTCGATGTGCTGCTTCGATGTGCTTCGGCGTCGTGCTTTCAACCGCCCGCTTCGCTCGCGTGCTCGCCCAGGATCTGCTTCGCGTAGCGCACGCCGATACCGTAGGCGCTATGTGCCTTGAAGATATCCATGCAGCCGTCGTACGTCTCGCCGCGAGCCCAGTCACGTTGCAACTCGCACATGAATTGCAGTGAGGTCATGGGGACAGCGCCCGCCTGGATGATCCGTTGCACGGCCCGCTCGTGCGCTTCTTCCGTGACGTCTCCGCAAGCGTCGGTCGGGACGTAGATCTCGTATCCTTCGGCCAGCATCTGTACGGTCGGGAACGCCACGCATACCTCTGTCCACAAACCGGCGAGCACGATCTTCTTGCGCCCGGTCGCTTCAATCGCCTTGCGGAAGTTCGCGTCTTCCCAGGAGTTCATCGAGGTACGGTCGATCGGCTTTTGTTCAGGGAAGACCGCCTGGGGTTCGGGGATGAACTCGCCGCTGAAGGTCTGCGCGGCGATCGTCGTGAGGATCGTGGGAACCTTGAACAGCTTGGCGGCTTTCGCGAGGACTTGCACGTTGTGCACGATGGTCGTGCGGTCGTGCGAATGCGTGCCGAAGAACATCTGCGGCTGGTAATCAATCAACGCGAGAGAACAGGTATCGGGGGTGAGTAATTCATGCGGCATGGAATGCTCCTTGGTCTGGCCTCAGACTGAATCGGGACGGCGACTCACGTCGCCATGGAAAATGGAGGTAACCGGGATGGCAGACGTGAGGCGCATATGAGCCCGCATGAGCCGCATCTCGATACCGGTTTGAGGCTACAGAGAGCAGGTCTTAAAGTCCTGAGGAGGACCTGAATCCTTCTTAAAGGATCGAGCCGCTCGCGCGCGGACGAGTAGCGAGGTCGCAGTCGGAGGGGGATGTGTGAGGTATATGCAGCGGTGGGAGGATATAAGCGGGTGCAGCAATGCGATGACTACGCTCAGGCGCGTGCCCATCGTGCAATGCGTGGGACAACTGCATGTCGCCTGTTTCGGCGTTCTCTTTTTGAAGTTCGCCGAGGCTTGCCGCAGCACGGCGTTCGAGTTCGATTGCGCCCTGGCGCCGCGCATGATCGAGTGCCGATACGAACCACGATTTGGCGTCCATCGCCTGATGCCCGGCGAGTGAAATCTCCCCCCTCACCCGGCACAGTTCCGGGTAGTACCAGCGCTCGCCCGTTTCCTCGCAATGCCGGAACGCTTCGTTGATCGCGGTGGTCGCATCGTCACGCCGTCCACAAGCCAGCGATGCCCGCGCAAACTGCGCAAGCAGCAGCGTCAGCGGTGCGATAAAACCGCTCTCGCGCAATGCATCGAGTGACGCGCGGAACTGCGGCAAACGCCACTGACCTTTATCGGACATCGACTGAAGGTATTCCTCATAGCAGTCGCAACAAGTCGCCCAGATCGCGAACCCCGCTTGCGATGCACGGGTTCTCAACATGGCGATGCCACGCCCGGCAACGGCAGTGTCCTGCATCAGCAAGGCAATCGGTATGAGCGCTTCGACAAGCACATAGCACGTGACCATGTCGTGCTCGTATTCAAGCGCGGCGTCGAGCGCATGGTGCGCGAGCCTCGACGCTTCCTGTGTTTCGCCCTGCACCCATGACACCCGTGCAAGCGTCGCACGCGCGGCAATACCATGATCGATCCGAAAGCCAACCGCATTCCAGCGATGCTCGTCATGCACGTACGCATTCAGCATCCCCTCGAGCTGTTCACGCGCGGCGGAGGGTTCGCCCGCATAGTGCAGCGCGATGCCTTCGATCCGGCGGCCGATCACACGCTGAGTCCGGTTCCCGAGCTGTTGTGCAAGCGCGCTGAAACGGCGCGCGAGTAACAGCGCCGCCCGTGCCTCGCCGCCGTACTGGTAAGCGTTCCACAAGCCCCACAGCGCCCGCGATTCGAACTCGGTGTCGCTGGTCACCACGGCGAGTGACAGCACCTCGGACCACACATCGCGCACCGCGGCTGTTGGCCCCTGCGTGTACACAAGGCCCGCTGCATAGGCCGCCAGGAGTCGCAGCTTCGTGCTGGCGGACACGCTTGCGGTGTCGGTGTGGCTGGCTGCGTCGATTGCGGTGCGAGCCCGCTCGCAACATTCATCGACGAGCGAGACATCGAAGAGAAACGGAACCGCCATCGCCGAGAGTTCAATGCCGAGCGTCCGGTCGCCTCCGGAACCAAACGCCCAGTCAAGCGCCGTTCGCAGGTTGCCCACTTCATGACGGAACTGCGCCAGCGATTCGCGGGGCGGGCGCTCCGTGCGATGGTATGGATCACGAGCGAAGACCGTGCGCAGCCAGTTCGCGTGCGCCAGCGCGGCAGCCTTGCGCTCGCCGTTGTCCTCGAGCTGCTGCAATGCATAGGCGCGCGTGGTTGCAAGCAGGCGGTAGCGCGACGGCACAGCGGCGTTATCGTGAATCACAAGTGACTTCGAGACGAGCCCGCTCAGCGCGTCAAGGATCTCGGTTTGCGAAAAGCCGCGAGCGGCCACCATGTGACTGGCGGCATCGAAGGAAAATCCGTTCAGGAATACACCGAGCCAACGCAGCAACGTGCGCTCGGTATCGTCAAGAAGACGGTAGCTCCAGTCGAGCATCGCCTTGAGCGTCTGATGGCGCGGCAACACACCCCTGAAGCCGCCCGTCAGGATGCGAAAACGCTCGTCCAGATGGTCAGCCAGCACTTCAATGCCGAGCACGGCGGCACGCGCCGCTGCGAGTTCGATCGCAAGCGGTATGCCGTCAAGCCGGCGGCATACCAGCCCGGTGAGAAAGAGGCTGTGTTCATCGGAGGAGAAGCGCGGGTCGATCGTGCGGGCGCGTGCAAGGAACAGTTGCACCGCACTTGTCTGAAGGATCTCGCCACCAAGGCTTGCATCCGCGGGCACGTCGAGCGACGGCACGTGGTACAGCACCTCGTCCTGGATACGAAGTGCCTCGCGGCTGGTCGCCAAGACAACCGACTCAGGATTCGCTGCCGTCATGGCGCGGGCGATCTCGGCCGCCGCGTCGATCACATGCTCGCAATTGTCCAGCACGATCAGCATGCAACGGCCGGCTATTTCGGCTCCGATCAGATCGGGCGACAAACGTCCGGCGGGCAGCTTCATGCCAAGGGCGCCGGCCAGCGCCTCAAGTGCGAAACGCGCATTCGACACCGATGCAAGCGGCACGAACACCACGCCGTCCGGAAACCGTGCGGCGGCCTGTCCGGCAACCTCCAGCGCAACCCGTGTCTTGCCAATGCCGCCCGCACCGACCAGCGTGAGAACGCGCGCGGCGCTCAATGCGTCCAGCACTTGTGCAACCACGGTTTGCCGGCCGATCAACGCCGATACACCGGCAGGAAGCATGGACGAAGTGCATGGCAGCAGCAGACTCGCGACGTCTTCATGCTGCAATGGCGAGTCTTCATGCACCGGTATCAGCCGATACCCTCGGCCCGGCACCGTCTTGATCAGATCGCGATCCGCACCGAGCGCCTTGCGCAAGGCAGCAACATGCACCTGCAGATTGTTTTCCTCGACCACGGTGTCGGGCCATACACGACGCATGATCTCGTCCTTCGAGACCAGCGTTCCCTCCGCGCGGATCAAGACCTCGAGAATGTCGAATGCGCGGCTGCCAATGCGCAGCGATTCGCTGTTGAGCTGGATTTCCCTGCTTTCGAGGGATATGAGAAGTTGCCCGATCCGGACCATCGCACACTCGATTCCGAAGGGAGACTGGTGAAAAAACGGGTGACGGAAATAAGCGATTCAGTTGCCAAATCTTACGGCACGGCCACAAATGAAACATTGAAAAATTTCGATTCGACGAATCGAAAATCTTGATGTGTTTCGGTTGGCAAAGCCTGCGAGCACGTGCAATGTAAGCAACGCGATATAGAGGAGGTACTTGGGCCAGCCGTGGATTGCCGCTAGCGTTGACGATCAGGACGCTCTTTGTATTAGCCGGTAAATCAGGCATTTTTATAGCGATTATTTTTTATTGAAGAACAAGACCCAAGGCAAAGCTGAGGCTGCCTTTTTAAGCCGACTGAACGACAGCGTTAAAGAAAGCTTTTATCCCAACATGAGTTGCATGCAAGCCGATGACCGCTTGCTCTAATCCACTGCTCGCCAAGCCGCTTGCTTGATGGAATCGCTAAGTGGTCAGGTCATGTAGCTTGTGCATGCCGGCGCGCAGCCAGTCCAGCAGCGTGTGCTCGGTGCCGGCTGGCACGGGTATCTCGGTGTTCAGCTTGCGCAAGGAGTCTTGCCGTTGCGAAAGCAGGTGGCACATCTGCTGGCCGACCTCCGGCCTGCTCTTTAACAAGGGCGTCAGGTCCGTCTTGTCCAGCCGATAGATTACTGCCCGCGTCAAAGCCGTGACTTGTGCCTGGACCGGCAACCCTGCCAGGACGCCCGCTTCACCAATGGAGTCTCCAGGTCCCAGGCGTGCGGATTCGACCGGGCCTGAAGGTCCCTCGACCATCACCGAAATGACACCCGACTCGACGATCATCAGGTAGTCCGTCACCTCTTCTGATTTGACGATCACCTGATCCGCTTCATATTCGTGACGCGACAACCTCTTCGCCAGCGCTTCGATTTCCTCGCCCTTCAAGGCACGGAAGAGTTCGACGTGCGACAGGAGCCGCTGCCGGCTATCGACGGCGTCGTGGCGTGGCGGCCTTGGAACGCTCAATGGCCACAGCTCGATTCCCGCAGCGGCGAGATGGCGATGGCACAGGTCGTAAAGCTGGTTCGTCACGACCACGGATTTGCCTATGTCGTCGATATAAACCGTGACTTCATATTCAATCGAATTGATCGTGGCTTTCTTGACAAGCGTATAGGGCTCCGGCGATTGCAGCACCATGCTGCTTCCTTCTATTGCGCGCTCCAATGCGCCAAGCACGGTAGCCGGGCGTTCTTCCGGCGAAATCTGGAGCGTGATGGATACGCCGTGAAGCGCAACGGGACGGCTGCTGTTGGTAATTTTCGCCTTGGCCGCCACACTGTTGGGGACGATGACAACATTGCCCTGGGAGGTGAGCAGGTGCGTTGCACGCCAGTTCATCTCCAGCACCTTGCCCTCCACGCCATCGACCGATACCCAGTTCCCAATGTGATAGGGCTCGGTCGTGTTCAGTACGATCCCGGCGAATACATCGCTAAGCGTGCTTTGGATTGCGAGACCCAGCACGATTGCCAATGCGCCGGAGGTAGCGACCAGTCCTGTCACCGGCAACCCCAGCACGAATGCGAGTGAAGCTACCACTGCTGCGAGAAACACCAGCGCGCCGAGTACGTCCTGGAAGAGGCGCTCCTTGTGCCAATGACGCGACCGGAACACGGCGTCCAGCGACAACGTAAGAAGACGCGCGCCGATGAGCCACCACGACACCTCGACGATCTGGGCCGCAAGATGACGGCCCGGGGACTCAGGCCACGGCGCCGGCGTGAAGGGACTCAGGGCCGATTCGAACAACAGGGCGCTCAGCAGCGCGAATATCACCAGTCTGAGCAGCAAGCGAATGGTGTCGTTGCGTGGGAACGCCGCGCGCCAGAGCGCGACGTCCAACGCTACCAGCACGAAGCCAAGAACCAGCGGATCTTTCACAAGACTGCTCCCGACATGGAGGACGTTCAGGGTGACTGCGCGACGAGCGGATGCGCGGGGTCACGTGTTGTGTTGTCTCGATGACTTTGCATTCTACGGTTTCCGGACCGTATCGGCAGTGCCTGTCTTCAGTGCGGCGCATGGCATGCGTGCGGCGCAATCACCGCCCTGATCGGTCATTCACGTGGCTGAGCCGTGGACTTTGAAACATCACGTGTCGCGCGTGCTGTCGAGACTCGTGCTTGCCTTCAGCTTCACATCCTGCCAACCCGCTCGCGTTTCCACCCACTCTGCCACCGCAAGCAAGCGTTCGTCGTGTTGGGCTGCGCCGATCAGTTGAGCGCCCAGGGGCAACCCCGCGGGGCCGAGAGCAATGGGTAGTGTGACGGCGGGAACGCCCAGGAATGTCCATGGAGCGCACCACGAAGCGTCGCCGGTATAGCTGAGCCCGACCGGTGCTTCTCCCGGCGCCGGCGCAACGAGAAGCGCGTCAAGACGCATGGCGGCTTGCAACCAGTGGCCAAAAAGATGGGCAAGCCGCACCTGCGCAGCCCTCGCCCGCGCATAGTCAACGCCCGATACCCCGCGGCCGTCATTGATCAACGATGTCATGACCGGGCTGACGAGACCGGGCGACAGGTCCAGAAGCCCGCCGTGCACGACCGCAGCTTCCACCGACAAGATTGCCGAGATCAACGCGCCCATGTCCGCGAGTTCGTCAGGCAAATCGACCGTGACGAGTTCCGCTCCATCCGCGTCCAGTCGTGCGGCCAGTTGCATCAACGCGCTGTGCTGAGCCGGTTCCATCGCGCTCCCTACGGGTCTGCGCAGCATACCGATACGCATGTGTGTGCTGCCGTCATTGCCGTTGCTATTGCGGCGTACATGAGAAGAGTGAAAGTCCTGGTCGTCACCGCCCGATACCACCTTGAAGGTGTAAGCGGCATCTGCAACATTGGCGGTAAACAACCCTATGTGATCGAGCGATGGCGCCAGCGGCAACACACCGGTTCTCGCGATGCTGGCATAGGTCGGTTTAAATCCCACGACACCGCAATAGGCTGCAGGGCGAATGACGGAACCAATGGTCTGGGTCCCGAATGCGAGAGGAACAATCCCCGCGGCCACAGCCGCGGCAGACCCGCTGGAGGAACCTCCGGGCGTATGTTTCGTATTCCACGGATTCACCGTTGGACCCGGATGGCGCCAGGCAAACTCTGTTGTGACGGTCTTTCCCAAGATGGTCCCGCCCGCTTGCCGCAAGCGCGCCACCAATACCGAGTCGGTCCCGGGTCTGCGGCCCGCGTAGGCCGGCGAGTTGTACTCGGTCGGCATGTCCGCCGTGTCGATCAGATCCTTTACGCCGATGGGAATGCCCGCGAACGGCGACCCGGTATCTGCTTGATTGACCACCGGCGAGTCCGGCAGATAACTGAATGCATGCAACCACGGCTGTGTTCGCCGGGCCGCCTCATCGGCGGATTCAATGCTTTGCCGGATTGTAAGGAGACCGCTCTCTACAGCACGGCGGATGTCGCGCAAGGTAAGTGCGTTTGCTGGTTGAGTCATCTCGTGAATAGTCCCGGTGTGTATTGGGTGGCCTAAGCGCGCAAGTGCCCTTAGTATGCCAGCCGATTAAACCAGGACAATAGTGGATGCGCAGGCTGGCATTTGCCCAAACGCTGCTAGCCGCGCGGGCCGGAAGCAAACCGGCTAAGCCCCGCGCTCACCCGGCCTTAAGGATTTCCGCTGGAAAATTGAGCCAGTGCCTGAGGGTCCGAGTACAGCGGACCCGCTTTCATCCTTGCTCAAGCGCTTGCGCCGCCGGGTGCACGCGTCGTCCCGCCAGGACCCATACGGCCGCACCAATGACCAGTGAAAGCGCGCCGGCAACGCACAGGGCCGCGGCGAAACCGCTGGCGAAACTTGCGGGAGCCGCGGTTGCAATGAACACCTTGGCGGCCGGTGCTAAATGCTCCGTTGCGTGAACCGCGTCACCGGCAAGCAGTCTTGACAAGAAGTCGGGATCCAGCGAATTCCTCACTTCCGGAGCGTTGGCCAAGGCTGCGTCGAAAGCCGCTTGAGTCCGCGATGCAAGCACGGCGCCAAGCACCCCGACCGACGTGACGATCGCGGTAAACCGCGTGGTCGTGCTAATGCCGGAAGCCATGCCCGTCCGGTTCGGCGGAACGCACGCCATGATTGCCTTCTGCGTGTCGCCGTTCAGTATGCCGGCCCCACAGCCCGTAACGATCATGCCAACGGCGACAAGCCAGTATCTTTGATCCATGGAAACCCACGCGGTCAACAGGTTCCCCGCACCGATCAGCCCAAGCCCGGCCGTTAGCAGTGTCACGCTGGAAAACCGGCTCGCGAGCCACGCCCCGATGTAAGGACCCGCGATCATGGCGGTAGCAAACGGAAGCATGCCAATGCCCGCGCTGACCGCCGGCCATCCGAATGCATTCTGCAGATACAGCGGCAGGAACGTCATCATGACCTGAGCGCAGGCCGCATAGCCGAACATGCTCAGCACGGCAGCAACAAAGCGCGCCTGACGAAACAGCGACAAGTCGATCATCGCATGGGGGCGGTTCTTTTCGATCCTCAAGAATACGATAAGTAATCCTGTACATGTGGCGAACCTGGCTACTGTAGGAAGACTACGCCAACCGTCCGTTTGCGTTCCTATCAGCGCCCAGATGCCCAGCGATAGAGAGGCGGCGAACAGCAGGCTTCCCATTACATCGATCGCTCCCGCTTGAGGATTGCGCGATTCGCGGATCGAACGGTGCACACACCACCCGAGAATCGAGCAGACAGGAAGATTCAGGAGGAAGATCCACCGCCACCCGATCCATTGCGTAATCACGCCGCCGACCAGCGGCGCGACCGTTGTCGCCAGCCCCATGCACATGCCCCACACAGCCCATGCACGCGCTCGCCCGGGTCCTTCCTGGAAGGTGTTGGCGATCACCGCGAGCGCGGACGTGAGCAACATGGATGCACCTGCGCCTTTTACCGCGCGAGCGAGATTCAGGAAAAACGCGCTGGGAGCAAGCCCGCATCCGAGCGATGCCACGCAGAAGACCCCTAGCCCGATCATCATCAGTTTCTTTCGGCCGAAGCGATCAGCCATGCCGCCGGCGGCCAGCAAGCACGATGCAAAGGCGACCATGTAGGCGCTTACAACCCATTCGACGTCAGCAAAACCCACGTGGAACGATCGCGCGATCGAGGGCAAGGAAACGGCGACCACGTTGGTATCGAGGACGATCAGCGCGCATGTTGCCGAAGCGGTTCCCAACACGAATCTCGCTGCCCGCGCGCTCAATACCGGGCCGTCGGCCGTGTCCGCCAAACGCTCGTTGTTCCGCTCGTTGTCAGCGGGCGGGGAGACATCAGAAGGCTGCGGTTGAGACGCTTGGTCACGGGTAACAGACGGACTTCTTCGAAACATGGATACCACCATCGGCAGGAAATTGATGGAGGTCATCCTATCTATAACGCTATTAGCCGTCACTAACGTAAGATCACAGAATTATTCACGAAAATGTTAATACAGTGAAACTCGAACTTCGTCACATCCGGTGCTTCGTGTGCGTCGCCAGACATCTCCACTTTGCCCGCGCCGCCGAGGAGCTCGGCATTGCACCACCCTCGCTCACCAAGCAGATCCAGGAAACCGAGCAGTTGTTGAACGTGCGGCTATTTCATCGGACCAAGCGCAGCGTTGCGCTGACCGCTGCAGGAGAAGCCTATTTGCCCGAAGCACTGGCCGCCCTGGCGCACTTGTCACGTGGGCAGGAACTTGCCGCACTTGCGCAACGAGGAGAGCTGGGCCGGATCGAGGTGGCATACATCGCGTCGGCGGCATTTGCGGGCGTGCTCCAAAGCACCCTCCGCGGATTTCGCAAGGATCATCCCCGCATAGAAATCGTCCTGAGCGAACTTGCGATGGACCGCGTGCCGGCCATGCTTGCTGAAGGCCTTGTCGACGTTGCGTATGTCAGGCCGCCCATGCATTTCCCGGAGGGAATCCAGGCAATCACGCTGTATCGGGATCATTTCATTCTGGCAATCCATGAAGACTCGCCGCTGGCGAACTCGGCAGGCATTGCGCCCGCGCAATTGCGCGACTGTGTTTTTGCGGTGCCTGAGCAGGACTTTGGGACATTCGAAGTCGGGCGCAGGGGGCGCTTTCAGCCGAAATTGGGGCAGCGGCCCGGACCGTTGGCCGCAGTACTGGCTTGCGTTTCGCTAGGAGGAAATGTTGCGGTAGTGCCGCGCACGCTCAGCGACTGCGTTTCATTTCCAGGCGTGATTTATAAGGCGATTACTGGAAAACCGATCGTGTCCGAGATCGCTGTGGCATTTCGCCGGCACGAGCGTGGTCCCGCTGTTCTGGAATTTATCAGGTATGCGAAACAATTGTAGTTTGATGTCTGATTGTTTTGTGAATCTTGTGAACGAGGGGGCGGTTGCGTGGAGTTAGGCTCCGCACGAGCGGACCGCGTTCGGCAGGCAGTTTTTCTTTTCCGGGCGACCGCGCTCATATAGAGGCGGCCGACAGGTGTCCGCAAAATGGCAATTGCGGAGGAGCGGGAAGGACACGGCGGCTGTCGAGAGGGTGTAATTAGTTTTGTGTAAACGGTCATTTGGCAGGAGACTGCCAGCATCTAGGAGCAACGATGACCGTAGCGAAACGCACCAAACGAG
>NZ_JBIYEB010000005.1:0-442919 GCF_044909315.1 Caballeronia udeis
CGGAAGCAAACTACTACCGGCAACTCTCTAATCAAACTGTCCCAATGACAGCGTAACTTAAACCCAACAGCCTCCACGGAACCCGGGGCGGTTCAAAGGCGGGTGAAAGTGATGGCAGGAGAACACAAAGCTAGTACAACGGAGCGTAGCTGCACTTGATTCCCGGAGGCCTGCTATGGCATCCCGTATTCAAACACGACGTGATTCTGACGCGGGCGAAAAGCCCGGGACCGGCTCATCACTGTGCGCGGGTGAAACGGCTCACAAAATTGGGCGCCGCAGATTCGCTGAATGTGTGAATCCTTTTCTGGGACCGGTTGCAGCACTCAGTGCTGAGCAGAATCTCTTTGTCAAACGTGAGTTATTGCAATCGCTGTCCCGTCGAGCGGTATGTTGGACCGCGCTAGTGTCGGTCGGAGCCTCGCTGTTGTGCGTATATGGATCGTGGATCAAAACGTCAGATAGCTATCTTTGGTTCCGTGTCGTCTGGATCCTGGGACTGTGGGGGATAGCCACTCCCATGGCGGCATACTTACTGAAAAGGACCATGGCGCTCCCGAAGCACGCCGGCGCCAACGCAGTCGAGCAGATGCACTGGGCATGGGCTGCAGCCGTCACACTGACATCGTTCTGGTGGGCGGCGGGTAGCTTTGGGCTAATCCCACCCGATTTCTCGGACCATGCTCCCTACATCAAATTGGCCAGTTCCGGCTTCCTTGAGTACACGCTAATCAGCCACACATTTACCTTGCTGCTGCTCGCACCCAGTCTTCGTGCGAATTTAGGTTCATTCGTACTCGGCGCTATCCCGTTCGGATTTAGCTTGGGACCACCCCTATATATTTACCGGCCGGCAATGCTAGGCTTTTACACGGCTCAACTAATTGGTTATTGTTTCCTCGCGTGGTTTATTTTTTACAGTCAGAAACGCGCCTATGTTAAAGAAATCATTCTCGATGAGGCGCGAGGGCGGGCTGAAGCGGCAAAGGCGGAGAAAAACCTGCTTATCGCTGCAATAAGCCATGACTTGCGCCAACCGCTCACGACGCTCGGTTTGAAGTTAAATTTCATCGAACGGAGCATTAAATCGGCCAATCTGGCCGAAGACGTCTCGATTGCGCAAAGGCAAGTGGATGCAATGGAAGGCATGATCAACGGGGCGCTGGATATCTGCCGCCTCGAGTCCGGCACCTGGAATGTAGAAATTCAGGAGGTGGCGCTGCCTTCCCTTTTACGCGGCATAGTCGTGGATATGCAGCCGCTGGCCGCAGCGAAGGGGCTGAAGTTAAGACTCCATAGCCGACCCTATCTGGTCCGTACGGATCGATATGCGTTGGACAGGATCGTCCGGAATATGGTGATCAATGCGGTCCGTTACACGCCTTCCGAACAGGGAGGAAAGAGCGGACATATTCTGGTGAGTTGCCAGAGGCGTAGCGACCGCGTAAAGATAAGCGTCTGGGACAACGGGATCGGTATTCCTGAAGGGAGACAGGCGGATATCTTCAAAAGCTATGTACAGGTCAATAATCCCGAGAGGAATCGCGAAAAAGGGTTCGGCCTGGGTCTGTCCATTGTCCAGGGTCTCGCGAACCTTCTTGGTCACACACTGGACGTGGACTCCACACCAGGACGGGGATCGCATTTTTCGCTGACGGTCCCCTTCATAGGACTCATACCGCCAGAGTTGCTCGGGGTTCAAACGGTTGAAAACGGCGACCCGGACTTGACCAATATGGTCGTGGCGATCATCGAGGACAATAGCGACCTGAGAATCGAAATATCGATGCGCCTGATCGAGCATGGATGCTACGTCGTGGCGGGAGAATCATCATCCGACGTCATCGAGCAGTTGCGCATTGAGGCTTTGGCAGATGGTCCACACTTCATCCTCTCTGACTACCGGCTGGAAAACGAGGACGGTGTGGCTGCGATTGCGGCGGTCCGCGCTGCTACCGGCACTTCGATCCCTGCGATCCTGTGGTCGGGGGACACCTCGTCAGCTGTGCTCAAAAAAGTCGCCGTCAGTGGCATGAAGCTTTTGTCGAAACCCGTTTCGGAACAGACCTTATTGACCGTACTTGCAAAACATAAGCCAACAGCAGTGATCAAAGGCGGGTGAAAGTGATGGCAGCGGACATAAAGAGTGGGTAGCAGAGATCTTCATGACACGCCCCTATCTGCCCCCCCTTCCAAGGGCCAGTTCGGCATTGACTCTAAGTGCAGCTTCAACGCGGTTTCTGACTTGAAGTTTGTCGTAAATAACACATGAAACCTGTCTGACATGTCCCTCGGAGACGTTAAGCTCTCTTGCGATCTGTTTCCCTGAGAGGCCACGTGCAATGCAACGCGCCAAGTCCCACTCCCGCGGAGAAAGTCCAAGATGATGCTGATTCCGGCTAGCTGAAGGCGTTTGTGTCGAGCAGGCAAAGCGCAGCAAGACTTCTTCCGGAATCCAGAGTTCACCTCCTAAAATCCTGCTCAATCCAATGAACATTTTTTTGTGCGCGCCGCCTTTCAAAAGGATTCCTCGAGCGGAGTAGTCACGCATGCACATTCGCAAAATTTCAACTTCATGATCGTTTCCCGGAGCGAGTCCCGTGCAGATGACCACCGGAACATTGGATGGATTGCCTGCCTGGAAATGTTCAAGCGTAGTGGCGCCACGGTTCTCACCATCCAGATTAAGATCCAGAAATACCAGGTCCGGGGGAGGTGTCTTGTTTACTTCTTCAAGCGCGCTGGCAAGCGTAAATACGGGCGTGATGTCGATTGGGGTTGCGCTCAACTCCGACGCGTGTGTTTGGACATATTCGGAAAGCGCAACGCAAAGAATTTCGTGGTCATCGACCCATAGGATTTTCATGGTCGCTTCCCCTCTTTAATCTTCCGAGAAAAGAAATCGATCGCGCGTTACGTTTGTGCGCAGCACTGCTTAACAGCTTAGCATATCGGGCGAGCCGCAGAACCTTGAAAGATGGACAGGGCGCTTTCCGCTTGGGGGCAGTCTGAGCTACCCCACCGCCTTCGTTATCGCCCAACGGAGGCATGTTATTCGTCGAATCGAAGGAGATCCATATGAACTCTGTGTGTTAAGTGCCCCGGCGCATTTCTCACGCTACCTGGTCGGGATAAGCATGTCGTTACTACGCGATTGTCTGGTGGAATTTATATAAACGAACCGGAAAGATTGTGGGTGATCCAGGAATATGCGTCGAGTCCGTCAGCGAGTGAACGAGCGCTTTGGAGCGGGTCGAACGTCCTACCTTGGACCCAATTCAGGCAACTTCGACCGTTCTCCCACGCGGTCACTCCCCCTTCGTCCAGGCAGCGGTTATCGAAGGCGCCCTGCTTCGACGGGTCCTCGGCCCAAACATTCATACATCGATCCAATGCCTGGCCCAACCGCACCGGGTTCATGAACAGATTGTCGACGTGAAATTGACCCCGGTCGATTCGCCGCGTTTGCGCAAACTGCGATATTGGGGTTCCCGGCGACCACGACTCATTCATTCACGCCGATGACATCGGATTAAGGCCAGCCATTTATTTTCATTTTTTGTTGACAACTTTTCGACTATTTTAGATTTGCAATCAGTTATCGCGGTATGTCCTTAGCGGGAGGCTATAAAGTTGTTACCGGACGGTTTTTTCGAGAATTTAGCCCTTTGTAAAATACAAAGGGCACATGGCCTATGCGCTTCAGAACTGCGTTGACGCTAAGCAATAAAAACGGTCGCTGGACGCTAGCGCCAAGTTCATTTTCTTTATCCGGCCGCCGTTCTGATTAATCCGCATGCGCTCGCCGCTGGGGCTTCAGCGATTGGCATCATTGCAATCACTGCTCGCGGCAGCCCGCATAACGCTTGCATAACGCTTGCGTCCCCGGTATCCGCGCGGCCTCGAACCACACGCTGCTTAGTGCCCGCGTCAAAGGCAATCAAGCGCCCACACCTTCGATCATCAGGCGAACATTCCTCATGTTAAAAAAATGCATCCGTGCCGTATTGACTGCCGCTGTGCTGATCGCGGCAATTACATCGGAATCTCAGGCGCAGTACACCACGGACTGGGTAGCGAACACATATGGAACGAGTTCCACCTATGTTGGTAATGGTGCCCGTTCAATGTGGGTAGCGCCTGAAGGAATCATTTATACGGCATCCCTGTGGGACGAAAACGAAGGCGGGGTCGCCATATACGGCAATCGCCAAAACATGGGTTCCATCGGTTTGCACAACGAGTTCCAGGGCAGCGCCATTACGGGCAATGCAACCTCAATCTTTGCTGCCTTGCAATATGACAGGACGAATGGCAGCGGCTGGGTTGGGCGATATAACCGGACCACTAAAACACGCGACCTCGCCATCTCCGTCAGCGCAACCACGACGCAGACGCGTGGTGATGTCATCACCGGGCTCGCGACATCAGGTTCCCTCCTCTATGCAAGCGACTTTCCTGGAAATCGCGTGCGGGTGTACAGCACCGACGGTGTCTGGCAAACCGATATCAACGTTGCAGGTCCTGGGGCGCTCGCCCTGGACAGCGCCGGCAACGTCTGGGTCGCGCAAGAGAATGCCGGCACGATCGTCGAATTCAGTCCTTCGGGCGCCGCATTGAATACGATCCAGATGCCCGCCACATCCCGCCCGTCCGCGCTGTATTTCGACTCAACGGCCGGACAGCTTCTGGTCGGCGACGAAGGGCCCGACATGAACATCAAGATCTACCAGATCGCCGGTGTATCAACTCAGCCAACCCAGGTCGGCACATTCGGCATTCAAGGCGGATATCTCGACACAACGACTGGAATCAAAGGCCAGGTCGGGGACAAGCGTTTCACCCGCGTTGCGGGCATTGGCAAGGACTTCGCCGGCAACCTCTATGTACTCAACAATCCGTGGGGCGGAACCTGGGACCTCGGCCGCAACGGCAATACCGACATCCATGCCTACGACA
The DNA here is from genome assembly GCF_044909315.1 of Caballeronia udeis. GTDB lineage: Bacteria > Pseudomonadota > Gammaproteobacteria > Burkholderiales > Burkholderiaceae > Caballeronia > Caballeronia udeis_A. The sequence goes on from NZ_JBIYEB010000005.1 coordinate 4,960, forward strand.
GCTTGGGCATCCTGCGATGGAAACTTCAGGCGCTGAACTTTGAAGGCAACGGCGCACCTGACCCCGCCACAGACGGCGCGTACTTCTATGGCGGCTTCAACGTCTACACCGGCACCGCCGGCGGAACGTTCGTGGCAAACACCGTTGACCCGATCGACTATCCGTCCGACCCGCGAATCGACATGAACGACACGCAGCGCGGTCAGCACTTCGCGCAAATTGCCACCGTCGGCGCCAACCGGATCCTTGTGGCAGCCGGCCAGAATCCGGGCATCTTCTACTTCTTCCACTTCAACGCGGCCAATGGCTACATCGCCATACCGGACGGATCCCTGCCGGGCACGGCATTCAATTCGACTACATTGATCACGGGTGGATTCTGCCTCGACAGCAACGGCAACGTCTGGGCCGGCCCGGACAGGACGAACATGATCTACTACTACCCGTTGACCGGCTTTGACGCCAATGGCAAGCCAAGCTGGGGAGCAGGCATTGCATACGCCACGCCAAGGTCCATCCTGCCGTTGACCGGGATCATCTACCTCCCGGAAAGCGACACCATGATCCTCGCGCAAGGCATAGTCGGCAGCACGGACTGGACGTCGATAGGAACAAGGGTCGAGGTGTATCACGGCTGGCTCGCAGGAAACCAGAGCTCGCCGAATCCGGTGATCAACCTCACCAGCGCCAATCCGAAATCGATCACGGCAGCCGGCAACTATCTGTTCGTCGGATATGTGCATACCGTGCCCAACATCGACGCTTTCAATCTCTCTACGGGCAACCTCGACACCACCTTGATCAATGCCAATCCGACGACGGTGGATGTAGGCAGTGACGTCGATTCCATGTATGGCCTGAGGTCATATCTGCGATCGACCGGTGAGTACGTGGTCACGAAGGACAACTACAACGAGTCCAGCATTATTGTTCATCGCTGGACTCCCGGGTCATAGGCGGACTCGTTGTGAGCAGTTGAGGCGTCGGACCAGATCTTGTGTATTTGAAGCGTTGCCTGATGCTGCATCGAAAGTTGCTGCACCGTGTCAGACAGCCGGATGCAATCCGTCACCGTAAATGTGTGAGACGCCTGGCTTCACGAAGCTGTTGCAGAAGCCGCCCTTGTTGCGCCTATAGTTATCAAGAATCGATACAAAAAAGCGCTCGCGACGAGTCACGATATAGCGGCGACCTATCAACGGCATTGCACGAATCTAATTCTGTTGATGGTCACACAAGCTTATATTTAACTGGAGTAGGCTCGCCAGCGCGAGCAGTGCTCTTTAAATGTACGCTACAACATCACTTGCGGGAATTTTGGATTGCGCCTCGGGTGATCAACAGCAAGAGCCCACCACGGGATTTCCCGGCAGACCCGCGGGCGCGGGGTTATCGATGCAATGCACCATGAAAGCCTGACACCCCTAAAAAATAAGTAGTGGGTATGTCCTCTCAAGGAGATAACGCATGTCAAATGAAGCAAAGTGCCCGTTCAATCACGCCGCCGGCGGCGGCACGACGAACCGCGACTGGTGGCCGAAACAACTGCGGGTGGACCTGCTCAGCCAGCACTCCAGCAAGTCGAACCCCCTGGACAACAGCTTCAACTACGCCGAGGCTTTCAAGAGCCTCGACCTAGCCGCGGTGAAGAAGGATCTTGCGGCACTCATGACCGACTCTCAGGATTGGTGGCCGGCGGACTTCGGTCACTACGGTCCGCTATTCATCCGCATGGCCTGGCACAGTGCCGGCACGTACCGCATCGGCGACGGCCGCGGTGGTGCCGGGCGCGGCCAGCAGCGTTTTGCTCCGCTCAACAGCTGGCCGGACAATGTCAGCCTGGACAAGGCCCGGCGCCTGCTCTGGCCGATCAAGCAGAAGTACGGCCAGAAACTCTCGTGGGCGGACCTGCTGATCCTCACCGGCAATGTCGCGCTCGAGACCATGGGCTTCAAGACCTTTGGTTTCGGCGGCGGTCGTGAGGACACGTGGGAGCCGGATCAGGACGTTTACTGGGGCAATGAAAAGACCTGGCTGGGCGGCGACGTCCGCTATGGCAAGGGCGCCGCAGGCAGCGACGACGAAGGCGTGATCGTGGCCGACTCAGAGCTGCACGGCAGCGAAACCAGCCGCACCGACAGCGGACGCAACCTCGAGAATCCGTTGGGCGCCGTGCAGATGGGCCTGATCTATGTCAACCCGGAAGGTCCCGACGGCAATCCTGATCCGCTCGCCGCGGCGCACGATATCCGCGAAACCTTCGCGCGCATGGCCATGAACGACGAGGAAACCGTCGCGCTGATTGCCGGTGGCCACACATTCGGCAAAACGCACGGTGCGGGTCCTGCGGACAACGTGGGTCCCGAACCCGAGTCCGCCGATCTTGAGAACCAGGGGCTGGGCTGGAAAAGCAGCTTCGGCAGCGGCAAGGGTGGCGATGCGATCACCAGCGGTCTGGAGGTCACCTGGACCAGCACGCCGACGCAGTGGAGCAACGGCTTCTTCCAGAACCTGTTCGGCCACGAATGGGAACTGACCAAGAGCCCCGCCGGCGCCAATCAGTGGGTCGCGAAGGATGGCGGCGCAACCATCCCGCATGCTCACGATCCGTCGAAGAAACAACTGCCGACGATGCTCACCACCGACCTCTCGCTACGCTTCGACCCCATCTACGAGAAGATCTCGCGGCGCTTCCTGGAGCATCCTGAACAGTTGGCGGACGCCTTCGCCCGCGCCTGGTTCAAGCTGACCCATCGCGACATGGGACCGCGCGTGCGCTACCTTGGACCGGAAGTGCCGGCCGAAGAGCTGTTGTGGCAGGACCCCATTCCGGCGGTCAACCATCCGCTGGCCGGAGAGCATGACATCGCGTCGCTCAAGCAGAAGATCCTGGCGTCGGGGCTGTCTGTGCCGGAGCTGGTGTCGACCGCCTGGGCGTCGGCATCCACCTTCCGTGGTTCCGACAAGCGTGGCGGCGCCAATGGCGCGCGTATTCGCCTCGCACCGCAGAAGGACTGGCAGGTCAACGAGCCCGAGCAGTTGTCGAAGGTGCTGAAGGTCCTCGAAGGCATCCAGGGCGAGTTCAACGGCGCACAGTCCGGCGGCAAGAAGGTCTCGCTGGCCGACCTGATTGTGCTGGCTGGGAACGCAGGCATCGAGCAGGCAGCGAAAAACGCCGGGCATCAGGTAACCGTGCCTTTCTCGCCGGGCCGCATGGACGCCTCGCAGGAACAGACCGACGTGGAATCCGCCGCGGCGCTCGAGCCGGCCGCCGATGGTTTCCGCAATTACCTTGGGGGCAAATACAAGGTACCGGCCGAGGCTTTGCTGATCGACAAGGCGCAATTGCTGACGCTGAGCGCGCCTGAGATGACGGTGCTCATCGGCGGCTTGCGCGCGCTGAACGTCGGCGGGAAGAACTCGCATGGCGTATTCACGGACCGGCCGGGAACGCTGACCAACGACTTCTTCCGCAACCTGCTCGACATGGGTACGGAATGGCTGCCGGTCTCGTCGGCGCGAGACGTGTTCGAGGGGCGTGACCGCAAGACCGGCGCGAAAAAGTGGACCGGCAGCCGTGTCGATCTGATCTTCGGATCGCACTCTCAGCTCCGGGCCCTGAGTGAAGTCTATGCAACCGAGGACGCGCAGGAAAAATTCGTCCACGACTTCGTCGCCGCCTGGGTCAAGGTCATGAACCTCGACCGGTTTGACCTCGCCTGAAGGTGGCGTCGCCCCGTCAGGATTCTCGTCCTGACGGGGCTGCCCAGCCACCACACAAACGCATTTATCCATGCCCGGTGCGGTTCCTTTACATGGGACCCGCACCGTTTCTTTGCGCCCTGAATAATCGATGACGGCTCCCTGGACTGCCAGTTCTGCTGAGCGCAGTGGGGTCGAGCACGTCCACCACGAAATACGCCCGTCAAAATAGTTGCCTCCATTCGCTCGTTTACGTTAAATTATGCTCGATTGTGCTCGATTCAACGATGAACGGATATTTCCCGGCGGAGACCGACAGCATGCAAAGAACCCGGCGTGACGCCGTAGACGGGTTGCTTCCCGACGAACGCGCAAACCTGATTCTCGAGAGGCTGCGAACGCACGGCCGCGTGCTGGCGGCCGAACTTGCGCTTGAATTCAACACGTCCGAACACACGGTTCGCCGCCATCTGCGTGACCTGGTGGACGCGGGTCATTGCAAACGGGTGTACGGCGGGGCGCTGCTGATCTCGCCTTCCGCACCGGCCGGGTCTACCCGCCTGCGCGAAGCCGCCGACCGGAAGGCCCAACTGGCCGCTGCGGCGGCGTCCATTGTCCGGCCGCGGCAGATCATCCTGCTCGATGCAGGGTCGACCAACGTCGCTATCGCGGCGGCGCTCCCGGATAACGCGGGCTTGACAGTCGTGACGAATTCGCCCGATGCCTGCTCGCGTTTGCTCGATCGCCCCGGTTTCGATGTCATTCTGATCGGCGGCCGGATGAGTGCGCGTGGCGCGGGGTCGATCGGTTCCACCGCGCTTTTGCAGGTTCAGCAGATCAAGGCCGACCTGTGTTTCCTCGGCGCGTGCGCCATCGACCCGGACGAGGGTGTGGGTGCGTTCGAGGCGGAGGAAGCCGAGCTTAAACGTGCGATGGTCAAGTCAAGCGGCCAGGTCGCCATCGCAATGACCTCCGAGAAGTTGATGACCGCGGCGCCCTTCTTCGTGGTGGGGGCGTCCGGCGTTGAGCATCTGATCGTGGAGCCGGATGTCCCCGCGCAGCGGCTAAGCGAGTTCGAAAAAATCTGCGGCAGCGTGATCGTGGCTCACGCGGGGGCTCGACCATGAAACCGGTTGCCGAACGTATTGCCACCACGGCTGTGTTTCTCGCTAACGGGCTGGGCATAGGCGCGTGGGCCGTCGAAGTCCCGCGGATCAAGGAGTCGCTGTCGCTTAGCGATGCATCGCTGGGGATTGCACTGTTCTGTTTTGCGTTGGGCGCGATTGTCGCCATGCCGCTTGCCGGCCGGCTCGCGTCGCGCTCTGGAAGCGGCCGCGTCACCGCACTCCTCGGCATTGCATTTGTTGTTGCCCTGCCCTTGCCTGCGCTGGTACCTGACTTCGCTTTGTTATGCGTCGTGCTGTTCACGTTAGGCGCCGCGAACGGGGCGCTGGATGTATCGATGAACGGACACGCCAGCGCAATCGAAGGGGAATGGCGGGCACCGATCATGTCGTCTTTTCATGCGGCCTGGAGCATGGGTGGTTTGTTGGGGGCGGCGGGAGGCGCGGCGCTTCAGGCTAACGGCATCGGCATGATGGGCGGATTGCTGCTCCCCGACCTCGTGATCGGCGCGCTCATCGTGACAAGCGCTTTAGTGGCGCTGCGGGATATCGGCCCGCGAGTATTGGCTTCTGCCAGCGGTTTTGTATTGCCTAGCGCGGGCGTGATGAAACTCGCTGCCCTTGCCTTTCTCTGCATGCTGATGGAAGGCGCGGTGGCGGACTGGAGCGCGGTGTTCCTGCGCTCGGCACTCGACACGCAGGCAAGTGCGGCGGCGCTCGGTTATTCGTCGTTTGCCTTTGCGATGGCGGCATGCCGCGTGGTTGGCGATGTATCGGTTCGACGCCTGGGCTCCAGCGTCGTGGTTGCGTCGGGAGGGCTGATTGCGGCCCTTGGTCTGGCGCTGGTGCTCGGTTATCCAAACGTAGTGACGGCTTGCGTGGGGTTTGCGCTCGTGGGCATTGGCCTTTCCAACATCGTGCCGGTGATCTTCAGTGCGGCGGGCCGTTCGACGAAAACGCCGGCGGTGGGCGTTTCGATGGCTGCCACGGCGGGTTATGCCGGCTTTCTGATAGGACCGCCGCTGATCGGGCTGGGCGCGGGTTTCCTGGGTCTTCGGCTGGCGTTGTGTGCGCTCTTGCTAGCCGCCCTGATTGTGTGTCTGGTGGGCGGCAAGGCGGTGAGCCGGGCGAATGTCGAACAGGCGATTTAAACGCCGGCTAGCGGACGGGGTTGCTGTGCATCAACTCCGACCGCTCCCCCAAAATCACTGCGATGCGGGCATCAAATCCGCATCCGCCTGACGCTGAAGATCCTGCACCCTGGTCTGCAACACGCGCAATTCAGCTTGCGCCGCGTCCTGCTGCGCCCGCAACGTCCGAATAGCTTCCTGCTGCTGTGCCTGACGATCAACAACCTGGCTTTGCTGCGCGCGCGCCACATCGACATCGGCTTGCAAGCGGTTCGCGCGGTTCTGCTGCAATGCAATCAGCCGGTCCGAGAAGGCGTTCTCAGCCTGCAACTTCTCGCGGCGGATTTCCGAATCGGCGAGCTGGGCCGTGGTCTTCGCGAAGTCCGCATACACCGCTTCTGCGCGGGTATCGGTCTGCGTCTTGATCACGCGCCAGAATTTCTTTTGCTGGAACAGCGCGACGTAATATGTCATCTGGTCGGGATAGAACAACATGCTCGCACCATAGCTGCCGTTATAAGTGGTGCGCATTTCTATTACCTTGCCGTCGCGAATCATCTGCTGCAGCTCTGTAATACTTCCATTCCCGGGAGCTTGCGGTTCGTCAGCCGCGCCATTACTAAGCAAGCTGCGCCGCGCACTTGCGTCGCCAAGCGCATTCCCCGATACCGACGACGAATCCTGCCCGGCAGGCCCTGCCGCTATCGCATTGGTTGCAGTGGTGACCGCACAAGCCGCCGTGCAGACCACCGCGCCTGCCAATAGAACTACCCCGTACCGCCATTTATTATTGGGTTTCATGGAATTTCCGAGTTCTTTGAACAAAGCGAAACCGACCGGATTATGGCAGATGGAATGCCCCGATATTTATCAGCCGCGTTCAAAAACCGTGTCCTTTAAATGGACACATCGAAGCAACCGATAATCTCCATGCCCACTGACCGGTCGCGGCAACTGCCGAACCGCCGGGCCACGCCCTGAGTCACCTGAAAATATCGGCGACAAGGTTGGACACCGCCCGGATGCGCTCGCTCCCGCGCAGCGCCGGGTGCAAGACCATCCAGACATCCTGGTCCAGTTCCCTGATATGCGGTTCGATGCAGACAAGATCGCTGGTCGTGTCACCCGCCAGTTGCGCGAGCACACCCAGCCCCGAGCCGCCCAGCACGCCGTCGAACACGCCCAGCACATAGCTGCTCCGAAGGCTCGGCGCAGGCGCACCCGGCAATGTCCTGAGCCAGCGCGCCGCGGGATGATCGCCCCGGCGCTCGTCATAACCGACGAAGGACAGCTTGCTCCATTCCTTCTTCTTGATGGCCACCTTGTGGCGAAGGTAATAGTCTCGCGACGCATATAAACCAAAGCGGACCTTGCCGATCCGGCGTACATACAGGTCGCCCTCGTCCGGGCATTCCGACCAGATGGCAATGTCCGCTTCGCGCCGGGCGAGGTTATACGGTTGCTGCGAGGTCAGCACTTCAATGGCCAGTCCCGGAAACCTTTCCTGGAAGGAACCCAGCAGCTTCATCAGGATGTAGGACATCCACTCGACCGCATTGATCCTGACCGTGCCTTCAAGACCATGAGAACCCGTGACATCCCCTGCCCGCTCAATCTGGTGCGCCAGCGCCTCCATCTGCTCGGCCCATGCAAGCACACGCTGCCCGAACGCCGTGACTGCGCAGCCGGAAGGCACGCGGTCAATCAGGGGTTCACCTAATCTTCGTTCAAGCTCGGTCAAGCGGCGCGACAGCGTGGCCGCGCTAAGATCGCACGCGGCAGCGGCGGATCTCATGGTTCCCTCGCGGGCGATGGCGAGTAAAAGCCGCAGGTCGTCCCAGTCAACGTGTTCCATTTTTGAAACGCTCGCTTTCGATTTTAGAGGTAGATTATCGCGAATCGCGAGGATAGCATTAGACCCCGATGGGCCGGTTTGCCGCTCGTGGTCGCCGTTCGCAGATTGCGGCTCGCAGTTTGCGGCCGATACACGCCACGGCTCATGCATCGGGTTTTCGCGTTTCAGCGTTAAAGCAAGGCGGCAACAAGAAGGTCCTTTCAAATTGATTACCCGGCTAACTGCCTGACCGACCAAACGACTCGCCGGCTACTCCTCAGTAGACCGAAGAGCAAACTCATGGAGACTTTATGACCCGCAAGGCCAACCCAGCACGGCGCCGTGTACTCGCTGCAACCGCGGTATTTGCCGCATTCTCGTTGTTGCCGGTGTCGTCGGCATTCGCTCAGGCGGCGAAAAAGCCCGTCGTCGCCCTTGTGATGAAGTCACTCGCCAATGAGTTCTTCCTCACCATGGAAACCGGCGCGAAGGACTATCAGGCACATAACGCGAGCAAGTTCACGCTCATTTCCAACGGCATCAAGGACGAAACCGATACCGCGAACCAGATTCGCATTGTCGAGCAGATGATCGTCTCGAAGGTCGACGCGCTCGTGATCGCCCCCGCTGACTCCAAGGCGCTCGTCCCGGTCATCAAGAAGGCCGTGGATGCCGGGATCATCGTGGTGAACATCGATAACCAGCTTGATCCGGACGTGCTCAAGTCGAAGGACCTGAACGTGCCCTTCGTTGGCCCGGACAACCGCAAGGGTGCGCGGCTCGTCGGCGATTACCTGGCCAAGCGGCTGAAGTCCGGCGATGAAGTCGGCATTATCGAAGGCGTGTCGACCACGACCAACGCGCAACAACGCACCGCAGGCTTCAAGGACGCAATGCAAGCAGGCGGCATGAAGGTTGTTGCACTGCAATCCGGCGACTGGGAAATCGACAAGGGCAATGCGGTGGCATCGCAGATCCTGAACGCGAACCCGAACGTCAAAGCGCTGCTGTGCGGCAACGACAACATGGCGATCGGCGCGGTTGCTGCAGTGCGGGCAGCCGGCAAGGCGGGCAAGGTGCAGGTCGTCGGTTACGACAACATCAACGCCATCAAGCCCATGCTCGCTGACGGCCGGGTTCTTGCCACCGCCGATCAATACGCTGCAAAGCAGGCGGTATTTGGTATCGACACGGCTTTGAAGGCGCTCTCCGGGCACCAGAAGCAGTCGGAACTGTCGAGCGTGGTGGAAACGCCGGTCAACCTGGTCACCAAGTAAGCGCATCAAGTCATCGGGTAGGCGCTATCGGGTGTGCGTCGTCGCGCTTGGCTGCGGCGGCGCATACCTGAACGCCGCATGAGCGTAGAGTGTTCCGGCGCGCCCGGCTTTGGTTTTACCTGTTCAAACGTGTAGTACGCCCCGGCTCTTTGCGGCCGGGGCGGTACTCGCATTCAAGTACCCGTCCCAGCCCCTCATATTGATGCCAAGTCATAAAGCCCCTCCCGCCGACATAGCGCCGGTGCTGACCATTCACGGGATCGGCAAGACCTACGTCGAACCGGTGCTCGCGGACGTCTCGCTCCATTTGCGTCCCGGTGAAGTGCTCGCGCTGACAGGTGAAAACGGCGCCGGCAAGAGCACGCTCTCGAAGATCGTGGGCGGTCTCGTTACGCCCACGACCGGCTCCATGCAGCTTGGCGGTATGCCGTATGCACCGGCAAGCCGCAGTGACGCCGAAGCACTCGGCGTGCGCATGGTGATGCAGGAACTGAACCTGCTGCCTACGTTGTCCGTTGCTGAAAACCTCTTCCTGAATCGTCTGCCCAAACGTGGTTTCGGCTGGATCGACCGCACGGTGCTGCGCGAAGATGCGCGTCAGGCGATGGCCCAGGTCGGGCTCGACGGCATCGACCCGGATACGCTCGTGGGTGAACTCGGCATTGGTCATCAGCAGATGGTCGAGATTGCGCGCAACCTGATTGGCGATTGCCACGTGCTGATCCTCGATGAACCCACCGCCATGCTCACGACGCGTGAAGTCGACCTGCTGTTCGAGCAAGTCGAGCGCCTGAAAGCGCGCGGCGTGGCGCTGGTCTATATCTCGCATCGGCTGGAAGAACTGGCGCGGATTGCCGAACGCGCGGCCGTGCTGCGCGACGGCCGGCTCGTCCACGTCGACGCCATGCGCAACCTCACCAGCGACAAGCTCGTGACGCTGATGGTCGGACGCGATATTGGCGAGCGCATCGATCTCGGCGAACGCCGGATTGGCGCGACCGCATTCAAGGTGCGAGGCATGACGCGCGGCAACGCCGTGCGCGACGTATCGTTTGAAGTAAAGGCCGGCGAGATCTTCGGCATCAGCGGGCTGATCGGCGCGGGCCGGACCGAACTCATGCGGCTGATCTACGGCGCGGACCGGGCGGATAGCGGCAGCATTGAAGTCGCGCATCGCGGTGCGGCGCTCAAGACGGTCAGCATCAAGTCTCCCTCCGACGCGGTGAGCCAGGGTATCGCGCTCATCACCGAAGACCGCAAGGGCGAAGGTTTGCTGCTGCCCCAGCCGATTGCCGCGAATATTTCGCTGGGCAATATCGGTGCGGTATCGAAGCACGGTTTTATCGATACCCGCCGCGAGACCGCTCTCGCGCAGAGGCAGATCGACGCCATGCGGATCCGCACGTCGAGCGCCGCGCAACCGGTGTCCGAACTCTCGGGCGGCAATCAGCAGAAGGTGGTGATCGGCCGCTGGCTCGCCCGCGATTGCACGGTGCTGCTCTTCGATGAACCCACGCGCGGCATCGACGTCGGCGCGAAGTTCGACATCTATGCGCTGATGGGCGCCCAGGCGCGCGAAGGCCGTGCGCTGGTGGTCGTGTCCAGCGACCTGCGCGAGCTGATGCTGATCTGCGACCGGATCGGCGTGATGTCGGCGGGACGGTTGACCGGCATCTTCGAACGCGATAACTGGTCGCAGGACGCGCTGCTGGCCGCGGCGTTCGCGGGTTACGCAGGCCGCGATAAAATCCTCGGCGAATCCATTGAACCGGGCGCCGAGACGCCGGACACCCCTATCACGGAGCACCAGTCATGACTGTACAAACAACGACGCCGAAATTGCAGACGGAGCCGCCCAAAAGCGCGAAACCGATCGGCACACGGCTGGGTTTCTCGAACTACCTGGGCCTGATGGGTGCGCTGATCGCGATGATCGCGCTGTTCTCCGTGCTGAGTTCGCACTTCCTGACCTACGACACCTTCAGCACGATCGCGAACCAGATTCCCGATCTGGTAGTGATGTCAGTGGGCATGACGTTCGTGCTGATCATTGCGGGTATCGACCTCTCGGTGGGGTCGGTGCTGGCGCTGGGGGCTGCGGTGACCAGCGTGGCTGCTTTGCAATGGCACTGGGGGGCACTGCCGGCCGCGTTGCTCGGCATGGCCGGTGCGACGCTCACCGGCTGCGTGACGGGCGCTGTGACGGTGGGTTGGCGCATCCCTTCGTTCATCGTCTCGCTGGGTGTGCTGGAAGCGGCACGCGGCCTTGCATACCAGATGACGAACTCGCGCACGGCGTACATAGGCGACGCCTTCGACTTTCTCTCGAATCCCATCGCGTTCGGCATTTCCCCTTCGTTCCTGATTGCCATCGCCGTGATGGTTGTGGCGCAGCTCGTGCTCACCCGAACGGTGTTTGGCCGCTATCTGGTCGGCATTGGCACCAACGAGGAAGCCGTGCGGCTGGCCGGCGTGAATCCGCGGCCGTACAAGGTCATCGTGTTTGCGCTGATGGGCCTGCTCTCCGGTCTTGCCGCCCTGTTCCAGATCTCGCGGCTTGAGGCGGCCGACCCGAACGCCGGATCGGGGATCGAACTGCAGGTCATTGCGGCGGTCGTGATCGGTGGTACCAGCCTGATGGGTGGACGTGGTTCTGTCATCAGCACCTTCTTTGGGGTCCTGATCATTTCGGTGCTGGCAGCGGGCCTTGCGCAAATCGGCGCGAACGAGCCGACCAAGCGGATCATCACCGGTGCGGTAATTGTGGTGGCGGTCGTGCTGGATACGTACCGCAGCAAACGGCGCATCATGTAAGCGTTGGCATCGCCCGGTTCCAAGCGCTCGTGCAGCCGCGCTCTGGATAGTTGATTCGCCCCTGGCAGGGGTGAATCGCGGGTGGTCGATGCAACACATCCCTATTTTCGGCGATGCCGGTAGTGTCTCAGCTTGGCTTGGCGCGCTTGTTGGCGCCCTTAACAAAAGCCCAAGCCCAACGACCTACCGGCTCGCCAGCAGGAGAAGTTAAAATGTCCAAAGAAACAAAGCAAGGCTCCGTCCTCATCATGGGGAGTATCAATACCGACCTGGTCGCGCGATCACCCCACCTGCCCCGTCCGGGCGAAACGATCAGCGGCCATGAGTTCTCGCAGATCTCCGGCGGCAAGGGCGCCAACCAGGCGGTTGCGGCTGCACGTATCGGCGGCCGCGTGGCCATGGCGGGATGCGTGGGCGGCGACGCCAACGGCGCATTGCGGCTGGCAGGGCTCGAAGCGGAAGGGATCGATTGCAGCGCGGTCGAAACCGACCCGTCGGTGCCGACCGGCGTAGCGATCGTCACCGTAGCGGACGACGGCCAGAACACGATCGTGGTAGTGCCTGGCAGCAACGGCCAGGTCACCCCCGAGATGGTCAAGCGCCATGAGGCCGTGATCAAGGCCGCTGACGTGGTGGTGTGCCAGCTCGAAACCCCCTGGGATTCGGTGTATGCCACGCTCGTCACCGCCCGGCGGTTCGGCAAGCTGACCGTATTGAATCCTGCGCCGGCTACCGGTCCGCTGCCGCCTGAATGGCTTCCGTTGATCGACTATCTGGTTCCGAACGAGGTCGAGGCCGCGATCCTTGCGGGGTTGCCGGTTGAATCGCAAAGCGGTGCGCGCCGGGCAGCGAAAGAACTTCAGAGAGAGGGCGCGCGCAACGTGATCGTGACGCTCGGATCGCAAGGCGCGTATCTGTTGCCCGAAGCGGGCGGAGAAGGCACACACTACCCTGCGCCGAAGGTAAGCGCGGTCGACACCACCGCGGCGGGCGATACATTCATTGGCGTCTTTGCCGCGCAGCTGGCGTCACGGCAACCCATTGAGGCTGCAATCAGCCTCGCCCAGCGAGCGGCCGCCATTTCCGTCACGCGCGCAGGCGCACAACCCTCGATCCCGACTCGCCAGGAAGTCGATAGCGCACCCTAGCCGCGCTGCTCCGGGACGCTTGGGTTCCGCCCTCCTGGCTCTATGCAGCGTTCCGTGGGAGCGTATCCAGAAGCGGCGCGGCGAGGTGCAGGATCTCGTAGCTTGTGCCAGAGTCGCTTGCCGCCGGTTCACGCTCGGACAGCACGATGCGCGTGAATTTCCAGCTCTGAGCGTCCACACCCACGGCGGCTGCGACCGTTGTGGATCGCTCGGCGACTTCCCGGTTCCGTTCTATCTCGCTCGCGAACACAGCCGTCAGGTCGGCGTCCAGAGGAATGTCCAGGTCCTCCTTGACGACGAATCGAGCCTGGTGCGCAGGGCCCCTGCGCGCGTCGAGCGCAAACCGAGTCTTGATCTCCGCCCGCCCGAAGGCGTCCGTCACAACCTTGTAGCGACCGCTCACCAGGAAATCACGAAATGCCTCGTCCTGACGCCACAAATACAGCGAGGAATAATCATTCGCGATGGCGCCGTAGCGCCCGCTTTCCCGCAGCAGAAAACCTTTAAAGTAAAGCTCCGGAACGTCATCCCAAAGCGGACCACGTTCCTTCGCCCGGGACCTGATCAGTCCCACATCGTAATTGGCCGGCAGGCGATGTGAATAGTGCGCAATGATCATGGCTAAACCTCGTTGTGGTGGGTCGGACTTAGGTTCTTCATCAATTGCCGCGCATCGATCTTGCTGATGCTCAGACCCTGACGCGTATTCAGTCTGCGATCGCCAGGTTTATCAAGTTTGCCAAGTCTGTTAATACAGCCGGTCGCCAGGCGTCAGCGGCCTGGCTTCGCGATGAATGCGAGTTTTTCCTGCCCGTCAAAACCCGCTGACTCGTAAAACTGCACGGTCGCTTTATCCTTTCTTCCCGTAAGCAGCATCACCTTATAACAACCGGCCGACCAGCTCGATGCCAGAGCCTCCTTGAGCACTGCCTTGCCATAGCCATTCCCGCGATGAGCGCTATGAGTCACGACGTTCTCCAGCAGCCCATAAGGCCTGCAACCACGTGTGAGATTCGGTATGACAGTCAGAGTACAGCTCGAAACCAGCTCGCCATCCCTGTATCCGCCGAACACGGTATGGCGAGGGTCCGCCATGAGCTCGTTCCAGACCGAGCGGATGACCGATGCATCCGGAAGCGGCTCATCTGATGTGTGCAAGTGACCATAGAGAAGCGACAGTTGATTGAGCTCGGCCGGGGAAATGGGGCGTACCTGCAATTGAATACTCTCCTGTTCTTGCGTAGCGACTTTCCGTAGTAGTAGAAGTAGAACGCGTTACCGAAGGTCCCGAACCCGCCCCTGGCCCAGGCTGGCCGAGAATCGCACAAGATAGCCGTCCGGGTCTTGAACCAGGAACTGGTGCACCCCCACTTCTATTTCCCCCGTGCGATACCACTTTTGCTCGGGCGCCAGGAACAAAGGCCAGTCGACGCTTCCCAACGCTTCGAGTATGGGCGCAAGCGTCTTTACGCTGACCTGGAAGTTCGTCCCGCGCCCGAGTGGCGCCTCAAGCACAGCCGTTATCCAGTTACGCCCGCGGCCCCTTTCCTCCAGCATGACTTGCGCGCCATCGCAATCCAGATAGACAAAGCCCTCATCCAGACGGTGATAAACGACCGTAAAACCGCAGAGATCACGCCAGAACCGCAAGCTTGCGTTTATATCCGTAACCAGCAATTCGGGCACTAGCTTCGCCGGTATGAAGGATGCTTGCAAAGTGCTCTGTTCCATTTCCGTTCCTTCAAACCGCTGCAAACATCTGCTCCAGAACAGCATTCTGGGCATGGAGCAAAAACGCTTTGGCCTCGACCACACGACAGCTAACGTGCTTCATCGCGCCCGCCGAAACCTCCTTGCCACGAGAGACTGGCGGGCACGGCAAGAACTCGGCACCGGGTCTTCGTTGCTCCAATAGATCAGTCGTTATCTGATAGCGCGACAGTTCCTCCGGGTTAGCTTCCTCAGGCCAGCAGTCCGTCACCAGAATATCCGCATCCGAGATTTCATTGAGGTCCGTGCTTGTGTAAAAACGAGGCGTGTCAGCCGGCGATGCCGGCGCGTGCCACCTCTCCGGATATACCTGAACCACCGTGATCGGAAGCGCCGCGGCGGCCTCGATCCAGGAGCCCAGGATATTCGATTCGGGGGATACCACGGCCACTTTTATTCCATCGATCGTGCCATGCCGATGGAAGTAAAAGGCGAGATCACCAAGCGTTTCGCACGGATGGTTGTGTCGAGTGCGTGCATTGATTACCGGTCCTCGCGACAAGTCGGCAAGCCTGCGCAGCACAGCCAGGTCGGGAGCACGCGTGACAATACCGTCAAACCAGTTGTCGAGGTAGGCGGCAAGGTCCTCCAGATCTTCACGCGTATCCCAGCGCAGCGGCGCATGCACGCATAGGCCACCCATTGACTGGATGCCAAGATCGAACGCCGTTGTATTTCGCCAGCCGGTATCGTTGACTACGAGTCCGATGCATTTGCCCGTCAAGCTTTGCGGCATGCGGCGCTCTTTCCAGAAACCCGCTAACTCCTGAGACCGCTCGAGCAATCTCCTAAGCGTTGGCCGATCGACATCATTCAGCGCAAGAAAATCACGTTTGGTTCGAACCATGGCGTTGTATAGAGCGATGACCCGACGCCCGCACCACGCGAGAGTTGCTCCGGCCGATCAATGTCTCCGAGGTAAATACTTTACTACGGGATCGAGCCTATTTGAACAACTAAGCCCTTCGCGTTAATAGCGCGAGGTCCCGAACGCTTGCCAATGAGGCGCCATAGCCGCTGAGCATACCCGTCACGTGACGTGTAACTGGAAAAGTTGCGGTACTCAACATTTGTTCAATGCGATCATCAGCTCGTCCGGGAAGTTCGTTTTTTACACGGCGAAATGCTATTTTTCCATCCGCCCTATTGATCATTTTTACGAACCCCTCCTGGGCAAGTGCACATAGCGTGTCGCGCAAGATCGCGGTGGTAACGTCAAATTGTTGCGCCAGATACGTTGGATTGTAGTCGCGGCCAATCCGCATGCGTCCAAGAAGGGTAACCCGCGTGAGCCTCATTGATTATCCTGTAATTAAGCCGGAATCCTAAGAATATTAGTTGCTCGTCAAACCCCTTCCAAACGACTTATCGACCTATCGATTCCCAGATTTATTCAATGCAAGCTCGCCTGCGGTCGTATCTCGCGCACCAAGCCCCTCAGCGCTTGTGGTCAGTGCGCCGGGCAAGCCATTCGCCTGCAAACTGCACGATAGACACCAGGGCGATAAGAATCACGATAACCATGAACATCACTTGCGTCTCGTATCGTTCATAGCCGTATCGAATTGCCATGTCGCCCAGGCCTCCTCCACCCACGGCTCCGGCCATTGCGGAAGTATCGATCATGGCGATGGCAGTCACGGTCATCCCACCCAGAATGCTGGGAAGCGCTTCCGGCAGCAACACATGCCGCACGATATGCCAACGCCGGCATCCCATTGCCCGTGCGGCTTCAATCAAACCCGGCTCGACGCTGTTGAGGCTGACTTGCGCGATTCGCGCGAAAAACGGTATGAGATTCGCACTAAGCGGCACGATAGCCGCCCAGGTGCCAAGCGTCGTTCCCACGATGAAACGTGTCACAGGCAACAGCGCGACCAGCAAGATGATAAAGGGGATCGCACGAAACATATTAATGATGATCGACAACGTCTTGTTCAGACGGGGCTTCGGATACAGGCCATCAACAGCGGTTGCATTCAGGACAACGGCAATGATCAGACCCGTCACTATCGCGATCGCCATCGACACACTCACCATGAGCAGCGTCTGGAGGAGCGCATGAATGTATCGGTCAAGTATCGGCGTGGACATAACCTAACACCTCTATGTGAGCAGCCGGCAGCGTCTTGCGTGCCTGTTCTTCATTCCACCCTTGCGCAGGCAGCGAAATCAGGAGATTTCCCTGCGCATGCCCGCGAAGACGATCCAATCCACCGTGCAACAGGTTCGCGCCCTGACCCAGCGCAGCCAAGGCGGCAAATGGGACACCACCGGGAAGCCCGTTCCCCGGGAACCTGACTTTGAGAATGGCATCCCCGTGACGTCCGTTCAGGTCCGCTACGAGCCTGTCCGCCAGATCCAGTGGAATATCGTGAAGCAGGGGCCGCAACAGGGCCCGGGTTGCATCAGCTTGTGGATTGCCGAAGACTTCCCAGACCTCTCCCCGCTCCACGACTTGCCCGTGGTCCAGGACCAGCACCTTATGGCAAATCTCGCGAATGACCGACATATCATGCGTGATCAGCACAATGGTCAGGCCAAGCTTGCGATTGATGTTCCGTAGAAGATCGAGAATGGACTGCGTTGTTTCCGGGTCGAGCGCCGACGTGGCCTCGTCGCACAGCAGGATTTCCGGGTTGTGGACAAGCGCCCTGGCAATGCCCACTCGCTGTTTCTGGCCGCCCGATAACCTGGCCGGGTAAATGTCCGCCTTGTCACGCAGTCCGACAAGTTCGAGCAAAGCGTCGACTCGCTCATGCACGAGTTTCGGCTTTACCCCGGCAACCCGTAACGGCAAGCCCACGTTCTCCCTGACCGTCTTCGCGGAGAGCAGGTTGAAATGCTGGAAGATCATGCCAATGCGCCGGCGCAGCGCAACGAGTGAATCCTCATCGAGCGTACCGACGTCGATATCGTCCACGCGAACCCGCCCCGCGCTCGGTGACTCGAGCATATTGATCGCACGCAGCAGGGTCGACTTACCTGCCCCGCTGCGCCCGATAATCCCGAAGATCTCGCCGCGTTCTACGTTGAACGAGACGTCCCTGAGCGCAACGACCGTCCCTTTGCGTCCTGAATATTGTTTCTGCAAACCCTCGAACGCAATATGAACATCCGGCGGTTTCGTGCTTGGCAGCGGGCCACGAACCACGCGAAGAACAGAGTCATGAACATCGTTGATAGACAGACCTCGAACAGGAATTTTTTTAAAGCCGGGCGCATACGGCGCTGCGGGTTCTAAAGACATGCACGATGCTCAGGCGGAGTGGAAAACGTACAGCGTCAGTCGATAGACGAAAGGCATGGCTCTATCAGAATGCGGGGATGACAGAGCCGTTGAAATGCGTCTCGATGAATGTCCGTACTTCCGGCGACTGATAGGCCTTGACGAGGTTCTTGACCCACGGAGCGTTCTTGTCCTGTTCGCGGACCGCGATAACGTTGACGTACGGATTGTGTTCCTTCCTCTCGACCGCAATGCCATCGCGTGTCGCGAAGAGACCGGCTTCAGAGGCGAAGTTGTTCACGATCGCTGCGGCGTCGACGTCCGGGAGCGAACGCACTTGCACAATATCCGCGGCCTCGACAAACTTCAGGTTCCTGGGGTTCGAGGTTACATCCTGCAGCGTCGCCGTTCCGGTGAATGGATCGAATCCGTCGCGCAACGTAATCAGTTTGTGATCGCGCAGAATGACCAGTGCACGCGTTTGATTGCTGGGGTCGCTTGGAATGCTGACCGTCGCGCCAGGGGGCAGTGCCTCCAGTGATTTGTACTTCTTCGAGTAAAAGGCGATTGGCGAGATGTAGGTGTTACCGACGGCCACGATCTTGTAGCCTCGCTGCTTTACCTGATCCCGCAAGAATGGAATGTGCTGGAACGAATTCGCGTTCAGGTCGCCGTTGTTAAGTGCTTCGTTAGGGCTGGCCGTTCCTGTAATCACGATGGACTCCACAGGCAGGTTATTCTTCCTGGCCACCTGCGTCACGATTTCCCATATCTGTTCATCGACACCGCCACGCACGCCCACTTTCAAAGGTGCGGAATCGGCTGCGAATGCCCCGCCATGCAACATAGTGAAGGTAGCAGCAACAACAGCCATAAAGCGTAGGGCACGGCGAACCATAGCGACTCTCTCTTTTAACAGTGAATTAGTGTTGGCCGATTATAGGGACGCGGTTTTCAAAGGTCCAAGAATTGTTCGTTGGATGCTAATCACCGTTTAGCGTGTGCTTTTTAGACCCAGCAAGCAGCACTTGAAGCATTCGATACCTTCGGTCCCAGTGCAGATCGAGCGCATTCTCACGCGCATCAGTTGACAACTTCCAATCTTGGTCGCCCGATCAGTAATAGATTTGTATACCTAAATAATTATCTCGATAAAACCGTGAATCAACCCTAGCAGGTCAGCGTACATGCACAGTTAGTCGCATCTGACCTTTAATCCTGACAACCAGGAGCGCGAGAACGAACCGATCAATGCTGATATGCAATACACGACAGCGCTGACAACGGGTGGCGCTACGCATATGCATCGTGCGATGGCTTGGTTGTGGCTGAGAACGTGGTGGGATTTCTTGCGGATTTCGGCTGTCCTGCTTTCGTCAGGAAGCTGGCGATGCAGGGCATGACAATCATTCAAGCCCTTCCCGACCGGAACGAACGTCCGGCCGGTGCAGCACGGCGCGGGGTATGCCCCCTCACCCTGCGTTGCTGCGTCAGGCGGTCGTCGTCTTGGAGGCTCGCGACGCTTGTGCGGTGGTTTCCTTCGCGGCCTTCGACGCGGCAGTGGTCGCGGCGTCGAAACTGCTTTCAGCAAGTTCGACGGCCTGCTTCGTTGCCTTGTGGACCGTGTCGTACGTGGTATTGGCGGCGGTGATCGTCGACTTCAGCAGTGCCACCGCAGTTTCCGCGCCGGCCGGCGCGTTCTTCGTCAGATTGTCGATGAAGGACTGCGTGCTCTGGCTGTATTCGGCAAACTGCGCTTCAGCGACCTTGAGGAATTCCGCCTGGGTGCCCGTCAGGATCTCATACACATGACGGCTGTAGGCCTGCGCCTTTTCGGCGGCCGGCTGCGCCAGGGCATTTTGAAGCTTGGCGAGATCCTGCGGATCTTTCCCGGACAGCGCCTTCTGCGTGGTTTCCTGCGTTTCGGCAAATATCGACTTCGTGGCCTGCAGGTTCAGGTTGGTCAGCTTTTCGACGCCCTCAAACACCTTGTTTGTCAGGTTGAAGAATGTTTCGACATGGCTTTTTTGTGTTGCGGCGAACTGTTCCGGAGAAAACTGGGTCATCTCTATGCTCCTGGGTAGACGAACACTGGCGGGCACTGGCGGTTACTTCAAAAAAACATGATGCGAACGTGATGCGTCGCAACATGAAGCCCATTCTTTGTGCCACGGGCAAGGATGTCAAATGACATATTCGTGATAGCAAATAAGGCGGGCGTCCCTGACTCAATCGGTACCGCGGGTGGGACCGGCGACCGTGTGGCGCCAGCTCGTGCCGCTGTCAGATGGAATCGATTTCATCGCCGGCATACGAGTCAGACGAGGTAATACAAGCGGTCATCCTCGCGCACGGGAATCGGCTCAACGCTGTGCTGCGCGCAGTGGGCACACGTATTCGCATTCGCAATCAGGCTGTATGCATAACGTACGGCACGAAGCGTCGCCGAATAGCGCTCGTCCTCTTCAGGGAAGAAACGCTCCGGTGGGTACCAGTCGGAGAACTGGAGTTTGACGAGCGCTGCAAGCAACTCAGGGCGCAGCCCCGCGAGCAGAATAATCCGGCCATTGCTTTGACTTTCGCGCAGGAAATGCTCGAGCTTTTCTATACACACCACGTCTGGATTGCGCACGCGTTTAAGCCGCAAGACGACATGGCGGATCCCGCGAGCTTCGACCTGCGCGTTGATCGTTTCAAAGTGACGATCCAACTCCAGTGCAGCGCCGAAGAACAATTCGCCCTCCAGGTCATACACCGCGACAGACGTACATTCCGGGTCGCTCGGCAAGCGTTCGCGTACTACCCGCTCCGGGCTCACGAACAATTCGGTCGCTTTCAATTTCGCCGCACGCGGCACGAACAGCACGATCGACACGGCTACGCCGACGAGAATGGCGAACTCGACCCCAATGACAAGCGCCGACAATGCCGTAATCAATACAAGCCCCGCGTCGTAACGAGACGCCCGAAGCGCGTAGCGGATCCGTTCGAAGTCGATCAGGCGAAAGGCTGTAACGAGCAACAGGCCGGCAAGCGACGCCTTGGGAATATAGCGTGTCAACGGAGCGAGAAGCAGCACTGCCACAGCGACGATCACTGCCGTGACCACGCCTGAGAACCGTGTGACCGCGCCCGCCTGGTAATTGATGGCTGAACGCGAAAGAGAACCGGAGCCCGGCAAACACCGGAAAAACCGCCTGCCAGGTTGGCGAGTCCTTCAGCCATGCACTGACGGTTATAGTCCAGCGGCTGGCCGGTCCTGTGTGCGATCGATTTGGCGATCGAGAGCGCTTCGAGCAAACCGAGGAACGCGATTGCAACCGCCGACGACGAGAGCTGCCCAAGCCAGGACCACTTGATCTCAGGGATATGCGGTTCGGGCAGGCTGGCCTTCAACGCGCCGATCACCGAAACCGCCGTCTTGCCTCCTGCCCCTGGCGTGGACCATCCCAGGGCAAAAGCCGCGAGGCTCATCACAAGCAGCACCAGGAACATCTCGAACTGCGGCAACTTGTAGCGGCGCACGGCTTTTCGCAACGAGATAGCCAGTGCGACTGTGACAGCACTGATCGCGAGGGCTTTAAGGTTCACCGGATCACCATGAACAACAGTCAGCCACAACCGGTAGAGCACATGCTGGTGGCCCGAGCCTTTCTCACGCACGCCAAGCACATTGCCGATCTGCCCGACTACCAGAAGCACAGCCGCGCCAGCCATGAAACCCAGGATCACGGATTCCGAAATGTACCGTGTGAGGTCGCCCAGACGGAACACCGCTATGGCAATTTGAATGATGCCGACCATCACGCCGAGCAGGAACATGGCTTCGTAGATGTCGGCGCTTGCGTTCGGATCCAGAAAGGCGAGCGCGCTGAATACCACGAGCGAAATGGCGCTGGTCGGTCCATTGATCAGGTGCGACGACGATCCGAAGATTGACGCTACCAGTGTCACTATTACTGCGGAGTACAAACCAAAGCGCGGATCGACACCGGCAATCAATGCGTAAGCCATGCCTTGCGGCAAGGATATGGCGGCGACTGTCAGCCCAGCCACCAGGTCACGTCGACCCTTTTTCGCAGTGTAGTTGAGTCGATTTATAAGTTTCATGCTGGTCTCATGCCCCATCTTTCTGGATTGCGACGGCGGCGTGTTCGGCAGCAGCCGCGCCGGCAGGACCGAGAACCGTATCGAGGACCCCGTTCTCGTCGAAGAACTTGTGATTGGCGTCGTCCCAACTTTTAGCGATGTCGGTCACATTGAAAAGCTTGATAGGTCTTAACCGGTCGGCGTATTTTCTGGCGATCGCAGCGTTGACCGGACGATACCCCGCTTGCGCCGCGATCTCCTGTGCGGAATCCGTGAAGAGGTAGTCGAGATAGGCCCGTGCGTAGCGCTCGCTATGGTGCCGGGCGACATTGCGGTCGACCCACGCAACGTAGGGCTCGGCAAGAATGCTGACCGGTGGATACACGATCTCGAGTTCACCGGGCGTGTCGGCAAGCTCGCGTATTGCTTCGTTTTCCCAGGTCAGTTGAACGTCTCCCAGCTTCTCGACAACGAAGGTTGCCGCTGCGCCGCGAGCACCGCTATCGAGGCGCGTGGTATGCCGGTACAGGGCCTCCAGATAAGCGTGTGCGGCAGCGTCGGTGCCACCGCGCGTTGTCGTGGCGCCCCACGCAGCCAGTGCGCTGAGCTTGCCGTTGCCTGACGTTCGCGGGTCCGGGGTGATGATCTCCACGCCAGGTTTCACCAGGTCAGGCCAATCATGAATGCCTTTGGGATTGCCTCTGCGAACCACGAAGACAATGGTCGAGTAGTAAGGCTGGGAATGATGCGGCAATCGGTCCTGCCAGCCATCGGCAATCAGGCCGCGCTTGCGCAGCGCATCGATATCCGTGAACAATCCCAGCGTCACCACGTCCGCATCTTGTTCGCCGTCAATCACCGAGCGTGCTTGCCGCGAAGAGCCTCCGTGTGATTGTTTCACCTGCAGGCGAACGCCATTGTCACGCTGATAGTTGGCGACGAACTGCTGATCGAGTCGAAGATATAGCTCGCGAGTTGGATCGTACGAAACATTCAGTATCTGACGATTGACGTCGCCCTGAACATTTTTCACACCGATCAGCGTGACCGCAACCGCGACGGCCGCTACCGCGCCAACGCTCAACCAGGGGATGGGCTTCATGCGTAGTTCTCAAAGCGGTGAAAGGACGTCGCCACGCAAAACGCAAAATCGTGGGAGCCCGGGGCGCATTCGGTAACAGCAAAGAACGATTGATACAGAGAATATGGATAGGCGTGATCCGCGTTCGGGAAAGATAGACGCAAGCGCCGCATCAACGCGCCTGTCCGGTTGCACCAGGAGGTTCACTACGCGTCAGGAGGTTCAGCGATGTCCATCCAGCCCCGCGAGCAGGACAGAACACCGGGACGAGCGCTGTGCCGGCGTTGCCGGCCCGACTTACGCTGTCCGCATTGTCTATGTAGACGCAATCGTCTCCGGCCTTCAGGCTGAAGGAGACGGTGCGATCATCGACCGCGCGGTACACCACGTAATCGGGCGCCCTCGCGTTATTCGGAATAGCGACATGGCGCGCAGCGGCTGCAACGCTCTCTTTTGTCGATTGGGTCTTCCAGCTTGCCTCGACGCAAACCAGAAGAATGGCGATGCCAACCACCCAAAGTGATTTCTGCGACAGGCTCTCGGGGGACGACGATACGTGGGACATCGGACAGCGCTCCAGACCAGATTCACTTCAAAGCAGCGCCCGGTAACCAGGGAATCCCGATCGAAAGACCGAAAGCCGCCGGGATTGGCTGTTCAATGCCGGCGCGGTAGCGCAGGTTATTCGCATGATGATTTCGGCGGAACGCAGTGCCTGATCGAGACTATGAGAGCGGGGCCTCAAAAGCAGAAATAATTTAATTTCATTTGAAATTCACAAAGTGACGCGAATCGATAACCGGCCGCGCCACTGCCGGGGTTGCCGCCAAGCACCCGTTCTTTTTAAGTCCACGCAAAAGCGCAAGGACGTGAGTGCAATCACTTTGGAAGCAACGAGCAAGGATGGACCGTACTAAGCGCTCGCTAGCAGGATTTCGGAAGCGGGCCTTATTCCGCTCCTCATAATCTCACCGTAAGTCTTGGCCCGATCGAGCTTTGTAACCCCTACTCATCGTCGCGAGCTGTCAGTTCACGGACGAGCGGTATGACCTCTTGCGCGAAGCGTTTCATGTCCGCTTCGAACGGCTGAAACTGCAGCATGAACAATTCGATTCCCGCCCGATGAAACTCGACAATACGCCGCGCCACCGTTTCGTAGCTGCCGACCAACCCCGCCGCGGTTCCGCCATTGCTCCCCACCCGCGCTGACTTGGCGAAGGTCTGGTGCATGACCGCTTTCGGGTCGGTGTTCTCCTTCTGCGACGCACGCAACGCAGCATCTTTCGCGGCAAGCGCGAACAGATGATCGAGATGCTCCTGCGCCTGCCCTTCCGCTGACCGTGCAATCACGAAGGCGGAAAGCCCGAAGCGCAATGGCGGGCCGGTACGCGCACGCCCTCCCACGTCGTCGATCAATCGGCGCACATCGGGCAACGGTTGCCCGTTGATGAACCAGAAATCCCCGCGGTCAGCCACCAGCGCTCTCGCCGGCTCCGACTCGCCGCCGACATAGATGCGAGGTCTCTCCCGGAAGCGGTCGGCTGGACGCAAGACGTAGTCTTCCACGTCGAAGAAGCGCCCCTTGAAATTGGTGCGTTTTCCAAGCATCAGGTCATTCACAACCGTGATCCATTCACGGCCGTACGCGTATCGTTCGTCATGCTCGGCAAAACCTATACCGGCCTTGGCCAGCTCAGGGCGATTCCATGCGTTGACCAGATTGATGGCGAATCTCCCGCCGCTGATGTCTTCAATCTGCATGGCCATCTTGGCCAGGGTGACGGGATGATAGAGATAGGGCTTGATCGCCGTGATGATCTCGATGCGCGTGGTGAGCGCAGCCAACGCTGCCGAAGCAGTCCAGGCCTCCAGTTGATCAAGCGTTTCGTCATGAGGATTGATCGTGTGCTGCGCAACCAGCGTTGAGTCGAAACCGAGCCGCTCGGCTTCCAGGACGAGGTCGCGGTTGCGGGACCATGACGCATCGTAGGGTTCATCAGGATCCTGAAGCGCGGCACGGCTACCGTGCACGAGTGCCCAAATGCCAAAGCGGGGAGTTGACGAAGGCATCAGTCGACCTAACGTGGATTGAGAAAGACAGGAATCAGAACCTGCAAGCATGCGTCGGCCATGCTGCACCGGTCAATGCCGTCCTTCCAGTTTGTTCGCATATCGATAGAAGGAAAACCGGAATGACAATCCGCTTTCCTACGCTTTGCATGCGGCCATTGCGGGTGAAAGTCTCCCTTCTTCCCCCTTACATCCGAACACGGAAAACGCGTTGCCGCGCTATCGCGATAAGGTTCAGCCAATTTCTTGTTAGATCAAATCGTTCCCCGTTCTTATACTGGCTCAGGCGCGTGCTTGATTCGAACCAAGCCACTCGACCCCTTCACCGTGACGTTTCCTTCGCAGCTCCTTTGTGAGCGCGAGCAACCAGTGAGTGACTACCCATCATGACAACGCCGAACCCTCGCAGCCCGGACCACCCTATCGATCCGCAATTCGTCAATCGCTGGTCGCCCCGCGCCTTCAGCCCGGAAACTATCGACAATGCGACGCTGCTGACGTTTTTCGAGGCCGCCCGCTGGGCGCCGTCTTCGTACAACTCACAGCCGTGGCGGTTCGTGTATGCAACGCGCGACAGCGAGCACTGGAAGCAGTTCCTGGGTTTCCTGAACGACTTCAACCGGAGCTGGGCACGTGAGGCAGCGGCCTTGGTCATCGTCCTTTCAAAGAGTACGTTTGTCCCGCAGGGCGCAACGGACGAAGTGACATCAATCAGTCATTCGTTCGACAGCGGCGCCGCGTGGGGCTATTTTTCGCTGCAGGCCAGTCTGGCCGGATGGCATACGCACGGGCTGGCCGGAATCGAGCGGGACAAAATCCGCACGGAGTTGAAGATCCCGGACACCTACTCGATTGAAGCGGGAATCGCGATAGGCCGCCTCGGCGACAAGGCTTCACTGCCGGAGGCGCTGCAGGCGCGGGAAACGCCCAGCCCGCGCAAACCGATTGGCGAAATCGCCACCGAAGGTCAATTCACAGCCTGACTTCTTCAAGGAAACCATCCAATGTCCGATCACGTCTACAAGCAAATTGAATTGACCGGTTCGTCAACGCAATCGAGTGACGACGCGGTGTCGGTTGCTCTGGCACGAGCCAACAAGACCTTGCATAACATTGACTGGTTTCAGGTCATTGAAACGCGTGGTCATGTGGAGGGCGGCAAGGTTGCGCACTGGCAAGTGACGCTAAAGGTCGGCATTCGTCTGGACGACTAGTTGCGGCGGTCGCGCCGGCATAAGCCATGGCGATCGCCTCACGAGGACAGTGCTTTGTATAGCCGAAATACTTGGTTTGCGTGCGTGCCGGGATGCGTTAAATTGCGCGCTCAATAATCAGGTCAAGGAATATAAAGTGTCTCCTTTGCTGAGCTTCTCCCGGCGCGCCGTCCTGTTTGCACTCGCCTGTCTCGTCCTGACAGGCGGCTCGAATGCAAACGCAGAAGAACAAGTTCTGAAGATCGGTGTGACGACGGGACCCCACGAGGAGATTTTCGAAGCCGTCAAAAAGGTGGCGCAACGAGACTATGGCCTGCATATCCGGATTGTGGCCTTCAGCGACTACATACAGCCGGACGCCGCGCTCGACGCGGGCGACATTGACGCCAACAGCTATCAGCATCGTCCGTTTCTCGCGTCCCAGATTCGCGCACGCGGCTATAAGCTGGTAGGCATCGGCCGTACGTGGATCGGCCCTATTGGCATCTACTCCAAAAAATACAAGCAATTCCCGGCGCTTCCCGACGGTGCCGGCATCGGCATTCCGAACGATCCGGCGAATGAGAGCCGGACGCTGTTGCTATTGCAGAAAGCGGGGGCGATCAAGCTGCGCTCCGGGATCGACCCGGTAACGGGTATCAACGCGACACCTCGCGATATCATCAGTAACCCGAAGCATTTCAAGTTCACCGAGATCGACGCGGCGCAACTGCCGCGCACGCTCGACGATTTCGATGCAACCACGATAAACGCCGACTATGCAATAAAGGCCGGTCTGAATCCTGGCCGGGACACCATCCTGGTAGAGGATGCGAATGGGCCGTACGCCTGCCTGATCGCAGTTCGGGAACAGGATGCCGGCAAGCCGTGGGTGCAGCAGATCGTCAAGGCATATCAATCCGACGAAGTGCGCAATTTCATTCTGACGCGCTATAAAGGCGCGATCATACCGGCGTTTTGATACCTGGCGAAACAGGCCGTGAACACACCGGCCCTGCGACGCCCGGCGTATCAGCGAGCCCTGATCAGCAACTCGTAGCTCGCGTCCTGATCCGCAGTGGACCGTTCTCCGCGTGCCCAGCCCACCGCACTGCGATAGGCGCCCATTGTCACGGGTTCGCCAAGGACACTTTCCTTCGACCGGACCCGGTCGACGAACGGCGCGACAAAGAGCGCGTCTTCGGGACAATACAGTTCGCACATGAAGCAGGTCTGGCAATCGTCCTGCCGGGCAATCACCGGAACTCCGTTCGGCACCGCGTCGAATACGTTGGTCGGGCACGCGGTCACGCAGATATTGCATCCGGTACAGCGCGCGGCACTGACGATTTCGATCATGCGGCCGCCGCGACAGAAAAGTCCCTCTGCTCCCGATACGGCACTGCAAGCCGCCGCACCCACACCTCATCCAGCCCGCCGCTCACGAGCCGATGGTGTTGACGCGGGTCAAGCGCCCCATGCTCGCGCCTGCGGTGCATGCCACGCGTCTCGGTGCGCTGCAGGGCGCTCCGATACATCCAGCGCGACGTAGCAAGCATGGCGGCCGCTTCACGGGCACGCACGGCCTCCTGAGCGGTCTGCGCCGGTGCGCACTGTCTCAGCCCCTCCCATAGGCCATCCAGGCGCTGCAACGAGTCTTCGAGCAGGTCGCCGCTTCGCGTCCAGTTACGCTCATAGGGAAAAACCTCGGCCTGCACGGCGCGAATAACATCGGCGCTATCGTACGGGGCGTTTGCGCTGCCTGTGCGCAGGCCTACTCCGCCGGCACGCCTCAGCACACGCCGGGACGCGGCGCGGGCGTCCCTCGAACGATCCGCGGCACCCGCGCCCGCCCAGAATCCCGACGACATCGCCCAGGCCGCATTGTGACTGCCTCCACCCGTGAAGCCTCCGCATATCAGTTCGCGGGTGGCTGCGTCGCCCGCGGCATAGAGTCCCTCGACCGACGTTGCACAGCTTTCATCGACGACATGCAAGCCACCCGTGCCGCGCACGGTGCCTTCAAGGCGCAAGGTCACGGGGAAGCGCTGTTCAAAAGGATCAATGCCATGACGGTCGAACGGCAGGAAGAAATTGGGCTGGGCTGTACGCATCCATTGGCGAACGTCGCTGTCGGCACGATCGAGGCGCGCGTACACCGGCCGCGTCTGCAATGTATGAGCGATGATGCCCCTGCCGCGCGCCGAACCGGCGCCTTCAATCACCGAGCCATCCTCATGGTAAAACGTTGCCCAGTTATAGAAGAGCGACTTCGTCACCGAGGAGAATGCGGGGCCCAATCCATACGCGTTCGAAAACTCCATGCCGGACAGTTCCGCGCCCGCTTCAGCAGCCATCAACTGGCCATCGCCAGTGAGCACGTTGCAGCCGAGCGCGCGGCTGAGGAACGCGCATCCGCCTGTCGCGATCACGACAGCTTGCGAACGCACGAGCCACGTGTCGCCTGTCTGCCGGTGCACGCCGGCAGCGCCGGCAACCACGCCATGTTCATCGGTCAGCAACTCCAGGGCGGGGCTGTGATCGAGGATCCGGGCGCCGGATTGCTTGACCCGCTTGCGCATGAGCCGCATGTACTCGGGGCCCTGCAGCGAGTCGCGATGCTCGGTGCCATTGGCATCGACCGGAAACGGATAACCCCATTCCGCCAGCCGCTCGGCATTGATCCAGGTCTGTTCGAGAACACGGTCCATCCACGTGTGCTCGGCCAGCTCGCCGCCGAGGGCGAACCGGCTCGACTTGGCTTTCTCGCGCGACTGGGTGTCCGGAGGAACGTGCCATAGCGCCGTGCCGGCGGGCGCCGTCGCCCCCGACGTTCCGCAAAAGCCCTTGTCCACCAGCAACACCTTCGCGCCCTTGGCCGAGGCGCTGATCGCTGCCCACGCACCCGCCGGGCCGCCGCCTATGACCAGCACGTCCACCTCATGCTGGGCGGCCCCTTCCGCACTCGATACGACTTGTCCGCCCGAATTGCCGTTACTCATTGCGTCTCCCGCTTCTGTACGGCGCTCACGATTCCTGCTCCCTCGGGCTCGTTGAAATACCCTCTATGAGAGCAACCATGCGGGTGCTGGCGCAACTATCTTGTTTTCCTATCGATACAGCGAAAATAGACATATGCATATCGCAGAACATGCACTCGTCGCGACGACGAAACTGTCGTCGCGACGGATCATCCATGCGTTGACGCACCCGCCTTCGGGCTTTTAACGCGATCCATTGCCCATTGCGCAGAATATGCAAAGCAAAAATGGTTGATTGTTGAAACTGTCTCCACGGCGAAGAATGGATATCCACCCTTCCGAACGACTCAACGACCCAACGACTCTATGAAGCGGAGCACGCAATGAGCAAGGCCAAGCGGCAAATCAAGCTGGGTGCATTCCTGATGGAGACAGGGCACCATATTGCTGCCTGGCGTCATCCCGATACGCATCTCGCCGGCGGACTCGATTTCTCGCACTATGCCCAGCTCGCGCAGATTGCCGAGCGTTCGAAATTCGACGCGGTGTTTTTCGCCGACAGTGTCGGTATTAGTGACACGAATCTCGCATCGCTTTCGCGCACGGCACGCGCCGACCACTTCGAACCGCTGACCTTGCTGGCCGCCCTGTCGGTGGTCACGAAAAACATCGGCCTGATCGCGACGGTCTCCACCACGTTCAATGAACCGTTCAACGTCGCCCGCAAGTTCGCCTCTCTCGATCACTTGAGCGGCGGCCGCTCGGGCTGGAACCTGGTTACATCGAGCAGCGAAACGGAAGCGCTCAACTTCGGCTTCGAGCAACACCCGGCTCACGCGGTTCGCTATGAACGCGCACGCGAGTTCCATGACGTCGTCACGGGCCTCTGGGACAGTTGGGAAGACGACTCTTTCATTCGCGACCGTGAAAGCGGAATCTATTTCGATCCTGACAAGCTGCATACACTGAACCATCGCGGCAAGCACTTCAAGGTGCGCGGCCCGCTCAACGTCGCCCGTTCGCCGCAGGGCTGGCCAGTGGTCGTGCAGGCCGGGGCATCGGATGCTGGCCGCGAGCTTGCCGCACAGACCGCCGAGGTGATCTTCGTCGCACACCAGACGCTCGATGAAGCGAAGGTCTTCTATCAGGACGTAAAGGGGCGGCTCGTCAAATACGGCCGGCAGCCTGATGACCTCAAGATCATGCCGGGCATCTTCCCGGTGATCGGCAGGACCCACGACGAGGCTCGCGCCAAGTTCAACGCACTGCAGGACCTCATTCATCCCGATGTCGGCCTGGCATTGCTGTCGAAAATGACCGGCGGTGTCGACTTATCGAAGTATGCCGTGGACGGGCCATTGCCCGACCTGCCCGAAACGAACGGCGGCAAAAGCCGGCAGCAATTGCTGTTTGACCTGGCGCGGCGGGAAAACCTGAGCATTCGGGACCTGTACCTGCGCATAGCCGGCGCTCGCGGACACCAGCAGGTCGTTGGTACTCCAGAGAGTATTGCAGACCAATTGCAGCAATGGTTTGAGGAAGAAGGCGCGGACGGCTTCAACATCATGTCGCCATGGTTGCCGGGCGGACTGACCGAGTTTGCCGAGCTGGTAGTGCCGGAATTGCAGCGGCGCGGACTGTTTCGCACCGGGTATGAAGGCACGACACTACGCGAGAACCTGGGACTGCCACGTCCGGGGAATCGTCACGCGCAGGCTGTACGGCAACGCGCCGCGGGCTGAGGGGGGTCTGCGAAAAGTCCTGGAAGGGCTGAGTCAGTTGATCTCGCAGGTCAATCCCCGAGCGTCTCAAGAAACGTCCAGGGGAAGATCCCCTGTGCGTGGCCGTCGCTGAAGCTGAACTGCACGCCATACGCCATCGATTGAATGTCTGTCACGGCGACTTCCTCGGCTGCCTGCACGACACCCCCGGCGAGGCGAATGCGACGGCATCCGGCGCATGGGCATGCACGGCGCAAGGCCGCGTGACTGACATGCTGCGCCCGCGCGCCCGGCCAATGCAGCGTCAGGGTATGCGCGCGCGAATCGAGGTCAATACGCTCGGGCACATTCACAGAGGAAGTCCTTCTATCTGTTGCAGCGCGATGCGAATGGCCTTGCGTACTTCCGGATCCGGGTCGCCAAGCGCTGCTTGCAGCACCGGCAGCAAACCACGGTCGCCGAGCTCGCCGAGCGCAAGCGCTGCTTCCTTGCGCAGATTGCTGATGGAATGCGACAGCAGCCCGCCAAGCGCCGCTCCCGCACCCGGGTCGCGCAACCGTCCGAGCGCGCGTGCGGACTTCAGCCTGACCTGCCAATAGGGATCGTCCAGCGACGCAATCAACGCATCGCGGGACTGCCCCGCACGCAGCTTGCCCAGCGTCGCGGCCGCTTCCTCGCGTACTTGCCAGGCGTTGTCACGCAAGCCGCTGAGCAGCGCATCGACAATAGCTTCCGCCGGCTCCGAGCCGAGCCCCAACGACCCCACTGCAGCCCGCCGAACATCGGGATCAGTGTCCCCGGCGGCCACCCGTGCGAGCTGCGCGAGCCCGCGCTCGTCCTTGAGCCAGCCCGCGACGCCGACAGCCTCCAGACGCACCGCGGCAAGCGGATGTGACAATCCCCGCATGGCGGGGTCGAAAGCATCGGTCAGGCGCAATTCACGCAATGCACGCAGTATCGCGACCTGCACGAACGGATCGGGATTGGCGACCCATTCCAGCAGTACATGGCCGGACGTCACCTCCTTGAGTTCCGAGAGGCTTTGAGCCGCTGCAACGCGCACCGCTTCATCGGGATCGAGAAGGGAACGACACAGCGCGTCAACGACCTCGGCTCCTTCCCATGCCGCCAATACGCGCGCCGCCTCCCGGCGTACATCAGCCGAATCGTCATGACGCAGTGCATGGACTATCGGCGGCAGCAGGTCCTCATCCTCCAGATCCGCGAGCTCAAGGAGCGCAATGCGGCGAACTACGGGGTCAGTATCGGACAGGCGCGGCAGCACAGCCGCTGCTTCTGGATCGAGCGCGTCCGGATCGAAAGTCAGCGGAGAGGATGCAGTCATGAATGAGCGAATGATTGAATGAGCAATGAATAGTCAGGATGACGTATAAAGCAATATCACGCCGTCTCACGCAGCAGCGCGAGGCAACGCCGCTTGATCTCGATGAACTCCGCCGCAACCGTGCTTTCGTCATTGCGTGGGCGGGCGAGCGGCACCACAAGATCCGCGACAATTCGAGCGGGCCGGCGCGACAGCACGACAATGCGATCGGCCAGGAACAACGCTTCGTCTATATCGTGAGTCACGAACATGACCGTCGTGCGCATGCGCGCCCACACATCGAGCAGCAGGCTCTGCATCATCCGCCGCGTCTGCGCGTCGAGCGCACCGAACGGTTCATCCATCAGGAGAATGTGCGGCCGGTTGATCAGCGCGCGTGCAATTTCCACCCGTTGCTGCATGCCGCCCGACAGTTGCACCGGGTAACGCGCTTCGAAGCCCTGCAAGCCGACCAGTTCGAGCAGCGCACGCGCCTCGCGATGCCTCTCCTCCAGGCCGAGCCCGTTCATCTTCAGACCGAACGCAACGTTGTCGATCACCCGCTTCCACGGAAACAACGTGTGCTGCTGAAACACAAGACCCCGGTTTCGATGCGGGCCTTCGACCCGCTCGCCATCGACCGCGATCTCGCCGCGAGTGGACGCCACATGTCCTGCGATAGCACCGAGCAAGGTCGACTTGCCGCAACCGGACGGTCCGAGCACGCAGACGAATTCGCCCGGCTCGATGGTGAAATCCAGGTGGTCGAGCGCCGTGAAGCGTTCGCCCGGCAACCCCACGTCAATGCTTAGCGAACGTACGTCCACACGGCCCACGGCCGCCTCGGTCAGCACGTCGCTCATCGGGGTATTCATCGACGCGCCTCGCTCAACCGGTACCACGGCATCAGCATCAGCCCGAGCCTTTTGACCAGTACGCTGCTGCCCATGCCAAGCGCGCCGATCAGCAGCATACCGACGACAATATCCGCATAGTTTTGCAAGGAGTACGACTCCCACGTGAAATAGCCGATCCCGTACTGCCCCGCGATCATCTCGGCGGTGATCAGGCAGAACCACGCAGTGCCCATGCCGATAGACAAACCGGTCAGGATGGCCGGCGCCGCGCCGGGCAGGATCACTTCGCTGAACAGGGACAGGCCACCCGTGCCGAGGCTGCGCGCGGTGGCGACCAGACGAGGATCGACGCCTTCCACGCCGTGGACGGTATTGAGCAGGATCGGGAACAGCGCTCCGATGAACGTGATGA
The DNA here is from genome assembly GCF_044909315.1 of Caballeronia udeis. GTDB lineage: Bacteria > Pseudomonadota > Gammaproteobacteria > Burkholderiales > Burkholderiaceae > Caballeronia > Caballeronia udeis_A. The sequence goes on from NZ_JBIYEB010000005.1 coordinate 38,716, forward strand.
ACATCATGCTCATCTCCGACGATGGAAACATCAGGATCGCCAGCGGAATCCATGCAACTGCGGGAATGGGCCGCAACACTTCCAGCGACGGCAGTACTGTATCTTCGAACGCGCGATACCGCCCGATAGCCAGGCCCAGGCCGATCCCGACAATTGTTGCCGCGCTGAATCCAACCAGCACCCGCATGATGCTGGCGAACAGGTGCATTGGCAGCTTGGGCGAATGCAGCAGGCGCCAGAACGCCAGCGCGACCTCCGTCGGTGCGGGCACATTCGCCATTGTCACGAAGCCGAGCGAGACCTTGTACTGCGTTGCGATCTGCCACAGGCCAAGGGCGGCGACAAGCGATGCGCAACGCCAGATCGAACGGCTGACAGGCGTGCGTGCCGGCACCGTCGACGAACGCTGCCGGTCCAGCGCCGGCAAGTCACGGCTTTCAGTGCTTTCGAGCGACGTGGCCATTATCGAGTTCCTATAGAAGGCGTTGAACCCGCCGCACGTCAGCGTGCAGCCACAGCCTGAGCCGCATCAGCGCGAACCGATGCATAGTCCGAGACATTGCCGCTGACCTTTTTTGCGTAATCATCCGCACTGGCGCGCAGCAGGAAGGCTGCAATCTGCCCGTTGCCGGAGCGGACATACCAGGCTTGGGCCCCCAACAGCTTCAGCCCGCTCGTGTGATCCTGCACAAACACCGCGCGCACGGTCTTGCCCTGTTTCGTCAATGCGTCTTGCGCGCCGAAAGCTTCCTGCGGCTGCGCGTAAGTGCGAACGCGGTCTTCGCCTTCGACCCACACCTGGGCGACGTCGTTGAAGTTGGTGATTTGCTTGCCTGTTTGCGCGTCATTGGCCATCAACGGCTGCTTCGCGTGGTTCCTGAGCGCGGCGTCATAGTCGAGGCCGGACTGCTTGAACGCCTCGCGAATAAAGCGGTCGTCAATGATGCTGTTCGCATCGAGCTCGACGTCCGTCTTCTTCAGCAGCTTGAGTGTGTCGATCGCGCTTGCCACTGCCTGGCGATACTCCGGCTTCCAGGTCAGGTCGCGGGTCTGCAAGCCGAGCGGCCCGTGATACAGGTAATCGACCGGCGCTTCAATGCCGGTCACTTTCTCGATCAGCAGGCTGTATTTTTCCGGATCCTGTGCCATCAGCCGATTTGCTTCGATGGTTGCCCGCAAATACGCAACAACAATCTCGGGGTACTTCTTCGCGTAGTCTGCGTCTACAAGCGCGCCATGAAAGGTTGGCGCGTGGCTTTGCGAACCGTCATAGATCTTGGTCGCGAAGCCGCGATACGGAAACAGGTCGGCGAACGGCACGAAGTCGGCATGCGCATCAATCTTGTGCGCCTTGAGCGCACTGCCCGCCACTTCCGGCGCTTGCGTGATGATGTTGACGTCGGTCTCCGGGTCCCAGCCTTGCGCCTTGATCGCGCGCAGCAGCATGCTATGCGCAGTCGATGCGAACGGCACCGAGATGGTCTTGCCCTTCAGGTCGGCCAGGGAATGAATCGGTGACCCGGTCGGGACAACAATCCCATTACCGCTGCCTTCGGTACTGCCCGACAGCACCGTGATGAACTCGCTCCGCTTACCGGCTTTCTTGAATGCCGCCGCGTTGAGTGTGCCCGGGAAATCGGCCATCGCACCGAAGTCGAGCTTGCCCGCCACCATTTCGTTAGTCAGGGGTGCACCCGAGGTGAAGTCTTTCCACTGGATGTCATACTGGACGTCCTTGTATTTACCGTCGTGAGGAAGATATTTATCCAGCAGATGCAGCTCCCGGATCATGAGGCCGCCGGTTGCGCAGTTGATCGTGGTGTCCTGCGTGCCGATAGCCACGCGGATCGTTTCTGCTTGCGCGGCGCTCAACGCCCCCATCAAGAAGGCCAACGCCGTGGAAGCCCGAATCAGTTTTCGAATGTTCATTGCTCAACCCCGAGTAGATAGTTGGTGCGTCGCGAATCTGAACGTCGCGTCAGCGCAGCAAATAAGGAATCTCGACCTTGACCGCACCGGTCGGGCAATCCTGTTCGCACGGCATGCAGTACCAGCATTCGTCGAACTTCATGTAGGCCTTGCCTTTGGAGAGATCGATCGCCAGCAGGTCGAGCGGACACACATCCACACAGACGGTGCAGCCCTTGTCGGCGATGCACTTGTCTTCGTCAACGGTGACGGGCGCCGTGCTGCGCTGAAAAATTTCATGAGGCGTATAGGACATGGAGGCTCGCTCAGGCAGATTCCGGCACGGCTGCAGGCGCGGATTCACGCTCGCCAATGCGCAGCTTTTGATAGGCGTGGCTTTCGTCGTTATCGAGCGGAAGCACGTAGGGTTCGACCGGACGTTTCGCGCTCGTCATCCCGCCGAACTGATCCTTGAAGAGGTGCGTATGGCAGAACCATTCGTTGTCGTTACGCTGCGGATAATCCACCCGATGGTGGTAAAGCCCCCACCGGCTTTCAGTCCTGAATAGAGACGCACGTGCGGCCATCTCCGCGCAGTCCCGGATGGCCCGGACCTCCGCCGCGCGCATGAGTTCGTGCGGATTGTCGGCTTTCATCCCGTCAATATCCGCGCCGATTTCTTCAAACCGCTGCAGGCCGATCTCCATCTTTCGTGTGACCTTGGGCGGCTGCAGATAGTCGTTCACCATGCGCCGCAACTTGTATTCGACCTGCGCCGGGGCAAGCCCGGATTCGCGTTCGAGCGGTGCGTAGATGCGTTGGCGCTCTGCCGCTATCTGTTCATCGTCGAGCGGCGAAAACTCGCGGCCCGCGACTTCGCCGGCTGCGTTCCATCCCGCGAACCAGCCGTAAGTGAACGCGCCCAGCATGTAGTTGTGCGGCACCGCAGCCATGTCACCCGCCGCATATAAACCCGCCACCGTGGTTTCCGCACGCTCGTTGACATAGACACCGGAGGCGCTATGACCACTGCAAAAGCCAATCTCCGAAATGTGCATCTCAATCATCTGCTGCCGGTAATCGGTGCCTCGCCCCGCATGGAAACGCCCACGGCTGGGACGCTCGTTGGTATGCAGGATGTCTTCGATCGTCTTGATCGTCTCCTCCGCCAGATGATCGAGCTTCAGGAACACCGGCCCATTGCCGCTTTGCAGTTCCTGGTAAAACTCCCACATCATCTGACCGCTCCAGTAGTCGCATTCAATGAAGCGCTCGCCCTTGCCGTTCGCCGTGAAGCCGCCAAGCGGTCCGGTCACATAAGCGCACGCCGGACCGTTGTAGTCCTTGATCAGAGGGTTGACCTGGAAACATTCGAGGTTGGAAAGCGCGGCGCCGGCGTGATACGCCATGGCGTAGCCGTCACCGGCATTGGTCGGGTTTTCATACGTGCCCATCAGGTAGCCCGATGCCGGCAGGCCCAGCCGGCCCGCGGCGCCGCAACTCAGGATCACGGCCTTGGCGCGCACAACATAAAAGTCGGCGGTGCGGCAGTCGAAACCCATTACGCCGCAGACGCGTCCGGTTGCATCGGTCAGAAGCCGGGTTGCGACAATCCGGTTGGTGATGGCGACACGGGAGCGCTTGAGCTGGCGATAAAGCACCTTCTTGATGCTGTGCCCTTCCGGCATGGGCAGCACGTAGGAACCCATGTGATGCACCTTCTTTACAGCGTAGTCACCGGTGCTGTCCTTCTCGAATTTCACCCCCCAGCGATCCAGCTCCTCGATCGTCTTGAAGCTATGCCGTGCGTAGGCGTACACCGCCGACTGATCGACAATGCCGTCGTTTGCTATGGTGATCTCCCGCGTGTATTGCTCGGGCGTGGCGTGCCCGGGAACAATCGCGTTGTTGAGTCCATCCATGCCCATGGAGATTGCGCCGCTGCGCTTGACGTTTGCTTTCTCCAGCAGCAACACCCTGAGCGAGGGATCGCGTTCCTTTGCTTTCACCGCGGCCATGGGCCCGGCCGTGCCGCCCCCTACGACCACGACGTCGTATTCGAGAACATGTGTATTCATGGCGCTTTCCTCGCATTCCTGCGTTTCTTTTCCCGGTCGATACGCATCCGGTACTGGAACGCATCGCCGCGAAAATAAAGGTATTCATAGTCGATCGGCGTGCCGTCGGCGCAGTGGGTGAGGCGTTCGATCCGCAGCACCGGACTGCCCTCCTCCACTTGCAGCGCGGCGGCGATTTCGTCGTCGGCAAGGATTGCGTCGATCGATACGTCGGCGTGACCGAGCGAGAGTCCGCAGTCGTTCTCAAGGATCAGAAAGATGTCGCGGGTCACGAGGTCGGCATTCGCGAGGCGCTTTTCGAGCAGCTCGGGTACGTAAGTGATTTCCAGCGAGACGGGTGCACGGTTGAGCATCCGCACCCGATGGATTTCAACTACCCCCGTGCCCTCGGCAATATTCAGACGAGTTGCCACGTGGCGGTCGGCCTTGACCACCTTGAAGGTGCGCAACTGGTTGACGATTTCATATCCCATCGACGACATCGCCTCCGCAAAGCCTTGCAGCGACGTCACATTCTGAAAGGCTTTCGGCTTGGAAACGAACGTTCCCTTGCCGTGAATCTTGAACAGCAAGCCCTCTTTCTGCAGGTCGCCGAGTGCCTGGCGAACAGTGATGCGGCTGACCTCGAACATTGCGCAGAGCTCGTGCTCGGATGGCATCTGCCCATGCGGAGGGTACGTCCCGTCAAGAATGCGGGCGCGTAGCACTTCCTTTAGCCGGGCATAGAGCGGGGCTGCTGACAGCGGCAGCAAAGTGGCAGTGGGTGCAGTCATTTCAACTTGTTATGACAAGATGAAATGGAGTCTAAACAAGCCGATAAATCCGACCAACGAAGATTTTCTGATATCGATCAAAGCAGAACCGCTGATTTCCAGCGGGACGCCCGGTGCACAATCGCGTCGGGATCGGGTCGGCAAAGCGCTTTTGTAACCGGGGCGCTATCACGTGGGCCAATGAACGTTGTCAGCTGCTTCGTCCGCGGTGACCGCTGCGAGACCCAGCGACGGCACGCGAGCTGCAGCGATCTCCAATGCCAGTGGAATTCCGTTGAACGCTCTGCATAACGTCGTGACCTGCACGGCGTACTTTTCCGTCAGCGCGAATGATGGTTCGCGGAAGTGACACGACGGACGAACAGTTCAACCGCACTATAGCTTCTTGCGTTTACTACGTCCTCGTAGCGCCCAGGTAACGCGTCGATGACGGCTTGGCAAGTGGTGACGTAAGCGCCAAGAATGGGGCCGGCCAGCCTTGAGCCGCGCGGCGTTAGCGGGCAAGCCAAGGCAACGGAGATCCGACACCTAGTGCGCGGGCTCAGGCTGCCGGATTGGATGCGATGAGCGCTTGGTCTTATAGGCTTTGCGAAGGTACGCGCACAGAGGCTTCTCAATCCACAGGAAACTGAAAATCGATACGGCCGTTAGCACGAGCAAGAACCCCAGGAATGGCGCGGGAGCCGTGGCGACGCTCGGAAAGAGCATCTTTGCGTATCTGAAGAGCGGCACATGCAGTACGTAGAACGCGAAGCTCGCCTCCCCGAGCAGCACCATGGGCTTGCTCCCAAGCCAGCCGCTAAGCAGCCCTTTCGCGCGTGCCAGAAAGTAGAGGAGCAAGATAAAGGCGGGGAACAGCAACGCCTTGGCCAACACGTGATTCGCCAGCACGATGACTGCAACCGCTGCAACCAAAGCCGCGAAAGCGGCCACATCGAAGATAAAGAATTTGGCCGTGCCCTGGCTGAGGTAAAGACGCGCCATGCATATGCCGGCGATAAACTCGCCTATCCGAAGCACCGGTGTGAAGTTGACCAGCTCTCGCAACCAGTACGCCTGTCCCAATGACGGTGGCAGGAACGAAAGCGTCAACGTGGGGATGACCGAAAACAACCAGCATGCCCCGATCAGGCTCAACAACACGCCTACGCTGCGATTTTTCAGGAACGCAAACAGGAAGGGAAACGACGCGTAGAAAACCGCTTCCGCGGAGAGCGACCATCCCGGTGTGTTCCACGCGTTAGCGGTGGCAGGCGTCCACGCTTGCAACAGCGCGAGGGAAATCACGCCGTAAAATGCCAGCCGCGCGTACAGACCCGCCGAGTGTCCGTGCAAGGCCGCAAGATTCGAATACACCAGCGGTGCAAATGCGAGCCAGCCTAATAAATAGATTGGGTATATTTTTGCGAACCGGGAGAAATAGAACTGTCGTACGGCAGGCGCCTCTGCCCCGCTCATTTCCGGATGGGTGTAGGTGAGAATAAATCCCGAAAGAATGAAGAATAGTTCGACGGGATCGCCCGAATTATCGTAGAAATAAAATGGCGAAATCCCTAGCGACACTGCAATATCAGGCGACAAGTGATAGAGCGCTACGCTCAACGCCGCCAGGAAGCGAACGCCGGTTAGCGCGGGAATGACTGGCCTTCTTGCAACTGTTGTCATCGTTCATTCGGTTCGCCGCGTGCCCCAGCGCGCCTGGCAACTTTATGGTGCACGTTAAAAAAATGGAAAATTAATGGAGATTCACGGATTTTCCGGAAAATAAAACGCTTAAGACGCAGTGCACGTTATGTCCTGGGGAAACGGAGGCGCGTTTATGTGAAAAGGGCCAGTGATTATTGAACTGGCCCTTAGGAACCACGTCTTTATCGTTGGATTCGGGCACCTAGAAACTGTGCCGCAATCCCGCCATGACACCGAGTTGCCCCGCGCCCGCGGCAGGCGTCGTGCCGCCGCCACCCTGACTCACCGTATAGGCGGCTTTCGCGCTGTTCGCCAGATAGGCGCCCTGCAGATACACAGCCGTGCTCTTCGACAAGAAATAGGTCGTACGCAGCACCTCGATCGTGCCGCGCGTGTCGTCCTGCCGATTGACGATCCGGTAGATCCCGCCATCCACCAGGAACGCCGGTGTAACCGGATATGCAGCCGTCAGGTAAAACTGGTCCGACCTCACGTTGGGCGTCGCGGACGAAACGGTCTCCACTCTTCGCCCCAGCCAGCCGCCCCCAATCTTCAGTTTCCCGATCGCTCCGTAGCCGTTCAACTGCATGCGGATATCCTTGTCGCCCGGGTTGGTCAGCGCGAACGTGGGCGTACCGTCGAACAGGTTCGCCGATGCCCCCGGGCCGCCGCGCTGTTCGTCGTAGGCTGCGGCAGCGCCGAAACCGCTCCAGTCATACCGCAGCATGGCGGACCACTCGCGGCAGGTTTGAGGGCTGCCCGGAACCGAGCCCACACACGTACCCTGCCCCGGTGAATTGCCCGTACCGGCCGAATCACGTCCGAAGGAATAGGTCGCGCCTGCCGTCAGGCCCCCGAAGGTTCCCTTGTAGACCACAGTGTTGTCGCTGCGGGCGCTGGGCAGATACTGGTCGAAGGAACCCGTGCCGCCATAGATATCCGGGCCGAGCAGATCGGCGTCAAGGATGGCCCAGTAAGTCATCGTGTACTGACGCCCGAACGTCAGGCTGCCATACGGTCCTGTGAAACCGACCAACGCTTGTCTGCCGAACAGGCGGCCGCCCTGGTTCAGCGTTCCGGCTTTCGTATTGAAGCCGCTCTCCAATGTAAAGACGGCCGACCATCCGCCGCCAAGGTCCTCGTTGCCGCGTATGCCCCATCGTGACGGCAGTTCTCCTGTCACGCCGGGCATCCGTACCACGCTGTCGCCCGATGCATCGGCATGGGTGACAAACTCGACACCCGTATCGATAATCCCGTACAACGTCACGTTGCTTTGCGCGAAAGACGCGGTCGCGCTGATGCCGAGAAGTGCTCCTACTAATGCCGTTTTGTATTTCATGATCTCCGAGTCCCCTGACCTGCCCCTTGGAATGCAGGTTGAATAGTCTTGTTCCGACGACAGTCAAGCGCATTGCGCACTCGACCTCCTGGTTTAAATCGTCTTGTTCCCAATTTCATTTAATAACTTAATAGGTATGCTAATTACTTTAAATTTTTATAGACCCGAATCCCACCGCTCGACCTGTTAAATCAGGGGCGTGCGGGAATGAGAATCACTCAACCCCGTACTGGACCGTTTGATGAAAGTATCTCCAGCGTCCTACCGGATTGCACTGGGTATGTGTCGCCGAACGAGCGCAAGCGCAATCAACACCACCGCCATTGCCGCTCCCAGCATCACGAGGTACGACGACGCGCCGCCGGCGGTAATGACCGCGGCGCCGGCGAACGCGCTGACAATCGCGCCTATCCGCCCGAATGCCAGCGCCGAAGCCGTTCCGGTCGCACGCACCCCTGTCGGGTACACATAGGCGCACAGCGCATACATGGTGGACTGCACCGCGTTGACAAACAGGCCGTGGGTAAAGAGTCCGAACATCAGCACGCTAACGTGCCGGGAGACGTCCACCGTCAGCAGCAGCCACGCGCTGGCGGCGGCGCCGAAGCAGCAGATGATCAGCGGCCAGCGCGAACCGAATCGTGCGATGGTGACCGCGCACGCCAACGCCCCGATCGCACCGCCGAGGTTGTAGGCCGTCAACCCGTAGCCGGCGAACTGCACTGACAAACCCTCGTTGGTCAGCATGGTCGGCAGCCAGCTAAACGCGGCATAGACGGCCAGCAAACACATGAAGAACGCAGACCAGATAGCCACGGTGTCCAGCGCGCGGCCGTCCTTGAACAGCGCGGTGAATCCCACGTGCTTTTCTGAATCACGCTCGCGTATGTCGGTGAAGCGTGCATCCTTCGCGACCGGGCGCGACATGCGGCCCAGGAGCGTCACCAGTTCGGCCCAGCGATGCGGGCGACGCGACAGGAAGCGAGGCGACTCAGGCAGCGCGAACAGCAGCAGCACGGCAAGCACCAGCGGCAGCACCCCACCCGTCAGAAACAACGCACGCCAGCCGTAAGCCGGCAGGATCACGCTGGCGAACAGCCCTGCGACCATTCCACCGAGAGGAACACAAAGGATCGTGACGGTGACCGCGACGGTGCGCAAGCGCGCCGGCGTATATTCCGCCGTCAACGTGGTGGACGTCGGCAACGCTCCGCCTATTCCCAGTCCGGCGATGAAACGCAGCGCACCAATCACCGCAAGGTTCGGGGCGAGGCTGATCGCGCAAGTCGCCACGCCAAAGACCAGCACGCTGCCGATCACCGCCCAGCGCCGGCCAAAACGATCCGCGAACAAACCGGCGCAGGCACTGCCTATTCCCATGCCGATCAGTCCTGCGGCAACCACCGGCGCAAACGCATTACGCGCTATACCCCACTCCTTGATCAACACGGGAATGGCAAAACCGATCAACTGGCTGTCGAAACCATCGACAATGATCGACAGCGCCGCCAACAGCACAATGAGTTTCTGGAACGTAGTGAACGGACCGTCGTCGAGCACGCTCCCAATGTCCACGGTCTCGCTCGTGTCCTGCAACTCCATCGCCTGATCGAGCTCCGTCTGCGCGGACCCCGTGAACACAGCGGGAGGGACGTAGCTGGGCATATGACTGTCTCCTGTTCATGCGCGGGTTGTCCCTGCGCATCTTTATTTTCTTCAGCGAATTATGTAAGTGCGGCTCGCTCTTTTGATATTGCCGATTAGCGTAAAAGTCATGACCTTCCTGCATGACCTTCTGGACGTGCTACGGGTTTTTATCAATATGCCAAGGACTCTTTATCATTTAGGCAATCGCGCGCACTCACCAAAGCCCTGACCACAAGATCAGAACGGGTAATGGCGCGGCGTCGTCTGCACGGTGATCCAGCGCAGATCGGTGAACTCCGCAATACCCGCCCTGCCGCCAAAGTGACCGAATCCGCTTCCCTTGACGCCGCCAAAAGGCATCTGCGCTTCGTCATGTACCGTCGGACCGTTGATGTGACAGATACCCGACTCAATGCGTCTGGCGACATTCATCGCGCGGGCGACATCACGGCTGAACACCGCTGAAGACAAACCGAATTCATTGTCGTTGGCGCAGGCAATAGCCTCTTCGTCGCCATCCACGCGCACGATCCCTTTGACCGGTCCGAACGATTCGTCGTGATAGATCCGCATGTCAGCGCTTACGTGATCCAGCAACGTGGCCGGCATCAGCGTGCTGTCGGCCTTGCCTCCGCATAGCAGCGTTGCGCCTTTCGCGAGCGCATCGTCAATCAATGCATTGCATCGCGCAACCGTGCTCATGTCGACAACCGAGCCGAGCACGACCGGTCCGTTGCGCGGATCACCCAGCGGCAGTTCGACCGCCCGGGCGGCGAGCCGCTTGACGAACGCGTCGGCCACCTTGCGATCCACGACAATACGTTCCGTCGACATGCAAATTTGCCCCGAATTGGCGAACGCACCGAACACGGCAGCGTCGACAGCGGCATCGAGATCGGCATCGTCCAGCACGAGCAACGGCGCCTTGCCGCCCAGTTCCAGGACCACTGGCTTGAGGTACTTTGCGCAGCTTGCAGCAATCACCTTGCCAACCCGGGTCGAACCCGTGAAGTTGACGCGCCGCACTTTCGGGTGAGCAATCATGGCCTCAACGATCGGGCCGGCGTCCGCGGGAGCGTTCGTCACGAAGTTCACCACGCCTGCGGGCAGCCCCGCCTCCTGCAGGGCCTCGACGATCAGGCCGTGGGTTGCCGGACATATCTCCGACCCTTTGAGAACCACCGTGTTGCCGCACGCGAGCGGCAGCGCGATAGCGCGAACCGCAAGGATTACCGGCGCATTCCACGGCGCGATGCCGAGCACCACGCCCGCGGGTTGCCGCACGCCCATTGCGAGGCTGCCGGGTATGTCGGAGGGAATCACTTCGCCGGCTATCTGCGTGGTGAGCGCTGCGGCCTCCATGAGTCCGGAAGCGGCCAGATGCACGTTAAACCCGGCCCAGATAGCCGACGACCCGGTTTCCACCGCCATGGCCGCCACGAAGGCGTCGTGCTTTCCTTCGAGGGCCTGTACGGCACGCATCAACAACGTGCGCCGCTCACTCGGCCCAAGCGCAGACCACGCTGGGAATGCCCTGCCTGCGGCGTCTACCGCGGCCAGCGCGTCAGCCACTGAAGCCGCCGGAGCACACGTGGCGACTTCGCCGTCCAGCGGATTCCTGCGCTCGAAGGTCGCGCCGTTGCTCGCGTGTACCGCCTCGCCGTTGATCAGCATGGCAATGGTTTTCATCGTCTGTCTCCTGGTGATTTTATGTAAGCAGGGGGCACTGCGTCACAGGCGCTAAGCCACGATGACTTCAACAAGCATCGGCCTGCGAGTGTGCAACGCTTCGTTCAATACGTCCTTCAGCCGGGCGGCCTCCCTGACCGCAACGCCGCGGCATCCCATGCCGGCCGCCAGCGTGACGAAATCGAGACCAGGGAGATCGGTTCCCTGTACCGGATCGGTCGGCGCGAAACCAAACACCGGAGCGAAGTCCTGCAACGCCGCATACCGGGAATTGTTAAGGATGACGAAGGTGACAGGCAGGCCAAGCTGTACCGCGCTCCATATCGCCTGGATCGAGTACATGCTGGAGCCGTCGCCGATCAGCGCGATTACGCGGGTACCCGGCTTGGCGAGCGCGACGCCCACTGCTGCAGGCATGCCGTATCCCAGCCCGCCGCTCTCCATGGTCAGGAACGTGCCGCTGCGGGTAAACGGCAGGTATTCCTGCATCACCGGCCGCGCACTCGGCGCTTCTTCAACCACGACATCCGCCGGGTCGCGTATTTCGGCAAGCGTCTGAAGTACGAATGCCACCGACATCAGCGGAGAAGCCTCAGCGCGTGGAGGCGCACGGCGAGGCCCCGGCAGCGGACGCGTCCGGGGTGCAGGCCGCGCCAGCAAGTCCTTGACGCCGAGCCTGATATTGCCAACCGTAGCGGTACCCGTCGGAGTCCAGGCAGCCACGCCAGGGTCATCGACAAGCTGGAATAGTTGCGCGCCCGGCGGAACGTGAGGACCGCTGCCTTCAACGTGATAGGTGAATGCCGGAGCTCCGAGCACGCAGATGAGATCGTGGCCGCCGAGTATCTCGACGATCTTCTCGCGCATGGCGGGAAGGAAGCCGGCGAATAGCCGATGGTCTTCGGGAAAGCTGCAGCGTCCGGACATGGGCGCCACAAAAACGCGTGCCTGATGACGTTCCGCGAGGCGCACCACTTCGTCCACCGCGCCTGCGCGGTCCACGCCGCCACCTACAACCAACGCCGGCCGCGCGCATAGGTCGAGTGCGTCACCCATGCGCGCCAGCATGACCGGATCGGGGCGCACCACCGTGCTGACGTCGCTTGGCGGCACATGGTCCGCCGGTTGATCCCAGTCGTCGGCAGGAATGGAGACGAACACGGGGCCGCGCGGCTCCTGCATCGCGATGTGATAAGCCCGCGCGATTGCCAGCGGCACATCAGCGGCGCGCGCCGGTTCAATGCTCCATTTCACATAAGGTTTGGGCAACTCGGTTGCGTGCGTTGACGCGAGGAACGGATCGAATGGAAGAATGGAACGGGCCTGTTGCCCGGCGGTCACGACGATCGGCGTGCGGTTGCGAAACGCCGTGAAGATATTGCCCATTGCGTTGCCGACACCCGCTGCCGAATGCAAATTCACGAGCGTTGCGTTCCCGGTTGCCTGCGCATAACCGTCGGCCATGCCGACTACAACGGCTTCCTGAAGTCCGAGCACGTAGCGGAGATCAGCGGGGAAATCGCGGAACATCGGTAACTCTGTCGACCCCGGATTCGCAAATACCGAGGTCATTCCCACGCGCCGCATGAAATCGATCACGGCGTCGCGAACCGTGATGCTGGCCGGTTGAGTACGGCCTGAAACAGACTGCTGCGGGGTACTGCCTGTCATGCAATTGCCTCCTGAAAATCCAGCGAGTGAGCGCTTTATCCGTCGCTGGATTATCCAGGCCTGCGCACATCATGAATATTGCCTTTTTAGGTCAAAGGCATTACGTCCGTGCATGACTTTTAGCCATGGCGACCATGGTGTGTGCGGTTGCCGTGCGCTGTAGGTTTTTGCCCGCCGTGCTCCGGAAAACGTACACGCGAGCGCCCTGGCGGCCGAAAAGCATCAAGCCGATGCTTCAGCTATTCCACCGGTGAGTCGATAAAAGCGCTTATATCCCGCCAAGCTCACGCCCGGGTCAAATTGGACAATGTTTTGAAGACATCCAGGACCGTGAGGATGATCAAGCAACTACATGAATACGATCGAAGGCGTTTGTTTCCCGCCCGTTGCGTGGATCTGGCGAAATTCGGAGCGCCTTTGATCGTCCGGGCGTGGGCGTGGTGCTGAGATTTTCTATAAAACGAGCGAATAAAAATGCCGAGCAACGGACAGCGGAATTTTACCCGGGAGACGCTTTGCCTGGCTGAAGCGCGTCCAGCACTCTCTGCGGCGTGTTGCGACATACCTGCAATGCAGCGGCACACGCCTGCCATAGAACATCCCGATGTCTTGCCTTTAGGGAAATGGCTTCATCACTGTCAAGTGCCGGTCCATCATTAAGATCGCAAGCCGCCGTTAGTATTAACGAAATGGCTTCCAACGCGTCCTGTTGCAAATTCAACGCAACAAAAAGCGATTCCGGATCGCGGGAAAGTTTATCGATATTCATGGCAAGATCCCGTTAGCCGACATTAGCCGATAGTACAACGCAGGAGACGTGAGACGTCCCTGGTTGTGTGATGGTCAACTGGTCAACTCGAATGACCCCGGTGCAATTGAAGATTCAACGCGCTGCACCAAGTCGACCGAGCACGTGCCTCTCTAGCAACTTCGGGCCGCTGCCATGCGCTCAATGGCAGCGTGTCAAGTGACAGGATGCACTTCCCTTCTGTAGATGCGCGACTCCATGCAGAGATCCAGCGCCTCATCCCAGTTTGGCGCCCTTACACCGAACGTCTTGAATAATTTCTGATTCGATAGCCGCGAATTGGCAGGCCGCGCTGCAGGGGTCGGATAAGATTCCGTCGTGGTCGGCTTAAGCTTGGGCTTTCGCCGCAGCGTTGATCGCTCGAAGATTGCCTCGGCAAAGCCATACCATGAAGTTGAACCGGAAGCCGTCAGGTGATAGATGCCGGAGTCCTGCCCCCACCAGTCCATGTCCCCGGCGAGCACCTCCGACAACACGTTCGACGTCAGCGCCGAAATCGTGTTCGACCAGGTGGGCGCGCCAATCTGATCGGACACAATACTTAGCTCATCCCGCTCGGCACCCAACCGCAACATGGTCTGGAGGAAGTTCTTTCCTCGCGCCCCGTACACCCAGCTGGTTCGAAAGATGAGATGCGCGCATCCTGACGCCACAATCGCCTGTTCGCCTGCCAGTTTGCTCCTGCCGTAAGCGTTCTGCGGATTAACAGGATCGTCCTCTACGTAAGCGCCGTCCTTTGTCCCATCGAAGACATAGTCAGTAGAGTAATGAACCAGTAGCGCCCCAAGACGTTTTGCCTCATTCGCCAACACCTCCGGCGCGTACGCGTTCAATTGCATGGCTGCATCCGGCTCGCTCTCGGCTCGGTCGACCGCTGTATGCGCCGCCGGGTTCACGATCAAAGCGGGCCTCACGTCGCGCACGACCTGTCGCACCTGGTCGAGGTCCGCAAGATCGAGGCTGCCCCGATCAAACGCCACAACGCGGCCGAGGCCCTGGAGACTGCGCTCCAGCTCAAACCCGACCTGACCGTTTACACCAGTCAGTAAAATCGTGTGCTGCCCGCGATTATTCATTGAATGGTTCTCATGCGAAGTGCTCGGCCTCGACAAGTCGCTTTCCCGCGACGTCCTTTGCCGCAAGCAACGGCTCAATTTCCAGCGGCCACTCGATACCGATCTCGGGATCGTTCCATAAGATGCTGCGCTCGTAATCCGAATACCAATAATCAGTAGTCTTGTATAAAAACTGGGCCGACTCCGACAGCACCAGGAAGCCGTGCGCAAACCCCGGTGGAACCCAGAGTTGCCTGCGGTTCTCTGCCGACAGCTTCACTCCGACCCATTTGCCAAAATTGGCCGACCGCTTTCGAATGTCGACGGCGACGTCGAAGACCTCGCCCTCCACCACCCGAACCAGTTTTCCCTGCGCATGCTCGATCTGATAATGCAGGCCACGCAACACGCCGCGCGCCGAGCGCGAATGGTTGTCCTGCACGAACTCGACGTCCGGCGCCACTTTCTCCGCAAACTCGCGGCCATTGAAGCTTTCATAGAAGTAGCCCCGCGCGTCGCCGAAAACCTTCGGCTCAATGAGCTTGACCTCGGGCAGCGCGGTAGCAGTTACGTGGATTGCCATGCGACCTGATCCTTGGAAAGGTTGAGCAGATATTGGCCGTACGCATTCTTCGACAGCGTGCTGGCCAGCCTGAGCAGTTGCTCCTCATCGATCCAGTTGCGGCGGTACGCAATCTCTTCCGGGCATGCGACCACCAGGCCCTGACGCCGCTGCAACGTCGCAATGAAAGTGGCCGCTTCGATCAGGGAGTCGTGCGTGCCTGTATCGAGCCATGCATAACCCCGGCCCATGATCTCGACATCAAGCTTGCGCTGTTCCAGGTAGTGCAAGTTCACATCGGTTATTTCAAGTTCGCCGCGCGGCGAAGGTTTGACATCGGCCGCGACTGCGCACACGTTGTTGTCGTAGAAATAGAGTCCCGTCACCGCGTAGTTCGACCGCGGCTTGAGTGGTTTTTCTTCGATCGACAAGGCGCGGAACTCACTGTCGAACTCGACCACGCCATAACGTTCCGGATCCTGCACGTGGTACGCGAACACGGTAGCGCGATCACTGCGCAGATTGGCGCTGGCAAGCTGCGCGCCGAGATCATGACCGTAGAAGATATTGTCGCCGAGGATGAGCGCGGACGGATCGTTCCCAATGAATTGCCTGCCAATGATGAATGCCTGCGCCAAGCCGTCAGGTGATGGTTGCACCGCGTACTGGATATTCATTCCCCAATTACTGCCGTCGCCGAGCATTGATTCGAAACGCGGCGTGTCTTGCGGCGTGGATACGATCAGCACGTCGCGAATGCCCGCTATCATCAGCGTTGTTAGCGGATAGTAGATCATGGGCTTGTCGTACACGGGCAATAGCTGCTTCGATACGACCGTCGTGATCGGGTAAAGTCGCGTTCCCGAACCGCCGGCGAGAATGATGCCTTTTCGTGCCATCGTCAGTCCTTTTGGTTATCACACGCGCACTGCATAGTTGTCCTCTACCCACTTCTGGTATTCGCCAGAAGCGACCTCGTCTACCCACGCCTGGTTGTGGAGATACCATCGAACCGTCCTGGCCAGGCCGGTCTCGAAGGTTTCCGCGGGCTTCCAGCCGAGTTCGCGCTCAATCTTGCGAGCATCGATTGCGTAACGCCGGTCGTGACCCAGACGATCCTTTACGTAGGTAATCTGTTCGCGATACAGACCCTGTCCCTTCGGCCTCAAGGTATCAAGCAGATCGCACAGGGCGTTCACGACGTCGAGATTCTTCTTCTCGTTCCAGCCGCCGATGTTGTACGTTTCGCCCGGCTTGCCATCTGCCAGTACGCGGCGAATCGCGGCGCAATGATCACCAACATAAAGCCAGTCGCGCACGTTGTTGCCGTCGCCATACACAGGCAGCGGCTTGCCGGCGAGTGCGTTGGCGATCATCAGCGGAATCAGTTTTTCGGGAAACTGATACGGTCCGTAGTTATTCGAACAGTTGGTCGTGAGGACCGGCAGGCCATAGGTGTGGTGATACGCGCGCACGAGATGATCGGACCCGGCCTTCGTCGCGGAATAGGGACTATTCGGCGCGTAGGCCGTTGTTTCGGAGAACGGTGGATCGTCGGCCGAAAGCGATCCGAACACTTCGTCGGTCGACACGTGCAGGAATCGGAACGCCGACTTTTGAGCGGCGGGTAACGTGTTCCAGTAGGCGCGTGCGGTTTCAAGCAGCGTGAAGGTACCCACTACATTGGTTTGCACGAAGTCGGTCGGACCATGAATCGATCGATCCACATGACTTTCAGCGGCGAAGTGCAGTATGGCGCGCGGTTTGTGTTCGACCAGCAACGCTTCCATCGCGGCGCGCTCGCAAATGTCCGCACGCACAAAGACGTGCCTGGCGTTATCGCTCAATGATTCAAGCGTGCCGAGATTGCCGGCGTACGTCAGCTTGTCGACGTTGAGTACGGCCTCGCTTGAGCCTCGCAGCCAGTCGAGCACAAAGTTGGAGCCGATAAACCCCGCACCGCCTGTCACTAATATCATCTCATTCCTTTTGGGTCGTCCCGGTTCGTTCAGGGAAGGCTATAAACCTGCAAACATGGGCCAAGCATTGCTTTTCGAGTCCACTCGAGTCGACTCGCCTACACCAGGCAATAGTCGATCACCTTGTTACGAATCACATCCCACGAATAGTTTTCCTTCACAAACGATGAGAGCCTGTCGCCTTCCGCGGTCCGCTCGGTTTGTGTCATCTCGCTCCTGTGCTGCACCTTCAGGGCCAGGTCCTCGATCGAATCGAACACGTAGTCCCCCGGGGGCAGATATTCGCGGACGCCGTGCGTATTGCTGCAGATAACCGGGACCCCGGCGACCAGTCCCTCAAGCAAGGCATTGTTCGCGGTGGCGAACTTCAGCGGCAACAGCAGAAATAGCGAATTCTCGATAATCTCCTGGTACTGCCGGCTGTTCAGGCGGCCATGACAAACAACATTGGCCGCTCGTTGGCTCTCGCCAAGCTTCTCGTATTTCATCCCCACCAGATCAAACACCACCCTCGGGTTGTGATGGAGAAAAAACTCGATGATCCGCGCCAGCAGCGCGTAGTCGCGATAGGTGTCGCCCACCACAGTCAGATGCAGTTTTCCGTCGCTGGCGGACGGCCCGGTATTGTTACGAACCCGGCACCAGGTGCCATGCGGAATCCGCACTACCTTGCCCGGGAAATGATCGTCAAAAACAGCCTTCTGCTGCTGGGTCAACGTAATGAATTTGCTCACAAAGCGGAGATTGAAGCGCTTGAGTTTGAGGAACAGGGAATCGTCCCGCTCAAGCCAATAGTCCTCGCCCAGATGCACCACGTAGATCACTTGCTTGCCGAGCATTCGCAAGATCGGCGCCGAGAAATAACCCGTCTGTTCCGGATAGAACAAAAGCACGGATCGGTAACGCAACGAACGCACGATCGTCAGCACGTCGATCAGCAGGAAATTGACTCTGCGCGAACGCGATCCTATTGGGCTGTGGCCGCCCCATAAAGCACCACCGTCAACGTAGTCCGTGCTCGACGCCACCACGTGGTGATACCCCGAGACCTCGTCATGATGGTCCCAGCGGAAACCGGAATAGAGCACTCGATGTTCGTTCGTTGCTACAGCCGAATGAGTCTTCATGCTTCACCTGTCGGAGTCGTTTCTGAGAACCGGTCCGTCACTTGTGACGTACCGCGACGATGCGGTCCACAAACACCGCGTCGCCCGCCTTCATGTCGACTGCCTGCACATACACACCCTTCTCATGATCCGATTCAAAAACGAACGGGCCGCCGGGCACCGGGATCGACTGGTAGGTTCCCTGGTTCAACGTGCTCGCGGACACCTGCTTGAAGCGGTCCATAGGCGGATACGAGCCGACCCGCACGCTACCCCCTCCCGCGGCTCCCGCGACACGTACGTCCACGAACAGATCCCACTTGCCCTCACGGGGCAGCTTGTCGAATTTAAGCTGGACCGCCCACACCGAGGAGTCGCCGGGCATGCGTATCGCCGCCCCGTCAGAGGCTGCCGCGTCCGCGACAATCCGCGCTGAACTATAGATATTCAGGTTGAGGTCCTGGATATCGCTCCAGTCCGCAGCCGGCAGTCCCGCACTCTGTGCAGGCGGAGTAGCAGCACGACGCTCGATGGCGAGTAGTTGATTGAGGCCATCGAGATCACCTTCCTGGCGATACGCCGACACATGTGTGCGCTGCACGGTCTCGTTGAAGCGCGCAATTCGCTTCGCATAATCCAGCTGCCATCCAGGAACCGCGTGTGCATCCTGGTACTCGCGTCGACGCACAAGGATCACGAAATCGAGCGGCATGCGAGCCTGTCGCACGCGTGCCAACAACGATGGGGCATCCGCTACCGCCTGCTCTGCGTTGTCGAACAGCTTGTCCGCCTGTGCGACGAATTGCGGGGAATACATCTTCATGTCCACGGGTGTCTGTTCGGAGAGGACATCCCCGCTCGCAGCCAATGCCGCATGCATCAAGTCGATATACGCCAGCAGTTGCGGCGCTGCCGCTCCGAAATAGTCGCGGCAATATTCGCTCACGAGCTCGTGCACGTCCTGCCGCGGATCCCATAGCAGACGTCCTATCATCCAGACCCTCAGGCTGGCGAACTCTGCACCGGGCGTCGTCCAGCTCCCTTCCGCGAAGTATCCGGAAACGCTCGGGAGTGTCGCCAGCCACTTGATGCTCGCGCCGATCGGATAGATGTTCGGCGTGGGCTGCAGGAAGCCGGCGAAATTCGTCACGTGGTCCCACACGAGCATGTGTTTCGCCATCGCGCTCCAACCAGCGAGGCCTCGGCCCAGCTGCACGTTGCGGCCAAGATTCAGCGGCGTGCTGTAGTCCACCTGGATGGTCATCGGATACACGAGGATGTAGTCCGGCAACACCATGCCGGCCGGTGGCGCAAATCCCCAGTGATAAGCATTGAAGGCAAACCGGGCGCCCGGCATCACCGCTCTTACCTGCCTGGCCACGTCCTCGACCATGTCGACCAAAGGTGCTGACGGATTGCCGCCGTGCCGGTCAGCGAACTTGCGGCTGTCCGCGTCCATGTCCCAGCCCCAGTCCATGTCGTGGATCCCGAACCAGACCTTTCTATAGTCGGGCAAGGCCTTGAGCCGCTCGACGATCTGTTCCGCCATGACCCGGCGAACATCGGCATTCATCATTGCGACCTGGCCACCCGCGTACCATTCCGGGTGACTCTTCAAGTACTTGTCTCGCGGCAGCAAGTCCCAGAACGACGCATCGCCGCCCTTCGTCAGCCAGCTGTGATCCCAATCATCAAGCTCGGGCGGCGTAGGTGCAAACGACGGCCCATGAGACTCGCCGTTCAGCAAGTTGTGCGCACGGAACGCCTTGTCCTGCCCCTCCCAACTGAGCACCTCGCGATAAGCGAAGCGTGGAACCTGCCGGTCATGAGGCGCATCTATTTGCAACGTCGGCCGCGAGGGCACATAGGTCGCATCGGGAGCAAGCCATTTCACGCCAAGCACCCGATCGAGAAACCAGTTCACGCCGTACAGGGTGCCGCGCGGTGTTGCGCCCGCGATCACGAGGTTCTCACCCGAGGTACACAGCACAAATCCGTCCGGCCCTAGCGTGTCAAAGACGGCCGAGGGACACAGCGCACGAGCGAGCCGGTTGTCGAGGCCAATGACAATAGACGGTCCCGCCTGCGGCGCGTTGTCGTCAGCAAGCCTTCCAACATTGCTGCCGGTCATACGTTTCAGGTAATCGGCAAGATCGCTGGCAGCTTGCAGGGTCATGGCGTCCGCAAGCGCGCCGACCTGCACGTGGTAGCGGGTGGCGCCGTGATCCGCTAGCGTCAGCGTCCGTGCGGGCGGACCGCCTGACTTGATGATCCCGGCGAGCAACGCCTCTCGTTTTCCGGCTTCAATGGGAGCGGGCAAGAGTTTCATCCGCATCTGCGCGCCTTGCAATGCGTCCGCGGTCGTCACGGCGTCATCGGTCGTGGAAACACTCACCCTGCTGAATCGTGCGGCACCGGATTGTCCCTTCGCCTTGCGCAGATACAGGATCATCTGGTTCGCGCCTTCGGGCGCCTGCACGACAACGCTGGAACTGTTCCATCCATCGCTAACGCCGCTGTTCACGGCCAGCGCCGGTTCGGTTCCCCAAGGCTGCTGGACTGAGTCGACTCCTCTCCAGCCCGGATCGACCCCAGGGCCGCGGAAGCTCACCTGAACGAACGCTGCCTTTGGCGGTGTATCGACCGTACGCATGTTCAAGCTGATTCGATAACGCCGGCCCGCCTGCACGGCGATCTTGTCCTGGGCGGCGTAACCCGACTGCACCTCTAGTGCGTTGCCGTACTTTGCATCGGAGACAATGGAGAACTGCTCGCCCCACCAGCCCGTCTTGCCTTGCGCGAAATCCCCGTTGACGATCAGCGTCGCGGCAAACGCCTGGCCGCTCAGGCAAGTCATGGCCAGGACCGACATCACGAGCAACGCCCGAAGCAATAGAGGTCCGCCGGCGCGCGGCGGATGCGCGCGCTCCAGCATTGCCCCGGGAGATAGCAGTATGACAACGCCCATCGGGTTACCTCTTGACGCCCTCGATGCTCGGCGGCATCGAGAGTGGCAAGTGGAACTTGTTACGGAAGCGCAGCAGGCTCTGCAAGTGATAGCGGCCCGCACGCGACAGCGGCCCGCCGGCTGATTGCCGCTGATGGTCGTGCATCAGCCGTGCCCCTGGCACACAGGCGATCCGGTACCCGGAATTCCACACGCGCGCACACAGATCGACGTCTTCCATGTAGAGGAAATAGCGCTCGTCCATGCCGCCCAGTTCCTCATAAACATAGCGCTTTACGATGAACCCCGTACCCATCACCCAGTCCGCGTCGAAAGGCACACCGGGGATCCAGGCTTCGATCATCATGTGGCGTTTGACACGGCGTTCAAGCGACCTCAGCTTACCGAGCGGCGTGCGCCGCCCGATGATATCCAGGAGGCTATAGAAGCGGCGTCCCGAGTACTGCCGCACGCCGTCCGGATAGGTCAGGTCCAGACCGACCATGGCGAC
This sequence comes from Caballeronia udeis, assembly GCF_044909315.1. Lineage (GTDB taxonomy): Bacteria > Pseudomonadota > Gammaproteobacteria > Burkholderiales > Burkholderiaceae > Caballeronia > Caballeronia udeis_A. Next base: position 60,478 of record NZ_JBIYEB010000005.1, read on the forward strand.
GTCCGGTGCTGCATCCAGAACGGCCAGCGCCTTCTCTATGCTGTTGTCGACAAAGTAGGTATCAGGGTTGAGGACAAGGATTCTTTCCCGCATCCCGGCCACTGCACCAAGATTGACCCCAGCGCCAAATCCACGGTTCATGGACGCGCGCACAAGCCGCACGCCATCGGGCAGGTTCGTGCGCAAATTGTGATAAGAGTCATCAGGTGAAGCGTTCTCGACAACGACCATATCGGACGCACGCGCAATACGAAGAGCGAGCAGTGATTTCACGCACCTTACAGTCAATTCAGGTGTACGAAAGTTTACGATTACAACATTCAAATATCCTTCAGTGTTCATGGCTTCCTCGCAACGGACAAACAGCAGGCCGAAAAATGAAGCTATTGTTTTCTTACCAACGACGCTTGTTCAACAATGGTCCAAAGCGCATCGGCTGAACGATCCCAACTGAATCGCATGGCTCGTTCCCGACCGCACTCGATCAGTTCTTCACGCAGAACACGATCTTCGGCAAGCCGGTTCATCGCCTTGGTGATGTCCGCAACCGATCGTGGATCGACGGTCAGGGCCGCATTACCGGCCACCTCGGGCATTGCCGACACGTTCGACGTAAGCACCGGTACGCGCGACATCATGGCTTCCAGAATCGGCAAACCGAACCCCTCATAAAGCGATACAAAAGCAACGAAGAGCGCTCCCCGGTAGAGCTTCGGCATCATCGCGTCCGGGACGTCTCCCGCAAAGCGCAGCCGCCACGAGATCCCGAGTGCATGCGCCAATTCCTTGAGGGCTGCGTCCGGCTTGCCCGTCAGCATCAGGTGGATTCCTTTCGCGGGAAGTGACGAGCGCGCATAGGCGGTAAACAATCGTTCGAGATTCTTGTAGTTCCGACGGTTGCCCGGGTAGAGCACATAAGGATCTTCGGACTCAAGTGCCTCTTCATTTCTTGCGTACGCCGGGTCCACCCCGTTGTGCACAACATGCACCTTTGTGTGAGGCATGCCCGACCACGCGAGGAACTCGTTGCGCGTGTAGTCGGAAACACAAATTACCGCAGTGCAACGCCGGTACATTCGCCTGAACAGGACATCGTAATAAGCGCGATGCAGCCGCGAATAAAAATGCAGATGCGTCAAATCATGCACGGTCACCACCGTCGGCCGCTTGCTGAACGCCGGGGGAACAAACCCGGGGCTCCAGAACACACCATCGTCCTCCTCATCATCAAGCGCTCGCTTAATCACGAAGGGTGACCAGGGACTGCCCAGGCCACTATTGATTGTCAGCGGGACAATGTTGATTTCATCCGGCGCACGCTCCATGCATGCCGTCATCACGTTACCAATGCCGGTCCTCGCGGGCCAGCGCAGATCGGCGTAAACAGTGAGCGCTGGCATTGCAACAGCGAGGCGAGAATGATTATTCATGTCTATCCCTGATCAACCCATCCGAGCACACGATTCGTCGCGGCGATCCAGTAATATCGCGCGCGTCCCAGGTCTCCTTGCAAAATCGACATCACGCAGCCAGCAGCCGGCCTGGCAGCAACATAGAGAACGAAATGCATCGGATACCGATTCAATGACAGTACCCGGCCGAACCCGCGGTTATAGAGCCTTCCGCGCGCGTAAGCCTTTTCGTCATAGGTCGTGATCGGCTCCGGATGGCAAACGCGTAGCGCCGGCTCATAACGAACCTTGTATCCGGCATTGAGCACGCCCAGAAGAAAGTTCACTTCCTCCCCCGCTCCCCAGCGCGAACCCGACCCCACGCCAAGTTGTTCATCGAACCCGCCCACGGCACGCACGGATTCCGTACGCAGGAAGATCGTGTAGGACGTCGCACAGGTCCAGATGTTGTAACGGTTGACGATGAGCGGGTTCGTCGACCAGCGGCCCTGTGAAGGCTTGTTGCCGCCGTCTACGCTGCACCCCGTTACACCTGCGAGTTCGGCTTCGTTGCCGAACTTGTCCGCGACGAATTCAAGTACCTGTGGCGGGTACCAGCAGTCATCGTCCGGGAACGCGACAATGTCTCCGCTTACCGCTTGCAGGCCGACATTGCGGGCACGCGACAACCCTTTCTCCGAACGACAATAGACAATCTGAAACTCATCCTTGAAGCGTTCGATGACCTGAGTCACGCGGTCATCGTTATTCTGGTCCACCACGATCAGTTCAAAATCCCGATGGGTCTGCTCCGCAAGAGAACGGAACAAACGCTCGACTTCACTGCTGCGACCCAGGGTCGCCATGATCAGCGAGAATTTCATGTCGGCTCACCATGAACCCGCACCGGCCGAGCCCGCGGCCGAACCCGCACCGGCGACACGAATCGTCCAGCCTGGCTGCGTACGCTCCTGACCGCGCGAGCAGCGATGAAAGTCCCGTCACGTCCCCACGATACGAGATAACCGAGAAGAAAATAGGCCGTCTCGTTCTGATGCAATGGATTCGATATTGACCACGCTGCTATTGGCGCGAGGCAAATCACCGTTGCCCACCCAAGACCCAGTCCGCAGAAAAACACCATCCACATGATCAGCCCTGGAATGCCCGCGATCAGCATCAAGTCGAGCGGCGATGAAAAGACGGAGTTGGTACCCGCACCCAGTCCCTTGACGCTGATCACGGACGTAGAGAAAAAACTTTCGACAAAACCAAAACCGTGACCCAGCCAGTCCTGCGCAATCAGGGCCGTACTCATGGTGAACGCCAGGCCGCGTTCTTCCTCAAGGCGAACATTCAACATGTCTCCCGAGAGCTCGCCTCCAAATCGCCAGTAATAAAGCCCGCCTCCCAATGCCAGCAATAACAGCTTGATACTGTTATAGCCTTTCAACTGCGTGAGCAGGACAATCCCGCAAGGAATCAGCACAGTCTTCGATTCGCTTATCAACGCATTCGCCACCCCGAATGCAAGGAGTATCGATACATCGAAAGGCTTGCGCTCCGACTGCAGAAACAGCATGTAACTCGCGCCGAAAAAGAATAGTGCAAACCAGTTCCGCTCCAGAAACGAGCCGTGTATAGCGTCCTGCATGAATTCCACTTGCTTGTAGACGTAGGGGACATCAAACTTTTGCAAGGCGATCTGGAACAGAAAAAATCCGATCAAGATAACGTACCCATAGGGCAGCGGGTTCTCCAGGTAATGACGGCCAAGCTGCCGGCCAACCAGATAGAACACCGGATACACGAGTGCAAACTTGATGATCTGCTCTACTTCCTTGATATGCGGATAACCCGCGAACAGTGTCAGCCATACGGCAACGCCGAGAAATAAAAAGTAAGCAAGCACCTCGCGTCCCATCACATGGACACGTCGTCCCGCCAGCAACAGCGCGAACACGGCCAATGCCCAGAACTGGTTCAACTGAGCCCCACCGACCTGCGTGCACTCCAGGGACAGAAGCAACAACCCGCTGAGCAAGGACAGATCGAACAGAGCGTTTCGTGTGTTGTCCGAATGCAGGATGGACTTCGCAGCGGCCGGGTAGAGTTCAGATCCTCGCTCTCCCGCCGGCGCTGCACGAACTGGTTTCATAGGCATTACCCTGCGTAATACGAGCCGTACTTCATGCTTCGCTCCGGCACATCGTTGACCAGCACGCCGCTTACTTCGACGTTTGCGTTCAACAGGCGCCGCTCCGCTTCAGCGATTTCGGCCGAGGTGTGCCATCCATGCCGGACTGCGAACAGCGTCGTACCGGCGTAGCGGGCGACTACCGCCGCGTCCGCTACAGCCAGCAGCGGTGGCGCATCGATCACCACGACGTCGTAGCGCATGGACAACTCGTCGAGCAAACTCCTGAACCGGTTGCTCATCAGCAGTTCAGTCGGGTTGTTCGGCTTCGAGCCCTTTGGAAGAAAGTCGAGTTCGGTCCCCGCCACCGCGCGGCGAATCAAACGTTCAGCGGACTGGCCTCCCACAGCTTCCGACAGGCCCGGGCTGGCGGGAACATCGAAGTACGTGTTTATGTCGCCGCCGCGCATGTCTGCGTCGATGAGCAGTACCTTCTTGCCGCCCGTTGCCAGCACGGTAGCAAGGTTCGCTGAGAGAAACGACTTCCCGACGTCCGGCCGCGGACCGGTCAACAGGATGATGTTGTTGCGCGGCTGGAAAGCGCCGAAGTGAAGCGCGGTCTGAAGACTACGGATTGCTTCAACCGCAATGTCGTCGGGCGCTTGCGCAGCCAGTAAATGATGGCCCTTTGCGCCACGGCGCAACCGGCTCTCAAGCTTGGCCTGCATCTCGCTGTGAGGCACGATCGAATAGACCGGCGCGCCGAGAACATGCTCGAAATGCTCGGAGCGCTCAATGCCCGGACGAAACCGGCGGCGCAAGAACGGTGCCCCCAGACCCAGGACCAGACCGACCATCAGCGAGATACCGATAATGATCATCTTTCTCGGCTTGACCGGTTTCGCTGACGTCATCGCCCAGTCGACCACCCGGACGTTGCCCATCTGCCCCGCCCTCACAATGTTCAACTGCTGTGCGCTGTTGAGCATGTTCGTGTACAGCTCGGTATTGACGCGTACGTCGCGCAACAGTCTGAGAGCGTTCTGCTCGGTGTTCGGCAGCGCCGCGACGCGACCTGCGAAAGCGCGTTGCTGCTCCTTCAACTGATCGATGCTTTGCGTTAGCGAAGCAACCGCCGGATACTGGTCCGAGAATCGATGTGAAAGCTCGTTGCGCCGTTGCTCGAGGTCCAGCTGCCTGGACTGCGCATCTACCATCTGGCCAAGCAGCAACCGGCTCTCCTCGCTCAGGTCGACGGTGCCGTGCTCGTTGCGAAACGCGTTATAGGCGTTTTCGGACTGCTCGAGCGCCGTCTTGAGCATGGGCAACTGCTGGTCGAGGAACGCAAGGGTTGTCTGAGCTTCCTGCCTCTTATGTTCCACATTCTGCGCGACATACTTGCGTGCAATCTCGTTGACAATCTGTGTTATTTTTACGTTGTCCTTACCTTCCAGGGTAACTGAAAGAATTCCGGCTTGTTTACCCAGTTCTTCTACCTTCAATTCCTTCTGCAAACGATCGATCGCGTCGAACTCACGCAGACGCCGGACCGAAAATTTTGTACCGGGATTGGCCACAAGACGGCTGACCTTGATCGCAACGTTCTCGCCTTGATCATTGCCAACGGCGTCCTCGCCAACCACCCCGCGGGCAACAATGATGTCATCACTGTTTTGCAGAATGTAAGTGCCGCCCGTCCCCGCCGTCAGCGTGTACGACTCGTCCGGCTTCGCGTCGAAAGTGGGCACGTCGATTGCCTCGCCACCCCACGCGTAACTACTCAAGCCCAGAAACGGCTTGGCCAGATCGCTGCCCTTTGCCTGCCGCGCGATCCATTGACCGATTATCGGGAAATATTTTGGTGTGGCATCGACACTCAGATTCAACGCCTTTACGGTTGGTTGAATCACGGCGCGGGAAAGGATCAGTTCAGACTCAGCAGCGGTCGCTGCAGCGGGGTCGAACGGGGTACTGGAGTCCTTGTTTTGCCATGGTGTTGGACTGCTGGTGCTGCTGCTATTCGGGTCTTCGACCTGAATCATGGCGTCTGCGCGAAAGACCGGCGGCGCAAGTAACGCGTAGGCAAGACCGAGCAGGAAGATGGTTAATACTACCCAGAAAACCGTCTTTCGGTTTTCCATTACAACATCGACGTTCTCAGCCAGTGAGACGTCTTCCCTCACTGGCGGGTCGATAAAACGCGGCGCAATGCTTCTCGTCATAGAACTCTCGTCTCGTCACAGAACTCGAAACATAGAACTCGAAAATATGAGTGCAAGTTCGTTGCATGGGGCCAGTCTCCGGTGGCAGGAAGCAACTCTTTGGTTGCTGTGCAGCAGTAAATCACATGAATCAGCCAGAAACGAGACTTGGCGATTGAGTCCGCCTTGTTGTCTTCTATTAACTATCTTTTAACCAAAAGATTACGGCGGACGTGCGCTTTAGCACTGACTGTGCCGGACCGTTAAAATACATAATTTTTTACATCTTGTTTCATTTAGTAGAACTTATGTGTCAAAAAACTGTAAAGAGACAGCGTGATTAGCAATGGTCATGCCCCGGTTTGCGACAGGGATGCACTCTTTTGTGTCAGGTATGCATTCGTTGGATGCACGACAATATACTTTCGCTGTCAAAGATTCTTGCAAAACCTAACATCTTCAAAAAGAATTTTGGAAGGCCCCAATAATTGTATCGCATTCCTGATTTAATGGAATGGACCGGCATGACCATAAAGGCTCCCGGGCTCGATGCAATAACCATCTTTGTGACGTCCTGAAGGCGTTTGATAAAAAATCCCACCTGTCATGTGCAGCGGCGAGGTTGACGATACTTTTCTACATCGCTACGCTTTGTCCCAAACTTATCGGCTAAGTGAGGCACACTCGTGTATACATACAGTCCGGATGGTGACGGCGAGTATTTGATCGAAGTCCGAAGGCTCGGTCCAAAATACACGTATTACTTGCGATCCCGTAGTGAGGCTCGTCCATTCACCCCTTCTACAGGGTTCTTCGACAGCGCGGAAGAAGCGTTGCAGGCGGCACTCACCAAGGCCGCTCAGCTTCATTGCGAGGACGCGTAATAGGAAGACTTCGCTTGACCGGGCAGGAGATGGCGATACGATCCGTTGCGCCCGTCGGGGGTAATCGGAAGTGCGTTCGTATTGAGGATCCCGGGCTGACTTTCGATACGGCCCGTCTTTGTCGTTACGCCACACAGAAGAATAGGGCAACCGGCTGGCCCGGGTCGCTTCTGTTTTTCGCTCTATATGGATCAAGTACCTTGTTGGTAATTTTCATCTATTATATGGAATCCGAAATAATATCAGATGGAAATTTGTACTTGATCGTAGCGTTGTTACTGTTGGTGTTCACGCGGTGCATGGGCATATGTGCCGCCCCAACGATCACGGGCGTGCAGGCCTTTTGAAGGCGCCAATCTGCCATATTGCGCCAACACGATACTGTCGATTACTGTACCCTCGTTCCAATCCCCGCTTCGTCGAATATAACTAAATATGAAGAATTTAGTTAAAACAATTGGCATGATACTCAGCGCTGTTCGCCTCACCCCTCATTTGATCCTTCTGGTGACCCGGGACAAAGATGGATTAATTCGATCTGATATCGAGCGATGGAATGAAATATATCTTAAAAACAAAAATTTCCGCCCTGCTCTCGCGTTCGTCCAGTTGATGACTATCTATCCCGAATACCGGAGTCTCTTTTATCATCGCGCTGGTTGGCTCGGGAAGATGGTCAGCCCGCTGTGCCGTCCAATGAATACCCTTTTTATTTCAACCGACATCATTGGACCCGGCTTGTTCATTCAACACGGTTTTGCGACGATAATTGCCGCAAAATCCATTGGAACAAACTGCTGGATAAACCAGCAGGTGACAATTGGATATTCCAATGCGAATGACTGCCCCACCATTGGCGACAACGTGACGATCAATGCGGGCGCCAAGGTCATTGGTGGCGTGACCATTGGAAACAACTCGAAGGTCGGAGCGAACGCGGTCGTGGTTAAAAACGTGCCCGCGAACGCGACCGTTGTTGGTGTTCCCGCCCGGATCGTGAAGCGTGATGGCAAGCGCGTGGACGAGCCGCTTTGCTGATCAGCTTCACGGGTTTTCCACGCTTCCAGGCGTCACGCAAAACCATACTTTTCGCTGACTTCCTTCGAAGCGTAAACTATCATGGCCGTCATTAATACTTCAGTTGCTACTACAGAATAAGCAGCGCCAAGCGCCCCCCAGTGATATATGACAAGCGGCGCCTGCAGAATGTGAAATATGGCCCCCACAAAATAAATCTTCTTTAACACAGCCTGATTTCCAGATGCGATAAGGCGAAGTTGAACAAGCGTTGCCGCAACACCAATTATAACCGGCACAATAATCATTACCCTCAGGATTGGAAAGGTGTCGTGGAATTTGCTCCCGAAAAAATGCTGGACGAACCATTCGCCAAAGAGCTCGAATCCCACAAACATCAACGCGCCTGCCGCCAAGAATACGAGAATTAATCGCCTTATAATTTTCTGAACCCCGAGATGATCACCCTCGGCATACATACCGCATATCTTTGGAAAAAACGCTTGTATGGGAGGCGTTGAAAGCTGACGAAGAGGCGTAGTGATTTTATCAGCGGCAACGTAATATCCCACGCCAACGCTGCCACTGATCAAACGCAGCAGCAACACGTTGGCGTACATATATATTGAGGTCAAAGCAGAACTGAGAAAGAGATGGTACGAATCCTTCGCTTCTTCAAGAATGGATTCTATAGACGTCTCGACCTTGAAACATATCTCACCTTTGGAAAACGCGATTGCCGTCAGGATCAGCCCGGAAAATAATGAGGGCGCGAACTGCAAGCCCGACGCCAGGCCGACGTCCCCACTTCCCTTGACCAATAAGAAAAGCGGTGCAAGCAGAAGGATTCTTATCACCACGACCCAGATCGCGAGCAACGACATACGTTGCAGCCCTTGGTAGAGCCAGGTGGGCGTGAGCACGTTTCCCCATAAAACCAGGTTCGCGAGCAATAGCGAGGTTCGATCCCCAGGACTTTTATAAACGACTAGTGCGAGAAAAATCAGGACCGCGGAACCCACCAAAGCCAATATGGCTTTCGCGGTCATCGTTGTCCAATATATTCGATTTATGATCCCTGGTTCGTCCCTATGGATGGCAATTTTCCGGGTACTGGTAAGATCAAATCCGAAATCGACGAAGATCAGCAAGATCTGTGCGACTGTTTGCGCATAGCCGATCGTCCCTATGCCGGCTGGACCCAGAACGTACGAAAGATACGGTATCGTGATCAGTGGCAGAACGTAAGTTATCAGCTGAACCCCGTAGAGAGCGACGATACTTTTTCGCGTCGATACCATGGCACTCATTCGCTAAGTTGATTGATTGGAAGCATACGGAGGCGAATCTTGTTCGGTAACAGACGTCGCACTGCTACGAAAATTTCTTGAACCCTGCCCGGACTGCAATTTTTTCCGTGACAGTCAACGGTTTCGGCTGGACGAATCCGGTGTCGAAATGTGCAAGCCGCATACTAAAAAATAACTCCTGGAGTACGCATCTAGCTTTATTGGCCATGCTGGCGCAGTTTTTAACCGACAGTGGTTCCGCTTTGTACCAGGCTTCTGGATTGGTCGAAAAGAGCCAGCCAGAAATGTGCAGCCTGAGGGAGTGAGCCACGGCCGGTCCAAAAAAGGTGTCTTCCTCCGGACTGTCATTGATATAAGCATTCAGTTCCGGCACGTAGATCATGTGATTGATGCTCTTGAGTGCGGCGTCATCCATGACGAAAAGGTTGGATCGCACCCAGCGTGTTCCAAGCAGGTGGTTGACCTCTACTTGTCGTACCGCTGAATCGATTCGGCCCGAAATAAATTTCGTCCCCATATAGGTACGAACTGCGCCATGCAAGTTTCGTAAGAAGAACCTGTCAATTGGCTGATGTGTGCCGACTGTGTCGTTGGCGAACAGGCAAGTGAAACGGTCGGGAATACTGGCCCTGAGATCATTCAAGCCTCGCTGATAGGCGCCAAACTCGAGCCCTTCATTGTCGTGCCGAATGATCTTTACGGTGGGAGCGGCATTTAGGAAGACACTTTCTGCGTGCTTTTCGCTGATCGCCGGGTTGTTCACTACTACGCGTAAAGACTTCATTTCCTGCCAACCGCCCAGCACCTCGATTATCTGCGCAATTTTTCGAAGGTAAGCAGGGTAGTAGACTACAACGATCATGTGCAAATCTTCTTTAACGCTACGGTCGCCCTTGCTATCCATCTGAAATCTATCCCTCATATCAGTCCCACCCGACATCCAGGTTCGAGACAAGTTAGATTCATGACCCTGCCGGGGCCGCGATGCTGGATTTGGTGTCCGGTCAAATAACGTGCGGCTTCGACCATCTCTCTCGGCGTACAACTCAAGGTGTGCCGCAGTTCAGCCGCTACATTAGCTCAGTAGAACATCTCAAAACGGTGAAAATTCCGTATGTCGGGCTGTATCTGTGCTTTGTCTGAATTTAGCTAATCCACGGCGCTTGTTTGCAAAATGCTTTGTCGCAATAAGCGAATCTGCTATAGCGAACGCGCCCAATGACAAACGATGTCACCGACAATCAAGACCGCCAACGCGGCCGCGAGCGAAATCTTGAACGACTCCATCATCCTCTGGACGTTATGCGGACTTACGTGCGTTGCTACGTGGCCTACTCCATTGTGCCTGCGCCACCTGCAGGGAATGATGGTTGGACGAGCCGAGATCCCGGATACGGTGGTGCTTGACAAGAGCGGAACGAATCTCACCCCGGAAAGGCAGTGCCCCGGGAAGTTCAGGAATTCAAGGCCTTCCACTGCGTGCGTGTCATTCTGCGTGGCATCGGGTTGATACGTATGCTCGGGAAAGAACAGGTTAGAAATCAAAGCGAGACTCCCTTGCCTGCCGTGCAGAATCTTCATTTTTTATAAGTAGTCCTTTTATTATTCGTTGCACGTGGCCTATTCCGGTTATCGCGGCAAAGCCCAACCTCCCTGATAACACAGCCGTGTCGGGCCCAGCGCGCCGCGACAGCGAAAGACCGAGGCGCGGTCAGAACGGGGAGCACTGGCTCCCCTCGCCTTACCGCACCTTGTCTATCCTCAAGTTCATCGTGCACCAGTCGATATCACTATTGCAGCGCCTACGCGGTGAATATCGAAAAACCCAGACGAAAGGCGTAAAATCCCATGGAGAAATTTTTGGCAAGGATTTTTGACCGCGCCCCACGCACGAAGCGCTGAGACGGATTCCAGGAGCGAAAGCTCAGGACGCCCGCCCATGTCAACCGAAGCAGTGCGGCACGGCGATCAATGAAATCTGGGGTATGGAATTCGTTGGCAATCTGAAATGACGAACACGACCGCAGCGCAACGCCTGAGGCCGGCGATATCCAGAGCGCATGTTGACCGTTCATGGTGGAGCGAATTTTCAGTGTATCAAGGGCGTTGGCCCAAGTTTGCTTTGCGCCGTGCTAGCCGCTCACCGATATTGAATGGCTGCAAGCCTCACGTCAGCGACCGCTGCGTGCCGTGCACGCTCGCTGAGAGATTAGATCAGGTATCCGAATCATTCTGCCCTCGACAGGTATACTACTGGCGCGCACTCTCTTGGCCGTAGCGCTTCCCGGAGCCCAGGCACGAGAGTAGACCTTGAACACACAACCAATGACCAGATCGGGACCTTGATGAGCACTCCAACCCCGCCTGCCGGACGGCCGCCGTTGACCGGTAACGTAGCAGTCGCGCCGCGCGGCGTCATCCGCGCAACGCTTTCTATCGCACTGCTTCTGACAACAATGGTGTTCGTGATCTTACTCGGCGCCACGTTGGAAGCGCTGGCGGAAAAATACCTGATGGGAACTGGTACAAACAAGCACGAGCAATTTCTTGCGCTCTTTATTCCGGCTACCGGCTACATCGGTGTCGCGGTTGTGATCTTGCTGTCGATACGCATGGTACTCGTTCGGCGTAAACGCACGCTATAAGAGGCTAGTTCTGAAATATCCCAGGGGACTGTCGACTTTCCCGGCGAGCGGTCAAGCTTGACGCGGAGCCAGGTGTCCGATTCAAACTCAGCGCTTGTCGCGAACTGCCTGTTGCCGCCGGCCTTGCGCCGCGATGTGCGTCTGAATCACTTTGGAACGTGAGCCGGCGAGCTGCGAACGTCGCGCTGCTGCGCTCGCTTTCTCACTGGTCAAACCCACTTTCGCCTTGGGACTTCTCGTCGCCGCTGCAACCGCCCCGCGCTTGCCGGAGGGCTCTTTTGCGGCGACCACCTTACCTTTCCCGACGAGCGCCTTACGTGTCACGGCTAGCGCGAGTGCACGTTCCGCCTGGCTTGCCAGACGGGTTTCCGCTGCCGCAAGCTTGGCCTGTCGGCCTTCGAGACGCTGCTGCACTTCTTCGAACAGCTTGACCTTTTGTTCAGTGCGCGCGTTGTCGTTACCCAGCACGCCCGACTTGGTACCCGTGCGCTCGCGGGTCGCCAGCTTCTGACGGCGCAGAAGATCACGATACTTGTCGCGCAGGGTGCAAGCGCGCTTTATCTTCTGACGCAATTGCGCGGCGTTCCACCCGGACAGGGCCTCGCCGACACTGCATTCAAACAACGGCAACTCGGATGCGCTAAGCAATCCCCGGGCGTGGCGACGGTTGTATGCCATGTGACGGCCTCCTGTGTCTATGCCGAATGTATAGAACACGCCGCTCACCAAGGCAAGGCTGCGTTCGCGGAAAGCAAGTAGTAGAGTGTCGGCCTCATATCGCGAAGCTTGTAGAATAAGAGTGATTACTCGCTTTTAAACAGAAAAATCGTGATAACGAAAAGACGCCCTTCACTAAAACCGCGCAAGGTTCCTCAGCAATCCCGCGCCGAACACACTGTCGCCGCGATCCGGGAGGCGGCGGCCGGCATTCTCGAAACCCGGGGCATGGAGGGGCTGAATACGAATCTCGTTGCCAAGCGCGCGGGTGTCAGCGTGGGCACGCTGTACCAGTACTTCCCTAATAAAGATGCGCTAATCGTCGCGCTGAGTCTGCGGCAACAAGCGGCGTTCTACGCCGAAGCGGAAGGCGCGCTGGACCAGCCGACTGGTCAGACTGCGTTGAAATACCTGATTACGGTTTCGGTACACCAGCAGCTGCGACGCCCGGCGCTGGCGCGTGCACTCGATTTTGAGGAAGGCCGCCCTGCCATTGCCAAAGAGCTCGGAACTTCCAAGGCTGCTTTTCAAGCGTTGACGCACCGGATCCTGGCTCGCGACGATATCCCTCCGCAGGACAACATCGAGATTGCGACGGACGACGCCCTCGCTATAGTGCGCGCCGTGGTCGATGCGGCGGGAGAACGCGGCGAGGTGGACCGGGGCGCGCTGGAACGCCGCGTTGGACGTGCTCTGTTCGGCTACCTCGGCATCTCCGCTCTCGACCCCGCCAAGTCCCGCGCACGACGTAAGCCGTCCCTCTAATCGTCGGCCGACGCATACCTCGCATCATTTGATTGCCGGTTCACAGCGCGGTATCCCAGCGCCGCGCCAGATCCTGGTCGCTCCAAAAAGCGAGTAATCGTTCCCTTCCATGTTGGACTCGGCGCGAAAACCCGCGTCGCTGCTGGATCTGAGGCCGGATAAACCCGCATGGCTAAAGCGAGTTTTAAAATCGAGCAATTACTCGCAAAATTCACCTCAAGGCGCAATACCCGGAAGATACTGCCCAACAAAGTCGTATCCGGGAGCCAGCCTGTATGTGATCAACATTTTGCGAGATCTATCAATGAAACTTCATCAGCAAGCCAAGCTCAATCACCTGAGCTTTCCCACCGCCAACGTTGCAGACACCGCTGCGTTCTTCGAAAAATATCTCGGTTGCGAGGTCATCGCGACCGGACAGCACTGCCTGCTCAAGCGTAACGGCTTCGACATTGTCCTCGAGCAGGTCGACAAGGAGGTACCCGTCTGGCCGAAAAACTTCCACTTCGGACTCGAAGTCAACACGCTGGAAGACGTTCAGACGCTCTATCGGGAATTTCTCGAAGGCGGTGTTCAGATGGAAACGGAGGTGTTCAATAACACGCGCGGATCGCGATTTTTCTGCCGTGCGCCGGGTGGCGTCCTGATCGAGATCAACACACGTGCGGACATGGATCAGGATCAGTGGCGAGCGCTCTTTCAACAAAAGACGCAATAACACTCAGCATGCAGCGTTATTGATCATGGCGGCCAGACAGCCTGCGAGATCGCTGTTAACCGGTGAACCGCTCGCCTCGTCATACCAGATCAGCGACCACGCGATGACTCGATCCCGCTAAGCATGAGATCGATTCCGACGAGAAAATCGACACGGTCGTCGTGAACGCGCAACTGTCCGGCTACGCCGCGGGTGAACGGGTACTCATCCGGATCGAGCTGGGACCACGCGGTCGACACCTCGCCCAGAAAGTTGGATCTATCGAGGTCTTGCTCCTGTGCGATATGCGTGTTCGCCGCGTTCTGCCCACCCACGCCAAGGATGTAGTTCAGCAGCGCGGACACCGTTGCCCACTGTTCTTCGTCCGGCACACCAAGAGAGCATAACTGCTGGCCTATGCGTTCGAGAACACGCACCGTCGGCAACTGGCCGGGGGCACGTGTCAGCGCTGAGCCAACCCACGGATGCGCGTCGATCGCGTCGAACATGGCCAACGCAACCGCGCGAATGATTGCTTTCGGCGTCGCGCCATCCACGGGCGCGTTCATCGTGCGAGCGACGATGGTGTCGCACGCGGCGGTCATCAGATCGCTCTTGTTGGCGACGTGCCAGTAAATGGCGCCAGGGCCGGTGGCGAGCCGCTCGGACAGGGCGCGGAACGTCAGGCCGCTCTCTCCGCTGCTGTCGAGAAGCGCGATCGACGCCTCAATGATTCGATCCCGCGAGAGCGACTCCTCCCGCCGTTGGGTGCCGCGTGCTTTTTTTACCATGCCTCTTCTTGACACAAATGGAACGTTGTTCCAATATTACTCTGGAATGACGTTCCAGAGAACGCCTGCAACAGATCCTATGGCGATCTCCGACCAACAAGGAATCAGGATGAATACTTCAATTGCGATCATCGGTGCAGGGCTCGGCGGGCTGACGCTTGCCCGGGTCCTGCACGTCCATGGCATCGCTGCGACGATCTACGAAGCGGAAGCGTCGGCAAACACGCGATCGCAGGGAGGCATGCTCGATATCCACGAATACAACGGGCAGCTTGCGCTCAAGGCAGCGCGGCTCTTCGATCAATTCCTCGCGATCATCCACGCTGGCGGTCAGGCATCGAGGGTACTCGACAAGGACGGCAAGGTCCTGCTTGATGAGCCCGACGACGGCACAGGCGGTCGACCTGAAGTACCCCGAGGAGAGCTTCGCCGGATCCTGCTTGACTCACTTCCCGCCGGCACGGTCCGCTGGGGACATAAAGTCACAGCGGTGTCTCCGCTTGGTGGCGGACGGCACGTGTTGACCTTTGCTGATGGCTCAACGGCGACTACCGACCTCCTCGTGGGTGCCGACGGTGCCTGGTCGAGAGTTCGTCCACTTCTTTCCGATGCGAAGCCGGCGTATGTCGGCACCTCCTTCATCGAGACATACCTGTTTGACGTCGACACCCGTCACAAGGCGAGCGCGGAAGCGGTTGGCGGTGGCGCGCTGTTTGCGCTGGCGCCAGGAAAAGGCATTTTCGCGCACCGCGAGCCCAATGGCGTGCTGCACACGTACGTGGAATTGCACAAGCCAAAGGACTGGATTGACAGCATCGACTTCTCTGACCCGGTAGCTGCCAGGACCCACGTCGCCAGGGAGTTCGGCGGCTGGGCGCCGGAGCTGACAGCGCTCATCACCCACGGTGAGACGGACCCTGTGCCTCGCCCTATTCATGCGCTGCCCGTCGAGCACAGATGGGACCGCGTACCCGGGGCGACACTGCTCGGCGATGCAGCGCACCTGATGATCCCGTCTGGTGAAGGAGCCAACCTCGCCATGTTCGACGGCGCTGAACTCGGGAAGGCCATCGCCGCTAACCCCGATGACATTGAAGCTGCGCTCACTGCGTATGAAAAGGACCTCTTCCCCCGCAGCGCGTCCGAGGCTGTGGAGGCGCAAGGCGTACTCGAGGTATGTCTCGGCCCCAACGCGCCCCAGAGCCTGGTTGATTTCTTCACTAATAACCAGCCCGCAAAGTAATTGCCCTGCACGACCGAACCTTGAATGACCCCGAACAAAAATGCCCAGACGCCATCATCGCG
Organism: Caballeronia udeis; assembly: GCF_044909315.1. Lineage (GTDB taxonomy): Bacteria > Pseudomonadota > Gammaproteobacteria > Burkholderiales > Burkholderiaceae > Caballeronia > Caballeronia udeis_A. Next base: position 76,338 of record NZ_JBIYEB010000005.1, read on the forward strand.
TGACAACTGTGAACGCGTTGCCTCGGTCCGCATTAATGGGAATCGGCTGCGAGAGATAGCCGTTCGCCGGATTGCGGACATAGGCCAGGTACTCGTTGTCGTGATCGAAGGCGTTTTCCGCCAGCGTCCAGCTTCTGACTTACGTTTTCGCAGCGTCTATTTGGGCCGCCCTATTGCCTCCCGCATAAATCCAAGCAATTCCTCATTCGCCCACGACCCTTTCGTCAACTCCGGCTCGTTCTGCAACGAGTGGCGGATCTTTGCATGCGTCGCCGGATCATCGCCTGCATAGCTGCGAAACAGATCCATCCACCGCCGCGCCAGTTCACGTGCTTGCGGCGAATCCGGCCTCGCGCCTTCGTCGATTGCATCGCGCGCATCGGCCATCAACTGCGGCCATTCCATTGCACGCTTGCCGTAGTTCGCGCGCAGAAAGAGAAACTCCCCGGGCGACAAATACCGCTCAAAGATCGCAATCTTGGTCTCGGCGAAAGCGCGAATCACGTAATCGCGCAACTCGGGAGAAATGCCCATGCTCGCCTGCATCGACGGCTCGTTGTCGTGCATGCGGTTCAGTTTTGCAAACATGCGCGGGTCATTGTTGGTGTCGCGCGCGAGCAGCGTCATCCAGCGGTCCGCAAGCGCGCGTGGGCGTTCATCGGCGGGAGAAACACCCGCGTCCATCGGGGCGCGCACCTCTGCGAGGAGTTCCGTCCATTCGGCGGACTGCGTCTGGGTCTTCCGGTACATCGGCAAGCGGTCCAGTTCTTCTTGGGAAAAGTAGCGGTTGAACATGGTCATCAACTCCAGGGTTCTGAGCCAGTCGACCAGCTCGGGCTCCTTGCCGTCCATCAGCGTGCCGCGCAGTTCCAGAAGGCGGTCCCGCAAGCGCACAGCCTTGTCGATCTGCGCGTCGAGCATCGCGATCTGACGTGCGACGATGTCAGCAAGAGGCGTGTCGGGCTGGGCTAGATAAGCGCCGATGTCGGCCAGCGTGAGACCGAAGCCGCGCAACGCCTGGATCCGGTGAAGCCGGGCGATGTCGTCACGGTTGTACAGCCGGTAGCCGTTATCGGCGCGCGCCGAAAGCGTGAGCAGGCCGATGGCGTCGTAGTGATGCAACGTGCGGACGGTCAGTCGGCTCTTCTTCGCCAATTCCCCTACTTTCAAAAGCATGCAACCTCCGTTCAGTGCGCACGATGAAGGCTGGAACCTTACGCTACGTGAGGGTCAAGCGGATCTTCAACAAGATCGCTCCGCACAGCACATTGCGCCGAAACGTTATATGATGACCATCATGAAGAAAGTGTCAATCAATCGGAAAACCGTCAGCCGCAAGGAAATCACGCACGAGCGCATCGTGGAGGTTGCGGCGCGCGCGATTCGTCGGAGCGGCTACGACGGCACGGGCGTGGCGGACATCATGAAGGAGGCCGGCCTGACGCATGGCGGCTTCTATGCGCACTTCCCATCGCGCGAGGTACTGCTTGCCGAAGCGGCTGACCGCGCCGGCGCTGAAGCCGTGGCCCTGTCGGAGCAAATCGCCGCGTCCGGGCCGCCAGAGCAGGCATTACCGTCATTGGTGCGCGCCTATCTGTCGAAGCAGCATTGTGAAGATATCGAGAATGGCTGCCCCGTGTCTGCCCTCGGCTCGGAGATGCCCCGCCAGGCGCCAGTTGTGCGGCGCGCGGCCACTCGCCGTATCAAGGAGATGATCGATGTCGTTGCGCGCCAATCGCCGGATTGGGGCCAACCTGGCGCGCACGAACAGGCGCTTACGACAGTGGCCACCATGGTTGGAACCATGGTGCTGGCGCGCGCCGTTGACGACCCCAAGTTGTCGGAAAGTTTTCTTGAAGCCGCGTTGAAAAAACTCGCGCCGACGGATGCGTGAGTCCGCCAGCCCGACGTCGATTTTCGTTGAATCATCAATATGATACCTATCATATTATAGCGTGGTGAATATTCGACAGACCACGTAAAAGCGCCCCTCATATTCGGAAGGGCAGTATGGAAACCGGAAGAGTGAAACAGTTAGTCGAAGGCGCGGATGGTCCCGGGGTTGCGGCCGAAACGGTACTGCAGGCCGACATTGCGGCTTGCCCAACACTCCGCTATACGGCCGGTGGCCTCGTGGCCGTCTGATGCAACAAGACACTGACAAGGAACCGTGATGAAGGCATTCGTCGTCGATCAATATGGACGCAAGAATGGCATACGAGCTGCCGATATGCCGCCCCCGGAGGCGCGCGAGGACGACGTATTGATCCAGATCCACGCCGCTAGCGTGAACCCTCTCGATTCGAAGATCAGGGATGGAGAGTTCAAGCTCATCTTGCCGTATCGTTTGCCGCTGATTCTGGGCAACGACCTGGCCGGCGTGGTTGTTCGCGTCGGATCGCGCGTACGACAATTCAAACCGGGCGATGAGGTCTATGCGCGGCCGCATAAGGATCGCATTGGCACTTTCGCAGAATTCATTGCGGTCAAAGAGGATGGCGTAGCCCTCAAGCCCACCGCTCTCACAATGGAGGAAGCGGCTTCAATCCCGCTGGTGGGATTGACTGCCTGGCAGACGCTGATCGAAAAAGGGCAACTCCGGAAAGGGCAAAAAGTACTCATCCATGCGGGCTCGGGCGGCGTTGGTACGTTTGCCATTCAACTGGCCAAGCATGTGGGAGCGACTGTCGCAACGACCACGAGCGCTCGGAATATCGACTTGGTGAAAAGCCTCGGAGCGGATATTGTCATCGATTACAAGCAAGACGATTTTTCGACCATTCTAAAGGAGTACGATCTAGTTCTGGATACGCAGGGTGGAAATACCCTGGAGAAGTCGCTGCGAGTGCTCAAGCCGGGTGGCAAACTCATCGGGATCGCCGGTCCGCCTGATCCTGATTTTGCCAAAGAGACAGGCGCGTCATGGTTCCTGAAAACGGCGATGCGCTTCCTGAGCTATCGCATCCGAAAAGCGGCGAAACGTCATCACGTCAGCTATTCATTTGTTTTCATGCGACCTGATGGCGGCCAACTGAGCGAGATCGCCAAGCTCATCGACGCGGGCGCCATAAGGCCCGTGATAGATCGCGTTTTCCCGTTCGAGTCAACCCAAGAGGCTTTGGCTTACGTCGAAACCGGACGCGTAAAGGGTAAGGTTGTCATCAAGATCAGATAGTCATGCACGCTCGTGAAGATGTGGCTGGAATTGCAGCCATCAAGTTCGACTTGTGCAGATACGCCGCAAGGACGCTCTCACGACGCACGCAATTCACGCACACCCTTCCCTATCCGCCGCCGCAGCAATGTTCGCAACGTGTGGCCGTCCGCATACCCGACCTGCTCGGCAATGCGATCAACGGTGAGCTTGCTCGTCTTGAGAAGATGAACGGCACGCTCCACCCGCAGATCCTGAATGTACTCGACGGGTGTTTTACCGAGCACCGCGTCCAGACGTCGCGTCAAGGTCCGCTTGCTGGTCGCCAATGCATCGGCGACCACGTCGAGCGAGATTGCCGTTTCCAGGTGTTCACGCACCCAACGGTCGAAACGCTCGACGAGCGGGTCCGAATGGGCAAGGTGATCGGAGATCGCATACGCAGACTGCGACAGCCGCACATCGAATACGAGGTACTTGGCCACGAGCGCCGCAAGCTCGGGGCTCTTATTGCGGATCAACCAGAGCGCAAGGTCGACGTGGCTCAGGGCCGCCCCTGCCGTCAGCGCGCCGCCGCTGGGAACGACAATACGATGCGCGTCCAGGCGCACGTGCGGGTAACGCTGCCGGAACAGCGGCGAGAGCCACCAGGTGGTCGTGGCTTCGCCACCGTCGAGCAAGCCGCTTTCAGCCAGCACGAACGTACCCGTGCAGGCGGCTGCAACGCGGGCGCCGCCGCTGCGCCACGAACGCAAAGCACCTAACGCGTCGACCACATCGTCCCGGCCTAGCACAGGCACAAGCGTCTCGGCCGTCATGCGGTTGAGCGCCGGCAGGACGACCCAATCCGGCGCAGGGGCGTGGCTCATATCGCACACGGACACCTGCATCCCAAGCGCGGTACGCACCTCGGACCGCACCCCCACCACCGTGATCTCGAAGCCCGCCGTGGTCACCCCCGTCGCGTGCGCGAGGCTGTTGGCCATCGTCAAGCTATCGAGCACGGTGGTAAGACCCGTATCGAATACTCCATCAAGCGCGAGGACAAAAATTCGCATGGCAGGATTGGTACCGAGATTGTCGATTGAGACAGTATTCCCCGGCGCACTCTGTTTGTACAGTGTCGATCACTGCATGAACCTCTCATGCGGACACTGGAGAGCAAAGATGATCAGGCATGCCTTGTTTGTCCGACTTGAAGCCAAACCGGGAAAGGAGCAGGCGGTAGCAGACTTCCTTACTGCCGGCCTTGAAATGACCAATCGTGAGGCGACCACGCCGGTCTGGTTCGCCCTCAGGTTCTCGCCAACGACGTTCGGTGTATTCGACGCCTTTGCGACTGAAGACGATCGCCAGGCACACCTGGTCGGCGACATGGCCAATGCCTTGATGGCAAGCGCTGACGAGATGCTGGCAAGCCCTCCGGCGATCGAGTCGATCGACGTCCTGGCCATGAAGAATCGCCTGGCCTGATCGGTTTGTGTCGACCAGAGTAAGCGCTTTAGCGCTTACTCTGGTCCCATGCAGAGCACAAATCCAACCGCGCAAGATGCTTGCCGCGATCGTGGCGGCGTCCCGATTCAACCGCATTCATGTAGATGGAGTAACTCGTGTCGATTCATTACAAACTAGGTTTTTTGCTCGCTGCCCTCGCGTTTTCAAGCGTGTCATTTGCACAAGCGCCTGACGTCAAACCGGAACGAATTCGCGGCGATATCGTGTCGTTCAAAGGCGAGATACTGACCGTGCACCGCAACAGCGGCGACACCGTGTCGATCGATGTCAAGCCGGACGTTGGTGTGTCGGCGCTCAAGCCCGCCAAGCTTTCCGATGCCAAGGTCGGTTCGTACGTAGGGACGCCGGCGCTCGCGGGCGGCGATGGAAAATTGACGGCCACTTCGATGATCGTTTTTCCCGAGGCGGCACGCGGGACGGCCGAAGGGCATTTCGCTTATGACTTCGGCCCTCAAAGCACAATGACTAATGCAAACGTGGTGTCGGTTGTCACCGGCACCAGCGGCCGTGAACTGAACCTGTCGTACAAGGGCGGCAGCAGCACGGTGACGGTGCCAGAAAGTGTCCCGGTCGTGACGCCGGTTCCGGCGGCCAGAACGGATCTGACTGCGGGGAAGAAAGTGTTCGTCGTAGTGACGCCGGGTGCGGGCGGAGTTTATGACGCGCACGTGCTGTTCGTCGAAAAGGACGGCGTGGCGCCGCAGTTCTAATGCATGACGCCGGTCCGCTGTGAGCGCTCGTGGCGATGATTTGACCCATGCGCAGCAAGCGCGGCCGGCCACGGTACCGGACTGATATCGTGCCCGGGATCATGGATGACTACAGCAGCGACTACAAGCGGCTGGATGCCGTCAACACTGCGATCTCCCTCCCCATTCATTTAATCATCCTGATCGATTTTTACGTTTTCTTATTCAAGTCTGGCCGCGGCATGCCAGTTTGCAACCCGAACCCTACAAGACGTGTGATTTCCAGATCATTTGAAACGCAGCGGCAAGCACAAAAAGCAGCACCAGGATTCGAAACGCACCGGGCGGGAGTTTGTCGCGAAGCGGGCGTACGAGCATGATGCCGGCAATAACGGGGATGCTTGCCGAGGTTGAAATAGCGATGTCGGTCACGCTCGTATGAGCGCCGCCGCTGAAGGTAAGGATCAGGGTAAGGACTGATACAACGAGAATGATCGCGATCTGTTTGGTAAATGCCTTGCCTGTTGCCCCCGTCGCAATCAGATACATCGCAAGCAAGGGGCCGGGCACCGACGCGATGCTTTCCATCACCGCCGCGCCAAATCCAAACACAAAACCCGCAGGCCTGGCCAATGCAGGAGAAAGCGTGAGCTTCGGCACGGCGAGCAACAAAAGCGCGGCAAGCATCAGCAGACCACCGGCAGCAGCTTGTGCGCGATGCGGTGCGAGTGAGATCAAGACCGTCACGCCCACGATATTTCCCAGGACGGTGCCAATAAGGACCGTCGCAATACGGCGGACCGTGGGTAGCATCTCGCCGCCTTCCAGCGCTTGCGGGATATTGCCGAGAATGATCGGCATTGACAGAAGAAGCACTGCCTGCTTGATCGGCAGGAATTGACTCAATATTGGCATGGCGATAAGTGGCACGCCAATGCTGACGACCCCCTTGACCATGCCGCCAAGCACGAGCGCGACAACGACCCCGAGTATTTCGGGCAGATTGAGCGCCTGAAGGCTGGCGCCGAGAACGCCGTCAGTGAGATTGATTTGAGCCGCCGTAAAAATGAAGGATATCTTGGCCGCTATGCAACATGAACGGCCGGATCGCAGGGTTTAGTGTTGGAGAGGCCAAGCATTTCGAATGCAGTCATTCCAGCCCTGGCTGCACGGCTTCATTGCCTGGGCGACACGTGCCCGTGCTCGCTCATTTACTTGCTCTCTACTCGGTAGATCCGGCCGGCGGCCGCGGTCGAAAGCCCACGATCAGAGCATTGGCCTCCTCGAAGAACGCATCAGGGAAGGTCATCGAGATGTGGGTAAGCGCGATGCGGGCGGCCGTGAGCATCATTGAAAGTTGCTGGTCTGAGGCCGACTCACCGAACAGCACCCGCTGTCCGAGCGCCACGCCGCCATCCCTCGCAAAAAGACGCAAAACGTAACCAAGGGAGGAGTTGGTCAGCATTTCAGCGCCGTATGTGTCGGCAAGCGCGGTGAGCATGGCGAGTTCCACCTTGTTCGGCCGATGGGGCACACGACGCTCTGTCCGGCGTATCCCACTTGCTGGCACGCTGCCGCTCAAAGGCGAAACGCGGGTGACAATCTGGGCCGCCGCATCGAGCGCTTGCACCCCCGACCTGAGCCCTGCCCTGAATGCCGAAATGGCTGCGTCCATCTGGAGCACGAGACGAGCGGTTTCCTGGCTGGCTGGATCGGGCATGGTTTTGGACATTGGCAAAACTCGGGGCGGGGGTGCCCAACTTTACACCTGAAATGCATGTCCCATGAAGCGCTCTACCTATCGCGAGGACACGCTTGCCCAATGATCGAACCGATCACGTCAGGAACGGATAGTGCCTCGACCCCGACAGGTGGCCATGGATGCCGGACGCATGTTGCAGGCGTCTGCTGCAATCCCGGACGCAGCTGCATTCGGGCAATCATGCCCAGGCACACTGGCATGCATGGCCGTCGCTATGATTTTCCACTATTGTTAAGGGAAGCGTGCTGATCCGCTCTCCCTTTTGTCTTCCGCTCCCGGGCAATAATGACCTTTAGTCTTCAGCAACTTCATGCGTTCACAACGATTGTCGAAAGCAGCAGCCTCGGTCGCGCAGCGGAGGTTCTCCATGTGACGCAACCGGCTCTGAGCCGCACGATCAAGAGACTGGAGGAAGAGCTCGGCGCGCCTCTGTTCGAACGCCATTCGAAAGGCATGCAACTGACCGCGATCGGCGAAGCCCTGCTCCCGCACGCCACCCTGCTGCTGCATGAAGCGGACAATGCGCGTGAAGAGATCGATGCAATCCGCGGCCTCGCGAAAGGCACGATCCGGGTAGGCGCCGTGGCAAGCATTGCAACGCTCGTGCTGCCCCTGGCGGTCAGCGGCGTGCTGGCCCGCTGGCCGAACTTGCGCGTGCAGATTATTGAGGGTGTGTGGGACCGGCTCGCCGACAGCTTGCTCAAGCAGGAAATCGATCTCGCGCTCAGCATGGCAGTGCCCGATACGGCCGAGATTGCAGCCATAACCGATTGTTGCTGGGAAGACACGAGCTACGTGGTGGCCGCGCTCGATCACCCGCTGCGTGCCAAAACCGATCTATGCCTCGCCGACACCCTCGGTCAGCAGTGGTGCGTGCCGCCTCGTGGCACAGGCCCGTTCGAGCACATGCAGCGCGTGTTCGCCGAGCATGGACTCCCCATGCCGGAGATCGCGGTCGAGACCCGCTCCATCACCGTCCTGAAGAGTCTTGTCACGCGAGCGCGGTTTTTAAGCTGGATGGCCGCACCCATGTACGACACCGAAAGCGCGGCCGGCGTGTTCGATACCCTGCCCATTCCAGGACTCGTCGCACGCCGCACGCTAATGGCCTTCCGGCGCCGCCAGGGCATCCTGCCTCGCCCGGCGGTCATGCTGCTGGAACAGCTGCGGCAGTTGACCGCGACCGCTGCATGAGTTCTCCGATCGCTCCGGATGCGGCCGGTTGCTGCGTGTTTCCGGTGCGCCTTGCAGCTTGATAAAATTCCCGTGCTGTTTCGCCCACAATGGAAGCAACCTCATCTTGCGGAGTGACGAACCATCATGGACCAGATCCTCGCTATCCGACCTTTCGTGCCCGCGAAAGACTTCGATGCTTCAAAGCGTTTCTATCGCGCATTGGGGTTCACGCTGACCCACGAGGACGAGAGCATTGCGGTATTGAAGCTGGGCAGTTTCAGCTTCATTCTTCAGAATTTTTACGTAAAGGAATTTGCCGAAAACTGCATGATTCAGCTTCTCGTCCGGGATGTGGATTCGTGGTGGCAGAAAACGAAACCCGGCGAGCTTGTCGAACAGTTTTCGGTCGGTGCCCCTCGCGAGCCGGCGCTGCAAAGCTGGGGCATGAAGGTCGGGTTCATCTTCGATCCTTCCGGCGTGCTTTGGCACGTGGCTGAAGTCCCTTTCTGAACCCACCGGTTTCGATCCTTGACCTTTGATGCCTGACGCCTGACTACACGCAAGGGCGCGAGCCCTTGGTGCGAGCAGGCGTCATCCAACTCTCTCCGCGCCAATCTCCGCTGTTTCCACCACGCCTCGCGCTATGCGGCTGTCCGCCTTCATGGCCAACGCGCCGTCGAATTGCGGTGAAAATCTCACCGGAACCATACAGATAACTGTCATATTCATTACATAAGCTCGCGGCTTCATTGGACGGATGCACATTCGTGCTCGTCAAAAAAGGCGAATGGCCGAGGAGATTCCATGTTGCGCGCGAGATCGAAACGAATTGACAAAGCATTGCCCGTGTTCCTGAAAATAAGCGTTGCCGCATTGATCGGAGCCTTGGCCGGATGCGGCAGCAGCGACGACGCTGCCGCGCCGCAAGTAGCCGATGGCACAAAGGCGACGCTTGCCTTGCTGGAAACCACCGACATCCACACCAACGTCTGAGCTACGACTATTTCAAACTGGCGGAAGACAAGTCGATCGGTCTGGAACGTACCGCAACCCTGATTGCCGCTGCGCGCAAGGAGTTCCCCAACACGGTGCTGCTGGACGATGGCGACACTATCCAGGGCGCCGCGCTCGCCGACTATCAAGCCCAGGTCTCACCGGTTGATTGCAAGACCACACTAGCGATCTACAAGGTGATGAATTCGTTGAAGTACGACGCGGGCACCATCGGAAATCATGAGTTCAACTACGGCCTGCCCTTTCTCGGACAAGTCACCGGCACGAAACTGGACGTCCCGAACATGCCGCCGGTCGCCCAGCAATCGACTTGCTCGGGACCGGGCTTCCCGCTTGTCCTGGCAAACGTCCTTGGTGCAAAGAGTTCGCAGCCCATCTTCAAGCCTTATACGATCGTTACGCGTAACCTCACAGCAACCACGACTGACGGCAAGCAAGTGACTGCACCCGTGAAATCGGCGGTATCGGTTTTACGCCCCCGGCCATCATGGCGTGGGACAAGCGGTATCTGGACGGAAACGTCTTTACACAGGGACTCAAGGAGACGGCGGAAAAGTATGTCCCGCAAATGCGCGCTGAAGGTGCGCAGATTGTTGTCGCGTTGTCTCACGGGGGACTCGACGCGTCGCCGTATTCTCCATCGATGGAAAACGGCAGCTACTATTTGTCCACGATACCGGGCATTGACGCATTGATGATCGGCCATTCGCACCAGATCTTCCCGGATGCAGCGAGCACCTACACGCCGTTCAATCTTCCCGGCGTCGACAAGGTGAAGGGAACCGTGAATGGCGTTCCGACCGTGATGGCCAATTTTTGGGGCAAGCATCTTGGCGTGGTGTCGTTGTCCATGACCTATTCGAAGGGTGCATGGGTGATCGACAAGAGCGCGACGAAGGTCGAAGCCCGTCCCATTCAGAACGCCGACAAGACCTATGTCGCCGCTGATCCGGCGATCTCGGCCGCGATTGCAGCCGAGCACGCGGCAACGATCGCTTACGTCAAGACGCCGGTAGGAACCACTGACTTTCGCATGACCACCTACTTCGCCGACGTGGGTGACGTCTCCGCCATCGAGATCGTCAACCAGGCGCAAGCGCAGTACGTCGCAGACTACGTCGCGGCGAATCTTCCCCAGTACGCAGGCATTCCGGTTCTGTCAGTGAGCGCGCCGTTCAAGAGCGGCTTCGGCGGCGGTAACGACTTCACCGACGTCACCGCAGGCAACGTCGCCATCAACAATGCCGCCGACCTGTATCTGTATCCGAACACGGTGTATGCCGTCAAAGTCGCTGGTGCGGACCTGAAAGCATGGCTTGAAACGGCTGCCCAACGATTCAATCGGATCGATCCGGCCAAGACCACCGCGCAAGCTCTTGTCAGCAACTATCCCGGATACAACTTCGACATGATTACGTCGAAGGATTTCACGTATCAGATCGATGTCACCCAACCGGTCGGCAGCAGGATCCAGAATCTTTCCTATAAGGGAGTGACGGTTGCGGCTGATCAGGCATTCATCGTGGCGACGAACAACTACCGTGCAAGTGGCGCCGGCAACTTCCCGGGGCTTGACGGCAGCAAGACGATCTATGCCTCTCCCGATGCGAATCGCGATGTGCTGATCTCGTACATCAAGAAAATCAAGTCGATGACCAGCGCGACAAATGGCGTGGATCGAAGCTGGCGATTCGCCAAGGTCGCAACCCAGGGTCCGGTCACGTTCGCCTCTGCCCCCAACCTTGCGTCCCTCGCACAGACCCAGGGCATCACGAATATCGCGCAGATCCAGGCAGACGATGGCACGGGCAAGGGACTGGCGGTTTATCGCATCGATCTGAGCCAATGAGCGTCATGAAAAAACGAATGATGATTGCCGCAGCGCTGGCGTGTGCCGCCATGCTCGGCGCTGCCGGCATCACCGGTATCGCTGCGCGCCATGTCAGCACGGAACGCGTCGACGACTGGCGAATGCAAGCCATGTCCACGCATCAACCGCTTGCGGTGTGGTGCCTGCGAGTCGCTGAAGCGGCGGGCAATCCTGCCGCGCGCTTGGCGCTTGCTCATGTGCTGATCGCGAGCGCAGACACCGGAGACGTACGTCATGGTGTGGATCTGCTTCGGCAGGCAGCCCGCCTCGGCAACGCCCGAGCGCAACTTCAGTTGGGCAAGCTTCTGCTCAAAGGCCAGCCGGGCATTGATGTGGATTATGTGGAGAGCCGGCACTGGTTGATGAAGGCCGCGCCAAAGGGCCCGGTGAATCTGCCGGCAGTCGTCAGGGAAGCGCCTGACCTCGACGATAATCCGGCCGGTTTTGCAGCGCTCTATCTTGCCTCGATTTACAGGAACGGATACGGCGTGGCACGCAACCGCCAGCTTGCGTTCTACTGGCTCAATCGCGCTGCACTGGCAGGCGTGCCGCAAGCGCAATTCCAGTTGGCGAATGTATATCGCGAGGACGGGATCGTGCCCCGGGACGACGCCCGCGCCCTCCACTGGTTGACGCTCGCCAGCGAAGCCGAGCTGGCCGAGGCAAACCTTGCACTGGCGATAGCCTACAAAAACGGGGAACTGGGTTTGACCGCAGACAATGACCGGTACTGGTCATATGTGAAGGAGACGGCACACGACTACAAGCATACGGTCGTGCATTAACCCTTGATGCGATCAGGCGTCATCCAGCCCTCGGCTACGCCGATCTGCGCGAGCTGCTTCGCGATGGAATCGGCGAGCCGCTTCGCGTCCGCCGACACGCCGGCGTGTTTCGTCTCGGACACCGCATGCAGACCCACGCCTGCGGCAGCCGATGTCGCGACATGTCCGGCCGCGGCGCCAATCCCGGCCGTTTCCGCCACGCCAGGCGCCTTGCCGCTGTCCGCCTTCGCATCGAAACTCTGCACCAGCCTCGGCATTTGGCCCGCCGGTTGATACACGACCTGAACGGACGTACCGACCTGGCTTTTCCCCGCGCCCAGACCAACCAGCATCCGGCGGCGGCGATTCCCGGCATCGATCGTGTCGAAGCTTCCCTGCACGATCAGGACATTCCGGTCCGCAGGCGCCGGCGAATCCGCACGCACGGCGTGCAAGCCCATTGACTGCAATTGCTTCACGATTTCATCGGCCACCTGCTCGCGCACTTCAACGGCGCTGTCAGCTTGCTTCTGCATGGTCGACACGCTGTCGAATTGCGACTTCACCTTCTGAAGCAAACCACCGTCGAGTTTCACCTGGTCCGGCGTGCTCGCAAATGTATAGACATAAATGGTCTCCGGCCGCACTTGCGACGCCGCTGGAAAAGCACTCACGTTGGTTACACCACCAGCACAGCCGGTCAGCAGGACAGCGCAGAAAGCCAACGCGGACAGTGCACGAAGAGAGCTTCGCCCGGCTAACATCTTAAGAATATTCAGCATGTTCATTCCTGTCATCGACACCATCGTGTCTCGATTATTCAAACACGTCGTCCGATGAGATAAACAAGTATGGATAGCTGATCATCGGCGCTCTATATGCACAGGAAAATGCCGGGTCGGAACTGCGTTGAATCTGCGTCTTTCTGGCGTTCCTGCAACGAAGTGGAGTATGAATGAACCGCCCTGCAATCTCCATTCAACAATTATGTCGCGGCATGTCACGGGCAACGTGACGCCCATTTCATCAGAGGATTTCTGGTGGTGCCGATCGGCCTTACGCCTGACCTGCAGCCCCTTTGTCTCTCCTGCGACCTAAATGTCCACGTAGACGCTGCCGTCTTCGATCTTGACCGGATACGTCCGGATATCCGCCGCCAGGGGTTCGCACATCGCTTTTCCGCTCCGGATATCGAACCTTCCCTGATGCAACGGGCACTCGATCTCGTGCCCTTCCACAAAACCGTCGCAGAGACGGGCGTGGCCATGCGTGCAGATATTGTCGGTGGCAAAAACCTCGCCATCCACACCGTAGATGGCCAGCTCCCTGTCTCCCGCCTGCACTGCGACGACGTCGTCGGCGGGAACTTCAATCAACTCGATAACCTTCATCCATTGCCGTGTCATCTCAAACCTCAGATCGGGTAGATCAGCGAGTTAGAGATCATCTCGCTATCAAAAACGCATATACGCGACTCAAACTTCAATCCTTCGTCTGTCCGGCGGATTGTGTCGAGATAGCGGCCGACATTGAACACCGTGGACATTTCGTCAGGCTTGGTTCGGAATACTGCATAGTTCGCTTCCGACCGGATCGTTTCGGCTTCGACCTTCAGGATGCGCGGGACGCTCACAACGTGCCGCTGGTAGTACGGATCATGAAAGATGGTCTCGGTCGCCCCGTAGATCCGGTCCTTCAACATCCCCCGGCTCTCGAACGACAGTGTGGCGAGCGGATAACCGCGCTCGAAGTTTTCACGAGGCTGGACTTTGTACACGCACACCTCCGTGAAGAAGTCCGGCCATTTGTCCCATTCGTTGTTGTCGATTGCTGCGGCATAGTCCGAGTACAGTGCAAGCAGTTGCTGATATGTATTGAAATCGAGCATCTCAAACCTCCATCACACGACGCCAGTAGTCGTACATTCCGCGAATGAGCGTTTCGGTAACCATGTGACCGGAATCCGCCACTTCGCGCCCGCCAAGCTCGACCACCGTTCTATGGAACGGCTTTTGTTCGAAGCCTTCCTGGGAAAATTCGATAACCTCGCCGTCGTCGGCGGAAACGAAACCTGCCGGGCCAAACAGATTGGCCTGGCGAAGCCGCCGCCACGTCATCTCCTCGCCGTCCTGCTCGAATCCGAAATGCGTCCAGACAAAATCGAATGAACCATGCCCGGTTGGCTGGATGTGCCTTGTCGACACGGAGTTAACCTGCTGCTGGATGATCACGCTTGGGAACAGCGTCATCATCACGGCTGTCGGTTCGCCCCACCACGCCTCCTTGACGACATCCAGGAAGCGATCATCGTGCAGGCTCATCTGGTCCTTGAAGCTGGATACACCGCTCGTCACATCGCCCTTGCCACCGGCGCCACGTGTGGAAATCATGGCTGCGTGCCGGAAGTGTTCATCCATCTTCAGTTCGGATTTGTTGTCTGCCCGCCAGAGTCCGAACGTGACGAACCATGTATGCAGCAACCCGGGGTGATACGGATCCTTGATGTTCTCCTGCATCAGCTTCCAGTTCCCGGGAATACGCTGCCGGCTATATCCGAGAATGGTCAGCTTGCGGCCATCGAAGACACGGTCGAAGTAGCCCAGGATGGTGGGCCCCAGGTACTCCTCGAGCGATGGAACGCCGTGGTCGAACGACGCAAACACAACACCGTTGCGGATTGCGACTTTCAGCTTCGTGAGACCGTGATCCTTCGGATCGAAATCGGATGGCATTCCGCCGTTCACTCGACCGTCAAGCTTCACCCCGCGACGGAAGGGAACGCCGACAAGATTTCCCTTGAGGTCGTAGTTCCACTGGTGGTACGGACAGGTGAAGTCCTTTCGATTGCCGAACTTCTCCCGGCAAAAGCGAACACCGCGATGCGCGCAGACATTCTCCACCACATGGATTTCGCCGTCGGCCGCCCGGGTGACAATCACGGACCGCTCGCCAATGACTGTGCGCTTGAAATCGCCGGGATTCGGAATCTCGGCCTCAAGCGCCACATAGCACCAGTGTCGCGAGTAGAAAAACCGCTCAAGCTCGCGACGGTAGATATCGTCGTCTGTGTATGCCCAGAATGGAATCCGGCTGGAACCCTCGCCTTTCCATTCCGACCGCTTAAAAACAAGGGGAGTCTCGTTCATGCTGTGTCTCCTGTGATTTGATTTACAAGGCGCCGTTCAGTCGTCAAACACCGGTCGAATAGAAGGCGTCGGCGTAAATTCGTTCGGGCGCCATGCCCCTCTGGCGAAGCAGCATGGACGCCGCCTCGACCATGACCGGCGCGCCGGCCACATAGGCGGTCCAACCCTGCATATGGCTCCAGTCGTCGCTCACTGCCTGCGTCACCACACCACCGCGGTAATCCGCCGAGTCCATCCCGGACGCAACGACAATGTGAAAGCTCATGTGTGGAAGCCGGCTTCGCAATTCGCTCAGCCAGGGTTCACCATAGATATCAATGCTGGAACGCACGCCGAAATAGACATGCACGGGGTTATTCATTCCGATATCCGCCATGCCTCTCAGGATCGAGAGGATGGGCGCGAGACCCGTGCCACCCGCAATACACACGATCGGGCCGTCGGTTTTACGGCGTAAATAGGCCGTGCCGAGCGGACCGCTCAGGCGCACCGAGTCACCAACCTTCAGATCGTTGGCCACATACGAGGTGACTCGCCCGTCGGGTACAAGTCGAATATGAAACTCGATCTCGTCCGGGTTTTGCGTGACCGCCATGGAGTACGGCCGGGCATGGTGCGGCGCAAATTGCAGATTCGCGTATTGCCCGGGCGAGAATTCGAAAGGCTTCGGCAGACCGAGTCGCACACGCTTTATGTCATGCGTGAGGTCTTCAATCGCGAGAACTGTAGTCTTCAGAATCTTCGCGGGATGAACGACGACTTCATCGACATCCGGTATCTCGATCGCGCAATCCTCAACCAGCGTCGTCTGGCACGCGAGGACCGACTCACCCATGCCGGATGGCGCACTGGAATCTTCACTGCCGGTCACCAGCACACGGCCCGAGGCAAGCTTGCAGCGACAGGTGCCGCAACGTCCTGACATGCAACTGTAAGAAATGGGGATCTGGTTTGCGCGCAGTACGTCAAGCAGGTTTTCCCCGGCGCGCACATCGAGGGTCCGCCGAAGCGGCAGAATTGATACGTCCATGACGCCAGTGTCTCCGGTCTGGTCTATCGATGGGATGATCATGCCGCCGGAAGCGTTATTGATAAATAGAAGATGGTTGATATATAAAATCACTGGCAGTGATAATGCGAGAACCAGAAAAGAGGAGACGCAACATGGAGCTTCAGGACATTGACCTGAACCTGCTGGTGGTATTCAACGAACTGCTGCGTCAGCGCCGGGTATCGGCCGTGGCCGGGACACTCGGTATTTCTCAACCGGCCATCAGCAACGCGCTCAACCGGCTGCGCAAGATTCTCGGCAACGAACTTTTCATTCGGACATCGAAGGGAATGATACCGACACCCTTCGCCGAGACTCTTGCCGAACCCATAGGCTACGCGCTGGGGACGATCCACAACACGCTCAACGCGCCATCAACCTTCGACCCTGCATCGAGTACGCGTGCATTCACCGTTGCCATGACAGATATTGGAGAAATCTATTTTCTTCCTGCCCTCATGGAGAAGCTGGCGAAGGTGGCCCCCGGCGTGACAACCAGCACGGTACGCAACCAGGCCGATACGCTTCGCGACGAGATGGAAAAAGGACAGGTGGACCTCGGGGTCGGTTTTTTACCGGACCTGAAGACCGGATTTTTTCAACGCCGCCTGTTTCGACAACGCTATGTCTGCATTTTCCGCAAAGGTCACCCGGTTGCCAAAACGGGAATGTCGCTCAAGGCGTTCAGTGAAGCCGAGCACGTTTCAATCATCGCCGAAGGCACTGGCCATGGCATGGTTGATTCAGCCATCCAGCGGGCCGGCGTCGGCCGGCATATCCGCTTGCGAGTACCGCATTTCGTCGCGGTTGGACACATTCTCCAGACGACCGATCTGATTGCCGTGGTACCGGAAGCCTATGCAATGAAAACGCTTGCGCCGTTCGGCCTTGAAGCCGTGGCTTGTCCCGTGAAAATTCCGGACATCGTGATCAATGTCCTGTGGCACGCCAGAAATCACCGCGAACCGAGCAATCAGTGGCTCAGGCAACTCATCTTTGAGGCGTTCTCGCGTTAGGTTTGGACGTTGCCCGACTCATCGTGATTCCAGACGCCGCGAAGCGCGCCCGGTACAAAACGCGGGCGCGGAAGTTCCTGGCCCTTGAGCGATCTTATTTTTCTTCAGAGGCAGGAAGTTCGATCTCGCTCTCGAGCGTGTCGAGTTGCGAGTAGACATCGGCAAGCGTCTTCTTCAAGATCGCGAGCATCGTCTTCGATAGTCCGCTGACCGCAACTTCCTCGAAGTGCTGCGCGATCGGCATCAATTCCGCCACAAGCGCCTCGCCCCCCTTCGTCAGAGCAATCGCCACCGTTCTCGCGTTGTTTTCGAGCCTGCTGCGAGAGACCAGCCGCATCTTCTCCATCGTGCCGATCAGCCGTGACAGGGTCGAGATCTCGATCGTCGTCATCAACGCGAGGTCGTTAAGCCTTTGATCAGGAACCTCCAGGAGCGCGGCCATCACCCGATACATCGGCAAGGTCACACCGTACGAGGCGATCCTGCGCGAAAAGAGATCCCCCATCCGCACACCCACACGGTTCAGAAGGTAGGGAACGGAGTCAGTCAGTTTGTACACGGGTCGCTTCCTCGAGCTTATTGGCCAACTCATTGAGCAATTCTATCAAACCAACAATTCCATCCGCATTAATTTCATTGAAAACATTTGCAAATGCAAATATAGTAAATGCAACACGGTGCCTCAGAGCCCGCGCCCCCTGTCAGGAGACGTCATGGAAACCCCGTCCATCCCCCAGCCCGAAGTGGGGGCTTCGTTCCGTGCGGCCATGCGCCGTATCGCATCCACGGTCACGATCGTTACCGCCTCCGATGAGAGCCGCCGTCACGGCATGACCATGACGGCGGTGAGCTCGCTGTCCATGGAGCCTCCTTCCATGATTGTCTGCGTGAACCAGTCCACGTTCCTGCACGACATCCTTCAATCCGCGCGGGGCTTCTGCGTCAACGTGCTAAGACACGATCACGCCGCGGTTTCAACCGCGTTCAGTGGCAAGGCGACGCCCGAAGAGCGGTTCCTCACGGGCGACTGGGAAAGAAATGCCCACGGCATCGATTTCCTGAGCGATGCCCAGGCAAACATCTTCTGCCGGAAGGTCGCGGCCGTTCCCTTTGGCACCCACACCATCTTCATCGGCACGGCGGTCCATGTGCGACTCAATGAGGCCGCCAGTCCGCTGCTGTATCGCAACGCCGCTTATTGCTGAATTGCTGAATTGCTGAATCCAGTCGTCGCCGCACGCGATGCGGGCGGCCCCTGCCGCAACGAATTCCATGGAGGTGAAGTCATCATGGCTGTCGCAGAAAAAGCTTTTGAAACCCTGTTTTCGCCCGAGGCCTGCCTTCCGGGTGTGGACAAATTGCGTGAAAGAATTGTCGGTTTAAGTGCAACGCTCCGTGCCGGGGCCGCCCAGGTTGAAAAAGATCGCCGGGTGCCAATGGAAAGCATCGAGGCACTGCGCGCGGCCGGCTACTTCGCCATCGTCAAGCCGCGCGCGTTGGGCGGATACGGATATGACTTCTCCGTTCTTGTCGACTTGAACATTGATCTCGCCAAGTGGTGTGCCTCCACGGCGTGGGTGGCCGGACTGCTCTCCGCGCATCAATGGCTGGTATCGAGCTTTCCGGGCCAGGCCCAACGCGACGTCTGGCAGGACACACCCGACGCGCTCGTCTGCGGTTCCTATGCCCCCGCCTGTCAGGCCGAGGCCGTGGACGGCGGCTTCCTGATCAGCGGGCGCTGGAGCTTCGCAAGCGGTTGCGAATGTGCCCAATGGTCGCTCTGTTCAGCGTTTCTCCCTGCCGGCGACGGCCGCGCCGCGGCTGCCCCCGCCTTCCTCCTTGTGCCCGCGACAGACTATTCAATCGACGACACGTGGCATGTCGTCGGCCTCGCCGGAACCGGAAGCAAGACGCTGGTTCTGGACAAGGTATTTGTCCCGGCTCATCGCGCCCTGATGTTTTCGGAGACAACGACCGGCCAGACGCCGGGCGCCCGCCTCTATCCAGACCAGCCAGGCCTCGCCATTCCGATGCTGAGCACCATCCCGTCCTGTCTCGCATCGGTCGCTGTCGGCGCCGCGCAGGGCGCGCTTGAAGACTACCTGGACCGTACCAGCCGCCGTGTAACGCGGGGAGCGGTCGCGGGAGGGCAAAACAAAATGGCCGACTTCCCGACTATCCAGCTGCGTGTCGCCGAGGCCGCCGCCAGTTGCGACGCAGCGAAAAGAATCCTCCTGGCAGATCTGGCCGAACGCGAGGCGACCGTCAGAAGCGGGCAGCGGATTTCAGTGGAGGACCGGATCACGAGCCGCCGTGGGCAAGCCTTCTCCGTGTCACTTGCCATTCGTGCAACCGAAGCGTTGAATGCGTCAACGGGCGGCCAAGGCCTGGACCTTTCTCATCCGGTACAGCGCGCATGGCGGGACGCGAACGCTGTCGGCCGCCACATCAGCATGAATTGGGACACCGTGGGAACGATGTACGGGCAGATGGCGCTCGGCCTCGAACCCAAAGGTCAATACTGAGACTATTGGAGCGTCATATGTCATTCAAAGCCACCCGCAAGATCGCCCTGGAAGAGCACTTCGCCCTTGATGAAACTGTTCAGGACTCCGCAGGCTTCGTGCCTCCCTCATACTGGGTCGAGCTGAAAAGCCGCTTGCTCGATATTCAGGAACGCCGGATCCAGGAAATGGATAACAACGGAATCGAGCTGATGATTCTTTCGCTCAATGCGCCGACGGTGCAGGCGATTCCGGACACGCAGGCGGCGTACGACCTGTCACGCCGCGCGAACGACTTCCTCGCCGAACAGATCGCGAAACGCCCGGACCGCTTCAAAGGCTTCGCTGCGCTGCCCATGCAATCACCGGAACTGGCCGCGCGCGAACTCGAGCGCTGTGTGAAGGAGCTCGGCTTCGTTGGTGCACTGGTCAACGGGTTCTCGCAGTCGGATGAGAAAGGTGGCGTGCTGTATTACGACCTGCCGCAATTTCGCGCGTTCTGGGCTACCGTCCAGACGCTTGACGTGCCCTTCTACCTGCATCCACGCAATCCGCTGCCCGCGCATGCTCCCATCTACGACGGTCATCCGTGGCTGCTCGGTCCGACCTGGGCCTTCGGTCAGGAAACGGCCGTGCACGCGTTGCGTTTGATGGGCTCCGGACTCTTCGACGAATACCCTCGCCTGAAGATCATTCTCGGGCATATGGGCGAAGGCCTGCCGTATAGCATGTGGCGCGTCGACAACCGCAACGCATGGGTCAAGACTGAACCTGCCTATCCCGCGAAAAGGCGGATAGCAGATTACTTCCATGAGAACTTCTGGCTGACGACATCGGGCAACTTCCGGACACAGACCTTGGTCGATGCAATGCTTGAAATTGGGTCTGACCGCATCCTGTTCTCCGCTGACTGGCCGTTTGAAAACGTAGACCACGCGGCCGAGTGGTTCGATACGGCGTCGATCAGCGACAACGACCGGATCAAGATCGGCCGGACCAACGCCGCGCGCCTGTTCAAGTTCGAGGACTGACCGCATGCCATAGGGCATCAAGGCAAACCGGCATCAGGGGCAGGCAATGTCATGACACGACGGTCCAACGATGACAAGGCCGTGTCACAAAATCAATATCGTGGAGCGAGACACCATGCAAGCAGACGTCATCAACGTGCATGAGGAACTGGCTGAAGCCAGGGTCGGCAAAATGCATGCGCGGCTGGGTGTGATACTGGCCCTGCTCACGCTCTTTGACGGATACGACACGTTCAATCCGGCGTATGTGATTCACTACGTCAGGGGCCCATGGGCTTTGACACTTCAGCAGGCCGGAATGCTGGTATCAAGCGGACTGATCGGCTTCCTGTTTGGCGCGGCGTTTCACGGCGTCGTCGCCGACCGCTTCGGCCGGCGTGTAACGTTGATCGCCGGCCTCTGGATCACCACGGTGTTCTCCATACTGACGGCGGTGCTTGCCGACTCGTTTGCGTCGTTTTGTGTGCTCCGGATATTGACGGGCCTGGGACTCGGGGTGCTGCTGCCGCTTTCCACGACCTATATCAATGAACTGGCGCCGCGCCGCGTAGCAAATACGTTTTCCCTTTGGGGCGTCGCGCTCGGTTGGGCGATGGGCGGTGCAATCGCCGGACTGGTCGGGGTTTTCCTCACGCCTTTGACGGGTTGGCGCGGTCTCTATTGGGTCGGATCATCTTCCGTACTTCTTATCCCTCTTCTTTACCTGTATCTGCCGGAATCGCCCAAGTTCGCCCTCTTGCGAGGACGCAAGGCTGAAGTAAAGGCGATCCTCATGAAACTCCGCCCCGAGCGCGCTGACTTCTACGAGCGATGTGACATTGCACCGGCGCCCGCCATGCCGAAAGCACCTGTGCTTGCACTTCTGAGCAAGGAATATCGCAGGTTGACCATCGCCATATGGCTGACAAGCTTCCTGAGTCTCTTCTGCATATTCGGCCTGTCGGGATGGATTCCGACATTGATGCAGACACGTGGCGAAAGCTTCTCTGCCAGCTTCGGCTTCGGTGCCCTGATGCAGATGATGTCGTTTGCAGGTGGACTCGTGTGCGGCTGCGTCGTCGATCGCCGCGGGTCGCCGCGCGTGTGGCTTTGTGCGTGGTGGGCGGGCGGCGCAGTGTCCGTCCTGGCGCTCATTTTCCTGCACAATCACCTTGCCAACATGATCTGCGCTGCAGCAGCCGGGTTCTGCATCATCGGCGCGCAGTTTGTTCTCAACAACTTCACGGCCGCATCCTACGCTACGAGCATACGCGCCACGGCGGTAGGAATGGAGCTGGGTGTTGGCCGGCTTGGCGCCATTCTCGGCCCGTTCATCGGAGGCGCGATACAACAGTTCTTCGGCGGCACCAACACACTGCTCCTCGCAATAGGGATCGCGTCCTCAGGCGCCGCGCTGAGCGTTCTGTTTGCCCGGAAGACGGCTGTATGCCGCTTTGAAAGGCTGGACCTGCCTGAGTCCGAGAGCGCAACCGGCACAGCTCATGGATAGTACTAAGGAATCCTGATGACAGTTTCGATTCAATTGCGACGTGCCAGTCATGAACGCTATCCTCTGGATCAGCATGAATGCCGGAAGATAGCATTGTCGCATCCGCGCGGGACCCTGCTTTCAAGGCAGGATCACCCGCGGGTCAGATGCACGCGGATCCTGGCGCCCTGCCAGCCGCGCGGCTTCGCGTCACAAGTGCTGCGAGGGTGGTTGCCCATACCAGTAACTGCAATTGTGGGCGCTATACGCGTCATACGTGTTCGAGACGGGATAACCAAAGTCGAGAATCTGTCGCGTCGCGGACGTATAAGCCGGCCAGTTCGCAACCGTGCTCCCCGTATTCGGATTGCCGGAGTGAGCGAATGCCGAGAGCGCTGCCGTCATTGCGTCCGACAGCGTTGCCTGATTGGCGGTGGGTGTCGGAATCAGTTGCCACCAGTAGTCGAGATCGGACGAATGAAAGGTGCCGTAGTCAAGCGTGGTCGGCGGAAGAATGGAAGTCAGTCCGCCCACGTTGTATGGCGCCGGATCAGAAAAGCGGTACATGTACACCGCTGGCGAGAACCTGGCGAGATTGTCGCCGTCCTGAAGGGCGGTGCAAACGAACCTGTAGTCGGCAAGTGCCGCTGCCAGTGCCTGACTGGGCGACGAATACTGGGCAAGCGGATAAAGTGCGGCCGTGCTGGCACCGGGAACGCCGAGGTACCCCGCAATGGTATTCGTGTAGTTCGCTGCCTGGACCGGATTGCCTTGGGCATCGAAAGCCGCCGCGACGAAAAACGTGCCTTCGTTCTGCGTAAACCCCGATATCAGGGGCACACGATTGAACGTGCCGGCGGCAAATGCCTGGGACGTCGAGGTGGGCAGCACCTTGCCGTCGACGATCGCGTACCAGGCGTTGGGATTGCCTTGCAAGGTGGCCGCAGCAGGAAGCTGCCGCAGGCAATCTGCGCTCGCGGCCGAGCCGCAGCCCCACCCGTTCGCAAGCGTGGTGCCGCTGGTTTCAGCTTGGGCCAGTGTCGCTTGAACCCGGCTGAAGTCACCGCTTTGCGCGACCGCCTTCGCAAACAATCCCGCTGATCCGGGCGACGCAAGTTGAACATAAACGGAATGTCCGCCAGCTGAATCGCCGAAGATAGTCACGTTCTTCGGGTCACCGCCGAATGCGCCAATGTTCTTCTGCACCCAAGTCAGTGCAGCGACCTGGTCCATGACTCCATAATTGCCCGCAGCTCCGTTCGGATCCTCGGCGGCAAGCGCCGGATGGGCGAGAAAGCCCAGTGCATTGAGCCGGTAGTTGAACGTCACCACAATCGCATTCGATTTGACAGCCAGGGCTGAGCCATCAGTGGCAATACCGGAGCCGTTGATAAACCCGCCGCCGTGAATCCAGAACAGCACGGGCAAAGGAGTGGTTACCGTAGTCGGTCCAGGCACATAGATGTTCATGTACAGACAGTCTTCGCTGCCTGCCATGGCAGGCGCCGTACCCTGCACGCACTCCGACCCGGCATGCGATGCGTCATAAACGCCCGAGTACTGTGCTGCCGCAACAGGCGCTTTCCAGCGAAGCGCGCCGACGGGCGGCGCCGCATACGGCAAGCCCAGATACTCATGCACCCCGTTGACGGTTATGCCTCTTGCCTGGCCCTGAGCGGTCTGAACCAGATTCGGGTCACCCACAGTACTACTGTCACTGCCGCCGCAACCCGCGGCCATCAACGGCACGGTTACTGCGATAGTCCATCCAATGGCTTTTCGACGGTATTTTTTCATGCTTGTCTCCTGATTTGCGAGTCAAAGCGCATGCGCCCTGACTCTTCACAGCCATGGCCGCGAGCGGCATTGTCCAAGGCCGCCCTTGTCGTGTCGCCTTATGGCGTTTATTTTTTTAGGCAAAAGAACACCCCGCCCCTGCATGAGGGCACTCCTAACCGAAGGTCATTGACCTCGGTTAGCAGGAAAGGCGTCGGGTCATGCGGTAGCCCGCCCGCGTTGCGCGTCGGGTATGCGTTCAGCCATCGAATCGATAAAGCACGCTATCTACACGAAAGCGAACGTCCTCTGCCAGGCTGTTGCTGACCAGCAGATAGCGTTGGCCTTCCGCCATGAAGACCGCGGCGTCAGTGCCGCCGGAGGTGGGAAACTCATCGACGAGTTCGAAGCGGTCCTGTCTCCACAGGAATATCTGCGATTGCTGCTGCGTATGCGGTGCGTGCGGCGTGCCGGTGATGAAACACACACGCACGAGATAACGGCCGCGCGCACCTTCCACAAGGCAGAGCTCGCGACCGCCCGCCCCGCCGAGCGACTGGACCGAGTCGAACTGAATCCGAGTCTCATCGAACTGGAACAAGCGTGTCTCGCCCATCAGGTTCGCGTGCACCATCCACAGCCTGTCCTGCTCGATAAAGAAACTGAATGCGCGTCCACCCGGTTCGTCAAAGCGTTGAATGACCTCGAAACGCTCGCCCCGCCAGCGATAAATGCAAGAGCCGCTGACATGATCCGCATAGGCCAGATAGTGCTGGCCTCCAAACGTAATGAATTCCCAGTTGTAGCCCCAATGTCCTTCGAGTATCTGCAGCAGGCCGAACTGTTTTCCGTCCCATTCGAAGATGCGGGATTCACGCGGGTTTTTGGGTGTTACGCCTTCGACGGTAACGCCCTGCGCCAGCGCCAGGAAATGCCTGCCGCCAATGGAGAAAAAGCGCCACTGTTTGCCCGCGAACGTCGGGAAACGCTGGAACGGGGTCCACTGATTGTCGTCGCGTTCGTACAGGACCGATTCGACATCCAGCGTATAAGGGCCGCTTCCGGAGCGCACGCCCACGGTCGCGAGGAAGCGCCGGTCACCCATCTCGAAGTACTCCGCGTCCTCGCCACCGGGCATCGAAAGTGCATCGTGCTCGACGAGCCGCCCCGCTTCCCAGATATAGATCAACGCGTCGATGTCGCTGTCGCCCACGTTCATTCCGGGTGCCTGGCCAGGAATGTCGAGCGCCAGTTGAGGAACGACAGCAAAAAGCTGGCGGTCGATGCCGAAGACTTCGACTGCTCGCGCACCGCTGGTCGCCAGCTTCTGCACTGGCGTAAGAAGGGGTGCAAAAGGCGCTGTAAGCGTCTCAGTGCTTGCCATCGCTAACCTCCGGTCCGGTCATCATCAACTTCGAAAAAGGCTTGTGGCGCAGCGTGCCGTCGCCGCGTGGACGCCATAGATTGGCCAGCGTAATGCCAAGCGCCGCTAACAATGCCAGCATGGCCGCCGCCAGGAACAGGCGGCCGAGCGACCAGTTCTGCGCGAGCAGGATGCCGCCGGCCACCGGTCCGATGATCGACCCGGTACGCCCGATGGCCAGCGTCCAGCCCACGCCTGCAGCACGAACGCCAGTGGGAAAGAGGCAACTGGCAATGGCCGGAAAGGTCAACTGGCCGCCGACAATGCACGCGCCCACCACGAACAGCAAGCCAAACGCCGCGTTGCCCGCGCCGATCACCCGGCCAAGCGTGAAGACCATCACGGCGCCAGCAACAAACGCCACGGCCACCGCGACAAACGGCGCGCCTCGCCTCACGATCAGCGAGATCAGCAACGCTCCGACGATCGCACCCACGTTGAGCACGACTGCACCCAACGCGGCCCGGTCCGGGGCTACGCCGTTCAGGTTGAGGATGGTTGGCATAAAGCTCACCAGGAAGCCCGACAGGATCATGCTGGCAAGCACGCCGAACCAGAGCGCGAAGGTCGCGGCGAAGCGCCCCTCGGCAAACAGGTTGCCAACGAACCGGGCCAGCAGATCGCCCATGAAACCATCGCTTGCCTGCATGGCCGGTTTGCTCGTTGCCTCGGCCGGCGTCGCGGCCGGAAGGATCAGCAGCACCGGGATGATTGCCGCGAGTGCGCATGATCCGCCCATCAGGAACACGAACGGCCAGCCGAATTTCATCATCAGCGCGGCCGTGATCGCGCCGCCGACGACCGCACCAAGCGGGAAGCCGATGAACATCAGGATGACCAGCGACGAGCGGCGTTCCGACGAAGCGCTTTCGGCCGTGATTGCTGCGATAGGCGGAATCGCGCCGCCCATGCCGAGGCCGCCTAGAAACCGCAATGCTGCGAGCGTACCGGCCGAATTCGCGAATGCGCAGGCCAGCGTGAAGCCCCCTGTCACGACCAATGCCAGCACCAGCATCTTCCTGCGGCCGAAACGATCGGCAAGCGGCCCGATGATCAGCGAGCCCAGCACCGTGCCGACAAATCCCGCTCCGAACACGCGCCCGAGCGACGCATGGTCGATCTGCAGCGACTTCGCCAGCAGCGGCGCAACGAACGACAGCATGAGTGTGTCGAATCCATCGATCATGGACACGGCGAAACAGACAAGCGTAATGCTGACGACCGGGCGGACAGCGCGGCCTCCAGGGGGTGCGGCTTCAAGATGGTTCATGGTGTAACGTCTCCAGTATGCGGGCTTTCTATATAGATCGGCATGACCGCCCTGCCATGCCAATGTCTTGTTGCTTGCTACCGCTTGAGAGCTTCTAACACGTCGACGGCCCGGGATAGATGACGTTCGTGAAGCCCGGAATCTCCACTTGCTCCGGGCGATTCCCGTTGGTCTGCAACTGATCGATGATGTAGTCGGCCACACAGTTCGACAGCAGTTGCGACGGGTCTTCCATGATGCGTCTGAGCCGCGCGGTAGTGGCATCCCGGTCGTTCACTGAAGTGATGGGTGGCATACGCTCGGCGGCTGCCGGTTCAAAGCGATACCCTGGATGATCCGGAAACAATTCACGCGCCACATCTATGCTGGCACGCGTGTTCTGCCACAGCATCCGGTAGGTGTCTTCCAGCGCGGCCAGACCCGTGGCATCGGGCAACTCCGCCACCGAGAACGACGGCGCATGCGGTGCAACAAACACGCGTTCAAGCGGCAACGCACCGTCAGAGACGCGCCAGATCAGATGACACATGTTGTTGGTCGCCCAGGTTGCACCCGCCGTCGGGCGGCCCGATCTTCCGCTGACCAGCACCATCAGGCGCGACCAGTCGAGCTCCTGAGCACGCAGCCAGTTGCCGATCCGGTAGACGATATCCAGGAACGCGAGACCGAAGGTCGCGAACATCACGTCGTTCATGGGCACCGGGAGCGTGTCCGAACCCAGCGGGGCAAAATAGTGATCACGCAAGAAATCGAAGCTCATCAACGCAGGTTCGTCTGCTACGCGTTCAAGTAGATCGACTGTGGTGCCGCACGTATAGTCGACAAGATTAGCCAGCTTGACGTCGAAGCCCGCCAGGCTCCGGACCGCGATCTCGTCGCGCCATAGCGCTGGTGAATTGGCCTCACGGGTAGTGCGTGCATGAACCAGCAGCTTCGCGGCAGCTTGCTGCCAGCCGTTGTCGCCGGCGCCGAGTTCGCGCATTCGTGCGAGATAGGCTATTGCAAGCGGCAGATGGGACACGGCGGTCAGTTCGATGAAACCTCGCGTCGATTTGCGAAAGCTCTCTATGGACGCGGGCCGTCCGCCGCCCGGAAACAGCACGATGTCCGAACCGGTCGACACCAGCAGCGGCGCGTCCGCCTCACGCTGAGTCATCTGTTGCGTCAACTGGTTGCCAATGCTGGCCGGGTCCGATGTAAACGCACGGAATAGCTCGGCAAAAGCGGGATGCGGTTGATAATTCATCGCCTGAAGACTCCGTGATACAGGTCAGTAATCAAATAGCCGCGCGGGGTTGTCGGAGAGAATCATCTGGCGAACCACAGGGTCTTCCGTCCACGCGCCAAGCAGATTGAGCAGCTCTCCGGTGTCGCGAGTCGAGTCGGGAATGTGCGGCCAGTCAGATCCCCAGATCACCCTGTGCGGTGCTGCGTCAATAATCTTCTGCGCCATCGGCGCAACGGCGTCGTACCCGCGATGTTTGGCGATCCGGTACGGCGCACTCAGCTTGAGCCAGCAATTGCCGTCCTTGAGCAGGCTCAGCAAGCGCTCGAAATCCGCCGCTGTGAGACCGTCCTCTTCAAGCATGTAGCCCATGTGATCGATCACGAAGTCCGACTGCACGTCCGCCAGGAACGGAATCAGGTTACGCACCACCCAACCGGGCGCGTAGAACTGCACATGCCAGCCGAGGCTCGTGCACAGCCGTGCCATGCGGGTGATGTACTGCTGAATCTCTTCGGTCGGCAGCGCCGAACGCGCGAACAGGTCCAAGCGCACGGCACGAACGCCTGCCCGATGGTAACGGTCAAGCGTGGCGGCATCGGTATTTTCCTCGATCATTACAACGCCTCGTGCGATGGGTCCGGCGGCGTTCAAGGTGTCGATCAGGCAACGGTTATCCGTGCCGTAGAAACTCGGTTGCACGATCACGAAACGCTCAAGTTGAAGCGCGTTCATCAATTGCAGGTAGGGTCCCAGCTTACCGTCCGGCAACGTGTAATGCGGGTGCTCCACATGGGGATACAGTGCCTCGGGGCCGAACGCGTGCATGTGCGCGTCGCAAGCATGAGCGGGCATCTCGAAGGCGGGGCGTGACAGCGTGTCGAACGCACGCATCGGGGTGGAAATCAGCGGAGTCTCGGCCATGACAATGGGTCTTGAATAGTTGAAATAAACGGGGCTTAGAGGAACGCCGCGCGACTGCTTTCCATCCGCTGACGCAGTGCGTTCAGGAATAGATCCGTATCGATACCCGCAAAAATGAAGGGCGCGGCGCCTTCCTTTCTAAGGCTCGTCAATGCATCGCTATCCGGCATGCCCCCCACGATCGCGACCTTGCCGCAACGGTGAGCGGCGGCAATGACCTGGCGGCAGGCCTCCACCACCTCGGGGTGCGTCGACTCGCCGGTGTATCCCAGGTCCGCACTCAGGTCGTTGCAGCCGACTGCCAGGATGTCCACACCATCGACTGCCGCAATCGCATCCGCCGCTTGCACGCCTGCGCGGCTCTCGATCAGCACCTTGATCGCGGTAGCGTCGTTGAGCGTTTGATTGAGTTCGCGGGCGTGCAGCTTTTCGAAGTTCACGTAGGGCAGCGTCGCGAGTTGCGAGCGCTGTCCGAGCGGCGGGAAGCGCGTTGCCGTGACTACGTCCCTGGCTTGTGCTGCCGTTTCCACCCGCGCCACGATGATGCCGAGCGCGCCGCCGTCGAGCACGCGGTTGATCGTGCCGTAGTCCCGCTCAGGGACCCGCACCCACGGCGTCAGGCCCAGATCGACTGCGCATGAGCACAACTGCGCGACCGTATCCACGGGCAGCGTGCTGTGTTCCATGTCGATCCATATGGTGTCGTAGCCGGTTGCTTTGGCCCAGCGCACCACGTCCGTGGTTCGCGATGCGCGGATACCCAGCGCGTAGACAGGAACACCGGCCCGCAAGCGCTCGGTCAGTTCGATACCGTTCATCTTGTCTCCCTCTGTTATTAGCTTCGGAACAAGTATCGCCTTAGAATCCATTCTGATTTATTCTCCAGAAAATCTAATTGATTTACAGAGACAATCAATGCACGTCAGGCACTTGGAGTATTTCGTCGTGCTCGCCGAGGAGTTGCACTTCCGGCGCAGCGCTGAGCGGCTGGGCATTACGCAAGCGCCTTTGAGCCTTGCGATCCAGGCCCTCGAAACAGAACTTGGCGCGCGCCTCTTTCATCGGACGAGCCGCTCGGTGGTGTTGACCGAAGCCGGGTTTTCCCTGATGAACGATGCCAAGCACATCCTGGCGCGGATCGACCTCGCCAAGGAAAATGTCTGGCAGACTGTTAGCGGGCAGGTCGGCCGCTTGCGGCTGGGTTTTACCAATGCGTCATCGTTGTCGCCGCTTTTTCCCCGCTTGATCCATGCCTACCGCACGCAACGGCCGAACGTGCAGATCGGGCTGCATGAGCTGTCTTCGTCGCAGCAGATTGAACAGCTGGACGCCCGCGACCTCGATGTCGGGCTGCTGCGCCTGCCGCTCTCCACGCCGCCGTCGAATCTGGTATTCACACCGCTGCTGGAAGAGCCGCTGCTGCTCGCCATGCATGCAGGGCATCCGCTTGCCAAGGCCGCGTCCGTCAAGATCGCGGACCTGCGCAATGAGCCGTTCATAGCGTATCCAAGGCAAGCGGGAGTGGCGGTGCATGAGCAGACCGTCGCCTTATGCGCGAAGCGCGGCTTCGAACCTTATGTAGTCCAGGAAGCGCAGCAGGCGTCTACCCTGATCGGCCTGACGGCGACGGGATTGGGGATCGCACTGGTGCCGGCCACGCTAAAGGCCATCGCCATACCGGGCGTTGTGTTCAGGGAGCTTGACGATGACGATACCAAGACGACGCTATACATCGCCCATCGTCATGGCGACGTGAACTCGCGCGTCCAGCAGTTCGTGGAGCTGGCACTTGCCCTGCGATAAAGCGGGTAAGCGCCTGGTGAAAGAAAACGCCCCAAAAGGATTTCCCATGACCATCACACCCCTCAAACCATCCCTCCTTCGTCGTGCGTTCGCCGCTACCGCACTGCTTGCCCTGGTCGCGAGTCATGCCGCCTTCGCGCAAGATAGCGCCACGCCGGGCCATAGCGCCACGCGAGATCTCGCCCAGGAAGAAAGCAACCGTGCGCTGGTCGTGCGTTTCTACAACACCGTATTCAACCAGCACGACCTGAGCATTGCCAGCACCGTGCTTGCTCCCGATTACATTCAGCACAACCCGCACGTGCCAAGCGGGTCTGCGCCGTTTATCAGCTTCTTTACCGAGCGCTTCAAGACAAACCCCGAGGCGCGCTCGACGATCGTGCGCAGCGCCGCCGACGGCGATCTCGTCTTCCTTCACGTTCATTCGACAAGCAACCCGCAGGACCGGGGCAATGCCATTGTCGATATCTTCCGCGTCGATCACGGCAAGATTGCCGAGCATTGGGACGTGGTCCAACCGGTGCCCGAGCACGCGGCTAACGACAACACAATGTTCTAGCTCAGGCTCGTGACGTTCACGATTGGCCGAGCCCCGCGAGCCTCGCAATCCCCACGATAAAAATTGGTAAGCAGCGGAAAGACGTCGTAAGCACTGCGGGAAACCGCGCACTCCTTCTCACATCGCATGCCCAAAGCCGGTGCGATGATTCGACACGTAAAACGCTTCGCCACGCATCGGTTACCCGCAAGCAGGGGTTTCCATGCGCGGTGTCGAATAGAGGCTCGGAATCAATGCGCTACGCGAGGCTTACCATGACTCATCACGGCAATCCAGAACCTGCCTGCTTTTCAACCCGGCTGCATGCGCCCACAACGGCTCAATGCAATCGACCGCCTTCAGTAATACCAGGCAAGGTTGTGCCCGCCGGACAAACGGCGGGCATGTCATTCGACCGGCGTGCGTCGGCGGTCAACTAAGCCATGAAACCCCAACTGCTTGTCTGCGCGCTTGCGCTAGCTGCCGGAGTGCTGTCGCTCACTCCCTTTGTCACCGCGCATGCGGACCCGATCCTCCACGAAACGGGTGGCTCCACGAGCAAGGCCGCCGATCAGAAAAGGCGTCTTCGGGATTTGCCGTTCGAGTTTCGCGGGATCCCTCTCGGCATAACGCTCAATGAATTCCAGGCAGGCGCGACAGTCAGGGCGACCCCGGTCGACAGCGTGCCGGTCTGCGAAACGGATGTAATCGCCGGCTCCCTTGGCATGAGTCTCAAGACGCGTGAAAGCCTGACGGTCGCTTGTCGCTGGGCGCATCAAAGAGCCAATGGCTGGGCGCTCTCGCAGGCAGTCGTGGACGGGACGCCGGCGCAGGATCACATGCTGCGTTTCGCGCGAGTCAACGGACAGACGGACTTCCGGTTGTACGAGATGTCGTTCGTCATAGACGAAGGCACCGCGTCC
This sequence comes from Caballeronia udeis, assembly GCF_044909315.1. Classification (GTDB taxonomy): domain Bacteria; phylum Pseudomonadota; class Gammaproteobacteria; order Burkholderiales; family Burkholderiaceae; genus Caballeronia; species Caballeronia udeis_A. Next base: position 108,380 of record NZ_JBIYEB010000005.1, read on the forward strand.
GACCTGCGCCATGCGCTAGCCGACCGCTATGGTGCGCCCCGGGCCGGAGCCCATGCGACCGCATCCACATCGGCAGGCAATGCGCTGCCGGTCTATGAATGGGAAAACGCGGTGAGTTCGATCACCTTGCGGTTCTTGCCGGCTACGCGCAACGCCACGCTCGTCTATCTGCTGAAAGCCCCCGACGCCTGGGTGAAATCCGTCGTACAGCAATGGAAGACCAGTAGCGTTGATGCCAGCTGATGCAGGATGAGCTAAGCAAGCTGCACGACTTTCGCAATCCTTGAGGAAAGGTTTAGCAAGGACTCGCGGGAGCCGTCTGTTGCTTGACGTTTCAGCGTTTGCCAAAGTACGCGACCATGGCGTTGCGACCAGACGAGGCCCTGTCTTCTGCTAATGGAATCGCAACCAGCACCCTGTTTATTCCCGGAAATCAATCATGCAAGTCGGCAGAACTATTACTCGTCTTCATCGCGGGCATCACGCAAGGCATGTACTTTTCTCCGTCGTTGCAATGGTCGTCAAGAGCGCGGCTGGCCGAGTCAGCGTTACCGCAAGCGTGCAAGGTCCTCACGAATTGCGCCTGCTCGCCACGCGTTGAACAGCTCAAACCAGGAGTAGCAGCCTCATGGGCATGACAGACATCGTTAGACCAATGGGGCTCCTCGTCTGCCGGGTTAAAAGGTCTCTGCCCATTGCCTCGCTCGTCTGCGCCACGGTCAGCACGGGCTTGTTATCCGGCTGCGCATTGACGGTCATATCCGCTGTCGATGCAGCGGGGTCGGTCGTACAAGCCGGGATGAGCATTGCATCGAATCACTCATCGCCAACCTTCGTCAATGGCGATCAGGCATCGCTTCACGCTGTCTGCATCGAGTGGAATTCCCTGGTCCCCGTTGGCGATTTTGTTCCGGCATTGCAATACGCGCTGCATAAACGCGGGGTGGAATCGACCGTCTATGGACCGGGGAACTCACCGCCCAATTGCGAAGCGACGCTCGTGTACAGCGCGGCTACCGATTGGGGGCATCGTACATTCACCGACGGCTACACCGAGTACCTTTCCGCCATCAATCTCACCTTGATGAAACACGGAAAGATCGTGGTGGCCGCCAGCTACGAGACAAGCGGCGCCAAGCTCGACCGCTTCGCAAGCACGACGACCAAGGTCACGGCGCTTATCAACAAGATGGTGGTTGCAACGTCGGATTGACTGGAAGAAAGAAGCGTTGACGCGGCCGGGGAAGCCGCAGACTTGTCACGAGTCCGGCAAGACACGCCTGGACCCGCATATCGATGATAGTTCAGGCAGCTTGTCCGTAAGACGCTTCCTGCTGCTCCGGCTTTACGTCGCCGCCGGGTAGCGTTGAATTCATCTCGTCCATGACTTCGGGCTGTACGGTGGTGCACTCGCCTGCGCCTTCGTCTTCCGTGATGCGCGAGCCTGCCTTGGCACTCTTGCCTGCCCGCGATGGCGGCTGACAACTGCCACATATCGCATTGTGTGCCGTGTCTTGCCTGCGCGTAACGAATTTGCCCGTGCAGGAACAGCACCGGGTCAACTGCAGGATACCTGCATTGAAGAAACGCACGAGCGTCCAGGCGCGCGTGAAGCTCAACAGAACGTAGCTGTCGTGACGCTCGCAATGTTCGAGATAGAGCGTATAGCCCTTCGTCAATGCATCGAAATGCGAACAACCCGCGAGATCCGTCAGGAACCTGTAGATGTTGTAGAAGAGCGATGCGTGGATATTCGGCGCCCACGTCAGGAACCAGTCGACCGAAAACGGCAGCATGCCCTTCGGCGGAGACACGCCCTTCACCTCCTGATAGAGGCGGATCATGCGGTCCCGGGAAAGGTTGACCTCGCTTTCCAGCACTTGAATTCGTGCACCGAGCTCGATCAGGGCGGCTGCCCGCATCACGTCCTGAGCGTCTTCAGCAATGCTTCTTTTCGTCATTGGCGTAATCCTCTTCTTATATGAACTGCTTGACTGCCGCATCGGCCAGCGCCACGCGGCTAAGCCAGGGATTCAGGCCCGGGAACCGCGCACATCCAGGAACGCCTCGGCGCTCACTGTCCGCGCTTTGGCCGGATTGCGCTTCATCAGGGTGCTGGCGACATCGGCTACCCGATCTTCAGGCACCCGAAGTCCAAGGAGGAAAAACATCACCAGAACCCCGGACATAAAACCAACTGCACCACTGATCAGCAACATGCTCCCTCCGCAAATTTTACAGAGATCAAAAAAATATCGTCGATGAATTGATCCATTGATCGCTTGACGAAGACGTTAGGGAGAAGCGACGCATTGTATTGCTAACGAGCTTCCCTGGATTGAATGATCCTCTTTTCCACTCAAGTAAATTGCATGGAAAAGACAAGGCTTTGCCCTAACGCTTACCGAATATTTCCTTAAGCTCCTTTCTGCTCAGGTCAGGTATGCGTTTACTTGCCCTGATCGAATAAATGCGGCGAAATTATTTATAAGATTTCGAAAGGACTTGGCGAACGCGCATGTTGCTCGGTGCTTCAGCATTAGCGAAAGTGCGCAATCATAAGCTTGCAAATGGGCAATGCGTGGGGCGATGGATCGCAACCGGGTATGGGCACTGATGTGCCCAAGGCTACAGAAGGTTAGTCATGCTTGTCTACCGGCGCTCGGGAGACGATCAGTACTGTTGCCCAGTTTGTCACCTGCCGAAGACGAGGTTGCGTTGTCATTTTTTACTCGACTTCCGCTTTTTCGAAGTCCTACTCGATGATCATGAAACAACTTACCCAAACTCTCTTTCTCGCAAGCATCCTGGCCACCGGCGCCTGCAGCGCGTTCGCCCAAAGTACTTTACCCTCCGATCTGGACGACGGACACGCAGGCCGGGAAAGTTTCGCACAGGGCTTTGCCGTGATTAATGATCTCCAGCATTTGCAACGGCTATATGACCTGAACGGCCGGGAAAGCGAGATGAGGGAGATCTACCACGACGTGCTGCTAAAGACGCAGGTCCCTGCGATCCGGCAATACGTCTACGAAGCACTGGCGCGCAATCTTCTGCGCCCGGCCAACGTGGACGAGGCGATTACAACGATCCGCACGAGCCTGAATGAAGACTTGAGCACGCTGGCAAAATATCGGTCCGCCCCGTGAAGCGCGCGCCCTGAAAACGGGCGCTGGACCGCGTGAGCCACCCGGCCGGACCGACCAGCGTCCCGTCCGTCTGATGTAGGTCAAGAAGTCGTTAGCGACTGCGCTTATGCCGCTGTCAGCGGCTAGGCCAGGAAGAAGAACCGCCAGTCGCGAGAAGTGCCAGGCCGCTATCCTTGCCGGATCAGAACGTCAGCACGCTAAGAAACATTCGCTGGAGCCAGCCTACTGTGGTTGAATCGGCAAGCAAACCCACACCCGCCTGTTCAATGCGCGCGTTGGCAACCTTGCTGGACGACACGTAATTGCCAACTTCAATGTCCTTGGGATTCACGATACCCGATAACCGCAGGCGATCGTGGTTCTGGTTCATCGCAATGATCTTGTCACCCGCAACCACGAGATTGCCGGTAGGCAGCGTCGCGATAACGGACACCGCCAGCGTGCCGGTCATCCCCGTGGTGTTGGTCAAAGCCCCCTGCCCACTGAATGTCGTGCTCGCGGACCCGATGTTGAATAGTTTGGCCAGCCGCGCCGCGGCGCCGCTCGACTTGTCCGCCGCTTCCGCGGTGATGTCGCTGGAACGGCTGGCTGACGCATTGCCGCTGTTGTTAGCCGAATAGGACTCGGCCAGCCGGATCGTCAATACGTCGCCCACATGTTGCGCGTGAGGCGTTTCGTATAAGGCCAGCGCGCTGCCGCCCTGGAAGATCGCGCCACCGGTTTCAATATTCAGCGGACTCGAGACCACGACGGGTGCGAACGTCGGCATGTCCACAATGGAATTCGAGCCGCCTGAGCATCCGGCTAACGAAGCCATACCACTAGCCAGGATCACAAACTTTAGCGAGTTCATGGTTTTAATGATTCACCAGATAAAGGTTCTTGCCCGCGCGCGGCTCGATGCACGATGCTTCGTGCTCGATGCAAATAACAGTCCGCTTCTGGATTGCGGACCTGCCATTAAGCCGCACTCGTCCGCTCGTCGTGCCGAGCGGCGAGCCGGTCATGGTCAATCGATCGCATCGGCGCATGTGTCAAACGGCGCGGCGGCCGCATGGCCCACGCCCGGCACGATCTTGAGCGTGGCCGACGCCAGGCGGCACGGCAGCGCAGCCACCGCGCAACCTTCCATTGGCAATATGACCACGCTCGCCACGAGGCATGCCACCAGCCGCGCGTGGCTTTTGTAAGACTGCAAGTTGAACATAGATGAGGCCGCTACCCTTTAGGCGCTGGTGTTGATGCGGGTGCCAATCAGGCCGTTCGAAGGCAACGCCGGGGGAGTTGCCTGCTCGGCAGGTGATAACGGCAAATCGGTCTTGGCGCTATTGCCACCCGCTCCGCCTGAGCTCCCGCCGGTCGGACGCATGGATGTCGGCGCAATACGTTCTGCGGGCATAGAGTTGTTAACATTCATGATCAAGCTCGCTTTCAATAAAGATAAAGGGATCGAGGCAGCCTCAAGGCAGACTTGACGCATGCCAGGTCGCTAGAACTCTCTTTCGACATTGAATGATCACGCGTAACGGCAAGTGTTGATTAATGAAAGATCACCCGTTTTTCTCGACTCCTTACGAGCACTTACCGCAGAGCGATCAATGGACAATCGACACCACGAGGCTTAGATCTTTACGTCGACTACCAGTCCGATCGGACTCCATCTAATGCCTTTAGTCTCCTCGCTCAAACCGTCCAGCACATCCGCTAACGACACTTCTCCTTCATCGCCGTCAGGTGCCACGTAGGATTGCAATGCATTGTCGAGCGTGCTGACAGCGCCGGCAATTGTGGTGCTGTCGGTTGAACTCTCACCACTGCCGGAAGTAGAGCCAAGCGGGTCATCGAGCTGCCAGTCCCACGTGTCGTCTGGGCTATTGCGCTGTACCGCGGTGGATCGAACGGTCTTTGCAAGCTCTTCTATGGATGAGCCAAGATCGATATAAGCCGATGTCACCGGGTCCGCTGACGTGGCATCACCGTTTTTTTGAGCAGGTGCATCGAGCCCGTGCTGCAAGACCAGTGCCTGATACAGCGCCACCAGGAATTGCTTGCCAGCGCTTTTGTTCGCTTCACCCCGCGCCTGGGACCCGGCCGTGCCGGAGTTGTCCGGAAAGGAGTCAGTGTCGGCAGAACTGGTAGTGGCCGAAGCAAACCCGCTCGGGTCGATCCCCATGCGCTGCAACGTGAGTTTGAGGGCCTCCATCAACGCATCTCCGCTTCCTGCTGGTGTTGTCGCGGCCGGCCGCTCAGGAAGCGTGCTGCTCTGCGTATTGGTCGACGGTTTTGCCGTGCTATTGGGCAAATCCGAGTATGAAATTGACATGCTGGAATCGAGTGCCATGGTGCCTCTTGATTGGTTGTTCCGTGATGCCGAATCGGCTGCGTCGATCAGGTTCGCAATGCTGCCTATACTGAATGGCGAGTGCACGGATTCGTTCGCCCAGACGTCATATCGACCCGTCAGGTACTAATCTGTAGCGTTGGAAAGGCGGCGTAAGAGGCTGCAATGACTAGCAAGCCAAGGGGCTTATGGACTAAGCCGCACCGGCGTGGCGATGAAAGACTGGGTAATGCACACTTTGCTTAGCGCCTGGTCACCCGCTTGTAGACGGAGAAATTTTTATGGCTTTTTCAGACATTAATAATGTCTTATGCGAGTGAGCGATCCAGCCGTTGATGAACTATCCACCCGGCGCGAAGACTTCCTCCAGCCCACTCTCTTACCGGGTCTTTCGTAGCCTAAGGTTGTTCGCACCGCTGACGTTATCACCGGGTAATCAACGTACTTGGAGAATGAAATGGATTTTTCTACGACAGGCGAGATTGCTTGCAAAGTGCGCATCAACCCCATCATGCTGGTTAGCGGCCATGGCGTATCAAGCCGTGCGATCCGGTATCGCGGCAAACACACGCTGCGTGCAGTATTGGGATTCCTGGACAGTCAGCGCGAGGTACGTGCGCTGGTCTTCAGCCACACGTCCGACGGGGAAATGTTATGGGTCGACGTCCAGAGCGGGGAGTTAAGGAGCTTTGAGGAATGGCGATTCGAAGCGGCATGACTGCTGTCGCATGAAGCCGGGTTCCCGCGATCAGCGGGGCACCGCACTCATGTAATGAACACGATCCGGTCTTCCGACTTCGAACCGCATTCCACGAAATAGGCGGTACGGGCGGCCCTTACGTCAAGCAGGACACGTTCAACGCCTTCAACACCAGGGCTTTCATGCAAGTGGGTTTTGACAATGACATCCGAACTTGGCTTGGCTAACGCGTCACGCCGGATTTGCACGAGATGCCTGATAGCCTCTCGCTGGTTCATGAAATACAAAATCATTAACAACGTGTCCTTGCCGCAGTTGAAGCAGCGCTAATCGACGCTACTTCCCGTCGCACCCGCAAGCAGTGCAAGAGACGGGAAACGCAGGCAGATTCAGGCGCCGTGTTAGCGGGCGGAGATTTCACCCGACATGACGTCGATCCAGACAGGACCTTCTTCGGCCTGGTGGCTATAGACAAGTGCGCGTACGCGAGGCCCCGCTACTCTCAGGAAGCGCAGCACGTCGCTACGACGCTGCTTGCCGCGATAAGGAACACGACGGATCCTTTGATCGCACTCCATCAGCTATACAACGTCGTTGCGTTTGAGAAGCCGATCGATCAGCGTGTCGCTCACTTCTTGCGAGCGCCCGCCCAATGCCGTTCGCTGCGCGACAGGTAAAACGCCGTCAGCCGGTTCAGGCAACGAGAGGAAGAGCGTGACATCCTTCAACTCCCGGCTGCCATGCAGAACGGCGTAGCGCGCGCTGGCCGCATTCCGGCGAACCATGTCGCGAACGCTTGCGCGCTTCGTATTGCGAGTCATTTGCACCCGACCGCACATACGATGGCCGAGACACCCGCCACTGCACCAACGATTCCGCCAAGCGCAAACGTTTCCACCGAATTGGCGCAGGCTTGAAGATTAAGTATGCAAAAGAGCATCGCGATGTAAAGGCAGCGCCGCAAGATTTTTCTCCCTCGAACGTCGTGGCTGCGGTTTGGACTGGCTGAGATTCCGCGGTGCCTGACGTGGCTTCCCGTAGTAGACCTGATATGTGATTGAAGGAGCCGATACAGCGCAACTCCATGCACGCGTAGAGAGATTAGAGCGCTTTGAGGACGAGCATTTGGGCAATTACGGGCGGTAGATGCCATCTGCTTACCAGACATTACCTTACCGGAAATGCGAACGCGACGAGGCCGCCGGCGCTCGTTTCGCGCCCGGCACGTGTCAGATATCGGGTGTGTTTCAACGCCGGAGAGGCATGAAGTTTTGGCTGTGCAGAGTCACGCTGAAATTGCCGCGACTCACTAGTGTGCTTGAGTAACCCGCGACAGTCCGCGACCACGCACGAGGACCATGCAAGGGCTCACGACTCGCCCTGCGTTGCTTACACGAAGGGGCCGGTCTGATTTAACCAAAGGTCGTTTAGTTGCGGCAGGTTCCACTGCCTGGGGTCTTCAATAGCGACTATCCGGTCCGCGCCTTTCAGTTTCTTCAGGTCTACTATGGCCGGAAAAACAGGTTGATTCGACTTGCATGAGAAGAACGTCTTGACGATCGGCGTCAGAATGGAGCCGTTGCCCTGGTCGATCACCACGGCAAGGAAGCCGGATTCCAGCCTGACCAGCGCACCCACAGGATAGATGCCGATCATATTGATGAATGCGGCGAGAATGGCCTTGTCGAACTGCCCATCCCACGACGCCATGCTGCGAAGCGCGTGGGTAGGATGCCAGGATGATTTATAGGGCCGCTCGGATGTAACGGCGTCGTACACGTCACAGACCGCGCCCATCCGGGCAAGCAGAGGAATGGCCTTGTCCTTGAGTCCATGCGGATACCCGCCGCCATTGACCTTTTCGTGGTGGTGCAGCGCGACCTCCAGCACCCCGGCACTGACATCGGCGGACTGCAGCATTTGCCAGCCGTCGAACGAGTGTTTCTTGGCGACCTCGAACTCCTCCACACTCAATTTCCCGGGCTTGTTAAGCACGGCGAGCGGCATCAGCGCCTTGCCGACGTCGTGCAACAACCCGGCCGTACCGGCCTCCAGGACGCCCTGCTCGTCAAGACCGAGTTCGCGTGCGAGTGCGGACATCAGCGCGCACACGGCGACGGAATGCATATACGTATAGCCATCGTGGTGCTTGAGGCGCGCCACGCTCGTCAACGCGTACGGGTTGCGCATGACCGATGCCGCAATGCTCTGGACCAGCGGCATCATGCTTTCTCCCGACACCGCCCTTCCCATGCGGGCTTGCTGAAACACCACCTTCATTTCATTGGACGCCGACTCGAACAGACGCCTCGCGTGCCCGATTTCCTCGCTGACCGGTCTTCTCGGCAGTTGTGTCCGTGTTGTGACGAGCAGATGACCGCCGTCGGTCTGCGAAGCGGTGCTGCCTGAATCGAACAAGCCGTTCGACTCGACCGGGGAATCGTCAGCGCACCCCAGGCCTCTGTCCGTATCGATCACAATCGATGCAATTCCGCTGGCGACGATCTTTTCGATATCGATAGCGGTGAGCAAAAACGAATTCTTCCAGAACGGGTGATCGAGCCAGCGCCGATCCAGACTGTGCAGGAACATGCCAGGACGCAATGATGCTGCTGCGACCGTTTTCAACATAAGCCAACTCCGATGAGCCATGTTTTGGAACCAGCGTGGGGAGAAGCGACGCTACCGTCAGCTTCGGCCCACACTCACGCGCTCCACCAATGCACTGATCAGATCCTTTGATTTCTTTCACCGGCAGCTTGTTTGCCCGGGCAAACGGTTGCGACCGTGAGGTTCAATCCGGGGCATTGGCCTTGAGCGCCGTACCCTTGATGATAATGACACTCTGCGCGCCCCGCTTCATGCTCAGGATCCCCGTTGCATTGTCAGCGCAGAGGCTTGCCGCACATGCCTGATACCGCCAAACCTGTCTTTCGGCACGAATGATCGCGCGCAACAGCATGTGAGCATTGGAGAATGACCGCAATATTTCCCGGACTCCTTACCTGAGCTTACAGCCCGTTCAATATAGGGGGCGAGCCTTCATTCCTTTAGCCGTAGCGTACTTGCGTGCTAGCGTAACTCAGGCAGCTTGAAAAAAAACCACATTGATCAGTTGTTTGCGCACTCTTTGGACAGCAGCGCGGTCAATCCGGAATATTTGGTAAGCACTGACCGAACCCCAGTTCTTTTCTTTGCATTCCAGACATCGAATCCAGCCGAGTATGGGTGAAAGATCCATTCTTACAGCGATAACGATGACCCTCTTCAAGACCACCCTGATCTCCCTGATTCTAATGAGCGGTCCGCTCGCAGCCCACGCCACCAGCTTCAATTGCAACATTGGCCGCTCAGCGACTGAACAGATGATCTGCCACGACCCGGATTTATCGAAGCTCGACGACGAACTCGGAAAGCTCTATTGGAAAGCGCGCCGCGCGGTGCCGGACGAACGTTCATTCCGTGCCGACAGCGACGCCAAATGGATGTGGCGCGAAACCCATTGCGCGGACCAGGCGTGCCTCACAACGTGGTATTCCGGCCGCATCGGAGAGCTTCAGCAACTGATCGATGACCTGCAACCCATCTCCAGGCCCTCGCCCGTTCGCACTGCCCCTGAGCGTACGTTGCAGGAGCCCGCGATTGCGATAGGTCAATGCACCGTTGCGCAGCCGGGCATGGTTTCGCTTGATAACTGCAGGTCGCTGATCAAATCCAATATGCACTGGAAATACGACGTGCATGGAGGCGACTGGTTCTGCGGAGTCGCCGTGCTGGATGCATCGAAACTGCCTGCGGTCACGCTGCAATGAGCGGCCGGGCTTCCGTCCGGCCTTGACCCGGCGGCGGCCAATGGGCCGCCCGGACGCTGCGTGTCAGCCGGGCTTGTTATGTAAAAATTTCAATAATCGCAGGGGTCGATCCCGTCAATCCAGGCCTCGGCCTAGCGCCGCTGGGCTCCCCAGAACCCGTGCATGCCACCGCCAGATCGCGAAGGTCCGCCATGAAAACCGGACCCCATCGGCGCGCCGACGTGCACATGGCTCATTTGATGAAAATGGTCGGCGTGGAAATGGTGATGGAAGCGATCGACGAAGATAAAGCTCACACCCGCGCCAATGAAAAGCGGCGGCCCCCAATACCATTGATCCGGATACGGGTAGTACCCGACCGGGTACACAAGAACGCTGTCGTCAGGGCTCTCGACAATCTGCCACGTCCCATCACTCTGCAGGCATGCCCGTTCCACGACTTGCTGCGTCGAGCCATCAATATCGGCCTGTCCCAATACGGCGCGGCAAGGGGTTCCGGAGTCAACGTCCGCACCAACGGGGTCGTCGTAAGCTTGTGCAAACGCGGGAGCCGCAAAACTCATCACGGCGAGCACTATTCCCAACCGAATTCCCAACTGAAGTAACTGGCGCATCATCGTCTCCTGCGCGAACGCCAAGCGCATCCGTGCCAACAGGCAAGGCCGCGCGCGCTCGCGCCGCTTAGGGCGTACTACATGGATTAAACGATTGAAGCCCTGAAAATATTCCGGCGCCGCGCGCAACGAGCCGCAAGCGGGCGGCGGTAAACGAAGCGTTTGCGGGGGTCTAACACCGCTAACGGACTGGCGCGGCTTTATCGTGGAAATCCTTAGAGCGGCCGAACTTGGTATGCGCTTGATTTGGCATAAGCTTAATGTCAGGCAACCCTCGTTGAGCCGGCGTCATCCTGTTCGCCGACGCCGCTCCTATCGTGATGGAACGCTATCCGTCCCGCTTGTTTCACCCGGATGCCGTGCACGCGCTTTCCGGCACAGCGAGCCTCCTGTTGCGCAAAGCTGTCTCCTTTTTCGCAGGGCTGATGCTCTGCGGCGCGGCAGCAGCCACCCCTGTCGTCGTGGTCATTCCGCTTGACGGTGCAGTCGGTCCGGCCAGCGCCGACTTCGTCGTTCGCGCGCTTACCCGTGCGGCTGAGCAACGCGCTCAACTGGCCGTGCTCGAGATCGACACGCCCGGCGGACTCGACCAGTCGATGCGCTCGATCATCAAGGCCATTCTCGCTTCGCCCGTTCCCGTCGCAGCGTTCATTGCTCCGGGAGGCGCACGAGCGGCCAGCGCGGGCACGTATATCGTCTATGCAAGCCATATTGCGGCCATGGCGCCCGGCACCAACCTGGGTGCCGCCACACCCATTCGTATTGGCGCGGGCGGCGCCACGGAGCCTGAGCCAGGCCCGGCGAAGACAGACCAGGGCGCATCAGCGGCCGCCGGCTTGAACCCGGGATCGACCGAGACCACCAAGCAAGTGCAGGACGCAGCGGCCTACATACGCGGCCTCGCGCAACTGCGTGGCCGCAACGTGCAGTGGGCGGAACGCGCCGTGCGTGAAGCGGTCAGCCTGTCGGCCAGCGAAGCGCTCGCACAGAACGTGATCGACCTGAACGCGTCCGACGTGCCCGACCTGCTCGCGAAACTGAACGGCCGGCATGTGCACACGATCGCGGGCGATCGTGTGCTCGCTACGTCCGGCTCTGTCGTGGTGACGATCGCCCCCGACTGGCGCAGCCGCTTTCTCGCGACCATCACCGACCCAAGCGTCGCACTCATTCTCATCACGCTCGGCATGTACGGACTGTTCTTCGAGTTCGCGAATCCCGGCCTCGCATTGCCCGGTGTTGCCGGCGCGATCAGCCTGATGCTGGGCCTGTTTGCATTGCAACTGCTGCCCGTCGACTATGCCGGACTGGGGTTGGTCCTTCTCGGCATCGCCTTTCTCGTCGCGGAGATTTTCTTGCCCACGTTCGGCACGCTCGGCTTCGGCGGCATTGTCGCTTTTGCTATGGGCGCGCTCATGCTGTTTCGTACCGATACCCCCGGCTACGGCATTCCGGTACCGCTGGTGATCGGCCTGACCCTCGCCACCGCGCTGTTCGTGTTCGTCGTCTCGAGCATCGCGTTGCGGGCACGCCGGCGGCCGGTCGTGAGCGGCTCGGAAGCGTTGCTTGGCAGCATTGGCGAGATGCTGGAGGACGTGGCGCCAAGCGACAGCGGCTGGGCTCGCGTGCATGGTGAGCGGTGGCGTGTGCGCTGCCAGGAAGATCACGCAGACCGCCCCGACCACGCGGACCACGCAGCCCCTGCACTGCTCGCACGCGGGGAGCGGGTGCGAGTGCTTGGGCGTCACGGGCTCACGCTGAGCGTGGCGCGGCTGGACGACGTAAAACAAGGAGAAAAATGATGGTCGGATTCACGTTTGGTTTTAGCGGCGTCTTGCTGGCGCTGGTCATCCTCATCCTGTTCTCGGCAATACGGATCTTTCGCGAATACGAGCGCGGCGTGGTCTTCATGCTTGGCCGCTTCTGGAAGGTCAAGGGGCCAGGTCTTGTCCTCATCATTCCGGCGGTGCAGCAAGTGGTGAGAATGGACCTGCGCACCGTGGTCTTCGACGTCCCGCCGCAAGACGTGATCACTCGCGACAACGTGTCCGTGAAGGTGAACGCGGTGGTCTACTTTCGCGTGGTCGATCCTGAGAAGGCCGTTATCCAGGTGGCCCGTTTCTTCGAAGCAACCAGCCAGTTGTCACAGACAACCCTGCGCGCGATTCTCGGCAAGCATGAGCTCGATGAACTGCTGGCGGAGCGCGAACGCCTGAACATGGACATTCAAAAGGTGCTCGATGCGCAGACCGATGCATGGGGCATCAAGGTGTCGAATGTCGAGATCAAGGACGTCGACCTGAACGAAACCATGGTGCGCGCGATTGCCCGCCAGGCCGAAGCCGAGCGCGAGCGGCGCGCGAAGATCATTCATGCAGAGGGCGAACTGCAGGCATCGGAAAAGCTGCTGCAGGCGGCGCAAATGCTTGCGCAAGCGCCGCAAGCCATGCAACTGCGCTATCTGCAAACACTGACGACCATAGCGGGCGACAAGAACTCGACCATCGTTTTCCCGATGCCCATCGATCTGATCAGTTCGCTGCTTGAACGGCTAAAGGGCTCTGCGCAAAGCGGATCGTAGCCCTTGGACAAATCACGGGAATCATGCGCCAAGCACATTAATTAAAAAAATAAATGAATTTGACGCCTGATTCCTCGAGCGGTAGATTCGGGTTCACGCTAATTGCGGTTTTTAACTATGCTTGTCCGGTGAGCGCAAGGATGCTCAGCCGGATGCCCCTTTCATTTTCATCTCACTGACATTCGTCGATGCTCGCTCAATCACCCCGCCCGCGCGTTCCCGGCAGCCCACTCATCAGATTCGCGGTGGTCACCGTTCTTACCGGGATCGGCGCCGGCTTGGGCGGCATGACGCTGGCCTTGCTCCTGCATTTTCTTCAGCATGTCGCGTACGGCTACAGCATCACGCATCTGGTCGGAAACGAGAGTTTCTATGAGGGTGTCGAGGCTGCATCGGCTGGCCGCCGGATCGCCGTGCTGGGGCTCTGCGGTCTCATTGCAGGCTGCGGCTGGTTCGTCATCTATCGTTATGGGCGGCCACTGGTCAGCATCAAGAAAGCGGTTGCATCCGACGACCCGCGCATGCCTCCCGTCACCACGACCGCGCATGCGGTGCTCCAGATCATTACCGTCGCGCTTGGCTCGCCGCTCGGCCGCGAAGTCGCGCCTCGCGAGATCGGCTCGCTGCTTGCAGGGTGGCTGGCGCATTACGCCGGGCTCACCGTCGAGCAAACCCGCCTGATGGTGGCCTGTGGCGCAGGCGCCGGTCTTGCCGCCGTGTACAACGTTCCGTTTGGCGGAGCGATCTTTGTACTCGAAGTATTGCTGCGGTCGTTCGAGATGCGCGTCGTGATTCCCGCGCTGGTCACCTCGGTCATCGCGGCCGTGGTCGCGTGGCTTGGCCTTGGCGATGAATCGCAATACGTCGTGCCGCACTTCGGGCTGAGCGCAAACCTCGTGACATGGTCCATTGTCACGGGTCCTCTGTTCGGCATGGCCGCGTTCGCGTTTGTCCAGTTGACGACAAAGGCCCGCGCGGCAGCACCGAAAGGATGGGCCCTGCCGCTTCTCTCGCTCGTCAACTTCCTGATCATCGGCTTGCTTGCGGTGTGGTTTCCGCAAATCCTCGGCAACGGCAGGACACCTGCGCAACTGGGCTTCAGCAATGAGTTGACCATTGGCCTTGCAGCAACGCTGTTGGTCATCAAGGTGGCCATCACCACCAGCAGCCTGCGCGCGGGCGCCCAGGGCGGCTTGCTTACCCCCGGCATGTCTAACGGCGCGCTGCTGGCCATTGTGCTGGGCGGCACCTGGACGTTGATGTGGCCGGGTACGCCCATGGGTGCTTTCGCCGTTGTCGGAGCCACGGCCTTTCTCGCTTCATCGATGAAAATGCCGATCACCGCGCTCGTCCTCATGGTCGAATTCACGCGCGTCGATCACGATTTCCTCGTGCCCATGTTGTGCGCGGTGGCCGGATCAATTGCGATCAACCGCTTGCTTGAAGTCCGGATGCAAGCCAGCGCGCGAGCTTCCAGGCCTGGCGCCGAGATCAAGGGCGCCGCCATATCGTGAGGCTGGGGGGCTTGATCTGCAGCGGTCCACGAACGCGCAGGATCGTTGTTTAAAGCTGTTCCCGATTCATACCAATGCTTAAGCACGTTCCCGCTCAAGGCGTCCGCAACAATTGAGTAAGGAATCGAGATATGGGGAAAGACCTGTTTCGGACGGAACCGCTTATGCTTGGTTACGTCGTCACCGGGTCCCCCTTCTCCCTGGTGGCGACGCTCCGGAAGCTTTAACCCGCGCCTTCGAGAGGGGCGCGGGTTTTTTTTTGCGTGTCGTTCGCGCGACTAGTGCGAAACCGTTCCTATGTCGCTAATCTTGGCGTTTGCGGATCGCGGTTGAACGGCCTGCTTGATCAGCAACGCAATGCAGGCGATCACGCCGGGCACCGCCACTACAGCGAAGATGTTTTCGAAACTGAAGTGCTGCCGGGTCAGTTCAGCGACCAGGAACGAACCTGCGATGCCACCAAACCGTCCGATGCCGAGCATCCATGCAACGCCGGTGCCGCGCCCCTGCGTCGGATAGAACGCAGCCGCCAGTGCGGGCATGGATGACTGCGCCGTGTTCATCAGCACACCCGCCGCAAAGACGACGACGATCAGCAAGCTGATATTGCCGACCGCGTGACTAATGCAATACACGCTGATAGCGGCCAATGCATAGCATGCGCCAATGATGCGGTTCGGATTGAAGCGGTCCATCAACACGCCGCACAGTACCGCGCCCACACCGCCAAGCGGGAACAGCGCGGAAATCAGCGTGGCGCGCTGCGCACTCAGACCCGCCTCTTTAAGCAGGATCGGCATCCAGTTGATCGATGCATAGAAGATAACCAGTCCCATGAAATAGGTCAGCCAAAGCATCACCGACCCGACGATGTACTCGCGTGACAGCACTAGCCGGATCCCGCTTTTCCCCGGCACGGCCTGAGCCTGTTCCGTCATCACGAACGAAGTCGCGTCGACGGCGCTCCGGCCAATGCGGCTGAGCGTTGCGCGAATCTTGTCGACCGGATGCGCATGAGCGACCCGGTAACGCACCGACTCCGGAAGCGCGATGAGCAGCAAGACCGCCAGCAGCAGCGGAGTCGTGCCGCCGAGAACCAGAACGCTGCGCCATCCGAAAGCGGGAATCATCCACGCCGCGAGAAAACCGCCGAACGCGGCTCCGAGCGGGAAGCCGCAGAACATCAGGTTGATCAGGGTTGCGCGTCGGCGATCAGGGCAGAACTCGCTCATGATCGTCACCGCATTCGGCATGGCTGCGCCCAGTCCGAGACCGGTGATGAAGCGCAGTATCGTCAGGTGCGTGAGGTCTCCGGAGAAAGCGGAAACCAGGCAGGCAACACCGAAGATCACAACCGATGCAATCAGAAGAACGCGCCGTCCCAGGCGGTCGGAAAGCGGACCGGCGAGGAGCGCACCGAACGCCAGCCCGAACAACGCGGCGCTAAGCACCGGAGCAAGTGCAGGCCGGCTGATATTCCACTCGGTGATCAGCGACGGGGCGATGAACCCGATAGCGGCTGTGTCGAATCCGTCCAGCAGGACGATGACAAAACACATTGCGAAAATCAGCCATTGAAACCCGCCGAACGGGTGTTCATTGATGAAGGTCTGAACGTCGACTGACGAACTCCTGCGCATGTCTCTTCCTTTTTTTGTTACGTTGTCTCGGAGCATGCCGGACGACGCGGGGTTGCTGACTGCTTGAACGCTTACTACAAACGATAACCGGCACTGACGAGGATTGGGTGAACGGCAAGGCCGTCGGACACGCTGCAGGTCTGCCGAGCCGCACTCAGTTTAGTCCGGTGCATCCGAGCCTGAAAGTTCGCACTAACGCTGAAAACACCCCTGCTTGAGGAGCGGCGCGGTCCTTGCCGCTTGCTCCGCGTTCCCTCTTCTATTCCCGCTTGGAACGCATGACGGATGCCTGCCATCAAACCGGTCTGGTTTTGTCCGGCAGCAGGCGTAGTGCCCCCGCCCGAGCTAAGGGAGTATCGCGCCTGCGAGCTGTTGCTCAGATACGAACCCTGCAAATACACCGCCGTGGCCCTGGAGAGCGAATACGTGCCGTGCAGCGTGCCCATGGTGGCGCGGGTATCCTGCTCAGCGTTGGTGGTACGGAAGACCTCGCCGTCGAGCGTGAACGCCAGGGTGATCTGATAGGCCGCGCGAGATAGAACAGGTTCGAATGCACGTTAGGCGTGGCAGGCGTTGCGGTATCGACATGCCTGCCTACCCAACCGCCACCGATCTTCACGCCGAAAACATTCGCCCATCCGTTCAATTGCATGCGCGTGCCTTTATCCGCACCGCTGGTCAGCGGGAACGGTGCGGCACCGTCGAAGGAGTTGGCGGGGATACTAGTGGCGGTGTGTTGGCGTCGCCTATGCGGGGCAACCCCTAAACACAGGCGCGTTTGTCCGGCCGGTCGGCTTTGAGCCGCGTGGCATAACGCTTCTCAAGCACTATCCGGGATTTATATAGTGCGTATCGCCACGTGAGGGTTCTGTTGAAGCGCGGACAGTGAGGTCCGGCGGGAAGCTGCGAAGAAGGACGCTTGACGATAGCGCCAGGCGCCATGTTTCCCGGACGGGACCGGAAGGTGACGTTATGTCTGTTGTGGACCTTGCGGTCGTCACCCGCGCTGCCGCATGGCCCCTGGTCATCTGAGCGCGTCGGCGTGGATTTCACTATAGTGCACACAATGAACGGCGGATTCGGGGTTTGCGTCCGCTTGACGCCGGGATTTTCGAACCCGCGCCCTGATGCGCCTTCGTCTGCGACAGCCGCTGTATCCGCCAACGCGCCGCCTGGCTCCCTTGCCAGTGCAGAAGCCTCACGCTGCAACGGGCGTCCTGACGGATGTCGAAATAGTCAGCGCGGGCAATGTCGATTTATCAGGGCGCCGTTCGTCATGCAGGTAGGACCGCAATCCGGCAATGCGCCTTTGGGTGCGCCGCATCACGCCCCCATTTTTATTCGCGCGTAATACCGCACGGCGCACACATGACCCGGCAGGTTTCGACTACCATGCCGCCACTCTTTATTACCGGTAAATGATGACACGACGCTTTCTTCAACTTGCCATTGTGCTGGGCCTGATCACCGCGGTGGGCCCATTCGCCATCGACATGTACCTGCCCGCGCTGCCTTCCATAGGAGGGGCGCTGCACGCCACTCCGGCCGAGGTGCAGATGAGCCTCATGGTGTTTTTCATCACGCTCGGGGTCTGCCAGCTCGTATACGGGCCGCTCTCGGATATCTTCGGCCGCAAGATGCCGATCTACGTCGGCCTCGCGATTTTCACGATCGGCAGCGTGGGCTGCGCCTTCGCGCCGGACGTGCATGTACTGATCGGTTTTCGTGTGCTCCAGGCGTTGGGTGCGTGCGCCGGCATGGTCGTTCCGCGCGCCATCGTGCGTGACCTTTACACCGGTCACGACGCCACCCGCCTCATGTCGCTGCTTATGCTCGTTGTGAGCGTGTCTCCGCTCCTGGCGCCGCTGACCGGCAGCTTCATCATTGCGGCGTTCGGCTGGCGCGGCGTCTTCTGGGCGCTGACCGTGGCGGGCGGACTTGCGCTCGTGCTTGCGGCTACGCAGTTGAAGGAGACGCGGGAAGTCCATCACCGCGCCGGCAGCTCGTGGGCAAGTGCGTTCGCGGGATATCGAAAATTACTTAGTGATCCGATGTTCCTTGGGCTCACGTTTGTCGGTGCATTCGGCGTCTCGTCGTTTTTTATCTATCTGGCAAGCGCCTCGTTCGTGATCATCAACCACTATGGCTTGTCGCCCACCCTGTTCAGCTTGTGCTTCGCGCTTAACGCGGCGGCGTTTTTCGGCTTCAGCCAGTTGACTGCCCGCCTCACTGCCAGGTACGGCCTGCCGCGCGTCATTCGCGTGGCGGTTACAGGCTTCGCGATTGCAATGAGCATCGTAGCCGTGCTGTTTCTGGCGGGCGCCGACAGCCTCGCGCTGATGATGGTCTTCCTGTTTATCGGCTATGGCTTCCTGGGGCTGGTATTACCGACTGCCGCAGTGTTGTCGCTTGAAAGTCATGGGGCAATTGCGGGTACGGCTTCGGCGCTGATGGGTGCATTGCAGTTTGTAATCGGCGCTGCGGTGATGGCCGTGTCCGGTCTCTTCGCCGATGGTGCACCCAAGCCGATGATGGTCGCAATCGCACTCTCCGCGTTGCTGGCGTTTGCCATCGCCCGCCTCACGCTGCGCACCGAAAACGTGCAACTGCCTGCGGCCGCAGAGTAACGAACCCGCATGGGATCGAGGGGCAAATGCATTGCGCAGGCCCTCATGCCACCTTCACGGTGCGGTGCCCTGACGTCAAGGGGCCTTGCAAAGAATCGCCGTCATCACTGGCGTGACTTCGTGAACAATAGCGTCGCTGCCTATTTGATGCAGGCGGTCCCTGACGTCGTCGGACGCGCCTGTCACCACTACGCCGTAGGCCCAGTCCGCAACGGGATCTCCCTTGCCCGGCTTGAAGAGCGGATCATCCTTCTCATAGCCGAGCACCACAAAGACCGGGAAATCGAACGCCGTCAGCTTCACGCCATGGGCGGGCCGGAACGCGTTGATTGAATTCTTCTCGACGTGCATGGGCTTCTGCTGTATCTCACCGCTCTGCATCAGCGAGCT
This sequence comes from Caballeronia udeis, assembly GCF_044909315.1. Lineage (GTDB taxonomy): Bacteria > Pseudomonadota > Gammaproteobacteria > Burkholderiales > Burkholderiaceae > Caballeronia > Caballeronia udeis_A. Next base: position 127,748 of record NZ_JBIYEB010000005.1, read on the forward strand.
GATAAACACATGACCCGTCGATTTGCAATTGAGCTGCTCTTCTACCGCGCTTGCATGTGCAGACGTCGACAAACACCCGAAGGACGCAAGCGCGACCACGGCGACAACTCGAATAAGCTTACTGACCTGCCTGGGGACCCGCATGGTTGGCCTCTGTTTTTTCGATGTTGCATCAGCCGCGACGAACTTCCTGGTCGCGGAGTTTTACTCTACCTGCACCGGCAAATTGTTGCCGGATTGCCAGATGTCCCTGAGCCCCTTCAAACAATCGCCGTCGGCACGTCCAAACCTCCGCTTGCAGAGTCACCCCCATTGCGGACGTTATTGCCAGATGTGTCCGTTCTCTTTCGAACTTTCAAAGATTCTTACCGGCCCTGTTTCGAGGTTTTCCACTAACTCCGAAGCGAGGCCCGCACACACGGCTACCGTCAAAAATGTGCCTTTACATTTTCGATTTTGTTCACTAGCATTCGAATTCGAACATTATCAGTTCGATAGATTTTCTTAATTGACATGAGTGAATGACGTGAATCAAGGCGCAATAGCTGATCTCTCACCAATGATGCGGGTATTCAGCCACGCCGGCATGATGTGCGTTTCTCGCGGGTCCACCATGCCAGTGTTCTTTTGCGAACAAGGCGAGTTCGATGAACCACGCCTTCATCCCGCCCTTTTGGCGGCCTTTACCCGAACTGCATCAAACGGTTAGCCGGATTTAACGCCGCAATCAAAACGTAATTTTCGCAGAAGCACCGTCTCACCGAAGCCGCAGTCAAAACAAGAAGTCAGCAACGCCGCGAGGCATCATGCAAGAAGCGGCGATCCATTTAAAAACCAGTGGAGAAGACACAATGCAGGAGCAATATATCCTCGCGCTCGACCAGGGCACGACGAGTTCACGCGCAATGGTGTTCGATCGCCAAGGTAACGTAGTGTCGGTGGCACAGAAGGAATTTGGCCAGATCTATCCTCAGCCGGGCTGGGTCGAGCACGACCCGCAGGAAATCTGGTCGACCCAGGCCGGCGTCGCTGCCGAAGCCGTCACCCGCGCAGGGTTGAACGGCGCGTCGATCGCCGCCATCGGCATTACCAACCAGCGCGAAACCACCATTGTGTGGGACCGCGAAACCGGTCAGCCGATCTATAACGCCATTGTCTGGCAAGACCGCCGTACCGCCGACTTCTGCGACCAGTTGAAGGCGCAGGGGCTGGAAGAAAAGGTTCGCGCCAAGACGGGCCTGCCTATCGACTCCTACTTTTCCGCGACCAAGATCCGCTGGATCCTCGACAACGTGGAAGGGGCGCGCGAGAAAGCCAAACAAGGACGCCTTGCGTTCGGTACGGTCGATAGCTGGCTGGTGTGGAACTTCACGAAGCACGGCCTGCATATCACCGACGTCACCAACGCGTCGCGCACCATGCTCTTCAATATCCACACCCTCAAATGGGACGACGAACTGCTCGACGCGCTCGACATTCCGCGCAGCATGCTGCCTGAAGTGCGTGCTTCGTCGGAGGTGTACGGCCCGACCAAGACCACGGTCTTCGCCTCCAAGATTCCGCTTGCCGGCATTGCAGGCGACCAGCATGCCGCCCTCTTCGGCCAGATGTGCACGAAGTCCGGCATGGTGAAAAACACCTACGGCACCGGTTGTTTCCTTGTGATGAACACGGGCGACAAGCCGATCGAATCGAGCAACAACCTGGTCACCACCATTGCATGGCAGATCGGGGACCAGGTCAACTATGCGCTGGAAGGCAGCATCTTCATTGGCGGCGCTGTCGTTCAATGGATCCGCGACGGGCTTGGCATCATCAAGAGTGCGAATGAAATTGAAGCGCTTGCACGCAGCGTGCCGCATAGCGATGGCGTGTATATGGTGCCCGCCTTTGCTGGCCTGGGCGCACCGCACTGGAATGCACGTGCGCGCGGCACGCTGTTCGGCGTGACACGTGGCACGACCTCCGCTCATATTGCGCGGGCGGCGCTGGAGAGCATCGCTTTTCAATCAATCGATGTACTGAAGGCCATGGAAGCCGACTCCGGCATCCGCATTGGCGAATTGCGCGTGGACGGCGGTGCGGTCGCCAACAACCTGTTGATGCAATTCCAGGCCGACATGCTGGGCGTGGACGTGGTGCGTCCGCAGATCAGCGAAACCACTGCATTGGGCGCGGCGTATCTGGCCGGGCTGGCAGTCGGTTACTGGAAAGACGTGAATGAACTGCAGAGCCAATGGAAGCTGGACCGTCGTTTCTCGCCGGATATTGCGGCCGACGAGGTCAAGCGCCAGATGCACGGCTGGCAACGTGCGGTGAATGCCGCCAAAGCGTGGGCCGACGCCACCTGAGCTCTGCCTGAGCTCTACCGGAGTGCCACCTGAACATCAGGTTGAACCTGAGTTCAGCGTGCACCTCGGTCGCGTCTGTTCGGGTGCCTTCTGCCGTCGCTCAGTTCCTCTTTTAAGGATTCCTAATGTCATCAACTATTGCAAAACCTGCTGGCAGGCAATTTGTCGGCGAACTCATCTCCGAGGCTATCGCCGTTCTTATCATCATTGCGTTTGGAGATTCGGTGGCGTGCATGTACGTGCTGTACGATCCCAGCCCGTATGTGAACGCTTACTGGGGTGTCTGCATGTCGTGGGGCCTGGCCGTGACGCTGGCCATCTATGTCACAGGCTCCATTTCGGGCACTCATGCCAACCCCGCGGTGACACTGGCCCTTGCGCTATTCCGCGGTTTCTCGTGGAAGAAAGTGTTGCCCTACTGGGCAGCGCAGCTCATTGGCGGCATATTGGGCGCCGTCATTGTTTATGCGCTGTTCGGGCCGGTGATCGACCATTACAACGCGATTCATCACCTGTCGCGGGCCGACGGCGGCGCAGCGGGCGTGTTCTTTACGCATCCGGGCCTGGCCATCACCCCGATGCACGCGTTCTCCGATGAAGTCATCCTGACCGCGTTCCTTCTGTTCGGGATTTTCGCGATTACCGAGCAATTCAACGAAATGGCACCCCAGGCAAACGCGGGTGCGCTAATGATCGGGTTCCTGGTGGCAATACTTGGGTCATCAATGGGTTACCTGGAAGCCTGGGCAATGAATCCGGCTCGTGATCTCGGCCCGCGTCTGTTTGCGTATTTTGCAGGCTGGGATTCATCCGCGCTGCCTTCGCCGGACAACTACTGGTGGATTCCGGTGGCGGCCCCGTTGATAGGCGGCGTGATTGGCGGCGGCGCTTACCAACTGCTGATCCACCCCTTCCTGCCGGCGCGCGTGCGTGCATTGCAAGCGGAAGCCAATGGCGAGGTTTGCGAGCAAGGCCAGCGCACCTGATGCGTTGTTGACAGGCTAAGCTGGAGCCAGGTTTGTGCAGCCGCTAAGCGCCGGACGTTGATTGGTCCGGTACTTAGCGGTTCAGTACTGTCACTCGGTACCGTCATCTGCGCCGTTGTTTCTGTCGGCGGCCGCGACTTCTTTCATTCGCAGCAATGCCCGCTAAGTGGCACCATCCGATCCGGTTAAAAATCCGGAAAATCACCCCTCAGGCAGACCACGGCTAACCAGGCCGCCCGCGAAAATACTGCGGCATCGCATGAACCGCGCTCGCTGGCGCACTCTGCACCACCGTCCGAACTACTGACCAGCCGGGGCCACCGTGGTTCCGCTTGTCGACGGCTGCGACATTGACGTTCCGTTGTCCGTGACTCCGCCGTAACCGGTGGCGGCAGTGTCTCCGGCATGCACGCGTGCTTCAGCAGCCTGAATATCATTCGGATAGTAAGCGTCCTGCGCACTTGGGCGCCATCCCGCGTTCTCGAGCTGGACGAGATCAGCTCGCACCTGGGCACGCGTGACGGGCTCATTCGTGGATTGTTGGGCGAACGACATGGCGGGTGCAGCCAGGACAAGCGCAAGTGTTGTGCAGATCAGTGCTTTCATGATGAGTCGCCTCTTTAAAAAGTGGCTTCACTCTCAATGAATGAAGCCGATGCTTCACCGTCCGGTAAGCAACGGTAAGCGACTTCATTTTGCGCGGCATGTCCTGACTCAAAGCTGACGCCAAGATGACAAGATCGTCATGTTGCGGATCCCGGCATTTGAAGATAACAGCTTTGTAACCTTGCGGTCAGAACCGGGTAAAGGCCGGTTCGTCACACTGGCCGCACGTTACGAAGTCTCCGCCTTTCACGCGCTGCTTATCTTCCGGGAATACCCATGTGGATTGTCAGACTGGCCCTACGCAGGCCCTATACCTTCATTGTGCTCGCGATCCTGCTGTTCCTGATCGGACCGCTCGCCATCATGCGTACGCCTACGGATATTTTTCCGAATATCAATATTCCGGTGGTCAGCATTGTCTGGTCGTATAACGGGTTCTCCGCGGAAGACATGGCGAACCGGATCACGTCGAACTATGAACGTGCACTGACTTCGGATGTTGACGACATCGAACATATTGAATCGCAGTCGCTGAACGGCGTCTCGGTCATCAAGATCTTCTTTCATCCCGGCGCGGACATCAACCGCGCCATCGCCGAAGCCGGCTCGAATTCCGAGTCCATTCTGCGCGTGCTGCCGCCGGGCACATTGCCGCCGAACATCATTACTTACAACGCGTCGACCGTCCCTATCCTGCAACTGGGGCTGTCGAGCAATACGCTGCCTGAGCAAACACTCTATGACCTGGGCAACAGCTTTATTCGCACGCAGCTTGCCACGGTGCAAGGCGCTGCCGTCCCGCTCCCCTTCGGCGGCAAGATCCGCCAGATCATGGTCGACATCGATCCCCGCGCGCTGCAGGCCAAAGGCTTGTCGCCAAGCGACGTGGTCAATGCCGTCAATGCGCAGAACCTGATCCTGCCGGGCGGCACGGCCAAGATCGGAGCACGCGAATACAACGTGCAGATGAACGGCAGCACCGACAGCGTCGCGGCGCTCAACAACCTGCCGATCAAGACCGTCAAAGGTGGCGTGGTGTATGTCCGGGACGTCGCGCAGGTGCGTGACGGGTATGCGCCGCAGACCAATATCGTGCGCAGCGACGGCAAGCGCGCCGCGCTGCTTACGGTGGAAAAGACCGGCAGCACGTCGACGCTGACAATCATCGGGCAGATCAAATCCATGCTGCCGAAGATCGCGGCAGGACTGCCGAAAGCGCTGCACATCACGCCGCTTTCCGATCAGTCGGTATTCGTGAAGTCGGCGGTGACCGGCGTCGTGCGGGAAGCGCTGATCGCGGCATGCCTGACTGCGCTGATGATCCTGCTGTTCCTCGGCAGTTGGCGCGCAACCCTGATCATTGCGGTCACCATTCCGCTCTCGGTGCTGACCTCGCTGATCGCGTTGTCCGCGCTCGGGCAAACCATCAACATCATGACCCTCGGAGGGCTGGCGCTGGCGGTCGGGATCCTGGTCGACGATGCAACGGTTGCTATCGAAAACATCACGCACCATCTGGAACGGGGCGAGCCGCTGCACGACGCCATTCTCAACGGATCGGGCGAGATCGCGGTCCCGACCTTCGTTTCAACACTCTCCATCTGCATTGTGTTCGTGCCGATGTTCCTGCTCTCAGGGGTGGCCCGCTATCTATTCGTACCCTTGGCCGAAGCGGTTGTGTTTGCGATGTGCGCGTCCTATTTCTTCTCGCGCACGCTGATTCCGACCCTCGCCATGTACCTGATGAAAATGCCTTCGAAAGACGGCAGCCCCGCACGCGGACCGTTCGCTTTCCTGATACGGTTCCAGGCCGGCTTCGAACGCCGTTTCGAAAGACTGCGCCACGGCTACAAGGCGGCGCTTGGCCGCGCCATTGAAAACCGCCGCCGGTTCCTGCTGGTGTTCATGCTGCTTTGCGTGGGGTCGCTCGCGCTCGTGCCCTTCACAGGCCGCGACTTTTTCCCGGCTGTCGACACCGGTGAAATCCGCCTGCACATGCGTGCCCCCACCGGGACCCGGATCGAGCAGACCGCGCGTCTCGCGGACGAAGTCGAAGCGAAGATCCGCACCGTCATTCCGAAGTCGGACGAGGGCGCGTTGCTCGACAACATCGGCGTGCCGGTGAGCGGCATCAACCTGACCTATGACTCGTCGGCGCCGGTCGGATCGGCTGACGCGGACATCATGATCACGTTGAAGAAGGGACACGCACCCACGGCGGACTACGTGGCGAAATTGCGCAACGTATTGACCGCGTCGTTCCCCGGCACCACCTTCGCGTTCCTCCCGGCGGATATCGTCAGCCAGATCCTGAACTTCGGCCTCCCCGCGCCAATCGACATCCAGATCGTCGGCAACAAGCTCGACCAGAACCGCGTGGTGGCGAACAACTTGCTGGCAAAACTGAGGACCGTGCGTGGTCTGGTCGATGCCCGCATTCAACAGCCCGGCGACGAGCCCGCGATCAACGTCAACGTGGACCGGACCAAGGCGATGCAAGCCGGCCTCACGCAGCGCGATGTCGCGCAGAACCTGCTGATCGCGCTGTCGGGCAGCTCGCAAACCACGCCGAACTTCTGGCTCGATCCGAAAAACGGCGTGAGTTATCCATTGATGACTGAAGTGCCGCAATACGACATTCATTCGCTGCAGACGCTGGCGAACGTGCCGCTGACGAAGGACTCGACCTCACCGTCGCCGCAAAACCTGCTTGGTTCATTGGGCACGATGTCACGCGGCACGCAGCAAGCCGTGGTCTCGCACTACAACGTACAGCCCGTGCTCGATATCTTCGCTTCAGCACAAGGGCGCGACCTGGGCGGCGTGGCGTCAGACGTGACCCGGCTCGTGGACCAGGCGCAGGCACAGCCGCCCGCCGGCTCGTCGATCGTCATCCGCGGCCAGGTTCAGTCGATGAACGAATCGTTCAGCGGCCTGGGACTGGGACTCGTATTCGCCATCGCGCTGGTCTACCTGCTGATGGTCGTGAACTTCCAGTCGTGGATCGACCCGTTGATCATCATCAGCGGCTTGCCCGCGTCGCTGGCGGGTATCGCGTGGATGCTGTTCGCCACGCACACCACGCTCAGTGTTCCCGCGCTCACGGGCACGATCCTGTGCATCGGTATTGCAACGGCCAACAGCATTCTTGTCATCAACACAGCGCGCGAGATGCTGCAAGGCGGCGCGGCGCCGCTGACTGCGGCGCTTGAAGCCGGCTTCAAGCGCTTCCGGCCCGTGCTGATGACTGCGCTCGCCATGCTGATCGGCATGTTGCCCATGGCGCTCGGCCTGGGCGACGGCGGCGAACAGAATGCGCCGCTTGGGCGTGCCGTGATCGGCGGCCTGGCGATAGGCACGGTCTCCACCCTTCTTTTCGTCCCGGTCGTATTCGGCATGGTCCACGCGCGTGGATCGAAAGGCGCCGCTTGCAGAAAGCGGCGCACCAGGCCACTCCGTCCGTTCAGTGACTGCCTTTAAACGAGCCCAGACCATGAACCATCACAACGACATGCACGAACTGCCGCCGCTCGCTGGCGAGACCACCACCAAGCCTTCCACACGACGGCGCTTCATGATGCCGCTGGCATTCGGCGCTATCGCGGCGGCATTGCTTGTGATTGGCATTGTTCCGAGACTGCAGGCCAGCACCGCGCTGACCTCGCAAGCCGCCGCGCAGCATGCGCTCAGTGTCTCGGTCATCAAGCCGCGCAGCGCCCCTGCGGTCCAGGAACTCCTGCTGCCCGGCTCGGTGATGCCCTACGCCGATGCATCGATCTACGCCCGCACCAGCGGTTACCTCGAACACTGGTACGCCGACATTGGCGCCCGGGTGAAGGCAGGGCAAACGCTGGCCATCATCCAGACACCTGAACTCGATGCGCAGCTTCGCCAGGCTCGCGCCGACGCGGCAACGGCGCAAGCCAACTTCGACTACGCCCGAGTCAGCGCACAACGCTGGCAGGACATGCTGAAGACGCAGTCGGTCTCGCAACAGGACACCGACACGAAGGTCAGCGACATGGAGGCGAAACGCGCCATGCTGCAGTCCGCGCAGGCCAATGTGCAACGCCTGTCCGAGCTTGTGTCGTACGAGAAGGTGAGCGCGCCCTTCGACGGCGTGGTGACCGCTCGCAACGTGGACGTGGGTGCGCTGGTCACGGCGGGCGGCTCGCCGGGGCTGGCTCCCATGCCCGGTGAACTCTTTCATGTGGAGCAGACGGACACGTTGCGAGTGTTCGTCGATGTGCCGCAAAACGATGCGCCCTACGTCACGCCGGGCACCGAGGTCTATCTGAGCGTGCAGCAATATCCCGGCAGGCGTTTCGCCGCGAAAGTCGCCCGCAGTGCCGGCGCGATCGATCCGGTCAGCCGCACGATGCACGTGGAAGTCGATGTCGACAATCACGACGGCGCGCTGCTGCCCGGCGCCTACGCGCAGGTACATCTGGAACTGCAGAATGCCAGCCCGGCACTCGACCTGCCGGTGAGCGCGCTCCTGTTCAGACCCAATGGCGTGACCGTCGCGGTCGTCGACAGTGCGGGTAAAACCGCCCTCAAGACCGTGACCGTCGGACGTGATTTCGGCACCCACATGGAAATCACGACCGGGCTCACGGCCACCGACCGTGTGATCGACAATCCGGGCGACGCCATCAGCCCTGGCGAGCCGGTGCAGATCGCTTCGTCCGCTTCCTGAGGATCGCGTCCATGCTTACGTCACCCTCCGCCCTCGCCCGCAAGACCCTGGTCGCCTGCCTGACCGTCGCGCTCGGCGCTTGCTCCACCATGCCGGCTTACCAGAAGCCGGCCGTCTCCGTTCCGGCGCACTATGCCGGTGCCGCGGGTTGGGCGCTCGCAGCACCTGCCGATACCCAGCCACGCGGCCCATGGTGGACCGTCTTCGGCGACCCGGCGTTGAACGCGCTCGAAAGCCGTATTGACGTATCGAACCAGACGGTGAAGAAAGCAGTCGCGCAATTGCAGCAGGCACGCGCGCTCGTCGACTATCAGCGCGCTGGCTTCTTCCCGACCGTGACCGCGGGCACGTCCGTGAGCCGGTTCCGTACCTCGCAGAACGTGGAAGGCCATTCGCTTGCGGGCAAGACCGTACCGGACTATTCGGCGGGCCTGAGCGCTTCGTGGGAGCCCAACCTGTTTGGCCGTGTGAAAGACGCAACCGTCAACGCGCAGGCGAATGCGGCTGCAAGCGAGGCAGATTTTGAAGCGGTGCGCCTCTCGATGACAAGCGACCTGGCTGTCGATTACTTCGACCTGCGTTCGCTCGATACACAGAAGAGACTCCTCGACGACACCGTCAATGCCTATGCCGATGCATTGCGCATCCTGGAGCAGCAACTGAAGAATGGCGCAATCGACGCCTCGGCGGTCGCGTTGGCCTCTACCCAACTGGAAAGTACGCGGACACAGGACACGGACATCGATGTCCAGCGTGCGCAGCTTCAGCACGCGATCGCTACGTTGATCGGCGAGCCCGCATCGACGTTCTCCATTGCGGCCAAACCGCAATCCTTCGTTGTGCCATCTATCCCTCCCAGCTTGCCCTCGCAGCTTCTCGAACGCCGGCCTGATATTGCCGCTGCCGAACGACGCGTGTTTGCAGCCAATGCGCAGATAGGCGAGGCGCACGCCGCATTCTTTCCCGATCTCGCCCTGTCGGCAAGCGCCGGGCTCGAAAGCACGTTTTTTGCGCCGTGGCTGACCGCCCCCAGCCTCTTCTGGTCCATCGGTCCGCAACTGGTGGGCACGTTGTTCGACGGTGGCCGGCGAGATGCCACGCTGACGAGCGCGCACTCTCAATACGACGGGGCGGTCGCCGACTACAGGCAGACGGTGCTCGTCGCGTTTCAACAGGTCGAGGACAATCTCTCGGCGCTACAGTCGCTGCAGAGCGAGGCCGCCTGCCAGCAACGTGCAACGTCCGCTGCCGGGCTTGCGTTGACACTGACGACCAACCGGTTTCGGGCGGGTGCAGTGAGCTATCTGGATGTAGTGACCGCGCAGACCATTGCGTTAACCAACGAGCGTACCGCCGACCAGATCGATGCACGCAGGCTCGATGCAAGCGTGTTGTTATTGAAGGCGCTTGGCGGTGGATGGCAGGGGCTCGCATCCGGCCAAGCGTCAGGATGAACGCCTGCACCGCGAGAGCTTATCGCCTGGATTTATCACCTGTGGAATGGGCGTGATCATCGTGCTCTTGCGATTGGCGCCGGGAATACTTCAGCGTGTCGAATATTCCCCAGAGAGCAATCGCAAGCCCAGCTCCGAACCCGCAAGCCAACAACACATAGGTACTCATTTACGACCTTTGAATGGGTGAAGCGACGCCTGCCTACCGTGTCAGCACAGGTTCGCAGAAGCATCGCTGTCCCGGATACTACCGATGCATCCTTTCAAAACCCATGCCATACCCCAGGCGTGCCGGCACGCGGTCATGCCGACAGGCTGTGACGCGTTGTCAGTCGGGCACGGGCACGGTATCGAGCGCTGCCCAGCTAACGCTTGATACGCCCTTGTCCATGCTGAGCCGGCTCGCAACGGCCTCAACCTTTGACTGATATTTCGGATGCGTTTCGAGCGTTGCGATCACTTCCACACGCCCCGGGTCGCCGTCGAGGTCCGTGCTGCTCAGTCCCTGGAACGACAGCGGCGCCGACACCATCGAGTTGGTGATCATCGCCCGAATGTTGACCTCGTCCTCCGCTCGGCAGACTACCTTCAGCACGTATTTGCGCACGAGGTCGGCGGAAGAGACCGGCGTGGTATTGATCGTGCGCCCTATCTCGCGCAGCACGGTGTTGGTGAAGAGAATCACCAGGGTTCCCGCGATGGCGGGCCCATAGTGCGACGCCCCGCAAAGAACGCCAACGGCCGCGGAGCACCACAGAGTGGCAGCCGTATTGATACCCTGGATTGCGCCCTGCTCGCGCATGATGACGCCGCCACCCAGGAAGCCCACACCGGACACCACGTACGACGCGATCTGCGTCACGGTCGTGGTTCCGTTCCCGGTCATGGCGCCAAGGATCACAAACAAGCAGGCGCCGCTGGTCACCAGCGTAATGGTGCGCAGGCCAGCCGTTCGCTGCCGCAACTGCCTCTCCAGACCGATGGCAATGCCGCACGCTAAAGCCGCGATCATTGGAAGAATGTACTCATGGATCATAAAGCGATTCTTTGAATTGTCGTGTTCGCATGCATTGCCTGACCAAGACCGCTCAGGCACTCTCAATGGCCGCACCGGCGCAATGCCGGCGCGGCCCACCGTATTGTCTGCGTGTGACAGTCCTATGACAGTCAGGCAAACTCTCCTGTCGGACGGGTGCTGGATTCGGCATGACTTATACGTGAATCATGCCGCCCCCGTTCCTCGACAGGGACAGGCGCCAGGCAAAAGCAGCCGCGAGTATGGGCTCGCGGCAAGGCTCCATTCAGACGCGCGCTAACGCTGCGGCCGATTGGCGCTAAGGGATGCACGGGAAAAATACTGCGACACGCACCGTCTGCCTGATGGCAAGACGGCGGCTGAGAATTCAAGCGCGGAGTCCTGCCGGTCAGGCAGCTAAATAATCCAGAGGTCGACGACTACAAGTGTCCAAGGCATTAGCCCGATTTATGACAATGAGCGAATTTTAGGCAGCGGCTAATTCACAAGTCAACTGTATTCTCCGGACAGCAAAGAAATAGCGAACGGCTGTTGTATGCCTCTTTACGCTTGCTCGCCGGTAAAACACATCACGCGCGACACATAAGCTCGTGACTTGAATTATGAAAGCCCGGAGAAAGACTCTTGCGATGCCGGGCTTAAAGAAGCGCCGCTATTTTGATCACGCGCCAATGTCGCTAGCGAGCCTTCCAAGCCGCTGCAATGCATCGTCCACGGCTTGATCGAATGGCTGCGGACAGCTCAAACGAATGAACGAAGCGAAGCGCCGGGAATTGGAGAAAATAGTCCCGGGCGCAATGCGAATGCCTTGTGTCAGCGCCTCTTCGAACAGCCGGCTCGAATCCGTACCGGCCGGCAGCTCCACCCAAAGCACTACGCCGCCCACCGGCACGCTAAGCCGCGTGCCGGTGGGGAAATAACGCGCGATCGCATTGGCGGTAGCTTCCCGTTGCGTCCGCAATCGCTCCCGCAACTGGAAGAGATGCCGGTCGTACACACCTGACCCGATGAATTCCGCGGCAACGAGCTGAGACAAACTTTCGTTGTTCCGGCTCTGCGCATACTTGGGCATCTTGACGCGCTCGTGCCATCGCCCCGACGACATCCACCCTAGCCTCAAACCAGGCGCCAGCACCTTATTGAACGACGCGCAATGAATCACGCCGCCGTCGCGGTCCCATGCTTTCAGAGGTTTGTTCTGACCAGCGTCATCAAGCAGTTCCCTGTACGGCTCGTCCTCGATCACCGCAACCTTGTGCCGGGCGCAAAGCCGGACGAGGCCGGCCTTACGTTCATTGGGCATGACGCTGCCCAGTGGATTCTGCAGATGCGGCACGACCACCACGGCCTTGATGTTCCCGTAGGCGAGCAGCGCCATTTCAAGCGCTTCGAGCGACATGCCGGTTGTCGGGCTGGTGGAAATCTCCAGCGCGCGCAAACCCAGACTCTCGATAATCTGCAATAAACCAAAGAACGCCGGGGATTCGATCGCGACCGTATCGCCTGCCCGGGTCACCGCGCGCAGCGCCAGGTTCACCGCCTCCACACCCCCGGTCGTGGCGGTCACCTCATCGGGCGAAAGCGTCATGCCCGCCGAAAGAGCCCGTTTTGCAATCGCTTGCCGAAGCACGGCCCCGACTGTTTCCCCTCCGACGTCCGTGAGCAGCGTCGGCTGGTGCCGCAGGATCTTTATTGTCAGTGCTTGTAGCCGTGCGGTCGGGTAAAGCGATGCCGCGGCCGTTGCGCCCGCCAGGTTCAGCGCCTCCGGAAACCGTTGGGCTTGCGCAATCACTTTCGAAATGGCTTCGTGCAGGCCGACGAACTGCGCTTCCATTGGAGCAGAAGGGTTTTCCGGTTCATCGACACTGGGTAAAGCCGGTACCGTCCGCCGGCGAACGAAATATCCGGAACGTGGTTTAGCTTGCAGCCAGCCCGCATCTTCGAGTCGCCGGAAGACTTGCAGCGCCGTCGAGAGGCTGACCTGATGCCGAAGCATCATGGCCCGGACAGACGGCATGCGATCACCCGGCACGAGCGTACCCGAGGCAATCACCCGGCGGTAGTGCTCGGCAAGGCGTTCATATAACGGCTCGCCCGCCATGGGCAGGTCGCGCGGCGGCATTTCAAAAGACATGGTCATTGTCCAGATGCTGCGGGTAACACGTCGCTCGCGCCAGACACAGACGCCGGGAATCTGGACGGAAACAGATGGGTAATAACGGCTCTGTTGCGCAACAGATTGTACAGCGCTGAATCTGTCGCCAAGCGAGGCAGCTCACTAAGCTTGAGCTGTGCTTAAGAGGGCCGGCGCACACCCAGACAAACGCGGAAGGACCCTCTTATGCAAGCGATCAGACAATGTTTCTATCCCGGACAATTGAATGCCGGACATCGGCGTGCCGGAACACAGGTTGTCGCCATCGACGGCGTGCTTCGATTGACCTGCCGTGATCCTGCTTTGGACTGGCTCTTGAATGTGACGTCCCCCGTTGTGGTAGACATACAGGAAGGCACGTGCCATGTGCTGCCGTACGACACGTTCGTGGAAATCGAAGCAGTCGGAAGTTCAGCGGTCAATGGACTGGTCAACGTGCCCGGGCGGCAATATGCCTTTATTGCGGCTATCGGGAGAGCGTTCGCCTGGCTTGGATATCCTGTGCGCGCCGGCGCTCAAAGATCGGACCAGCAGCGGTGAACCCTATGCTTATGCCTGAAGCAAACTTGGCGGTTGCTAGCTGAATCCGCGGGAAAAGCGCAGGTGCCAAGGTCGGGTCCTCAAGCTGGATCAAGCGTGGCGACGGGGTTTCCATACCGTTTGCTTGCAGTCTCCACCCAGTGGGCCTGATGTTGCCCGTCTTTCCCGCACTCGGCGAGCAACCATCGGACCAATTGATCCCTTGCCTCGCCGAACCGGTCCGTCGGAGGCACGAGCAGGTAATAACCGCCGCTCGTTGTCATGGTCCTATTGCTTGCTATTGCCAGACTGCGATTCTTGATAAGCGGGTCGATCAACGGAATCCATCCGAGGGCGACACCTTGTCCCGCTACCGTCGCCTCGATCACATTGGAGTAACTATTGAATGTGAAGTGCCGGCTGTCGGGCGCGGGGGTGAAGTCGTGCTCGTTGAACCAGTCCGCCCACGTAAGCCATCTCGAGGGAACAGCGCTCTCCAGATGCAGGAAACGCTGTGCGGCCAGATCCTGGCGGCTCAGTTGATCTTCCTTGTTCTTTAGCAGCGAAGGAGCGCAGACCGGCACGACCGTCTCCGCAAACAATCTCTGAACCGTGCAGCCCGACCACCGGCCGGAGCCAAACGTGATTGCGAGGTCTGCGTGATCACGCATGGCGTCGAAGTCCTGTTGCGACGACGTAATGCGAACGTCGAACTCCGGCATCAGGCTGCGCAACTCCGCAAGCCGGGGCAAAAGCCAGTACGACGCAAAGCCGAAATCGGTTGCAAGGGTCAAGGTGCGGCGCCGGCGACGTGACCGTATGTCAGACACGCGGGAGCGGATGCTGTCCAGGCTCTCGAACACGGCTTCGAACAGGCTGGCTCCTTCCTCCGTCAGTTCAACGCCTCGGTGCAAGCGCTTGAAAAGCGGCATGCCAAGGTCTGCTTCAAGCGCACTGATCCGATGGCTTACGGCCGGTTGCGATGTGCCGAGTTCACGCGCCGCCGATGTGAAATTCAGATGGCGGGCGGCTGCATCGAAATACGCCAGGGTCTGTAACGGTGGGAGACGTCCGCCGCCGTCGGTAAGAATGGGTGCGCTAGCCATGAAAGTTCGCCCGATAATCGTTAGCGCATCTTAACGGCTGGCAGTCATTCTCCGTCTTAACAAAAGCAGATATGCATATTCGTATCTGCGATGTGTTAGCGGTCTTGGTACGGGCTAAGCGTTGATCATGGTGCCACGGCTACAACGGTCGCTACGGATAACGGGACTGCCCATAGCTGCCTCTATGAGATTGGACCCGACGCTCTACCGCTTAAACATCCTGCCACTGCCGATAAGTCGCAGCCTGCCCGCAATAGATTCCCTCGCGATTGATCAGGTTCCAGACCGTCACGTCCTCGATCCAGAAGCGTCTTCCCGACCTGGCGATCCGAAGGCCGCGGTATCCGCTTGCATAGCCTTTGGTGCGCACCGATTCAAGCAAAACATCGCGCTCATTACGATTGGGATGTTCCGCGGACAACCGGGAACGCAATGCCGTCATTTCGTCCCACGTGTATTCGAAACATTGCAGCGCCGCCCGGTTTGCGTAGACAAACCGCGGGTCGGCATCCGTGTTGTGCGCGACTACGCAAAATGGTGCGTCTTCGTATAACCATCGTGCGGCATCGGCCTGCAAGACTTCCGGATCGAGCAACGGCGCACCAACCACCCGAAGGTGGCTGTCCGTCAGCAGATCGCAAAAGTTGGGGTCGAGGGCTAATGACATTGTCATGGGTCGAGTCTTAAGAGGTGAGCGTGACGTTTGGATTCAGCCGGCAATGTTACCGTGCCGGACAAAATCCCGTCTCTGCACGGGTAGGACGAAAGCCATTTTTCGAATGCGCATTCGTGTCACACTGCATGCCGCTAAGCCAGGGCTCCGCTTAGCAACGTCGGCATCGCCTTCAGTGGAGCGATCAGGTTTGCGTCGACCTTATAGTCCAACTCAAGCGTTGCTGTCACGTCCTGATAGTCCACCCATACCGCGCTTCCGCTGTCTTCCCAGACAACCGCCTTAAGCGGCAACTCAAGCGCTGCGTGCGGGTTGGCTTCCATCACCGGCGTACCCGCTTTCGGATTGCCGAACAGAAGGAACCGCGTGGGCCTCAAGCTCGCACCGGCCTTCGCAGCGGCTGCGCTCTGGTCAATATCGGCGAAGAGCGTTACGCCATGCGCAGCCAGCGCTGCCTTGAGCCGGGAAACGGTCTCCTCGAAGTCGTATTTGCTTTGCAGCGTAACGACCGATGAAGGGAATGCGGCGGCTGTATCAGTTTGTGCGGTCATGGCAGGTGTCATCCAGTAAGCGGCAGAAACAAAGACATTCGTCACCCTACCCGTTCATATGATTTCCTATGGTCCGTCGCGCTGAAGCCGGGTGGAAAGCACGCCCCCATGGAAATCACTGGCCGGTGTTTAACGCAATGTCCGGATAGAACTGCTCAATCGCCTGAGCAAATGAAGCGCGTGAAAACTGCCCCAGGTGGGCCGACAGCAAGCGGCCTTGTGCATCATAAAAGAGCGTCGTGGGATAAGCCGTAGCCGACACCGCTCTTGCCACCGCAAGACCTGGGTCCAGCAATGCGTTCTTGATGTGAAGATCATGTGAATTCAGATAGCTGCTTACTACATCGCGCGTCTCGCCCTGGTTCACGAACACAATATGAAGATCCGGTGTACCCGCCTGAGCTTCCGCCAGCACCGGCATTTCCGCCTGGCATGGCGGGCACCACGTCGCCCAGAGGTTCACCACGGTTGGCCGGCCGTCGCCTTTGGCGAGGGACTGGCGAACGCCATCGATATTCAACAGCGAAACAACCGGTACATTTGCCGGCTGCCTCGACAAACTGACCACCACGGTGGCCGAACTCCAGACCACTGCACCTGCCACCACGGCAGCCAGCAAAGGTATGCGCATTGAACGGCGGCGCAGGAAAAACCAGCCGGCCACGCATCCTCCTGCTACAAGGCCGGGAACCAGGTCGAACCCCTGATCCCGGAAATCGAGCATCTTCACCCAATCGTCTTTATAAGCGGGCAGGTAGCGCAGGACGAACGACAGACGAGCCACGACCAGCCCGGTGAGCACACTGCCGAAAACCGCGCCATCCACATTCGCCCTGTTCCTGCGAAAGAGCCAACCGGCAAACAACGAGACCATTACGCTGATAAAGAAAATCAGCGGTGGCACGGGGAGCGAAAAAGGACCGACGTTCATTTGATGCTGTCCGGCGTTTTAAAGGGTGGATGGCGCAAAAAGGAAACGGTGGTGCGCAAACCATTATCCAGCAATGTCCCGTGCCGATCACGTTCTGAATGCCGCCCGGGCAGGACTGTTACAGCAGTCGCCGGCTGCAGCCCGAGTGTAAATGGAATCGTTGCATGCCCCTTTACGACACCGTCTCATCGTCCTGCCCGTTTGTCTCAAATAGTCCATCGTTTTCCCGATAGCGTTTTTGAATGTTCATTTCAATACCCTGAATCGTCATTCGAATGTCAACTGTGCTGACTATAGTTGCGCCCACTTCTCTTGAACACCTTTTCAATAATCGATGAATCTTTCCACACGTTTTTGCGCCAGATCAATATAATAAATAACTCCGGATATAGACTCATTTCCATTCATTTCGGATAACATAATAATGAAGCAAAAAATCAATGCCACGGTTACGCTGACGGGAAGAACACCGGTTCCACGGCCTGCGTGTTTGCGCGTCGCTGCGCTTGCACTGGCGATCGTCATCGCGCTCCCACTGACGCCCGCGCTTGCCGCGCCGTTTGTCATCGCGCATCGGGGTGGCACCGGGGATACGCCGGAGAACACGCTACAAGCGTTCAGCACCGCCCTCGAGAATGGCGCCGACGCACTCTGGATGACTGTCCAGGTAACGAAGGATGGAGTCCCCGTTCTCTATCGCCCGGCCGACCTGGGTTCTCTGACTGACGGACAGGGCCGCCTGGACGAGATCACGCTCAGCGACCTTCGCAAGCTCAACGCGGGTTATTCGTTCAGCCGCAAGGACGCCTCGGGCCAACTCAGCTACCCGTATCGCGCCAACCCGCTGCGCATTCCTACATTGCATGAAGCACTGGACGCGGTGCCGCGGAATGTACCAATCATGCTCGACATGAAGCAAACGCCCGCGGCGCCTTTGGTCGAAGCGGTCGCGCAGGTTCTGGACAGCGCGAACGCGTGGTCGCGCGTGCGCTTGTACTCCACTGACGCCGAAGCGATCGAGTTGATGAAAACGCACCGCCAGGCACAGGTGTTCGAGACGCGCGATGCGACCCGCAATCGCCTGGTCGATCTCTCGCTGGGTGGGACCTGCGACAACCCGCCTCCCGCCGGAAGCTGGGTGGGGATCGAGCTGCATCGTCAGGTTGAAGTGATCGAGCGCTTCACGTTGGGAACGGGGGTGTCGAAGGTGGATGCGAAGTGGTGGACCCCTGCTGCCGTCAAATGCTTCAAGACCAACGGCGACGTAAAGATCGTCGCATTCGGTGTGGACTCGGCAGACGCATACGCAACAGCAGCCGCTCTCGGTATAGACGCGGTAATGACGGATTCACCGCGCGCCATGCGCATCGAAAAGAAATCGCAGTAACAATCGCCGTTGCACCGGCTCAAGTGTCGAAGCCGTACAACTGCCCGGGATTGTCGACGAGAATCTTCCGGCGCACAGCACTGTCCGGAGCCCAATACGACAGAAGCGCAAGCATCTCTGCATCATTGGGCACGGGCTTGCGGCCCGGATGCGGCCAGTTGCTGGCCCACAGGCAACGCTCCGGGTACGAGCCGGTCAGTGCGCTGGCGAGCTTGCTGACATCGTCGTAATGGGGCGGTCCGAGCTTCGAGGTCTCGTACGGAGCCGATACTTTCACCCAGGTCCGACCTGCATCGAGCAGGCCAAGCAGGCTCCGGAAACCGGAGTGGTCGGTGGCGACCGGCTCCAGGAACTTGCCAATGTGATCAATGGTAAGCAGGCACGGCAACGCGCGCAGACGCGCCTCATGCTGCGCTAAATCGCGGCCATCGAGTTGAAGATTGATCACCCAGCCAAACTCCGCAATGCGGCTCGCAACGGCTTCCAGGTCGTCCCATGCAAGCACGCCGCCGCTGCCGGGAATCATCATGAAACGCACGCCTCTTACCCCTGCGTCATGCATGGCCCGCAACTCGCTAGCGGGTGTGTCGGGTCCGATCACCACAATCCCGCGAGCTGCCCCGCCGGCCTGTTTCAATGCATCCAGCAGGCAGCGGTTGTCATAACCGTAACCTGTAGGCTGCACGAGGATCGCGCGTGCAAGACCCAGGTGCCGCTGGACTGCCGTGTAGTCGCTCCACGACGCCTGTGGCGGTCCGTAAGTCGAGGTACTGGCGAGAGGAAAACGTTCGAAGTCGTAGATGTGAACGTGGCAATCGCACGCATTGTCAAGCATGTTCAGGGACGTGTCGATCACGAACGCTCTCCTTGCAAAACGCCGGAAAAACCCGGCAAACGCGTCAGCCGCGCGGCGCATTCCGCGTTGACCGCATGCTCAGGTATGACGCCGTCGAGCAGCGCCCGGACCTGCCGCACCGTGTCCATCGCCTGATGCTCGATGGCGGGCGGCGTAAGCCCCCCCACGTGCGGACTAGCGACAAGTTTCGGATGAGCTGCCAGCGCCGGGCTCGGCATCTGATCGGCGGCACGGCCCACATCCACCGCCGCGCCGGCGATCACACCGGCATCGAGCGCATGAAGCAGCGCATGATCGTCAACCAGTTCGCCTCGCGACGCATTGATGAAAAATGCGTGAGACCGCATCTGCGCAAACGCCGCGCTATTGAACAAATCGGCTGTCTCCGGCGTGGCCGGTGCAAGACAGACAACGTAATCGCCACGCTTCAGTACATCGTCGAATGAAGCCTGTTCAACGCCCGGCTGCGTGATCCTGATCAGCGGATCGTTCACCACCACCTGCATGCCCAGCGCGATGCCAAGCTCTGCGAGCCGCTGACCGATAAACCCGTAGCCCACAATGCCCAGCACCGAGCCGCGCAATTCGCGTCCCATTGCAATGACCGGCGCGCGTTGCTGCCAGTACGCCGCGGCTGCCGCGCTGATGCCGCGGCTCAGGTCGATCATCACGCCCACGACCCATTCCGCGACCGACGTGTCGAAGCCCGGCGTCGCGCGTGTCACGAGGACGCCGTGACGGCTTGCGGCACTGACATCGATATTGCGGATATCCACCGCCACGCGGCAGAACGCGATCAGCTCGGGCAACTGGTCGAAGAGCGCGGCTGGAGCCGCTGAATCGCGGCTTGCCACGACAATATCCTGCCCCTGCGCTTCACGAACAAGTTCGTCCAGTGACAACGGCCGGTCGAACGGATTGAGCTTCACTTCACCGAGCGCAAACAGTTCGGCAAGCGCCCGGTCTCCGTAGTAGTTCTTGAGCGCATCGGGCGAGTGGGTCAAATAGATCTTCGTCATGTCGATGAGGCCGCCTTTTTGGCGCGCGGCGGTTTGGCAACCGACTGACGCGCGATTAACGCAGGTTGAAAAAGAAAATCGGCAGCCGGCAAATCAGGCTGCGTCGAGCGGGCGATGGCGCGTTCAACCATGGTGCCGGCCATCTCCGTCAATGGCATCGCGACCGACGTCAAACCCGGATTGGTGAACGCGGCGACCGACAAGCCGTCCATGCCGACGACGGATATATCGTCGGGTACCCGCAGATTCAGTTGCTGCAGCCCGGACATCAAGCCGATCGCGAGCATGTCGTTGACGGTCACAATGCCCGTGGGCATCGGACGCATCGCGGCAACCTGGCTTGCCATCGCAAAGCCCAGGTCGGGCAGTTCTGAATCGCCGAACGCCTCCGACACGCGCCCTTCGACCACGCTTGCGCTATAGCGCGGCCCTTCGCGTGACACTCGTTCGCGGAAGCCGTCGATCTTCTCGCCGCGGCTAAGCGTCTTGCCGCCGGGTACGAGGAACGCAAGCCGCCGGTGGCCGTACGCGATGAGGTGGTCGGCCGCAAGATAACCGGCCTGGTAATTGTCGGCCGATACATGGTCGACCAGCGAATGGCTGCCGTCGTTCGCGCTGCGGTCGTAGCTGACTACAGCCAGGCCACGAGCGACGGCGTCTTCGAGATGACGCTCGTCATTGAGTGACGACACAATGATCACCGCGCGCACCCCGAACGAAAGCAGGTCTTCGAACATGCGCGCTTCCTGTTGCTTGTCCCGATGCGTGTTGCCGAGCAGCAGCCGGTAGTTGAATCGCGACTGCGCCGCGGCCTCCACGTTCAGCGCGAGTTGACCGTACATCGGGTTCGCGGTGGAAGGCACCAGCAGCCCGAGCATGGGCGTATGCCCGGTCTTCAACTGGCGTGCCGCGCGATTGGGACGAAATGCGAGCTTGCGGATCGCCTCCTCCACGCGCGAATAAGTGGCGGCGCTCAGCTTCTCGGTGCGTCCGTTAAGCACGTTCGACACCGAACTGGTCGATACCCCCGCGAGCGCCGCAACGTCATGAATCGTAGCCATGGTATGTCCGTATCAAGCCATGTTGAAATGCCGCGGTAACCATAGCGAAATGGACGGCACGAGGATCAGCAGCACCAGCATCACCACAAGCAGCGCCAGGTACTTGAGCATGCGGCGCGAGACGTCCTCGACCCGCGTGCCTGTCATGGCGCAGGTTGCGCACAAGCCCAGGCCGAACGGCGGCGAGAACAGGCCGAACCCCATTGCGGTGACCGCGATCGTGCCGAAATGCAGCGGGTTGATGCCGACCTGCACGGCAATGGGCACCAGCAAAGGACCGAAGATGATGAGTGCCGGGGCGCCTTCCAGCACCGCGCCGAACACGATCATGATGAGCACGGATACCGCCAGGAACGCGACGCTTCCGTAGGTATGCGCAAGTGCGAGCATGCCGGCAGACAACATGGAAGGGATCTGCAGGATGGTCAGTGCGAACGCGACGCTGGACGCCGCCGCGATGATGAACAGAATGCCCGCCGCCATGGCTGAAGCGCGCACGAACAAGCGCGCTATCGCACGTGGCGTCAGTTCCCGGAACGCAAGGCCGCCGATCACGAGAGCATAGACCACGGCGAACGCGGACACTTCGGTGGACGTCGCGATCCCCGAGGTCACGCCCTTGCCGATCATGATGACCATCACGAGCGCGACCAGCGCCCCGCCGAGCAGCCTGAAAATGGGCTTGCGGCTGGCGAAGGCCGTGCGTGGATCGACCTTCTTGCCGAAGATCACCACCATTGTGGCAAGAGCGAGCGCCATTACCACCGCCGGCACAATGCCCGCTAGAAACAGCCCGCCGATCGAAATGTTGGCAACGAAACCGATGATGATCATGTTGATGCAAGGCGGGATGGTTTCAGCCATCACACCCGATGCAGCGAGCACCGCGGCGGTCTCGTTCGGGTCCTGCCGCGTACGTCGCACGGCCGGCACGACGATGCCCCCGACCGCGGCAATATCGGCGAGCTTGGAGCCTGATACGCCGGAGAAAAACGCGGTGGCAAGAATGGCGATGAGGTTCATGGAGCCGCGCACGCGGCCGAAGATCCGCACCAGCAACTCAATCAGGCGGGAGGACATGCCGTTCACTTCCATCACCAGTCCGGCCAGCACGAAGAACGGAATAGCGAGGAGCACGAAGTGATCCATCCCGGCCATCACCTGCTGCGAATAGATGATCATGGGCAGGGTCGGGTCGCTGATGAAATATAGCAGCGCCGACAAAGCCAGCACAAACGCAATGGGTACGCCGACCATCAAGCCGGCGATAAAACCCGCTAGCAGCAAAGCCCACGGCGCCACCGCATATTGCGGGAAAGCGGTGTTCCAGCCCCACACCGCAGCGGCCGCCACGCAGCAGCAAGCCAGGGTCAGCCATGTCGTGCGGGTCGCGCCGGTGATCGCACTGGCTACCGCCGCGGCTGTCATCAGCACGGCGCCCAACAGCACGGGCAATACGTTGATCCATTGCGGCAAGCCCATCGGCGTGGTGACGTTGGCCGAGTCTTCCAGCAACAGCCACGCCGAATATGCAAGGCCGCCCGCGGTGCCCGCAATGCCCCAGTAGCCAATCTGCAGCGCGGCTGCACGCCACGACCGCGGCAGCAAGGTGCGGAAGAAATCGATATTGACGTGCTGACGGCGTGCAAGCACGGTCGCGCCGCCCAGGAACACCATGGTCACCATGAGACCGCGGGCAACTTCCTCCGCCCAGTCGACGGGATGGTGCACGAAGTATCGAAGGATCACCGAGACGAACACCACCAGGACATCGACGGCAAGTACTATGCCGCAGAGACGTTCTATGAAAATGCACAGCGTGGCGAGCAACCGGCCGCTAGTGGTCAGCGTGCCGAAGCCCCACGTGCCTGCGCTAACGGCCGGGCTTCCCACCGCTGGCCCTGCCACGTCGTGCGGACCATCGGCCATGCGCAACTCGTGGGGCGCCATCTTGCTGAGTGATTCATTCATGTTTCGGTTCTCTGTTCATGGTCCGGAAGCGGACACCACGAGCGGCGCAGGCACCTCAGGCACGTGCGGCGTCAATGGCGGCCAGTACCGGCGCCGTCACCGGATTGCTTTGCGTGAACGGCACCCAGAGCTTGTCGCGCATCAGCTTGCGAACGCTGTTGCGCTCGGCATCGGCCATCGGGTAGAAGGTCATGCCGGCCTTCCTGAGGGCGCCAAGCGCGTCCGCTCCCTTCGTTGCCGCCTCCTGCCGCTGGTACAAGCTCGCCTCACGGGCCGCGTCCAGGAACTGGGGCTTGATAGCGTCCGGAATCTTCGCGAGTCCCCGCTTGCCGATCACCGTAATGCATGGGCTGAACAAATGATTCGTCTGCCAACTGTTCTGCACCACCTCATTGAGTTTGTTTGACAGTACGCTGGCCGCGTCGTGTTCGAAACCTTCGACCACGCCTGTCTGCACCGCGGTGTACACCTCGTTGAAAGCAATCGGCGTGGGAATGGCGCCCATCAGCTTGAAGGTTTCGATAAAGGCCTGCGTGGGCAGCACGCGCAGCTTGACGTTCTTCAGCGCGGCGAGGTCCTTGATCGCGGGCTTGGTGTAGACGCTGCGTGCGTTGAAATGCGAACCCCAGCCGATGATCGAACATCCCGTACGCGATTGCATCAGCTTGTCGTACACATCGGCAACACCGTGATCGACGGACTTGCCGACGTGCGCCCAGTTATCGAAGAGGAAACCCAGGTCCAGCAGCGCGAGTTCCTGAAGCGCGGTTGCCCAGATCGAGCTGCCCGTGATCATCATGTCGATCGAACCCAGCCGAACCTGCTGGACAACGTCAGCCTCCTTGCCCAACTGTCCATTCGGAAAAAAGTCGACACGAATCTGATCACCCACGCTCTTCTTGAGGTTGGCCTGAAGGCGCTGGTAATAGATGTAGTGCGCAGAATTTTCGTCGGCGGTCATGGTGGATGAAAACCGCAACTGGACGGGCGGCGCCGCACGCCCGATCACCGGAAGCGCGAGCGTGGCAAGCGCTGCGCCAGCGGTCTGCACAAAGCGGCGGCGCGATAGAGAACGACCTGATAAATAAGGTGAAAAGCAATGATCTGATCCGGGCATTTCCTTGTCTCCGTCTGTCATCCGTCTAATTCTTGTGATTTGGTAGAACGTTTTACTAAATCGTTGCACCGATCATAAGGACATTCACAGAGGGCTTCAATATCCTGGGGTTAACACGGTTGATTGGGGAATACCCCGGCTCGAGGGAGGGGGTTAGCGGGCTGCCTTGACGGCGCAAGGCATGCACGAGCACTGTGCGCCGGGTGCTTTAACGCGGTGCGCCAAGGCCCAAACCCGAGCACCTGTTTCGAACCGGCTCTTTAAGAAACAAGCACTCAGGCTGATGGCACGCTTATCGCTTAAGAACAAATGCAAGGAGCCGGCGCAGCATCCGGTCAAAGCACACAATCTGGAAATGGATGACTAGGGTTCCGGCCTGCTTGGCTTAGTCGAGCGGGTGCTGGTCCGAGAGTTGTCGACCTCAGGCGAGGTTACACGGCGGGATAAAAGCCCGGGAGAGAACGCGATATTCGCGCTGCTCCTGGCCGCCCGCTAACCGTCCCCTCTGAGGTCACACTCATGCGTAAGCTTGTTCGCTTTTTCGGCATCGCCGCCGTCTCTCTCGTCACCCTCGCCTCCACCCCCTCATTCGCCGCCGGCCGCACGGACTTCAAGGTCTGCTGGACTATCTACGCTGGCTGGATGCCGTGGGGCGAAGCCAAGACCCAGGGCATCGTTTCCAAATGGGCCAAAAAATACGGCATCAACGTGGATGTCGTGCAGCTCAACGACTACGTCGAATCCATCAATCAATACACCGCGGGCAAGTTCGACGGCTGCGCGATGACCAACATGGACGCGTTGACCATTCCCGCGTCCGGCGGCGTTGATTCGACTGCGTTGATCGTCAGCGATTATTCGAACGGCAACGACGGTGTGCTCATCAAGGGCAAGGGCAGGAAGCTCACGGACCTCAAGGGCCAGCAGATCAATCTGGTCCAGTTCTCCGTCTCGCATTACCTGCTCGCACGCGCCCTTGAAAGCGCCCACATGACCGAGCGTGACCTCAAGGTCGTGAACACGTCGGACGCTGATATCTCAGCGGCATTCGCCACGCCCGAAGTCCAGCAGGCGGTGACCTGGAACCCGATGCTCGCCGACCTCAAGGCTCAGCCGAACGTCACCGAAGTCTTCGACTCCAGCAAGATCCCCGGCGAAATCATGGACATGATGGTCGTCAACACGAAGACACTGCAGGAGAACCCGGCGCTCGGCAAGGCACTCACCGGCGCGTGGTTCGAGATGGTCGCGCTGATGCATGCGAACAGCCCCGGCAGCACGGCTGCGCTGACCGCAATGGCCAAGTCTTCCGGGACCGATCTCGCGGGCTTCAAGGGTCAGCTCTCCACCACCGCCCTCTTCTACACGCCGCAAGCCGCACTCGATTTTGTCAGCAGCCCCAACCTGCCGGTGATCATGACGCGGGTCGCCAGATTCTCGTTCGATCACGGCCTGCTCGGTCAGGGCGCGCCAAGCGCGGATGCGGTCGGCATGGCGTTCGACAAAGGTGTCGTGATTGGCAGCAAGAGCAACGTCAAGCTGCGCTTCGATCCGTCGTATGTCGCCATGGCGGCTGCGGGCAAGCTCTAAGCCCAGGCATTTCTCCAACCAAGGTGCGCGCCATGCGACTCATCAATCAACATCCCGGCCGAAGCGGCGGCCTCATGCTGCTGTTGCTGCCGTTCATCGTGCTGGTGGCGATCTATTTCACCGGGTCGTCGCTGCGGCTCAAGGTCAATCCCGACGACAAGCTGCTGCCAAGCGCCGCACAAATGAGCGACGCCATCAAGCAGGTCGCGTTCACGGAAGACAAGCGCACCGGCGAATACCTGCTCTGGGACGACACGGTGTCGAGCCTCAGGCGGCTGGGCATCGGGCTCGCGGTCAGCGCAGCTATCGCGTTGGTCGCGGGGATCGCAACGGGCGCGTTGCCGCTGGTGGGTGCAACCTTCTCGCCGTTCATCACGGTGCTCTCAATGATTCCACCGCTCGCGGTGCTGCCTATCCTGTTCATCGTGTTCGGACTGGACGAACTGTCGAAGGTCGTCCTGATCGTGATCGGCATCACACCGATGATCATTCGCGACCTGCAGTCACGTACCCGCGAGATTCCGGCCGAGCTGTGGGTGAAGGCCCAGACCCTGGGGGCCACGAGCTGGACGTTGATCCTGCGTGTGATCCTGCCGCAGTTGCTGCCGCGTCTCCTGGTCGCAATGAGGCTGTCGCTTTGCTCCGCGTGGCTGTTTCTCATTGCGGCCGAAGCCATTGCATCAACCGACGGTCTCGGCTACCGCATCTTCCTGGTGCGCCGTTATCTGGCAATGGACGTGATCCTCCCGTACGTGATGTGGATCACGCTGCTCGCCTGGCTGATGGACGAAGCGCTAAGACGCCTGACGCAATGGATGTTTCCGTGGTTCGGCGGAGGCGCGCGATGATCGAAGTACGCAACGTATGGAAGAAATATGGCGACCAGGTCGTCCTGGAGCGGCTGAACCTCAGCATTGCGGAAGGCGAATTCTGTTCGATGGTCGGGGCTTCCGGCTGCGGCAAGTCCACCTTCCTGCGCCTCTTGCTGGGCCAGGAAAAGGCGACACGCGGCGAGATCCTGCTCGACGGCAAGCCTTTGCCCGCCGAGCCTGATGAACATCGCGGCGTAGTATTCCAGCGCTACTCGGTATTTGAACATCTGAGCGTGGTTCGCAATGTCCTGCTCGGACTGGAACTGCCACAGGCAAAGTTCACCGGCAGGCTGTTCGGTGCACGCCGCCGCGCGGCGCTGGACGAAGCGGTCGCCATGCTCGAACGCGTCGGCCTGGGCGCGGCGCTGGACAAGTACCCGCGGCAACTCTCGGGCGGCATGCAGCAACGTCTGGCAATCGCACAAGCGCTGGTGATGAAACCACGCGTGCTGCTGCTCGACGAGCCTTTCGGCGCACTCGACCCCGGTATCCGCCGGGACATGCACGAACTGCTGCTTGGTCTCTGGCGCGAATCGAACCTGACGATCTTCATGGTCACGCACGACCTGAAAGAAGGCTTCACGCTTGGCAGCCGCGTGCTCGTATTCGACAAGGTGCGCGTCGATCCTCAAGCACCGGGTGCCTATGGCGCGCGTATCACCTACAACATTCCACTCGATCACACCCGCGATTCAGCGTCGTCCCTTCACGTGGCGCAGGCCGCCGTGCAAGGCGCCCTGCGCGCGGACGTGATCCCGGTTTAAAGGAAACCCAAAATGGATTGGCTACTGGAAGAAACCGTCCCAGGCGGCGGCCATGCTTCGCTGATGGTGAAGCGCGGTCAGTGCCTGCGTCTTACCGACTTGCGTGGCGGGGCAAACGTCAGCCTCATGCTCGTCAACGCCGCCGAGAAAAGCGAACGGCTGAACCTCCCGGATACGCTGAAGTGCCAGCACACCGCGAAGCTGACCGCCGGCCACTGCCTGTATTCCGACATGGGCCGTGTGCTCGCCGCCATAGTCGCCGACACATGCGGCTGGCATGACGCATTAGGCGGTGTGTCCAACGCCGACGAGGTGAACAGCAAATACGGCGTGGGCCGCTATCAGGAACTACGTAACGCGTTTTATCGCAATGGCACGGACAACCTGCTGGTTGAACTCGGCAAATGGGGACTCTCCCTCTCCGACCTGCTGATGACGCTGAATCTCTTCAGCCGCGTTGATGTCACGAGCGAAGGCGCGCTGAATTTCGTCCCGGGCAATTCAAAGGCCGGCGACTACGTCGAACTCTACGCCCCGATGAACACACTTGTCGTGCTGACTGCAATCCAGCATCCGCTCGATCCGAATTCCGACTATGCGCCCAAGCCGGTCAAGCTTTCGCTCACACAGGCGGATAGACAGGCCGCCGAATTCTGCCGTACCTCGTGTGAAGAAAACGTGCGCGGTTTCATCAACACCGACCGGTTCTTTCTCTAAGCGGAATTGACACCATGACTACAACGCTCAAGCACAGCGACAAACTTCCCGAACACGCCGTCTTGCGCGAAACGCTTGCGGCCGGGGAACCTTGGCTTCACGAAGTGAGAGCCGGCCAGACCCTGCGCATTCTGGATCTCGAGGGCAATCAAGCGGTGGATACGCTGTTCTACAGTCTTGCCGATCCTCGCGAACGCTTCGATCCGCAACGCACGCTGCGGCGCCAGAAGAGCCTGTATCTCACCACGGGAACCGTGCTCTATTCAAACCTCGGCAATCCGATGCTCACCCTTGTGGCGGACACCTGCGGCCGTCACGACACGCTCGGCGGCGCGTGCGCCCAGGAGAGCAATACGGTGCGTTATGCGCTGGAAAAACGCTACATGCATAGCTGCCGCGACAATTACCTGCGAGCCTGTGCGCACGACGGACGCCTGTCGAAACAGGACATTGGCGCGAACATCAACTTCTTCATGAACGTGCCGGTCACGTCCGACGGCAGCCTTAGCTTCGAAGACGGTATTTCGGCGCCGGGTAAATACGTGGAACTGCGTGCGGAGATGGACGTGATCGTGCTGATCTCCAACTGCCCGCAACTGAACAACCCTTGCAACGCCTACAACCCCACGCCTGCGGAGTTGCTGATATGGAACTGAAGCATTGGCGCGACTGGCTCTATTTCGTGTTGCTCGTGCGCTCGGGCCGCTCCTGCACCCGCAAGCGCGAAGAACTGAAGCTCAAGTAGACGCGGCGTCCAGCGACTCAGCGACGCCTTTTGCCGTGGACGACCGCGGCATGCATTTTCCCGTGGCGGGACGGCCCGCCCACGCATCCGTCATCCCTCATGTTCGAGAAAGTCCTTATCGCCAATCGCGGTGCCATAGCGTGCCGCATCCTTCGAACCCTTCGCGCACTCGATGTCAAGGGTGTCGCGGTCTATGCGGAGGCGGATCGCGCCAGTCTGCATGTCAGCGAGGCCACGATTGCTCATGGTCTCGGAGACGGACCGGCGTCGGTCACCTATCTGGACGCCGCGAAGATCCTCGACATCGCGCGCCGGGAAAACGTGCAGGCGATCCATCCGGGCTACGGTTTTCTCTCGGAGAATGCGGAGTTCGGTGAAGCGTGTGAAGCAGCGGGCATTGCGTTTATCGGACCCACGCCCGCGCAATTGCGCGCCTTTGGTTTGAAGCACACGGCCCGCGCAATCGCAGCGGAACAGGGCGTGCCGATGCTCGAAGGCACGAGTCTTCTTGAAGACGTGAACGCCGCGTTGCAGGCCGCCGAAAGAATCGGCTACCCCGTCATGCTGAAAAGCACGGCGGGCGGTGGCGGCATAGGCATGCGTGTCTGCTGGAGCGCGACCGAACTCGGTGCGCATTTCGATGTAGTAAAGCGCCTCGGCCTGAACAACTTCAGCGACGCGGGCGTGTTCCTTGAAAAGTACATCGAGCGGGCGCGGCATCTTGAAGTTCAGGTGTTCGGCGATGGCCGCGGCAACGCCATAGCACTTGGCGTCCGCGACTGCTCGGTGCAGAGGCGCAACCAGAAGGTGCTGGAAGAAACGCCCGCGCCCTGTCTGCCGGACGGCATGCCGGAGGCGCTCTGCGAAGCCGCGATCAAGCTCGCCAAGGCCGTGGAGTACCGCTCGGCGGGCACGGTCGAATTCGTCTACGACAGCGCCGCGCAACAGTTCTATTTCCTCGAGGTGAATACGCGCTTGCAGGTCGAGCACGGCGTGACCGAGCAGGTCTGGGGAGTCGACCTGGTGCGCTGGATGATCGAACTGGCGGCGGGGACGCTCGCGCCTTTGAGTGATCTGGCCGCGACGCTAAAGCCTGTTGGTCACGCGATCCAGGCACGCGTTTACGCCGAAGATCCGGGCCGCGATTTCAAGCCGAGCCCGGGCCTCCTGACCGACGTTGCGTTCCCTCTCGCCGACGGTCGCACGCTTCGCATCGACACCTGGATTGAAGCCGGTTGCGAGGTGCCCCCGTACTTCGACCCAATGCTGGCGAAAGTTATCGCGTGGTCCCCCACGCGCGACGCAGCCCGCCGTGCTCTCGCCAATGCGTTGCACGACACGCGCCTCTATGGCGTAGAGACGAACCGTGACTACCTGCGCCAGATTATCGACGACACGCCGTTCGCTTCCGGCCAACCCTGGACACGCTGCCTTGAACGGCTGCGGTATCACGCAAGCACGGTAGAAGTGGTGAGCGGCGGCACGCAAACCACCGTACAGGATCACCCGGGGCGGCTAGGTTACTGGGCCGTGGGCATTCCGCCATCGGGCCCAATGGACGACCGCGCGCTGCGGCTTGGCAACCGCCTGCTGGGCAACGACACGAACGCTGCCGCTCTTGAGATCACCATGAGCGGTCCGGCGCTGCGCTTCAATACAGATGCTGTTGTGGCTGTCACGGGCGCGAGCTTGCCCGTGTTGCTGGACGAAGTGGAACAACCGCTGCATACCACGCTGTTCATTCCCGCCGGTTCGACCCTCACGCTCGGCACGATTCGCGGCGCGGGCGCGCGGGCTTACCTGTGCGTGCGTGGCGGCTTCGACGTCGCAGTCTATCTAGGCAGTCGCAGCACGTTTACGCTCGGCCAGTTCGGCGGTCACGGCGGCCGTGCGCTGCGCGCCGGCGACGTGCTCCATCTCAATCCCCTGACCGATGTCAGCGCAGGCGCCGCCCTGCTCTTCGTGCCTGAACTGGAGACCGTGCGCACGCTGCGTGTGATCTACGGCCCTCACGGCGCGCCTGAATACTTCAGCCCGCGCTATATCGAGCAGTTCCTCGCAACCGAATGGGAAATCCATTTCAATTCGAGCCGCACCGGCGTGCGCCTGATCGGGCCCAAGCCCGAATGGTCGCGCGAGGACGGTGGCGAAGCCGGGCTGCACCCATCCAATATTCACGATAACCCGTACGCGGTCGGCGCAATCGATTTCACCGGGGACATGCCCGTGATCCTCGGACCCGATGGTCCCAGCCTAGGCGGTTTCGTTTGTCCGGTCACGATCATCGAGGCGGATCTCTGGCAGATCGGGCAGCTGAAAGCCGGCGATAAAGTCCGCTTCGTACCCGTGCAGATTGACGCGGCTCGTCAGGCCGCAGCCGCCCGGCTGCATGAACTGGAGACGCTGGAAATTCAGCGCGAGCCCGATTACGCTCCGTGCGAATCACTCACTTCGCCAATCGTTCTCGACACCGGAACCGACGCCGCAAAGCTGGTCGCAAGGCTCTCGGGCGACACGCATTTGCTGCTCGAAATCGGGCCGCCCGAACTCGATCTCGTGCTGCGTTTTCGCGGTCACGCGTTGATGCAGTCACTTGAAGCACTCGCGTTGGCCGGCGTGATCGACCTGACACCGGGCATTCGCTCCCTGCAGATCCACTACCAGCCGGAACGCCTGCCGCTCAGGCGCCTGCTTGCCGAGATCGAGCGAGCGTGGCAGGAGGTACTGCTGCAAAAGGATCTGCGCGTGCCATCGAGGATCGTGCATCTGCCGCTCTCCTGGGATGATCCCGCGTGCCGGCTCGCTATCGATAAATACATGACGACGGTGCGCCGCGACGCGCCATGGTGCCCCAGCAATCTCGAGTTCATCCGTCGAATGAACGACCTCGATTCCATCGGCGCGGTCAAGCAGATCGTGTTCGACGCGAGTTATCTGGTGATGGGTCTCGGCGATGTCTACCTGGGTGCGCCAGTCGCAACGCCGCTCGATCCGCGCCACCGTCTGGTAACGACCAAGTACAACCCCGCGCGGACGTGGACGGCGGAGAACTCAGTGGGGATCGGCGGTGCTTACCTGTGCGTGTATGGCATGGAGGGGCCGGGCGGTTACCAGTTCGTCGGGCGCACATTGCAGATGTGGAATCGTTATCGCGAGATCACGGATTTCGCGGGGCGCCCTTACCTGCTGCGTTTCTTCGATCAGATTCGCTTCTACGAGGTTTCCGCCGACGAACTGACACGCATCCGCGCGGATTTTCCGCTGGGGCGCTATCCACTGAAGATCGAGGAGACAGAGTTGTCTCTTGCCGGTTATCAGGCATTTCTAGCCCGCGAAGCAGATGGCATAGCGCACTTCCGCGAGCGTCAGCAAGCGGCCTTCCAGGCTGAGCGCGAACGTTGGCGTGAAGCCGGAGCATCGGAGGAAAGCCTTGAAGCGCCGGCACCGGAAAGCACTGAAATAGCGCCGCTGGAAAACGGTCAGGTGGCGGTTGACAGCGAGATCGCAGGCAATCTCTGGCAGGTCCGCGTGGCGACCGGCGAAACGGTTTCAGCGGGGGACGTACTGCTTATCATCGAGTCGATGAAGATGGAGATATCGGTATGTGCGCCATGCGCAGGGACCGTGAGCGACGTGTATGTGTCGCCGGGCTCGCCTGTACGCGCAGGCCAGCGGGTTGTAATCATCGAACGGTCTTAACCAGTCAGATCAGGAAAAACAATGTCTTCTTTCGACCTGCGCATGTCAACGCTGCGCGCCGCTTATCGTGCCAAAGAAATCACGCCTCGCAAACTGATTGCCGGACTGCTCGCGAAAGCCGCCGACCTCAATCCCGAGTTCCATCTCTTCATTCATTTACTGAGCGAAACCGAAATCGCGCCCTATCTGGATGAACTGGAAGGGCGGGATATCAATACACTTCCGCTCTATGGCATTCCGTTCGCGATCAAGGACAACATCGATCTGGCCGGCATTCCCACCACCGCCGCGTGCCCCGCGTTCGCCTATACCCCCACCGAATCGGCAACGCTCGTTGCGCAATTGATTGCGCTTGGCGCCGTGCCCATCGGCAAGACCAATCTCGATCAGTTCGCCACCGGCCTCAACGGCACGCGCTCGCCCTATGGCAAGTGCCGCAACAGCGTGCATCCGGATTTCCCTGCGGGCGGATCGAGCGCGGGCTCGTCGCTGGCGGTGGCATTAGGCGTGGCAAGCTTCGCTCTGGGTACCGACACGGCAGGCTCCGGCCGGGTGCCTGCGGCATTAAACAATCTCGTCGGCGTCAAGGGAACCAAAGGTCTGCTGTCGACCGCGGGTGTGGTGCCAGCTTGCCGGACCCTCGATTGCGTGACCTACCTCACCGCAACCGCCCGGGAAGCCAGCGAACTGCTGGCGCTCACAGCAAGGCCTGACCCGCACGACGCCTATAGCCGCGGCAACCCGCAGTTCAATGACGCAAGTGCGTTTGGTGAAGTATCCGCATTTCGATTCGGCGTACCCTCCGCACTCGAATTTGCAGGATGCACTGAAAGTCCCACGCTTTTCGAACAAGCCCGGAAGGCACTGGAAGCCGCTGGCGGAACCGCCGTTGAAATAGACTTCGCGCCGTTTGCCGAAGCCGCCAGATTGCTTTATGAAGGGCCATGGGTCGCGGAGCGCTACAGCGTCGCGGGAGAGTTGATGGAAGCCCGGCCCGACTCCGTATTGCCCGTGATTCGCGACGTACTCGCCAAAGCGCCCGGCACGACCGCCGTCGATGCATTTCGCGCACAGTACCGCCTTCAGGCGCTCAAGCAAGTCTGCGACGCGGTTATGGGCCCGCTAGACTTTGTCCTGACGCCGAGTGTTCCCCGGCCCGTTACGCTGGCTGAACTGGAGGCGGACCCTATCGGCCCTAACTCTTTGCTGGGGTACTACACCAACTTCATGAATCTGCTGGACTATGCAGCCGTAGCGGTTCCGGCTGGATTCATGGTGAATAAACTTCCCTGGGGCGTCACGGTATTCGGTCGCCCGTTCACCGATCAATATTTACTCAGCATAGCTGATCGATTGCAACGAATCTACGGATTGCCTGTTGCCGGAGGCAGCGCTCCCGATCTGACGCCACTACCACGGCGAGCTCATGCTGATCGCGCCCGAATCGTAGTCTGCGGTGCGCATATGGAGGGACTGCCCCTGAACTGGCAGTTGCTTCGCCGCGGCGGACGGTTGGTTGAACGCACGTTGAGCGCACCTCGCTACCGCCTGTTTGCGATCGAAGGCACTGTGGCGCGGCCCGGGATGACCCGCGTTGCCGATGCGAATGGCTCCGCTATCGAGGTCGAGGTGTGGGAACTCCCCAGCACGGAACTGGGGTCATTCCTCACGGGCATTCCCGCGCCCCTGGGGCTCGGTAAGGTCGAACTCTCCGACGGCCGCTGGGAGGCCGGTTTTATCTGCGATACCTTCGGGCTGGAAGGCGCGCGCGAGATTACCTCGTTCGGCGGATGGAGACGGTGGATCGCCGGCACCGCTTCTCTCGCCGCGAGCGGCGCGGCCGCAGAATAACGTGCTCGAGCGCCGGGCGTTGTCAGCAATCCCTGCTCTATGGCATTCTTACGCCATGTCCGCCATCAACCCCGCTACCGCTCGTACCTGGTGCCGCTCCTGAAGGAGCGGCATTGTCACGCCTTTTTTAATGACCATGACCGCCGCAGTCCGGCCGACGTGGTTTCATCTCCCGGTTCGCTCGTGCTGCGGTGGTTCTCCAAGAGAATCCGTTTATGCACGATTTGCACGACACCCCGTCATCCGCACCACGCCTCACCGTCCTGACTGGCGACCGCCCGACCGGCCCGCTGCATCTGGGCCACTATGTTGGCTCGCTGAAGACCCGGCTCGAACTTCAGGAAACGCACACGCAATACCTCCTCGTCGCCGATACCCAGGCCCTGACCGACAACGCTCATGACCCGGACAAAGTGCGCCGCAATGTACTGGAGGTGGCGCTGGATTATCTGGCTGTCGGTATCGACCCGGGCAAGACCACCATCGCGGTCCAGTCGGCTCTGCCGGCCCTCGCGGAATTGACCCTGCTTTACCTGAACTTTGTCACGGTCGCGCGCCTCGAACGTAACCCGACGATCAAGGAAGAGATTCAGGCCCGCGGTTTTGGACGCGATATTCCGGCGGGTTTTCTCTGTTACCCCGTGGCGCAAGCCGCCGATATCACCGGGTTCAAGGCTCATTTTGTTCCGGTAGGAGAAGATCAGGCTCCGCTGATCGAACAGACAAACGAGATCGTTCGCCGCATCAACCGGCAAGCGGGCGTCGACGTCCTGCCGGAAGCCCAGGCATTGATCCCGACAATGGGCCGCCTCCCCGGCGTCGACGGCAAAGCGAAGATGAGCAAATCGCAGAACAATTCAATTGCGCTCTCGTCCTCGCCCGATGTCATACGCGAAGCGGTGAAACGCATGTATACCGATCCGAACCACCTGCGGGCATCTGATCCGGGAACCGTGGAGGGCAACATGGTCTTTACATACCTGGACGTTTTCGATGACGACCGCACCGAAGTGGAACGCCTGAAGGCAGCGTATCGCGCAGGAGGGCTTGGGGACATGACACTCAAGCACCGGCTTGAAGACAAGCTGCAGGCGCTGATCGCCCCCATGCGTGAACGGAGGGAACGATTCGCCCGGGATCCGGCACACGTCTTTAGTGTGCTAAGGGAAGGCACGCAGCGCGCCAAGGCTGTCACGCAACAAACACTGGACGAGGTACGGGCGGCGCTAGGGACGTTTTTGTTTGATTCGGTAAGCCCTTAGCAATAAACATGCAGCGTTGGAGAGCGCCCCTCTGCGCAATCGATATGGTTATCTTCATTTGATATTTAACCTTTACAGACCCGGGTGCTAGCCTCTGGGACTGTTCACTGGTGTCGGCCGATCGAGCGTTCTGCCGGTTCGCACCAGGGACACTCGCCGGGACCCGTCTTGGCCGCTAGCGGCACAAGCTCATCCGGACGAGTCAGAACGCCGCTTGAACGCCAAAGGACATCAAACAATGAGCACCCTCACCGACGCGCCCGGCCTCACCCTGCACGCCACGCCCGTCCGCAAATTCTGGTTCGACGAAGTCCCGGCTCCTGCAACGCCCGCCGCTGAACGCCGGCATCGGCTGGAACGGCTTGCCGGCGCGTTTCGCCTGTTCGCCCGCCGCGGCTTCGATCAGGGCCTGGCCGGCCATATCACTGCACGCGACCCTGAATGGCCCGATCATTTCTGGGTCAATCCGCTTGGCAGGCACTTCGCACGCATGCGGGTTTCGGACTTGCTGCTGGTGAATAGCGCCGGCGAGATCGTGGTCGGCAAAGGGCCGGTCAATCAGGCCGCGTTCGCGATTCACGCGGCCGTTCACGAAGCTCGCCCGGATATTGTGGCGGCGGCGCATACACATTCCCTGTATGGAAAAGCGTGGTCGACACTGGGACGCAAGCTCGATCCGCTCACGCAGGATTCGTGCTCCTTCTATGAGGATCACGAACTATTCGACGATTTCCAGGGTGTGGTGCTCGACACCAAGGAAGGCGCGCGCATTGCGGAAGCGCTGGGTTCGAGCAAGGCGGTGATCCTGAAGAACCACGGCATCCTGACCGCGGGTCCGACGGTGGAAGCGGCTGCCTGGTGGTATCTCGCGCTGGATAACGCGTGCCACACGCAACTGCTCGCCGAAGCAGCCGGTACGCCGCAGCTCATCCCGCATGACGTGGCAGCCCTGACGCATGAGCGCACCGGCCGCCCCGGAGGTGCGCTGTTTTCGTTCGAGAGTTTGTATGAAGGGCTGGTCGAAGCGGAACCCGATCTGCTCGACTGATTCGAAACGGTCTCAGTGGTGATCGAGAGGCGGTGCATCACGCATCGCCTCTCGATCACCGGTCACTGTCAGGCCTTGGCGATCCGCGTATCCGAGATGGCACGCACATCGATCCGTCTTGGCAGGATGGCATCGCGGAAAGCAATATCCGCCACCCGCTGCAACGCGACAATATCGTTGTCGGCAACAAAGCGTTGTTTCAACGCGGATCGCGCGGTAATGGTTCTGGCCGCATCCAAAGGAAGCCGCGTCAGCGACGCATAGACATGCGCGTACGCATCGGGATTGGTGATCGCCCAATCACCCGCGCGCTGCAAACGCTGCAGCACATCCGCAATGGCAAGGCGCTTCAGGGGATCGGCCGCTGCCGTGCCGGACGCCGTCACAAAACCCAGGC
This sequence comes from Caballeronia udeis, assembly GCF_044909315.1. GTDB lineage: Bacteria > Pseudomonadota > Gammaproteobacteria > Burkholderiales > Burkholderiaceae > Caballeronia > Caballeronia udeis_A. Next base: position 165,171 of record NZ_JBIYEB010000005.1, read on the forward strand.
CGCTATTGATCCCGGTGCCATCCCGCAGCACCCGCGCACCCCGCTGAACCGCTGTTCCGAAGTATGGATCGAAGGTCGCCCATACATCGATGCTTCCCGATTCAAACGCGGTGAACGCGTCGACCGGCAATACAAACCGCACCGACACATCATTGCGTGAGAGACCGGCTTCCGCCAGCGCACCATAAAGCTGGAACTGCGAAATGCTCCCGCGTGCCGACGAAACAAACACCGTACGTCCCTTGAGCTCCGCCACGCTGCGCAGCTTCGAATCCGCCGGGACGAGAATGCCCAACTGCGCCCCCGAGCCAACGCGCGTCGCGACTATCTTGAGTGTCGGATCTCCAACGGCCGCCGCCAGCACCGGCAGATCGCCTGCTGGCGCCAGGTCCACCGCGCCCGCGCGCTGCGCTTCGAAGAGCGGCGCGGCGCCCTGGAAGTTGGCCCACTTGAACGCATACGGCGTGCTGTCGAGCACCTTGGCAGCCTCGGCCAGCGCTCGCGTGCCGCCAGCCTGATCGCCCAGCACCAGCGTGACGGAACCCAGCGCGGCATCCGCCGCCCTGACCTCTTGCGACGCAAAACCGCCAAGCGCGGCGACAGCCGGCGCGGCACCCAGCAGGCGCAATACGCGCCGCCGACCAGCGGAAACATTGAAACCATGCATCTGCAACCATCCTCGTGGGCGAAATCAGCGCCCAGAGTAGCGACGCCTCGCTGACTTGAGAATTATTCAATTCCGATATGGTTATGACCCGCGGATACTTAAGCATTGCAGGTTTCAGCGCGACACTTGAGGCCGGCGGAGGCACGCGTCGACCCGGATCCATCCACCGGAACGCAACGCCGCCGACCGCTCCCTACGCGGGAGGCCCCCGTCTCGTCCCCCGAAAAACCTCTCCGAAAAATATTGACAACGTATCTTAAGATATATATCTTAAGATCTGTTTTACGATACCTACGGAGTTTTACGATGAGACATCACCGAAATCGAGAGTTCGCTCCCCCCCAAGCTGGATTTGAATCTTCAGACCGTTTTTCCATGCACGCGCTGTGGCATGCAATCGGCCGCCGCCACCGCCATGACGACGATGGCCGTTTCCCAGGCGGTCCGGGAGGCTTCGGCGGCCGCGGTGACGACGGCATGCCGCGCGGCCGCAAGTTCACCTCCGACGACCTCCAGTTGCTCCTGCTAGCCCTTCTGGCCGAAGCACCGCGCCATGGCTACGAGCTGATCAAGGCACTCGAAGTTCGTTCGAACGGTTTTTACAGCCCGAGTCCGGGCATGGTTTATCCCGCGCTGACCTACCTGGAAGAACTGGGCTATGCAACGGTCGAAGTGGAAGGCAATCGCAAGCGTTACGCGTTAGCCGAACCGGGCCGCGAGCACCTGACGGCCAACCGCGAGCGCGTTGACCTGATGCTGGCCAAGCTAAGCCATTTCGCCCGCAAGATGGATTCGGTGCGCCGCGCCTTTGCAGGCGAAACAGGCGATGAAAACGCGGACGCAAACGGCGACAGCAACGCATGGCTGCCTGAGTTCATCCAGGCGCGCCGCGCCCTCAAGCACGCGCTGCTGATTCGAACCGACGCACCCGCTGGCGAGCAACGCCGCATTGCCGCCATTCTTGCGCGCGCGACTGCGGAGATCGAAGGGAAGCCCTCCGGCGATCCGGCCTGAATCAACACTCGAGAGAACACACAATGCAAAACAGACCCGATCTGGCGGTCGGCCGCGTCCGCCATGAACTTAAATTCCGCCTGGCTCAAGTCAGGCGCGTTCAACCGCTTACGCGCCACCTCGTGCGCATCACGTTAAGCGGCGACGATCTCCACGACTTTCAATCAGCATCCTTCGACGACCATATCAAGGTCTTCTTTCCACCGCCCGGAGCCGACAAGCCGGTCATGCCCACGGCGGGCCCGAATGGCCCAATATTCCCGGACGACCAGCCGCGGCCGATCGCACGCGACTTCACCCCGCGCCGGTACGATCGCGAAGCGCGCGAGCTGGATATCGAGTTCGCGCTGCATGAGGCGGGACCCGCCGCGACCTGGGCGGCGCAAGCCAAGGTAGGACAATATCTGGGAATCGGCGGCCCGCGCGGCTCCTTCACGATCCCTACGGGATTCGACTGGCACTTGCTGATCGGCGATGAAACCGCGCTGCCCGCCATCGCACGCCGGCTGGAAGAGTTGCCGCCGGGAACCCGCGTGGCTGCGCTGATCGAAGTGGAAGATCCATCGGCACGTATCGACTTCACGACGCAGACCGACCTGTACGCCGAATGGCGCTATCGCAGTGAAGCGGATTTTCCCGGCGCGGCCTTGTTGCTGGCCCTTCGGGAAATGTACCTGCCAACCGGTGAGGGTTATGTCTGGGCCGCTGGCGAAGCCACGATCATGCGTGCAGTACGCCAGCACCTGTGCACGGAACGCGGTGTCGACAAGACCCGGATTCGCGCGGCAAGCTATTGGAAGCGCGGTGCGGAAGCGGTTCACGAGAACATCGACGACTGACTCGCAGCGTCTTCGCTTTAGTCTTTAGCCGCTGGAAACAATTTAATCAGGATGGCTATATGTATAGTCTAGACGCGAGTCGCGAGCGGCGCTTACTCTGGCTGCTTGCGCTTACGCAGTTCACCATCATCATGGACTTCATGGTCATGATGCCGCTCGGTCCGCAGATCATGCGGAGTTTTCAGATATCACCGGCGGCGTTCGCCACTGCTGTTTCAGTCTACTCGTGGTGTTCCGGTCTCTCGGGATTGCTTGCGGCCACTTACATCGATCGCTTCGATCGGCGCCGTCTCATGCTGGCGGTCTATGCGCTGTTCGCGCTGTCGAACCTCGCCTGCGCCTGCGCTACCAGCTTTCCCATGCTGCTGATCGCGCGCGCTTTTGCCGGCATCACGGGCGGCGTGCTGGGATCGATCATCATGGCAATTGTCAGTGACCTCATTCCCGTCGCCCGGCGCGGCGCCGCGACCGGCACGATCATGACAGCCTTTTCGCTTGCCGCAGTGGCGGGCGTGCCGGCAGGCGTCCTGTTAGGCGCGCACTTCGGCTGGTTCACGCCGTTCATCTTGCTGGCTGGTTTGTCCGTGGTGATCTGGCTGGGTGGAATGCAACTCGTGCCTTCGCTTACCGAGCATTTGAGCCGCAAGCAACCGCCGTTACGCAGCGTGCTGCCCACGCTGTGGCGGCTGGTGTCGAACCCGCGTTACGCCAATGCGTTTGCGCTGACGTTCATCGTGATGGCGTCGCAAATGCTGGTGATCCCGTTCATCTCGCCCGTGCTCGTGGCCAACCATGGCGTGGCCCCCGCACAGTTGTCATGGCTCTACATGGCGGGTGGCGCCGCAACGTTCTTCACGGCGCGGCGGGTCGGCAGGCTCTCCGACCGCTATGGCAGCCGCCGGATGTTCCGTGTGATGGTAGTGCTGTCGCTGTTGCCGGTGCTGTTCATCACGCATCTGCCGAGCCTGCCGCTCTTCGCAATGGTGTTGCTGTTCCCGGTATTCATGGTGATCGTGTCCGGCCGCATGGTGCCTTTGCAAGCGTTGCAGACGACCGTTCCCGAACCGTCCAACCGCGGCGCTTTCCTCAGCACGAACAGTGCACTGCAAGCACTCGGTGCCGGGTGCGGTGCATGGCTCGGCGGACTGTTCCTGTCGTTCGATGCGCATGGCACTATCCGGGGTTATGGCGTCAACGGCTTGCTGGCTGTCGCGCTCGTGTCACTCGCGGCAATCTGGGCCGGCCGAGTAAAAGCAGCGTCGGAAAGAGCGGCTACACCGCCCGTTGCCGCAGAGCCGCTCGGTAAAGCGTAGCCGTTTCAGCATGGCCGGCCGGAGGCTTCGGCAGGACTTGAATAAGTTGCGAAGCGCAAGTATATTAGTTGCGAAGCGCAACTTATTGGAGCAGCTATGGACTACGTCGAGTTGTCTGAGAAATCGCGGGATCACACCATCCTCGAGCTTCGCGACTTTTCGCGAAAGCTGGTACGCGAGCTGGGTTTCATGCGCAATACACTTGCCGACAGCGACCTCGCGCCATCGGCCGTTCACGCGGTAATAGAAATCGGGTTGGCGCCTGGGCTTCCGGCGCGCGATCTTGCTGACATCCTGCGGCTCGACAAGTCGAACACGAGCAGGCAGTTGGCGAAACTCGAATCACTGGGACTGGTGACACGGGAAACATCGAGCGATGACGGCCGGTCGTCCCGGCTATTCCTGACGGCAGCCGGCAAGAAGTTGCAGCAAAAGATCGACCGGTTTGCAACTGATCAGGTCTCCCATGCACTTCGGCAGCTGGTGCCCGCCGATCAGCAAACGCTGGTCCGCTCCCTGGCGCTTTACGCGGATGCTTTAGCGCAGGACAACGTCAACAAGAAACCAAGACCAGCCGCATCCATCGATGAAAAAATCCAGGAGGGTTATCTGCCTGGATGCATTGGCGACATAGCAAGCCTGCATGCCCGCTTCTATTCGGAGGCGGCAGGCTTTGGCGTCTTCTTCGAAAAGAAAATGGCTACCGAGCTGGCGGAGTTTGCGATGGCCTTGCCGTCTCCGGGCAAGGCGCTGTGGCTCTATGTCGAAAACGGCCGGTCGCTTGCTTCAATCGCCATAGACCCGGACAACGGCCACGACCGGCTTGCTCATCTGCGATGGTTTATTGTCGACGAATCCTTGCGCGGCTCAGGTGTCGGACGGCGCCTGCTCTCCAAGGCGCTGGATTTTGTTGACCGGGAATTCGATGAAACCTATCTCTGGACCTTCAAGAGCCTTGATGCCGCACGGCATCTGTACGAATCATCAGGCTTTCAATTGACCGAGGAAGCAGAAGGTTCGCAGTGGGGCACGCATGTGATCGAGCAGAAATTCATCCGTCGTTCCGGCGGGATGTCCTAGCAATCGCGCTCGATAAAGACTGACACTCAAGCGCGTATTTGGCTCCTTGTAAAACATGCAGTCAAATACTTGCATTTCCGGATCGCACTGGCTAATATGCAGTCAGGAGGCTGCATATGACATCATCAACTGATCGTATCGAAAGACAGATCCTGATCGAGGCGCCGCGTTCGCGGGTCTGGCGTGCGTTGTCGAATGCTGAAGAATTCGGCGACTGGTTCGGCATGGATTTCAAAGGGAAAACCTTTGTCCCGGGCATGCCTGTCCAGGGGCGGATCACTCACCCCGGATATGAACATCTTGTCTGCGAGATGTTGATTGAACGCATTGAACCTGAGCGGCTGTTTTCCTGGCGCTGGCATCCGGGCGCCATTGAACCGGGCGTCGACTATTCCGCTGAGCCCACCACGCTTGTCGTATTCGAGCTTGAAGCGCTAGACGCGGGTACGTTGGTGCGCATAGTCGAAACCGGCTTTGACAATATCCCGCCGGCGCGCCGCGTGAATGCGTTCCGCCTGAACAGCAAGGGGTGGGAAGCGCAAATGACGAACATCGAGAAACATGTTGCCAAGGGCTAAGACTCCTTCGAACAAAGCGCTGCTCAAGGGCGCGGCGCAACGAAACGCGGCGGCGGTTTTCGCCGCGCTAGGCGACGAGACACGGTTGCGTCTCGTCGCTGTGCTGTGCGCGGGCAGCGCAATGTCGATCGCGCAGCTCACGGCGGGAACGGACATCACGCGGCAATCGGTCACGCAGCACCTGCAGGTGCTGGCGAATGCGGGTCTGGTGCGCGACGTCAAGGTAGGGCGCGAGCGCTTGTGGGAATTCGAACTAACGCATCTTGAAGCCGCCCGGCAATCTCTTGAAACGATCGCGCAGCAATGGGATCACGCGCTGATGAAACTGAAGCTGGCCGTGGAGCGTTAAAGCTCCTGGCGATCCGGCAGGTTTGTTGTGCGTTCGCAAGCTAAGTCCAGGCGTGTTTTCGTCTTGGATCGCCTTGGACCTGCCAAGTCAGGTTCGTACCCGGCGAGGATTTTCTTATAGCTCTGCTGTGGCTGGGTATCGTGATATCGGCTTTCGCGCAGTTGCTTTTTTATAACTTGATGCGGGCCGGTAACCTGGTCAACGTGACAAGCCTCTTTTATCTCGCGCCCGTGGTCACCGCCGTCATGGACTATCTCGTGCTCGGCAATCGCCTGGCGCCTCTTGGCCTGGCTGGAATGGTCTCGATCCTCGCGGGTCTGGTGCTGATATTTCGCGCCGCACCCGCACCGAAACGCCAAGCGCTGAAAGTTTCACACGCGGTTCTGATACCCGGTTCGTTGTCCGGGTATCAGATCCGAACCGGCAACTAGCAAACGCGTGCCTCATCGTCGCGCGGTTGCGCTGGCGTCACCGCAATAGCGGCGTTGCGTCAGGACTTCACGGCAATCACATCGACTTCCACCAGCCACTCCGGCCGGGCCAGCGCCGTCACGGTGAGTCCGGTCGACACTGCATGAACACCCTTCAACCAGCGCCCTATCACGCGATACACGGCTTCGCGGTAACGCACGTCGGTCAGATAGATCGTCACCTTGCAGATGTCTTCCAGCTTGCTGCCCGCCTCTTCCAGCAGCATCTTTACATTGGCCATGGCCTTCTCGGCTTGCGCAGCCGCGTCACCGATACCGACCGATTCATACGTGTCGATGTCCTGGCCAATCTGGCCTCGAAGGAAAATCATGTTCCCCGCAACGACCGCTTGTGCGAGATCGTTGTCGAGGGATTGTTCCGGATAGGTTATTTTCGTGTTGAATGGACGAATGCGAATGTGTTCCATGAATGCTGTCCGGGGTAAGTTCAATTCATAAAGATGCGTGATCCGTCACATCAACGGCGGTTATCGAAATAACCCGCGCGGATTGCGCTGCCAATCAGGTTGAGAATCAACCGCCCCGCCGTGATGCACGAGATCTGGTTGACGTCCTTCTCAGGCTGAATTTCAACAATATCCATGCCCACCACACGGCCCTTCTTCACCAGACCATGAATCAGCTTGCGTGCTTGCACGAAGGTCACGCCACCCGGCGCCGGGCCCGCTACGGCCGGCATCACCGACGGATCGAGCCCGTCGGCATCAATGGTCAGGTAGTAGTTGCCGCCATCCGGAATGCGTGCGAGCACGGCGTCCATGCCAACGTCGTGAAGCTCGTACGCGGTGATCAGCTCTGATCCATAAGCCTTGGCCGCGCGTAATTCTTCGGGACGTCCGCTGCCCTGCGCACGCAACCCGATCTGCACGATCTTGGCGACATGCTTCATCTCCGAGGCGCGCCGGATCGGGCTCGAGAGCCCGTCACGCACGCCATTCACTTCATCGCGCCAGTCGAGATGCGCGTCGACATGAACCAGCGTGATCGGGCCGAGGCTGTCGAAGGCGCGCAGTACCGGCGTCGTGATGCCGTGGTCGCCCCCCATCACGATCGGCAACGCGCCCGCAGCGAGAATTTTCCGCACCACCGCTTCCACACGTTCATAGTGACTGCCCGGCGCCGCCAGGTCCGCCATCACATCGCCGCAATCCACAAAGCGGATATCGTCGCGTTCCTGCAAGAGCGGTCCGTCGATATCGAAATCGTAATGGCCGGGCGAGCGAACCACACGGTCGGTCGCCTGCCGGATTGCGGTGGGCGCGTTGGTCTGGTCATTGGTGAAGTCAGCGGCGGAATAGGCGGAACCGTAGGGCATGCCGAGCACGGCGATATCGGCCTCCAGATTGTCCAGATCCATCGCGAGTTGCGAGTACAGCAAAGTCTTGTGGCCGGTTTTAGGAGGGACGGTCAGCGGTTTTGTCATGATCAGGTATCCTTTATTTAAGATCCATGCACCCGGCATGGCGGCCAACATCAGGCGCGCCGGTAACGGGTCGCGTAACGCTCCGACCACTGCCCTGCAACATCCAGCAGCACACTGCAAAGCCAGTAGATCAGCGCGGTGGTGCCAAGCACCTCGACGTAGGCGAAGGTGTCGGCGGTAAGCAGGTTGCTCTGATAGGTGAGTTCGGTGAGGCTCATCACCGAGAAGATCGACGAATCCTTGAACATCATGATCGTGAGGCTGGTGGTGGCCGGCGCCAGATACCCAAAAATCTGCGGCAGCACGACATGACGCTGAACCTGAAGTCCGGATAGCCCCAGCGACCGTGCGGCCTGGACCTGACCATGGGCGAGGCTGCCGAACGCCGCACGCAGGATTTCGCAGAAGTAGCCACCGGTGTAGAACGCGGTCGCTGCTACGCCAATGGCGAACGCCGGCATGGCGACGCCCACTTTTGGCAAGCCGAAGAAGCTGAGATAAACAAGGATCAGGAACGGCACGTTGCGCACGATTTCCACATAAGCCAGCGCGCTTGCCTGCAACAAGCGCAACGAGGACGCTCGAAAGTACGCAGCAACGGTGCCCAACACAATGCCAAGCGGAATGCCCAGCACGCAGACTTGCGCCGTGACCTTGAGCCCCTTCAGGAGCGGCAGGATGGACGACTCGACAACAGCGAAGTCAATGGACATTGGGCAGCACCTTCGCCACGCGGCGTTCGAGACCACGCGATGCCGACGACGCGAGAAAGAGGATCGCGAAGTAGACGGCCGCGGTCGCGGAGAACATCTGCAACGGCAGGTTCGTCTGCAGCGTGGCGTCGCGCGCGACCGTCGCCAGGTCATGCACGGCGATGATCGACATCAGCGAGGAAGCCTTCAGAAGCATCGTGAACTCGTTGGTCAGCGGCGGGATGGAACGGTAGAAAAGCTGCGGAAACACGATATAGCGCCAGACCTGCACCGGCGGCATGCCGAGTGCCCGAGCGGCCGGAATCTGTCCGCGGCCAAGCGAGTTGAATGCGCCGCGCAGGATCTCGGACACGTACGCCGCCGTATTCAACGCCAGTGCCAAAATGCCGGCTTGCAGCGGCGAGAGCGGCAGATGGAGCACCGAAGGCAGGACGTAATACGCCACCAGCATCTGGATCAATGCCGGCGTGCCGCGTATCACGCTGACATAAAGAATCACGAACGCTGCCAGCGCGCGTCCCCCATGCTGACGCACAAGCAACAGCAGCGAGCCTGTCACCATGCCGAGCGCGAACGCCATCACGCTGGCTGCGATCGTCGTGACGGCACCCTCGGCTACATCGTGAAGAAAAGGCCCAAGCGCAACGATCAGATTGCTCAAAGAGGCGAACATGCAGCGCTCCGGCTCAGACCGCGCCTTCCGGTAAATAGCCGCTGGTCGGCAGGTTCATCGTGTAACCGAACCACTTCTGCTGCAGTTGCGCAAGCTGGCCGTTCTTCGTCAGTTCCGCGAGCGACGTATTGATGAAGTCGCGAATCTCCTTGTCTTGCGGATTCGCGACCCAGGCAAGCATCTTCGGCTCGCCGATTTTGCCGACCACGCGAAACTGTCCCGGCTCCTTCTTCATCAGGACCGCGACAATATTCGACGGCAGGATCCCGACGTCGAGCGTCTTGTTCGTCAACGCAACCATCACATCCGGATAGGCCTGGAACAGCTTGATATCCGCAAAACCGGCGCCCTTTGTTTTCAGTTGCGTGTCGAACGCCTGGGCGATCGGTTGCGACGACGAACCCATCTGGGTACCGACTATCTTCCCGGCCGCATCGTCCGCCCTGGTGATGGCGGTATCGCCTGCACGCGCGACCAGCACCGTGTCGACCACGCCGACCGGCTCGGAGAACGCGAAGCGTTTTGCCCGGTCCGGATTGATGCCGACACTCGTCGCGACGAAATCGAACTTGTGGGTCATGAGGCCGGGCAGCAAGCCCTGGAACGGCAGGTTGACCTGGTTGAGCGTGACCCCGAGCCTGGCCGCCATGTACACCAGGATGTCGTGACCATAGCCCACCACCTTGCCGTTCTCGACGAATTCAAACGGCTCGTAAGCGGCCTCGGTACCAACCGTCAGCTTGCCGCGCCGGCGGATATCGGCGAGTGTTCCGCCCTCGGCGAACGCGAAGGACGGCATGGCCAGCGCAAGCGAAACGCCGCCTGCCACGGTAAGGAATTTGCGTCGGTCGAGCGTGATCATGAAGTTCCCCGGGAAACTTTGAAAAGCGTTGAGAGGCGTTGGTGAGGAAAATGTAGGTAGTCAAAAATGTTTTGAAAAACCATTTTTTCGTTGATATGGTTCCGGAAACCGAAACCTTTCAAAGCACGCATCGATGAAGAAAATGGACCTGACCGAGCGTGACCTGCGCTCGCTGCGCGTGTTTTGCGCGGCCGCCCAGGCGAGCGGATTCGCGGCGGCGGAACGCGCGTTGTCAATGTCGAAGGCGTCGATCAGCCGGCATATCAATGAGGTTGAGGCACGGCTTGGTGTCAAGCTGTGCGAGCGCGGTCCGGGCGGGTTTCAGCTCACGGAGGGCGGTGAAGTCGCGTTGCGGGTGGCGTTGCAGGCGCTCGAAGCGCTGGAGCGGATCAAGCCTGAAGTCGACGCTGTCCGCGGGGTGTTGTCCGGCCCACTTTTACTCGGAACGTCCGAGCATGTGATGACGCATGAGGGGTGCAGGATTTCGGAGGCGCTCGGCGAACTGCACCGGATCGCGCCGCTGGTGCGGCCGACGTTGTCCGTCATGACCTTTGGTGATCTTGGCGCGGCGCTAACCGAGCGGCGCGTACAGATCGCCATTCGCGGTGCCTACAAGCGTATCCGGGCGTTCCGGCACTATCCGCTTTTCACTGAAACGCATCGCGTGTTTTATCGGCCGGCGACTGCGGGCGAGATTCATGCGCGCGGCGATACGCGTGCATTACCGCTGGTTTATCGGCCTCATCCGTTTGTTGAAGATGCACTTGCCACGCAAGGGTTTGTGCAGGGGCTGGAGGTGAGCGGACTGGAGGCCGTCGCGATGATGGTGGCTACAGGGCGTTATGTTGGGCTGCTGCCTGAGCATTACGCTGCGCAGCTTGCCCCGCGGTATGAGTTTGCGGTACTGCCGGACTCGCCGTTTTATTCAATGCCCTTTTGCGCAATCGTCGAGGAAGTACGGCCCTTGACGCGAGCTGCCGAGGCGTTCTTGAATTTGCTTTTGGAAGTGCATAAGCAGGAGATGTAGGACCGTTTCCCTTCTGCCCTGATTTCGTGCGATGCACCGAATCGATCGCCAATAACTAGTGCACACGCTACTTCCTGGATTCGGCTCACTACGCCAAGCCATTGTTTTAAAAGTCATCACTCTCCTGGCACGGTTCACGCATAGGCACTCCGGTCCTACCGGTAGGAGTGCACCGCATGAGCATGTCGAATTTCGTTGCGCAAACCCTCCAGCAACGCATTCTTTCTGGCGTATACGCGCCCGGTGAAGTCCTGCCCGGGCAGCGCGCACTAGCAGGTCAGCTCGGCGTCAGCCGCGGCGCCCTGCGCGAAGCCGTGTCCGTACTCATGACGCTGGGCCTCCTTCGATCCATTCCAGGCAAAGGCACGTTCGTCGCGCATCGCGGGCAACGCGACACAGAGCCCGTCAGCCGTAGCGCCGAGCAGACCATGCAGCTGCGCTACATCATCGAACCCTCCGCCGCCGCACTCGCCGCACGAACAACGGGTCCCGGCGTAGCAAGCCGGTTCCGCGACATGCAGGCGCGCTTCAAAGACGCCCTGCTGCGCAATGACCTGATTGACGCAGCCAACTGCGACCTCGCTTTCCATCAGGCGATCGCCGCCTGCTCAGGTAACGACGTCCTCGCGGAAATCTCCCACTCGTTCGAAGACCGGATCGGTAAAAGCCAACGCTTTCCCCTTGCCAATACGCCGCGCCTGATCGAGGCGTTCGAGGAGCACGAACACATTGTTGCCGCGATTGCCGGCGGCAACGCCGCCGCTGCAATGACCGCCATGCAGCGCCATCTGCGAGGTGCGGCGGAACGCGCCGGCATAGCTTTCACGATTCCATAAAAATCTGCATGACTAACTGAAGGTGTGCCGTTCCTGGCCGCTCTCCCCACCATCCACCGAAGATCAACCGCCATAAAGGATCGTACCTGCATGAACTTCATCAAATCAAGTTTGCTGACGTGGGCCTGCGCGCTGGCATGCAGCGCGGTCTTGCCTGCCGCCGCACAAGCACAGGAAAAAGTGCTGAGGATCGCCATGACGGCAGGCGACATTCCTCGCACGCTGGGCCAGCCGGACCAGGGTTATGAGGGCAATCGCTTCACAGGCATCACCATGTACGACGGTCTCACGCAATGGGACCTGAGCCATGAGAAAGGACCCAGCGAACTGATCCCCGATCTCGCCACGTCCTGGCAAGTCGACCCCAAGGACCACACCAAATGGATCTTCAAACTGCGCCCTGGCGTGAAGTTCCACGACGGCTCGCCATTCAACGCCGACGCCGTGGTCTGGAACGTCGACAAGGTGCTCAACAAGAGCGCGCCGAACTTCGACCCGAGCCAGGTCGGCGTGACCGCGTCACGCATGCCCACGCTGCGCTCGGCGCGCAAGATCGATGACCTGACCGTTGAGCTGACAACCTCTGAACCCGACTCGTTCCTGCCGATCAACCTGACAAACCTGTATATGGCTTCGCCCGTGCAGTGGCAGAAAAAACTCGCCGCCATTCCCGCGTCGGTGACCGATCCAGCCCAGCGCGGCAAGCAGGCCTGGATCGCGTTCGCCGCCGACGCGTCAGGTACCGGCCCGTTCAAGATGGCGCGCTTCGTGCCGCGCGAACGCCTGGAGATGGCCAAGAACACCGAGTACTGGGACCCGGCACGCAGGCCGAAGATTGATCGCGTAGTACTGCTGCCGCTGCCCGAGGCCAATACCCGCACGGCAGCCCTGCTGTCAGGACAGGTCGACTGGATCGAGGCGCCCGCGCCGGATTCCATGGACGCCATCAAGTCGCGTGGCTTCAAGATCTATTCGAACCCGCAACCTCATGTATGGCCGTGGCAGCTCTCGTTCCTGCCGGGTTCACCTTGGCTCGACAAACGCGTGCGCTACGCAGCCAACCTCTGTGTGAACCGCACGGCGCTCAAGCAGTTGCTGGGCGGCATGATGAGCGAAGCAACCGGCACCTTCGAGCCGGGCGACCCGTGGCGCGGCAACCCGACCTTCCAGATCAAGTACGACCCGGACGCAGCCCGCAAGCTGATGACCGAAGCCGGTTATTCGGCGGCCAAGCCGCTGAAGGTCAAGGTGCAGATTTCGGCTTCGGGGTCCGGTCAGATGCAGCCGCTGCCCATGAACGAGTTCGTGCAGCAAAACCTGAAGGCCTGTTTCATCGACGTCAGCTTCGACGTGGTCGAGTGGAACACGCTCTACACCAACTGGCGCCTCGGGGCGAAGGACCCGTCGGCACATGGCGCGAATGCAACCAACGTGAGCTTCGCGTCAATGGACCCGTTCTTCGCGATGGTCCGTTTTGTCAGCACGCAGGCCTTCCCGCCGGTATCGAACAACTGGGGGTACTACAGCAACCCGAAGATCGATGCACTGATCCAGCAGGCACGCACCACCTTCGACGCGAAGCAGCGTGACGTGCTGCTCGCGCTGTTGCACGGCGATATTGTCGACGACGCGCCCTTCATCTGGATCGCGCACGACACCGGCCCCCGCGCGATCTCGGCCAAGGTGCACGGCGTGGTGCAACCGAAGAGCTGGTTCATCGACGTCGCCACCATGTCGATGAACTGACCTGAACCCGCCGCCGTCCGGACACTCTGCATCCGGACGGCGGCAACCGGGCCCCACCTCATGCTTTCCTATCTTCTACGGCGCGCGCTCTATGCGTTGCCGATCATGCTGGGTGTAGCGTTCCTCTGCTTCATGCTGGTTCATATCGCGCCGGGCGACCCGTTGGTCTCCATCCTGCCGCCGGACGCATCGGCCGACCTGCAAAAGCAATTGATGGAGCTCTACGGTTTCAACCAGCCGCTGCCGGTGCAGTTCTTCAGCTGGGTCTGGCGCGCACTGCACGGCGACCTCGGCACCTCGATCGCCACCGGCCGCCCGGTCGCGGGCGAAGTGATCAAGGCGGTAGGCAATACGATGATGATCGCCGCGCTGGCCACGCTGATCGGCTTTGCATTCGGCGCGCTGTTCGGCTTTGTGGCGGGCTACATGCGCGGCTCATGGATCGACCGCGCAGCTTCGCTGGTGTCGGTCACCGGTGTGAGCGTGCCGCATTACTGGCTCGGCATGGTGCTCGTGATCGTGTTCTCGGTGAAGCTGACGTGGCTGCCCGCCACCGGTGCAGGGCCGGACGGTTCGGCCGACTGGCAATGGGACTGGGCGCACTTCCAGTACCTCGTCCTGCCTGCCGTCACCATGTCTTTCATCCCCATGGGCATCATCGCGCGCACGGTCCGCGCGCTGGTGGCCGATACGCTGTCGCAGGAATTCATGGTCGGATTGAGGGCCCGTGGCTTGAGCGAGTTCGCCTTGTTCCGCCATGTGCTGAAGAACTGCGCGCCGACCGCGCTGGCAGTAATGGGCCTGCAACTCGGTTATCTTCTGGGTGGCTCGATCCTGATCGAGACTGTGTTTTCCTGGCCGGGCACGGGGTTCCTGCTCAATGCGGCGATCTTCCAGCGCGACCTGCCGCTGCTGCAAGGCACGATCCTGGTACTCGCCCTGTTCTTCGTTATCCTTAATCTCCTGGTTGACATCCTTCAAACCGTATTCGATCCACGCATCGAAAGGGGCTGAGCCGTGACCACGACTACCACCGCTACCGGCGATAACCTCACACTCCCACCCACGCCGTTGCGCTCGCGCGGACACGGAGCCAATGTGCTGCGACGCCTGGTCCGCAATCCCCAGGCCATGCTCGGCGCGACTGTGATCCTCATCTTCCTGGTCATGGCCGTTGCCGCGCCGCTCCTGATGCCGGCCGATCCGTTCGCCGCTTCCATGTTCAACCGCCTGAAGCCGATCGGCACAACGGGTTATCTGCTCGGCACCGACGAGCTCGGCCGCGACATGCTGTCCCGCCTGATCCTGGGCGCTCGCCTGTCGCTCTTCATGGGCGTGACACCCGTCCTCCTCGCGTTCGGCATTGGCGGCGCGATCGGGATCATGGCGGGATACGCCGGCGGCCTGATCAACGCACTCGTCATGCGCACGATCGACGTGCTCTACGCGTTTCCTTCGGTGCTGCTCGCCATTGCGTTGTCGGGTGCGCTGGGTACCGGCATTGGCAACGCGCTGGTATCGCTGACCGTGGTGTTCATCCCGCAGATCGCACGGATTGCCGAGAGCGTGACCACGCAAGTCCGCCGCAGTGATTTCGTGGATGCCGCACGGGCATCGGGCGCGAGTGCCTTTACGATCGTGCGCGTGCACGTGCTCGGCAACGTGATCGGGCCGATCTTCGTGTTCTCCACCAGCCTGATCTCGGTCTCGATGATCCTCGCCTCCGGCCTGTCCTTCCTCGGTCTGGGCGTCACGCCGCCGAACCCCGAGTGGGGCTTGATGCTCAATACGCTGCGCACGGCAATCTATGTGCAACCCTGGCTCGCCGCACTGCCGGGCGTGTTCATCTTCGCGACATCGATTGCCTTCAACGTTCTGTCCGACGGCCTGCGTGCCGCGATGGAGATCAAGTAATGGCCACGATCACGACAAACGGCCGTGACGTTGGCGGCCCGGGCCAGCCGCTGCTGAGCGTGAAAAATGTGGTCCGGCATTTTCCGCTTGGCAACAAGGGGCTGCCGTTTCTAAAGGACGCGCGCAACGTGGTGCGTGCGGTCGACAACATCTCGTTCGATGTACTGAAGGGTGAAACACTTGGCGTGGTCGGCGAGTCGGGTTGCGGCAAATCCACCATGGCGCGGCTGATGATGCAACTGCTGCAGCAGGATAGCGGCGAACTCGTCTTTGACGGCGAGACCGTTGGTTCGCGCGCCCTGCCTTTGCGCGAGTTTCGCCGTCAGGTGCAGATGGTGTTCCAGGACAGCTTCTCGTCGCTCAATCCGCGCATGACGATTGAAGATTCAATCGCGTTCGGTGCGACTGTCCATGGTGTCTCCTCGAAAGACGCCATCGCGCGCGGACGCGACCTGCTCGCACGCGTGGGACTCGATCCCGTGCGGTTCGCGGGACGTTACCCGCACGAACTGTCGGGCGGGCAGCGCCAGCGCGTGAATATTGCACGCGCGTTGGCGCTCGGTCCGCGACTCGTGATTCTTGATGAGGCTGTGTCGGCACTCGACAAATCCGTCGAAGCCCAGGTGTTGAATCTACTCGCCGACCTCAAGGCGGAATTCGGACTGACCTATGTCTTCATCAGCCACGACCTGAACGTGGTGCGCTACATCTCGGACAGGCTGGTCGTGATGTACCTTGGCGAGATCGTGGAGATCGGCACGGCGGAGGATGTGTTTGCGCACGCGCTGCATCCCTACACGCGGGCCTTGCTCAATTCCATGCCGAGCGTGGACCCGACACGCCGCACGACCGCTGCCCCGCTCTTCGGCGATCCGCCCAATCCGATCGACCCGCCCAGCGGCTGCCGCTTTCACACGCGTTGCCCGCAGGCGCAGGACGTGTGCAGCAAACGCGTACCGGCCGTCTCCACGGTCGGTGGCGGACAGGTTACGTGCCTGGAATATGAGCCGGACAGCGGCTACGTTCCAATCTGGATTGCGGCTGTGCAGGAGGTGGCGTGATGGACACGAAGCGGGAGACCAGCATCAGCCTGCGCGACCTGAAGGTCCGGTTCATCACACCCGGCCGGACGATCCACGCGGTCAACGGCGTCGACCTGGAAGTGGGACGCGGGGAAGTAGTCGCCTTGCTCGGCGAATCCGGCTCGGGCAAGAGCGTTACGCTGCGCGCGATCATGCGGCTGCATTCGGAGAAGACTACGCGAATGGAGGGTGGGCTCGACGTCGAAGGCCAGGACGTCCTGAAGCTTTCGCGCAGGCAGCTTTCCGGCCTGCGCGGCAAGGTGGTATCGATGATCTTCCAGGAGCCGTTGCTCGCCCTCGATCCGGTCTATACGCTCGGTGCGCAGATTGCCGAGATGGTGCGGCGGCATCAGGGGGTATCGAAGGCGGAAGCGCGCAAGCGAGCGCTGGCGTTATTCGAAAAGGTCCGCATTCCAAGCCCCGAACGCCGGCTGGATGCGTATCCGCACGAGATGTCGGGTGGCATGCGCCAGCGCGCGATGATCGCGCTGGCGTTCTCGTGCGAACCGCGTGTGCTGCTCGCCGATGAGCCGACCACCGCGCTCGACGCTACAGTGCAGATCCAGATCCTGCTGCTTCTGCGTGACCTGCAACAAGAGCTGGGCCTGTCGATTGTGTTCGTTACGCACGACATAGGCGCTGCGACCGAAGTCGCGGATCGCATCGCGGTGATGTATGCGGGCCGGATCGTCGAGCAGGGACCGGCGCTCGCGCTGCTGACCGAACCGCGGCACCCGTACACCATCGCGTTGCTCAAGGGTCGTACGCAAGGCGCCATGAAAAAAGGCGTTCGGCTGGAAACAATCGGCGGTGCACCCCCGGACCTTTCCGCGTTGCCGCCCGGTTGCGCATTCGCGCCGCGTTGCTCCCATGCGATCGACCGCTGCTTGCAGACACAACCTGAAGAACGCGCAGTCGGCCATAAGCATTCGGCCCGCTGCATTCGGGTCGATGAAATCGCCACGCTGCCCCCGACGACTGAGATCGTCCCCACTCACTGACACTGAAATGATCCCCGACCTCGCCTCGTATCGCGCCTTCGTACCGTATCCCGACGTCTCCGTACCCCATGCCGCCAGCGGCCCGCTCACGGGCCTGACGTTCGGCGTAAAGGACATCTTCGACGTGACCGGCTACCCGACCGGCTGCGGCAACCCGCACATGCTAGCCATGTCCGGTATCAAGACGGCCAATGCGCCGGTTGTTGCGGCCTTGCTCGAGGCCGGCGCCGCCTTCGCGGGCAAGACCTATACGGAGGAACTGGCGTTCTCGATGACCGGCAAGAACGCGCACTTCGGTGCACCGCGCAATGGCGCCGCGCCGGACCGTGTGACCGGTGGCTCGAGTTCGGGGTCGGCGTCGGCGGTATCGAATAGACTGTGCGATTTTGCGCTTGGCACCGACACCGGCGGCTCGGTCCGTGCGCCGGCCAGTCATTGCGGCCTGGTCGGCCTGCGGCCAACCCACGCGCGCGTGTCGCTCGACGGCTGCATGCCGCTGTCGCCAGGGTTCGACACCTGCGGCTGGTTCGCGCGCGACATCGAAACATTTGCACGCGTGGGCAACGTGCTGCTCGGCGAAGATACAACGACGCTCCCGTCATTGCAGCAAGCCTGCCTGCCGCGCGAGTTGCTGGCCGGGCTGCCGGAGCCCGTGGTAAAGATTTTCCTCGCGACGCTTGACCGCCTCAAGCCTTGCTTCGGATCAGTGGAAAGCGTCGACATCATGAGCCCTTCCATAGACGCGCTCTACTGGGCATTTCGCTATACGCAGGGATTTCAGGCGTGGCAAAGTCAGGGGGAATCCATCAAGCGGTTCGACTTGCAGCTCGGCCCGGGTGTACGCGAACGCTTCGCATGGTCATGTACGGTCACGCCGGCGCAGAACGGGGACAGTGAGCGCGTACGCGCGGATTTCCGCGCAAACTTGTTGAGCCTGCTCGCGGGCGGGCGCATTATTCTCATGCCCACGATGCCCGACGTCGCCCCGCTGCTGTCGGACACCGACGAAGCGCTGGAGTCGTACCGTAACCAGGCGATCCGGATGTTGTGCGTCGCGGGACTTGGCGGATGCCCTCAGCTCTCGCTGCCGTTAATGCAGATAGACGGTGTACCGCTGGGCTTTTCATTGATCGGGCCGCCCGGCAGCGACAAGGGTTTGATCGAACTGGGCCGCATGCTGATGGCCTGAAGCCGTCCAACAAGGGAGGAAACCGCATGACCCGTTCACCGGCAGTTCCCACGCAGCAGGTATCAAACGATCGCGCAATAGTCACCGAGTGGCGATTCGCACCGGGAGCCGAGACCGGCTGGCACGTGCATGGGCACGACTACATTGTCGTTCCGCAAACCAGCGGTGAACTCCTGCTTGAAACCAAAACAGGCAACCGTGTTTCCGAACTGCGTGCCGGGCAGAGTTATGCCGGATTGAAGGGCGTTGAACACAACGTTGTCAACGCCAGCGGCCATGAGGTTGTGTTCGTCGAAATCGAGCTCATCTGAGAGACGAGCCTGACCGAGCGCGGTGCGGCGCCGGCAGGCTAGTTGGCAAGGTGGACGCGCTCGCCTTCATCGGGTTCAAACCAATCCGGATTGCGTTCGGCGACTGGTTTTAGCGAGACCAGGATTTCACGCAGATGTGCACGCATGGCTTCTTCGGCGGCGTCGGCGTCATGCGCTTTCAGCCCACTCAGAATCCGTGCGTGCTGCTTGATCAGCAATTCAAGCGGCGAGACTTCCGGCAGGCTCAGATAACGCACGCGATCCATTTGGGCCTTGATGTCCTGGATGGTGTCCCATGCCGCGACGCAGTCAATGGATTGCGCGATCAGGAAGTGAAACCGTTCGTCGAGCGCAAGGAACGAGGTGGTGTCGTTCACCTTTGCCGCGGTCTTCTGGTCGCGTAGATTTTCGGCGAGCTCGGCAAGCTGCTCCATGCTGATTTCTACCGCGGCCTTGCGGGCCACTGCGGCCTCGATCGCTTCCCGGATGAACCTGCCTTCGCGCACGCGTCGTGGAGAGATCTTCTTCACGAAGGTTCCTCTTTGCGGCAGCACCTGCAGCACGCCTGACTCCACGAGCTTGATAAACGCTTCGCGAACCGGTTGCCGGGAGACCTGGAACATTTCTGAAACTTCGGTTTCGGACAGAGGTGTGCCCGGCACCAGCGCGCCCGAAAAGATGGCTTCGCGAAGGGCGCGAAAGATTTGTTTGCCGATCGGTTCGTGCGATTCAACCTGAAGCTGAGCACGCAGATTGGGCAGCGCTACGCGTGGTTCAGTTGCACGAGCGCGGCCACGGGCAGGCGCGGCCGGCGATGCGGAGGAAGCCGTTCTTTCACTGCTACTGATGCCGTCTGACGAAGACGACGCGTCACGTCGCAACGGCGCCGGCAAGACGTTTTTCGTGACCATGACCCACACCTGAACGAAGAGTAAAGAGAGGACAAAGATAAAGCCTGGGCTTCATCTTGTCACCTACCATACTACCACGCCGCTGCGGCAGATTTGGTCGTTGGAGATAGGAGTGATATTGGAGGCAGGTTGTCCTCGGATAGCGCGGGGTAGTCTTTGGGCAGCCGTCTTCTGCATGTCTTTATTGAGATGGCCGTGCGGAAAAGTGCGTTAGGTTTCGCGTTTGCCGTTAAAAAATCAGGGGACAAACGGGATGCGCGTGGAACTGTTCAATTACGGACATTACCGATACATGCTGTGTGGTCCGAGTGATTTGTCGCCCCGTGAGCGCTACGAAACCGAGCTTGATGCACTCGCGGCAGGGGAGAAACTGTTTGCGGATCGGAACGAGAGACATTGGGCGTCTCAACCTGAAGTCGTGGCCCGGATTCGAACATTCATTAAAGAATCGATTCCGTGGCATCTATCGGGAATGTGGGCAGATAATCCGCGTGAAGTCGTGACGTGCTTATGTCGCTGCGTGCTCGACGGGTCAGTCCTGATTCTTCGAGCCGAACCCGCTTACATTGCGCATAGTGGCTTCGTTCCAATGCGCCACTACGATGACGCGGCATATGAAAAGGACATTGCCGAACGCGCCAGCAGCTACGCGGCCCGGTCGAAAGCGCACCGGGACGATTTTAAGCGTATAACCAGGCGATTGACGAGCGCGCCGCGCGAGCAGCGAGCGCGCTAAAACCATTCCGTCATATCGAAACAATGGCCGAAGCGGGCGCGCGAACCCGTGCCGCTCGGGCTGCATCCGCTTTGCTTGCGTCGGTTGCGTCCGCGCTGGCATCGCGGAACGATGCATTCGATCTAGGCGAAGTAACGGACGCTGGCAGCAGGGCAACACCGCTAGGCGATGCCGCGCCGTTCGAATATTCGCCCAGCGAACCGGGCGGCGATCTTTTATCTATAGCGGCGCGTGGAGTCAGTGAATCGCATGAAGCGGAATGCTTCGCAAAATACGAGAGTGATATGGACTTATGTTCGGCGGGCGGGGCTATGTTTCAGAGTCCCGCTTACTATATGGCATGCGAAGCGCGCGCTTTCGCCAACTACCAGCAATGCAGGGGCTATTAATGCAATCAAAACGTCAGACGTGCAGCGTGTCCGTCTATAACGAGGAAACAAACACAATCTCCACATATCATGTGCCAGTGGATGCTATTGCCGGGGCGCTGGCGGAACACGCGAGCTTTGACGTGGCGCTAGATGACTTTCACAATCGAGTTGATGATGATTTTGCTAGACGTTTGGGGGGAATGGTATTGCTTACTCTCGCGTCCCGATCGCAGTTTCTAAAAGATCACCTGTCGATTACGACAGAAAGAGACCCCGAAGGCCCGCCAAGCGCTTGAAGCATCGGCCCGCACACTTGCGGGCCTTTGTGGGTCAGTGGCGGCGCGGCGAGCACGCCGCTAGGCGATGCCGCGCCGTTTGAGTACATCAAGAGCGCGGCCGGCGATGACGTATTGTCAGTAGCAGCGCGAGGAGTGAGCGAAGCAATCGAGACTCAATGTATGACCGAATACGAGCGGGCGCTAGAAATGTGTGGTGCCGTTGCATATCCGATGGGCCTGAGTCGAGGCATGGCACTGTGCCGTGCAAACGCGTTCGATAGATACCAACAATGTAGGGGTTACTAACGGCTTCGAATCATCCAAAGCGGTCCATCATCATAGATTTTTCAGCGGAAGATGCGCGGCTTTTGGTCTATCCGGCCGAGCGCGAAAAGACGCAACCCATCATCGCCGACGCGCTCGAAATTCCGATTCTTTTTGACGAGTCAGCTGCACAAGTAGGCGACAGGCACCTGCTTGACGATGAGTTCGCGCGTCGGTTTGGTGTTGCGATGCTGAATCTATTGGCGTTGTCATATCCAGAGTTAAAGCAGGACATTACCGCGTCACAGGCACCGATAGCCCGCGAATGAACCCGCACCCCATACCCCATCCACCGGCGCGAGCTAAACCTACGACACCACTACTCGGCGCGCCTTCAGCTTGTCCCCACGCGGTTCGCGAATCCAGATCAACGAACAAAGCGCTCCCAGCACCGCGACGGCTCCAGCAAGCACAAACGCGCTGCCATACGCACCATGGGTCGCTTGCACAATGAAGCCCGTCACCGCCGGCCCGATCACCCCGGCGAGGTTAGCCAGCAGATGCACAAAACCGCCCACGCCCCCAACGTTCTCACGCCGGACGGTGTCCTGGATCACAGCCCAATAGACTGCGCCCGTGACATAGAGGAAGAAGATCGAGACCGACATCAACGCGACCGCGCCCTCCATGCTTTCAACCCGGCCGGCAAATCCGACACATACCGCGGCTACCCCGAGGCACACCGATAAAACGATCCGCCGCGCAAGTAACGGCTTACCCGTGATCCGCAAAATCATGTCGGTGACAAAACCACCCGCAGCGAGGCCGATACTGCCAAGCACCCAGGGGATCACGGTCGCAATGCTCATGTCGTGAAGCGACATATGGTGCGCTTCGGTCAGATACGTGGGGAACCATGACAGAAAGAAGAACAGCACATAGTTGTAGGCAAAAAAGGCGAACGCTGTCGCGAGGATGATGGGCTGCTTCAGGTAGAACTTCAGGCCGACCTTCTCGCCTTCGGGCGCATGCTCCATCGACGAAGCCTGCTGCTGGCCGGCGACAATCAACGCAAGCTCCTCGGGTTTCACGCGCTTGTCCTGCTGCGGTTGTTCTGTCGTGGTCAAGGTCCACACCACAAGCCATAGCAGACCGAGCAGCATGATGACGACAAACGCCCAGCGCCAGCCAAAGCGAATTGCCATATAGCCGACCACCGGCCCCGCAAGCGCGCCACCCAGCGGTGTACCCGAACTGATCACACCAATGGCGCTGGCCACCTCGCGGCGCGGAAACCAGTTGTTGACCATCTTGCTGTTCGACGAACTGAATGGACCCTCTCCCATGCCGAACAGAACCCGCAACACGATCAACGAGACCAGGCTGCTTGCCAGCGCGGTCGCTCCGCAGAATATCGACCAGATGCCCATCGACGCGCCAAACACTTTCTTTGCGCCGATCTTGTCCGACAGCACGCCGCCAACAAAGTTGAACAGCGCATAGCCGATGAAAAAGCTGCTGAACACAATGCCCATCTGCGCATGCGAAAAATCGAGATCCTTCTGGATCAACGGGGCCGCGATCGAGAGCGCAGCGCGATCAAGATAGTTGATCACGCCGGCGAGAAACAGCAAACCGACCACGAACCAGCGCTGGCTTCTGAACATGAATGTCTCCTGGAATGCGCCTCTTTGTGATCGGGCGCTCGGGCAATGCGGTAATAGGGATTCAGTCGAACTGCAGATGCACCTTCATCGACTGGTTGCGGTCTTGCGCCACTTCGAACGCATGGTTTGCGTCCGCGAGCGGAAAGACATGCGTCATCAACGGACTCAGATCGATCTTTCCGGTGGCGATTTCTTCGGCGGCGACCGCGTATTCATCGGTGAAACGGAACGATCCCTGATAGCGCAATTCCTTCGCCATCACGAGATTCGCCGCGACCGGCGACTGCCCCGCCGGCAGGTTGCCCACCTGGATCACGGCGGCACCCGCACGCGCAGCGCGAAGCGCGGTGTCGAGCCCGGCAGGACTGCCGGATGCTTCGATCACGACGTCGAAGGTGCCGCGCGACTGGGACCATGCTTCGACCTGTGCCTGGTCGGTGGCAAGCACGGTCTGGTCGGCGCCCAGCGTGGCAGCCATCTGCAACGCTTTGTCCGCGAGGTCGAGCGCCACGAGACGATGCGCCCCTGCACGCCGAGCAACCGATAGCAAAATGCAGCCGATAGGCCCGCAGCCAATCACCAGTACCTGGGCGCCGACCAGCGATCCCGCGTGCCTCAGCGCGTGCAATGCAACGGCGAGCGGCTCCGCCATCGACGCTTGTGCGAAGTCGAGTGCATCAGGCACAGGCACGCATTGACGTGCGGCAACCGCAATGTATTGGCGGAACATGCCCTGCATGTGCGGGAACGTCGAGGCGCTGCCCATGAAGCGCATGTTCAGGCAATGATTGGTCATGCCCTTCACGCAAAACCGGCACTCGCCGCAGTTCAGACCCGGGTTCACGGCAACACGCTGGCCAACGCGCAAGCCACTTACGCCCTCGCCTAGCGCCGCGATTTCACCCGCGACTTCATGACCGAGCACGAACGGCTCGCGGACCGCGAAATCGCCGCTCTTGCCCTTGAAGTAATACGACAGGTCCGACCCGCAGATACCGCCTGCGCGCACGCGAATCTGAACCTGACCCGGCTGTGGTTGAGGCGCATCGACTTCGTCGATACGCAGGCGTTTCGGTTCGTGAAGGACGGCTGCAAGCATGAGAGGCTCCGTTGAATAGTGTGCGTGCCGCGGCACCATGCGTGGCTAGCGGCGCGCCGCGAAAACAGGGGATGACCGCGTTTCGCGGGCAGATGTAGCGAGTGACGGCGTACCCCAGTCGTGAAGATCGCCGCCGCGACGCAAAGGTGCGGTTTCAGGCAAAAGATAAATACACAGCGTGGAAATAATGCCCAGCGCAATCACGTAGACGATCAGTCCGACGGAACTGCCGCCCGTCATCTGAAGCATCTTCACCGCGACAAGTCCAAGTACGCCGCTGCCGATCAGCGAGCCGATCTGCCAGATCAGCGCGATGCCGCTGCAACGCACCCGCGCCGGAAAGAGTTCGGGAAAGAGCGACGCCTGCGGCGCATAGCAAAGACTATGGCCGACCGTGATCGCAAGAATCATCACTGTCTGGATCGCAAGACGGCTGCCGCTGTCGACGGCATGAAACAGCGGCACAACCAGCAGGACCTGCAGCAGGCTGCCTGCAATAAACGTGGCGCGGCGGCCGATCCGGTCCGACAGCGCGCCAGCCAGTGGGATCGCTATCAGTTCGAGCGTGACCGCGACGATGATCGTCTGCAGCAGCAAGCTCTCGCTGACACCGTGCACCCGTCCGTAAGCCAGCACGATCATCGTGTACATCGCGAACGTACAGGCCTCGATCAGCTTCGCCCCGACACCCTTCAGGATCGTGGGGCCGAATTGCCGGACGACTTCAACAACCGGCCGCGACTCGACCGCCTGCGTCTTGCGAATCTCCGCGAAGACCGGCGACTCCTCCGTGCGCAAGCGGATATACAAGCCCACCACGACCAGTACGATGCTGCCGAGAAACGGCAGCCGCCAGCCCCAGTCAAGCAGTTGCTCGTGCGTGAGCGTTGCGGTGAGGACGGCAAAGATGCCCGCCGGAATCAGGAACCCGGCGGGTGCGCCGAGCTGGACGAGACTGGCGAAGAAACCCCGCTTTGGCGGCGGCGCATACTCCGCTGTCAGCAACACGGCGCCCGCTTGTTCTCCGCCAACACCGAAACCTTGCAGCACACGGATCAGGATCAGTGCAGCCGGCGCCCAGATGCCGATCTGCGAATAGTCAGGCAGCAGGCCAATCAGGAATGTACCCAGGCCCACAATCAGTATGGTGACGATCAGCGCCTTCTTGCGGCCAATGCGATCGCCAAAATGCCCGAACACAATGCCGCCCAGCGGCCGCGCGATAAAGCCTACTGCATAGGTTGCGAACGCGGCGAGCGTCCCGATCAACGGGTCGCTGCCGGGGAAAAACTTCGCCCCGAACACGAGCACTGCAGCCGTGCCATAGACGAAAAAATCGTAGTACTCGGCAGCGGTGCCGATCGTCGATGCAAAGGCGACGCGGCGTAACATCGCGCTGTTGTTCTGATCTGCCATTGCCTGTCTCCTGATTTTCTACCGGACGTTTCCGCCGGGCGGTTCTGTCAAACGCCGCTGATCACCAGTTCCAGAGCGTGCCGTCTTCGAGCCGCGCAACCGGCAGGTAAGCCGGATCGTAGGGATAACGCGCGGCGAGTTCCTCGTCGATATCCACGCCATGACCGGGTGCTTCGCCGGGATGCATCGTGCCCCGGTCGAAGGTCCACGCGTGCGGGAAAACATCCAGTGCTTCCTTCGGGAAACCCATGTATTCCTGCACGCCGAAGTTCGGCACCCACAAGTCGAAATGGAGCGCCGCGCCCATGCAGACCGGCGACAAATCGGACGGGCCGTGGCAACCCGTGCGCACCTGGTAAAGCGAAGCAAAATCCGCGATGCGCTTCAGGTGCGTAATGCCGCCCGCATGCGTGAGCGTGGCGCGAATGTAGTCGATCAACTGCTCTTCAATCAGTTGCTTGCAATCCCAGATGCTGTTGAACACCTCGCCTACCGCGATCGGCGTCACCGTGTGCTGGCGAATCAACCGGAAACCAGCCTGATTCTCGGCAGGTGTGGGGTCTTCCATCCAGAACAAACGATACGGCTCGATCGATTTACCCAGCCGTGCTGCCTCTATTGGTGTGAGACGGTGATGCACGTCGTGCAGCAGATGGGTATCGAATCCGAACTTGTCGCGTACCGCTTCGAAAAGCTTGGGCACGAAGTCGAGATACTTTTCCGACGACCAGGTCTGCTCTTCCACCGCGCCTTTGGTGGCTGGCTCATACATGCCCGTCCCCTTCGATACGCCATACACCGAGCGCATGTTCGGCACGCCGCATTGAATGCGGATAGCCTGGTACCCCTCCTCCACGTGCTCTGCATAGCGGTCGAGAGCCTCCGGAATGTCACGTCCGGTCGCATGCCCGTAGACCATCACGCTCTCACGCGACGCGCCGCCCAGCAGCTTGTACAAGGGCAGGTTCGCGACCTTGCCGAGAATGTCCCACAGCGCCATGTCCACCGCGGCGATGGCGGTCATGGTCACCGGGCCGCGGCGCCAGTAAGCGCCCTTGTATAAAAACTGCCAGATGTCTTCAATGCGCCCCGGGTCCCGGCCGATCAGCAGCGGACACACGTGATCCTTCAGATAAGAAGCCACGGCCAGTTCGCGGCCATTGAGGGTGGCGTCCCCAATGCCATGGACCCCTTCGTCGGTCACCACTTTCAACGTGACGAAATTGCGTCCCGGACAACTGACGATGACATCGGCGCGGACGATTTTCATGGGGATTTCCTTGAGATGCGATCAATGGAATTGATGCTACCATACAAGTAGACTTAATCGTCAACCAAGGGTTTTCCCGCTCCAGGCTATCCAAAATGACTGCTGAATCCGTGCTTTGCCGCAAAACGCTCCCCTCAATCGAGGATCATCTGCTGGCGCCAGAGTGGTGCGATCCGCGTATCGGCATCGTTCATTTGGGCATCGGAAATTTTCACCGGGCGCACGAAGCGATTTATACGGAAGAGGCCATGCTGGCCGCGGGTGGCGACTGGGCAATCTGCGGCGTCACGCTGCAGGGTGACGTCACCAAGCGCGATGCGTTGATGGCGCAGGATGGCTTGTATAGCGTTGTGGAGCGCGGGCCGCAGGGTGTGAAGACGAGTGTGATTCGCGCGCTGCGTGAAGTGCTCGCGCTACCGCATGACCGCGCGCGCCTGTTCGACCTGCTTGCCGACCCTTACGTGCGGATCGTCTCGCTGACGGTCACCGAAAAGGGCTATTGCCGCGACACGAAGACGGGCGACGTCGATCGCGGTCATCCCGGCATCGCACATGATCTGGAGCATCCCGGCGAGCCCGGCACGGTACTGGGCATCCTCGTCGCCGCATTGAAAACGAGGCGCGATGCCGGCATCGCGCCATTCACCGTACTTTCTTGCGACAACCTTTCGCACAACGGCGCAGCATTGCGCCAGGTAGTCTGCTCCCATGCCCGGGTGCTTGATGAAGCGCTGGCAACGTGGATCGATAGCGAAGTCGCGTTCCCGTCGACGATGGTGGATCGCATCGTTCCCGCCACGACAGACGCCGACCGCGATGCCGCGGCCGTTGCGCTTGGGCTTCGCGACGAGGTACCGGTCCCGTGCGAACCATTTCGTCAATGGGTGATCGAAGATCGCTTTCCTGCCGGACGTCCCGCATGGGAACAAGTGGGCGCGCAACTCGTGGATGACGTCATGCCGTTCGAACTCGCCAAGTTGCGCATGCTGAACGGCACCCATTCGACGCTCGCTTACCTGTCGGTGCTGGCGGGGTTCGCAACCATCGATGAAGCAATTTCCTTCGCGCCGCTGCACGCTCTGATCCATTCGATGATGACGGACGAGATCGCACCGACCTTGAGCGTGCCGGCATCGTTCGACCTGATGGCGTACCGCGATGCGTTGCTCGAACGCTATGCAAACCCGGCGCTGAAACATCGCTGCGCGCAGATTGCCATGGATGGCAGCCAGAAGATTCCACCGCGCCTTCTCGCGACCATTGCGGCGCGCCTGGAGCGCGGACAGCCAATCTCGCGGCTCGCGCTTGGCGTTGCAGCGTGGTTTGTTTTCTTGCGCGGACGTGCCGACGACGGCACCTCTTTCGTTATCAGCGATCCGCTGGCCTCGCGCTTGACTGCGCTGGCGACAAACGTGGGAAACGTGGGAGACACGAGAAACGCACCGCAAGGCCTTGTCGATGCACTGCTTGGTTGCCGCGATGTCTTTAGCGCCGAACTTGCCTCGAACGAGATGTTCCGGCACGCGCTGATCGAAGCGGTCACGCAGTTGAAAACCGGGGCAAGAGCAGCGATCGAGAACACCAATCTGCAGGTCGCCGGGATCGACCCCGCCTCAGGGCAGAACCTCTGAAGCGCGAGGAACGCCAACCGTTACCGCCTTGCGCCAGCGCACCGTGGCCAGCATGGACGCCACGACAATCAACCCGCCGCCGACCCATGCAACAAGCGATATCTTCTCGCCTAGCCAAAACCAGGCAAACAACGCGCCGAACGCGGGTTCGCTCCCCATCAGCAAGGCAACGCGGGTTGGACTGCTGCGCTTGATCGCGTAGTTCTGTGCGAAGAATGCAAACAGCGTGCACGCAAAAACCAGATAGAACACGCCGCCCCAAAACGGCATGTGCCCGGCAAACGACGGCACGTGCTGCCACTGCTGCGGCGCGAACACGAGCGCCACGGCCGCACTGCCAAACGCGACCACACCCGACTGCACGGCCGTCACGGACAAAGGCGGCAGCGTAGAGTCACGCAGCACGCGTTTCGTCACACAGACATTCAGCGCACGCAGCAAGGCCGCCAGCAGGATCAGCGCATCGCCTGGATTTAGCACGACCGCTCCGTCTCCGGCAAGCAACCATGCCCCCAACAGCGAGAGCGCGACCGCCGCCCATTCAATCCGCCCGGGCCTGCGCTTGAGCATCACCCACTCGACCAGCGGCGTCAGCACCACGCACAGGCTGATCAGGAACGCCGCATTGGAGGCGCGCGTCAGCAGCACCCCAAAGGTTTCGCTTAAGAAAATGCCCAGCAGCAGCACGCCTGCAATGAATACGCCGCGCAAGGTACGAGCATCGGCATGACGCAAACGGTGCAACGCAGGTGACAGCATGACAAACGTAATGCCGAATCGCAGCGTCAAGAGACCCAGCACCGGATAGAACACAAGCGCGCTCTTGACGATTCCATAACTGGTGCCCCAGACCACCGCGACCACCAGCAGCATCACGTCGGACAGTAAGAGCAGGCGGTCTTGCTTGGACATATTCGGACCTCGGAAGATAAGTCCGTATTGTCGAGCGTTGCACATGCAGCGATAATCGGGTCCATGTGCAAAGCCTTTATGTCGCAGATGCATTAATCCTGTGCCCTACTCGCAACGGCCCGATGAATCCAACAGAACTCTTTGCATTGCTGCCCGACATGGCCGTATTCGCCCGCGTTGTCGATGCCGGCAACTTTTCCGTGGCCGCGCGCCAGCTCGGCAGCACACCGTCAACGGTCAGCCGCCAGATCAAACGTCTTGAGGAAGCGCTCGCCACGCGGTTGCTCGAACGGTCCACGCGCAAGGTGAAGGTGACCGAATCGGGCGAGCAGGTGGTGCGCTTTTGCCGGGACATCGTGAGCGCCGCGTCAGGCGCCGTGGATGCAGCCGGTTCGCTCGTCGGCCGCCCGCAGGGGAAGGTCAGCGTGAGCGCGCCGACAGCCTTCGCGAAAACGGTGATTCATCCGCTGGTCCCCGGCTTTTTGCGCATGTATGAGGAGGTCGATCTCCAGTTGCTATACGCGGACCATGAGGTCGATCCGCTAGAGAACGATCTCGATCTCGTGATCCGGCTGACGAATCATCCGCCACCCGGTCTCGCGGGACGGCGGCTCGGTTCGGTACGCTGGGTGCTGTGTGCGTCGCCGGAATATCTCCGTGCACGCGGCACGCCCACGCACCCGCGCGATCTCGCGCAGCATGACTGCCTCTATCTGGGTGAAACCGCCGACGACAACCGCTGGCGGTTCCGGCGCGGCACTCAGACACAGACCGTGGAGGTGAGCGGGCGGTATATAGCGAATCATGCGGGCGCGCGGCTCGAAGCGGCGCAGCAGGATTTCGGCATTGCGAGCCTGCCGGAATTCGCCGCAATGGGGGCGTTAGAGAGCGGCGAACTCGTGCAAGTGCTCGCCGACTGGGACCTGGAAGCGCTGGCCTATGTAGGCTCGGTGTGGTTGCTCTATCCGCCGAATCGATTTCTGCCGCCCAAGGTGCGGGCATTGATCGATTATCTGGTCGAGCATATACACGACCGCAAGTGACATCTGCGTGGGACCTTGCCGTCTCAAGAGAGCATGACCCTGCTAAAAGGAAAGCCGCCCGAACAATTCATCGAACGGGACCATCACATGCTCGCGGAACGCCGGGCGAAGCTGAAGCCGGTCATACCATGCCTGCACATTTGGAACGTCAGGCCGCTTGATATCCAGTTCGAAATAACGATAAAGGTTGGAGCCCGCCGCGATATCGGCAAGGCTCAGACCGTCTCCCGCAATAAAGGGCCGCCCGGCCAGCACCCGGTCGAGCAACAGGAAATACTGCGCGCAACGACTCAGGTTCTCTTCAATGCTCTTCGCATTGCGTAAAGCCTCCGGCGTCCGGTAAAAGCCCCAGAAAACCCCTGTCAGGAAGGCTGGCTGCAAGGTGCTCTGAGACCAGTCCATCCAGCGGTCCGCCTGCGACCGCTGACCCGCGTCGTCACTCCAGAAACGCGGGCTGCCATAACGCGCCGCCAGGTATCGCAAGATGCTGTGCGACTCCCACACAATCGTACCGTCGCCGTCTTTAATGACCGGCACACGCCCGTGTGGATTCATGGCCAGGAACTCGGCGCTCTGCGTCAGGCCGAAGCTCCCCCCGGCGGGAATATGCTCATGCGGTAAATCAAGCTCGCCAATCAGCCACATGACCTTCTGAACGTTGGACGAATTGCGCCGCCCCCAAACCTGAAGCATGAAATGTCCCCTGAAGTTAATGTCGTTGACCCGGGCTATTCATTCGCCGCCGGTTCCCTGACCGGCGGCCGGAATAAAAGCGGCCGCCAGGTCATTAAGCCGCTAAGCCGCTAAGCCGCTAGCGTGATCGCAAGAGAGAAATATCAGCAATGAAATTTCTTAACCACTCGACCCACTTGAATAGCGGTTTGCGTGCAACAGCATACGCGCTGGTCAGCGAAATCTCAGCCGCCATGTTGGCGTCGGTGCTTAGCCAGATGCGCTCGCCTCGCGTCAAGCGAAGTACGTCACCCGTTTGCAGCCAGTAGTCGTAGGGCGAGAAAATACGCGTAACCCAGACTCTCGCCGTTCCCACGCGCAACTCGGAGTCGGACTGCACACGCCATGAGGTGGTCTGGCCCGGCTGCACGACAAAACGAATGACCATCTCCGGCAACAGTGCATGCGCTGACGCCGAGGTTTCATGTGCCGCTCGAAAAACAAACCGATCGTTTGATCCAACCATCATCTTCTCCGTCAATTAAACCGAAAGACGGAGGCACCACAAAAAAAAGGCCCAACCGTTTTTCGGTAGGGCCTGGTGTTTGCGCATCTTTACCTATTTCTAATGCAAACACGTCCCCGATGAAGCGCCCCACAGGGCGTTCATTCGTTTAATTACCACTACGGACGTGAGCTTTAGCATGGTATTGAGTTTCAGATATCGCTTAACGCTTGTCAACAAATTTCGGCCACGCGCCCATTGAAGCGCAATAACAGATTGCGCTCCTAAGTACCTTGGAAGTGCCTGGGACTCGCTAGCCATTCCCTTACCGCGGTAAGTTGGATTGACCTCGCATACAATCTTAGCGACTGGATCAAATCGCCTGAACTCGCCCGGGCGCGCCTGGCAAATCCTTGCCATTCATTACATGGCTAGCAGAGTCACCGGATAGGCACACACTCGCTTCTCCTTGAGAAGCCGGAAGGGAGCGGTATGGAGATCAAATGGATCGAGGACTTTGTTGCTCTTGCCCAGTACCAAAGTTTCTCGCGTGCCGCCGAGGTTCGCAATGTCACGCAGTCTGGTTTCAGCCGGCGCATCCAGGCGCTCGAACAATGGGTGGGGGCCGACCTGATCGACCGTAGCAGCTATCCGCCCACACTGACACCCGCCGGACGTCTCTTCAGGGAAGCGGCGGACGACATCCTCGACCGCCTGTTCGACACCCGGGCCATAATTCGTACGGAACAGCGAATGCCCGGCACCGGGCTGCAGATTGCAGCGGGCCACACCATTGCGCTGAGTTTTCTTCCGGCCTGGCTCAACACGCTTACCGCACAGTTTCGCGATGTCAGGGCACGCGTGATTCCCACCAACGTCCATGATTCCATCCTGATGCTGGTGAACGGCAACTGCGAACTGATGTTTGCGTATCACCACCCCGACCTGCCGCTTCATCTCGATCCCACGCGCTACGAGTACCTGACGGTTGGCATCGACACCTTCATGCCAGTCTGCAAGCCGAATCAAAAGTCAGGCCCTTCACTGCGTTTGCCCGGTACCGCCAGCCGCCCTTTGCCGCTCATCTCGTACACTGAGACCAGCTATTTTGGCCGCTGCCTGGCCTTGCTGCTTCGCCGCGCCAAGGCGCAACCGGCACTGCGTCCGCACTACGAATCGGATATGGCGGAAGTGCTGAAGAAGATGGTGCTGGAGGGCGAAGGCATTGCGTGGCTGCCGAAAAGCTCGATACAAACCGAGCTGAAAAATGGCGAGCTCATTCAGGCCGGCAGCAAGGAATGGGAGCTCGAAGTGGAGCTGCGCGTGTACCGCGACGCATCGAATAGAAACGAGTTCATTGAAACCCTTTGGCGCTACCTGCGCTCGCCAACCTAGTGTTTACCCTGGTTATGCGGCATTCGCATAACGACATGCTGAACCCGCATCGCGGGTTTTTTTGTCCGCTTCTACTATCCGTCCAGAGACAGAAAAGACCCTTGAATGGAGGCGCGCTAAAGCGCCCCGGGGACTTATCGTCAAACCCGTCGCACAGTGACCCACGCTCATTCTCGTGCGAGACACCTCTGGAAGAATTGAAATGAAAAACCGGTTAACGCTTTATATCGTCGTCGGCATGGTGCTTGGCGTCGTGGTCGGCTACGTCTGTCACCAGAGCGCCGCGGATTCGAATGCTGCGAAAGAAATGGCCGGCTACTTCTCCATCATCACCGACATCTTCCTGCGGCTCATCAAGATGATCATTGCACCGCTGGTATTCGCCACGCTGGTGTCGGGTCTTGCGGGAATGGACGGAACCAGCGACGTGCGCCGCATTGGCACTCGTTCAGTGTGCTGGTTCGTCTGCGCCTCGCTGATGTCGCTTGCCCTTGGACTCTGTCTCGCCAACCTGCTGCAACCGGGTGCGGGCCTGCGCATGGTCCAGACCAGTTCCGACGTAAGCACTGGCCTGAATACCGCCGGGCTCAACTTCAAGGACTTTGTCACGCACGCATTTCCGACCAGCATTCTCGATGCCATGGCGCGCAACGACATCCTCCAGATCCTGGTGTTCTCCGTGCTCTTCGGCGTTGTGTTGGGCGCGATCAAGTCGGACTCACGGGTAACGCCGCTGGTGCAAGCTATCGACGCTCTCGTTCCCGCCATGCTCAAGCTCACCGACTATGTGATGCGCCTCGCGCCTGTAGGCGTATTCGGCGCGATTGCATCGGCCGTGACCTTGCATGGTCTGGACGTGCTGATGACCTACGGCAAGCTGATCGGCAGCTTCTATATGGGTCTGCTGCTGTTGTGGGTGATCCTGATCGGCGCCGGTTATGCGTTCCTTGGCAACAACATCTGGTCGTTGCTGAAAGCGGTGCGCGAGCCTGCCATGCTGGCGTTTTCGACCGCCAGCAGCGAAGCGGCGTATCCGCGCCTGACGGAGAAGCTGGAAGAATTCGGCGTGGACAAGAAGGTCGTCGGTTTTACGCTGCCGCTGGGGTATGCATTCAATCTGGATGGCTCGATGATGTACCAGGCATTCGCCGCCATCTTCATTGCACAGGCCTTCGGTATTGATATGCCGGTAGGCACGCAGATCCTGATGTTGCTCGTGCTCATGGTCAGCAGCAAGGGCATGGCCGGCGTGGCGCGGGGCTCGGTCGTGGTTGTCGCGGCGGTTGCGCCGATGTTCCACCTGCCTCCGTCCGGCGTCGTCCTGATCCTGGCGATCGACCAGATACTCGACATGGGCCGGACCGCGACCAACGTGATCGGCAACAGCATTGCAACGGCCGTGATTGCGAAGTGGGAGACGGCTCGGGTCACGCGAACCGAAGCCGCGGTGACATTCGATCAGTTGCCGGGCGAAGTGAAATGAGGGAGAAGCACAGGCAGGGGCGCCGCTCTTTCGGCGTCATTGGTGGACTAGGCCCGCTCGCCAGCGCCGACATGTTTTTCAAGCTGGTGAAGTCGACGCCCGCGGCCGGCGACGCGGATCACTTCGACGTGGTGTTCGAGCAGCATCCGTTTCGCGGCGCCGGCGCCACCAGCGCCGCGACGGTTGAACGCAAGCTGTACATCTTTGATCTGATTCGTGCATTCGAGAAGCGCGGCATAGAGACAGTCGTACTGCCCTGCTTCCTTAGCCACACTTTCATGGACGAGTTGAAGGCAAACTCGCCCTTGCAGATCGTGGACATGATCGAGGCATTGCGACACCACGTCCGGCGCAAGTTCCCTTCGGTGCGGCGCATCGGTGTGCTGGCATCGGACTACACGCGGCACAACGGTCTGTTCGAGCGGTATTTCCCGGCCCCGGAATTCGACGTGATTCATCCGCGCATCGATGAAACCACCGACCTCGTCACGCGTGCCGTGTACGGAGAAAATGGCATCAAATCAGGCCATCTGCTGGGCCAGCCCGTCGAGTTGCTGAAAGCCGCCTGCGACGATCTCATTGCACAGGGTGCGGAGATCATCGTGCCGGGCATGACCGAGATCGCACTCATGGCGGATGAACTCGGCGGGTTAGGCGTCCCGCTGATTGACTCGAATCTCGCGTATGCCCAGTACATTGTGTCGGGTCAGTACGAGTCGCCAGCCAAGTTGTTCAAGGTCGGCGTGGTGGGCGGTGTCGGCCCTGCGGCAACAGTCGACTTCATGCAGAAGATCGTCAACAACACCCCGGCCAGGCGGGATCAGGATCACATCAAGGTACTGGTCGAACAGAATCCGCAGATCCCCGACCGCACCGAGAACCTGATCGGCGATGGCCCGGACCCCACCCTCTCGTTGTACGCCACCTGCAAGAAACTCGAGAGCGGTGACGCGGACATCATCGCGATCCCGTGCAACACGGCGCACGCGTTCGTGCAGCGAATCCAGCCATATCTCGGCATTCCGATCGTCAACATGCTGACGGTGACCGTCGAGACACTTCGCGAGTCGTTCCCTTCACTTCGCGATGTCGGGCTTCTTGCGACGTCGGGCACAGTGGCAAGCGGTGTGTACCGGCAAGCACTGGAAGCGCAAGGCTTGCGGCAGGTCCTGCCCGGTCCGGCGCTGCAGGACAGGGTGACGAATGCGATCTATGGCGAGACAGGGGTGAAGGCGGGTTTCGTCGGCGGGCAGTGTATGGACGACATCTGCGCAGCGCTGGAGGGCCTGGCCGAGGAAGGAATCGACGTTGTGATCCTTGGGTGTACAGAGTTGCCGTTGCTGCTTCCCGGCGCTCACTGGCTAAGCGCCGGCGGACGGGCGATCACGCTAGTGGACCCAACGGATATTCTTGCGAAACGCTGCGTTGCGTTGCGTATGCCATGGGTGCGGTAGAACCGGAGGTTGCATCAGAAGCGCCACACTGAGATGACGCCCGGCTATTGCTGCGCTGAATGAAATCAGTTGTCCACTTCTTCACGCTTCGGAATCGACGTTTGCCCACCGCGACGGGTAACCGAGATCGCGGCAGCCAGTTGTCCGCGTTCAATAGACTTTGCGATCGTTTGACGCGATGCCAATTGTGCCGCAAGTACGCCGATGAATGTGTCACCAGCCGCGGTCGTATCGACCGCTTCCACGCGAGGAGCCAAAAAAAGCCTGCCATTTCCGCCCTCCTGCAGCAAATAGGCGCCTCGCGCGCCGAGCGTCACGATCACATTGCAAGCGCCTTGGTGCTGCAATTGCTCCGCGGCGCGTCCCATGTCGTTTTCCGACTCAAAGGGAATGTCTGACAGAATCAATGCTTCGACTTCGTTGACTACCAGATAGTCTGTCAGCGACAGCCACTCCGGTGGCAATGGATCAGTGGCGGGCGAAGGGTTGAGTATTGTGATTTTTCCAAGTTGCCGGGCGAGCTTCAACGACGCATAGGCCGTTTCCCCCGGTGTCTCAAGCTGACAGACAATCACGTCCGAGCGGCTGAACAATGCCTCCTGGCGCAACACATCAGCGGGCTTCAATTCGCCGTTGCTACCGCCAACGACAACAATGGTGTTTTGCCCCTCATGTGAAACCGTAATCAATGCAAGGCCGGTCGGCCGGTCGCGCGTAACGGTGATACCCGCGCAATCCATTTCCTCTGCCTCAAGATCATATAAGCGCTCGTCACCGTTCTCATCGTCGCCAACGCAGCCGACCATCGTGACGTGCGCACCAAATCGAGCAGCGGCGACCGCTTGATTCGCGCCCTTGCCGCCCCCGGCTTGTGAAAATCGCACGCTGCCAAGCGTCTCACCGGGAAACGGCAGATGCGTCGTCTGTGCAACAAGATCGGTATTGATACTTCCAACCACAACTACACGCCCCTGCCGTGCTCTCTTGGACACTTCGAATCTCCCATAGAATTGATAGCCATTGCTTTGTC
Source organism: Caballeronia udeis (assembly GCF_044909315.1). Taxonomy (GTDB): domain Bacteria; phylum Pseudomonadota; class Gammaproteobacteria; order Burkholderiales; family Burkholderiaceae; genus Caballeronia; species Caballeronia udeis_A. Next base: position 202,416 of record NZ_JBIYEB010000005.1, read on the forward strand.
ATGTTGACGATCCGGCACGTCGAATTTTTCCCTTTATTTATCAGTATGGCTAATTATTGAAATGAACCGGCGATGCTGAACAGAATCCGTCTACTACGCAGCGCAACGCGTTCTCCCTCGCGCTACGGGACGTCACGGCATCTATCGCGCCGGTTGAGCGTCCGGCGCCAATTTGTCTCGCACCCTGCTCTTCAACGCGTCTTGGGCTCGATCCGCGTCGTGGATGGCACGTACGGTCTGCGTGAAACGATCTGCGGCGTTCAGCAGATCCAGCCGGTTCGTTTGGTCGAGCTTGTCGCAAATACTGGCGTCGATTACCTTGGCACCGTGCATGGCACCCAGAATCGCGCCGGCCATCACGCCGATTGCGTCGGTGTCGCGTCCCGAATTAATGCCGTCTTCTATCGTGCGATTGAAGTCGCCGTCGTTGATCAACGCGAATCCGAGCGCCAAGGGCAATTCCTCGATCGAGAGGCGCCGCGACGGCCGGTAACCATCGGCCGCAATACCGGCCTTTTCCTCAGTGTGTTGCAGGTCGTCGCCCATTGGCGAAAAACGCGAGATAACCCAGTGAAATTCGGCAACGATCCTGTCGTAACGCTCGCCGCGCAAACGCATTGCGGCGTCCGAGATCGCAGCAATGGCGCCCCGCGTGCCGTCCTTCGCCACGCTGAGCGCTGCCTCGACCACTGCCTCGATCGAGGTTCCGGGTATGAAAGCCGCAGCAATCGCACTGGCCAACACGCCTGCCGCTTCCAGGCCATAGCTTTCCTGATGACCGCTCGCAAAAGCGATCGCCTCGTCGTAAGCACCTTGCGGATCTCCCGCATTCACCACCCCGACGGGCGCGATGTACGCGGCCGCGCCGCAATTGACCATGTTGCCTATGCCGCCCTGGCGCGGATCGCACGAGGCGAGTTGATGACGCTGGAAAATCCACCTCTCCGGATAGAACAGCCGCTCGATGAGCATGGTTTCCCGCTGCAGTTCAGGTACCCACCGCGGCGTCCAGGCAATCTGCCGCACCATGCCGCTTGCCATATCCCACGCGTCAAGGTGCCGGCCCGTTTCGTTGTAGACCGTCATCAGGCAAAGCACCATGAGCGTGTCATCGGTGACAATGCCGCTCCCGCGTAAGCGTCCCTCGCGGACGACTTCATCCTCTTCCGTCCGGTGCGACTCGGTATCGAGTGAGTTGACCCGGCCATAGAACTCCCGAATTTCCTGCGCAGAGAGCTTCTCGACGGTTGATCCGAGGGCGTTGCCGTAGGCGATCCCATACAGAAGTCCTCGAATGCGATCCTGCAATGTCTGGCGGCTGCTATTCACAAGGTTTCTCCTCAGGCTTGGTTTGTATCGCTGCTATGTGCCCATGCGATAGGAAAGGGACTTTTACTGTTGAGGCGCGTGTGCCCGCTGCATGACCGCGCAAGCCGTAGTACACGATGTACGCGTAGCAGCAGACGGTTATCATCATGTAGACCATCTGGAAGTTGTATATTTTCTTCAGGTGTGCAAAGAGTTTCGGCATCACAGCGCCGCCGACGATACCCATGATCAGAAACGCCGCTCCTGTTTCGGTGAATCGGCCGAGCCCCTTGATCGCGAGCGGAAAGATGGCCGGCCACATCATGGCGTGGGCGAAACCGAGCGTCGCAATGCATGCAATCGCGGTATAGCCATGCGAAGCGTAGCCGGCAATGCTGAGCAATAAAGCCAGCAGCGCCGAGATGACCAGGTAGCGCTGCTGTGATATGACCCGCGGAACTAGCGAAAGGCCGACCAGATAGCCGACAAGCATCGCAAATATCGTGTAGGACGTGAAATGCTTGGTCTCGTCGAGTGGCAGATTCAGACTTTGACCATAGAGGCCGATCACATCTCCAGCCAGTACCTCTGCGCCGACGTACATAAAAATGCACGCCACACCGAGCCAAAGATGGGGAAATGAGGAGATGCTCCTGGCGGGGTCCGCGCTACGTGTGGCGGCGTTGGCGGACGAGGGTTTGATATCTGGCAATGACGAGCGTGCAACGCACACGGCCATGACAACCAGGAGGGCCGCCAGCGCGAGATACGGCCAACGCAATCGCGCGGCAAATGCGTCAAGGAGTGCCTGGGCAACAGCCGGCGTCGGCGCGCCTTTGACCCGTTTGACGAACTCCCCGACCTCGCCCATGACCAACGCACCAAACGCGTACGGCGCCAGGATGCCGCCTGTCTTATTGCAAATGCCCATGCAGGCCACGCGCCGGGCAGCAATATCTATGGGTCCCAGAATGCTGATGTACGGGTTGTAGGCACTCTGCATCAGGGACAGCCTCGTTCCGATCGCTAGCAGGCTGCCGAGCACGCCGGGGTAACTGTGCGCGCCGACGAACTGACCGAACATCAGCGCACCGATCGACATCACGCCGAGGCCTGCGGCCATGCCTCTTTTCATCCCGATCCGCTTGATCAGCAACGCGTACGGTAACGCGAAGATGAAATACGGAACATAGAAGACGACCGTGACAAGAAGCGCCCCTACGTCATCGAGCCGAAAAGCCAATTTGACGAAGACCGTCAACGGGCCGTTGAGCCAACTAAGCGCCCCAGTCGTGAAGTACAGCAACCCGATGATCATCATCGGCCGACGGTACGATCCCCGAGGCGCGTCGACAACCGGTTGAATAGTGAGCATGGATCCAATCTTCTCCAACGTTTCTCGGGTTTGTTTTTATTTTTTGGGAACGTTCCCACGTTACGCCGAAAAAAAAGCGACCGCAATGTTTTCCGGGGTCCATATCACCCCTTGACCGATCCGACGCGCCGCGCGGATGCATCGCAAAGGTTTGCGAGTGATCCTCGTTCGATCAGCCTGCATGGTAGATGAACCCGCGTGCCCGGTTTCGCGTCGGCGTTGCCGTCGAGCAGCCACGCAACCGCTTGCGCTCCAATCTGTCGAGCGGGTTTCTCGATAGTCGTCAGCCCTGGCCACGCGAATGCGCCCGCCTGAATACCGTCGAAGCCCAGGATCGACACGTCTTCGGGGCACCGCAAGCCCGCCTCCCGCACCGCGCTCATTGCCCCGAGCGCCATGAGGTCGTTGGCGGCGAATACGCACAGGAGGCCATGGTTACGCGCAAGAAGACGCTGCATGGCGAAGCGGCCGCCTTCGACCGTATAGTCCGCGTTCTCGATCAGCAACACAGCCGGATCGATGTCGTGCTCGACGCAATGTTCATGGACTACGCGCAGGAAGCGCGCGCGGGCAAGCCGGGTCGGCTGCCCGACGATCAGCGCAGGACGTTCATGACCCATGGAGCGCAGGTAGTCCATACCGAGTCCTACACCCTGGACAATGTCGGAACCGACCGAACAGGTATCAGGAAACCGCTCCGCGCTCGAGCCAATCAGGATACAAGGCAGTCCGAAACGATCGAGATCGTCGAGACTATCCGCCACTGAATTGATGATCGCGCCGTCGACACGCGCACGCATCAGTGTGCTCAAATGCATCAGCTCTTTCCGCGCGCACCGGTTCGACGAAAAAATCAGAATGGAGGTGTCTGCGTCGGCTGCACGGTCCTGCGCGCCACGCGCGACTTCTCCCCAGAAGGGATTCGCAATATCGGGCAAGACAAGTCCCAGCATGCCGCTGCGTCCCGAACGCATGCCGACTGCCAGCGCATTGCGGGTATAGCCGAGTGCGTCAGCCGCGCGCAGCACCTGCTCCCGCGCTGAGTCGGAAATATTTGACGCACCCGCCAACGCGCGCGCGGCAGTGCTTTTGGAAACGCCTGCACGCTTCGCCACGTCGATGATGGTCGGCCGGTGACCGGAAACCGTCTCCATAATTGCTCTCTCGTGTCATTGGGAAATATATTTTGGGAACGATACCACGGATTGCAGGGAGGCTAAGGTGGCCTTGGAAAGCACGGATTCGCCGAATAACGGCGCTCAAGGATGAGCGGGGCATATCTGCCCAGGATTGCGGCACACGTCGCGACGGGCTATGCCGACCTGCTCCGAATGCGTTACGAGCAACATGACCACGCGTTCAACATCCTCACCAGGCCCTAAGACCGTATCCCGCGCGATATTAAGCCTTGATCTCCGCGCGCAGAAAATCGATCAATGCCTGCTGGACCGCATTCAGCGCGCCGCCCGAGCTCACCAATGCAAGCTCGGTTGGCGGCAAGTCCGGCAACCCGGTGCAGATGCGGTGCTCGGGAAGCACGGCGGTGGTGGGCAAGACCGACACCCCGAGGCCCGATGAAACGGCCGCCTGGATGCCGGTCAGGCTATGACTGCCGAAAGCCACGCGCCAGCGCCGGCGCGCTTTGTCCAGGCCGCGGATGGCACGCTGCCTGTACACACAACCTTGTGGAAACAAAGCTAGCGGGACCGGTTCATCGGTCAGTTCAACGCCTTCTCCCTTTACCCACACCAGCGATTCGGGCCACGACGCCAGGCACTCTCCGCTACCCGGCTCGCGCTTGAGCAGTGCAATCTCGACTTCGCCTGCCGCCAGCTTGCGCTGGAGATCGACGCTCATGCCGCTTACCGTTTCAAGCCGCACACCGGGTTTCATTTTCACAAAGCCCGACAGCATGGCCGACATACGCCGCGCGTCGAAATCCTCCGGTACGCCAATGCGCACCGGTTCGAGTGCTACGTCGCTGGTCAGCGCGTCCTGCGCCTCCCTCGACAACGCAAGCAGCCGCCGCGCATAGTGCGCGAGCAACTCTCCATGCTCCGTCGCGCTCACGTGATTACCGGTCCGGTCACGCAGCAGCAGCGTACGTCCGACCGCTGCCTCGAGCTTGCGGATCTGCTGGCTCACGGTCGACTGGGTGCGATGCACGCGTTCGCCGGCACGCGTAAAGCTTCCTTCATCGACCACGCAAACCAGGGTGTTCAACAACTCGAGATCCAGCATGAGCGACCGCCGTGTTATTTGAATTTCGATTGACCTTTAGAGTTTAATTTAATTTCCAAATATCGATCAACCCTTCTACGCTTGCGGCATTAATTCAGCTCAGTCACTCATTTACGTCACTTCACCAGGCGAACAAACCATGGCTCTTAGCGCGCTTGAACACACCCGCCGGCCGCAATGGCTTACCTTCGATTGCTACGGCACGCTGATCCAGTGGGATGAAGGATTGCAAGCCGCCGTCCGCGGCATCCTGTCCGCCAAGCAAACAGAGGCGGTCGATCCCGCCCGGTTTATCAGCATCTATGACCGGCATGAACATGCGCTTGAGCAAACATCGCCGCATCGGTCGTTCCGTAGCGTAACCGCGGATGCGTTGCGTCTCGCACTCAATGAGCTAGGCTTGCAAAGCGACGCAGACGACGCCCGCGCGCTAACGGACAGCATCTCCGCCATGCCGCCCTTTCCCGAAGTGACCGTTGCTTTGCAAGGGCTTAAGGAGGCGGGTTACCGTTTGTGTATTGTGTCGAATACGGATGACGAGATCATCGCCGGGAATGTCGCGCAACTGGGCGGGTTGATCGATCGTGTCGTCACGGCGCAGCAGGCCGGGGCATATAAACCATCGCGGAAAATATTCGATTATGCTTTTGACTCGCTTGGCGTGACGAGGGACGAGGTTGTCCATATTTGCGCCAGCCCGCATCTCGATCATGCGGCCGCTCGCGAGGTCGGTTTTCGCTGCGTGTGGATCGATCGTGGTACGGGCCGCACGGCGCTGCCGGATTACACACCCGACGCCACGCTTGCAACGCTCGATCAGGTACCTGTGCTATTCAACAGACTCGGCTGGTAAATTTTCAAGGTAATCAATCATCATGGCTCACTCGCTTTCAGTCGCTGGCGCCCCTGCTTCCTCGCGTATCGCAAGGCTGGATTCCGACGCCGTCATGCAGGCGCGCCTGGAGCTTGCCGCGTGCTTCCAGCTTGCGGCACAACGGGGTTACGAGGAAGGCGTCTGCAATCATTTCTCGGCTGTCGTGCCCGGACATGACGACCTGTTTCTCGTCAATCCCTATGGTTATGCATTCAGCGAGATCACCGCGTCGCGCCTGCTCGTATGCGATTTCGAGGGGCACGTGATAGCCGGTGAAGGTCAGCCGGAAGCCACGGCGTTTTATATCCACGCTCGTTTGCATCGATCGAAACCGCGGGTGAAGGCAGCTTTCCACACGCATATGCCGAACGCAACGGCGTTATGCCTGATCGAAGGACCTCCGCTGTTGTGGCTCGGGCAGACGGCACTGAAGTTCTATGGCCGCACTGCCGTTGATGAGCATTACAACGGCCTGGCCCTGGATGAGTCGGAGGGAGATCGCATTGCTGAAGCAATGGGCGACGCCGACATCCTGTTCCTGAAGAACCACGGTGTAATGGTGGCGGGCGCCAGCATCGCGGAGGCTTGGGACGACCTCTATTATCTTGAGCGTGCCGCTGAGGTTCAGCTCAAGGCCATGAGCAGCAACCAGCCGCTCAAGCCCGTACCGCACGAAGTCGCACAACGCACGTATGAACAAATGCGTCTGGGCGATGCAGAAAGCGCCCGTGCGCACCTGGACAGCTCGATTCGAATATTGCGTAACCAGCGCAACGGGTTCGAACAATGAGCTTAAGCGTGAACGTGCGCTTATCCGGTAGCGGCAACGCGTTGCCGCTACCGGGCGGCGAAGTTACAACCATCGGTCGGGCCATCGCCGGCCGCGCACGGCGTTATTGAACAACAATGCAATAACCAGCAGCACGCAAACACCACTCAGCACCGGGACAAAAAAGAATCCTGCCGAGGAATTGCCGCCAAGCATGATCACCAGCGGATCAGCGCCCGCGGGAGGGTGCACGCATCGCGCAAGCTGCATCAAACCAATGGCAAGTCCAACGGACAGCGCCATTTGCCATATCCCCGGGCCAGCAAACCAATACACCGCCAAACCCACCGCAGTGGAAAGCAGATGCCCGAATACCAGGTTGCGAGGCTGAGCGAACGCGCTATCGGGCGCGCCAAATAACAGGACGCTCGACGCACCGAACGGCGCGATCACCAAGGGGCTGCTCGTCAGGTGCCCGAGCAGGGAGATCACCCCAATCGCCAGAAAACCACCCAAGAAACCGAATGCCGCTTGTTTAAACGGCGCCAAAGGAACTGCGGGCGCCGCGCGGGCGATCTGTTCGTTCATTGTGCTTGAAGCCGATAAAGAACCCATGGAAATGCGCACGCCGACCGTCAACGTCCGGGCCAGCGTGCCCACGGCGTTATGCCTTCTTGTAGCGGGCTGCCTCTTCGGAGCCCGTCGTCGCATTGCCCGCGCTGTATGAGTGCGCGCCCACTCCGGCGAGGCGTCCGCCATCGACGATCAGGTACTCTTCGCGAATGGGTTGCTTGGCGAACCAGCACTCGAGAATCTCGCGCGTGCCAGCGGCGTAGCGCGCCTGAGCGGAGAGCGTGGTGCCTGACGTATGCGGCGTCATGCCCTGATGCGGCATGGTGCGCCACGGATGATCGCTCGGGGCCGGCTGCGGGAACCACACGTCGCCTGCATAGCCCGCCAGCTGGCCGGATTCCAGCGCGCGCACCACAGCGTCGCGGTCCACAATCTTCCCGCGTGCAGTGTTGATGATGTAAGCACCGCGCTTCATTTTGCTGATCATCTTCTCGTCGAAAAGATGCTCCGTTTCCGGGTGCAACGGACAGTTGATCGTCACGATATCGCAGACGCGCGCCATCGATTCAGCAGTCGGGTGCCAGGTGGCGCCAAGCTCGCGCTCGACCTGTTCCGGCAGACGATGCCGGTCCGTATAGTGCAGCTTGACGTCGAAGGGTTTGAGGCGGCGCAGCACTGCCGCCCCGATGCGCCCGGCCGCCACCGTACCCACGTTCATCCCTTCGAGATCGTATGCACGCGAAACGCAATCGGCGATATTCCAGCCGCCCTTCTTGACCCACTCATGCGACGGCAGATAATTGCGAACCTGCGACAGGATCATCATGACGACATGCTCCGCCACGCTGATGCTGTTGCAAAAGGTCACTTCAGCTACGGTGATACCGCGATTGATCGCCGCCTGCAAATCGACGTGATCCGAGCCTATGCCTGCTGTCAGCGCGAGCTTGAGTTTTGGCGCCCGGGCAATCCGCTCGGCGGTCAGGTACGCCGGCCAGAACGGCTGCGAAATGACGATCTCGGCGTCTTCCAGTTCACGCTCGAACGTGGAGCCGGGGCCGTCCTTGTCGGACGTCACAACCAGCGTATGTCCCTGCGATTCGAGGAATTTGCGCAAGCCCAGTTCGCCGGACACGCTGCCCAGCAACTCGCCCGGCTTGAAATCGATTGCCTTCGGTGTCGGGGCGCTTTGTCCGTCGTGATACTTCGTGATGGCGGGAATGTCGTCCCGGGCGTACTTCTTCGGCATACCGTCAACAGGGTCGTTATATAAAACGCATAGAACCTTGGCCATGACTGTCTCACTCCACTCTGATTTGGATAACACTGGCGCCGATGTCCCGGCTCCGCCTTGGTCGATACGTGGGGCTGGCACGCCGACGCAAACCAGTGTCGCGAAGTACTGGCGGAGGGTCCAATCGTTTGGATGGATCAGGTGATAAGCGCTTCTTATGAAGGCGGCCAACCGTATGCGAAAGGCTGCGGGCCTGGAACCTTAAACGGTCGCCGCGCCCTGCGATGCGTGTGCCGCCTTGGGCAGCAATGCGTCGAACTCGCCTTGCAGATCGAGTTGCTCGGCCGCTTTCCACACGGCCGCGACCAGGGGTGGCAGCGCATTGCGATTGCGCGCGATAAGGCCAATGCGGCGGGTCAACTCCGGCAACAAGAGCGACGCACGCACGCCGCTGCCAGCGGGCAGCACGCTTAGCAGGCTATGCGGAAACACGCTGAACAAGCCGGCATGCTGAACGTGCGCATAGAGAGATAAAAGGGAGTCTGTTTCGAGAACCACAGTGGGCTGCACGCCCTCGCGTCGAAACGCTGCGTTGATCACTTGCCGGTTCTGCATGGTGGCGGTCAGGAGACCCAGCGGCAGACCACCCAGGCCGCTCCATTGCGCCGTGCCCGTGTCGAACGTGTTGTTGGCACCGGAGGGCGACAAGAGCAGATAGCGTTCGAAATACAGCGGCAATACGCTGAATCCCGCCTGCACCTGATCGTCGAGATACGTCAGGCCGACATCCAGCTCGTACTCGTCCAGTTGACGCAGGATTGCGTCGGAACTGAGCGAGCGGACCTCATAGCGCATATGCGGATGCTCGCGCATGCACGGTGCGAGCATGCGAGTGGTCACCGGCATGATGGTCGGAATTGCCCCTATGCGAAGCGTCCCGATCAGGCGAACCTGCGCGGCGGACGCATCGTGACGCATGTTCTGCAGCGACGCGAGCGTTTGCCTCGCCCAGCCAAGCACACGCTCACCGTCTTCCGTAAAACCCACGAAGCGCCGCGTCCGCTCGACAATGACCAGCCCGAGTTCGGCTTCAAGCGTGCGGATAGCCGACGACAGCGCAGGCTGAGACACATGACAGGCTTCCGCCGCTCGCGCGAAATGTTTTTCGCGCGCCAACGTGACGAGATACTCGAGTTGCCGAATGAACATTGCGTCCCTTGTGAGCTTCCCTTCGCCAAGACGACTCAGGCAAGCAGGTCTTCGTAGAACGAGCCGAACGGCCTGGTGGGATGAGCGAGCTGGATCTCCAGGATCCAGAGCCCGGCTTCCGGCTGCGGCTCGAAATTCCCGAGATTGCCCGCCTTGAAGATGGCGTGCGGGAAGTCGCTCACGCGATGCCCTTTGATGTCGAGGTTCAGTTTCCACCCAAGCGCCGAAGCACGCTCCGCTGCATGGTCATACAAGGCCTTGCCGCCGGCCCCTGTAGTTCGCCAATGATGTTCGACCTCGTCAAAGACAGTCTTTGCCGCGTCCGCGCACGCCTTCATCTCAGCGTCCGCACCGACAACGAAGGTTGTGCCCGCATCGCCTTCATGCCCTTTCCAGACCACGCCAAGATCGACAAAGAAGATGTCGTCGTCTTTCAGGCGCGGATCTCCCTCGGAACGTTGCTTGAACGTGCGCAAGGTGTTTTCTCCAAACCGGATCAGGATGGGATGCCAGATGCGCTCCATCCCCAGTTCCTGCAGGACCTGCTTGCACTCGGTCACCGCTTCCGACTCGAGCATGCCGGGTTCAATCCTGGCCGCCACTTGCTCGACGACCTCCCACGTCCTGTCCCGCGCGTAATGCATCGATTCGAGAACGAATTTCTCGCCCACTGCTTGTTGCGTGTCGGTGCTCACTCAATCTCTCCAGCTTCGTTATATTCGTATAAATATATTGATGACCACGGTGAAAGTCCATTTCCGCACCTTGAGGCGGACGCGGAACGGTATGTTTTCCCGCGGCATCGTGCTCATATTCTACGCGGAGGCCGCGCACGCCCGGATTGACTTGAACCGTGCGCTCCAATAACCGGGACCTCGCGTCGTCAGCCCTCTCCATTCGCCCCGAGCCACTCGCGAAACAGGTTCACCTTGTTCTGTTGCGCGAGGCAATCCGGGTAGACGAAGTAATAGCGGGCGCCCGTCGTGAGCACGATGTCGAACGGCATCGTGAGGCGCCTTGACGCAACATCCTCACTCACGAGCGAGCAGTCACTGATCGCGACGCCAAAACCTTGCGTCGCCGCGTTCGTCGCAAGGTCGAGCGTCTCGAAACTCTGCCCAAGGTCGGCATTGATCTCGGGCGCCTGGGCGTGGGCTAGCCACATCTTCCAGTCGCGATGGTCGCGGGTCGGGTGCAGCAGCGTATGCCGGGCAAGATCGGCCACCTTGTCGAGCGGTTTTTCCTCCAGCAACGAAGGCGCGCACACAGGTGTCAGTTGCTCGTCGAAAAGCGCAATCGAGTGAACGTCCACGCCGGGGGACGAGCCATAAATGATCGCCGCGTCGAACAGCTCGACCTGGAAATCGACGTCGTGCTGCCAAGTGGTCGTGAGCTGCAACTGGATCTCGGGGCACTCGGCCTGGAAGCGCATGATCTTCGGCAGGATCCAGCGCATCAGGCAGGTGGGTACCTTCAGGGCGAGGTCGGTACGCTGCCGGGTCAGCCGCAGCGAAATCTCCTCGATCCGCGAGAAGCTCTCTTTCACGGTCGGCAATAGCTGCTCGCCTTCGTTCGTCAGCGCGAGCCCCTTCGAGTGCCGCGTGAACAGCGGAAAACCGTAGTACTCCTCCAACGTCAGGATCTGGCGGCTCACGGCGCCTTGCGTCAGACAGAGGTGATCGGCGGCGCGCGTGAAACTGCGGTGACGCGCAACCGTTTCGAAGATTTGCAGTGCATTCAGCGGCGGCAGGCGGCGCATTTTCGTTCCCTTCGTGCATTTGAAAAAATCATGACTGCCGGGTGTGCTTGCCGGCCAGAGGGTTCTATTTATACAGGGGTCCAAGCCTGCATATATACACCGAAATACACCGAATCCCGCTCCCCGCGTCTCCTGAAAGCACTGCTCCCCCGGATAGGCCCATGAATGAGCCCATGAATAAGCCCATGAGCCAGGAACATGGCGCGCATGCAAATTCATCGATTGCCGTTCACGCGCCATGCACCAAGAATGCATCAACACGCACCCTCCGGAGAAAGGCATGTGCCGGCAACGCATCAAACGGATCAATCCGCAGGAGCCTCATGAATTCGCCTGAAAATATCTCGCTTTTCGGTCACGTGAGCGGACACCGCCCGCCCCGGCCCGTCGCCACACAGACCTGTGGCGAAGCGCTCGTGAAGCTGCTCGGGCACTATGGCGTTGAACTGGTGTTCGGCATCCCCGGTGTCCATACCGTCGAGCTGTACCGTGGACTGGCAACGTCGATGCTGCGCCACGTCACCCCTCGCCACGAGCAGGGCGCTGGCTTCATGGCGGACGGCTATGCGCGGGTCACGGGAAAACCCGGTGTGTGCTTCATCATCACCGGACCGGGCATGACGAATATCGCGACCGCGATGGCGCAGGCTTATGCCGATTCGATCCCCATGCTCGTGATTTCCAGCGTCAACACCACGCGCCAACTGGGCGGAGGAACTGGCCGCCTGCACGAGCTGCCATCGCAGCGAGACGTATTCGCCGGGCTCACCGCGTTCTCCCACACGTTGCTCGACGCTGACGAACTACCGCAAGTCCTGGCCCGCGCGTTCGCGGTGTTCGAGACCGCGCGGCCGCGGCCGGTTCACATCGAGATTCCGCTCGACGTGATCGTCGCGCCGGCACAGGACACGGCATCCGGCGTGGCAGTGCTGCCCTCGAAGCCCGCCGGCGCACCAGCCGCCCTCGACGAGGCGAGCGCCTTGCTCGCCACCGCGCGCCACCCGCTGATCCTGGCCGGCGGCGGCGCTGCCGGGGCCGCCCCCGAATTGCGCGCGCTGGCCGAACGCCTGCAGGCGCCAGTGGCGCTTACGATCAACGCGAAGGGGCTATTGCCGCGCGGCCATGAGTTGTCGATCGGCTCGACCCAGTCGCTCGCCGCGACGCGCGCGCTGGTGCGTGAGGCCGATGTCGTGCTTGCGGTCGGCACCGAACTAGGCGAGACGGACTACGACGTGGTGTTCGATAACGGCTTTGCCATAGACGGCAAGCTGATCAGGATCGATATCGACGCTCAGCAGGTCATGCGTAATTTCCGACCTGATGTGGCGATTGCCGCCGACTCAAAACTCGTGCTTGCCGCGCTGGACCAAAGACTCGCCACACGCCCGTTGCCGCCGCGCGTGGACGACTGGGGCGCGTCGCGCGTGCGTACCGTGCGTGCCGCGATCAATGCCGGTTACGACGCACCGATCCGCTCGCAGGCCGCGCTCTTCGACACCGTATTGAATACCCTACCCGATGCGATCGTCGTGGGTGATTCAACGCGCCCCGTCTACGCCGGTAATTTCGTCTTCGAAGCGTCCTCGCCCAGGTCGTGGTTCAACTCCTCGACCGGCTACGGCACGCTGGGCTACGGTTTGCCGGCTGCGATCGGCGCGCGGCTTGCGTCGGGCAACCGGCCCGTGATCTGCCTGATCGGCGACGGCGGCCTGCAGTTCACGCTGCCTGAACTGGCGAGCGCGGTTGAAGCTGCTGTACCGGTGATCGTGCTGCTCTGGAACAACCGGGGTTATGCCGAAATCAAGAGGTACATGGTTGAGCGCGATATCGAGCCAATCGGGGTCGACATCTACACGCCTGACTTCCTTGCGCTGGCACGCGGTTTCGGCTGCTGCGCCGCATCGGCCCATACGCCTGCGGCGCTTGCCGATGAACTGAAGCAGGCTGCGGGGCGCCACGTACCTACGTTGATCGAAATCGACGAACAGAAGTGGTTCGACCACGTCCCGGGAGCCCCGGCATGAGCGCGCCGAACGACACTCGGTTCCTGACGCAGCTTTATATAGATGGCCGCTGGGTCGACGGCGAACTGGGCCGTACCATTGCCGTGGTTAACCCTGCGACCGGAAGCTGCCTGGCCGACGTGGCCGCGGGCACCCTGCCCGACGTGGAACGGGCGGTAGCGTGCGCGGCTCGCGCGTTTCGTACGTGGCGGCATACGACCGGCGCCGAGCGTGCAGTCTGCCTGCGAGCGATCGCGGCGGAAGTGGACGTGCGGCGCGAGCGTCTCGTGATGCTGCAATCGCTTAATAACGGCAAGCCGCAAGCGGAAGCGCACATGGACGTCGATGATGTCATCGCGACATTCAGCTATTACGCTCAACTGGCCGAACAACTGGATGACATGAGCGGTGCCGAAGTCCGCATCCCCGGCATCGGGCACCGTGCGCGGATTCTCCGCGAACCCGCAGGCGTGGCCGCGCTCATCGTGCCGTGGAATTTCCCGATGGTAACCACGGCATGGAAGTTAGCCCCGGCGCTCGCGGCAGGCTGCACGGTCGTGCTCAAACCCTCCGAGATCACGCCGCTGCCTGAACTCGAACTGGCCTCGGTGATCGCATCGGCCGGCTTGCCGGCGGGCGTTTTCAACGCGGTGACGGGCACCGGTGCGGACGTAGGCGCGCCACTCGTGGCCCATCCAGGGGTCGCGAAAATATCGTTTACCGGCAGCACGAGTGTCGGCCAGACGGTAATAAAGACCGCCACCGACACGCTCAAGGGCGTGAGTCTCGAACTCGGGGGCAAGTCGTCGATCATCGTGTTCGACGATGCGGATCTCGACCTCGCAGTCGACCTCGTCGAAGCGGGGGGTTTCTTCAACAGCGGCCAGATGTGTTCGGCGACGAGCCGCGTGCTGGTGGCGCGTGAACTCTTGCCGACCTTGCTGGCGAGGCTGGTCGAGCGCGCAGAGCGGATCGTCGTCGGCGACCCGTTCGCGCCTGACGTGCGGATGGGGCCGCTTGTGAGCCGTGCCCAACTCGACCGCGTGCGCGGCCATATTGAACAAGGTATTGCGGACGGTGCACGGCTCGTCACGGGTGGCGGCCGGCCAGCCGGCGCACCGGAGCAGGGGTTTTTCATTGCGCCGACCATTTTTACCGACGTGCTGCTGACGAGCGCTTTATGGCGTGACGAGATCTTCGGCCCGGTCCTGTGCGTGCGCGCATTCGACACTGAAGAGCAAGGCGTCGACCTGGCCAATGACAGCGACTACGGGCTGGTGGCGACCGTCGTCACCGCCGATGAAGCTCGCGGCGAACGGGTCGCTCGTGCGCTTGCGGCCGGCGTGGTGTGGGTCAACACGCCGCAACTGATCTATCCGCAGACGTCGTGGGGCGGCTACAAACGCAGCAGTATCGGGCGGGAACTGGGTCCGTTCGGGCTCGCCGCCTTCCAGGAAATCAAGCAGGTGCTGACGCGTCGTCAGGCCAGCTAGCCCGCCTACTCAAAAGGATTTGCGATGAAGCACGATAACCATTCCGGCAACGCTTTCAACCAGCCGCTAGGCGGTAACCAGATGCCGCGCTTCGCGGGACCGGCGACGATGATGCGCCTGCCGAGCGCGACATCGGCCGAGGGGCTCGATGCCTGTTTCGTCGGCGTGCCGCTTGACACCGGCACTTCGAACCGGGCGGGCGCACGCTTCGGTCCGCGCTCGATCCGGGCCGAATCGTGCCTGCTGCGCCCGTACAACATGGCGACCCGCGCGGCGCCGTTCGACAGCATCCAGGTCGCCGACATAGGCGACGTCGCGATCAACACGTTCAATCTGCAGAAGAGCATGGACATCGTCACCGAAGCGTATGACGAAATCCTTGGCGCTGGCTGCGTGCCGCTCACGATGGGCGGCGACCATACGATCGTGCTGCCCATCCTGCGCGCGATGAAGAAGAAATACGGCCCGGTCGGCGTGGTTCATGTCGACGCGCACGCGGACGTGAACGACACCATGTTCGGCGAGAAGATCGCTCACGGCACGCCGTTTCGGCGGGCGATAGAAGAAGGTCTGATCGATGGCAACCGCGTCGCGCAGATCGGCCTTCGCGGCACCGGCTATACGGCGGGGGATTTCGACTGGTCGCGCTCGCACGGCATACGAGTCGTGCAGGCCGAGGAGTGCTGGTACAAATCGGTCGCGCCGGTCATGGACGAGGTGCGCGCGAAACTGGGCGATGGCCCGGTGTACCTGAGCTTCGACATCGACGGTCTGGACCCAAGCTTTGCGCCCGGCACGGGCACGCCGGAAATCGGCGGCCTGACGATCTGGCAAGCGCTTGAAATCATCCGCGGCTGCCGGGGGCTGGATATCGTGGGATGCGACCTGGTCGAGATTTCACCGCCGTACGACCCGTCCGGCAACACCGCGCTGGTCGGCGCGAACCTGCTGTATGAAATGTTATGCGTGCTGCCGAAGGTGAAGTACCGGACGTAGGCTTCTGCGTGTGTTTTTCGCCTGCTTTTTTCGTCTGCTTTTTTCGTCTGCTTTTTTCGTCTGCTTTTTGGCCGCCGGCGCGTGCTCCGTCTTCCGGATTACGCTTCCCTTACCAGACGGCGCCGCCGTTGCGTGACCAGCGGCTTCCCATGCACGTGCGGCATGCCGCCACCTCTAAAAGCCAGCGATAAAGCAACGGAGCCATGCGCTTTCATCATGGCAGACATGACGATATATCGATTGTGATGGCTATTTTGCGCTCCTAACATTTTTCATGCACGGACAAATACGGACAAATACGGACGAATGCAAACGAATTCGACCGTTCACCCGGCGCGTAGGTCGGACATCTCACTTAATCACTCACGGAGTCGGCGATGAAAAAATTCAGCACAGGACGGCGGCAAGCCTTCAAGACGATCGGCGCAGCCCTCGCAGCGTCCGCGCTGCCGGCGCCGTTCCTCAACCTCAGAGCCCAGGAACACAATTTCTCGGGTAAGACACTACGTCTGCTGACCTGGTCAGACGATACCGGCACGGCCGCGCTGCACAATATAGCGGCCACATTCACGGCAAAAACCGGTGCAAAGGTGATTGCAGACCGCGCGGACGGCACCTCCGGCATGGTCGCCAAGGTGAAGGCCGCGGGCGACCGCCCCACCTACGACGTGATCACGCTCGCGGGCGTAGGCGCCTCCGGTCTCGGCGATGCCGGCCTGCTCATCAAGCCCGACCTCGACAAGCTGCCGAACCTCAAGGACGTGGAGGCGCGGTATAGAACCGGCGCGGACGGTTTTGGTGTCGGCTACTTGTTATGGTCCGACGGACTGATCTACAACACGTCGACCATCAAGACGCCGCCTTCGTCGTATGAAGCGCTGTGGGATCCCAAATATGCAGGTCGCCTGTTCTTGCCGCCGCCCGAGTTTGCCGAGGCGGTCGACCTGGCGATCATTGCTGCAAAAATGTCGGGCGGTTCGCAGCAGAACATCGATCCGGGTTTCAAGAAGCTCACGGAACTGAAGGACCGCGTGATGACGCTCGGCGAGAATCCGAATCAGGTCGCCGATCTGTTTCGCACGGGCTCGCTCGATATCGGCGGCATCTATTCGCCCGCGTTCTTTCCCGACCAGATCAGGAAACCCGAATACAAGATGGGCGTGACGTACGGCATGAAGGAAGGCTTCGCCACGCAGCTGATGTTCACGGTGATTCCTAAATCGCACCCCGGCGATCTCGACCTGATTCACGCGTTCATCAACCATTCGCTCGATGCAGGGGTGCAAGGCCGGATGGCCGCTGACGTGCTGAACGGCCCGGTGAATTCGAAGGCCGTCATTCCCGCCGAGAGCCTCAGGTTCGTGCCGAGCCCGAAGCAGATCGCGGAGAAGTCCGTCCTGCACGACGACAAGTCACTCGCCGTGGTACAGGCCGCGTGGATCAAGCGCTACACCGAGATCTTCTCGGCATGACCGCGATGGCTGAGCTCTCTACGCAGCGCGCCGGCCCGGGGGCGCCGGACCAGCCGGTTGCCCCCGGATCCGAAGCCACGCTCGCCCGTGCACGGCCGTGGCTGCTGCTCGCCCCGATCCTCGCGTTTCTCGCGGTGCTCGCGGCGGCGGCCCTCGTGGTCCTGCGCATGAGCTTCGGCACGCAGGGCGACGAGTGGCACGGGTTCACGCTGCAGAACTACGCGAACCTGGCCGATTCGTATTTCCTGAAGGCGCTGTGGCTTACGCTGCGGCTCGCGTTCCAGAGCATGGTGTGCGCGGTGCTGCTGGCGATTCCGGTCGCGCTTGCGATGGCGCACACCGAGTCGCGGCTCGCGCGGCGCTTGCTGCTGGCGGGCGTGCTGTTGCCGCTGCTCGTCAATCTGCTGCTGCAAGGCTATGGCTGGCTCGTGATCCTCGGCCCGGCAGGTTTGCTCAATCACGCGTTGCTCGCAGGCGGTGTGATCCAGCGTCCGATGCAATGGCTTTATCGTGAGCATGGCGTGCTGCTTGGCTTGATCCAGACCGCGTTTCCACTCGCCGTGCTGCCATTGTCCAGTGCAATGCGCGCCGTGTCGCTTTCGTACGAGGAAGCCGCTGCAACGCTCGGTGCAACGCGCTGGCAGACGCTGCGTCACATCATGTTGCCGCTCGCGATGCCCGGGCTTGTTTCAGGCGCGCTGCTCGTGTTCGCTTACAACGCAAGCGCGTTTGCGGTACCGCTGCTGCTCGGCGGCCGGCGCGTGCCCATGCTCGCCGTGCTGGTGCATGACGAGGTCTCGCCGCTGCTGAACTGGCCGGCGGCCTCCGCCTCGGGCGTGGTGCTGATGGTCGCCACGCTCACCGTCATGGCGATCTCGCAGAGCCTCGTGCGCCGCACCCAACGTCTCAAGGAGCCATCCGCATGAGCACCCCCGTCAATTCGCTCCCAACGCGCGCACGGCTCCTGCCCGCGACCATGCCGGGCAAGCTCGGCAGGCCTGCGGCGTTGCTCGCGGGCATTGTCCTGTTCCTTGCCGCGCTGCCGATCCTGACGATGATCCTGATGTCGTTCAGCGCGTCGGACACGCTGGAATTCCCGCCACCCGGCTACAGCCTCCAGTGGTATCGCGCGGCATGGCACAGCTTCGTCTCGCCCGATGCAAGCGACGTGCTTTCCATGGGTACTGCGCTGACGACGAGCCTGATCGTCGCGGTGTCGACGATGATCATCGCGACGCTGGTCTCGGTGCCCGCCGCGTATGCGCTGAGCCGCTACCGCTTTCGAGGCAAGTCGGCCGTCGAACAGCTCGTCGCGCTGCCGCTTGTCTACCCGCTGGTGATGCTCGGGCTGTCGCTGCTGCTGGTCTTCAACGTACTGCCCGTGGAACTCGGCGTGTTCCGGCTCATCATTGCGCACGTGATTCTCGCACTGCCGTTCACGGTGAAGAACTGCGCGGCGTCGGCGGCATCGATCGGCCCGGAGTTCGAGGAAGCCGCTTGCGTGATGGGTGCGAGCCCGCGCCGCGCCATGTTCGATGTGGTGTTGCCGCTGATGCGCCCCGGCATCCTGGCCGGCATGCTGTTCGCGTTCATCATCTCGTTCAACGAGTTCACGGTGACGTTCTTCCTGTACGGCATCAACACGATGACGCTGCCGGTGTGGCTCTACAGCCGCACGGTGTCGTCGCTCGACCCGACCGTGTTTTCGTTTGCCGTCTTTATTGTTGCCATCGACTTTGCGCTGATATGGCTACTTGAAAAACTGATTGGCGACGAAGGTGTCGCGCTCTGAGCACGCAAGAATTCAAGGAAACATCATGACTCATCTGACACTCCAGGCCGTGACCAAGCGCTTCAACACCGCATACGCTGTCGACCACGTCGACCTCAGCGTCCCGGACGGCAAGCTGGTCTGCTTTCTCGGCCCGTCCGGCTGTGGCAAGACAACCTTGCTGCGCATGATCGCGGGGCTCGAGACACCGAGCTCCGGCAGCGTGACTTTCGCGGGCCGCGACATCACCCACTTGCCGGCGAACCAGCGCTACTTCGGCATGGTGTTCCAGTCGCTGGCGCTGTTTCCGCACATGAGCGTGGCCGAAAATATCGCGTACCCGCTGCGGCTTCGGAAAATGGGCAAGGCTGCACAAGGGCGCCGCGTCGCTGAACTGCTCGAACTGATCCAGCTGCCGCACATGGCGAACCGGCCGGTCACCCAACTGTCCGGGGGACAGCGTCAACGCGTGGCGATCGCGCGGGCAATAGCGTCGTCGCCGAAACTGTTGCTGCTCGATGAACCGCTCTCCGCACTCGACGCCAAGCTGCGCGAAGCGATGCAGGTCGAAATCCGCCTGCTGCAGCAGCGCCTTGGCATCACGACGATCATGGTCACGCACGATCAGCGCGAAGCAATGACAATGGCGGACGAGATCGTCGTGATGGAAAAAGGCCGCATTGCGCAGGTTGGCAAGCCACTCGACATCTACCGGAACCCGGTCAGCGAGTTCGTCGCCGACTTCATCGGGCTCGGCAACATCCTTCCGGTCACGCATGACGGACGCGGAGGCGTGCAGCTGCCGGGCGGCCAGCAGATCGTCGTGGCTGATCGCGTATGGGCGCCGGAATCCACGGCGGACATCCGCCTGCTGATCCGTCCCGAAGATGTCTGCGTGAAGCACGTCTCGACCACCAGTGGTCCTAACTGCCTCGCCGGTACGGTCACGTTTATCCGCGACGTCGGCGCCACGCTGGAAGCGACGATCGACTGCGCCGGGTTCACGCTGACAGCAGCCACCACGCAGCGCGAAACGCCCGGCCTCACGCTCGGCATGCCCGTGCTGGCCGAATTGCCCGCGCACGCCTGCAAGCTGATCGCGGCGCGCCCGCTTCATTGAGCCAGGTTCATTGAGCCGGCTTCATTGAGCCAGGTTCATTCAACGCTTTTTCAATTCGATCGCCCTCACCTGACCATGAGCAACCCGCCATGACCTACGTGTTCGATTTCAGCGGCTTTGGCATCTACGCGGGCATGCTCGCGCGGGGCGTCGCCGTCACTCTCTGGCTCACTGCTGTATCGACGGTACTCGGCGGCTTCGTCGGTATCGCAGGCGCGAGCATCGGCGTCGCCGGTCCCCGGTGGGCCCGGACGCTGATCGCGGCGTACGTCGAGCTGATACGCAACACGCCGTTCCTCGTGCAGCTGTTCTTTGTGTTTTTCGGGTTGCCGGGTCTCGGCATCCATATCAACGAAATGCAAGCTGCAATCCTCGCGATGACAGTCAATCTAGGCGCCTATGCGACCGAAATCGTCCGCGCGGGCATCGACTCGATTCCGCGTGGACAGGTGCAGGCAGCGCAGGCGCTGGGCTTGCAGGGACGCCAGGTGTTCCGCCACGTGGTGCTGCCGCAGGCGCTCGCCAATGTGTTTCCAGCGCTCCTGGGCCAGGTGCTGATCGCGATGCTCGGTTCCGCCGTGGTCTCTCAGATCTCCGTGCCCGACCTGACGTCGGCGGCCGCCTTCATCCAGTCGCGTAACTTCCGCTCGTTCGAAAGCTACCTGATCGTCACCGCGACCTATCTGTTCCTGTCGATCGTCTTGCGCCAACTGCTGAACCGGCTGGGACGGGGGCTCTTTGCGGGACGCTCGGCACGCACGCCGGTTGTGCGGTCCAGCTGGCGTAATCGGTGGTCCCGGTGGTTCGGCGGGCGTCGCTCGCAGACGCTGGCAACGGAGCGCCCACAATGACCGAATTCACGCTGTGGGATATCGCGCGCAATCTGCTGCTCGCCGCGCGCTGGACCGTGTTGCTGTCGCTGATCGCTTTCGTCTGCGGCGGTGCCGTCGGGCTCGTGCTGCTCGCAATGCGCGTGTCGCCTTTGCCTTGGCTGCGGCGTGTGGTCTCGCTGTATGTCGAGCTATTCCAGGGCACGCCGCTGGTGATGCAGCTGTTCCTCGCGTTCTTCGGCCTGCCGTTGCTGGGCGTGGAAGTGTCGCCGTGGGTTGCCGCCACTGTGACGCTGACGCTCTATACCAGCGCCTATCTCGCCGACATCTGGCGCGGTTGCGTTGAAGCGGTGCCGCGCGGCCAATGGGCCGCAGGCGCGAGTCTTGGCATGACGTTTGGCCAGCAGTTGCGCTATATCGTGTGGCCGCAGGCGAGAAAGATCGCGGTCGCGCCGACGGTCGGTTTTCTGGTGCAGGTAGTCAAGAGCACCGCATTGACGTCGATCATTGGATTCATCGAACTGACGAAGACCGGCTCGATGATCAGCAATACCGCATTCCGCCCGTTTCCGATCTACGGAATGGTCGCCCTGCTGTATTTCGCCATGTGCTTCCCGCTGACGCTGTATGCGCGGCGGCTGCAGCAGTTGCAACACGCGCAGGCGCGCCGGTGACACAAGCACCGGTGACTCTGTCGCCGGAGACATGACCATGCCGCCTCGACTACGTGGTTTTTTTCCACGAAGCCCAACCAGGAATGGATTTCACGATGATCTCAATCAACAATGTTTCGAAGTGGTACGGGCCTTTCCAGGTGCTGACCGGCTGCACGACAGAAGTCAAGAAAGGCGAAGTGGTCGTGGTGTGCGGTCCGTCGGGTTCGGGCAAGTCCACCCTGATCAAGGCGGTGAACGGCCTTGAGCCGTTCCAGCAAGGTGCGATCACGATCGACGGCCAGTCGGTCGGTGACCGAAAGACCAACCTCTCGAAGCTGCGCTCGAAAGTGGGCATGGTGTTCCAGCACTTCGAACTGTTCCCGCACCTGTCGATCACTGAAAACCTGACGTTGGCGCAGATCAAGGTCCTTGGCCGTTCGAAGGACGAAGCCGCGGTGAAGGCGTTAAAACTGCTGGACCGCGTCGGGCTGAGCGCGCATGCCGACAAGTTTCCGGGTCAACTGTCGGGCGGTCAGCAGCAGCGCGTCGCGATTGCACGTGCGCTGTCGATGGACCCGATCGCGATGCTGTTCGACGAACCGACGTCGGCACTCGACCCCGAGATGATCAACGAAGTGCTCGATGTGATGGTCGAACTCGCGCAGGAAGGCATGACCATGATGTGCGTCACTCACGAAATGGGTTTTGCACGAAAGGTCGCGCACCGCGTGATTTTTATGGACAAGGGCGTAATCGTCGAGGACGACAGGAAGGAAGATTTTTTCGCCAACCCGAAGTCCGATCGCGCGAAGGATTTTCTCGCCAAGATACTACATTGATGTTCCCCGGGACTCGGGAAACATCGCCACGGCGAGACCAGGAATTCGACTTGTCTTTGCAAGCAGCAACTGATTACGGCAACAACGCACGGACGATATACGGAGTACTACATATTTTTATAAATCGCCAAGCGAACACGCCTGAATAACGCAACCCCGCCCGGAATTTTCAGCCATTCGAAAGCACCGCCGTAAGGTGGATCAACATGAAGAGCAACTCGGCTGAAAGCCCGCCGTTCCCAAATATTGGACTTTCCAACACACCTCTTATTTCTTGAGCGGCTTCCGGTCGCCGCAGAAGATCCCCTCGCCCTTGACCCGCTTTTTAAAATAGTCCGACTAGTTAAGGGTATACATTGATTAATTGGTCAAGTGCCTGTTCTAGCATTTCGATACGTCGTCATTCGACCGTGCGTGTGCGTGAGCATGCGCGTTTCACGGAGCGTAGCGACGCCCGGCACCGGCGCTTTCCCGGCCCGCGCCGTCAGGTGCAATGAGGTGTTCAAAAACTACGAAATGGGAGAACGGACATGACGGACATGGCGCAAGATCGGGAAGACCTGAGTGAAGTACAAAGCGTACGTCGCGGTTTGTTGCAAGGCGCTGGCCTCTCTGCGGCGCTGGCGCTGCTAGGCGGCGCGATCACACCGGCGCAAGCCGCGGAAGCCAGTCCGTTTCCAGCCCACAAGCGCTGGAAGATCGTATTCGTCAATCACGTCACGACCAACCCGTTCTTCGTTCCCACGCAATACGGCATTCAGGACGCCGCCGGCTTGCTCGGTTTCGATTACCAATGGACCGGCTCGGCCAATGCCGACGTGGCCGAGATGGTCAATGCCGTCAACGCGGCCATTGCCGCCAAGGCCGACGCCATTGCAGTGCCTATCGTCGACCCCAAGGCGTTCGACACACCGATCCAGAAAGCGCTCGACGCAGGCATTCCGGTATTTGCATACAACGCCGATGCCCCCAGCGGCAGCACCAACCCCCGCCTCGCGTATATAGGCCAGGATCTGTATCTGTCGGGCTATCAGATGGGCGAGCGCATTGTCAGTCTGGTGGACAGCGGCCTGGTCGGACTGTTTATCGCTACGCCCGGCCAACTCAACATCCAGCCGCGCCTTGACGGTGCACTCGATGCAATCAAGAAATCAGGCAAGAAAATCGATGCGCAAACCATTGCGACCGGTGCGACCGTCAACGAGGAACTCTCGAAGATCAAGTCGTTCTACCTGGGGCATCAGGATTTGAAAGGCATGTTCGCCGTCGATGCAGGCAGCACCCAGGGCATCGCCCAGGTCATGAAGGAGTCGAACCTGCCTTCCAAGGGTGTGCACGGCGGCGGCTTCGATTTGTTGCCGCGCACCGTCGAACTGATCCACGACGGTTTCCTCGACTTCACGATCGATCAGCAACCTTACGTGCAAGGTTTTTATACCGTGCTCGAAGCCTTCGTTTTCCTGTCCTCGGGGGGACTGGTCGGGCCGGCCAATATCAACACGGGCCTGAAGTTCGTCACCAAGGGTACGGTCGACCCGTACCTGAACACGGAGACGCGCTATGAAGGCAAGAGCACGAAACCGCAGATTGTGCCGCGTACGGGTGCGATCAAGGGATGACGACTCCCGTGACCGACGCAAGCCCTGGTGGCCGGCGCCCAAGGTTATGGCCGGGCGCGCTGAAGCGATCCAGCGAGATCCGCATCCTTGCGGTCGCGCTGATCCTCGGTGCGTACTTCGAGACGGCCAACCATGACTTCCTGCTGACCAGCGCGAGCCTGGAAAACCTCTCGCAGTTCATCGCGCCGGTCGCCATCATTGCCTGTGGCGAAATCATGCTGATGATCGGCGGGGAGATCGATCTTTCCGCCGGCATGGTCTTCGCGTTCGCGCCGTTCATCATGCACTTCGCCAACGAGGCGGGTGCGCCCGCATGGCTCGCGTTGCTGGCCGGCGTGCTGGCGGCAGGCGTGGTCGGCGTGATCAACGGCGTGGTGACGGTGTACCTGCGCATTCCCTCCTTCGTCACCACGCTCGGCACGCTGTTCTTCGTGAATGGATTTACCCTGACTATTTCGCGAGGCACGCCGGTGTCGCCTCCGGAGGGGGACAATTTTGCGGCGTTCATGGGCGCCTGGGGCTACAGCGAAATCATCTGGACGATCGCGATCGCGGCGGTCATGCACGTGTTGCTTCGCCATACGCGATGGGGCCTGCATACCATCGCGGCGGGCGCAAACCAGCTGGGCGCGAGCGAAGCGGGTATTCACGTCAAGCGCCTGAAAATGGGCAACTTCGTGATTGCCGCGCTGCTTGCCGGTTTCACCGGCATCCTGGAAGGCTTCCGGATAACCTCGATCGATCCTCAGGCAGGCGGCAACCAGATCATGTTCCTGGCGGTCGCGGCCGCCGTGATCGGCGGCACGCCGCTCGCCGGCGGCTCGGGCACGATCATCGGCGGGCTGATTGGCGCAGCGGTCCTCGGCATACTCAACGACGGCTTCACGCTCATCGGCATCAACGCCTTCACGTTCAACATGATTCTCGGCGCGGCAATCCTGGCGGCCATGATCTTCAACATCCACGTCGTCCGTCTCGCACGCAAGGGAGACCTGTGATGGCCGACGCAGCAGCAACCGCATCGGCGGCAACAACAGGTACGCCGGTGTTGCGAGGCGAAGATATTGTCAAACGTTTTGGCGCGGTCACCGCGCTCGACGGCGTGTCGTTGACGCTCAGGCAAGGCGAGATTCTGGGGGTGCTTGGCGACAACGGCGCGGGCAAGTCGACACTGATCAAGATCCTCACCGGGTTCCATCAGCAGACCAGCGGCAAGTTATTTATAGGTGGCGAAGAAACCCTGCTTCGCTCTGTCGATCACGCCCGGTCGCTTGGCATTGAATGTGTGTACCAGGACCTCGCGCTGGCGAATTCGCTCAGCATTTATCACAACATGTTTCTCAATCGGGAGATCGTGCGGCGCGGCCCGTTTCGCCTGTTGAACAACCGCGCGATGCGCAACCGTGCCGAGGAATGCCTGGAAGAGATCGGCGTGCATGTGCCGTCGGTCGATTTGCCTGTCGAGCAGCTTTCAGGTGGACAGCGTCAGGCGATTGCCGTCGCTCGTGCGGTTAATTCGAATGCGAGGATTCTGCTGCTGGACGAACCGCTGGCTGCAATGGGTGCGCGCGAGGCGGGATTGATCATCGACCTGATCCTGCGGCTGAAAGAAAAGCAGGGACTATCCATTGTCATGATCATGCACAACTACGCCCAGACGCTCGATATTGCGGATCGCGTGATGCTGATGCAGCGCGGCCGCGTGACGTATGAGCGGGAAGCCGCGAGCACGTCGGTCGCGGAGTTGATGGATATTGTCAGGCGGGAATACCGGTCCATGCGGACGGCTGCGGGTTAATCACCCGCTCCCCGACGAAGCGGTTATCCCGCAGCTCCCCCCCGGCGCTTTCCCGGTCGACCCTCGCTCGACCAACAACACATCCAGCATCGCCGGTGGTTCGCATTCCCGGCCGGCCATCCTGTCGATCAGATATTGCGCAGCCAGCTCTCCAATCCGACGATCAGGCACCTGCACCGTCGTCAGCGAAGGCCGCGAGTGCGCGGCAATCTCGATGTCATCGAAGCCGCAAATCGAAAGCGTGCCCGGCACGTCTATGCCCATTGCCTCAGCCTCCAGCAACGCGCCTATCGCGAGGATGTCGTTCCCGCAAATGATCGCCGTCGGCGCGGGCGCATGACTCATGATCTGCTGGAAGCTCCGGCGTGCGAACGGTATGCGTCCCACGTTGGAGTTGTTGTCCATCAGCACCACATGCGACGGTCTCAGAGCCAGCCCGCTTTCCGCAAGCGTCGCATGGATGCCGTCCAGACGCGCCGCCACGCGGTTGTTGAGTTTGGTGGACTGGAAGATCACGCCGAAGCGCGTATGCCCCAACTCCAGCAGCCGCCGCGTAATGACCTCAAAGGCCTGCGCATGATCGAATCCCGCGCACGGGTGGTCGCTGTCCGCCTTCTTGCCGAACGTGACAACGTACGGTATCCCCCTGGAGCGCAGCAGGTCGAAAAGCGCGTCGGGATAGTTGTCGCCCAGCAATGCGATGGCGTCGACACCACGCCCCACCATGCCGCGCGCCAGCCGATAACCCTCCTCCGGATCATACGAGGAGCAGGCAACGAAGACAGCCAGTCCCTCTGCGCCCAGACGCCCCTGGAAGGCCTGCAACTGCTGGTGGAATTTCTCGTGCTCGAGCGTCGGGACAATCGCGCCGACGGTGTAGGAACGCCGCGATACCAGCGAACGGGCAGCCGCGTTCGGCACCCAGTCGAGTTCTGCAATCGCCGCGCGAACGCGGGCACGGGTTTTCTCGGTGACCTTCCCGGGGTCGTTCAGGTAACGCGAGACGGTCGCGGTGGACACGCCGGCCACCCGCGCGACGTCGGCCAGCACAGGCTCGTCGCCGGAGCCGGAGAGAGAGCGAGAGGGTTGCTCCGTCATGGACATGGAGTCGGAGTGAGCCCCTGCTGCGTAAATGACCGGGTTCGCGGGCACGGTCTTGACATCGTTCGAATCTGGCATGAAGAAGCTGGAGGCATGTAAGCGGTGTGCTGAAGGTAAGTGTTTGCCCTTAAAGGTGCAATAGCGATTTGACGCTACACGCAGATTTATTCTACGATGTAAGCGCTATGCAAATAGGCACCTACGGAGAAGTTGTTGTGATTCAGCATGTTATCGAGCATCAAAAAAGACGAAACATGATTCCTCTGAATCTGGATACGTACCAAAGACTCAAAATGCATAGCGATTACATATCGGAGATGCAACCCAACGTAAGGCAGCGGTAAAAACCAGGACATCCCGGGCAATCCGTGCCCGGAAGCCTTGATCCGACAGGCTGCCAAAGCGGTCGGTTTTCTAAAACGCAATAAGGATGGGTCGTGATAAACAGCGGGGAAGTCGACTACGTTAACGGGAAAACGTGCATTTTCGGCATCGTCGGACACCCGATCGAGCAAGTGCGCTCGCCGGAAATGATCACCGCGGAACTGGTATCGCGCGGCCTCAACGCCCTGATGGTGCCGGTGCACGTGCTGCCCGCCGATTTTGACCGGGTCATGCCAGAACTGCTGAAGCTGCAGAATTTCGACGGTTTCGTATTCACCATTCCCTTCAAAGGCGAGGCGCGCAGATTAGCGAGCCTGCTCGGCCCTCAGGCGACATTTGTCGGCGCGGTCAATGCGCTTGTACGCACGAACGAGGGGCAATGGCTCGGGGATATCTTCGACGGCCTCGGCTGCGTCGAAGCCTTCCGCCGCCGCGACATCAGTTTCGCGGGCAAGCGGGTGATGATGATCGGCGTGGGCGGTGCGGGTAGCGCAATTGCAGTGGCGGCAGGACGCGAACGCCCCGCGAGCATGAGGATCTTCGACCCCGACGCGCAACGCGCCGCGGATGTGGCTGACAAGGTCAGGCGCTGCAGTCCGTCGACGCAGGTCGAGATCGGCGAGCCCACGGTGGACGGTATGGACGTGCTGCTCAACGCGTCTCCGGTCGGAATGCTGGACGACACGCGTTTGCCCATCCAGGCGGAAACGCTGCCCCGCGACCTGATCGTGTTCGATGCCATCGTCAAACCTGAAATGACTCCTCTCCTGTCGCTGGCCAGGGAGAGCGGCTGCACGTTCATACAAGGCCGGGAAATGATGCGCGGACAAATCAGCAAGATTGTCGACTTCTTTCAAACCCGCGATTTCCGTTAAGACATTCCAACGGCACACGTGCCGCCGAGATCCTGGCGGCTTGCTTTCGTTCAATCGCAACCTGGAGTAACGATGAAATTACTACGCTATGGCCCGCAAGGCTCGGAAAAACCCGGTTTGATGGACGAGAAAGGACAGATTCGTGACCTGTCCGATGTCGTAAAAGACATCGACCCGGATTTTTTCGCGGGCGATGGCCTTCGCAAGGTCGCAGCACTCGACATCAACCAATTGCCGATCGTGCAGGGCACGCCACGCATTGGCGCATGCATCCGGCGCCCGGGAAATTTCATTGCGGTCGGCCTCAACTACGTACAACACGCGATCGAAACGAACGCTCCCATCCCGAGCGAGCCGATCCTGTTCAACAAGGCGCCGTCCTGCATCTCGGGCCCGTTCGATCCCGTCACGCTGCCGGTGGGCTCCGTCAAAAGCGACTGGGAGGTCGAGCTTGCTATCGTGATCGGGCGGGACGCGTTGTATGTCAGCGAAGAAGCCGCGCTTGATTACGTGGCCGGATATTGCGTATGCAACGACGTGTCGGAACGCGAGTCGCAGCTTGAACACGGAGGTCAATGGGTGAAGGGCAAGATGTTCCCGACCTTCGGCCCGCTGGGTCCGTGGCTGGTGACGAAAGACGAGATTGCGGATGTCCAGGAGCTCAAGCTGTGGCTCGAGCTGAACGGGAAAAAAGTTCAGGATTCCTCCACGAACGACATGATTTTCCCGATCAGGAAACTGGTTTCGTATATCAGCCGGTTCGTGGCGCTTCAGCCGGGGGATGTGATTACTACCGGCACGCCACCGGGCGTGGGACTCGGCATGCGTCCCGAGGTTTATCTCAAGGCAGGCGACACGATGAAGCTCGGCATTGAAGGGCTTGGCATGCAAGAACAAAAAGTAGTGAACTGGTCCGACACGCAAAAGTAACCCGCGGCGGCGCAGTCCTTACATGCGCCCGTGCGCCGTTCTTCCGGCGCTTAGGCCATGTCATGCATCGGGTGAACCGGTAAATATCATACGCATCAGCTTTTAATTCATGAGTGGAGCAACGAGGTTCGGGCAAACCAGGTCCCGACCCGATCGCCCCGGAGTTTTGCTGGCAGCCTTTAAAAATCTCACAACATATATAACGGAGACGCACGCGATGAACGAGATTCCGGCAAGTCAACCCACGCCGCCCCGCATCCGGCGCAGCCAGACCATTGCGCTGTCGCTGTTGATGATCAGCGGCGTCATCAACTATCTGGATCGCGGCACCCTGGCTGTCGCGAACGAGTCCATTCGTGCCGACCTCGGCCTGTCGCTCGGACAGATGGGGATCCTGCTGTCAGCGTTTTCGTGGAGTTACGCGCTCTGCCAACTGCCCGTCGGCGCGCTGGTCGACCGGGTGGGCCCGCGCTGGCTCCTGGGCATTGGCTTGATCGTCTGGTCGCTTGCGCAGGCAGCGGGTGGACTCGCTTCAACGTTCGGCTATTTCGTGGTCACGCGCATCGTGCTCGGCATTGGTGAAGCGCCGCAGTTCCCCTCCGCGGCGCGCGTGGTCAGCAACTGGTTTCCTTTGCGTTCGCGTGGCACGCCCACGGGCATCTTCAATGCGGCGTCGCCGCTGGGCATTGCGCTCGCGCCGCTGTGCCTGTCCCTTCTGATCGCATCCACAAGCTGGCACTGGGCCTTCATCGTGACCGGCGGGGCGGGCTTGATTGTCTCGATCGTCTGGCTCCTGGTCTATCGCGATCCGGCCAGGTCGCGGATGACGGACGCCGAGCGTCAGTATCTCGATGCGGACGCGGATCGGGAAGCGCCTGCCAAGGCAGCCGGAAAACTCACGTTCGCGGACTGGCGCGCGCTGTTTTCCTACGGCACCACGTGGGGCATGTTGATCGGTTTCTTCGGCTCCGTGTATCTCAACTGGGTCTATCTGACCTGGCTGCCGGGCTACTTGCGCACGGCGCGGCACATGAGCCTGGAGCGCAGCGGCATGGCCGCGGCCGTGCCGTTCTTCTGCGGGTTTATTAGCGCCCTGCTGGCGGGCTGGCTGTCCGACCTGATTACCCGGCGCAGCAGGTCAGCGGTGGCGGGCCGTCGCAACGCGGTCGTGATCACCATGCTCGGCATGGTCGCTTTCACCATTCCCGCAGCGCTCGCCGAGAGCAATACGGTCGCCCTCGTCTGCATATCGATCGTGATCTTCCTGGCGAACGCCGCGTCGGCCTGCTCGTGGTCCCTCGTTACCGCGGCGGCGCCCGCCAGCCGCGTGGGTTCACTGGGTGCAATCCAGAACTTCGGCGGTTTCCTGGGTGGCGCGCTGGCGCCTGTTGCAACCGGGTACATCGCCCAGGCTTTCTCGTTCGTGCCCGCCTTGCTGACCGGCGCCGGCATCGCACTCGTTGGCGCACTGGCGTACCTTGTACTGGTTCGCGAGCCGATACCCGAGCGCGAACCCAAATCCGCAGCACTGCATCTACCCGCCTGACGCGTTACGCCAGAGACAATCGCGTGCGCCGGGCCTGACCTTGAAGACAGATAGAGAGAAAAGATATGAATGCCGCAATCAATTCAGCCACATCGATAGAAGGGATTGTCCCGGTGATGTTGACTCCGTTCGACGAAGCCGGCGCCATTGACTACGACGGGCTCGAACGCCTGATCGAGTGGTATCTGGCTCACGGCTCGGACGCGCTGTTCGCGGTCGCTCAGTCGAGCGAAATGCAATTCCTGAGTCTGGCGGAGCGAGCCTCGCTGGCCCGTTTTGTTGTCGATAAAGTCGCGGGACGCGTGCCGGTCGTTGCATCCGGCCACATCAGCGACGACCTTGACGCGCAGGTCGAGGAACTCACCGCCGCTGCCGAGTCCGGCGCACAAGGCGTGGTGCTGGTGACAAACCATCTCGATCCGAAGCGCGAAGGCACCGCCACGTTTCTCGCCAATCTCGATCGGCTGCTCAAGCGCCTGCCAACGGACGTGCCGCTCGGCTTCTATGAGTGTCCGGCGCCGTACCGCCGTTTGTTGTCCGATGACGAACTGAAGGCCTGCATAGACACCGGCCGTTTCGTGATGCTGAAAGACGTAAGCTGCGATCTTGATACCGTCAAGCGGCGCGTCGCCCTCGCAAAGGGCTCGCCGCTAAAGATCCTGAACGCCAACGCCGCAATTGCATGGGATGCCATGAAAGCAGGCTCTGCGGGCTTCAATGGCGTCTTCACCAACTTCCATCCCGATCTTTATCAGTGGCTGCGTACTCAAAGCGATGCCGATCCGGCGCTGGCCGAAGAATTGTCGACGTTCCTTGTCGTCACGGCAGTGTCCGAAGCACTCGGCTATCCGGCACTCGCGAAGATGTACCACCAGCGCATTGGCACCTTCAGCTCCATTCGTTGCCGCGTGATCGACTACGACGTGCGCGAACGGTTCTGGGCGCTGGACGCGGTGCTCGACAAGATCGTGGCCGGTACCGAGCATTTCCGTGCGCGCATTGCGGCGCTGTGATGCAGCCTGTCGCTTGACCTGAAAGACACTCACAACACCGCTTGCAGGCGGTTTTATAAAAAACGGTAACGGAGAAGACGAAATGAAAAGGCGTAGTCAATATATCGGTATCCTAAGTGTTGCCGGTGCTTCATGCATCGCAAGCTCCGCCTTTGCGCAGAGCAGCGTCACGCTGTATGGGATCGTGGATACCGGCCTGGTGTATGCGAACAACCAGGCGTCGCTTGGCTCGACCAGCGGTGGTCACTCGGTAACCAAACTTGCATCGGGCATCTGGGCGGGCAGCCGCTTCGGCCTGAAGGGCGCGGAGGACCTTGGAGGCGGCACCAAGGCCATCTTTCAGTTGGAATCGGGCTTTAACCTCGACAACGGCGCCCAGCAATATACGAACGCGGAGTTCGGCCGGCAGGCGTATGTAGGTATTACGAACCCCACCTACGGTACGTTCACGGCCGGCCGCCAGTACACGTCCTACTATGCGCTGCTCTCGCCGTATAGTCCGACCACCTGGCTTACCGGCTACTTCGGCGCACATCCCGGCGATATAGACTCGCTGGACACGGACTTCCGTGAAAACAACTCGCTCGTCTATACATCGCCAACATTTTACGGCCTGACCATGAGCGGTTCGTATTCCGTGGGCGGCGTGGCCGGCAGCTTCAACGCGGGCTCGACCTGGAGTCTGGCATTGCAATACATCAACGGACCGTTCGGTATTGCGGCAGGCCTGCAGCGCATCAACAATTCCACGCCCGGCGGAGGCGCGTGGGGCACGGACTCGACGACGAACTCGGGCGGCCAATCGGGCGTGTCCGCCCTGACCAACGGCTATCAAACCGCAGCCGCGCAGCAACGCGTGGCTGTAACGGGCGGTTATGCATTCACGCCCGCGCTCGATATATCGGTGACATATTCGAACGTCCAGTACGTGCCGGGGATCAATTCAAAGTTTACCGACGAGGCGGTCTTCAATACCTTTGGCACCGTGCTTCACTATCGCGCCGCACCCGCGGTCGATCTCGCGGCAGGATATAGCTATACGCGCGCAACGAAGGCAAACGGCATAAACAGTGCGGCTCAATACCACCAGTTCAATCTGTCCGAGGCCTACAACCTGTCGAAGCGCACGACGCTGTACGCGCTGCAGGCATTCCAGGTAGCGCATGGCAAAACGCTGGGCACGGCCGGAGCGGGCAACATCATCGACGCAACGGCAACGCTTGGCGACGGCTTCCAGAGCACGCCGTCGTCATCGGCCAGACAGTTTGCTGCCGGCGTCGGTATCGTTCACCGGTTCTGACCGGGCAATGGGCCGGGCCGCGCCCGGAGGTCGGATCCCGGACCTCCGGGCAGCCAGATTGCACGGTTACGGCTTGAGCGCTGCTTGCAACGCAACCAGGAACCGCAGGTAGGCGGTGGCGCCCGGGTCCGCGTGCCCGACGCTGCGCTCCTGCACCCACGCCGCGCGCCCCTTTTGCGATTGCAATCCGGCGGTCGCATCGACTTGCTCCTGAGCCGTTGCAATCATCGCAGCAAGTATTTCGACGGCCGTGCCGCTCGACGACTCCAGTACGTCAAGGCTTGGGATCAGTGCATCGAGAACCGTCTTGTCGCCGACCTTGCTCTTGCCGCGTTCGGCGATCCGCCCCGCCACCGCGCGCCCGATTTCCAGCGCTTCAGTCTTTCCAACCAACGTCTTGCCAGTCATCACCTTCGATGCCGCCAGCAAACCTCCTCCCGTCAACGCCGCGAACGTAGAGGGATTGGCGGTGGAAAATGCCTTGCCGGCGTTGAGCAAAATATCAGCCACAGTCGCGCCTTCCGGCAGCGCATCCAGCGCCTTGATGACCGCGGCAG
This sequence comes from Caballeronia udeis, assembly GCF_044909315.1. Lineage (GTDB taxonomy): Bacteria > Pseudomonadota > Gammaproteobacteria > Burkholderiales > Burkholderiaceae > Caballeronia > Caballeronia udeis_A. The sequence goes on from NZ_JBIYEB010000005.1 coordinate 236,061, forward strand.
AACCCGCCGCCACCGTGATGCCCAGGTCCCCGTCACCCAGCGCGGCATCAAGGTCGCGTAGTTCATCGGCATGCGCCGGCAGTGCGCTCAGGCTGCGCGCCAGCACGTCCCGGAGTTCCTTGCAAGTAACGCTCATCGCATGTTCTCCTGACTAATCCCGGGAATGGTCATTCACGGAAGAACGGCGAACGGGCGGGTGCTGCCAGCAATGTCTCTAGTTCGCCATCAACGTGCATCACCGTGATTGACGCCCCGGCCATTTCCAGGCTCGTCACATACTCGCCCACATACGATCGCGCGATAGTCAGCCCCTGGTCCGCAAGCATGCCGGCCGCCCGCCGATACAACACATAAAGCTCTTCCAGCGGCGTCGCGCCCAACCCGTTCACGAGGATGGCGACACGCGAGCCCGCCGGCAACGCGAGATCGCGCAGGATCGCGCCGGTGAGCCGGTCGGCAATTTGATCGGCCGTCTCCAGCTTGCCGCGATGCGACCCGGGCTCGCCATGAATGCCGATACCAATCTCCATTTCGCCGTCGGGCAGCGTGAACGTGGGCTTGCCGGCAGCGGGCAAGATAGTGGGCGACAACCCGACGCCCATCGTGCGGCTCCGGCTATTCGCCTTGCCCGCGATGCGCGCGACTTCGTCCAGCGAATCGCCGCGCTCCGCCGCCGCGCCCGCGCACTTGAACGCGAACACCATGCCGGCCACGCCACGCCTGTCCGCACTTCGTTCCGCGGGTGCAGACGCCACGTCGTCGGTGAGGACCACCGTTTTGATGTCGATGCCTTCCAGTTCCGCCATGTCGGCTGCAAGGTCGAAGTTGAAGACATCGCCACCGTAGTTGCCATACACATACAGCACGCCCGCGCCGCCGTTCACAGCCTTGGTCGCCTCGAAGATCTGCTCGGACGACGGCGATGAAAACACATTGCCAACCGCTACGCCGCCGCACAAACCCTCGCCCACGTACCCCAGGAAGCCAGGCATATGCCCGGAGCCGCCCCCGGTCACAATGCCGACACGGCCTTGCCCGGGCGCATCCGCACGCACCAGCGCGCGGCGGTCCGCGGTCGCGGCCTTGATCCATCCGGGGTGCGCCAGCAGCAAGGCGTCGATCACCTCATCGACAAAATTCTCAGGCTGATTGATGATTTTTTTCATGGGTGTTGTCTCCTTGAAGCGCGGTTTTGTCCGGTTCGTTCCGCGATGATTTCATCTGACCGCGCGGGGTTCCAGCCGTCATTCCTGACGGCCCGGGTTCAGAGCTTGCGCCGCTGGCTGACTGCGTCGAGCAGCACGGCGGCGAAGATCACGCCGCCCTGGATGAATTGCGTCCAGAACGGGTTCACGCCAAGCAGCGACAAGCCAACATTGATTACGCCAATCAACACCACGCCAATGAAGGTGCCGACAATCGAACCCCGGCCTCCGGCGAGCGACGTGCCGCCGATCACAATCCCGGCAATCACCTGCAGTTCAAGGCCATTTGCAGCCGACGGCAGCGCCGAGTTGAGCCGCCCCGCGAGCACAATGCCGGCCACCGCGGCGGTCGCTCCAGCGAGCGTGTAGGTGAGGAAGATCACGCGGTTCACGGGGATGCCGGCAAGCCGCGCCGCTTCCTTGTTGCCGCCGACCGCGAACACCTGGTGCCCGAAGGTGGTCTTGCGCAGCAGCACGTGACCGATGACGAACACCACCAGCATCACGATCATGGGTGCAGGCAAACCGCCCAGCGTCTTGGCGCCGAATGCGGTGAACGCGTTCGGGAAATCGAACTTGGTCCGGCCATCGGAAATGGCGAGCGTGAGTCCGCGTGTCATCGCCATCATCGCCAGCGTCACAATGAACGGCACCAGCCTGAGCCACGCGACCGACAAACCGTTCAGCGCGCCGACCAGGGCGCCCACCGCCAGCGCCACACTCAATCCCGCGATACCGAGCGCCACGTTGCCGGGGTTCGAACCCGCCATGACGGTCGCCGCGACCATGCCACTCAGCGCGACCAGCGAGCCAACCGAGAGGTCGATGCCCGACGTGATGATCACGAAGGTGCCGCCGACCGCCGCGATGCCCACCACGGACACTTGCACCATGATGTTGGTGAGCGTGCTGGTGGTGAGAAATTCGGGCGATGCAATCGACAAGCCGATGCAGATCAGGATCAGCGCGGCCAGCAACGGCCCGAGGCCCGTTCGCAATTGCCGGATGATGCGGCGGGAGAGCGCTTCCGGATCCGCCTGGTTCGCTGCCGTGGAAGTCATGCTCCTACTCCTGTTGTAGCCCACTGGATAACCGTTTCCGAATCTGCCTGGTCGCGGGGAATCTCGGTGACAATCGTGCCCCGGTACATCACGAGGACCCGGTCCGACATGCCCAGCAGTTCCGGCAATTCCGAACTGACCATGATGACGGCGGCGCCTGCGCGCGCCATCGACACCATATGCGCATAGATCTCGGTCTTCGCGCCCACGTCGATACCGCGCGTGGGTTCGTCCAGCATGATCACCGCCGGCTGCGTAGCTGTCGCGCGGCCGAGAATGACTTTCTGCTGATTGCCGCCGGACAGGTTGCCGGTGATCTGCATGACCGACGACGCGCGTACACCAAAACGCGCGCTCGCTTGCTGCGCGAGCTTGCGCTTTTTCGTGTTGCTGACGAAGCCGCCTGTAGCCAGCGCAAGCAAGCTGGACAGCGCGACGTTTTCTTCGATGCTGGCATCGAGTACGAGTCCTTCGAGCTTGCGATCCTCGGACGTGTACACGAGCCCGTTGCGAACACCTTCCGCAGGCGATCCGATAGAAACCTTCCGGCCACGAATCAGCACTTCGCCGTCGCTTAGCGGAAGTGCGCCGAAGATCGCCTTCAGCAACTCGGTGCGCCCTGCGCCCGCAATGCCCGCCACCCCCACGATCTCGCCGGCGCGTACGCTGAAGCTGGCGTTACGCAATACGGGCGGGCTCGCAAGATTGCGGACCTCCAGCATGACCGGACCATAGTCGCGCGGCTCCCACGGGTAGAACGAATCCAGGTTGCGCGCGACCATGGCCTGCACCAGATCCTGCTCGGTCCATTGCGACATCGGGCGCGCACCGACGGTCGCGCCATCGCGCATGACAACGGCCGAATCCGCGAGCTCGAACACCTCTTCAAGATGATGCGAGATAAAGATGATGCCCATGCCGGCTGCACGCAAACGCCGGACCACGGCATAGAGATTGGCGATGTCCTCGCGCTGCAGCGCTGCAGTGGGTTCATCCATGACGAGAATGCGTGCGTCGCGTGCCAGTGCCTTTGCCACCTCCACAAGCTGGCGCTTGTTGAGCGGCAGGTCGCCCAGGCTCATGGAGGGCGAGACACTGTCGAGACCCACCTGCGCGAGCGCTGTGCGGGCCATCTCGTTGGCCCGTTTGCGCAACACCAGGCCGCTGCGCGACGGCATGCGGCCGAGAAACAGGTTCTCCGCCACCGTCATGTCGTTGACCAGTGAAAGCTCCTGATAGATCACCGCCACGCCGGCGTCGATCGCCGCATGCGTACCGCGTGCGAGCGGCCGGCCATTGATCTCGATCGTGCCTTCATCCGGCTCGTAGGCGCCTGAAAGCGTCTTGATCAACGACGACTTTCCCGCACCGTTCTCGCCAACAATAGCCATCACGTGACCTGCCTGCAATTCGAGGCTGACACCGCGAAGGGCCTTGACGCCGGGGAAGCTCTTGACAATGCCGTCCATGCGCAACAGCGGCGGCGGAGCAGGCGTGCTGCCCGCGTTGGCCGCCGCGTGGCGCGTGTGGCGTGCGTCAGCGGCACTTGCTTCGGAACCCCTCTCACTGTTCATGTTCGGGTCTCACTGAATATCAGATGCGCATTCACATGCGAGCGCGCTCCCGTGACGCGAGAGAGCGCATGGGCTGCTTTACTGACTGACCTGTTCGGACCAGAGCCCGTACTTCCTGGTCTCATCCGAATCAATGTTGCTCTTGTCGACGAGCAAGGTCGGCCATGCATAGTTCGCCGGAACCGGCTTCTTCGCGCTGTAATCCGCAATGAAACTCAGCGCCTTCGCCGACATTTCGATCGGGTTCTGTGAAATGGTGGCGTCCTGCTTGCCCGCGCGAATGGCGGAAAGCGCTTGCGCCGTACCATCTGCGCCAATGATCATGATGTGGTCCTTGTCACCGAGCGGCTTGTAACGCCCGGCGTTGTCGATCGCCTTCTCCGCACCCACGGTATTGTCGTCGTTTGCGCCGAACACTGCATCGATCTGCGGGTACTTCTGCAGGATGTTCGTCATAGCGTTAAGCGACTTCTCCTGGTCGAACGCACCTTCCTGGCGGGCGACCACCTTGATGTCCGGATACTTGGCGATTTCATCGCTGAAACCCTTTTCGCGGTCGGTCGCCGCCGTGGTGCCGACCAGTCCGATCAGGTCGACCACGTTGCCTTTCGCGGAACCGTAGCGCTTCGTCAACTGGTCGGCAATCCACTTCGCCCCGGTTGCGCCGAGCGCGACGTTATCCGACGCCACGAAGGACGTCACCTTGCCGCCGTCCGAGCCACGGTCCAGCGTAAACACGGGAATCCCCATGGCGTTGGCTTTCTCGACAGCAGGGATGATCGCTTTCGAATCGATCGGATTGAGCACCAGTGCCGTGACACCCTGGCTTAGCAGGTTGATGGCGTCATTCACCTGTTGCTGAGCGTCGCCATTGGCGTTGGTCTGGACAAGCTCGAAGCCTTGCGCCTTGGCGCCCTTCTCGACCCCGGATTTCAAGCCGACGAAAAACGCGTTGTTCAGCGTGGAAACCGAAAAGCCGACCTTGACCTTGCCGCCGCCCGCGTCGGCTGCCGCTGCCGGTGCCGCGCTTGCCGCAGCGCTCGCGCCTGCATCGGTCGATGCCGTTGTCGATGTCTCGCTCTTCGAGCAGCCGTTTAGCGCGGCCGCCGCGCAAAACACCAACGCTCCCGTCGATGCGCCGACCTTCGACCATCTGTCGAACCTTTCTGAATTCCAGGCCATAACCGTCTCCGTTGTGTAAGTTTTAAAAGCAGGTTGAAATCCCTTGCATCTTCTTTCACTTCGATCGACAAGCTTCTGGCTCAAGCGATAAAGCCAGAACTCAACGGTAGACAGTCGAGTCAAATACAGCCTATCGTGGTCGAATGCTATCCTCGCGATTCACGGTACGCTATCCCCAAAATCGAAAGGACCCGTTGCAAAATTGGAGCACGTCCAGGCGGGTCCATCGGGTGAAACCTCGCTCCAGTCGCTACCGTAATATCGTTTCCATCAAGCCTTCCTGCGCAAACCATACCCCTTGAATTTCTCGATGACCTCGTTGATTGCCGCATCGGACAAGACCGGTGGCGTTCCGAGCTGGCAAGCAAGCAGATACTGCTGCGCGAGAACCTCCACTTCATTGGCCAGCCACAATGCGCGAGCAAGATCATGGCCAATGGCAATCACACCGTGATGCGCAAGCAGACATGCCGTGCGATCTTTCAAAGCATTGATGGCGTGCACGGACAACGTCTGACTGCCGAAGGTCGCATACGGTGCGCAGCGTATGGAATTACCGCCCGCTACCGCCACCATGTAGTGATGCGCAGGAATGTCCCTGCCATGAATAGCCAGCGCGGTAGCCGCATTCGAATGGGTATGCACCACTGCGTTGATCTCGGGCCGCGAACACAGGATGTCGCGATGAAACCGCCATTCCGTCGACGGCCGGCTTTGCTCGAACACCGCCGCGTCCTCACTCACATCAAGCGGCAACCAGACAATGTCCTGCGTGTTCAACTCCGCATATGGGACGCCGCTCGGCGTGATCAGCAGACCATCGCGCCACCGCGCGCTGATGTTGCCGGAGGTTCCCTGATTGATACCGAGACGCTCCATCTCGAGGGCGGTCTCGATCACCTCCTGCCGCAGTGCGGTCTCAGCGTCCGGCTTGCTGTTCACAACGCACCTCCATCCGATGAAAACAGTGCTGCGAAGTTTTTATCGAAGGGCTGTTCGACAATCCCCCGCTCGGTAATAAAGCCGGTGACCAGATCATGAGGGGTGACATCGAAGGCCGGGTTGCGCACCTTGATATCCGCGGGCGCCGTGGGCTGGCCTGCCAGATGCGTCACCTCATGGTCTTGCCGCTCCTCAATCACGATGTCCGCGCCGTTGGCGGTCAACAGGTCGAGCGTTGACGACGGGCATGCGACGTAGAACGGTATGCCGAAATGGCGTGCGGCAATGGCGACACTCAGCGTGCCAATCTTGTTGGCGAAGTCACCGTTGGCCGCGACCCGGTCCGTGCCGACTATCACCAGGTTTATCAAGCCCTGCGACATGATGGAAGCCGCCATGCTGTCGGTGATCAGCGTCACGTCAACGCCGGCTCGCTGCAACTCAAAAGCCGTCAGGCGCGAACCCTGCAGCAAGGGGCGCGTTTCGTCGGCGAAAACACGGAACGACAAGCCCTGCTGATGAGCCATGTAGATGGGTGCGGTCGCCGTCCCTATACCCGTTGTCGCCAACGCGCCCGCATTGCAATGGGTCAGTACGCCGCAACCGGGCGTGATCAGCGACACGCCATGCGCGCCGATCCCTGCGCAAAGCGCCTGATCCTCGGCGTGAATCTTCATGGCCTCCGCGACCAACACGTCGTACACAGCAGCGGGCTCCCGGATCGTCGAGCGTTGCGCAGCGTTCAACATGCGCTTGAGGCTCCAACTGAGGTTCACGGCCGTCGGCCGCGCCGAATCCAGGAAGCGGGCCTGCTGCGTCAACTGCGCCTGAAAAGCCTGCATAGGGAGATGCCGCAGCGGCTGCATGGCCACACATAAACCATAGGCCGCCGCGACGCCGATCGCCGGCGCGCCACGCACGCGCAACTCGTGAATCCAGCGCCAAACCTCTTCTGCGTCGCTGACTCGCTCAACCGCGATAAGCTGCGGTAATTGCGTCTGGTCCAGAAGATACAAACCCTCCTCCTGCCAGGCAAGCGTCGCGGGAAGGGCTTCTATAGGCGCCTGCAAAACCATGAGTTCTCCAGATTGAATGACGTTACGCTGATTCGAGGTTCCGCCACGACGCTCGTCGATTTGATCGGCACGCGTTGAGAGTTGCGGATTCACACTCAGTCCTCTCTCCGGGCGTGGACGGTTCTTGCGTGAGCCACGACCTGCCCGATGTTGTCGAACTGCTGGCGCTGCACAAGCAAGGCTTCGGCGAACCGCAGACAACGCACCTCAATGGTTGCGCGTGCGGCTTCGTCGGGAATGCTCGTGATCTCCGCGACCTTCGCCATTCCCACAATCCGGCGGATCATCTTGCAGCCGGCAAAACCGAGTGTGTCCGCAAAAAGCCGCCGCATGAAATGGGTTCTAAAAGCTTCCGAGCAAGCTTCGCCAGGATCATCGCCAATGAAGTGCTGCTTGCTGCGGCTCTCATGATCCCGCCAGAGGTTCACGAACTTGTCAGCGAATCCGTTCCAGATCAGGGCGGCCTGCTCAAGCAGCCATTGCTGGTACTGCCCGGGGTTCCCACCACCCACGTGGCCGTGCCAGTCGCGGGAGAAATACGCCAGCCACAGGTTAGCCAGGATCGCGCCGACATCGAAACCCATTGGACCGTAGAACGCGAACTCCGGGTCTATCACGAAGGTCTCGTCCTGATTGATCATGATCGATCCGGTATGCAGGTCGCCATGCAGCAAACTCTCCGCATGGTTCATGAATGCCCATTTCATTTCCGCGACAGCAATGCGCAGCGCGGTTGATGTTCTAAGCCGTTCTATAGCGGACCGGGGCAAGGCCGGGTTATAGATGTTCGAAGGATGATCCTCGAACGGATACGTAAAAACGAGGTCCTCCGTGATCTTGCAGAGCTCGCTATTGACCGCCGCGCTGACCGCCTCCTTCTTCACATGCGGCGCGAGAAACAGGTCCGAACAGAAGAACAGCGTATGCGCCAGATAGGTGGAAAGATGATCGCCGAGCTTTGGATAAACGGTCCCTTCCATCAAGCCTTGCCGCAGGATCTTGTGGGACGACAAACGCTGCATGACCATCAGGAACAGTTCGCTGTCCGCGTGATAAACCTCGGGCACGTGTTGCGGACATAACGCACCGAAGCGGCGCAACGCTGCCACCTCATGCTCCATGCGCTGCCGCGTCAGCGGCCAGCTCGTTCCGACCAGACGCAGGAACGGCGGCGCTTGTTTGACAACAACGCTTTTCTCCGGCGCCCTGGCGTTACTCACGAAATAAACAAAATTCAGATTGCCGTCGCCGACTTCGACTACGTCCAGCTCATGGGTATCGCCGAGCAAGTCACGCACCGCCGGAACACCGCTGAGGTAAGCCGTCAACTCAGCAGAATTCAACGCTTCGAATTCCATCGATTCCTCCTTCACAGACTGCCTCAGCACAGTGGTGCTGCGGTGGTCCTTCAGTAGTCTTTCAGTGACGCTTGCGCACCAGGTCGAACTTGAAGATGCTGGAGTTGTAGTAGTCGTTGCCGTAACAAATGGGTTTGCCGGTATCGTCGAAATCCACTTCATCCAGCAGCAGGAACAGACCGACCCCTTCCCGTAACTCGGGCAAATCCCTCGATGTCAGGATCGCCGGTTGAATCGAACTATGGGTATGCGACAGGCGAAGCCCGGTGCGTTCGAACATGGCGAACAGGGACTCGCCTAGATTGCCATCGGCTCTGTCGTACAGGGCTTTCGGCACGATGTCGATGCAATACGCTGCAATGGCGTCGTCGGCCCACCGCACCCGCTCAATCCGCACACACGGGTCACCTACCTGCAACGCCAGTTTTTGCGCCAGGCTCTCCGACGCGGCAATCGGCTTTATCTGCAAACGGCTGGTCGATGGAACCGCGCCGACGCTCTTGATCATGTCGGTTACAGACATCAGATCATCCAAGCCGCCTTCCAGCTTCAATGACACTTGTCTGATGAATGTGCCGCGACCTTGTATGCGCGTTAGAAGCCCGTGCGAAATCATCTGCGCCACGGCCTCCCGCAGACTGGAACGCCCCACGCCAAGCTGCTCGCATAGCTCTGGTTCAGTGGGGATTTGATCGCCCGGCTTCAACGCCCTTTCCCGAATCATGCTGCGCAGGGATTCCTGGATTTTCTCGCTCATCGATCGCTCTACACTAAGGCGCATGGCTGGTTCTTTTGCGTTGTCTTGGTGCAAGATACATCAGACGTCTGATGTTTTCTTCAGGATTTACCCTGATTTTTCAGCGAGTTTCAGGGGTGACGTCGAGAGGGGACGAACGAGTAGAGGGGTCCGTCACGGACCCATCCGTTGGCAGGAAGGGGATGACTTATGATTGGCGTATTCAACAATCAAGCGACGGACTTAAGATCAATGACCGAAACCGATATCAATGCCGACAGCAATCCCGACGACGAGACGTTTGCTCATTCCGATTTTCGAATCGGGACAGAGTTCTACACCGAAGCTGGGCTTTGGCGTTGCACCGATATCGGCACGCGTACCATCGTCGCGGTGAAGATCAAGGATGGCTATCCGTCCCCCGAACATCACCCTCCGTTTTCCGACGCGGTCGAGATGGTGTTTGACGAGTACGACTTCGACGGCTTGTATCGCCGCCCGATGAAGGATTGAATCCGCAATCGCTCCCCGCCGCCACGAACGTCACGCCAATGCCCTCTTCCATCAGCAACTCGCTCGTCTGGATCTTCGAAGCATTCGAGCGCGATTCAACCTATCTCACCAAGCGGATGTTCGGCTCCGACGCCGCTTATGTCGACGGCCTGTTGTGTCTGGTTGCCGCCGACCGCGACCCGCCGTGGAGCGGCTTGCTGGTGTGCACATCGCAAGAGCGCCACACCGCGCTCATAGATGAAATGCCCGCTTTGCAGCCGCACCCGGTGCTTGGAAAATGGCTTTACATATCGCAAGACGATCCGGCGTTCGAAACCGTTGCGCAAAGGTTGGCCACGCTCGTGCTCGCGCGCGATCCGCGTGTGGGTGTCGAGCCGAAACCCCGCAAACGTGCCCGGAAATCCACGCTCCCAGGGAGCTGAAAGTCCCGCTGCCGGGCCCTATGCCTAAGCGGGCTGATTCGCGCGCCTAAGCTCAGATCGACTTGACCTCGCCTCCGTCCATTCGAATGGCGGAACCTGTCATCCATCGGGCCGCCGGCGAAACCAGGAACGCCATCAGTTCCGCAATGTCTTCAGGCTCGCCGTAACGTGTAATGCCGACCTCGAGCGGGAACCTGGCGGTCGCTTCTTCGACCGTCATGTTGTGCAGCGGCGCCCAGTGCTCGAGATAAGAGCGCCGGCGCCCTGTCATCACGGGTCCGGGCAACACGCTGTTCACCTGAACGCCGTCTGTGATCCCCTGATCGGAAAACGCCTTCGCGAGCGCAATGATCGCCGCGTTGATCGTCCCGACTGCCGCGTACGGCGCTTTCGGAAAGAGTGCGGAGTTCCCCGAGATCAGGACAACCGAGCCTTTGGAAGCCTTCAAGGCGGGCCAGGCTTCAATGGTCAGGCGACGGGCTCCGTGCAACTTCAGCGCCATGCCTGCATCCCACTGCTCGTCCGTCATCTCGAGCAGGTCGACTTGAGGAACAGCGCCCGCGATATTGAGCAACGCGTCAACACGCCCGAACCTGGTGAGTGTTTGTTCCACCACCCTTTTCGCCGACGGCCGGTCGGACAGGTCCAGGTCAATGACCAGCGGTTCCGCGCCAGCCTTCTTGACGGCTGCAGCGGTCTCCTCGAGCTTGGCGCGATTGCGCGCAACGAGGACGATCGAATCAAAATCCCGCGCAAGGCGTACTGCTGTGGAAAAACCGATGCCCTGGCTCGCTCCTGTAACAACAGCGACTGCTTCTGACATGTCAATTCCCCTGAGTTGATGAACGTATCGGCGTTCGGTCTTGAACGACCACCATTTTTGCGTTCGCCAGAGTGGCTTTCATGACTCGATGCGCTTCGCCAATCTTCACGATGACAATTGCACGCGCCGCAGCACTCTGTGGATCGCATGACCCGCGACAGGTGTGGCCCAACCTGCCGGGGGAGCCCCGTTCATCGAGAGAGAAATTCGCCGATAGCCGCGGCGATCTCGCCGGCATGTGTTTCGAGGGCGAAGTGGCCGGTATCGAAGAAGCGGATCTCGGCGTCGGGAATGTCCCGCTTGAACGCCTCCGCGCCCGGTGGAAGGAAGAACGGGTCATGCTTCCCCCATACCGCCAGCAAGCGCGGCTTGTGCGTGCGGAAGTAGTCCTGGAACGTTGGGTAGAGCGCTACGTTGCTCTTGTAGTCGCCGAACAAGTCGAGCTGAACCTCATCGGCCCCGGCGCGCGTCAGGTAGAAGTTGTCCAGCGCGGTGCCGTCGGGCGAGACCGCGGCCTCGTCGGGCACGCCATGGGTGTACTGCCAGCGTGTCGCCTCCGGCGCCAGGAAACCGCGAAGCGCCTGGCGATTCTCCTCGGACGGGTCTTGCCAATACGCACGGATCGGGTTCCACCCGTCGCTCAGGCCTTCCTCGTAGGCGTTGCCGTTCTGCGAAATGATTGCGGTGATGCGCTCGGGATGCCTGGCCGCAATCCGCAAGCCGGTCGGCGCACCGTAGTCGAACACATAGACCGCAAAACGGTCGAATCCGACCACTTCCGTAAAGCGATCAATGACGCCTGCAATGTTGTCGAAGTTGTACTTGAACTGCTCGCGAGGCGGCATGTCCGACAGTCCGAATCCGGGCAGATCCGGCGCGATGATATGGAAACGATCGGCCAGCAGCGGGATCAGGTCCCGGAACATGTGGCTGGAACTGGGGAAGCCATGAAGCAACAGCAGTTTGGGCGCTCCCGCGGTCCCTGCTTCACGATAGAAGACCTTGAAGCCGTCGACATCCGCGGTACGGTACGTAATACCAGTCATGGTGAATCTCCTCGTTGAGACCTGCAGTTGCGCCAGCAACCCTTCGCCATACAGCAATGGCGTAAGAACACCGGCGTCAAACTCGTGGGATGAACAACTCTCGCGAAACCTGTCGAGAGGACGAAACTCGTGGTCTATCAGTCGCGCACTTCTCGCACGGCCTGAAGAATCAGATCAACAACCCGATCGGGCGCCGTGACACTGGGTGTGTGGTCTACCGGATGCACGCTTACCTGCGCCTTCATGCGTTCCGACATGAAGCGCTGGGTTTCAGCGACGATCATGTGATCCTGCTCCGCCAGCAAATACCAGCTCGGCACGTCCTTCCAAAGCGGGCGCCCTACCGGAACGCTGATACAGGCCGGTGAGATCGGGCGCTGGACGGCGGCCAATACCGCCAACTCCTGCGCCGATGCGTTTTGAGCAAACGCCGCACCAAACGCCTCCTGGGGCAACCAGATCAAGCCATGCTGATCAGGACCGAGCTTTGGCGCCTTGGGGTGCGGCTCGTTTTGATAGAACACATCGGCTACCGTTTCCCCCTCGTCGGGAGCGAGCGCGGCGACGTACACCAGCGCCTTGATCCTGGGGTTGCGCACGGCGCCGATGACTGCCCCGGCGTACGCGTGCCCCACCAGTACGACAGGCCCGTCAACCCTTTCCAGGGTCCGGTCGACTGCAGCAATGTCGTCGGTCAATGTGGTTAAAGGCACGGGGACAGTAACCGTACTAATAGCTTTTGTCTGGAGTCCATTTATGACTTTGCTCCAACTTGACCCGTCAGCCCAGGCTCCGGGAACGAGTACCACTTTCACATCGCTTTCGGCCATTTTTTCTCTCCTGTTGCAGGGAAACACGATCTGGACGTTCGCTCTTCCGCAGCAAGCAAACAGTCAGTCTCAGTAACCTTCTTAATGCATGTGAGAAGGTTATTCGATGATGTGGTAACCTGTCAACAGTATTTGAGCAGGTTATTTTCATCCACCTTGAGGTAGCCAATGTCCCAGCAATTTCCTGCGATGTTCATAGCCGATGCGGCTGGCCTGGATTTTTTGAATTCGGTGGCTACACCTGTCGATCTCCCGATCGACTGGATCGACGATGGCGAGGGCCTGCTGGCCTGGCTCGAGCAGTCGCAACTGGTGCCCGCGGACGTGCTGCGCACGATGCGCGAGCGCGCAATGCCAGGAGAGTTCGATCGCCTGGCGGACCAGGCGCGCAGTCTGCGTGAATGGTTCAGGGCGTTCGTCCGGGAACGCAAAGGCCGTCCGCTCGGGTCTGCGGACCTGCAAGCGCTGGAGCCTTTAAACCTGCTGCTCGCCCGTGATGAAGCCTTTGGGAAAATCGTCGCTCACGAACACGGGGCGGCGGGCGCCCTCACGTTTGAACGCTCACGGCGCTGGAGTTCGCCAGAGTCCCTGCTTCTGCCGATCGGGGAAGTCATGGCGAAGCTTGTTTGCGAAGAGGACTTCACACACGTTAAGGCATGCGAAGGACCGACCTGCACGCTGCTGTTCGCCGATCACACCCGGGGGCATGCGCGGCGCTGGTGCAGCATGGCGGCGTGTGGAAACCGGGCGAAGCAGGCGGCGCATCGGAACCGGATCAAGGGACAAAGTTGAAATTGTCCGCCGAGATTTCAGCGCGGTTTCGACATGGTTGATCGTGGAGTATTCCGAAACTGCGAAGAACTCCGGCGGTGTGGTCGATTGGCTCGGTTCGCCTAAATACGCTGCGGGAGCGCCATTGCGAAAAAGTCAGTCGCGCGGCGTACGCGTGCAGGTGCAAACCGGCGTTTTGGCCAGATGACGCTTACGTCCCTGACCTCGGTTATAAATTCTTCGAGAATGGTAATCACGTCCGGATGCCGGAGTTCATCGGCAAGAGAGACCTTCGCAAACAGGCCAATTCCAACACCGGCCAGAACACCCGCCCGAATCGCTTCCACACTGTTGGACGAAAGATTGCCGCGAACAGGCACGCTGAATCGGCCTTCCGGCCCGACAAACGGCCAATTCACCGACTCCATCAGGCCGCCATATAAAAGGCAATTGTGATCAACGAGTTCGGCGGGCGTCCTTGGTATTCCGTATTGCTCGAAGTAGCGACGGGATCCGACGCATACCAGTGGAGTGCCGGCGACGCGCCTGACAACCGCGTCAGGTTCGTTGACGGGGCCCACCCGAATCGCCAGATCAATCCGGTCCTCCACCATATCTCGCACGAAGTCCGAAAGAACAAGATCTACCTGGAGGCCGGGATTGAGTGACAGGAGGTCGGGTATCAGCGGAAGAACGTGAAGGCGGCCGAAAGTAGAAGACGTGGCGATCCTGATCAGACCCGAGACATTGAGCGTGCTGCTTTTCAGTTCACCGTCGGCTTCATCCATCTCGTCAACAAGCGGTTTGGTCCGATCGTAGTATCTCTGCCCCTGATCTGTCAGGGTCACGCTGCGCGTGCTGCGGTTGAACAGCATCACGCCAAGGCGCCTCTCCAGCGCGCCGACGGCCTTGCTGACCGCGGACTGAGATTCGCCGGTTCTACGCGCCGCGGCGGAAAAACCACCCGCCTCAACGACGGCAATAAAGGCGTTCAATTCCTGAAACCGGTCCATTGCATCTCCCCATCTGACCTATTCTCTTGAAGAATAGATCTTATGGGAAATTCATGGATTGTCACTAGTGGCGACGGCAATTACCATGAACCTGTCACTCACGAACAGGCAGAAGGTTTCAATGTCCACTCTCACAGGCAAGATCGCCGTCATTAGCGGCGCAACGTCCGGCATCGGTCTGGCGATCGCGCAACGCTTTGTCGCCGAAGGCGCTCACGTCTTTATCTTCGGCCGTCGGCAGGCACAGCTCGACGCGGCCGCCAAACTGATCGGACGCAACGTCACCGCTATCCAGGCTGACGCCGCGGACCTCGATGATCTCGACCGTGTCGCTGCGGCGGTCAGGGTCGAAAAGGGTGTGGTCGACATCATCGTGTCGAACGCGGGCTTTACGGAGCAGGCTTCGATCGACACCCTCACGCCTGAGCATTTCGACAAGGCATTCAACCTCATGGCCCGCGGCCCCGTCTTCCTCGTGCAGAAGCTGCTGCCGCTGATGTCCGGTGGCGGATCGATCGTCCTGGTCTCGTCGGCCATGCACGTCATGGGCATTCCGGGCCACACCGCCTACGCGGCGACCAAGGCGGCGTTGCGCTCCTATGCCCGCACCTGGGCTGCGGAATTCAAGGATCGCGGCATTCGCGTCAACATGCTCAGCCCTGGCGTAACCGATACCCCGATTCTCGACGCTCAATCGAAGACCCGCGAGGATCTGGTGAGCATGTACCAGGGCATGGTCCCGCTCGGTCGACTCGCTCGGGCTGAGGAGATAGCCAGCGCGGCACTCTTCCTCGCGTCCGGCCAGAGTTCCTACGTGACGGGAGCGGATCTGATGGCCGATGGCGGTATCGGCCAGGTCTGAAGCCCGAAGGTTGCCGACAAGATCTTGCGATACACAAGGAGAGTTTCAATGAGCTGCGCAATCATCGGGCTTGGCAAGATCGGGAAGGCCATTGCCTAGGCGTTCGCCCGCCAGGGGATCGAAGTAGCGGTAGCAGGCAGGCGGCCGCTGGACGCGCTCGCGCGGAGGGAGCGACCGTCGTGATGGTTGACCGGCGCGAAGGCGAGGTCCGTAGAGCGCAGCTTATGCGCTCTACGAGGCCGGCCAGATGTTGCTTTGCTTACTGACCAGACGCATGCGCCTGGAGAAACGCCGCATATCCGTTCTGGGTCTTGAGGATCTTCCCGGCGCACTTGTCGTAGTCCGTGCCTTTCGCGCTATCCGGCCCATACATACCGCGGCACTGCGCAAAGAGGGTCAGCGTTGCACCCGCACCTTTCGCAGCCCGCGTTGCCGAGAAGCTGACCTTGCCTGAACCGGAGGGCACGTCGGTGTCGATTGCGACCGCGTCCGCGCGCGTCACCGACGTGTCGGAATGCTGCTCAATATAACGTTTCGTAAGCGCCCACGCGGCGTCGCAGTTCGACGCGTCGCACTCGACCGCCGCATTGCGTTGAGCAGCAGCCAGGCCAGCTTCGTTCTGGATGAATGACTGGGCTTGTTCCGCCTGTTTTTCGGCGGACGAGCAACCAGTGAGCACAAGCGCGACAAGCGCAAAAGCAGCAATCTTTTTCACGAATAAAACTTCCATAGCCACGTTCGAGCCCGATTATAACTGCGCGCCCGAAGCGCTCGCAGGTGCGCTCGACCGGTTTGTCCAACAACTCCTTCAGCGCGATCCCGACGTACCAACGTCTCGGTTGGGAAAACATCGAGTATCGCCTCGCCCCGGTCCTCGGTTCATTGGCAAGCGCCGTGACAGCCCTGCTTGGGTTCGCGATCCGTAGTGAACGCCCAAGCCTGCCCCAATGGATTGGTATCTCGATCATCACTTTCGGCGTCATCGCGCTCAAACTGACTTCGGAGATAGTGTCGGGCTAAGCTGGATATTCCAGGCAACGCCGAATGGAGGTGACAACGTGGATATCTCAATTGATTTACGTCATTTCCATGAATGCGGCTGGATCAAAATCAGCAATGCCGTTCCGGTTGATCTATGTGCGAGATTGGTTGATGTTCTCGAGCATGAACTCAATGTTCCAGTGCATGACAACAAGCGCTGGGATGAGTTCGGGGCTGACATGCAAGATTTTCTGCCGATCTGGGGTCATCAGGCGCAGTGGGATATTCGGCAGTGGCCACCGTTGCATCAGATCTGGGCAACGCTTTGGAACACCAAGGACCTTTGGGTATCGCTTGATTCGTGCCGATTCACGCCGCCGTGGAAACCTGGTTATTCCGAACCCTATGGGATTCATTGGGATCACAACCCTTGGGACGACGGCACGCACTTTCTGCAAGGAGTGCTTGCTCTGACAGATACGGCTGCTGATCAAGGTGGGTTTCGTTGCGTACCTTCCCTGCTTAAGGCTCGTGACCGATGGCCCCGAACGCCTGGTATTGACGCTGACGGCGAGGAAAACTGGCTAGCCACGCCGAATGACGATGAAATCGTGATGGTGCCGGCGCTCACAGGCGACCTGATAATCTGGAATTCGCGGTTACCGCACGGAAACTCGAAGAACAGGGCGCGCCTCCCGCGACTCGCCTTCTACGTCACCATGAACCCGGCGGGCGTTGATGCGTATCGGCAGGAACTCATTGAATCGTGGCGCACGGGGCGTTGTGTTTCCTGGTGGCGTGACCGCCCCGGCTACGACCGGACTGAACCGTGGCCGCCGGCTAATCTATCCTCGCTTGGCCGTCGACTCATCGGCCTCGAAAATGGGTAGATAAGCGAGTGCGGCACGGGTGAGTCTCTATAGCTATCCGAATCAGCCGGGTGGCGACGCAGGCTAACGGCGATTTTCCTCCGCCACATCACGCGATCTTCTCAACCCACTGACTCCGCCAACCCGGTGCTTCAAAGGGCTCCGAAAAATACTGGGTCTCATGAAGGACCTTGCCGTTGCAGAACTCCATGATGCTTACCGTGTAAGCCGCTCGCCCCTGATAGGTAATGGCGTACTCCGTGATCCAGAGATTACCTTCTCCTTGAATTCGCCTGACCTCGAAACCCGATGGCTTATCTGGATGATGACTCCGCAGTGCCTGCAAATTAGCTCGCCCAATGATTCGTTCACCTGACTGGGGATAGTCACAGACGGCCTCGTCATCGTAAATATCATGCTCCGCGTCGAGATCGCCGGCCGCCGACGCCTGCCAGTGAGCATTCAGGGCTTCACGTATTTCTTCTTCCTGCATGGAGTGCCTCCTGATACCGTTCACGTCTGTCTATTCAGTACGACGCGGAATAAACCCGGGGCTGCCCGTCTTGACGACTTCGTTGAACCTCTGCCTCGTCTCGATCCGGTCGATCTCGTCGAACGCGTCTGCCGGAAGCGCGGAGACATCGAAATTCTCGCGTGCGCGGGCCGCATTTTTGGGGGTGGTGAGCAAAGCTCCACCACGCTGGACCGCCCAGGCAAGCAGCACCTGTGCCGGCGTCTTTCCAATTCGTGCGGCAATCTGCGAGATGACCGGATCCTCAAGCGGCCCCGGCCTGATTCCGTGACCCAATGGCGCAAAGGCCAAAAACACTATCTCTCTCTGCTTGCAGAATTCCAGTAGTTCCGTTTCCGGAAGATACGGATGTGCTTCGACCTGCACCGCCGCCGGCTTGATTCGTGCCGATTCATAAAGAGGCCGCAATTCGTCCAGGCCGATGTCAGACAGTCCGATGGCCCGGCATCGCCCATGGTCGACGAGATCTTCCATCGCCTTCCACGTGTCCAGCAAAGTCACGCCTTTGTCGTAGATGACATCGCCATTTTCATCGCGCGGATCCTGCTCGTCTCCCGATTGAAATGCAAACGGGGTGTGTATCAGATAGAGATCGAGATAGTCGAGCCTGAGCCTTTCAAGACTTGCCTCGAAAGCCGGTTCAACACGCTCGGGCCGATGATTGGAGTTCCACAATTTCGTGGTCACGAAGAGTTCTTCGCGCGCGATCCCTCCGGCAGCAAGCCCTGTCCGCAGCGCCTCGCCCACCTCGCGCTCGTTCCGATATCGCTCGGCACAATCGAAGTGTCGATAACCCGCTTCCAGCGCGTCTCTGGTCGCACTGGAGGTCACAGCCGGATCGGGGATCAGCGTGCCAAATCCGAGCGCGGGCATACTGCCGCCTCCATGATTAAGCACTAACCTTTTGCTCCGGAAATCGGAAGACTCAATCATGGCGCCACCTCCGCACTATGTCATGGCCTGCGAGGAAGGACCGACGCGTGTGCCTGCGATCGTGACGCCAGGTCCATGAACAGAAAACGTCAACGTACCAGAGTCGTCGAGTCGGTCAGCCGCGTCACGGTGAATGCTGACCGACGAATTCGTGAACTGCTTACACTGAGTCGTGAAGCCCTTCTCTCTCTTCGCCTGGATGGGTGTTGAATGCGCGGAAATTGAAGCCGTCAAATGGAGTCGAGTTGGTCCGCGTTGATCCGCAACTCAGCCGCGGCCGTCAGGGTCAGACCGCGCGCCAGACAGGTCTGCTTCGCGATCAAGTGTAGCAAATGAATTGCTGGGCGGCAGCGGAGAATTCCGGCAGGGGACATCACGCAATAGACGTATTGAGATCAGATCGTCATATGCAAGATTGGAAAGAATCGACAGGAATGATGGTCGACTCCTTTTCGCCGATCTGTTCTGCGCCGAGCTTCAGGTAGCGGTCCATATGACAAATTTGTGATGCATCTCATCTCCCTTTCATTTCATGAAGAGCAAGAGGAGATGTTCAGAGATGCGGCACGGTGGATGCGAACGCGTCGATCTTCATCGCGCGATCGGACAACGCCGCCAGGCGCGGGAAGTTCTCCGCGGTGACGACCCCCGGGAGGATAAATTGAGCAGCCGCCTGATAGCAGACGACGGCCATGATGTCGGCCTGGCTGAGCGTGTCGTTCACATACCAGCCGTCTCCGGCCTCTTCCTCAAGCAACCTGAACCCGATCATCACCTGTTCGACGAAGCCTTCTATCGCGGACTGCAGGCGGTAGTTTTCCGGACGCAGGCTTTCGTCGTACAAGGCAGTGAGCTTCGGATAGATGGAAGTGCCGATCCCGATGAGTTGCAACGCCTTGAGACGCGGGGCGCCGGACTGCGGGATGAGCGCCTTCCCGGGTCCGACCATCTCGTGCAGCATGTCAATGATGCCGGCGCTATCGATCAGGACTTCGCCGTTATCCAGAGCAAGCGCCGGCACCTTGCCCATCGGGCTGTAGCGTCGAACTGCTTCCTTGTCGGTATAGGCGTTGAGGTCGAGATGCTCGAATGGAATTCCGAGCAGCTTCATGGTGATAGCGGTCCGGCGCGTAAATCCGGAAATCCAGGGGCCCACAAGTTTCATTGTCTTCTCCATGTCATCGTTGGTTTCAAGGCGTCAGAACTGTTCCTTGAACGGTCGGACATCCAGTTCCTGCGTCCAGGCGGACGGGTGCTGGCAATAGAGTTGCCAATAAACCTCAGCGATCGCCGTAGTGTTGAGCATGCCGTTCTCGCCTAGCTGCTCGAAGGCACCAGGGAACAGCGAGCGCACCCGCTCGCCATCAATCGCACCGTCAACAATGACGTGCGCCACATGAATGCCCTGCGGTCCGAACTCGCGCGCCATGCTCTGCGAGATCATGCGCAGACCCGCCTTGCTCGCGGCGAATTGCGCAAAACCAGGCATGCCGCGAAGCGATCCCGTGGCCCCGGTGAAGAAGACGGAGCCGCGACCGAGCGGCACGAAGCGACGCGCCGCCTCACGGCCCACCAGAAATCCGCCGAGCGTGTTCATCCGCCAGAAGTCCTCGAACGTCGAGGCATCCATCTGCCGGAAATCGATCTTCAAATTCTTGCCGGCGTTATAGGTGACCAAGTCGGCGGGAGCGCCATCCGCATCGTCGGTCATTGCAGCATCGAAGAGCGGGATGACATCCTCTTCCTGCGTCGTGTCGATGACATGGGCGCTCGCGCGGCCACCGTTGCGCCGGATCGTGGCGGCAACTTTCTCCACTTTTTCGCGCGTACGGCCAGCGACCAGGACGTGATGACCGTTGGCCGCGTAGCAACGGCTTATGGCCGCTCCAAGACCATCCTCGGCACCGACACCCACCACTACAGCCTTGGGAAGCGACATAAAACCCTCCTTTTCCTCGATGGGCGGCGGAGCCACCCGGCTAAATCCAAAAAACAATGACGATCACAAGAGTATCGGTGGGGTTAGTTATTTAATTAGGTAACCTATATATGATCTTGCCAGTCATATCGTCAAAATGACTTTGCCAAACGGGCGGTCCTCTATCAGGTGACGCAGGGCTTCGCCCGCTTCGGCGAGAGGGTAGGCCCGCTCGACTATCGGCTTGACGGATCCGCTTGCGATCAGCGGAAGCATGTCCTGCCACGCCGCGGCAATCGTCTCCGCTGATTGGGCAAACAGGGAGAAACCAGCCATCCGTGCGCGCTTCCAGATCAGGTCCGTCACATCAATCGTGGTTTTGCGTCCGGCCGAATAGCCCAACGTGGTCAGGACACCGCCGTTAGCGACGCTGCTCAGCGCCTCACTGGTCACAGTCCCGCCAATGCTCTCTATGACGATATCGACACCCTTGCCCGCCGTAATCCGGCGAACGCCGTCCGCGAGCGCTTCCGTGGAGAGATCGATCACGTCTTCGAAGCCAAGCTCGCTCGCCCTGGCGGCTTTCGCCGCACTGCCGGCCGTCGAAATCACTTTGGCCGAGCCCTGCGCCCGCGCGAACTGATAGGTCGCGTTGCCGACCGACCCGCCAATCCCCGGAGCCAGCACCGTCATGCCGGGCTTGAATCCGGCTTGCGTCAGCGTGATCTGCGCCGTCAGGTAAGCCACTGGAAGGCTGGCCGCGACGACATCGTCGATCGCGTCGGGCACGAGCGCCAGATGTTCAGGTTTCACCAGCAGCCACTCTTGCCACGTGCCGTTCTCGGCAACGCCATAAGGCCCGGTGAACATGACACGGCTTCCCACCGCGAGACCGGAACCACCGGCATCCTCAATGACACCCGCACCCTCATTACCAAGCACCCGCGGCGCGCTGACTCGGGGATGTCCACCCGACAGGATCGTGTGATCGAGCGGCGTGACACCGGCTGCCGTGACGCGGACGAGCACCCTGTCCGGTGCCGGTTGCGGTTTGGGCAATTCGGACGGCCACAGCCCGCCATAGCCCGAGAAAGTCTTTGCCTCGATCGCACGCACGATCACCCTCTTTTAAAGTTACAGACCTGTTAGTTACTTGAACGTTACAGACAAGTCTGTTACTTTGTCAATCAGAAAATCTGAGTAAAAGGAGCTTGGCGAATATGACGGCAGAAGCCCGACCCCGTCGGGGCACCCCGCCGAAAGGCGAAGTGAGCGCGCGCGAGCGTATCCTCGCGACGGCAAGCGAGTTGTTCTACCGCGAGGGGATCCGCGCCATCGGTGTTGACACGATCGTCGAGCAATCGGGCGTGTCGAAAACCAGCCTTTATCGCCTTTTCGGCTCCAAGGACGATTTGATCGCCGCTTTCGCCGCCGAAAAAGATCGGTCATTCTGGGCGTGGTGGGATCGTACCGAGGAGCGGCACGCCGACGACCCGCGCGCTTTGCTGGAGGCGCTGCTGTCCGGAATAGTGGAACGGATCGGGAGACCCGCTTATCGCGGCTGTCCGTTCCTGAACCTGGTGACGGAATTTCCTGACGACAACCATCCTGGCCGGGTTATTGCCCGGAACAACAAGGATGAAATGCGGGCCAGGCTTGCAAGTATCGTTGGCAAGCTGGATGTCAAGGCCCCCGACCGTACCGCGTCTCAGATCGCACTGCTGATCAATGGCGCGTACGTCACCGGCCTGATGGGAAAATCGGCTGATCTGAAGGACTATCTCGTCGATGCCGTCATGAAATTGTTGGCCTAGCAGTCCGGCGAAACAACCCGGAGACAAGTGGCATACCGCCTGGGCCTGTCGTGGCAAATAGGGGTAAGCACAGTAGTACGAATGATCATCTACTGGAATCGGTTCTTGCCTCGAGCGCGTGGAGGACGGCTGCTATGTCGGACTGTCCGTACCCCAACGCCTGCGTCTCACCGAATAGCGCGTAGCAGACATCCAGTAGTGGCGACGCGACCCCGGCTTCCCTGGCCGCTTCCGCAATCAATCGATTGACCTCCAGCACATTGGTGATCGATCCCTGGACATCGAAGTCACGCATCACCAGCTTGAGAATTTTCACGCGTGAGATGTCGCTCGCCATCTGACCGGCGTCGACAATAGCGCGGAACTGCTGCATGTCCAGACCATGCCGTTCGGCAAAATGAGCCGCTTCTGCAAGGCCGGCGACCGTGGTCATCAGAAACAGGTTCACCGCGAGTTTCATGAGAAGCCCGCTCGGAACCGGACCGCACACAATCGCCTGCTGGCACATTGGGCCTAGCAAAGGGCGGATGCTTCCGACAGCCGTGTCTTCGCCCGCCAGCATTGCCACGAGCTGGCCGGCCTCGGCGGGTTTGCGCGAGCCCGAAACGGGCGCTTCCACATAGGTGCCACCGGCGTTGCGTATGTCGGCTTCGAGTCCGCGCGAGTAGTCGGGCGAGGTCGTGCCCATGTTGACGATGGTGTGGTGCGCAACGTTCGCGCTGAACTGCGACGTGCCGCGGCCGAGGGAAGCGTCGATCGCGTCGCCGTCGACGAGCATCAGGACTACCACGCGGGCCCGTTCAAATATCTCGGCAGGATCCGTTGCGACGGTTGCGCCCGCCGCCCGCAAAGGCTCGCATTTGTCAGCGGAGCGATTCCAGACAATGAGTGGTGTGCCTGCGCGGGCCAGATTGAGCGCCATGGGCTGTCCCATGACACCCAGGCCGATGAAACCGATGTCCATATTCACTCCTGTGCCACGGCGCTCGATGCTTGTGACAACACACGGGCTTCTAGCGACACGGCCTGATACCTTGCCGCACAATCCCGCTTCGCGGTATCAACGCGAATGTTGATTGCGGCGCGGCACGACCATGTTGACCACATGCACCAGCACGGCCTCGTTGTCCTGGTTCAGCGTGGTCGTCCGGAGCTTGATCAGGCCCTGCTCCGGACGGGACTTTGACGGCCGTACCTCGATCACCTCGCACTCGACACGCAACTCGTCACCGGGGCGCACTGGCCGGGGCCAGCGGCACTCGTCGAGGCCGGCGCCAATGAAACCACCAGCGGGCTTGAGGTCGCTCTCAACCATCAAGCGCATGGTCACGGCAGCGGTGTGCCAGCCGCTCGCGGCCAGTCCGCCGAAAATGGAGCGGCGCGCCGCCGCCTCATCGAGGTGGAACGGCTGCGGATCGAATTCGGCGGCGAACGCGACGATCCGCTCCTCCTCGATACGCAACCGCCCTGAACCGAACGTCTGCCCCACTGCAAAATCTTCCAGATAACGCTCGCTCAACTGATTCATGACCCTGTCCCGGCTTTGCACAATGGTTTCGAACGCGAGCCCGAGCGCGAGACCGTCCCCACCTTCGACAACGACGAAGTCCCGGGACCGCCTGAGAAAGTCCCTTCTTTCACCCGCAAGGATAATTTCCACAAAGTAACTAAGCTGTAACTATTTTTATAGTACGGACAGGTCTGTTACTTTGTCAAGCGAGAAATCAGGGCGGAGGGATGCGTATCGACGCGCGAAGCTGCGACCCGCCGCGCTTTGCAGTTTCCCGGCAGGGTCCGCCTCAAACTCAAGGCGCACACGGTTCGGTGGATTCCGGCAACATCGAAGGTCCCTGCCCGCTCCACGCTCGCCGATATCAAGTAGGTGCGAGCCGCAGCTTTTACACGCGTCGTCTTGTGCCAGATCTCATGGCGTCGGTGATGACTGCCGCGAGCCGCTGCGCGGCCGCCCGCATTTGTTCATTGCTGAAACCGCCGAATCCGAGCACCAGGCCGGGCCGGCCCCTCCCCGGCGAGAACATGGGCGACACCGCTCGTACCGCTACGCCGGCTCGCGCGGCCATCGCCACCACCTCGCGGTCATCCAGGCTTTCCTCGAGCCAGAGAACCAGATGCATGCCCTGGTCGCCGGGCTGCACCCATGCCACCTCCGGAGGCAGCAGATTGTGGATTGCGCCAATAAGCTGTGCCCGATGGTTGGCGTACACATTGCGAACCCGCCTGATGTGCCGCTCGAGGTGTCCATCCGCCATGAACGCCGCGAGAACATGCTGATCAGCAGTCGGCGGATGGCGGTCCATCAAGATACGCGCACCGCAAAATGCATCGGCCAGATCGTGTGGCGCGATGACATAACCGAGTCGCAGCGAAGGGAACAGGATCTTGCTGAACGTGCCAAGGTAGACCACCCGGTCAGGCTCCGAACCATGCAGCGACGGGAACGGATAACCCTCGTACCGGAACTCGCTGTCGTAGTCGTCTTCGACTACCCATGCATTGTTTGACCGTGCCCATGCCAGTATTGCGCTACGTCTCGCCATGCTCAGCGGCATGCCGAGCGGATACTGATGCGACGGCGTCACGAACGCCACTTTCGCGTGCGGCGCTTGCCGGATGCCTGCGTCAACATCAATGCCCTCGTCGTCCACTGGCACCCGGATCATTGCACTGCCCCGACCGTTATTCTCGAGCGTGGCAGTGATGCCGCGGTACGCGGGATCTTCCACCCACGCCTGATCCTTCGCACCCAGCAATACCTGACTCGCGAGATACAAGCCCTGCTGCGTTCCGCTGGTGATGATGACCTGGCCCGCTTCACAGCGCACCGACCGCGACTTGCGCGCGTAGGCAGCAATGGCTTCACGCAACGGCAGCGTGCCTTTCGGATCGTCATAACCGGCGGCCGCGCCCGGCCCTTTGGCACGCACACGGTTGCCAAGCCGCCGCCAGATATCGGCAGGCGCCGTCAGGCCAACGGGGACCGACACAGCAAACGGCACCTGCGGTAATGGACTGAATTCGCGCGCCACCTGGGCAAAGCGCGCCGCCGGTTCAGGCAAACCGGTCCGCGCTGATTGCCCGCGGGCCGTGTGCGCTTTGCGAACCCGCGCCCCCGGCTCCGACAACGCCTCGGCAACGCGGGTGGCCGCCCCTCTTTGCGACTCGAGAAAGCCTTCGGCGATCAGTTGCTCGTAGGCTTCCACCACCGTTCCACGCGCAACGTTCAAGGAAGCGGCGAGCAGCCGGGTAGACGGCACAGCGTCGCCGGGCCTGATTTCCGCCCTGTGTATTGCCTCTCGCAGTAGTTGCGCCAACTGGCCGGACAGGTTTCCCGCGCCTCGTTCGAGTGCGCCGAGTGCAGGAATGTCTAACACAAGGGGAGTTCGCGCCATGATTCTGGTTCAGTGATAATGATTCAAACTGGCTCTACAGGATAAACCAGTTTCGGTACACACTTCATACAAGACGAACACCCTTCGCATAGGTGAAGGACAAAAACCTACTGGAGCAACCATGTACGTACCCGCCCATTTCAATGAGTCTCGCAAAGACGTGCTGCACACGCTCATTGCTCAAAATCCCTTTGGCAGCCTGATTACCAATGGCAAGAGCGGTCTGGACGCCAATCACATTCCACTTGAGCTTGCAGCGGACGAAGGCGACCTGGGTGTGTTGCACGGACATGTCGCGCGGAGCAATCCCTTGTGGCAGGACGTTGCCAATGGCGACGAGGTGCTGGTCATCTTCCGCGCCGGTGACGCGTATATCTCCCCCACGTGGTATCCGAGCAAACATGAAGCGCACAAGCAGGTGCCGACCTGGAATTACATCGTCGTTCACGCCCATGGGCGCATCACCATTCGCGACGATGAAAAATACGTGCGCGGCGTAGTCGCCCGCCTAACCCGCACGCACGAGGCCACGCAGGCCGTACCCTGGAAAATGGGTGACGCGCCGAAGGAATACATCGACACCATGCTCAAGGCGATTGTCGGTTTGCAAATCGATATCACGCGGCTGACGGGCAAGAGCAAACTCGGCCAGAATAA
The DNA here is from genome assembly GCF_044909315.1 of Caballeronia udeis. Classification (GTDB taxonomy): domain Bacteria; phylum Pseudomonadota; class Gammaproteobacteria; order Burkholderiales; family Burkholderiaceae; genus Caballeronia; species Caballeronia udeis_A. Next base: position 262,589 of record NZ_JBIYEB010000005.1, read on the forward strand.
GGAGGCACGTGATATCCAGGGTGCCGCAGAGGCGCTCAAGGCGCTCGACAACCGGATTGGCGATGCGATGCTTGAGTGCGCCGCGCAGAAGCAAGGATAAACCGCCTGCGCTAGCGGCTTCAGCGACACTCCGGCTAAATTCCAGACCGGGAGGACGGCCATGACTGCGGGACAAGAAGCGAAGTTCATCTTCACCGACAGCAACACCGCCCCTTGGCAGGATTCGAAATTGGCCAAGGGCGTAGTGGTGAAAAACCTGGGCAAGGCAAATGGGCGCGCCATGCAACTCGTGCGCTTCGAGCCCGGCGCCGTCTTGCCCACTCATAAGCATGAGGGACCGGAGTTCATCTTCATGCTGGAAGGGGAAGCCATTCAGAACGGTCAGGTTTTGACCGCCGGCTGGGCAGGCGTCGCAGAAACAGGGTCCGCCGATGTCCTGTTCCGCAGTGACAAAGGTTGTCTGTTTCTGCTCGGTTACGCTATATAAAACCTCGCACAATGTGCGCGGCAAATTCCTGACTACGACTCATGGCACTTCGTCCAATCCCAAGGCTCACTCCTCAACGGTCACCGGCGTTCTCTCGATCAAAGCCCTGATCAGCTCCTGATCGGCCGGTGTCGCCGGGTTGTAGACAATCATTTGAAGATCCGGCCGCCCATCGACCGCGAAGGACGAGTATTCGAGCGAGATCGGGCCGAGCACCGGATGGCGCAAATGCTTGACCCCGTCGCCGTGGGTCTGCACCTCGTTGTCCCGCCACATGGCGGCGAACTCGGGACTTGCCCGGCACAGTTCGTCGACGAGCGGCGCCACCTCGGCCTCGGCGCCTGCGCGTGCGGCATCGATCCGGAAAGCGCCCACCACGAAGCGGGCCACGCTGGTCCAGTCGAACTGCGCGGCACGGACGCCGGGATCGCAGAACATCATGCGCAGGATATTGCGTCGTTCAGGCGGCAGGGAGCCGTAGTCGGTGAGGGCGGCCGCGGCCGCGCGGTTCCAGGCAATCACGTCCCACGTCGCGGTCCTGACGATTGCCGGACTATGGGGCAACGCTTCGAGCAGGCGCTGCAGCCGCGGCGTGATTGCGTCGCCACCGCGATAGCGGACTTCGGGCGGATGGCCGAGTCCAAGCAGGAACACGTGTTCGCGCTCGACTTCCGTCAGCATCAAAGCACTAGCGATCCGGTCCAGCACATCCGCTGACGGATTGCCGCCGCGCCCCTGCTCCAGCCACGTGTACCAGGCCGCGCTGATATTGGCGCGTTGCGCCACCTCTTCCCGGCGCAGTCCCGCCGTCCGCCGCCGGCTACCGGAAAAGCCGAAGGACGCGGGATCGAGCTTCGTGCGCCTGTTCTTCAGATAATTGCCGAGCCGGTTGTCGCTCTCGTTCTCGTTCGCGTGGGCCATGTGCAACCTGTTAGGAGGTATACCTGGATAACGTCACCACTTTAACAGGATGATTTTGCCACGTACATTGCTCTATCGATCACCTGGGGGCGCCTCACGTGTGCGTCTTTTTCATGGGAACCGTCGGCTTCACCGGCTGCGCCGCCGTCCGTGAACTGGTCGCGAACGTCAGCAGGTCGTCGGTCTCATCCGCTCGGAAAAGCGTGGCTATAGCGCTTCCGGCATTCGCAACAAAGACCTCAACTGCATAGGAGAATCAGGATGGCCGGCACAGCAATGTCACTCGATGGAAAACGCGTGGTTGTCATTGGCGGCGCGTCAGGAATCGGCTTCGCCGTTGCCGAACTCGCGCGTGCCCAGGGCGCCGCGGTTGTCATCGGTTCGAGCCGCGAGGCAAACGTCAGTGCGGCCGTTGAGTGCTTGCAAGGTGCGACCGGGCGTACCGTCGATCTACGCGAAGAGGCCAGCGTTGCCGGCTTCTTCCAAGCGCTCGGCGCGTTCGATCATCTCGCGATAACGGCCGGCGACTGGGGCGGATCGATGTTCTACGCTTCTTCGCGGGACCTGGACCTGGAGCAGGCACGAGCGCTCCTGGAGGTCCGCTTCTGGGGCCTGCTCGCGGCGGTGAAGCACGGCTGCCGGACCATCGCCCAGGACGGCTCGATCACGCTGACGAGTGGCATGCTCACACATCGGCCGATGAAAGGCGCGCCGTTGCCGACCGCCCTGGGGGGAGCGGCCGAATACCTGGCCCGCGCCCTTGCGATGGATCTCAGCCCGGTGAGAGTCAACGCCGTATGCCCGGGCATTGTCCTCACCGACCACGTGAAGCAGACGATGCCGGAGGCCATGCTGCAGTCGATGGTAGCGCCCCTTCCCGTGCCCCGCGGCGCGTCGCCGGAGGAAGCCGCGAAGGCCTATGTGTACCTCATGCTCAACGGCTATGCGACCGGACAGATCCTGCCGGTCGATGGAGGCGGCTTGCTGGTCTGACAGGCAAGAGTCCGATGGCCAGTTGACTGCCTTATCGACGTAATGAAAGAACGGTATAAGCTCAAGCTACGGGTTCACACGCGCCAGGGAAACGTATCGGCAGTGCTCGAAAGCGCTCGATAACGCCAACGTCCGCAGCGACGAACCATGAAACCCCAAGCGCCGGCGCCCATGCCAGCAGCAGCGGCAGCGAATCCCATTGAAGCCAGGGTGACCCGTGGCGCGTGAACGTATGAAAACTGATATTGCCTTACCGCATTCAAGCCGGATGGGTGCCGCCGGGGAAGTTCTCGCGGTGTTTCTCAAGCTCGGACTGACCTGCTTCGGCGGTCCCATTGCGCATCTGGGTTACTTCCGCCGGGAGTTTGTCGAGCGGCGTGGCTGGCTTGATGACGAAAGCTTCATCGATCTCGTCGGACTCTGTCAGTTTCTTCCCGGACCCGCCAGCAGCCAGGTGGGATTTTCGATCGGTCTTTTGCGGGCAGGATGGCTTGGAGGACTCGCGGCATGGTGCGGGTTCACGCTGCCTTCGGTCCTGCTGCTGATCGGCTTTGCCGCCATTGCTCCGAGTCTCGGCGGGCCGGTCGGTAGCGGCTTGATTCATGGCCTCAAGCTCGTCGCTGTCGCTGTTGTCGCTCAGGCAGTCTGGGACATGGCGCGGCGCCTGTGCCCAGATCACCGCCGCGCTGCCATCGCGCTGATCGCCGTCGCGGTACTCGGCATTCTGAGCACCGTGTATGCGCAGCTCATCGTTATCGGCCTTGGTGCTGTGCTTGGGCTCGTGTTGTGCCGGAACACGACATCGACAGACACCGCTCGCGTATTGCAGCACACCCACGAGTTCCGCGTGTCCCGCACGGTGGGCGCTATCGCCCTGATCCTCTTCTGTGTCTTGTTGTTTGGGCTTCCGGCGCTCGTCGCACTCCATGCGGATCCGGCCGTCAGGATCCTTGAAGCGTTCTATCGTTCGGGTGCGCTTGTGTTTGGCGGCGGTCATGTTGTGCTGCCGCTTCTTCAGCAGCAAACCGTTGCGGCCGGCCTGATCTCGTCGAACGACTTTCTCGCAGGATATGGCGCTGCGCAAGCGGTCCCCGGGCCCCTGTTTACGTTCGCCGCATTTCTCGGCTGGATGATGGCGGAAGCGCCGAACCACTGGACCGGTGCGCTGCTGGCCACCGTGGGCATTTTCCTGCCGGGTCTCCTGCTCGTGCTTGCGGCGCTGCCCTACTGGCAAGCGCTGCGTGCCCGCCCGTCCATGACTGCGCTGCTTGCAGGAGTCAATGCCGCTGTTGTCGGATTACTGGCCAGCGCACTCTACTCACCGGTCTGGACCAGCGCGGTTCTCTCCAAGCTCGACTTTGCCATCGCAGTCATCGGCTTTTTCCTGCTGACACGGTGGCGACTTCCGCCTCTTGCCGTCGTCGTGCTCAGTGCGCTGGCCGGTATGGCCGAAGCTACCCTGCACTGAGCGACGATTTTCGCGAGAGCATTCGACGCCGCAGATGAGCTCGATGTCATCGAGGCTTCATGACAGAGAGGGCGCCATGGGCGCGTTCGCCTGCAAATACGCCCACAGCCGCTGTGCGACGGGACCGTGCGCCCCGTCGCTGCGTCGAGCTGCCACCACCGTTTCCGTGCGGCCGGGTAAGTACCGGCCGGCAATGGACTTGAGCGCACCGCTGCGTATTTCCCCATCGATCAGGAAGTCCGGCAGATGTCCCCATGCAAGGCCCTGCAGAATGACATCCTTCTTCATGAACTGGTCCGCAACGGTGATCTGGTGCGCCCCCTCGATGACCAGAGAATCCTCATCGCGTGGCGCCCGAGCCGAATCCCGCATGACGCATTGCGTGTAGTCGCGCAGATGTTCCGGGCGCACTGTCCTGGCCGTCGACACAGGCAGCAAGCCCGGAGCGACCACGGGAATCAGCCGGACCTTGCAAAGCGCAATCCACTCCAGAAACGGGTCCGTCGTGTCGATGCGGTGAAACATCAGGTCAGCGTCGCGAGCCTTGAGGCGTTCGATAGGACCACCAACCGTTTCGAAATGCAGATGCAGCCGCGTGTGCGGACACGTCTCGAAGAAGCGCGCGAGCAGCCTGAGCACTGCCGGGCGTGGGCACAGGTCGCCTAACACCACATGCAGTTCACTCTCTTCACCCAGGGCCAGTTGTGCCGCGTATTGACGCAAACCTTCGGCTTCGCCCAGAAGCGTTTGCATGCGTTCATGGAACGACCGCCCCGCATCGCTTAGCTTGACGCGGTAGCCGCCGCGATCGAGCAGGCTCAGACCTGCCTGGCTTTCGAGCCTCGCCACCGCAGCGAACACCGCCGGATGGGATCGATGCAAGGCGGCCGCCGCAGCCTGGAAACTACCCGTGCGGATGACGGCGTCGAAGCATTTCAGATCGTGCAGGGCGAAATCGTTCATGTCATTTTTTCTGACAAAGAGTATCCGAATTTTGTAATTTTATCGGAACACGAGGTTGTCCATACTTTACGCATGAACCTGCGCCGCAACGGAGTGCGGCCAGCCAGGCCGTGCGAGGCGGCGCTTCTTTTGCGAGAGTGTCATGGACAATTTTTCCTACTTCACGACATCCGACGGTGTAAGCATTGCGCACCGGATGGATGGTCACGACAACAAGCCGGTGCTGGTGCTGTCCAACTCGATCGGTACGACGCTGCGCATGTGGGACGGGCAAGTCGCCGAGCTGAGCCGTCATTTCTCGGTGCTACGCTACGACGCCCGCGGACATGGTGCGTCAAGCGTTCCTGCCGGGCCGTATTCCGTTGCGCGGCTGGGACACGATGTTCTCGAATTGATGGATACGCTCGGCATCGGGCAAGCGCATTTCCTGGGACTCTCGCTGGGAGGCATTGTCGGGCAGTGGCTCGGCATACACGCGCCGGCACGGATCGACCGGCTCGTACTCAGCAATACAGCACCCTATCTTGGACCTGCGGACAGGTTTGATGCGCCAATCGCCCAGGCTCTCCAGGCCGATGACATGACCGCTACGGCCGAAACGTTCCTGCACGACTGGTTTCCGGCGAGCATGTTCGAGGCGCGCGATCCGGCGGTGCAAACATTCCGTACGATGCTGCTCACGACCAGCCGCCATGGTCTGGTCGGTTCGTGGCGCGCCGTGCAGGATACCGACATGCGGCAGGATATTGCGTGCATCACACGGCCGACGCTGGTGATCGCGGGCGAGCACGATACGGTGACGGCCGCGAGTTACAGCGTGCAGATGGCGCAGACTATCCCGGGCGCAACATTGTTGGTGCTGCCGGCGGTGCATCTCTCCAACGTCGAGTTTCCGCGTGAGTTCGTCGACGCAGTCGTGAAGTTCTTGTTGTCACCCGGAGCGTGACGCCCGGGAGGCTGCGTCAGGACGGCTGCGCCCGGCGGCCAAACATGCGCCGCGTCAGGTCGAACGCGACCAGATTGCCGGCGACCACCAGCACCAGCCCGACCACCGCCAATGCGGACCACCGATAGCCTTCGAACACGGTCGACGCCGCCAAGGCCACGATCGGAAACAGCACGGTGCAGTAAGCCGCCCGCTCCGGCCCGATCCGCCCGACCAGCATCAGATACGCCGTAAAACCGATCACCGACCCGAACACGGCCAGATAGACGAGCGCGCCCAGATAACGCGCGTCCGGCTCGATGGCGAACGAAAAGCCGGCCAGCGCACTGCCTATCGTCAGGACGCCGGCGCCGACCAGCATGGCCCAGCTATTGGTGGCGAACGGGTGCAGGCCCATCGATTGCATCCGGCTCGACAACAGGTTGCCGGCGGAGAAGCACAAGGTGCCGAGGAACGCGATCGCGAGGCCGAACCACGCAGTGTGGTCGCCGAGATGCCCGGCCATCTGTTGAACGAACAGGCAGACAATGCCGACCAGGCCCAGCGCCGCGCCGGCAATCGCGGTGAGCTGCAAGGGACGGCCCATGAACAGGCGTCCGTTGATCGAGTTCAAAAGCGGCGCGGTCGAAAACACCACTGCCACGAGTCCGCTCGGCACGACCTGTTCGGCGTAGTAAAAGCACAGGAAGTTGACGCAAAACAACGCCAGTCCCTGCGCGGCCAGGTAGCGCCATGCGGCTCGCGGCGGCCAGATCGGACGACGCATCAGACGCAGCAGCGCGAACAGCACCAGCGCGGCGATCCAGAACCGCCATGCAATGGATACCGGCGGGGGCACCGATCCAAGCTGCCATTTGATCGCGATCCACGTGGTGCCCCAGATCAGAACGGTAACGGCATAGAGCAACATATTCATGACGCGGCCTGCAGCATAAAAAGCGGAACCTCAACTATGCGGCGGCAGGCCCGGCCGCACTTGTCCAGGATTGCGCTCTTCCTGGCGGCGCCAAGCCACCGCCCGTGGCTCGCCGTATACTGTGCTTACCCAGTCATCAGATTCATCCCGCCAGTCCCGTGAACGCCAGACCGCCCGCCCCCGTGATGGACTCCATCGAAACGCCGTTCGGCCTTCATTCGGTCTGTCACACGCTGAGCACCGCCAACGCGAGTCTTGAGCGGTTTGCATGGCTCGGCGATCAGTTGGCCATCGCGGTGTGGACGCGCGACACCGAAGAAGCCGAGACCATCTATGACCGGCCCGGCCACCATACGCTCTCGTGTTATCTGGACGGCGGCTATCGCACCGAACGTCAGAAAATGCCCGGCCGCTACGGCGCGCCGGCGCGGCTCTGCACGCTGCCCGGCGATCACGAATCGCGCTGGTGGGTTCGCGGCCACATGCATTTCATGCATCTGTACTTCCTGCCCGAACATTTCACGCAACGCGCGGTGCAAGAGCTCGATCGCGAGCCTCGCGAACTGACGCTCGCCGATCGCACCTATTTCGAAGACGCCCGCATTGCGAGCCTTTGTCAAACCCTCGCCAATGAAGACTGGCAGGACCCCGGCGGCCTGCTGCGCACCAATGAAACCGCGCATCAGGTGTTGAGCCTGCTGCTGCGCGCACAAGGCGTGCGCCGGACCGATGCCTCACCGAAGGGCGGTTTGTCGGTTGCGACCCGGCGGCGCCTGCGCGATTACATCGAAAACCATCTCGGGCAAACGCTCACACTCGGCGAGCTGGCCGGCGTCGCCGCGTTGTCTGAGTTTCACCTCGCGCGCATGTTCCGTACATCGTTCGGACTCCCGCCCGCTGCGTGGATCGCGCAACAGCGGCTCCAACGCGCGCGCACGCTGCTGCGTACCACGGCGCTGCCGCTCACGCAGGTCGCCGAACAATGCGGCTATGCAAACGCCAGCCATTTCAGCCACCGTTTTCGTGACAGCGCTGGTGTCGCGCCGACCGCATACCGGCAAGCCGTCAGCGCTTGATGGCTGCCGACGGCTTGGCATCTACGGGTCTCCCCGATCTCAATCCATGTCGATACCCGCTTCGCCGAGTCGTCGTGAGGTATGTTCAACTTCTCCACTGAAAGGCGATCACACCATGACTACTGGAACCGTCCGTCTCCATCGCGTCTTGCGCGCTACTCCCGAACGCCTCTACCGGGCCTTCCTCGAAGCCGATGCACTAGCGAAGTGGCTTCCTCCCTACGGGTTCACCTGTCAGGTCCACCACCTGGATGCCCGTGTTGGCGGCACCCACAAGATGTCCTTCCGCAACTTCAGCACCGGCAACGGCCATTCATTCGGTGGCGAGTACCTCGAACTGGTGCCGTTCGAGAAGATCCGTTACTCGGACCAATTCGACAACCCGAACCTGCCCGGTGAGATGCACACCACCATTTCATTGCGGCAGGTGTCCTGCGGAACCGAGCTCACCATCGTGCAGGAGGGCGTGCCCGAGGTCATTCCCGTGGAGATGTGCTACCTCGGCTGGCAGGAGTCGCTGGTTCAGCTGGCGAAGCTGGTCGAACTCGATATCCCCGACTGACAACGCCGGCACAGACGTGCACCCGGTTGCTCAAGGTCGCGATCCACCCCGTTTTCCGTGAAGCTGGGGATCAATCAAGCTGTCTGTTTGCATCGACTGACGAACCGGTTCGCGATCTTCATATTTTCTGTGTAAAAACCCATAACTTGTTTCGATGCCGCGACGGATTTTTGATGGAGCGACGTTAAAGGCTCGTTGAGGCACATTCACGGATAGAGGTATGCCTGGAAGGCTGGCGATTACCGGTGATGAAAACGACATAGCTGCGTCGGCACCAGGGCGCCGACGTTTTCTGGCAGGCCTGCTGATGATCGCGCCAGCATATGGGCTTGCCGCGAGTGCAACCGACACCCTCCCGAACAATGACAAGCGTTTCCCAACCACCATGGATACTCCCGTGAACCTCACACTCGCCGATCGCGTGCGCGCCCGCGATATTGGCATCCAACCCGGGATTCTTTCCCCGGGGCCGCTGAACGCAATAACGGACGTGCCCGGCGTCATGGTTGGCCACGTTACGTTGAGCGAGGGTAACGTGACCAGAACCGGTGTCACAGCAATCGTGCCGCACGCGGGCAACCTGTTTCAGGACAAAGTCCCCGCGGGCTTTGCGCTCGGCAATGGCTTCGGCAAATTCGCCGGATCGACACAGGTCGAAGAACTCGGTGAAATCGAAACCCCCGTCGTCCTCACGAATACCCTTTCGGTAGCGGAAGGTATCGCCGGTGCAGTCGAATGGACCCTTGGGCAACCGGGTAACGAACAGGTTATGTCCGTCAATGCCGTGGTCGGTGAAACAAACGACGGCTTTCTGAACGATATCCGTGGCCGGCATGTTACGAAGCAGCACGTGCTCCAGGCCATAGCGGCAGCAACCAGCGGCCCGGTACCTGAAGGATGCGTTGGAGCCGGAACCGGCACGCAGGCATTCGGCTGGAAAGGAGGTATTGGCACCAGTTCGCGCCTGCTGCCACGCAGCCTTGGCGGGTATGCAGTCGGTGTGCTTGTGCAGACCAACTACGGCGGCATCCTGTCAATCAACGGTGCACCGGTCGGGAAGGAATTGGGACGCTACTACCTCAAGAACGCGGTCGACGATCACGGTGGCGATGGTTCGGTCGTGATCGTGGTCGCTACCAATGCACCGCTCTCTGATCGCAACCTCAGCCGTATGGCCCGCCGGACATTTCTCGGAATTGCCCGTACCGGCTCATCGATGGCAAATGGTTCCGGCGACTATGCAATCGCGTTCTCGACGGCGCAGTCCGTGCGTCGAACACGCGAGCGGCGTACGGCGGTGGGGACAGTCGAAGACCTCTCAAACGATGCGATGTCGCCTCTGTTCCAGGCGGTCTCCGAAGCCACCGAAGAAGCCGTCTATAACGCGATGCTTCAGGCCGTTTCCACTACAGGATTCCAGGGACATCGTCTGGATGCGATTTCACCGGCTGCAGTAAAAAACATCGTTGACCGTCATGGCTTGAATGTCAGCAAGACCTAGTGGTGGAATAGACGGGCAATCCGCGCGAACGACAGCTTCAACCCTGACTTAAGCCAAGCTCGCCACCGAGTGCACGAGCCTGCTGCGATCGAGCAGAGAATGGTCGTTCCTCGTCCGTGTCGAGAGCGGGTTTGCCCAGAGCATCAGGGACACCCGTCTACTCGACCCTGGTCCAGATCAGCACGGCCGAGCTGTCCTTGCCGGTGATCGGGTTCTTCGCGGGCAGCGTCTTTATGTACAAGACGTTGCCGTCGATCCTGAACTGGCGCACCTGGGTTGTCCCTGTCCACGACTGATTCCACGATGCGTCGACATGGTGACTGATTTTGTCGCCCTCAATACTGTAGGTCCCCGCGTATGTAATAAGGCCGCTGTAAAGATCGACGCGCTCCGCGTCCGTTGGAACGAGAGTGTCAGGCGCCTTTCGCCCATCCTTGATCAGGATGGCGTACATCCGGCCGTCAGGCCCATAGTTGAGATAGCCGCTTGGATGCGTGCCGAACAAATTGGTTTTCTGGCCGGTCTCCACGTCTTCGTCCGTGAACGACTCCAGTTTCCAGGTTCCGATCTGCGGGCCTGTGCAGCTCTGCCGCTGTTGTTCGGGAGATGGGAGTGTCATCGAATTTCCCCACTGGCGTTGCTGGTTTTTCTGCGATTACCTGCACTCATTTATCAGAGTAATCGACCGCGCATGACCACAAGAGGCGCTGACGAAAAATTCTGAAATAGTGACGCAGGCTCCCAGACATTCTAGGTGGCAAGATTGCCCGTCGCCAGCAGGCCGACTTACTGCGCTGCTGTGTTGCCGGATCGCAAGTTCCCGGTTCAATTGCCGCCGGTCTACCAGACTCTGCTATCAGGTTCGATAGCAGAAGCGCGGGTTGGACGAGCGACATTCAAGCGTTACGCTGCGCGCCCCTTAGCCAGTAAATCGACGCTCCAGGCGTCGGATGCAGGCAGGTCAGCGATTGCCTTGGATAACAAATTCGTAATTCGCTTGACGCTCGCCGGTCAGAATCATCCCCGCAGAATCGCCTCATAGCGTCGTTCACCGGATGCTTGTCCAAAGGATATCGGGAAGATCACGATGATGAGTTCACGTTCCATCAACATGCTGCGCGACGCCTTGCGCCCGCTTTCGGTTGCGGCGCTTCTCAGTTTCGCAAGCACCTGTCCTGCGCAATCCGCAGTGAATGCGCAGGATACCGCCGGGGAGGCGAATGCGCCGTCCATTGCATCCTGTGTCGCGTGTCACGGCGCATCAGGCGCCGGCACCGCAACGGGTGGGCCGCGGCTTGCCGGCAAAGATCCGGATTATCTCGCGCACGCACTGTCAATGTTCAAGGCGGACACGCGCGCAAGCGCTGTCATGCAGGGGGTCGCACACAATCTTTCCGACAGCGAGATACGTGAGCTCTCGATCTTTTTTTCGAGGCAGGACCCGCCGCTTGCCGAAGCTACGCCGCCGCAGCAGAACCTGGTGGTTGCCGGGAAGCGGCTCGCCCAGATGGGTGCCGGATCAGACATTCCCGCCTGTTTCAGCTGCCACGCGGCCGGTGGCAAAGGCAATGGCGCGCGATTTCCGGGCATCGCAGGTGAACCGGCGGCGTTTGTCGTTGCCCGGCTACACGAATTTCAGGCACGCGCGAAGGGGAAAACGCCGGCACCGGGTTCGATGACGGCCGTCGCGGCCACGCTGAACGACGCGCAGATCGAAGCGGCTGCGGCTTACCTTTCGGTAATTCAACCTTGACGACCGGCAACGCGCGATCTACGCGTGAACATTGCGTCGATTGGCGTTGCAACCCAACACCTGACCGCGTTTGCGACGGATATCCCCGTACCGCAACCCCGTGCCCTTTGAGTCCAGTACATATGCGTTTTCTTGTGTGGAGTAACGTCGTCGTAATATCAGGTCTGTTAGTGATGCTTAGCGGCTGCACCGTGAGTAGCGACGCCTCGAATTTGAGTGTAGCGCAGAGTCCGCAGTTACCTGAATCGTATCCTTGCCAGAACTTGCATGTTAAGGCAATGAGCTGCCCGCCCGGATAGGACGGCAGCGACACGTGCGGCTTCATCAGAGTTCGCGGCAATCCGGATAGGATCAGGTAAGCCGGGCATAGCATCTTCCCGTGTCCCAATGGAAGCAAATCATGCTTGGACACCTTTACAGGAAATTCGCGTCGAACAGGAAGACTTTTCTGCGGTCGCGGACTTGATGGCGGTGATTGACGCCACGGCGAACGGCGAGCCTGTGATCCTTGTTGGATGCTCGCAGGGTGGAGGAATCGTGCTCGACGCGGCGCTTCAGCATCCATCGCGCATCCGTGCCGTTGTTCTCATTGCGCCCAACGTGAGTGGCGCACCCGAGGCGATCTATCCGCCCAGGATCGAGAGCCTGATGACCCGGTTCAAGGAAGCGGAAAAGATCGGCGATCTGGATCAGATGATCGCGATCAGAGCTCGCCTTTTTCTGGACGGTCCACTTGAGCCGGAAGGTCGCGTCACGGGTGCGGCCCGTCAGTTGTTCGTCGACATGAACGCAGTTGCGCTCAGGTCGCCGCCGACCGGAGCGAATCTCGATGCCGGGGGCGCCTACGATTGTTTGGGTAAGTTGTCGATGCCATCGCTAGTGGTTTGGGGTGATCTCGACTTCCCCAACGTGCAAGAACGAAGCCGTCATGTTGCGACTACGGTGTTGAATGGATCGAGTCATGTGTTGACCGGTGCTGCCCACCTGCCGAGCCTGGAGCGTCCAGCGGAAATCACCGGCCTGGTTGCAGAATTTATCAACCGCTGCTCCGCTCGCCGGGGATAGCCCGGTCTCTGCCTCACGCAATCGGCACAGTTCGACCCTGAACGAACTTCCGGATTGCCCGCAAGCGGTTGTTCATATCGATCAGATGTGTGTTCGGTTGCTTTCGCTGAAATCATGAAAGCAATCGTTCACAGACAACTATTTCAAACACACGCCCCGGCCGGTTCTGACATCGTCACCCGGTTCTTTACGCTGGGACGCTCCTGCATCCTTGCGTACCACGCCTGAAGAGCTTCGCACTCCGCAGGCACAGGCAGATTCACCAGCCCCGCAAAGATCAAACCGCCGATGACCGTGATGTCCGCCATCGAGAAAACCTCACCGGCGACGAACGGCTGTCTTTCCAGAATGGCATTGAAGTAATGCATGCCTCTTAGTGCTTTGTCGCGCTGACGAAAGCCCCATTCCGCATTCTGATAAATCTCGACATCGGGTCCAAGTCCCGGCGTCGCGTGGTGAAAATAAACACTGATGGCGTCGAGCAACTCCGACTCGGCGCGCTTGCTCATCATGTGGATCAAGCCCTTTTCGCGCGCTGTTTTACCGGTCAATGCTGGTGTGCCATCCAGCGCGTCAAGGTATTCGGTAATGGCCGTGCACTCGGCAATGAAGGTCCCGTCGTCGAGTTCGAGCACCGGCAGCGTGCCTGAGTAGTTTTTGGCGAGGAACCCAGCCTGCTTGTGCTCGCCTTTCCAAAGATCCACCGATACAAACCGGACCCGCGATTGCAGGTTCTTCTCGGCCAAAGCTATACGGACACGCGCCGGATAGGGGCCGGTGTGCCAATCGTAAATCCTCATCATGGCTAGTTTGGTTACGTCGAAATTGATGATGGCGGAACTCATTGCCTGCCTCTCTGCGGTTTGGTTACAGCGTGGTTGCAACTGACGGAACAGATGACGCCGGGCGTCGTTATTTGTAAATCTACCTAACGTTTGGTAGGTTGTAATATAGGAGTTATAATTGCCTGCGTCAATACCGTTTTTCATTTGCGAGGGCGGGACCAGTGAAGAATGAAGCGAGCCCGAACTCCCGGGAGAAAATCCTGGCGGCGGCCAAAAGGATCGCGCAGGCCCATGGCTACAGCGGATTGAATTTTCGTGACCTCGCGGAAGATGTCGGCATCAGGGCTCCGAGCATCTTTCATCACTTCGCAAGCAAGGCCGATCTAGGCGCTGCGGTAGCGAGGCGTTATTGGGAAGACTCGGCGGCATCCCTGGATGCACTGCTGGCTGAATCGCCGGATCCGCTCCTCTGCCTGCGCCAATATCCCGATACGTTTCGCAAGGCGCTCGAAAACGATAATCGCATGTGCCTCTGCAGCTTCATGGCCGCCGAATATGACGACCTGCCGGAAGCGGTGCAGAAAGAGGTCCAGACTTTTGCCGATGTAAATGTTGCGTGGCTGGCCAAGGTTCTGTCCGCTGCTGCCGTGGTCAGTTCCAAAGAGAGCGAACCGCGGGCTCGCGCCATCTTCGCCGCCGTCGGCGGCGCTCAGCTCATGGCGAGAAGCCGCTCGGATATCTCGCTCTATGACGCGCTGATCAAGAGCTATCGCGCGGCGGGTCTCCTGCCGGCATAGCGGTGCAATGATTCATACCATTCATGACGATTCTGCCGCGCGACATCGCTATCAGGATGACCAATCAGGCACGTAAACTGCTCTCGCTCATATGCCGAACGCATTCAAGTGTGTCGGTCAGGGGCGAGAGCGGAGGCCTAAAAATGAACGTACTTGAATTGGCCCGTGAGTCGGGGTTGGCTGTCCTTCTGGACGGACGGATCGGGTGTGAGGAATACACCAGTGTGTCCGGTTCGATCGATGCATTGTCGCGCTTCGCCGCGGTCGTGCGCATGGCTGCGCTGCGAGAACGCAGGCGTTGCCGGCGCCGCGCCAGTTGCGGTCAATTAGGAAGGCGTGAACAACGCCTCTCAATGGACCTGCGGCTTCACGAAGAAACTCCGCTGACGGACAAGCGCAAACGCCGCACTGTCAGTTATTTGCCGAACACCGCCAGCTGCCGAATAGAGTCGCATCCAAGGTCGCTGCGGCCTGCCCTGTGCCGATAGCACAGCGCAATTTGAGGACTCGCTCCCGATCAGGGAGCGAGTCCTCTCTACGTTGGAAAGGCGCATGGTGGTCTGCTTGCAGGTGACTGCCCGATGCCCGCGCACCGCACCACGCCGCTCAGGTCTCCACGAGCAACTCCTTGCTCTTCAGGAACACGGCAACCGCTGCGACCCGAATCTCCCCAGGCGGCGGCAGGGGTGAAACGTACACATCGAAGTCCACATGTTTGGCGCCGGCGGGAATCGTGATCCGTTCAGCCACTCACGCAAAAAAATGGCGATCCACCACCTGATTCCAAGTCGGGCCTGGTTGGCCATACTGGTTTATCCGCGTTCTGTGAATACGCAGGCCCGGTAAGAACAGAAATCAGTAAAACGTACAAACTTAACACTGCACTCAAGACGAAGCGTCTTGTGACTCGCGCGAGCATCATTCTCTTCTCCACGGCAGTTGTTATGCGGATGATTCCCGACGTCGCCGCTCATACCCTATTGCTGCCCCGCGCCGAAGAGCTGTGGATCTGCACGGCGCCTCAGATCTTCGGTAGTTTCCCCTTTGTCATTTGGCCGCCAGCCAGGTGGCTTGACTACGTAGCCATATACCTCGCGTATGGAACGCGCGGTCAGGAGGTCACGCCACAACGCGCGCCAGTGATCGAACTCTATAGTCAATAAGTTATAGGTCGTCATCGGCTTGACCAGACCGAAGCGGCATGGCACGCCGCGCTTTTCCGCAATGTAGGTACCAAATAGCCGATCGAACACGATCAGCACACCACCATAGTTTCCATCAAGGTATTCGAGGTTCGATGCGTGATGCACACGGTGTGCAGAAGGCGTGTTGAAGATCCATTCAAGCGGTCCGAAGCGTGGAATCCAGGTGACATGCAGCCAGAACTGATAGAGCAAGTTGAGCGTCAGCAGCATCAGCACAATCTGCGGCGGCATGCCGAATAGCGGTGCGAGCACGAAGAACAGCGTCGAACCGGTAAGACGGCCAGTCCAGCCGAAACGATATGCGGCGGAAAGGTTGAGTTGATTGGGTGAATGGTGGACGGCGTGGGTGCACCAGAACCAGCGCGTCCGGTGAGCCGCACGGTGGAACCAGTAATAGCAGAACTCCTGACCAACGAAGCAAGCCAGCCATCCGCTCCAATGGTTCATCGGCAATGTCCAGAGGCGGTGCCGCCAGAACCAGTCCATAAAATGGCTATAGAACGCCAGTGGCAGCAACCAGCGCAACGGATACTCACGAACGAGAAAGTCTGCCACCGACACACTCGCGGCCTTCCAGTCGTAGCCTCGCCAGCCGTGCCGGATAGCAAGCGCCAAAGCCTCGATCAATGAGAAAACGAGAACTCCGATATTTGCGTAGTTGAGCAGGGTGAGCGACAGAGCCATGGCCGGATCATCCATAGGGTGATGCCGGTCAGCGTAGTTTGACGCCTCTTGACTCGCAACCGGACTGGGACGAGCCGGGTCGGCCGTGGGGCGGATTGGGCCGATTGGGCTATTGCTGAAGGCGTTGCATCAGCGTTTCCCGATGCTGCCGGCTGCACGGCACCTCGACGCCACTGCGCAGCACGACTGTGGCATCGCCCTTCCCTCGTGGCCGCACAGCAAGCACGGCGGCAAGCGCCACGGCAGCGCCGCGGTGCGTGCGGACAAATGCGGGGTGGAGGTCATTGAGCAAGGCGGCAAGCGTGCGTCGTATCAGCAGGCTGCGCCCAGGAAGATGGATGTTCACGTAGTTATCGGCGGCCTCCAGCCATTCGATATCCGCGCAGCGCACCACATGCGTTTGCCCGCGATCGGCGACCATCAGTTGCGCGGGCATGCCAACACTCGGGCGAGTTGCACCGCGGACCGGATCGCGCAACCGCTGCACGGTGCGCGCGAGGCGCTCCGGCTCGACAGGTTTCAACAGGTAGTCGATCGCCTGGGCGTCGAATGCCCGTAACGCATACTGGTCGAACGCGGTCACGAATACCAGCGACGGACCGCCGTCCGGCAAGGACGCCGCCACGTCGAAACCGTCGACCTCGGGCATCTGTACGTCGAGGAAAACAACGTCTGGCCGTAGCTGCGCAGCCAGCATCAGCGCCGCCGCACCGTCGGCCGCTTCGCCCACCACCTCGACATCGGGAAACACCCGAAGCATACGCAGCAGCTTGCTGCGAGCAAGTTCCTCGTCGTCGACAATCAGTGCGCGCATGGCAGGCTCATCCCCACGATCAGGCCACCGCCCGGTCGCAATCGCAATTCGAGACTTGCCTGGGCGCCGTACAACGATTGCAGACGGCGCTCGAGGTTGCCCAGACCCACACCGCGTTTTTCAGGAAGCTGCTGCAAATCACCATCGTCCTCAATCTCGACCTGCAGCCGGCTCGCGCTATGCGTTATACGTATTGCGATGTGCGTCAACGCGCTGCGCCGCTCGACAACATGACGGAAGCAGTTTTCCAGCAGCGGTTGAAGTCCGAGCGTGGGGATCTGGCAACCGTGTGAAGTGGCATCGACTTCCCATGAAAGCCGGACGCGATCGCCGAACCGCTGGACCATGATGTCGGCATAGGCGTGAAGCAACGTCAGTTCATCGGCCAGTGACTGCTCGGGACGCTGGCTCGCGTCAGTCGCCGCGCGCAACAAGGTCGCCAGACGAGTGAGCAGGACGTCGGCCATGTCGGGGTCCGTGTGGATCAGCGATGAAACGGTGTTCAGCGCGTTGAACAGAAAGTGCGGTTGCAGTTGCTGGGTCAGTTGTGCGAGTTGCGCCTGGCGCGCCAGGTTTGCCTGCTTTTCGGCCGTCAGCCACGCGTCGGCCCACGCCCCGTAAAATCGAAGACCGAAAAGGATGCCGCTGAACAACGCATAGAACACGACGAAGTTCGTCACGTCGTAGGCCATCACTTCGACCCACGGTCCATGCGGGTACCTGGCTCCTGCCAGTGCATAGATGCCGAATCGCAACGCATATACCGCAGCGATGTAAGGGACCATTAGCAGCGGCATGGCCGCGAAGCTGCGAAGAAACCATTTCAGCGGCTGGTTGAGAAGACTTTTGAACCGGTCCGCACGCCTTATCTGCACCGCAATCAGCACCGTGGCCCCCAACGCTGAGGTGCCCCAGTTGACGAGGGGCCGCCAGAACTGCAATTTGCCTGTCCACAGGGTTTCCTGAATGGCAATAGCCAGCATCAGCAGCCAGAACACGGCCCACGGCCACACCAGGCGCCGCCATGGGATTGGCGGTTGGGATTCACCGAAGAGGGAGCTAGTGTTCATTTTTCCTGCTCATTCGCGCTCGTCCTCGGCGCTGGTTTGGCATCCACGCGCCCTATGTCGACCCTGCCTGAAGGCGGCCCCCTTCTCACCCGGCTCCGGTGAGCGATGACTATGGTAGCTGTAAAAACTCGTCCTGGTCCAGAATGGACGCCGGCCTTTTATGGACAACCGGTTTATGAAAAGTATTCCTGAAGTCCAGTTGGCTCCGGACAGGACAAGTTGAATCCGAACGTGCAAAGGCTTACGCCAACTCCGTTGTCCGTCAGAGCCAGACAAATCCCCTTTCACGGCGTCACTGATCCGCAACCGGACTACACTAAGGGGCAAGCCGCACGCAGGAGAAAGCCATGACAGACCTTGACCCTGATACCACCTTTCGGGGATTGCCCCTCACCCCGGAGCAGGACGCGGAAGTGAGGCATTACATCAAGTTGCAGACGCAGCGTGGTCTGCCTTGGGACACGCCGGAGCTAAGCGCGATGCTTAAGGACATGCTGCAGCCGCCAACCGATGAAAACGACGAATTCGATCCCTCGGCAGACGAGACGAAAGCGGCCGCCGAGCGCGCAATGGGTTCCGTTGAAGAGGAGATGGATCCCCTCGAGGCGAGCGAGGAGTGGCATGCCGCGATGGAGTCGGAAATCATGAAAGGGCCCAAGCGGTAGAGGCACGCGGCGCGGATTACGAAGTTGCCCTGACGAAGCCATACAGAAAATCGGCGACGAAAGCGATTGGCTGGCGCATTGCACAAACTATCTCAAAGCGGTCGCTGTCGATAAGCTGGAGTGAAATCCCGCATGCCATTGGAACGCAAGTGCCAAAATGGCTGCTCCTTTTCCCAGGATCGGCCTGATGAAACTTACGTACCCTGCCTTTGTGTTGCTCGGCCTTATCTGGGGATCGAATTTTATCTATATGAAATGGGCTGCCGCCTTTATCAGCCCTGCGCAAATAGTCCTTTTGCGAGTATTTTTCGGCTTCCTGCCATTGGCATTTGCGGCCTGGCATAAACGCGTGATCAAGCGTAGCCAAGCCCGTCATCTGCCGCATTTCCTCGTCATGGGCGCCGTGGCTACGGCCTTCTACTACTTTGCCATCGTCAGGGGAACGGCGTTGCTCCCCTCCGGTATCGCGGGCGTTCTGGGCGGGTCGATCGCTTTGTTCACCGCCATCTTCTCGCTCGTGCTCCTGCGAACCGAGAAACTCAACGGGTTGATGTCAGCCGGGGTAGTTCTGGGTTTTGCCGGTATCGCCCTGATCGCGCGTCCCTGGGAAGGGTCGGCCAATCCGATCAACCTCGCGGGTGTTTGCTGGATGCTGGGCGGCTCAATCATTCTTGGGCTGTCATACGTTTATGTCCGTCGTTTTCTGGCACCGGTCAACTTGCCGCCCCTGGCGCTCGCCACCTGGCAGGTGGGCCTGGCCCTGCTCATACTCCTTTTGCTGACAAACTTCACCGGTATTGGGCAGATACTTCAGGATTGGCGTGCGGCCATGGGTGTGGTGGTCGGACTTGGCATTCTGGGAACCGGCACCGCCTTTTTGATCTACTACTTCTTGCTTCAGGAGCTCGGTGCGGTTGCGGCTTCGGGCGCCACTTACATTACGCCCACGGTCGCGCTGCTGATCGGCTGGGCCGCGGGAGAGAAAGTCGGCATAGTGGAAGTGGGGGCCGTCGTCCTGATCCTTGCCAGTATCGCGATGCTGCAGATTGGACGGCAACGCGCCGCTCGCGAGACGAAACAGGCAGTTTGAAGCTGTCTGGAAATCGCGGAGGCGGAGCCATTGCGTCATAGCGTCTGTCGGACCAGAGCGGACATGCACGATGTGTCGCCCGTCGGTGTCGGATGTTCATTCCGCTATGATCCTCCGAGCCGTCCTTTGCAAGCTATCGCTTTCACAACCGGCGTATTTACATTAACTGCCGCATGACAAAAGAGGAATCTTCGATGGCTATCCAGCGAACCGGCCACAGGTACCGTGATAGTGCTACAGGCAAAACTATCGACGTCTGGTTTCCGGCTTCCGGCGCCGGGAAAAAGCGCAGTTGCCTCGCCGAGAAGGCCGGCCTGATTTCGGGGGATCTCGTCGACGTGGTGATCGAGTCGCTCGAATCCCCACCCGTTTCGACTGAGGATGCCTACCTGCGCCTGCACCTGCTCTCCGACAGAACCGTCAAACCCAACGAAATCAATCTCGATGGCATTTTTGGTCTGTTGCCCAATGTCGCGTGGACATCGGCAGGTCCCGTGTTTCCCGGCAATGTCGATGATCTGCGGGACCGGGTAGCATCCGA
Organism: Caballeronia udeis; assembly: GCF_044909315.1. GTDB lineage: Bacteria > Pseudomonadota > Gammaproteobacteria > Burkholderiales > Burkholderiaceae > Caballeronia > Caballeronia udeis_A. The sequence goes on from NZ_JBIYEB010000005.1 coordinate 282,891, forward strand.
ATACCACCATCTCACGGTGTCGTCGGTCGATAAATTTCCTCGCATGACGGACTACATCGTGCCCGAAGGCGTGCGGGTTGCCGACGCGGACCGTGTAAGACTTGGCGCCCACCTGGCAGCGGGTACAACCGTCATGCATGAAGGTTTTGTGAACTTCAACGCGGGTACGCTTGGAGAGTCGATGGTCGAGGGCCGCGTGACGCCGGGTGTGACCGTGGGCAAGAACTCCGACGTCGGCGCCGGCTCCTCCATCATGGGAACGCTGTCGGGCGGGGGCAAGACCAAGAATTCCATAGGCGAGCGCAGTTTGCTTGGAGCGAACGCCGGCATCGGCATTTCGCTTGGAGACGAATGTATTGTCGAAGCCGGTCTTTACGTCACGGCCGGTACGAAAGTGAAGATGCCCGATGGTAAGGTCGTTTCAGCAAGGGAGTTGTCGGGGAAATCCGGCCTGCTGTTTCGTCGAAACAGTCAGAGCGGTGCAGTCGAGGTACTGCCGACCGATTCCTCCCGATGGGGCGGCCTGAATACAAGCTTGCATAGCAACGACTGACCAAAACGTTTGAACTCTTCAGCCGCGGCGCTCAACGCGCCGCGAGCGTGAGCCTTGCGGACGCTTGCGAATCGCGTCTTCACGCAGAGCCGACCGAATCTCGCACGGCCCCGCTCTGCCCCGTCTGCCCCAGCCGCTCGCCGAACTGCAAGGCAGCCAACTGCGCATACAGCGGCGAGCTCAACAGCAACTCAGCGTGACGGCCCTGCGCGACAATGCGGCCGTGTTCCAGCACGACAATCCGGTCCGCTTGCTGCACAGTCGCCAGCCGGTGCGCGATGACCAGCGTCGTGCGGTTCTGCGCGGCATTGTCCAGCGCCTTTTGCACCAGCCGTTCGCTTGCGGCATCGAGCGCGCTGGTGGCCTCGTCCAGCAGCAGGATGGGTGGATTCTTCAGGATCGCCCGGGCGATCGCAATGCGCTGGCGCTGGCCGCCAGACAGCCGCACGCCGCGCTCGCCCAGGAACGTGTCATAGCCTTGCGGCAGTTCTTCGATAAAGCCGGCCGCTGCCGCCATGTCGGCAGCTTGCTGCACTTGCGCAAGCGTGGCGTCGGGCGCGCCGTAGCGGATGTTGTCGAGTACGCTGCCGGAAAAAATCACGGATTCCTGCAGCACTACGCCAATCTCCCGGCGCAATTCGACGAGCGGCACCTGCCGCGTCGAGACGCCGTTGATCAGGATGCTGCCGCTCTGCGGATCGTAAAAACGCAGCAGCAATTGGAACAACGTGGTTTTGCCTGCGCCGGACGGTCCAACCAGCGCCACGTGCTCACCCGAGCGGACATTGAGTGAGAGGCCGGAGAGCGCCGCAGTGCCCGGGCGGGACGGATACGAGAAACTGACGTTGTCGAAGCGGATGCCCTCCCCGCGTGTTGGCAACGACACGGTCGTCTCGGCCTCCACCACCGGCGAGCGTGCCGACAGCAGTTGCAGCAGGCGCTCGGTGGCGCCGGCGGCCCGTTGCAGATCGCCCCACACCTCGGCGACAGCTCCAACAGCGCCGGCCGTGAACACCGCGTAGAGGATGAACTGGGACAACTGGCCGGCAGTCATTCGCCCGGCCAGCACCGCCTGCGCCCCGAGCCACAGCACAAACACAATGGCGGTGAACACCAGCACGATGACCACCGCGGTCAACCAGGCGCGCGCCCGAATCCGCTTGAGTGCTGTCTCGAAGGCCAGTTCAACCGCGCCGCCAAACCGCCGCGCCTCAAAGGGCTCCTGCGTGTACGACTGAACGGTCGGCATGGCATTGAGCACCTCGCCGGCCACCGCGCTCGTGTTCGCTACCTTGTCCTGACTGGCGCGCGAGAGCCGCCGCACGCGCCGGCCAAAGATGACGATAGGCGCAACCACCACGACCAGCGTAGCGATGATGTAAGCCGACAGCACGGGGCTGGTGACCGCCAGCATGGTCACGCCGCCGGCCAGCAGGAAGAAGTTGCGCAGCCCCAAGGACAGGCTGGTGCCTACCACCGTCTGGATCAGCGTGGTGTCGGCGGTGAGGCGTGACAGTACCTCCCCGGTCTGCGTGGTCTCGAAGAACTGCGGACTCATGCCCAGCACATGGTCGTAGACCGCACGCCGCAAGTCAGCCGTGACTCGCTCGCCCAGCCACGACACCAGATAAAAGCGCGCCGCCGTGGCGCCGGCCAATACCAGCGATACGACGAACAGCGCGAGAAAATAGCGGTCGATATGTGCCCGGTCGTCCGCAGCGAAGCCACGATCGATCAGGTACTTGAACGCCACCGGCAACGCCAGCGTGGCTCCTGCCGAGGTCACCAGCGCCAGGAACGCGAGCGCCCAGCGCCCCGCATAAGGCCGGAGAAAGGGAAATAGCGCAAATAGCGGGCCGATAGCCCGCGAAGGCGGCGAAGCGGGTGCGGCGTCTGACATGAATGAGGATTCCAGGTGGATCAAAGATCGTCTTGATTGTGCCAGTGCAGCGGATCGGAAGACATTCCGCGTAAAAGCCCGGCGCTGATATAAGTCCCTTTGTATTCGTTGCTTACCCTCGCGCTACGTGACCGCTCGAAAACAACTTCCGCGTGCTTGCCGCAACTGCCCGTATGTATCAAGATCAAGTCGATTCATCAGGAATAAACCAGTCCCATGACAGACAAACCCGATCCCGACAAACTGAAGGGTCCCGGCGGATTGACGTTGCGCCAGATCCACGAACAGATTCAGAAAAGCGTCCAGCGCGACCGCGAAGAGCAGGCAACGCGTAAATCCAGCGCTCCGCCGCAGAGCAAGTGGCAACGTTGGGTGCGCTACGTGTGGGGCCGCAGCGGCCGTCGCTAGAGGCCCCCCGCTCAGGCTATTTTGACCGAGAGTTCCGTACCACCCTTGATGGGTAGATTGATGGACAGAAAGCCGTTTGCAGGATTCCGAATGAATTCGATGTAGTCCGGCTCACCGTTATCGTTCATCAAGAAACCGCCGGTCCGGATCTGTGGCGCCACGATTTCGATGACCTCCCTGGCCAGCGACGGTTCCGTCCCCAATGGCCATCCATCGATAAGCGCGAAATCAACCGGCCCGCCCAGATCCCTGAGTGTCCGGCGACCGTCGCCCTCGCGAATGTCCACATAACTGGCCAATCCTGCGTCGGCGGCATTTTGTCTTGCAGTCGCTACCTTTGACGGAACCAGCTCGGAACCAATCACCGTGCCGCCGCCGTTGTCGCGCATCGCTGCTGCGAAATAGAGCGTCGAGAATCCGAAGGAGGTTGCGAACTCCACTACCCGGGTTGCACGAATCGCGCGGCACAGCAGATAGATCACATCGCCTTGAGCGGGAAATATCGAAAAACCGTAATCAGCATAATCGGCCGGATCGCAACTCGGATTGGCACGCGGACCGCCGTCGTCTGGATAACGTTGCGAAGCCCACACCCGATCGATCACCGCATTGATTTTTGCGTCTTTAAGAGGACTTCGGCCGTTTGAGGTCCGGGCTTCACGAAGAATTTTTTCAATCGTTTCGGTATCCATTGGGAGATCTTCCAGTGAAATTGAAAAGGCGTGTCATGTCCGGAAATCGGGTCCGATGCAGGATCGAACATCTCGGTCCGGATCCCTGCAATCAAAGACGTTTCAAGCGCGGAAATATTGTGGACAAACGAGAATTAATTAACCGGTGGCCATTCGGGGCGTCGAAAGGGGCAGGCACCAGAACAATCAGTTCAGGCTAAGCGCGCATGAAGAAGAGATAGGAGTAACAGAGAGATACAGGTAACTTATTGCACTAAAGCTGAGCTTCAATAGCCGCTTTATCTATAACGGACCATACCTGCTCAATCTTGTCGCCGCGGAATTGATAGAACACATTCTCCGCAAAGGAAACTTTCTTGCCGTTTACAGGAAGGCCAAGGAACGTTCCCTTTGGCGTGCAGTTGAAGTCCAACCGGCTGGCCACACAAGACGAATCGGCAACCAACAACTGAATGTGGAAATAAAGATCCGGAATTTCATGAAAATCCCTCACCAGCATCTCGCGATAACCTGACAACCCGATCCGCTGACCGTTGTAATGCACGTCGTCATGAACGAACTGTCCGAGATTCGGCCAGTCCTGCTTGTTCAGGCACGCAATATAGCCGCGGTAGACGTTGGAGAGGTCAGTTTTATTCACGGCAATTTCCCTGAAGAGTTGAAATTCCACAGCCAAGAATAACATCGTGGAAATCGGAGCGCCGCGCCACGGCGACGAATGCCGGCAAGTCATTAAGGTTCTTGCGGGCCATTCATGAATCCAGCTCATCGGGGTTTGCCGGTTCTACCGTCTAGTCACGCGCAGACGCAGCCGGTAAATTTAACGCTATGGACAAAGCAATCCGGATACCGATCGAAGGACGACGAGCCGCTTGAAAACCAGCGCTCGAAGAAAGATTGCGGGCAATAATTCGCGATCAACCCACGTATGGCGATTGGCTATTTACCCATTCGCGCACGGCTTGTGCGAACAATCTCAGCGCGGTTGGCGGGTGCCGGTTGGCCGGGTAGTAAAGGCGCAGGCCAGGAAAGGCGGGACTCCATTCAGGAAGAAGCTGGACCAGCCGGCCTGACGCCAGATGGTCTGCCACCTGATAGTCCGGGACCCAGGCAATGCCAATGCCCGCGAGCGCCGCCTCAACCATCACATTGATATTGCCAAGCGTCATGGGCCCGTCGACATCGATGCTGGCGGTTTTGCCGCGATGTTCAAGATCCCAGCGGTAGAGCGCGCCGCTCTCGAACCGGAAACGGATGCAACGGTGCTGCGCCAGATCGTCCGGTGCTTTAGGCGGCTCATGACGCGAGAGATAGTCCGGCGACGCCACCGCGGCAAAGCGCATGTCGGGGCTGAACCGGATGGCAACCATATCGCGCGGTACGTCCTGGAGCACACGTATGCCGGCATCGAAACCATCGGCCACGATATCGACGAGCCGCGTGTCCACGACGAACTCCACGTGGATGCCGGGATAGGCCGCAAGAAAGTCTGGAAGCACATGACGGACGATGTATTTCGCCCCGTTCTCGGATGCGTTGATCCGGATCGAGCCCGAAGGCCGGTCGCGGGTTGAGACCACCTCGTTCACTGCATCCGCGAGTTCGGCCATGGCCGGTCCGACTCGCTGCAGGAGCTGCTCACCGGCCTCGGTCAAAGCAACAGAGCGCGTCGTGCGATTGAACAAGCGCACGCCAAGACGCTCTTCCAAACCGCGCGTGGAATGGCTGAGCGCCGACGGCGAAACGCCCAGCGTACGCGCCGCCGCACGGAAACTGCGCGCGTCGGCAATCGCGACAAAAGCCGTGAGTTCGGACAGACCGGCACGCAACATAGATGAATTCCCCTCAACACCCCGTGCAAGTCTAGCCGGATTGTTGAGCGCGATACAACAGCCTAAGCTTGGTGTCTGGTGAACAGCAGTTCGCGGCATTCTGAAAGGAGAAACATCATGCAAAAACGCAAACTTGGAAACAGCGGTCTTGAAGTGTCGGCTATCGGCCTGGGATGCATGGGCCTGAGCTTCGGTTATGGCCCGGCCACTGAAAAGTCCGATGGCATCAAACTGATTCGGGCGGCCTTCGAGCGTGGTGTCACGTTCTTCGACACGGCCGAATGCTACGGCCCGTTCATCAACGAGGAACTGGTCGGAGAGGCGCTGGCGCCGTTTCGCGACCAGGTGGTGATCGCCACCAAGTTCGGCTTCCAGGACGGTGACTCGAAGAAGCCCCTCGACAGCCGCCCTGAACGCATCCGCGCCGTGGCCGAAGCCTCGTTGAAGCGCCTGAAGACCGATCGCATCGACTTGTTCTATCAGCATCGTGTCGATCCGGATGTGCCGGTTGAAGAGGTGGCCGGCACGGTCAGGGATCTGATCCGGGAAGGCAAGGTCAAGCACTTCGGCATGTCCGAAGCGGGCGCGCAGTCGATCCGCCGCGCCCATGCCGTGCAGCCGGTGGCGGCGTTACAGAGTGAGTATTCGCTGTGGTGGCGTGAGCCGGAAAGCTCTGTGCTGCCTACGCTGAAGGAACTGGGTATTGGCTTCGTGCCGTTCAGCCCGCTCGGCAAGGGTTTCCTGACCGGCGCCATCGACGAGAAGACTTCCTTCGACAAGACCGACTTCCGTAACGTCGTGCCACGTTTCTCCGAGGAAAACCGCAAGGCAAACGCAGGTCTGGTCGAGGTGCTTGGCCGGATTGCGGATGGCCGTGGCGCGACGCGGGCGCGGATCGCCATTGCATGGCTTCTCGCACAACAGCCGTGGATCGTCCCAATTCCCGGTACGACCAAACTGCATCGCCTGGAAGAGAACGTCGGCGCGGCTACGGTCGAACTGTCGGCGAATGACTTGTCCGCAATCGAAGCTGCGCTGCAGCAGATCACCGTGGTGGGCGATCGCTACCCGGCGGCTCTGCAAAAGCGCGTCGATCGATAAACCAACCGTCGCGGCAATCCACGCGGCTTTGATCAAGGCCGCATCACGCACCAAATGAAGGAGCCAGACCATGAGCAACAACACCGAAGGAAAAGTCGTCGTGATCACCGGCGCGAGCAGCGGACTCGGGGAAGCGACCGCCCGGCATCTGAGCTCGCTGGGCGCACACGTCGTGCTGGGCGCGAGGCGCATGGATCGCATTCAGGCGCTTGCCGATGAACTGACCCGTAGCGGAGCAAAAGCAATCGCCGTTGCAACCGACGTGACCCGCTTCGACGACGTCAGGAAACTGGTCGACACCGCCGTACAGACCTTCGGGCGTGTGGACGTCATGATCAACAATGCGGGGTTGATGCCGCACTCGCCGCTCGAACGTCTCAAGGTCGACGACTGGAACCGCATGATCGATGTGAACATCAAGGGCGTGCTGTACGGCATTGGTGCGGCACTACCGTACATGAAGGAACAGAAAAGCGGCCAGATCATCAATGTCTCGTCCGTGGCCGGTCATAAGGTCCGGCCCGGCAGTGCGGTTTATGCGGCCACCAAAAGCGCGGTGCTGATGCTGTCCGAAGGGCTGCGCCAGGAGGTCAAGGCCTACGACATCCGCACGACAGTGATCTCGCCGGGTGCCGTGGACACGGAATTGCCGAACAGCATCACCGAGTCGGATGTAGCCGAGAACATCAATAAGTTCTACAAAGAAAATGCGATTCCGGCTGAATCATTTGCACGGGCCGTTGCCTTCGCGATCAGCCAGCCGCCGGAAGTCGATGTGAACGAGATCCTGTTCCGCCCCACCCGCCAGGAGCTTTAATCGGCACGGATCAAGGAACCTGGCGGGCCGCGACATCAAAACAGCCCGACGGGACCCAGTCGGGTCCGCGCCGGGCAAGATCACCCTTGCGGATCAGCGCATGCCGCCACTCGCGACAACATGTTCGCCCGTCATCCAGCGCGAGTCGTCCGACGCAAGAAACACCACGATGGACGCAATGTCATCCGGCTGACCCAGCCGGCCCAACGGCGTCTGGGCGAGCGCCCACGCATCGAGGTCGGACCCGATTATCCCCGCGCTTTGGGTACCCTCAGTCACCACCACGCCGGGATTGACCGAGTTCACACGAATTTTCTTCGGCCCGAGTTCGCGTGCGAGCACGCCCGTGATTGCATCGACCGCGCCTTTCGTGCCGCTATAGACGGCACTTGCCGGCGGTGTAATGCGGCTGACAACCGAACTGACATTGATGATGCTCGCGCCCTCGCCGAAATGACGAACAGCGGCCTGCGTGGTGAGCAGCACGCCCAACACGTTGGTGTTGAACTGCTTATGGAAATGCTCTTCGGTGATCTCTTCGATAGGCGAGAACTCGTAGATTCCCGAGTTGTTGACGAGAATGTCAATGCGCCCAAACGTGTCGATAGCCGCCTTGACGATACCTTGCGCATCCGCTGCCTTCGACACATCGCCGCCAACGGCGACTGCGTGGCCGTCAGCCGCGGTAATTGCTGCGACAACGGCTTCGGCGCCGGCTTTGCTGCTTGCATAGTTGACAACCACCGACGCGCCCTCTGCTGCGAGTGCCTTGGCAATAGCGGCGCCAATACCCTTGGACGCGCCAGTGACGACGGCCACCTTACCGGTGAGCTTGCTCATGATCGTTTCCTTGAAGAGAGTGAGTACCGTGGACATTGACTGGCTGCTTCCGGAGCCGATCAACCTGGTGCTGCCAATCTAGACATCTCTTCAGCCGCGATAAAGCGGCGCAAAACGAATTGACTGATGGGATTTGACGAATAATCGAAGAACAGCCGCTGTACAGGACATCGACGATGATCGCCGAAGGCTGGCAATTCCCGCCTTGGAGCATGACTTGAGCCATTTACTTGATGGCATCGGAACTTCGGTCCGCGAGGTCTGCCTGTCGCAGCCCGCCTTTGCGCCGGGTGCCCCACACGCCGGCCGCATATCCCCAAGGGGGCCTGGACGAATGTCGCCAGGTACGTGTCATGCGACTGGCGCGGCGTTATCCAATGCGGGTCTTCGGCGCGTAAGCAGCAACAGCAGAAGCAATGCGGTGGCAGAACACAAAATGGCTACTTCCAACAAGACATTGCTACCAAACCGCGTCAATAATGCGATGAAAAGCGGCGGTGCCGCTGCTGACGTCACGTTCAGAGGGAGCGCTATGCGCGATGCCGCCAATGCATATTCGGCCTTGTCATAAAACACCAGCGGTATGGTTGCGCGCGCAACGGCAAGCGCTCCGCTACCTAGTCCATAGAGCACAACGAAAACCACGACCGCAGAATGCGAACCCCGGCCCAATATAAGCAGCACCATTGACACAGGGAGCGCAATGCCAGCAAAGATGCCGGTCGAAATTCCGTCCCACTTGCCGCCTCCCAGGAAATCCACTGCTCTGGCACTGACCTGAATCACGCCGAAAGCTGAACCGAAGGCGACAGCCTGTACTGCCGGTAATCCGAGCGCTTTGAGTAATTCTATAAAGATCGCGCTGAACCCAAATGTTACGAATGCATTCAATGCGATAGCTGCCGCGATCAGGTAGAACGTGGCTTTCCGCCTCGGCTCAACGGCCGAAATATTGGACATACCGCTATTGGAAATACCACGCGCATCCGGGCTTGGCGGCATCGTCTCCGCAGGCAGTCCAAAGACATAAAGCGGCAGGGATACGAGCATCAGCATTCCCGCGTAGACCACGCATGTCCCCTGCCAGGCGAACGCCTTTGCAAGAAGAGAGGCCAGCGGCCAAAAGAAACTGCTCGACAGTCCGGTGAGCAACATAAGCCCGCCGATCGCACGCTTCGCATTCGATCCGGCAACTTCGTTAAGCATGATATAGGCGGCGGTCGTGAGCGTTGCGCTACCTGCTGTTCCAAGTATCACCCAGGCGGCGAAATAGAGAAGAGGCCCGCCAGACGACGCAAGCAACAGAAACCCCAAGGCCGCCAAAATCGTGCCGCCGATCATGACGCGCCTGGCGCCAAACCGGACAAACGGCCCTGCAAGAAAGGGCGCCCAGAGTCCCATGACAACATAGAACAAGGAACCCCCGGCAAAGACAGATGAAAGGTCCATCTTGAGGTCATTGGCCATCTGCCTTCCGACAATCGCCGGCAGACCAACGGTTCCCCACCCTATTATCTGTGTGACAGACAATACGATAAGTGGAAACGCGATCTTTCTGTCGAATGAAGGAATACGCGAAGGAATACGCATCGAATGTCCGTTGTCAAAAGAAATCGGGACTTGAGCGGGCTAACCGGTTTGGAACGGTTGACCTCGCTGCAGACCGATTTTAGCTTGAGCACAATGTAAATTGTCTGCGTCGTTTTCTCTGTCTTTTCTCTGGCTAAACGCGCGAGGCGCGTTTAGAAGGTGCGGGTTTGAAAGCGATTAACCGCACCCGATAATCTCGCCCGAATGAACTGAGATTACCGCCGGCAAGCACCACGGTGGGTCACGCTCATCGTGCACCGATCATGATGCGTAGCGCGCCAGGAACATGTCGACTGCGGATTCCGCTACCTGCTTTTGTTCGTCCTTGCTTAAGGTGCGCTGCCCCATTGTGACCTGCGGCCAGAACGCAAACGCTTTCACAAGGCCCTGCAATTGCAGCGAGGCGAACATGGGGTCGGGTGTCTTGAGCCGGCCATCGGCAGCGGCTGCGCGGATCCACACAGTCAGGTCTTCTTCGCGCTCACCCATGCGCGCCACCATGTCGCGCGCGCGCTCGGGCGAGTGAATGCCTGCCGCAATCGCCACGCGCGCAAGCGACAGGAATGCCTCGTCATTTAAAAGTCGCAGTTTTTTCGACAGCAATTGAAGCAACTGCGCACGCAGCGGCTGGGCGTTGGAATAAGCGGGCGCCTCTCCCGTGTCGCTCGCGTCCCACAACTGCCGCAGGATTGCCGCGAACAACACTTCCTTGCTTGGGAAATGGTTATAAACCGTCCGCTTCGAGACGCTCGCACGGGCGGCAATGCGGTCCATGCTGGTTGCATCAAAACCCGCTGCAAGAAATTCTTCAATAGCCGCGGCAATCACGGCGGCACGCTTGCGATCGGTCAGGCGTAGCGGGTTGTCACTGGTATTCATGGTTAAATTTTACACCAGGCAGTTTACTTTTTTCTGCAATAAACTACACTGCACAGTCTACTTTCCGTATCGGGACGTCTTACATGACATCGTTTACCGGTTCTATTCGCCGTGCCTTGGGGATGACAGCAGCACGCCGCGGGCGTGAATCATTCGACACGTCCACTCAGCATGACGGCGAGCGTTTCCGTAATGTCAAACCTCGTCCCGTCGAAGGAATCGGCAAGACCCTCGGCATCATGTGGAATTTGCTGTTCAAGAAACCGGACGGGACGGCGCCCGCAAGCACCCTGCCCGTCGATGCGGTGACGCGTGAGCAGCTTGACGCGACGCCTGACCGCAGCCTCTATCGGCTCGGGCATTCGACCATGCTGCTCAAGTTGCGCGGTCAGTTCTGGTTGACCGACCCGGTCTTTGCAGAACGTGCATCGCCGTTCCGGCGGTTCGGCCCAAAACGTTTTCATGCGCCGCCCATTGCGCTCGCCGACTTGCCGCCGCTGCGCGGCGTGATTCTGTCCCACGACCACTACGACCACCTGGACCGCGAGACGGTGCTGGCGCTCGCCGCTACCACGGGCGTGTTTCTGACGCCGCTGGGCGTGGGCGACCGGCTGATCGAGTGGGGAATCGACGCCGCGAAGATACGCCAGTTCGACTGGTGGCAGGGGGTAGAGATCGACGGTCTGTCATTCACGGCAACGCCGGGCCAGCATTTCTCCGGCCGCAGTCTTTTCGACGGCAACAGCACCTTGTGGGCGTCGTGGGTCATCGTCGACAACGATCTGCGCGTGTTCTTCAGCGGCGACACCGGCTACTTCGACGGGTTCAGGACAATTGGTGAGCGCCTCGGTCCATTCGATATAACCCTGCTCGAAACGGGCGCCTACGACGCCCAATGGCCGTATGTGCACATGCAGCCTGATGAAACCGTCCAGGCACACGTCGATCTGCGCGGAAACTGGCTGATGCCCATTCACAACGGCACGTTCGATCTGGCAATGCATCGCTGGCAGGAACCCTTCGAGCGCGTAATGGGACTCGCCGCCGCACGCGGCATTCCGCTCGCCACACCGCGCATGGGAGAGCGGCTGCATCTGGCTGCGCCACATCGCGGTGAGCGATGGTGGCGTGAGGTCGCCGAGACCGTGCACGAGCCCCGGACGCCCCGGACGCTGCGGAGCCGGTTGTCCTGCCGCAATGCGAGCCAGGCTAATTCGCAAAGCTAACTATCGGCCTGGCGCTCACTCGTGCCGTGATCCAGGGGGCGTAGCTGGCGTCGACCACGCTTACGCTTCCTTCACGCTTCCCATTGCATGTCGCGGCGCATCTTCTGCAGCGCGGCCATGCGCCGGTTGCGCCACGAGCGTTTCGCTTCGATCCCCTCCAGCGGCAACTTGGCCCGCATTTCCGCATCAAGCCGCGCAATCAGGTTCGGGTTCAGCACCGGACCGGGTTCGCGAACTTCCATCGCCATGTCGTCGAACATATGCCCAAAGCGATGCAAGTAATCGGCTATCCCACCCGGCGCGTTCAGGTCCACGCCTTCGAGCGGTCCGAGAAAAGCCCAGCGCAAACCGAAGCCGTCGCTGATGAGTTTATCGGCGTGATCGGCGGAGATGACGCCCGCCTCGATCAGCCGGAACATCTCGATCAGCAGCGCGCCCTGCATCCGGTTCATCGCAAAGCCGGCGATCTCCTTGTTCACGAGCACGGGTGTCTGACCGAGCGATTCCATCAACGCGAAGATGCGCTCAACCACGGCTGAATCGGTCCACGGACTCGGCACGATTTCAACAACCGGCATCATGTGCGGCGGTGTGGCGGGATGAACGACTACGCAGCGCCCGCGGCCGCTCAGTTCAGCCGTGAACCGCGACATGCCGAGCGCGGATGTCGAACTGGCGAGGATCGCGCCGGGCTGCGCAAGCGTGTCCAGTTCAGCGAACAGCGCGCGCTTGAGGTCGAGTTTCTCCGGCACCGACTCCTGCACGTAATCGGCCTGTACGACGGCGTCGGCGAGTGTCGTCGCAATGCGCACATGGGCGAGCGAATCCGCAGGCACTGTCATGCCGACACGATCCAGGTCCTCCGCGAAGGCTGCCAGCGTGTCGAGCGCACGGGCGCGAGTGACGGCGTCCGCGTCGTAGATGGCAACGCTGTGCCCTCGCCTCGCCCAGACCATTGCCCACGAGCAGCCGATGATTCCCGCACCCACGATTGCCACTTTCAGCGTGTTCATTGCGATGCTCCGGGTGCTATCGGATAGCTTGGTCACGAAAGAAGCGGGCGACTTCCGTCGCCAGGCTCAACGCGGTCAGCGCGGACGTTTTCGGGTTATCGGCGGAGGGTTCGTTCTGCAAGCGGAACGTCGCCGTTCCGGCCGAGCTGCGCACCTGTATCTCGTGCGTATTCACAGCTGCATCCGGATCGGCACGCACCGTCACGTGCGTCTTCTCCATGCCGACGCCGCGCAACGCGAGCGTCGCGGCAACGTTCAGATTTTGCGGATAGCGCAGCGCGGCTTCGGCCGCCGAGCCTTCGAAGAGCGTGTACGGCTCGCGCAGTGCATCGGCATCAATACCTCGCCGGGAGAGTTCATCGCGCCACGCGCTGACCGGTTTCGTCGATAGATAAGCGACCTCGAGCCCCGGCTCGTTTGCGACCGCATCGAGATAATCCAGACCGCCGATCGCACCCGATGGCAAGACCACGCGAGCCCGTCCGCCCGCCGCCGAACGCAACGCTTCGTGAGTGGCCGCGTCCGCCAGCGCGCCGACCGAGGCGAGCACCACGGACACGCCATCGGCTAATAACGCAGGCACGAGAGTGCGTACAGCGTGCTGCCCTGCGCACTCGACTGCAAGCTGCGGATCGAAAGCACGCGCTTCTTCACTGGAGCTTACGGTGCGCTCCGGACGCGCTTCAGACACCGGCGTGCGAGACCAGATGGCGATGTCATAACCGCCGGCCGTATGGAGTTGTTGGACGACCGCCCGGCCAATCGCGCCGTAACCGATCAACAGCACCCGCTTGCTCGCTGTCATGCCTGCTGCTCCAGCCAGTCGCGCAACGGGTCGATAAACGTCTTCGGCCGGATGCTCGGAAAGAAGTGCCCGCCCTCGGCGCAGAACCGCGCGGTCGCACCTGGAATAGCTTCTTGCAACTCCACATGCAGGTAGTTCGGGATGATCTGGTCGTCACGCGCGCCAAGGACCAGCGTAGGCTGCCGAATCGTGGCAAGCGCGGCGGTGCGATCAAATTCGAGCAGCGCTTCGATCCGCGTAAACACGCGATCGTCAACTTCGATTCCCGCGTCGTTGTCGGACAATGCGAGCCGTTCGGGTTGCTCGCGCAGCCACGCCAGCGGATAGCCTATGACACGCGTCAGATCCGCATAGAGCCGCTTTCCGCCTACGCGCATCACTTTGCTTCGCAATGCGAACAGATACCGCATGTAGGCATCGGCCTTCGCCCAGGTCGAACTGAGCACAAGCTGGGAAACCCGCGACGGGTAATCAAGTGCAAGCGTCTGGGCAATGGCGCCGCCGGTCGAATGGCCCGCGACAATCGCCTGCTCCACGCCGGCGGCGTCCATGATCGCGAGCGCATCGGCGGCAAGCAGATCGATGGTGCAGACGCTGTCGGTCGTGCCACTCACGCCGAAACCGCGTTGATCGAAGACTATTACGCTGTGCCGGCTCGCGAGATCGTCCACCACCGGTCCCCAGAACCTGGCTTCCCCCGCGAGGCCTGCGATCAACAACATTGGCGGCCCTTCTCCCGCGCGCTGGTAGCCCAGCCGTGCGCCGTCGGCGGCGTAGCAGAAATCGGTAGTCAAGGTCATCGGCCGCTCAATCCCCGGCCGCGCCGCTGGTGCTGTTCGTGCTGTTCGTGCTGTTCGTGCCGTTCGTCACGCCGCTTGCAAACACGGTGCGTGCCTCGATTTCCTGCACGTTGGCCGGCCGCGCAAACGGCTCGGGTGCGGGGTCCCCCGGATGACGTACGCGCCCGACCGACTCGAAGAATTCCTCGATACCGCCCGGCATCAGGAACCACATGAAGCTCAGGTCATCCGCGCCGTTGTTCACGAACTTGTGGCGGCAGTTCGTCCCGAGATACACCGCTGTTTGCGGTTTGACCGGGTATTCGATGTCATCAATAACCACGCTGCCGCCGCTGCCCGCGTAGAAAAAGATCACCTCTTCGCTGCGGTCGTGGGCGTGCTCGCGCACATAGCAACCGCCGGGTGCCACGGTTTGCGTGCCCATCGAAAACGGCGTCGTGGTCCCTAGCTTTGCGCCGTTCAGCAGACACCGCACAAAACCGTTGGCCGGGACCGGTTGCCAGAAACTGGGACCTTCCCCGGCGATAAAAAACTTCGCGCCGCGGCTATCGATCCCGGCTGTTTGTTCGCTTGCCTCTTGCTGCATGTCGAATTCCCTCGAAGTGATCACTGCGACGCTCCACTGCCCGCCCACTATGGAATCTATTTTAGATAGCCGAATTTTTGCGAACAATTCTTAAATTTCGGCTTATATTCCTGACGAATTCTTCGTAATCGGGAGCGGACCATGGACAGGAGCAGCGAGTTGTATGTGTTCGCGACGGTCGTCGCGCACGGCAACTTTGTCTCGGCGGCGGAAAAATGCCGGCTGACGCCTTCGGGAGTCAGCCGCAAGATCTCGCGCCTTGAAGATCGCATGGGCGTGAAGTTGTTCGTGCGCACGACGCGCCGGCTGTCCCTGACCGCCAAGGGCGAGTTCTTTCATTCGAAGATCAAGCAGGTGATTGCGGACATCGAGGCCGCTGAGTCAGCGACCGCCAAGCAGCCGCAAGTGCCGCACGGCGTCCTGAGGATCCGTTGCCCTGCGGCATTCGTGGACAAGCACCTCGTGCCGCTAATGCCCGAATTTCTTGGCCTGTACCCGGAGTTGAAGGTGGAGATTGTGGTGGGCGACGTGCCTGCCACGCCGGACGATCGCAGCGCCGACGTGGCAATCCGCTCGAGTCTTGCGCCATCGG
This sequence comes from Caballeronia udeis, assembly GCF_044909315.1. Lineage (GTDB taxonomy): Bacteria > Pseudomonadota > Gammaproteobacteria > Burkholderiales > Burkholderiaceae > Caballeronia > Caballeronia udeis_A. The sequence continues at coordinate 298,525 of NZ_JBIYEB010000005.1, forward strand.
AAGATCACGTCAGCGTTCGTCTGGCGGCCAATCCCCTGGTGATTTGCGCGTCACCCGCTTATCTGGAGAAACACGGCCGGCCGGAGCGCCCCGAAAGCCTGGTCGCGCACAACTGCCTCACCATGGACGCACGCGGCGTCACGCAGGCAGAGTGGATGTTTCGCGACGGGCAGCGCCGTTATTCGGTATGGGTCGAGGGGAATCTGGGCAGCATTGGCACCGCGGTTCATACGGCGGCGCTGGCGGGACTGGGGGTTGCGCGCATTCCCAGCTTCCTGGTCGCGCCGGATATCCGTGCGGGACGCCTGGTGGAAGTGCTGAAGGACTTTTCTCCCGACGATGGCCGGGCAATCTATCTCGTCTATCTCACCACCGACAACCAGTCGCTCAAATGCCGTGCGCTCGTGGACTACCTGCTTGCCAAGTGCACGCCGGTCCCGCCGTGGCTGATGTAACACCGGCAGTAACGCCGGCATGACGGGTTGTGGCATACCCCGCGATTGCATCGATTTTTTCAGGAATATAAGCTGAAAAATAGGAATTGTGATTAAAAAATCGTCTATCTACACTCAATTCCAATCCAGCTTTCCTGGCGGCCGGAAGGCGAGGAAAGCTGCGGTATCAAATCGGAATCGAGGGACGCCATGCGCTGGAAAAATGTGCTGAACGTTGTCGAATGCCACGCCGAAGGTGAGCTTGGCAAGGTCGTCACCGGAGGATTGTTCAATGTCCCCGGGGCGACTGTCTTTGACAAGATGCTGTACCTCGAAGAGCATCGCGACGATCTGCGAAAGCTGTGCCTCTTCGAGCCGCGAGGCTCTGCCGTGCATAGCGTCAACTTCCTGATACCGGCCACGGACCCGGCGGCGCAAATGGGTTATGTGATCGCGGAGTCGACGGAATACCCCGCCATGTCCGGCTCCAACACCATCTGCGTGGCAACGGTGCTGCTCGAAACCGGCATCCTGCCGATGAGCGAACCCGTGAGCTACCTCGTGCTGGAAGCGCCCGCCGGGCTGATCCAGGTGCGCTGTGAATGTCGCGACGGCAAGGTGACGCAGGTGCGTTTCACCAACCAACCGGCCTTTGCCCAGCACCTTGATGCATTCATCGAAGTCGAGAAGCTCGGCACCATTCAGGTGGATGTGGGTTATGGCGGCATGACCTACGCCATTGTCGATGCGGAAAACCTTGGCTTTGGCATCACGCGCGACGAGGCGCGGGAACTGTGCGAGCTGGGGCAGATCATCAAGGTGGCGGCAGCCGAACAACTGCCCTGTGTGCATCCGACCAACCCGCTGATCAAAGGCATCACGCAAACCGAATTTGTCACCCGCCTGCGCCGCGAGGATGGCGTGGTGAAATCACGCAATACCGTCATTGTCTCGCCCGGGCGGTGCGACCGCTCGCCTTGCGGCACGGGTACATCGGCACGGCTTGCCGTCATGCACGCCAAGGGGCTGATAGCGCCGGGCGAGACCTTCCTGCATGAGTCGATCATTGGTTCCGTGTTCGACAGCCGGATTGAATCGCTCACCAAGGTTGGCGGTCTGCCGGCAGTCGTACCGAGCGTCGCCGGCCAGGGCTGGATTGCCGCCATGTCGCAGTACGGGCTCGATCCGAGCGATCGCTTTCCCAAGGGTTACACGCTCTCCGACACCTGGCTCGAAGCAGTCGACGACAAGCTTATCCGCTCGCGCGACCTTTAAGGCTACCAAGTCGCTCAAGGCGCTCAAGTAATTTTTAAAAAGGAATCCTATTTGACCTGCTGCGTACGCGGCGGGCCGGGACACGCACGTCCGCGGCGCAAACAATGGCGCAAAAAACGATTCGCCCTTACACATCACCATTAAAATCCGGAACACGACCATGAACATCCAGATCAAGCTCACCGTTCTTTGCTGTTTGCTTGCCCTCGGCACCGCTGCGCGAGCAGGCCAGACGGTGTTGATTGGCATGTCGGGACCACTGACCGGCGGCCAGTCCGGTACCGGCAAGGACAACGAGAACGGCGCCAAGCTCGCCATTCGCGACCTCAATGCGCAGCATCTCGTGATAGCGGGTTCACCGGTCACGTTCAAGCTGGATTCAGAGGACGATCAGGCAGACCCGAAGATCGGCGTCCAGGTCGCGCAAAAAATAGTCGATGCCGGCGCGGTCGTCATGCTCGGCCCCAACAATTCGGGCGTCGCCATTCCGGTCTCCCGTGTACTCAACGGCGCCGGCGTACCGATGGTGCCCGTGGCCTCCAATCCGGATGTGACCAGGCAAGGATATGACAGCGTCTTTCGAATTGGCGCGAGCGATTCGCAGATCGGCGGTTCAATGGCGGACTTTGCGAAGGACGAGTTGAAGGTGCACACAGTGGCCGTCATTGACGACCGCACCGCCTATGGGCAAGGTGTGGCGAGCGAGTTCAAGATACGCGCCGAAGAGATCGGGTTGAAGGTGATAGCGCAGGACTACACGAACTCGAACGCGGTGGACTTCAAGGGCATCCTGACGTCGATCAAAGCCAAGAACCCGGGTGCCATCTTCTATGGTGGGTATATCACTCAGGCTGCGCCGCTTGCGCGTCAAATCAAGCAACTGGGGATGTCCGCCAAGCTGTTAGGCGGCGATGGATATTGTTCATCCGAGTTGGGCAAGGTGGCGGGCGACGCGACGAACACGGTCTACTGCGCGCAGGGTGGGCCATCACTCACGAAGAGTGCAGCGGGACGCGACTTCATCAAGCGATATAAGGACGCGTATGGCATCGACGTCCTGATTTACGCGGCCAATTTTTATGATGGCGCACAAATCATTGCACGGGCGATGCAGGCTGCGGGGACCACGACGGACAAATCGAAGATCCGCGCGGAACTGGCCAGGACGGATTACCACGGGATCGCCGGAACATACACGTTCGACGCACAGGGGAATATGAAGAACGCGCCGACGACGGTGTACCGGTATAAGGATGGGGAACTGGTTCCGTATTGAGCGGTGCGGTCTGCGGATCCTTGCACCGCCTGTTGTTGCCAGAACCGCGTTGCAAACGCTCAGGCATACTTTTGCACCAGCCGAACGACGGTATTCCAGTTGCGTGTCGTGACGGGAAGGCCCAGGAGCTTTTCGAGAAATGCGTTGGGACTTCCCGGTGTGTTACCGACTTTGATGCAGACGCTAAATGCCTCGGAATCGGTCAGTTGCAACACCTTTACGTCGCGTCGTTTCGATTCCAGGGGTAGCTGTGCAGCCGATAAGCCATGCGTTGTATCAAGGAAGGACGTGCAGCACGCGAAGACACTGCCGGACTCTATGCCCGCGAAGGGATCGAGCGTGACGATCTGGGTCAGATAGTCAATAGTGCGAATGAAGCCCGGTTCTTTGAGACCACACGTTTTACGAAGTATCTCGCAAGCACTATTGAACACCCTTTGCGACTGGATGCCGGAACGTGCTGTGAAGACCATGGTTCCATTTGTCAGGAACGAAGACGCTGACTCTGCGCCCGCGGCAACGAAGGCTTCTTCGAACTGGACCTTGCCAGGACAATTGATCCGTCCGAGATTCAGGTTACGAAAGAAGGCGACGTACTTCTTCATTGTGGTCTTCGCTTCTCAGCGAGCGTGGTTTTTCCATTCCTGGAGCAAAGCGGGCAATTCTGCCATGTTGTGAAAAACCCGAACAGCGCCAGCTTCGCGAAGTGCGTCCGGCTCACTGTGGCCGTGCTCGCTCGGGCTGTACCCGAAAACCGTAGCGCCTGCAGCAACGCCGGCGGTCACACCTGTAACACTGTCTTCCACGATGGCACAGCGCGCCGGGTCAACATTCAGCGCCTTGGCCGCAGCCAGGTATACATCCGGGTAGGGCTTGCTGCGTGCCGTTTCATGGCCGCTGAAAATTCGGCCTTCGAAGTGGTCGAACATGCCTACCTTCGACAGTTGCAGCTCGACCTTATACCGGTCGGCACCTGACGCGACTGCAATGCGGCCATTGAACCGGGCGTGTACCGCCTGTACCGCCAACAACGCTCCGGGAATGGCTACGAGCTCACGATCGAGCACCTCATTGCGCCGCGCCCGGAATTGCATGAGCCATTCGGAAGTGATAGCCACGCCGGTACGCGATTCGATGAGCGGCGCCTCGTCTTTCACGGCCTTTCCGATGAAGATTTGCATCGTCTCCTCAACGGTGAGGCTCCAGCCCAGTTCACCCAGCATGGAGGTCAGTACCCGGTTGGTGATGAGTTCTGAGTCTACGAGTACGCCGTCGCAGTCAAAGAGTACGGCGTCGAAAGAAAGGTTAGCCATCTGACGGATAGGGGAATCGGTTTTAGAAGCAGGAAAGGATACCGCACGAGGCAGCGAAGGTGTTTATGCGGGCTATCCTGACTCCCGGGGCAAGATGCCATTACAATCCAGCACTTCGATCCCACAACCGTGATTTGCACCATGAGATACCTTCTTGCATCGACATTCGCGGCGGTCATCCTGGTCGCAGGCACGGCGGCGAAAGCCCAAACCCCCGTGAGCGGCGACACACCCAAGGAGCAATGCGCCATTGGCTATGTCACCGGTGTCGGTGGATCGGCACAGAGCATTCGTGAATACCTTGCGACGCCCGACAGGGACAAATATCGCTACCTTAGAGACAACCCGATCCAGTGCCGAATCTCCGATGAAGGCACCGCGTCTGCCTGTACCGGCATCACAGACCTGCGGAATGAAAAGGTCAGCGTGTACGACGACGTCGACAGCGAAACAATGGCCGTGGTTGCGCGCGTGGAACTCGATCGCGGGACATACCCGGTGATTATCGTGGTGCCAAGGAAAGATGTGAAATGCGAGGAATGAATGCCCTCGGGAAGCGGGATTTTCCGTACGCTAGGAGGTTCGGATATCCGGAGGCGACGTAGACAAGTGATGGATTATTGTTTCGACCGCATGCTCAACCGAAACGTTGGCCGTGTCGATTACAAGGTGCTCTGAATCCCATGGATCGTATTGACGTTCGCATACGCCCTTCCATGTCGGCAGCTTGTGACCAGGAATATCTGCCGTTCGTCCCTCCACCCTCAGACGGTGCGTCGTGGTGTCAGCGCAGATCAGCTCAATTTCGAAGATCCGCACCCCGGCCTTGAGCGCCACGTTTCTCCAGGCGCTGCGCGTAACATCCAACGAATTGACCGAGTCCGCAACGACGGTCAAGCCGAGGCGCAAATTATCGTTCGCGACGGCATATCCGGCCAGGTAGCCCAAGGGGCCAACATCCGTCCGGCCTTCTCCGGACCCCATGAATGCCTGTTCCAGCGTATCGATACGGACATAAGCCGCGGGGAGCCTGCGTGCGAGCGCTTGAGATACCGTCGTCTTGCCGGTACCCGGCAGTCCTCCGAAGGCAATCAACATTTCCAATGCTCCCTATGTATTGGATATTGTTTGATTGTCCCGGATTCCCATGGCGATCTCCAGTAGCCGGTGTTGATCTCGCCGGGCGTGAACGGTGAGTTAAAACGCTTCCCACGCCGCGCTGGCAGACGCCGTGACACCTGCGGGGGTGAGGACGGCTCGCGCGGTGGGCCGTTTGGCAACCGGAGCTGCCGTCCTGGTGGCCGGCGCCGGTTGGCGTTTAGCGGGCGCCAGGCGGCGGGGTGCCGCCGTTGCTCGATCGGCTGCATGTTCGCGGGTCGCCCCGCCAAGGCGGAAAAAGGCCACGGACTCCGTTAAACGCCGTCCCTGCTCTTCCAGCGATTGAGAGGCCGCCGCTGCTTCTTCCACCAACGCAGCGTTTTGTTGCGTCACTTCGTCCATCTGCGTGATTGCCTGATTGACCTGTTCGATTCCCCGGCTCTGCTCCCCGGACGCAGCGGCTATTTCGCCCATGATGTCGGTCACGCGTGAGATGGCCTGCGTGACGTCCGACATGGTCTTGCCCGCGTCTGCGGCCAGCGCCGAGCCATCCTGAACCTTTTGCACCGACGTGGCGATCAAATCCTTGATCTCCTTCGCAGCGCTCGACGAACGTTGCGCGAGGCTGCGCACTTCGCTGGCGACAACCGCGAAGCCACGCCCCTGCTCACCTGCACGGGCTGCTTCGACAGCCGCGTTCAGCGCGAGGATGTTGGTCTGGAAGGCAATCCCTTCGATGATCCCGGTGATGTCCGCAATTTTCGTGGAGCTTTGGCTGATTTCGCTCATCGTGTCGACGACCCGGCTCACCACCGCATTGCCCTTTTGCGCCACTTCGGACGCGTCGGCGGAGAGTGAACTCGCTTGCTGCGCGCTCTCGGCGTTCTGCTTCACCGTGGACGTCAACTCTTCCATGCTGGATGCCGTTTCTTCCAGCGATGCCGCCTGTTCTTCCGTGCGCGAGGACAAGTCAACGTTGCCTGCAGCGATCTGACTCGACCCGCTGGCAATACTCTCAGCCGCACTCCGGACCTGACCGATCAGCCTGACGAGGCTGCCTTGCATTTCGCCCATGGAGGCGAGCACGCTACCGGCCGGCGCGTGGTGCGCGCCCGGCACGGGACTCAGGTCGCCACCGGCGATACGTTCAGTGACCTCGCCCAAGGTGGCGGGCTCAGCACCCAAGGCACGCGTCAAACTGCGAGTGATGAGCACGCTCGCCAATGCGGCCGCCGCGACCGCGGCCAGGCAGATTGCTATCAGCAGATTGCGCTGGCTCGCACCGTGCTGCGCGGACTCCTCGACCATCTGCACCGCACGACTAGCGGTGAAGCTCGAATAGTCGTTGGTCGCCTTGATCAATGCCGCAAGCAGCGGTCTGCCTTCGTCATTCATCTTCGTGACAGCTTCGTCACGCTTATTGTCGAGAGCGAGATTGGCACTTGCCTGCGCCACCGGGCCATAGGCTGCTTCGACACGGTTGATCTCGCCAACAAGACTGCGGGCCTTATCGCTCGTGTCAGTCGCGTTGGCCATCATTTCATTAAGCAGCCTAAGGCGGGACTGGACATCGTCGTTGGCCTGGGTAACGGCGGCCTTCTCGGTTGCGATGTCCGCCGGCGTAGTCACCAGCACGAGATTGCGAGCAGCAATGGCGCGCCGGTCAACAGCGGTCCGAACGCGTCCCGCCATGTCAGCGCGCGCGCTGATGCCCGCGACATAGCTGGAAAATCGCTCGTTCGAGTCGTTCAATGCCTTCACCGACAGGCCTGATACAATCAGGACGATCCCGGCAAGCACTCCAAAACCCGTGCTCAACTTCGCCTTGACGGTCATCTGCTTGAAATTCATTTGTTGTTGCTCCGGTATACATAAAAAGAGAGCGCCCTGATTGCCCGGCGCACACTTGTATCCTGTCAGCATGCGTGGTCCATCTGACACGACAGCACTCTTTGCGGCAAACAGTGGGTGATACACCTGTGTCTCTGCCTTACGGCAGCGGAGTCCTCCCTCGGCAGAGGAACAAACCCTCGGTCAGACCTATGCAAACAAGCAAGTGAAACGGAATTCATGGACCCGATGCACACGCATCGCCGCCATAACTCAGCCAAGTTTTCAGCGAATCAGGCTGCGACCGTATGCCCAAGAGTCTCACGCAACACGGTGGCTAGTTCCTGCGCAACGAACTTCGAGATATACGCATCGGCGCCGACTTTTCTCACGTGCTCTTCATTGGCAGATCCGGACAACGACGAATGGATGACGACAGGGATCGATCGCAGCGCGGCGTTACCCTTGATCTTGCGAGTCAAGGTGAAGCCGTCCATTTCCGGCATCTCGAGGTCCGTTAAAACCAGTGCGATTTCGTCACTTACCGCGCGCCCCGACGAGTGCGCGCGTTTCTCCGCCGCCTCCAGCAGGTTCCACGCTTCGAGCCCCGTCTTCGCCATGATGAACGGCAGGCCCATTGCAGTGAGACTCTGCTCGATCAAGCTGCGCGCTACGCCCGAATCGTCAGCCGCAAGAATTTTGGCGCCGCGCGCAATAGCGACGCGGCCCACGGTAGCCTCGGTAATATCAGGCTCGCTTCCCGGAAGCACGTCGCGCAAAATCTGCTCGACGTCGAGCAGTTGAGCCAGACGCGAGCCGTCTACGTTGCCATCAAGACGTGCGATGCTGGTCACGGTCTTTCCACTCGAATGCGCTTCCGCGGACAGCACCTGGTCCCACTCAAGGCGAACGATGTCATCGACCTCTTCGACCGCAAAGCCCTGGGTCGTCCTGGCAAACTCGGTGACGAGCAAGATGCGTGGCTTGCCCCTCGGGGTACAACCCGTCAGCCTGGGCAAGTCAATGACTGGAATGATTTGCCCGCGAATATCAGCAATGCCGAGGATGTTGTCCGATGCACCTGCGATGACCGTGAAGGCAGGCATCTCGATGATCTCCCGAACCTTGAACACGTTGATGCCGTAAAGCTCACGCTGCGTCGAGTTTGGCGCCTCGCCAAGGCGGAACAGCAGCAGTTCGAACCGGTTGTTTCCCGCCAGGTTTGTCCGTTGCTCAACATCATGCTGGGAACTACTCATCTGATTCGCCTCGATTCTGTTCGACGTGACCGATTGTTCGGAGCACGCTTCGTTATGGTTGATGACGCAGCTTTCTGACCCGACTGAAAACGGGCTGTGCAAGGTGGGAATTCGCCGTGCCGGCGATGGGCTCCGTAAGCGCCGGTCGAACTTCGAATTCCATTGTTCAGACGTATACCGCTTAGCCATTTTTCGCCATTGCTTCATATGTGTTAACGACACACAGTTCAGCAGCTTGACTTTTGATTTTCTTAAGACCCCTCACGTTTTCCCTATAAAGCGTTCGTGAAGGTTCAACGTCTGGCGCCAGCCCGGTGTCAGCCCGGTGTCAGCCCTGCCCGCGCCCTGCCCGGTTTCTGCGCCAAGCCGATGAACTAAGCCACAATCGCGCCCCTTTTTGCGGTCTTGCGGTCCGTGCATTAGGTTAAGCTTGGCTTACGCTGCGAATGACGGATCGAGAGCGTATTGAATTAAGAGCATGCTGCACAAGGCGCCGGCCTTTCCCCGAAACAACAACGCACCGCTTTAGAAAACCGCGAGCAATCAAGACAAAGGGCAGGAATGGGCCACGAAGAGTTCATGTCGCAGGAGGAGGTTGATGCACTGTTAAAGGGCGTCACCGGCGAGACCGACACGGTTGTCGAGCAAACTTCTTCGTCTGTCGCACGCCCCTACAATCTCTCCGCCCAGGAGCGGATAGTCCGCGGCCGGATGGCAGGGCTTGAAATTATCAACGATCGCTTCGCCCGCCTCCTGCGCGGGGGGATCTTTCACTTGATGCGCCGCACCGCGGAGATTTCTGTCGGAGCGATCAAGGTTCAAAAGTACAGCGAATTTACACGCAACCTCCCTATTCCGACCAACCTGAATCTGGTCCATGTAAAACCGCTGCGTGGTACCGCGCTTTTCGTGTTTGATCCGAATCTGGTGTTCTTCGTGGTGGATAACCTGTTTGGCGGCGACGGACGGTTTCACGTTCGTGTAGAGGGGCGCGAGTTCACGGCCACTGAACAGCGCATCATTGGCAAACTGCTCGACGTTATTTTTGAGCACTATATGGCGGCGTGGATGAACGTACGCCCCCTGACCCTTGAGTACGTTCGATCAGAGATGCATACGCAGTTCGCGAACGTGGCTACTCCCAATGAGATCGTCATTGTCACCGAGTTTTCCATCGAATTTGGCGCGACCGGAGGAACGCTCCACGTTTGCTTGCCGTATTCAATGATCGAACCCATTCGCGATCTGCTATTTTCGCCGCATCAAGGCGAGACGCTCGACGTCGATCAGCGATGGGGACGCGTGCTCGCCACGCAATTGCAGGCCGCCGAGCTCGAGGTGACGGTTGATCTTGTTGACATACCGACGACGTTCGAGAAGATCCTGAGCCTGCGTGCAGGCGATGTGATCCCGATCAACCTTGGCCAATACGTCACCGCAAAAGTTGACTCCGTGCCGGTTATGGAGTGCGGCTACGGAATTTTCAATGGCCAGTACGCGTTACGCGTGAACAAAATGATCGCTTCGGAAGAAACGATAAAGCCGACGGAATATTAGCAACGTTGATGACGCGAACAAGCTATTTTCAGTGCATTGTCAACGACCAACCGATCTGACGCTTTCGGTGAGCAGGTCACAAAATTCCGCTGCCATCGGCGACATCGAAATAGCCTTGTGCCTCACTATTCCGACAGTCCTTTTGATGTTCGGTCCGGCGATAGGTATTGCGCGCACGTTCGTTGCCTGGTGCGCAGACAGCGATAGTGACGGAACAATGGCGCAACCGAGCCCGGCCTGTACCAGCGACATGACACACGAGATATGCTCGACTTCATAAAACCATCGCAAGCTCACCGCCTCGTGACCCAGCAGGACCTCAAGCAGAAGCCGGTTTCCGCTGTCCCTGCCGCCTATTATCAATTTCGTTGAACGAAGGTCCTCCAACGTGACCACATCGGCGTCACCTAACGGACCATCCTCAGCGACCGCCAGGACATAAACGTCCGTTAGGAGCGGCTCGAAGCTGATGTCCTCATCGTCGCCCGGTTCCATGCTGATCCCGAACTCGGCCATTCCTGCGCGCACCTGACCGACCACGAAGTCGTGGTTGCCATCGAAGATCTGAACGCCAACCTTCGGGTACTTCCGGGCGTAACGTCGAAGGACATCAGGCAGCAAGCGGCTGACAACCGTCGGCAAGCTTGATAGCCGGATCTTCCCGAATCTCTTCTCAGCAATCTCCTGCACGGACGAGAGCATGGTCTCGAGTTGCGCGATCTGCTGCCGCGCCATGGGGAGAAAGTGCCTGCCGACGCCCGTGAGCAAAACACTCCTGGTGGTTCGCCGAAAAAGCTCCACGCCAAGCGTCTGCTCGAGCTTCTGGATGCGCCTCGAAAGGCCCGGCTGAGTCAGGTGAAGTTTATCGGCGGCCCGTTGAAAATTACCCAGTTCGGCAACAGCCACGAACGCTTCAAGCTCGGAGTTCTCAACTTTCATAGCAATTTCGCATGAATGGCAAACAGACCCGCATTGGACGCCCGTTTTTTGTGGAATGAGGATGTCGTGGACAAAACACTTTGGGCATGGCACATCAAGGATTTCTTCGCCACGTGGATAACAGGCGTCGTTCCCACTGGCAAGGTTAAGGAAACAGGAAATGGACTACGACATAATAATTCGAGGCGGCGAAGTGATTGACGGTACCGGCGCCGCACGATACAGAGCGGATGTTGGCATTATCGGCGACCGGATTGCGGGCATTGGAGACCTGAGCGCCGCGACGGCCATTGAGGAAATCGATGCTACGGCCAAGGTAGTGGCGCCAGGGTTCATCGACAGTCATACCCATGACGACGCCTTCCTGCTGACCGACCCCGACGTGCTGCCGAAGGTATGCCAAGGCGTGACCACGGTCATAGGCGGAAACTGCGGCATCAGCCTCGCGCCCTTAAGAGCCAATGCGAGAGCCGACACGAGGGCCGACGCGATTCCGCAGCCGCTCGACCTCCTCGGCGTACCCGCGATGTTCAGGTTCGACTCCTTCAAGGAATACCTCGACGCCATTGACGCAAGCCCGGCCGCCGTCAATCTGGCTGCCCTCGTCGGACACTCGACGCTTCGCGTCCGTCATGTGAGCGACCTGTCGCGGGCAGCAACCCCCGAAGAGACGGACAAGATGGCTGCCGACGTGGAAGAGGCCATGAACGCCGGCGCAATTGGCGTCTCGTCCGGAACGTTCTACCCGCCGGCTGCCGCTGCAACCACGCAAGAACTCATTGATGTGTGTGCTCCGCTCAAGCGGACCGGCGGCATCTTCGCAACGCATCTCAGGGACGAAACAACGGACATTGTTCCGTCGCTTGAAGAGGCTTTCGAGATTGGCCGGTCAGCCGGAGCGAAGGTAGTTTTGTCACACCATAAAGTTGCAGGCAAGGAGAATCACGGCCGCTCAGTGGAGACACTGAAACTCATCGAGGCGCAAAGCGAGGTCCAGCCACTGTGCCTGGATTGCCATCCTTACCCCGCTACCTCGACCATGCTGCGGGCAGACCGTATCCGTCAATCATCGCGGGTGATGCTTGCATGGTCCACGCCGCATCCGGAACTGGCGGGCAAGGACTTCAGCGATATCCTGCCGCTCTATGACGGGTCCATTGAGGCGGCCATCGAGGACCTGAAGCCGGCGGGCGCCATCTACTTCGTGATGGACGAGCAAGACGTCCGGCGCATTTTCAAGTACGGGAAGACCATGGTCGGTTCCGACGGCCTGCCGAATGACGCGGCGCCTCATCCCCGGCTTTGGGGGACTTTCCCGCGTGTCCTCGGGCACTATGCACGCGACCTGAAGTTGTTCCCTCTTGAAACGGCTGTGCGAAAGATGACCGGCTTGACCGCCGAACAGTTCGGGCTGGTCGACCGCGGACATATTGCCGAAGGGCAATACGCCGACATCGTGGTTTTCAACCCTGAGAGCGTGGCGGACCGGGCGACCTTTGGCGAACCCACGCTTCGCCCGGAGGGCATAGAGCATGTCGTAGTGAACGGCACACCGGTGTTTCAGCATGGCGTGAGCACCGGAGCACGGCCGGGACGTACGCTGCGCCGCCTCGTCCCCGCCCGCTCATAAGCTGCGTCCCTTCACTCTCAGGAGCAATCATGGCTATCAAATTGCAGCCGGCACACGCTGACTCCGCAGTGTTGGCGCAACCGACGCAAAGCGCCGACGAGGTGTATCGCAAGATTAGCCTGCGCATCATCCCGCTTATTCTCGTCTGCTACTTTTTCGGCTACCTTGACCGCGTCAACGTGGGCTTCGCAAAGCTTCAGATGGTCTCCGACCTGAATCTCAGCGAAGCCGCCTATGGCGTAGGTGCAGGACTCTTCTTCATCGGCTACCTGCTCCTCCAGGTTCCGGCGGGCTACCTGGTGAACCGGCTGGGCGTAAAGCTGTCCTTGTCGGCTTCACTGGTCCTTTGGGGAATCGTATCGGTCGCGACATTGCTAACCTCGAATGAAACAAGCTTCTACGCCTTGCGCTTTCTTCTGGGTGTGACAGAGGCCAGCTTTTTCCCCGGCGTCATTGCCTACTTCAGCATCTGGTTCCCCTCTTTCCGGCTTAGCAAGGTCATGTCCTTGCTGTTCCTCGCCATGCCGCTTGGCGTCATTGTCGGTGGCCCGCTCTCTGGCTGGATCATGGATGCGACGCACGGCGGATATGGTCTCAGGGGATGGCAATGGATGTTTTTGCTCGAGGGCTTGCCCGCCATCGTGCTGGGTGTGTTCCTGTACTTCAACGTGACCGGGCGCATCGACGAAGCAACGTGGTTGAGTGACAGTGAGAAGACCCTCGTCAAAAACGAAATGGCAGCCGAATCGAAGGGCAAGCGTACGAGCCTGCTATCAGCCGTACGTGAGCCTGCGCTTTGGATTCTCTTTGCGACTTCATTCTTCTACAACGTCGGAAATTATGGATTGGTGTTCTGGATGCCAACGATGGTGAAGGCCATGGGCAGCATGTCCAATCTGCAAATCGGCCTGGTCAGCGCCATTCCTTATGTGGTTGCTTCCGTTGCCATGGTCCTCAATGCCCAGCATTCGGTCAAAACGCGGGAACGCCGCTGGCACACCACCATTCCGGTTGTTCTCGGCGGCTTCGCGTTGCTCGGAAGCGTGGCGACGCAGGCAACCCCTCTGCTCTCCGTTCTTTGCCTGACGATCGGCGTTGCAGGAATCATGTGCACGCTCGCCATGTTCTGGAGCTTGCCGTCACGCATCCTGGCGGGCACGGCGGCCGCGGGCGGCGCCGGACTGGTGAACATAGGCGCCGCGGTCGCCGGTTTCGTCGGTCCCTCCATCATGGGCTTCCTGAAGCAGCTGACCGGGAACACGTCGGTCGGGGTGGGTCTCCTTGCCGTCACACTCTTTATCGCCGGTGCGCTCATCCTTTCAATCCCACGACAATACATGTCGGCTAACCAGTAGCCGGAAGCCCTCGGCAATGCCATGCTGAGTTGCCATACTGAGTTGCCATTCGGAAGCGACAAGATATGGAACCTTCGAACCGTGATGTTTCGCAATGGGCGGCCGCGTTGATACGGTCGCTGCAGCTCCCTGTCTCGCCGGAGTTGCTTCCCGACGTGCTCGCGTTGTTGAGCGCCATGGCCGATAGTTCAGAGCGTATTGGACAGGCGCTGCGTGAGTGGCGAGGTGGGCAATGAACGAGGGCATCGATGCATTGGAGACAGCCCGTCAGGTTCGAGAAGGCAGCTTGTCGGCGATAACCGTGGTCGAGCGGACCCTTGATGCTATCGCCGAATCAAACCCGCCTCTTAATGCCTTTTCAGGCGTCTACGCTGAGCAGGCCCTCATGGAAGGCGCTCGTGTGGATGCGGCTGTTGCGCAAGGTCGAAACCCGGGGCACCTTGCCGGCGTCCCGTTTGCCGTCAAAAGCCTGTTCGACATCAAGGGCCTGCCGACCATAGCCGGTGCTGCGGCCCGGAGCAATTGTCCGCCTGCGAAAGCGGATGCGTTCCTCCTCGCCCAACTGAAGCGACAAGGAGCGATTCTCGTCGGGACCGCTCACATGGATGAGCTGGCGTGCGGTGCGACCGGCGAAAATCCCCATTTCGGAGCGGTATGCAATCCGCACGATCCATCGCGCATGACGGGCGGCTCTTCCGGCGGCTCGGCGGCCGTTATCGCGGCAGGGATGGTGCCGCTCGCGCTCGGCAGCGACACCAATGGATCGATAAGGGCGCCCGCGGCGCTGTGCGGTGTCTGGGGGGTCAAACCCACTTTTGGACGGCTCTCGCGCCAAGGCGCTCTCCCCTATGCGAATTCGCTTGATTGCATGGGCGGTTTCGCAAACAGCGTTCGTGACCTTGCGCTGCTTTACGACTGTCTTCAGGGTTTCGATGCGTTGGACGATCAGCAGGTACGCGCCCCCGTAGACGCCGTCGGCCTGGTTGCGGGTTCTCCGGATCTGCGCGTCGGCGTGATGACTGGATACTTCGAACGCTACGCCAATGATGAATCATGGACTGCCGTCGAGCTCGTCGCGCGGACATTCTTAACGTGTTCTGCCGTGCCTTTTGCCGTAGAGGAGATGCAGTTGGTACGCTCGGCGGCGGCAATCATCTCGAACGTAGAGGCAGCGGCGGCTCATGAAGAACTTCTGGCCAGTCACGCTGACACCCTCTCCGCGCGCCTCAAAACCCGGCTGCTGGCGGGCGCTCTCAGCCCTGCAAAATGGTACCTGCGAGCACGGGAGTATCAACGGGCGTTCCGGGCACGGATGGAGGCGTTGCTCGCCCGGTACGACGTCCTCCTGGCGCCATGCACGCCTTTCCCCGCTCCGACGTTCGGTACGGAAAGTCTGCTTGTGAAAGGCGAATCCCTTGAGCCGGCAAAACACCTTGGCATGCTTACCCAGCCGATTTCCTTCGCCGGACTACCCGTGGTCACGGCGCCCGTTTTTATGGGTGCGGCCTTGCCCGTCGGCGTTCAGCTCATTGCGGCACCTTGGCGAGAAGACCGCTGCTTTCATGCTGCCCGGCAAATTGATCAAGCGGTTGCCTGCCAGCGGCCGGTGGACCTTTCGAGGTGAATGCAGGTTGAAGGGCATCTCGGATCGCGGAAACCTTTCAACAAGGCCGCTAGCCACCGCGGCTTCGTTTGTACCCCTCTGATTATCAGCCGCGCGCCGACCAGGCCCGTGAAGGCGGCCGCTCTAAAGAGGGGGACAATAGCCGGAGCCCTCTGACGACGGTCAAAGCCGAGACGGGCCACGCCGGGCGGAATCGCGCCCGCCTTTGTGACTCGTCCGAATTTTCCTTACCGCACCTGCGTTTTGTCCCCACTGGGAGCTCATCGGCGATTGCAGGTAAACTATTTCCCATGAACGAATGCCGTTACTGCCGAAAAATGCGTGACGAGTGGGATTGCCACGGGCAGGAGTGCCGCACGGCCATAGCCAAGGCTCTGCGCAGGCAGCGCCTTGGCCTGCCGATGGTGCCGAATCTCATCCGCAACGAAATTCCCGCTGGCGCAAGCACGGGCGAGGTCATTACCGTCCTGTGGCGCCAGCGGGTACGCGCTCGCCGTGCCAACGAGGAGCGCCGGAATCGCAAATCAATAGACGATTTCGAAGGCGACTGACTGCCAACCGGACTCAGCCCGAGGGTTCGCCTCCCGCAATCGAAACGACCCGCGTCCCGCTCCGACGCAGGCGGCAAATCCGGCCCCCGCGCGCAGGTTGAGTCGACACGGCGCAACGCCAGCCCCGCCCTCTTTTGCCGATGGTGAAAGCGACGTATCGATACCGTCAGGCATGCCCCATGCCCCCGCGCAAGCAGCATCTCAATCGCAACAATAGGCTGCCGCCATTCGCATATTGAAGGGCTCTCGGCCACATCAAGGCAAAATACGGGTTTTGGCCCCGCTGGGTTCACCTGTTAAACGCTGGCGCCCGGTCTCGCACGCTCTCCGAGTCCGGCAGGACAGCTCGTCGTTCAGGCCAGCCCACCGAAGCAACTGGAGCAATTTTTTATGACCGAATCGAACCTGTCTTTCTTCGGCAGACTATCCCTGGCCGTCGGAACCTTTTTCGCTGTCGTGGGTGACCGCGAATTCGCGAGCCAGTTACACCGGCTACGCGACGGAGCAGCCGTGACGGCGCCCCCGCCCGTGGCAACGCCCGCACCGCCCGTGGCAACGCCCACGATCAAGGAGGCCAGCCCTGAGTCTGCGCTGCAGCTTCTGGGGCTTCTCCAGCGTGGCGCACGTTTCGTTGACTTCGTCGAAGAGGACATCGCGGGCTATTCCGATGCGGATATCGGCGCCGCCGCCCGGCTCGTGCACGAGGGTTGCCGCTCGACGCTGCGCGAGCATTTCACGATTCGCCCGGTACGCGAAGAAGCCGAAGGCAGCCGCGTGACGCTCGCCGACGGCTTCGATGCAACGGCGATCCGGCTCACCGGCAACGTGGTCGGCAAGCCGCCGTTCAACGGCAACATCAGTCACCGCGGCTGGCGAGTCGAAGAGGTCAGGCTCCCGATGCTGACGAAGACGCATGACGCGACCGTGATTGCACAGGCCGAGGTGGAACTATGAGTGAACCGCGCTATTCGATCGGCATCGACCTGGGCACCACCCACTGCGCCCTCTCGTACGTCGACCTCTCGGCCAGTGAGGGCGAGAAAACCATTCAGGGCGTGCTGCCGATCACGCAGCTCACCGCACCGGGGGCTATCGAAGCGCCTGAACTGCTGCCCTCGTTTCTCTACCTGCCCCATCCGAACGAACTGACGCCGGGTGACCTGGCCTTGCCATGGACTGCCGAGCGTGACTTTGCGGTCGGTGAAATGGCGCGTAGCCGAGGCGCGGGGACACCCATTCGCCTCGTGTCGAGTGCCAAGAGCTGGCTCTGTCACCCTGGTGTGGACCGCCGCGCGGCGATCCTGCCAAGCGACGCGCCGCCCGAAGTGACGCGCGTTTCCCCGCTCGAAAGCTCGGTTCGCTATCTCACCCATTTGCGTGAAGCATGGAACCACGAGCATCCCGATGCACCGTTCGACGAGCAGGAAGTCACCGTCACCATTCCCGCTTCTTTCGATCCGGCCGCACGAGAATTGACGGCCGAGGCAGCGCAAACGGCCGGCTACGCCCGCATGACGCTGCTGGAAGAACCGCAAGCGGCGCTCTATAGCTGGATCCAGAAAAGCGGCGGCGCGTGGCGCAAGGAAGTGAAGGTCGGCGACATCATCCTGGTCGTGGACGTGGGCGGCGGCACGACCGACCTGTCGCTGATCGCGGTCGTCGAACGTGAAGGTAATCTCGAACTGCATCGAGTCGCGGTTGGCGAACACATTCTGCTGGGCGGCGACAACATGGATCTGGCGCTTGCGCATGGGGTCGCACGCAAGCTGGCGGCGCAAGGGACGCAGGCCGACCCGTGGCAGTTGCGTGCCCTCACCTATGCGTGCCGGGCAGCGAAGGAAACGCTGCTGACCGACCGCAGTACGGACACCGTGCCGCTGGTCGTGCCGAGCCGCGGATCGAAACTGATTGGCGGCTCGATCCGCACCGAACTGACCCGCGCGGAACTCACGCAGACGATCCTCGAAGGCTTCTTCCCTCAAGTCGATGCCTCCGCGCGGCCGGTGAGCCGAACCCGCGCCGGCCTGACACAGCTCGGTCTCCCGTATGCGCAGGATGCGGGCATCACGCGGCACCTCGCCGCCTTCCTCGGCCGGCAGGTCGCAGCACTCGCCGAGCTCGACGGACTGCAGCACGCGCCGGCCGGGAACGTGAGCTTCCTGCATCCGACGGCGGTCCTGTTCAACGGCGGTGTGTTCAAGTCGACACTGCTCGTCGAGCGAATCCTCGACAGCCTCAACGGCTGGCTCGCGGCGGAAGGCGCGCCGCCTGCGCGCCTGCTGGGCGGCGCGGATCTCGACCTCGCGGTCGCGCGTGGCGCGGCGTACTACGGCTACGTGAAACGCGGCAAGGGCGTGCGCATTCGCGGCGGCACGGCGCGCGCCTACTACATTGCGATCGAGTCGGCCATGCCGGCCGTGCCCGGCATGGAACCGCCTGTTCAAGCGTTGTGCCTCGCGCCCTTCGGTATGGAAGAAGGAACGGACGCGGCGTTGCCTACCCAGGAGTTCGGTCTCGTCGTCGGCGAGCCCGTGCACTTCCGGTTCTTCGGTTCATCAGTACGCCGGCAGGACCAGGTCGGCACGATGCTCGACTACTGGTCGCCCGACGAATTGCAGGAGCTTGAGGAAATCCAGGCGACGCTGCCGCCCGAAGGACGCACGCCCGGCGAAATCGTGCCGGTGAAGCTGCATGCGCGCATCACTGAAGCCGGCACGCTTGAACTCGAAGCGGTGCCACGCGGCACGAGCGAGCGCTGGAAAGTCGAATTCGATGTGCGCGGCAGCGCAAACGCCTGAATGCGATGAAGCAATACATCGTCGGTATCGATCTCGGCACGAGCAATACGGTCGTTGCGTACGTCGGGGCGGATGCTGACGAGATCCGCGTCTTCAATATCGATCAGCTCGTGGGTCTCGGCGAGGTCGGTGCGCAAGACCTGTTGCCGTCCGTGCGCTATCACCCTGCGCCGGGTGAGCTGGCGCCGAGCGGTCTGCAATTGCCGTGGAGCGGCGCCGGCGACCGCGAGCTGCAACCGGCCGTGATTGGCCGTCTCGCCCGTACGCTCGGTGCGCAGGTGCCGGGCCGGCTGGTGACCAGCGCGAAAAGCTGGTTGTCGCATGCGTCGGTGGATCGTCTCGCGCCAATTCTGCCGTGGGGCGCGGGCGATGAAGTCGGCAAGGTCTCGCCGGTGACCGCAAGCGCCAGCTATCTGGCTCACGTGCGCGCCGCGTGGAACCACCGTTTTCCGCACGCGCTGCTCGAAGATCAGGACGTGGTGCTGACCGTGCCAGCGTCGTTCGATGACGGCGCGCGTGCGCTCACGCTGGAGGCTGCGCGCATGGCGAAGCTGCCGGCGTTGCGCCTGCTCGAAGAGCCTCAGGCCGCGTTCTACGACTGGCTGTTTCATCATCGCGCGACGCTTGGCGCCGAGCTCGCCGAGACGCGCCTCGTGCTGGTCTGCGATGTGGGCGGCGGCACGACGGACCTCACGCTCATCAAGGTACATTTCGAGGACGGCGAGCCGCAACTGACCCGCATCGGCGTGGGCAACCACTTGATGCTCGGCGGCGACAACATGGACCTTGCGCTGGCGCATCTGGTCGAGACTCGTTTTGCCAACGAGCAAACGCGCCTGTCGGCGGCAAGCTTGTCCCAGCTCGTCGAACGGTGCCGTGCCGCGAAGGAACAATTGCTTGGTGCCGAGGCGCCTGGCTCCGTCGCGATCACGCTGCTCGGTGCGGGATCCCGGCTTGTCGGCGGCGCACGCACGACCGAGTTGAGCCGGGAGGAAGTCGAACAGATCATCGTCGAAGGGTTCTTCCCGATGGGCAGCCCGGACGACTTGCCTCGACGGTCGCGGGCGGGGATCGTCGAGTTCGGTTTGCCCTACGCATCCGATGCGGCCATTACGCGGCACATCGCGGCGTTTCTGCACAGGCTCAATGCGCAGTCGCGCGAGGCGTTGGGGGTATCTGATGCTGCGCGAACATCAATGCCCGACACCCTGCTGCTCAACGGCGGTGTCTTCCGTGCCAAAGCGCTCTCCGGGCGTCTGGCGAGTGCACTGGGTGCATGGCGCGAGAAGCCTCTGCATGTGTTGCAGAACGATCATCCCGATGTGGCTGTCGCGCGTGGTGCGGTTGCTTACGGGCTAGCCCGTGCAGGACATGCGCCGCGCATTGGCGGTGGCGCGCCACGCAACTACTTCCTTGTCCTCGACGAGGACAAGGAAGGCTCACGCGGCGTATGCCTGTTGCCACGCGGAACCGAAGAAGGCCACGAGGTGCATCTCGAGGATCGCGTGTTTGCGCTACGGCTTGGGGCACCGGTGCGTTTCCATCTGGTCACGACAGTTGCCGACACAGTCTGGCAGCCAGGCGACCTTGTCGACCTCACCACGGGCGACTTCGTCCGCTTGCCGCCGGTCGCAACGGTGGTGCAGCAGGACGCGAGTGGCCCCCGCGAGCGGCCGGTGAAACTCACGACATCGCTGACGGAACTCGGCAGGCTCGAGATGCACTGCATCGCCACCGACGACGCTTCGCAACGTTGGCTGCTCGATTTCCAGTTGCGACGCGACGACGCTGAACACGACGTCTCCGCAGCTATACGTCATCCTGCGCTCGACAAGGCTATCGAACTCATCGACCGCACGTTCGGCGCGCGTTCGGCGAATGTCGATCCAAAAGAAGTAAAGCGCCTGCGTGCAGGACTTGAACAGCTACTGGGACCGCGTCAGGGTTGGGATAGCGCCCTGCTTCGCGAACTGTTCGGAGCGCTCTGGGAACGCGCTGGGCGGCGGCGCCGCTCCGCCGATCATGAACGCCTGTGGCTGAATCTGGCCGGCTATTGCGTGCGGCCCGGGTTCGGCTATCCGCTCGACGAATGGCGCATTGAACAACTCTGGTCTCTGTTCGATGACGGCATCCAGTACGTCAACGAAGGACAGGTCTGGTCGGAATGGTGGACGCTGTGGCGTCGCGCGGCAGGTGGCCTGCATGAGGAGGCGCAGCTTCAGGTACTCGATGCAATGGCCTGGCTTCAGGCCGCTGCGGGCACGAAGCGGCACAAGCTGCCCTTCGATCCCGCGAAGGTGGGCTATGCGGACATGCTTCGTCTATCCGCGTCACTTGAACGCATTCCTGTCGATCGCAAGATCGACATCGCGGAACAGCTTCTGGTGCGGTTTCAACGGCCTTCGGAAAATATCCAGGGCTGGTGGGCGGTAGGACGCATTGGCGCACGCCGGCCGTTCTATGGCAGCGCGCATGGTGTCGTGCCGCCTGACGTGGCGACCCGATGGCTGGACGCAATCTTCGCGCTGGACTGGAAAAAGGTTGAGCCGGCTGTGTTTGCCGCCGTGCAAATCGCGCGTATGACAGGCGACCGTTCAAGGGACCTGCCGGAAACCGTCCGCGAAACTGTCGTGCGACGGCTCGAAGCCGTGAACGCACCGCCAACGTGGATCAACATGGTTGGTGAGGTCGTCACGCTCGATAACGCAGACACGGGGCGCGTATTCGGAGAGTCACTGCCTGCCGGATTGAAATTGATCGGCGGATAACGCCGGGCTTGAGAGCGGTAGCGGACCGCGCAAACATTCAAATATCAGGCTCGGAGACGTTTCCGAATCGCTCCACGACAAAGTCGATGAAACTGCGAAGCTTCGGCGACATCTGGCGATCGCGCAAATAGAGCAGGTTGATCGACCGGACGGGCAGCACATAATCCGGCAGTACCTTGATCAACCGGTTGGCCTTGATGTCTGCATCGACCTGGATGGAGGGCAGCAAGGCGATACCCATGTCAGCGAGTACGGCCCGGCGCAACGCGTCCGAGTTGTCGATCTTCAAGCGGCCATTGATAGGGACGCTCACGCTCCCATTCGGCCCCAACAGCGTCCACTCGGGTTGCGCCGCGTGCATTTCTGAACGTAGTGGATAGGAGTACGTCAGACATTGGTGAGAGCGCAGATCCTCCGGCGTCGCCGGCACGCCGTTCGAATCGAGGTATGCGGACGACGCACAAAGCACAAGGCGATACGGCTGCAAAGGACGGGCAACGAGATCCGGGTTACCCGGCCTGCCAATGCGAATTGCCGCTTCGAATCCGTCCTCGATCAGGTCAGACAAGGTATCGGCGGCGACAACATCCAGCTGCACCTCGGGGTAGCGCCGGCAATACTCCGCGATTGCCGGGATCAGGCACTCATTGCTGAAGATCACCGGTGCGGTGATGCGCAAGCGTCCGCGCGGCGTCCCTAGATGATCGAGCGCCAAGCGGTCAACGTCGTTGACGAGGCCGAGAATTTCTACGCAACGCTCGTAGTAGGCCCGACCGAACGCGCTGATCTGCTGCTTGCGCGTGGTGCGGTGAATGAGCCGCGTGCCGAGTCTCGCCTCCAGCGCCTGAAGATGATTGCCGACCATGGTCGGGGACAGATCGCAAGCGAGACCGGCGGCCGTCAGGCTGCCGGTCTCGACTACGCGCACGAACACCGTCATCGCTTTGAGAAGATCCATTCCCAAATATTAATGGGTTCTGTGCCAATTTGCAGACGGTTTATCAAGAGTAGTGGGGGGATTAGAGTGCATCGTGGCTAACGATCGAGCGATCCCGTTTGCATCGGGCCCAACCAAACCGCTCATCATGCCCAGACAATCAACTCGATCGCCTCGTCTCGCCTTACTTGCTGCCAGCCTTGGCTTCGTCATCATCTGTCTCGACGTCACGGTCGTGAACGTCGCGCTCGAGCGGATTCGCGAAACCTTATCCGTCAGTTCCACGGAACTCGAATGGGTGCTCAACGCCTACACCCTCGCCTTCGCCAGCCTCCTGCTCAGCGCGGGCGCGCTCGGTGACCGGCTGGGCGCGCGGCGCGTTTTCGCGGGTGGCTTTGTGATATTCACTGTGGCGTCGGTGGCATGCGGCCTCGCACCCAACGCGATTGCGCTTATCGCGGCGCGGGCCGCTCAGGGCATTGGAGCGGCGCTGTGCGTGCCGTCGTCGCTGTCTGTGCTCAGCGCGAGCTTTCCCGCCCCCCGGGCGCGAGCGAAGGCCGTGAGCATCTGGGCCGGGACGGCCGCGCTGGCGCTTGGGGCCGGTCCGGTCGTGGGCGGCGTGCTGATCAGCCATTTCGGCTGGCCGAGCATCTTCCTGATCAACGTGCCGTTCGGTATTGCCGGCATCTGGCTGACGCTGGCCCATGCGCCCGATACCGTCCGTAACGCGGCGCGTCGTATCGATCTGGCGGGGCAGACCCTGGCGGTGGTTTCGCTCGTGGCGCTGATGTTCGGCGTCGTGGAAAGTGGAAAGCTGGGCTGGGGAAGTCCGGTCGTGATGACGGCTCTCGCGTGTTTCGTCGTGTTAGGCGTGCTGTTCGTGCTGGCGGAAGCGTGGCAACGGCAACCCATGCTGCCGCTTTCACTATTCCAGATCCCGGCGGTCAGTGTGAGCTCGGTCATAGGACTGTCGCTCAACTTCGGCTATTACGGACTGATGTTCGCCATTAGCCTCTTCTTCCAGGACATACGGAAATACACGCCGCTCGAGACCGGCCTGGCCTTTCTGCCGATGACCGCCGTGGTGACCGTGGCCAACCTCGTCTCAGGCGCGCTCACGGCACGATTCGGCTTCCGTCTTCCGATGGTTGCCGGGCAGGCTTTGGCCGCAGTTGGCTTTCTGTCGCTGGGGCTGATCGAGGTCAGCAGCAGTTACCTGACGATTACCGCACCGTTATTGGCGATCGGTGTCGGTGTCGCGCTGGTCGTACCGTCAATCAATGTTGCGCTCCTCGCTCATGTGGATCCGCGTTCCGTCGGTATCGCTTCAGGAGTGCTGAACATGGCGCGTCAAATTGGCGGCGCACTCGGAGTGGGCGTCTTCGGATCACTCGTCTCCGGAACGGCAGGCAATCTGGTCAACGGACTGCACACTGCCGTTTTACTGGCAGGCGCAGTTTTAGTGGCAGGCGTGGTGATCTCGATCACGGGATTGAAAGCGGCCGGTTCGGCGACACGGCCGGGCACGGCTTGCTAGCGGCGTCCGCCTTGGCGTCATAACCTGGTTGCGCCTGTGACCTCGCGGGCATGGGTACTTGCATGCCAAGCCCGGCAGCCGGGATCTCGTCGACATGATACGGGGCTTGAACGCCGCTCCACTTGAGCCAGGCCTGCCGATAGGCCGCCTCCACGTGCATCGCAAAACGTGCGCCGTCCATGAGTGGCGATTCGCTCAAGTTTTGCCGCAAACCCTGCCGGAGCTGCGAAAGGCGAGGCAGGTCGGACGCGAGTTCAACTGCAAGGGCAACAAACTGCTCGTCGCTTTGCGCCGCGAGTTCATGAAGTCCGAGATTGGACAACAGGCTGAGACCCGCACGCCCCACGGGGGTCTGCCCGACTCGCGTCACCACCGGCACACCCATCCAGAAAGAATCAAGGCTCGTAGTGTGACCGTTGTACGGGAAGGTATCTAGGACAAGGTCTATTTCATGGTACGTCTTGAGATAGT
This sequence comes from Caballeronia udeis, assembly GCF_044909315.1. GTDB lineage: Bacteria > Pseudomonadota > Gammaproteobacteria > Burkholderiales > Burkholderiaceae > Caballeronia > Caballeronia udeis_A. The sequence continues at coordinate 323,177 of NZ_JBIYEB010000005.1, forward strand.
CCGCACGAGGCCGGAACGTGACAAAACGCACGCGCCGCGGTTCTATTCCATGGCATTCCAGCCGGCGCATCAGGTGTTCGCGAGCACTGCCTCCGGACACCATGAGCATAAGCTGGGCAGATTCCAACCGCTGCATGACACCGGCCCACATGCGCAACGTGTGGTCGCTGAGCTTGCAGGGATTGTTCAGGCTGCCGAAGGTCACGTGTCCGGTTGTCAGCGCGGGTAGCCGGTTCACCGCGGGCGAATCCGTCAACGGATCGTAGCACCAGAAGGTATCGGCTAAATAGATTTATCGTTCGGTATACTGAGTATTAACGGCAAGTGGATCCAGCCATGGGTCGGTCAACCGGTAGTCGAACGCTTCAATGCCGGTCGTGCCTGGGTAGGCTAGCCACGCGATCTGGACCGGCGCGGGCTTGCGGGCAAATAACAGGGGGCGGCCGTCGGCCATGTGCATGGTCAGGTCAACGAGAATATCGATTCCGTCCTCTCGAATCAATTGCGCGAGCTGCTCGTCATCGAGCTTGCGAACGTCACGCCAGACGTCCGCGTAGGCTGCAATTCGCCGGGTCACGTTGTCCGGGCGCCGAACGCTCGAATAGCAGAATATCTCGAAGCGGGCGTGATCATGCTGTGAGAGGAGCGGAATCAAGAATAACGCCTGGCAATGGCCGCGGAAGTCTGCGGACACATAGCCAATCCGCAGGCGCCGTGCAGGCGTTCTGTCGTTATTGTGCGATAGCCTGTTTGCGCGGTACGGGGCCTCATGACGCGCCGACCACCGCTTGCATTCATCGATAACCGGCTGAGCGTCCTCTGCCTGGAACACCAACGCATACACAAGGTTGCTGTGAGCCACGGCGTTGTCGGGATCGGCCGCGAGCGCTAGTCGATAGCTGGCAATTCCGTCATCGAGACGCCCCGTATCCTTCAGGATATTGCCAAGATTATTGTGCGTGACAGAAGAGACCGGATCGATCGCAAGCGCCCTTCCAAGCCTTGCCTCCGCGTCATCCATACGGCCCAGCGTGCGCAGGAGATTGGCCGAGTTGTTATACGCGGCGATAAAGTTCGGGCGCAAACTGATCGCCATGTCGAACGCTTTGGCCGCCGACTCATATTCGGCCAGTTCCTTGCACACATTGCCGAGGTTATTGTGCGCATCGGCATGAGCAGGATTGAGTGCCAGTTCACGCTGATACAGCATCACCGCTTCAGGAAGTCTGCCTTGTGCATGCAGTGTGTTCGCAAGGTTATACGCGGCCTCGGGAAATTGCGGGCTGAGTTCGAGGGCGCGCGTGATGATCGCTTCTGCACGTGCGAAGTTCCGCTCTTCGTTGAACGCTACCCCTAGATTCAGCAGACATACTACCGACTCAGGGGCCACGCTCACTGCTTCGTTCAAATGGTCGAACGCTTCTTCGTGCCGTCCACTCGCCTGCAAGAGTGTGCCTAGATTAGTCAGGGCATTCGCGTCGCGGCGCAGGACGGGCGCTCTCCTGTAGAACGCTTCGGTTGCTCCGTTCTCGCCATCCTCCCGATGACAATTGGCGAGGTTGTTGAGCGCATCAACGTGCTCCGGGTCTATGTCGAGCACCGAATCGTATGCACCGATCGCGTCATGGGTCCGCCGCATCGCGGAGAGCACCAGCCCGCGTACGTAATGGTAGCGTGCGTCGCGCGGAGCAATCCTGAGTGCCCGGTCAAGCCACGCCAATGCCGGATCAAACGCACCGTCCTGCCACTCCATGATTCCCAGTGCAAACATGGGCGATGGATCATCAGGGGTACATTCCAATACCTGTTCATAAAGCGTGCGCGCGCTTGGCAGATCTCCTGCGAGGTGTCTTTCGCGCGCCAGCTCCAGAAGTTTCAAGGCGTCCATCTTTGCGCGCCCCTATGCCCGGATGATGCTTGTGGTGATAAATCGCAGCGCGGTGGAGTCCAGCCGCGTCATTGAGCCTTTTGCCGATCACGTGTCTTTGCGGCGGAAGGTAGCGACGGGCTCATGAGATTCCGCAACCCGACAATCCTCAGGTCTATTGTCGGCACCCTCAGTGCATAACTTGATGCCATGGCCGTCTTTTCTCTTGCAGGACCACACGCACGTCAAGCGCTTGATTTCAAACGGCTTAACAAGCTGACACCATTCGTCTCAGCATGGCCTCGAATCTTTCTTTAATAAGGCTTACTGATTTATTCTTGTAATAAAAATGTCCGTTATTCGAATGGACCAGCATGCAGGCGTTGACTTCGAAAACGACGACCCGACCGCTCAGATCCAACGCGCAATCAATGCCGAAGTAATCGAGGTCGATTTCTCGCTGGATCGCCCGCAGCGCATGGTATTGCGAGGGGCCGAAGACGCTGTGGGGATCCTCGAGGAAAGCTCTTTCCTCGTCCTGCATCCAGTGCTGATTGACCATGTCCGTGTTGGCGTGGTGAACCTTCCATTCGTCATGGATTGCAAGGTGATAGGGATAAATCCCGTCGTCGATGAACATAAAACGATACTTTCGAAAGAAACCATCGGCAGAGCGGTAATCGAAAAACTCTGTCAGGTAAAAGTCAGCATCTGGAAACTGAGTGACGAAGGCACCGACTTCGTTTTCGTCATGAACCTTCTGGAAGTGATCGCCATTGTGCGTGCCTGCCAGCCGGATTAGCCAGGGCCGTGAGAACGATGCCAACCTGGGATCGCGCTCGGGTCCGAACGCACGCTCGCTGGAAACACGCAGTGTCTGCGGAATATGACAGCCCGTTACAGCGGTCAGCCGACGCGCGATCGAGTTCCGGCTGGTGTGCGCGATCTTGGCCGGATGATTAACCACGGGCTTGCCTATGAGGCCGACGAGTTTCGTAGCGGGCGCAAGCAGAGCGTGGCCTTGATCTACATTCGCGACGAGATTCACCACGACATCGGCGCTGTCGCGCAACATGCCGGTATCGTAAGAAACATCGGGGAGCAGATTGAGCACATGGGTCTCGTACCCGACCTGATGAACGAGATGTTCGAACGGCGTATTGCCTCCACCGGGCGCAAACAGCATGAGGACGCGAAAGGCAGGCGGCGATCTGGTCGCTTCGATAGTGACGAACGGTTTCAACGCGAGGCCTCGGCGGTAATGCTCTTGCGCCTGCGGCGTGTGCCCCAGCGCCTGCTGCAAGTTGGCGACGAACTGCAAGGCGCTGGTGTCGTCGGGTTTTCGCGCGAGTACGCGCTGGAAGTGATCCTGCGAGAGCTCCAGACGGTTCAAGCCGGCATAGGCGAGGCCAAGCTGCGCGTGAACAGAGACGTCCCCTTGCCATTCGTCCGGGCGTTCAGTCAGCAACGTGACAGCATGCTCGAACCTGCTGGCGCGGATCAGGACTTGCGCGAGATTCTTGCGCACTCCCCAATGACCTGGGTCAATGCGCAACGCCTCTTGATAGAGCGCTTCGGCTTCGTCGAGCCTGCCTGCGCGGTGGTGCGCGAATGCTTCATCGATCAAGGAAATCATCGACGTAGCCTGACTCGGCGTGTGGCGCGTCATGTAGCCTCGTTGCAAGGAAAGGAACGGGCGGGAGGGGAATCCAGCGCCTGGCGGAACGAGGTTGAGTTTAGCTCGTCGGAATCCATTTATCCTGCGACGAGTCCGAAATATGCGTGAAGCGGAAGGGTCCGGATTCGATCGAGCTGACGTCTTACTGACGCAATACTGACCGTAATGCAAGCAATGAAATGTCGCTCGCCGGTCGAGTGGGCGGCTACGCGCGCCGCTAAGTGCCGCAGATGTAATCTTTCAATGCCAAGGACTTCTTCAGGTCCTTCTTCGTCCACAGCAAGCGCTCAGCTTCACCTGGGCCCGTAGACTATTTGCGCTGCCAGATCGTGTTTGACCGCCACCGCCATTTTCCTCAGGTCCTGCCACTGGTCAGGTTCGACATACGGGCTGTGCATGGTGATATCGAGCGTTCGCGTGACGGTAACAAGCTGGCCCGAGGCGGCATAACTTGATGTGTACGCTCCGAACGCCGACGTAACTTTCGCTGGCTCGGGAAGGCTGGATACCTTGACTGTCCCCGGCAATTCTATTGTGGTCGTTTCGCTGATATGCCGGCCGCCAAACAGCAGCGGGTATCTACGCCGGCTCGTTGTCACCAACTCGAATGCGTTGGCAATATTCGTAAGGCTGTTCAAGCCCTGCGGCACCCGAATCGCGCCCGGGCCCGGGAACTGAGCGTAGTCGGGAAGCTCAAATCTCGTCTCGTATTGAAAGGGATCTTTAAGATTGTGCAGATCGCCATGAATGTACCTGCCTGATCCGTCCGCGCCGCTCATCGTCAGCATCCGTTGCGCGAACACAGGCTCTACCCCTGAACGCAATGAAGCGAAAACAGATCGGGCGATCCAGTCGGGAGCCCCCAGGTTATCGATCCGGGTTGTGCCCCTGGCAGTCCCGTCGCTGTCAAAGAGGACCGCTGATTGAAAGGTTACGCGGTCCGTGTCGGGACTCGCCAGGGGCAGGGTCACCAGCGTGGCGCCGCCGCTGCCGTTATCCGTGACCAGTGCCGGTTTCCCGCCTTCGTTGCCAGGAAGTACGCCAAACCTGGCCATGCCGGCAGTCGAGTCCGCATAAATGTCGAACTCGGGAATATAGGTAATCGTATGGTCGAAGACGGCCAGAGGCTCGGCAACCTTTGGGAGCCAATAGCGATTGTCGCCATTCACAAGCACGACGCTGCTCTTGATCCCCTTCGCCGCAAGCAACGCTTCGAGAAGCGTTGTGTGATCTTTGCAGTCACCGTATCGCGCATCAAGCACCGCCTGGGCACTGTGCGGGACAACACCGCCAAAGCCCAGGTAAATTGCGACATAGCGAATGTTGTTGCTTACCCATCGGTAGATAGCGTTCGCCTGATCACGCCGGTCAGCAATCCCCTTGGTCAGTTCGTCTGCCAACTCCTGTATTCGCGGCGTGACAGCCGCTTGCTGACGAGCCCGGGAAACATACGCCTGCCCTACCGCTTCGTAATTCGGAAAAGTAGTAACCGTCAAACGCGGACTGCGATCTCTAATGCTGGACGCACCCGGCTCCGGCGGATGAGCCTGCGTATCTTCAATAGACCACTGCCACATTTGCTTGCCGTTGTCGTCCGCAGCAACAAGCCCACCCTGCATATCGATAGCCTCGGCGTAGAGCTTGATTGCAGCCGGCGCATAAACCGTGACTTTTGCTGACTCGAAGACCCTCTCATCCAAAAACGTATCGATTGCAAAGAACTGCCCGGGAAACAAGGGTTTTATTTGAGTTTCACGTGTATGCGTTGTGATAGTCGCACCGACCTGGACGCCGGGGAAGACAATGGTTTTTACCCGGCCGTCGTCAAATACCGGGGCATATGCGCTCGCAGGGCTTTGTTGAGTCAGGATTGCGTCCGGCGAAACGTCAATCCGCTTGCCGCCTTGCGTCGTTGTATAAGCTTCAAGAACATCAAACGACTGCAGTGCATTGCTATAGCTATGCGCTATCTGCCCGTAGGACTTGACCCCCTCGTCGGTGTCCATGCGGATCGACCGTGTCTCGTCTAGCGTAAAGCTGCCGTCGGCATTCACGTTATAAACGTTGTCGTCGCTTAGGACCGTGGTGCCCGGCTGATAGTCCACAGCCGCTGCGCTAACCGCGTAACCAGCCACGGCCAAAAGAATTATTGTCTTGTGAGCAAGGCTCCGCATCGACTGTCTCTCTCCGATTATTATTCTGATATGGCCTGGTCATATTGATGCCAACAGGCCACGTTTAAATCGAAGCTGATTATAGGTCGAACAAGCAAGCACAAATAGAAAATACCGCCGGCCGAGCGGCAAGCAGTGGGAGTGGTTAGGCTTACACAACGATTACGAAAGGAACGCGGGCGCCGGACAAAAGCTACCCGCCTGCATCAAGACGCTGCTAGTGCCCGCAATGCAAAACGCTTCAGCTTACCCGTTTCGGTGCGCGGCAAAGCCTCAATAAATTCAATCGCACGCGGATACTTGTACGGCGCGATCTGTTCCTTGACGAAGGTTTGCAACTCCACCACCAGCGCGTCGCTCGCCACAAATCCCGCGCCAAGAACAACGTACGCCTTGGCAATCTGCCCGCGCTCGTCATCGGCCGCGCTGACCACTCCGCACTCCGCCACCGCTTCATGCAACAGCAGTGCGCTTTCCACTTCAGGACCGGAAATGTTATAGCCCGCCGAGATGATCATGTCGTCGGCACGGGATTGATAAAACACGTACCCGTCCGCATCGATACAAACCGAGTCGCCCGGAAGGTTCCATCCATCGCTGACAAAATTACGCTGCCGAGGATCGCTGAGATAACGGCACCCTGTCGGCCCTTTCACCGCAAGCATGCCGATCTCGCCGACAGGAACCGGCTGCATGTTGTTGTCCACCGCCTGCACCACGTAACCCGGCACCGCGCGCCCAATCGCCCGATCGCGCGTCTGCGTTTCGGCACACGAAACAAAGATATGGATCATTTCCGTGCTGCCAATCCCATCGATCATCTGCAAACCCGTGGCCTGCCGCCAGAGCTTGCGTGTGGCATCGGGCAACGCTTCTCCCGCCGAGACGCTTTTTCTAAGGGTCGCCAAATCAAAACGCGACGCGAGGGCCGCCATCTGCCGGTAAAACGTCGGCGCGGTGAACATGATCGTTGCGCGAAAACGCTCGACCACTTGCAGCAGCGTCCCCGGACTCAACTTCTCGATCAACACCGTCGATGCCCCCGCACGCAACGGAAAACACAGCAGGCCGCCAAGCCCGAAGGTGAACGCCAGCGGAGGCGTGCCGCAGAAGATATCGTCTGCGGTGGGCTTGAGAATATGGCGCGGAAACAGGTCGCACATGGCAAGCACGTCACGATGAAAATGCATGCAACCCTTCGGCATCCCCGTTGTGCCGCTGGTAAATGCGATCAGGCAGACGTCGTCGGCAGCGGTATCCACCGCCGTGTAGTCGACTGGCTGACGCAAGGCGATGGTATCGACCGAGTCGGGGCCATTGTCATGAAAGAGCCTTGTTTGCAGCAGGTTTTCGCAAAAGTACGTGCTGGCGGGGTCCCTGCACTGCGCGAGTTCGTCGACGAGGCGCGCGTCGCATAAAGCGGCTGAGACCTGCGCCTTGTCGATAATCTGCTTCAACTCCTTGGCACGCAGAAGCGGCATGGTAGGCACCACCACCAGCCCCGCCTTCAATGATGCAAGCCATGCGATCGCCATATGCAGCGTGTTCGGTCCACGCAGCAGGATACGGTTACCCGGCACCAGTCCCATTACCCCGGTCAGCACATGCGCTGCCTGATTCACGCGCGTGCGCAATTCACTGTACGTGGTCGCACGCGGAGCACCCTCCACGTCCGACCAGATCGCGGGTCGCGCGCCCTGCCCGCGTTCCGGATGGTCATCGATTATCCGGTCGAGCAATTCAACTGCGCAATTCATGCGCGCCGGGTAAGAGACGTCGGGGTTATCGAGCAGAAATTGCGGCCACTCGCCGGGCGGCGGCAGGTTGTCGCGAGAAAACGTATCGACGTGAGCCGAAGGTTCCATGGTGAGCTCCGAGGACGACGAATAAGCAACGAATAAGCAACGAATAAGCAACGATGGTTAATCCGGGATGACAGCGGTGGCTTCGATCTCCACCTTGGCTTCGTCTTCAATGAGCGCGACCACCTGCACGGCGCTCATCGCAATGTCGTAGTTGCCGATCAGTTCGCGAAATGCGCTGCCCACGTCCCTCAGTGCAGCGATGTATTCGCGCTTGTCGGTCACGTACCAGGTCAGCCGCACGAGGTGCTCCGGGCGCCCGCCTGCCGCGTCGAGCACCGCGACTATGTTCGCCAGCGCCTGATGCGCCTGCGCAGCGAAATCGCTGCTCTGGAAGCGCCCCTGCGCGTCCCAGCCTATCTGCCCTGCTATGAAGACCTGCGTGCCACGCGCAGCAACGCCGTTCGCGTATCCACGCGGCTTGATCCAGCCGTCCGGGAGCAATGCTTTTTTCATGATCTGGTCTCCTTCACTTCGTCCTTTACTTCGGCAAGCGCCGCGGGATTGAAACGTGTCAACGCAGCGCGGATGTCATCGGGAATATCGATCGACACGCCCGACTCGAGCGACGTTGTCACGAGTACCTGACGCGCATGAAAACGCGTCTCGCCCTGCGCCTGTGCGTCGATGACAATGCCGACGGAGCGCGCGCCGATACGGTCAAGCGTGAGCGACAGCATGAGCGTGTCGCCCATCTGGCTCGGCCTGGAGAACGTGCAATCGAGCTTGACGATCGGCAAGCCGACGCGGCGCTTGCTGATCATCGCCGCATAATTGATGTCGAGCGCTTCGTTGAACCAGTCCTCTACAAGCGCGTTGGTCATCACGAGATACTGCGGAAAAAATACGATACCGGCCGGATCGCAATGTGAAAAGCGAATACGCACCGGCCGTTCGAAACGGGTCGATGCTTCCATCATGCGTTCCTCGCGGCGTGCGCCTTGAGCAGATCGCGCCCGACAATCAACTGCTGCACTTCGGTCGCGCCTTCATAGATGCGCAGCGCACGAATCTCCCGATACAGTTGCTCGACCGCCGCACCGCTTTGCACCCCGCTACCGCCCCACAATTGCACGGCCGCATCAATAACCTGCTGAGCGCCCTCGCTCGCATGCCACTTCGCCAATGCAGCTTCGCGCGTGACGGACTTGCCCTGGTCGCGCAACCACGCGGCCCGATAAACCAGCAATGCGGAGCTGTCGATAGTGAGCGCCATTTGCGCGAGCTTCGCTTGCGTCAGTTGGAAGTCGCCCAGCGTCTGCCCGAACATCTTGCGCGACGCGGCGCGTTCGATCCCCTCGCTCATTGCTCGCCGCGCAAAACCAAGCGACGCCGCCGCAACCGACGTGCGAAAAATATCGAGTGTGCGCATCGCCAGCTTGAAACCTTCGCCCGGATTGCCAAGCAAAGCGGTGCGCGGCACGCGTGCGTTTTCGAAGGAGAGGCGTGCCAGCGGATGCGGCGCGATCACGTCGAGCCGTTCGGCAATGCGCAATCCCGGTGTATCCGCATCGACGATAAACGCGCTGATGCCACGTGCCCCGGCCGCCTCGCCGGTACGCGCGAACACGACGTAAAAGTCCGCGATGCCGCCGTTCGAGATCCACGTCTTCTCGCCATTGAGCACGTAGGAATCGCCGTCTTCTCGCGCGCTGAGCGCAAGCGCGGCGACGTCCGAGCCCGCGTCGGGTTCGGTCAACGCAAACGCCGCAATCGCCTCGCCGCTTGCCACGCGCGGCAGGTAACGCTGCTTTTGCGCCTCGTTGCCGCCTAGGGAAATTGCGCCCGATCCAAGCCCTTGCATTGCAAGCGCGAAGTCGGCGAGACCGCTGTGACGGGCAAGCGTTTCGCGCAGCAGGCAAACGGCGCGCGTGTCGATAGTGTCGCCGTGCCCGCCGTAAGCGGTGCCGCCTATGCCATAACGTAACCACCCTGCTGCACCCAGTTCGCGTACGAGACGGCGGCAGATTGCATCGACGTTCGTGTGGCCGGCATGCGTATCACCAAGATGTTCGGATGCCCACGCGTCAATGCGCGCGCCCAGTTCGCGATGCCGTTCTTCGAAGAACGGCCATGCGAGGGCATCGTGGAAAGCGTCGGAAGTTGTTTGAGGATTGGCCAACTCAATCTCCCTCGAACACAGGTCGCGTCTTCGCAGCAAATGCACGATACGCTCGGCCGAAATCATTGGTCGCCATGCAGATTGCCTGCGCCTGCGCTTCGGATTCGATCGCCTCGTCAATGCTCATGCTCCACTCCTGATGCAGCATTTTCTTCGTGATGCCATGCGCAAAGGTCGGTCCCGATGCAAGCTCGAAAGCGAGCGATTGTGCTTCGCGCAGAACGTCGCCGGGCTCGCATAGACGGTTATAAAAGCCCCAGGCGAAACCCTCGTCGCCGCTTGCGGAGCGTCCGGTAAAAAGCAGTTCGGCCGCTCTTCCCTGGCCAATGATGCGCGGCAGGATTGCGCACGCACCCATGTCGCAGCCCGCCAGTCCCACGCGGGTAAACAGAAACGCGAGCTTGCTGCGTGCGGTTCCTAGCCGCATATCCGAAGCCATTGCCAGAATTGCACCGGCACCGGCGCAGATGCCATCCACGGCCGCGACAATCGGCTGCGGGCAATGGCGCATCGCTTTGACGAGGTCTCCCGTCATGCGCGTGAACATGAGCAATTCGGGCATGGGCAAGTCGACGAGCGGCGCGATGATGTCGTGCACGTCGCCGCCAGAGCAGAAGTTGCCGCCGGAGCCATGAATCACAATGCTCTTTACGTCGGTGGCGTAAGCGAGCTGACGGAACAGGTCCCGCAACTCCGCATAGGATTCGAACGTCAGCGGATTCTTGCGCTCGGGCCGGTCAAGGGTGATCGTGCCAACGCCCTGCTCCACCGCCCAGCCAAAATGCTTCGCGTGATAGTCACCAAGGGGCGTTCGGTTGCCGGCAAAAAGCGCGGCGGTGTTGTCGCTCATCGACTGTCTCCGTATCTGTGTGCTTCGCCAGGCGTCAGGAATCCGTACGCTCGCGCAAGTGCTGCTTGAGCTTGCCCAGCTTCTGGTGCATGCGCGCCTTGTCGGCGAGCGGCAACCCGCCGAACAATTCGACGACCCATTGTTCATGTGCACGTGCCATGCGATCGAACGACTCGCGGCCATGGGCGGTAAGGCGCACGGCAAACGAACGGCGGTCGTTCGGATCGGTATCGCGCACAACAAAGCCTTCCTTCTCCAACTGGTCGGTAAGCCCCGTCACGTTGCCGCCAGTGACCATCAGGCGCCGCGAAAGCTCGTTCATCTTCAGGCCTTCCGGATGGCGCTCGAGTTGCGCCATCAGGTCGAAGCGCGGCAGGGTGGTGTCGAATTCGGCGCGCAGGCGTTTGCGCAGTTCGGCCTGCACAAGATTGGTGGTGGTGAGCATGCGCAGCCATAAGCGCAGTCCCATGTGACTGTCCACACCAGTGCTCATCTCAAGGTCGACAACGTTGCCGGCGGCCTTGGTCTTCTCGGGCGCGGCAGGTTTAACCGTGCGGGCAGCGGGCTTGTTCACATTACTTCTCCACCTGAAATAGAAATGGTCTGGCCGGTGATCGATCGCGACTCCGGCAAGCACAGCCATAACGCGGAACTGGCGACTTCGTCCGGCGTCACGAAGCGACGTTGCGGATTCGAGCGCAGCAGCGCTTCACGCGCCTCGTCCACGCTGCGCCCGGTCTGCGCGATGATCTTTTCGATCGACTGTTCGAGCAGCCCGGTTTCGGTATAACCAGGACACACTGCGTTGACGGTCACGCCGCGCGTGGCCACTTCCAGCGCGAGCGAACGTGTCATGCCAATCACGCCGTGCTTGGCCGCGCAATACGCGGCCACATACGCGTAACCCAACTGGCCCGCGGTGCTGGCTACGTTGACAATGCGGCCGCTGCGGCGCTCGAGCATGGCCGGCAAGACCTCTTGCGTGCAGAGGAACACGCCCGTGAGATTCACGTCGAGCATGCGTTTCCAAAGCGCCAGATCGGTCTTCGCGAACGGTGCGGCTTCGGCCTGCCCCGCGTTGTTGACGAGGATGTCGATGAAGCCGTGTTCGCGCACAGCGGCGAACGCTGCAGCGACGGAATCGGCGGACGTGACATCGACGCTCTGCACATGCACGGTCCCGGCTTCGCTCAGGACCTCGGCCTGATACGCGAGCCGCGCCGCATCCCGGCCCATCAACGTGACCTGAGCACCGGCTGTCACCAGCGCGTGCGCGATCGCGGCGCCAATACCGCTGCCGCCGCCCGTGACCACCGCGTGCTGGCCGTCGAGGGGATGCGTGTCCGTGTTCATGCTTCGCCCTCCGCACGTTGCGCGCGCTCACGCTCATAGCCGCGCTCCAGTTGCGACTTCGCGGCGAAGTATTGCTTTGGCCACTTGATGTCGATGTAACCAATCTTCGCTGCCTGATCGAGCGTCCACGAGGGATTGGCAAGATGCGGGCGAGCCACGGCGCACAGGTCGGCACGCCCCGCTGCAATGATGCTGTTCACGTGGTCCGCTTCCGAGATCGCCCCCACCGCAATGGTCGCAATGCCCGCCTCGTTGCGCACGCGATCCGAGAACGGCGTCTGGAACATGCGGCCATAGACCGGCTTTTCTTCCTTGCTCACCTGTCCCGACGATACATCGATCATGTCTGCGCCCACTTCCTTGAACGCTCGCGCTATCTGCACGGCGTCGTCGGGCGTGATGCCGCCATCCACCCAATCGTGCGCCGAGATGCGCACGGAAATAGGCTTGTCCTTGGGCCACACTGCGCGGATTGCGTTGAACACTTCTATGGGAAAACGCAGGCGGTTGGCGGGCGAGCCACCGTATTCATCGTCGCGTTGATTCGTCAGCGGAGAGAGGAAACCGGACAGCAGGTAGCCATGCGCGCAGTGCAATTCAAGCCAGTCGAAACCGGCGTCCACGGCAAGCTCGGCCGAGCGCACGAACTGCTGCTTGATCTCTCGCAGATCGTTGGCGGTTGCTGCGTGCGACCATTGGCTGATCCCCTTCAAGTACTGTTGCCGCGACGCCGATACGATCGGCCAGTTGCCCTCTTCAAACGGCTTGTCTATTCCTTCCCAACTCACGCGGGTCGATGCCTTCGCACCCGCATGACCCAGCTGGATACCGATCTTTGCGTCGCTCTCACGATGCACAAAGTCAACAATGCGCCGCCACGCGTCGCGTTGCGTCTCGTTGTACAGCCCGGGACATCCCGGGGTGATGCGGCCTTCGGGCGAGACGCAGGTCATCTCCGTCATCACCAACGCCGCGCCGCCCATGGCGCGGGCGCCGAGATGCATCAGGTGGTAGTCGCCCGCAATGCCATCGACAGCCGAGTACTGCGCCATTGGCGAGACCACCACGCGGTTCTTCAGCGTCACACCACGCACGGTGAACGGCGTAAACATGGGCGGGACTGAGCGCGTGTTGGCATCTATATCAAGCCCCGAGCGCTGTGCGATCCAGTTTTCAAACTCGGCTAGATAGGCGGCGTCGCGTGAACGGAGATTTTCATGCGAGATGCGCTGCGAGCGCGTGAGCAACGAATAAGCGAATTGCTCCGGTTCAAAAGATGCGTACCGGTCCACGTTTTCGAACCACTCCGTGGAGTTGCGCGCAGCGTTCTGGATGCGCAGGACATCGACACTGCGTACGTCCGTGTAGTGATCGAGCGCGGCCGGCAGATCACCCGGATGCGCCGCGATGCTGTTCGTCAGTTCAATTGCATCTTCAAGCGCAAGCTTGGTGCCGGAGCCGATCGAGAAGTGCGCCGTGTGCGCGGCGTCGCCCATCAGGACCACGGGCGTCACGCTGCCATCGCTATTCGTGCGGTTGTGCACCCACGTTTCGTTCACGATGCGCGGAAACCGGATCCACTGCGAGGAGCCGCGCAAATGTTGCGCGTTGGACTTGAGCGCATGGCCGTCGAGGTACTTGGCGAAGAGCCGCTCGCAAAATGCGATGCCGTCTTCCTTGCTCATTTCATCCAGGCCCGCCGCACGCCAGACCCGTTCGGGCGCTTCCACGATAAACGTGGACATGTGGTCGTCGAAACGATACGCATGCGCCTGAAACCAGCCGAACTCGGTCTTCTCGAACGCGAACGTGAAGGCGTCGAACAGCTTCTCCGTGCCGAGCCAGACGAAGCGGCAATCGCGCAGGTCGATGTCGGGCTTGTAGGTGGCCGCGTATTTCGTGCGCACCACGCTGTTCGCGCCGTCGCACGCGATGATGAGGTCGGCGTCATACGCTTCGTCGCTCGTAACCTGCGTTTCGAACACCAGCTTCACGCCTAGCGCCTCGGCCCGCTCCTGAAGAATGTTCAACAGGCGCTTGCGGCCGATGCCGCAGAAACCGTGTCCGGACGAACGCTGCGTGCGGCCATTGATATGGATGTCGATGTCGTCCCAGTGATTGAACGCATCAAGAATGGCCGCCGCACTCGCCTCGTCCGCACGACGCAGGTTGCCGAGCGTCTGGTCGGAAAACACCACGCCCCAGCCGAAGGTGTCATAGGGACGATTCCGCTCCACCACCGTCACCTCGTGAGCGGGATTCTGCTTCTTCATGAGCAAGCCAAAGTACAGACCCGCGGGGCCACCACCAATACAAACGATGCGCATAGTGCGCTCCAGGCTGAAGAGTCCACTTTAATTTAGGCTTCGATAGTTTAGGTGTCAAGTAAATTTATAAAAGAAAACGCTCGTTCGCCGGAGGGGTGATCTGAAAGAATAAAGCCTGTCACGGCGCTTTTCACGATGTGGTGCCGACATTGGAGCGGGCTGGGTTCTGTCAGTAATGTGGCGGTTTGCGGACGGTGGCGTTATCGAGCAGCCATCACGTCACGGTCTCCCCGCACTTTCGGTTGACGCTATATTCTCTAACTTCCACTAAGGCGGCGCCTCGCTGTCAGCACACATCAAGTCAGATCAGGGAGCACAGACATGTCTTCAGAGCCGCCAAATGGCTTGCCACGCTATCGTATTCTTACTGGAAAGGATGACGCCGCTTTCTGCTATAGGGTTTCGGAAGCGCTGGCGCTTGGGTACCAACTTTATGGCTCACCCGCGGCAACATTTAACGGAGACTACGTGGTCGTTGCCCAAGCGATCCTTTGGGGAGGGAGGTCTACGCCTGAAGAAATCTGATTAAGCACCAACGACGTTGCCGATGATTATCGTGAAACTGCACGCCAGAGCCGATGGGCCGATTTTGGCCGCACGGAGCCACGCGGTCCCGGCTGTTGCCGAGGTCGCCGCTCAGGAGAATACGATGCGCGAACCGACACGTTACAAAAGCGTTGAAGTCGACGGTCTCCAGATCTTCTATCGCGAGGCGGGGCCGTCTGCTGCGACGACGATCCTGCTTCTGCATGGATTTCCATCGACGTCGAGAATGTATGAGCCATTGTTTCAAAGGCTCGCCGACCGGTATCACCTGATTGCGCCCGATTACCCAGGGTTTGGTCATAGCGACGCACCACCATCTGACAAGTTCGCCTATACGTTCGATCACCTCGCGACCATCGTCGACCACTTTGCGCAAAGCGTCCATGCGACGTCATACGTACTATACGTACAGGACTACGGCGGTCCTGTCGGTATGCGGCTCGCAATGGCCCATCCCGAACGCGTCAAGGCGCTCATCATTCAAAATGCGACCTCCCACGAAGACGGCTTGGGCCCACTATGGGCCACGCGCAAGGCGTTCTGGAACGATCGAAGCAAATACGAGGCTGCCGTCGAACAAAATTTGATGTCGCTTGCGGCCGCGAAACAACGGCATGTAGGCACGAGCCCCGACCCCAGTGTGTACGATCCGGACCTTTGGACCGGTGAATACGCGATGTTGAGTCGCCCCGGCGAGACGGCAATCCAGAGCGATCTGTTTTACGACTATCGAACCAATGTCGCGTCTTATCCGCAATGGCAAGCATGGCTTAGAAAGGCGCAACCCAAGACACTCGTGGTCTGGGGTCGTTACGATCCGTCGCAACTGGCCGCAGGAGCAGTCGCCTACGCGCGGGATTTGCCTCAAGCGGAAATACACGTGATGGATGCCGGGCATTTCGCGCTCGATCTGGCGCCCGACGCAGATGCAATCGCTGCGTGGATGCTCGATTTTCTCGGGCGGAATGGGTTTGTAGTTCGCCATGCGTGCGCGAACGGCCGTTAAAACCATAAGAGCGGCCTCGCAGTTTGTGGTGACGAACAGCTCCTGCTGGCCGGCAGTACTCGCTCGGCATCTGGTGAATTGGCGGCCGCACGGTCCCGATCGAACTGCGTCGGCGTGCGGCGACACGAAGGTCGACCAAGTCGCAGCCGCAAAGTTTGCTATCGATTGCGACATTGAATAAAGCAAGATCGCGAACCGCGTGCGCATTCTGGAGATAAATTCGTATTGCCCAGATGTCCTTCAGCTTCAGCGGTGGTTTTTGCCCAATCGGTTTGCCTCTGTTCCACGACTCCCGCGTTTGCCTGGTTTCCATGTCAGACTCCAATTGGTTGATCGGAGTCCGATTTTTTGCTCATCGCGGAGGGCCGCATTCCGCTGGTACGCAGGGCGAACGCGTGCAGTCGGCCATCAAGAGACCTTCGTCCGATCGGCTAGCAAGACACTCATATAGCGCGTTCGCTTTCGACACCGGCCATCGGCTGGGCGAAAGCCGCCGTCTTTTTGCGCCGATTATCGAATCGCATCTTTAATGCGCATCGATGAAAGCGGTGACGTCGGCCAGAACCGGTGAGACCGTATTCGGCGCCGCCGAAAACGACTCGACGATCGTATCGTGGCCGTAACCCGGATATTTTTTCAGTTCGACGGCGTCGCCATGCGCGCGCAGCGCGTCTGCGAAACGATCACTGTTGCGCGGATCGACATCGGTATCCGCCGTGCCGGCGGCGAGCAACATCGGTGGCTCGTTTCCCGTGACGAACGCGATGGGCAGCGCCCGCTCGCGCAGGGCCGCCGGAAAGATCTCGTCCATGTGAGGGTCGCTCGTCGGAATTGCGGCGTACGGACCCGCGAGTCCGATCATCCCGGCGAGCGAGGTATTCAATATGCCCTGCGCGGCCAGATAGCGCGGATCGGTCGCGAGCATCGCCGCCATATGCGCGCCGGAGGAATGTCCCATTACGAAAATGCGTCCGCTGTCGCCGCCAAATTCGCGCACATGATCGCGGGTCCAGCGCACTGCGGCGGCAGGGTCGTCGAGAAAGCCAGGGAAGACAGTCTCCGGATAAACGCGGTAATCCGCCACGACCGTTACGATGCCTCGCGCGGCGAGCGCTTGGGCGACTCCGCGCGAGTTCGAGCGATAACCACTTTGCCAGCCTCCGCCGTAGAAATACACGACGACGGGGTAGTTCGTGCGAGTGCGGGAATCGGGCGCATATACGTCGAGCCGCTGGCGCGGCGCCTTGCCATAGGCGATGCCGCCCGGTGCGTTGTGCTCGCGCGCCCGAGCCGCGATCATGCCGGCGGCGCATGCAGCCAGTGACAGTGAAATGAACCTTCGTCTCGCTATTGCACGCATGTTGATATCGACCCGCGATTGTTTTTGAAAAAGGCGGCTGTCGCGCTCTTGAGCGACGCAAGTCCGAAAACGAACGCGCCCTCGCTCAATGATATCGCGTTAGGTATACAAGTCACTTGTGTGTCGACAAGTGATAGCAAGCAGTCGGCCGACTCGATCAGGACGCGGTCGGCCCGCTTCTCCATTAGATTAAAGGATGCCTGAATGGCTGTACGTGCCGAAGACATCGTTCGGAACAGTAAAGTCAGCACCCACGTGAAGGCCGGACCGCCCTCAAGGGCAGTCCCGCGAGTGACCGATGTACTCAAGAGCGAGACGTTTGAACAGCAATGCCACGAAAGGTCGTTCAGGGTCGATGTGAGGCGACCGTCATCCGCCGCTGTTCGGCCGGGAGCGGTCGTTCGGCTGTCGCCCAAACATCGTCGACAATATTGTGGTCGAGTTCCACGTTATTAATGGATGGGGCATCACCTGATGGGAAGCTTGATGACCGGCGACGCTGTCCTGGGACTCGCCAGGAAGTGCGCAAGGGGAAATTGGCCAAGTGTATTTGTCTCCGACGACGCCATGCCGAAAGCTATATAGCGCGACGGGCTGATGTCCGTCCCGCATTCGAAGAGGTCCAGAGGGTCGAGCGCTCGAACCCAAGCTATCGTTTAACCCACTGTCGAGCAAAGGCAAGTAATCACAATTTTTCATTGTCATTAATCTGCCTCACACTTAATAAGTTGAAAAAACCACTTCGTGGACTAGACTCCTCGATAACTTCTGTCTGCGCCCATCTTCTAAATACAAAAAAACTCGACTCCCTGTCGACCTCCCCCGACATTGAGACGCAAGGTGTACCGCCTTGTGCCGCACATGAACCTAAGTCGTGTTGAAGTCCGTGCTTGATCAGTTGCGTCCTTGTCAAAGCGCATTCGGTATGCCTACTGCCCGGTTGCCGACGGCGATCCAGTTCATGCCCCATGAAAGGGAATTATTATGCAAAGCGCATGCAGGCCAATTTGCAGTGTGCATTCCGTTCACCGTGCCCTGATTGTTTGCACCCTGCTCGCGGCTGCCGCATTCCAGCCCGCCGCAGGTCAAAGTTTTGTCATCAGGAATCTCGGCACGCTCCCCGGCAATGCGAGCCAGGCTGGTGGAATCAACGAGCGCGGCCAGGCGGTCGGTTTCTCGAACATCGTGAGCGGGGACCAGCACGCGACCCTGTTTGAAGACGGGAAGGTGATCGACCTGGGCACGCTCCCCGGTGACAACAATGCTGCCGCAAGCGGGATCAACGATCGCGGCCAGGTGGTCGGCTGGTCCACTGCAAACGGGAACAACGAGCGCGCCTTTCTGTTTGAAAACGGGGTGATGACCGACCTGGGCACGCTCCCCGGCGGCAACGCCAGTATCGCTACCGCCATCAACAATCGCGGCCAGGTGGTCGGTTGGTCGCTCGACGCACTCACGGATGCCAAAGCCGTTCGGTTTGAAAAAGGCGTGGTGACCGAGCTGGGCTCACTCGGTGGCTACTTCTGCTGGGCTTTTGGGATCAACGATCGCGGCCAGGTGGTCGGCGGGTCCACTACAGCAACCGACGGCAACGACCACGCCTTTCTGTACGACAACGGTGTGATGACTGACCTGGGCATGCTCCCCGGCGGCAACAGCGCTGACGCTTTCGCGATCAACAATCGCGGTGAGGTGGTCGGCCAGGCGGCCACTCCAGGCGGGTACGAGCACGCCTTCCTGTATGAAAAAGGGGTGATGACCGACCTAGGCACACTACCCGGTGGCAATATCAGTGCTGCGTCCGGAATCAACGATCGAGGCCAGGTGGTCGGCTCGTCAACCGATGCAAGCGGGAACTTTCACGCTTTTCTGTATGAACACGGAGTGATGACTGACCTGGGCACACTCCCCGGTGGCAACGGCGGTTCGGCTAGCGCAATCAACAGTCGCGGCCAGGTCGCGGGTACCTCCTCGACACGTTATACCCCGTGGAACGCCGTCATCTGGACGCCAAAAAGATGATTGCCGATCTCTGGCGGTTGACAAAATATTGTTAAGCTTTGGCGACCGCCGTGCCGTCCGTAACGTCCGGTCTCGGCGATCTCGGATGACTGAAACGGGTCGAGCTTGTGTGAAAACGCGCTGATCGCCTAAACTGGATTAACTCATTCAGCATGGGTGACCGGATGAAGCGATTCATAGAAGGTGAAGATCGCAAGCAGGTGACGCTGCTTCCAGAGTGCCTTGATGACTTCGTGGCAACGGACAACCCGGTCAGGATTATCGAGGCGTTTGTAGAAGAGCTTGACCTCGCATTACTGGGCTTCGATGGAGCAATGCCGTCGACTACAGGACGCCCGTCCTATCATCCAGCAGTGCTGCTGAAGATCTATATTTACGGCTACCTGAACCGTGTTCAATCGAGCCGTCGCCTGGAACGTGAATGCCAACGCAATGTTGAGTTGATGTGGCTTACGGGCCGACTGGCTCCAGACTTCAAGACCATAGCCGACTTTCGTCGTGACAACGGCGGCGGCATTCGCAACGTATGTCGCCGCTTCGTGATGCTCTGCCGTGAGCTGAAGCTGTTCTCGCAAGCGCTAGTCGCCATTGACGGTAGCAAGTTCAAGGCAGTCAATACTCGGGATCGCAACTTCACCGAGGGTAAGGTCGACAAGCGCCAGAAGCAGATCGAGGAGAGCATCCAGCGGTATCTGAACGCGCTGGAGACTGCCGATCGTACGCAACCCGCGGAGCTCGAAGCGAAGACAACTCGATTGCAAGATAAGATCGCGCGCTTACGCGAGCAGATGCGGAACCTCGATCAGATCAAAGAGCAACTCAAGACGCAGCCTGATGGCCAACTCTCGATGACTGATCCCGACGCGCGCTCCATGGCGACGAGCGGCAAGGGCTCGGCAATGGTGGGCTACAACGTGCAGGTGGCCGTTGACGCCAAACATCATCTCATCGTGGCTCACGAGGTCACAAACTCTGGCAGTGACCGGGCACAGCTTAGCCCCATGGCAAAAGCTGCGCGCGACGCGATGGGCAAGACAAGGCTGCGGGCAGTCGCCGATCGTGGCTACTACACCGGAACTCAGATCAAGGAGTGCGCGGATGCCGGGATCGCGGTAATGCTGCCGAAACCGACGACATCAAGCGCTAAACATCATGGTCGGTTCGATCGGTCAGACTTCGTCTACATTGCCCGGGACGACGCATATAAATGCCCCGCTGGTCAGCGCGCAATTTACCGCTTCACTGGAGAGGAACACGGAATGCAACTGCGCCGCTACTGGAGCAGTGCGTGCCCGCAGTGCCCAATGAAATCCAAATGCACACCAAGTTCTTATCGGCGGATTACCCGCTGGGAACATGAGTCTGTGCTGGAAGGCGTTCAACGTCGGTTGGACAAAACGCCAGACGCAATGAAGATACGCAGGCGGACGGTAGAACATGTCTTCGGAACGTTCAAGCACTGGATGGGCTATACGCATTTCCTGACGCGCAGGCTGCCCAATGTAGGTACCGAGATGAGTTTAAACGTACTCGCCTACAATCTCACGCGAGTGCTGAGAATCCTGGGCTTCAAGAAGACAATGAAGGCGATGCGGCTGGTGGGTGCGTGAGCACCCGAAGGTCCCAAAATAAAGCCCTTAGACTCGCCTGTAACGCATCAGAGAGGTTCACCTGCTCGTGGGCGTTGTGATGGCTGCGAAGGCAGTCAAACGCGCCGCTGGGGGGCGGCGTCACGCGTCGCATTGTAATGCCATCGGGTTTCCACACAGCCTGGGTCGGGAGCACGCATTCGCTGACAGTGAGCCCTGACATTCGCGGCCATCGGCGTGCGAACGGCAGGAAAGTGACCTGTAGCCGCCTCACCGACTTCGTCACCTCACCGACAGCTTCGGCCGATGAGCGGCAGTCAATGGCGTTTGGCTGTCGGCAGGTCATCGGCCATTGCGGACATTGAGATGCGCTGGGTTCTACGTCAGCAATGTGGTCGATTGCCGACAGGCGTCGTCGAGGAGATGGACGGCAGCTTCTGCACATGCGAGTGAGTGGCCTACTCCCATCCCTGATATCCGGCTGGCTGCGCCGGATTGCCGTAACCGGCGGGGTACGGCCGCCGCAGTTCAGGCGGCGTGTACATCTCGTTATATGCCGGATAGGCAGGCGGGCGGCCCACCATGATGACCTGCTGCGCCGCCGCTTGAGTGGGCGGCCGAGGTACATAGGCGGACTGCACGGCAGCCGGTTGGTACCGGGCGGGCGGATATGGAGCTGGCGCGTACTGGTTAGCCTGAACGGTTCGAGGCGGCGGAGGCGGCGGCGCGTACTCCCGCCCGGCGTACCCACCTGACTCCTGGGACTCTGTTGACATCTGGTGATAGGCCGGCGCCGCCGCGTATTGCCGGGGCTGCTGATTCTGATATTGCCGAGGTTGCCGGTTGTACGCTGCTTGCGTTGGCGGAGCCGCTTGAGTTCCTTGCTCCACGGCGTATTGCGGTTCGTCATCGGCCTGCCGATATTGCGGCACCGCCCGCTGAGCGTTCTGGAAATCGCGCCTCTGCGTCACCTGCGCGTCGTCATCATTGTCCGATTTTGCTTCCGGCAATGCCGTCACGGCTTGCGTCGGAATCAGTATCGGAGGCTCGGACTCGGTGGCAAACAGCTTCGGCGACGCAGTCCGCGTAGAAACCTGCTTCAGAGGCACAGGTTGCATTTCACCCCGCTTAGACGGCGTAACCCGCACTGAAGCCTGCTTCAACCACGCGACCGGTGCAGAGACCCGCCTCGGCGGCACCGACGCGACTTGCGCGGGACCGTGCTTCAGCGGCACAGGCCCGGCCTGCGCGATGACCTGCCTGGACGGCATGGGTCGCGCCGCAGCATTCCTCGTCGGCGATGTGACCGGCGCGGATACTTGCCTCAGCGACGCGGCCTGCGCTACGACCCGCCTTGGGGGTGCAACCCGCTCGACAACCGGCTTCGGCGATGCGGGCATGGCCGGCGCAGCAAGCTGCTTTTGCCGATGCTTCACCTCGTCGCCCAAGGTCGCATAGGATTTAGAGTCTTCCCTGGCGCGCGCGCTATAGCCGATGAAATACGCATAGCGCAGGTCTGCCAGGCGCGCCTGAATGTCGGCTTCGGCGGAGACGCGTTTTTCGCCGGGATCGAGAGATGCATCGACGGTCGAGTCTTCGAAAGCCGAGGCTTCAGCATCAGCGGCACGGGCGGATTCGGGATGCAGCGCGCC
The DNA here is from genome assembly GCF_044909315.1 of Caballeronia udeis. Lineage (GTDB taxonomy): Bacteria > Pseudomonadota > Gammaproteobacteria > Burkholderiales > Burkholderiaceae > Caballeronia > Caballeronia udeis_A. Next base: position 345,585 of record NZ_JBIYEB010000005.1, read on the forward strand.
CACTGAAGACATAAGCGCAGCGGCTACCGCGATGAGCACTTTTTTTTCCATACTTTCACCTCGGAATTCCGTGCGACAGACCGCGTGGGATTCTCCAATCTCCGGACCGGACTTCCAGTCCCGCTTCCGGGATATCGGCCGTTTTGATAGGTCCTTAAGGGCCCAGGATAGTGTTTCCGGGTATAACCTGGGCGAAAGACTATATGCCGAACAACCATGGCAATACCGACGTTGTCGGTCCGGAAATTCTTGCCTGCTCCGGCGGCCATAGCACGCATCAGTTCGCGCCGCGGTCGGTGGAAAAGTTCGACCTCGAGAACGCCCGCGAGGCGTTCGCCAAAGCATCGAAAATCTCCCACCCTGTGACAACGCGCGCAGCGGGCAACCGCTTCATGCTCGAAACCGACAAGCATGTCATCGTCGACAGCGGCGGTGAGGAGTGTATTTCCGCCCGGCAACATCTGGCGTGTGAATCGACTCGACCGCGGGCACGATCCGGTCATGGTCACGGAAGTTCAGCATCGGACGGGATCCGGCCACGAACGGACAGTCGGCCGGCCCGTCAGTTTGGCGACAATCCGACTAGTGATGGTGCTCCGGTAGACTCTGACTTTCGCTCAACCTGGCCGCGACCGCATGGACACCCAGCTTTTGATCATCTGCGGACTAACATTCGTCATCCACATTATCGCGACGCTGGCTTATGCGGTGCGGATCGCCGGTGTTCGCACCCGACGTATCGCTGTGTCGTTTTCTCTATTCGGAATCATCGCGCTTGTTTCCAGAACGGCGAACTCGTTTCAAGGGCCGTTTATAGCTAAGCGCGTGGAGCTTGATATTGCTCGCCATCTTGACGGTGGGCTGCTTGGTGATTTTCGGCTATTCCTGATTTCAGCCACAGCGGCAAGCATAGTCGGTGCGTTGCTGATTCCAACGTTCCAGCGTTATTTCAGTCGCGCCGTCGAGCACTTTCAGGCTAACCGTTCATTGCCGCGCCTTTTACTCCACATTTTTAGCCGGGGCGGCATCAGCTATATGCGGGACGGCGCACGGGTTCCGTCGCGAAAAAATATCTCTCAGTTGACGAAGGGTGCCGGTGTCTCCGGGACGGTGATAGCTCTCAACATCTTTGCGATGGCCATCTGGACTATCGGTGTTTTCGCGTCGCTCTACGCGGGATACCTAAAGCCGGATTTGCGCGTGACGTGCGCCAATCTATCGTCGGTCATTAATGGCTTTGCGACCGTGGTATTGGCGGTGGTCATTGACCCGCAGGTTTCCGTCATGACGGACGACGTGATCGAAGGCCGAATCTCCGAAAACAGCTTTCGACGAGCTATCACCACCCTCGCCGGGGCACGAGTTGTCGGAACCTTGTGTGCACAAGTCATGCTTGTACCCGCCGCGCTCATTATCGTACGCGTCGCGGAGTTGATTTAGAGCGGAATGTGCCAACCCGGGATGCTGTGGTCGACCGCTCACTGGGATAGTAAGGCCGCTCCGGGCAGGTTAGCGCCGACATCCGTCAGGCACAGACCGGCCACGAACGGACAGTCGACTGCTACGTCTAGATCGTTGCCACCCATTAGCGGGCCCGGTGTCAAGTGAGCGAACAGAAAACGACAACCGATTCTTCCTACGCTTCCCGCTTGCTGCGCCCATATAGCAGCAGCATCGCCGCGATCACCACGCCGTAGATGATCTGGCGCCCCGCCTCCGGCATTTGCGCGACTGAGAGGATCGACTGAAGCAGTGTGATGAGGATCGCGCCGGCCACTGTGCCGAGGTACGAGCCCCGGCCACCTAGAATCGACGTGCCGCCGAGCACGACCGCAGCGATCGCCGGCAACAGGTAAGCGTCGCCCATCGACTGCGCCGCTTTCGACGCATAACCCGCAAGCAGTACGCCGCCGAACGCGGCGAACGCGCCGCACACGGCGAAAGCGGCCACTGTCACGAACCGCGTATTGATGCCGGAAAGGTACGCCGCGCGTTCGGTGTTGCCGATTGCGTACAGCGTGCGACCGAAGGTCGTGCGCGACAGCAGGAACATCGTGGCGCCGCCGATCAGCACCCACAGCGCGACGGCATTCGGTACGCCCGGTACGAGCCAGCCCGCCGCGAGCCATCGCATCACGTGTGGCGCGGAATCCTGTGGCGACGATCCCCCCGTGTAGGCGATCATGACGCCCTGCGCGACCGCATTGGTCGCGAGCGTCGCGATCATCGACGGAATGCGCAGGAGCGCGACGAGGATACCGTTGACGATACCGATCAGCACGCCACAACCGATCCCGACTGGAATCGCGAGGATGTCCCCGAGTTCGCCGTGCCCCGCGACGGCGCACGCCATCATCGCGCCGACCGTGATCGTCCACGGCAGCGACAGGTCGATGTGGCCGAGCAGTATTACCATCATCAGGCCGGTCGCGATGATGCCAAGGAACGCGCCAACCTTCAACTGCAGCAGGATGTATTCCGGTGACATGAAGTTCCGCGAATACATGCCGCCGACGAGCAGCAGCACGACAATGCATGCGAACGCGATAACGATCGGCCGGTCGATTTTGCGCGTGAGCCTCGACAAGAACGTGGGCCGGCTGGTTGCGGAAACGTCGCTCATTGGAACCACTCCAGACGGTTGCGCACCCTGAACAGCCCACACGCGCCGATCGCGACAGCGAGCAGAAGAATCACACCCTGGAACAGCGGCTGCCACAGCGCATCGACGTTGAACACGAACAGCAGGTCGCCGATGGAACGGAATGCGAATGCGCCGAAGATCGCGCCGATCGCGCTGCCCTTTCCGCCCAGCAGTGACACGCCGCCGATCACCACGGCGGCGATCGAAAACAGGGTATATGAGTTGGCGCTGCCTAGGCTCGCTTCTCCCGTGTCCGTGAAGAACGTCAGAAACAAACCACCGATCGCGGCGAGCAGGCCAGCCAGCGTATAGCTCGCGAACTTCGCGCGGCGGATCGGCATGCCGGACAGAAAGGCCGCAGATTCGGACGAGCCGGTCGCGTATGCCGCGCGCCCGACCACCGAACGTTTGAAAGGAATCCAGACAATCGCCACAGCCGCGAGCAAAATCAGCAAGCTCGCTGGCACGACTCCGGCGACCTTGCCGGTCAGTGCGTCGGCGAGGTCCTCGTTGATCGATCCGCCGGGAACCGGTCGCAGCAGCAGCGCCAGGCCATAATAGACAGCCCCCGTTGCGATCGTCGTCACGATCGGCTGCAGACGACCGTAAATAATGATGATGCCGTTGAGCGCGCCGCACAGCGCGCCGGCCGCGAGCACGCCAACGATGCCGAGTGCGCTGTGCAGCGCGTCGCCCGTCACAATCCACGATCCAACGCAATTCGTCAGCACGAGCGTCATGCCGATCGACAGGTCGATGCCAGCCGTCAGCACGACGAGCGCCTGACCCATCGATACCAGCGCGAGCAGTACCGCCTTGTTCGCTGCCGTCTGAAACACGTTCGCCGACAGCGTCGACGGATAGTTGAAGAGGTAGATCGCGAACATCAGCACGAACAGGCCGAAGGCGAACGCCGCCCCGCGATTTTCCGCATACCAGTAACGCAGCCCGCTCATGGCGCGACTCCCAGGGAAGGAGAGATCTGTCCGACGGGCAAATCCAGTGCACTTGCAATCAGGTTTTGCTCGGTGATCTCCGGCCCGACGAGTTCCTTCTTGATCCGGCCTTCGTACAGCACGAGCACGCGGTCGCAGCAGCCGATGAGTTCGTCATAGTCGGTGGAATAGAAAACGATCGCGGCGCCTGCGTCGGCGAGGCGCCTGAGCAACTGGTAGATCTCCTGCTTGGTGCCGACGTCGATGCCCCGCGTCGGGTCGCTGAGGAGCAGGATTCTCGGCTGCCGGATCAGCCACTTCGCGATCACTACCTTCTGTTGGTTGCCGCCCGACAGCGAGCCCACGGCCGCGTCGACGCTGAACGACTTGATGGCGAGGAGCCCCATCATCCTGTCGACGAACGACTGCTGACGGTCGCGATCAATCACGCCTGCGGTCGACATGCGATCCAGAGCCGCGAAGGACAGGTTCTCCCGCACCGACATCGGCAGCATCAGGCCTTCGGTCTTGCGGTCCTCGGGAATCAGCGCCATACCGATTTTGTTGGCGCGCGCGATCACGGGACTCGCGATCGACACGACCTTACCGTCGACCTCAATCTCCCCCGTGCAACCGCGCAACACGCCGAACAATGCGAGCAGCAATTCGCGCTGCCCTTGCCCGTCGAGGCCGCCCAGCCCGAGGATTTCACCGGGCTTCAACGAAAAGCTGACGCCCTGCAGCGTGTCGTTCCAGGCGAGATCGTGACAGGCGAGAACCGGTCCAGCGGCGAGACGGCGCTCGGGCTTGTCCGGAAAGGCGTGCTGGTACTTGCGGCCAATCATCATTTCGACTACCTCATTGTCGGAGCGCGTGCCCGCCTCGAAGCTCATCACATGACGACCGTTGCGGTAGACCGTGCATTCGTCCGCGAGCGCCTTCACCTCGTGCATCCGGTGTGAGATGAAGAGCAGCGCGAGCCCCTCTTCGCGCAGGCGTTTGAGCACCTCGATGACGCGCGCCACGTCGGCCGCGGTCAGCGCCGACGTGGCCTCGTCGAGAATCAGGATGCGCGGCTTGCGCGCAAGCCCCTTTGCGAGCTCAACCATCTGCTGGCGCGACAGCGGCAGGTCGCGGACTTTCGCGAGCGGATTGATGTCGGCAGCGCCCGCTCGTGCAAGCGCTGCCTCGGCTTGACGGCGCTGGGCCCGGCGGTCGATCATGCCGAAGCGTCGCGGCGGGTTCGAAGCGAAGATGTTGTCTGCCACGCTCAAGTCAGGGATGAGCGACAGTTCCTGATACACGCAGACGATGCCGGCCGCGTTCGCCTCGGCGGGCGACGCAAACGCGACTTGGCGACCATCGAGGTGCATCGTTCCCTCGTCCGGCTGCACGACGCCGGACATCACCTTCAGCAGCGTGGACTTCCCCGCGCCGTTCTCGCCGAGGATCGCGTGGATGCGTCCCCTGCGCACCGCCAGATCCGCTTGATCCAGCGCGACGGCCCCCCCGTAGCTTTTGGACACGCCAGACATCTGAAAGAACGACTGCTCGTTGTCCTGCCGCATGCTTGGTCTCCCGTCACGTCGCAGGCCAACCCGATCACTGGTTGCCCTGGCTCTGCGTCATGATTTCCTGCGCGGAAAAATTGATGCCGCAAGTCGGAAACGAGTTGCCGACGAAGAAGTTGTCGGACTCGTTCGGGAAATAGTTGACGCCCGCCTTAAGCTTCGAATCGTCGGTGACGTCGAGCGGCAGCTTGATCGCGACCGGGATCGTCTGGCCGTCCAGCGCGGCGAGCGCCGTCTTGATCGCCACCGCCACCTGCGCGGGACCGCTACCCGCTGACGTGCACTTCAGGCCCTGGCTCCCATACTGCGCACAGAACTTGCGAAAGCCGTTCTCCGTTTCGCCGCCGAACGGCACGAAAGGATGTTTCGCATCGAGCATCGCGCGCACGACACCCGTGTCGCCGCCCTGCGCCGAAATTCCATCGAAATGGCCCTGCACGGCAATCGCGTCGGCGACGGCTTTCTGCGCGACCCCGTCGTCCCACTTGCCATAGACCTGGACAATGTTCCACTTCTTGCCGGTCGCGTTCAACGTGTTCTGGAAACCGTTGTGCCGGTCCGTGTCGACCGACGTGCCCGCCACCCCGCGGACCTCGAGCGCCTTGCCTCCGTTCGGCAGGTGGCTCGCGAGCCAGTTGGCCCACAACACGCCGAGCCCGTACTGGTCGACGTCGACGTTGATCGCGTCTTCGCTGTCGAGCGTGTTGTCGAACGCGACCAGCACGACGCCGGCTTTCTTCGCGCGGCGGATCGCGGGTCCGAATGAGGCGGGATTCTGCGCGTCGACGATGATCGCGTCATAACCGGCATCGATGAAGTTGTTGACGGCCGAAATCTGCGCCGGTACGTCCTCGCCGGTCGAGACGACCTTGAATTCCTTGAGCTTGGCGGCGACGGCCGGTTGCGCCGTATAGGCCTTGGCCGTCTTGATCATCTGGATCCGCCAGGTGTTCGCGATATAGCCGTTCACGAGCGCGATTCGGTAGGGCCCGCTCTTCTTCGGATACTTGACGAATTTCGTGTCGCTCTTCCATGGGACCATGCACGTGGGATCGCTGGGCGGTCCGGAAACGATCGATGCCTGCGCGAAAGCCCCGCTAGCACACAGCGCCAATGCCGCGGTCGCCGCCGCTCGAAGCACCTGGATTCCTGAAAGCATGTTGTCTCCTGTTTGTTGGATTGAACCTACCGGATGCCGGCGCACATCGCCTGGTGTGAATTACCGGCACGGTGTGCGTAACGCAGGGAATCTTGCGGATGTGCTACAGCGGGAGAATCGGACTCGCCGACCTGGCGGCATGGTCTCTTCAAAGGCGCCCCTCGAAGCGGAACCGAGGCCATACGCGGACGCCTCCCCGTCTGACAGTACTGGCATACCAATCTGCCCGCGATAGTGGTTTACCAGTGCGAAAGGTGCACCGCGTGGTCGGGCTGAAATCATGCCATTTCCATGCTGGATGGACGAAGACAGGCGTGCGGCGGACAAGCGCGGCGTCACACGAAATTGGTGTACCATTCCGGCGAACTTCAGCCGCCGCCGGGCGGCTTCAACGATTTCGAGAATCCTGGATGGCCGATCTTTCGCACACGCCAACCGGCCGAGCCGCCGATGCGAACGCGGCCGACCGTACCTATGTCGGGCTGGCGAAACAGATCTACGACCTGATCGCGGCTGGCCGCGTCGGGCCTCGTGCCCGCCTGCCTTCCGAGCGCACGCTCGCCGAACGTTTCGGTGTAAGCCGCACGCTGGTGCGGGAGGCGATCATCGCGTTGGAAATACAGGGCGTGGTCGAGGTGCGTGTAGGGTCGGGCATTTACGTGGCCGAAGCACCCGAGGCGCGCTCCGTCACGTTCGAACTGCCGCGTGGGCCAGGCCCGATCGAGACGCTGCGCGCGCGGGGGGTGATTGAAAGCGGAATCGCGGCGCTCGCTGCAACCGAACGCAAGGATTCGGACCTCGACCTGCTTTTCGCTGCATTGCGCACAATGCGCGAAAACATGGATGACAAGGCCGCGAACGAGGCCGCTGACCGCGAGTTCCATCTGGCGATTGCGCGGGCGACGGGAAACGAAGTGCTCCGGCTCGTGGTGACCGCGATGTGGGACAACTCCCGCGCCGACCCGTTGTGGAAAAAGATTGAAGAGCACTTCCATACGCCCGCGCTGCGGGCGGCTTCACAGGAAGACCATCAGCGCATCTTTTCGGCCATCGCGGCGCGCGACGCGGCCGCTGCGCGCTCGGCGATGCAGGCGCATCTCTCGCGCGTGATCGGCGAATTCACGAAGGCTTGGCGTTAGCTCGACTTTCACTATTCGCAATTCTTGCCTCACCGCCGAATTTCGCCGCGTACACCTGACTCGCCCAATCCACGAAAGCACGGACCCTCGGAGCGAGCTGCCGGTGCTGGGGATAGAGAATATTGATGGGTAAGCCCGGACTCTCCCACTCCTTCAGGACCTCCACCAGGCGACCATCGGCAAGCTCGTCCTCTACATGGAAGCGAGGCAACTGAATCAGACCCGCCCCGCGCAACGCGCAGACGAGATAATTCTCGGCGTCGCCCACCGAGATCCATTTACGCAGCTTGAATTCAGTGATCTTCCGCTCGATGCGCAGTTCGATCGCATAGGAGGACTCGCTCGTCTGAGAAAAGAAGCCGACGGCTTCATGCGAGCTCAGATCAGCCGGTTTCGAGGGCATGCCCAATCGCTGCAGATAGGCGGGGCTCGCGCAAATGATCTGCGGCACGACGGCCACGGGCCGCGCGATCAGCGACGAGTCGCGCGGATGCCCCCCACGGATCACGCAATCGACACCTTCGCGCACGAGGTCGACGAGGCGATCGCCGCTACTCACCACCAGTTCGATACCCGGATAGCGCGCACGAAACTCGTCGATGCGCGGCAACACGATGCGTGTGGCGTGCGTGCCATGCAGGTCCAGCCTCAACACGCCACGCGGGTTGCTGGTCTGGTGCGAGAACGACGACTCCGCGTCGTCGATCTCGCTCAGGATGCGCACGCAGCGCTCGTAAAAAGCTTGGCCGTCCAGTGTCGGCCGCACGTGCCGCGTTGTTCGTTCGAGTAACCGCGTGCCGAGCCGCGCCTCGAGTGCCTTGATGGCATAGGTCGCCGTCGGGCGCGGAATGTCCACCATGCTTGCGCCTTTGGTGAAACTGCCCTGCTCCACGATCCTGACGAACAACTGCAGCGTGTCAAAGCGATCCATATCCGCCGATCTCGATTAGTTATTCCCATTGAATAGTCATGGCAATTTACCACCATTTATCCAGGTACTCTGCGCTGGAATAATCGCTTTCAAGGCAGTCGGCCAACTGCGCAATGTCCAGGTGCCGAAAACCGACGCCTCGTTTCCAATCCTCAATAAAGGAGTCTTTCATGCCATTTGCCAATTACAAGTTTCCGGAAGGCACGCTCGATGCCGCGAAAAAAGAAGAGATCATCCATCGCACGACGGCCATGTTCGTCGAGTACTTCGGCGAGGGCGTCCGTCCTTACTCGATGGTTCTCGTGGATGAGGTCGCCGACGGTGGCTGGGGGCGCGCCGACGAGACCCTGACGATGGAGAAGAAGGGTATCCCGCGCAACTGATGCCCATACCGGCGCGAGGATTACCGCCTCGCGCCTGTTCAATCGCAAGTCAAACCCGCAGGACGCGAACACCATGTCGACGACACCATTATTCGAACACGCGTGGGTCCATAAACACCGGTGTTTGCCCCTTTTTCCACCGTGGCGGGAGAACGTGGTGCGGCTGATGCCGAGCGCGACATTCGCGGATTAGCGCAAATGCGACTCCCGATGTTCGAATGACCGCTCCTGTAACAGGAGTCGCCCGGAGTCCGCGAAATTACTGCTTGGGACTATGCAGCCATCGGCCGGATTCGGAGTAAACGCGGAGTTCAGTGCCGAGTTCTCATCTGTGCTGGCAGAACACCCATTCCCGGACAGGCTCGATTGTGTAAGCGATGCGCCAGGTGTTGCGATGTCCACTGGCGCCCGCAGTCGTCTGACCCGGCGGAATGACAGTGCCTTTTTCAAAGGTCACATAGTTGATCGGGCTGCCTTCGCGATCGATCGTGTCGAACGCGGAACGGAACTGTTGCGTCGTCCAGGTGCCGTTCCATGTCGCGCGACTGATTCTCGCACCTTCCCTCTCGAGCACCGTAGTGATGGCATTATCACCGGGGAACGCGCCAGGGTCGTCTTGCGACACCATGATCCATAGCTTTTGCCGCGCCAGCGGTTTCGTGAGTTCCGGCCCCCACTGGCCCGCAACGAGAAACGACGCAGCGAAGAGATCGGGATACTTGATGTCCATTGCGATGGCCATCATGCAACCCCCGGACTGCCCGGTCACGTACAACCGGTTGCGATCGACGCTGTATTGTCTGGCGAGCGCCTCCACCAGATCGATCGTTGTGTCGAGCGCGCTGGACGTATTGGAATCGTCGTCGGCGATGATCTCGGCGTACTGCGGCGCAAGCACGAAACAAGGGCGCTTCGCCTGCTCCTCGGGACTTGCCCAGACTACGGCGCCCAATCCCTGATAGAGCGTGTTCCGCGTCTGGGTCCCGGTCGCGCCGGCATCGTGCATGAACAGCACCAACGAATATGACCGCGTTGCGTCGTAGTTCTTCGGCACGAACAGGTTATACCGCAGCGTCTTGCCGGTCTTCGGATCGTGGAACTGGAGCGCGCGGAAGTCGTCGACGACCAGATTCCGGACATGTGTGGTTTCGAGCGGGCGACTCAAGGCGCGAACGACGGCGCCGTTTGTCGCGGTCACCGGACCGGTTTGGGTGACCGTGGCTTGCGCATGCCGGTAACGCGTGTCCTCCCGTGGGATGTCGCCGGCCTTGCCGACGCCGTTCTTGCCGGGCGCGCGGTCTGCGGACGTCGAATTGCCTTGCGGCTGCCCAGTCTTTTCCGCGAGCGCAGCGTTGGCGTCGTCGGCGGATAGCGTCACAATGACGAAGCGGCCGTTCTCATCCCGGTCGGCGGGATTCACGGACGTGCTCGCGTAAGCGCCGGTCACGGTCCGGTCGTCCACATGAAAGCTGGCAGATGTTAGCTCCGCGCCGCTCACGGGTGCACTGTATTCGATGGCGACCGCCGTCAGCCGAATGCCGTCGCCGAACACCTGCGTGATCGCCGTGGCGGCCTTCGCATGCGTTACCTCGGTTGCTGCGAACACCGGCACGCGGATCGCCAGGTATGCGCCAGCGCCTGCGCTCATCATCAGGAAATTGCGTCGTGTCTGACTCTTCACTTCTTTGCTCCCATCTATCGGCTCGAGTGTTTCAACGTCCGTGCATCTGCGTCAGCTTGCCGACGACGGCGTTGGCAAGCTCTTCCGCCGTGCCCGGCGCGTAGGGCGAGTTACGTGCCTCGTAAGTGAAGCGGTCATAGCTCTGTGCATCGGGTAGGTACTTGGCGCCGCCATCGACCATCGTCCCGACGATCGTATGCGGATACGGTGAGCCGGCGCGGATCCTCGAACCGATGGTCGCAGCCAGCTCCGGCCGCACGCCGACGAAAGCGATGCTGCCCATCTGGACCAGCACTACCGGCTCTTCGATCTTCGCACCCGGCCGGTACTTGAATGCAGTGACCGGACCGACCGGTGCGTTGCGCGGCGAGAAATCGACGCCCTGCAACTGGACGTGCTCGCGGACAACCTGCAGCGTCGGCGCGGATCGTGTCTCGATGCTGCCTGCCACGGCAACCACATCTGCCGCAAGGCGCTCGCCGAGCAGCTCGAGCAGCGTGAAACCGGCTTCGTGCAAGCCGACACGACCGACGACGCCGCCGTCGCCGATCACATGGCGGTTCGCCTGCAGATAGGGTGACTGGTCGCCTGCGGCGCCCAAAATGAAAAATGCGACGGCGCCCGGATAATGCGACTCGACACGCCGCGCGGCTGCGCCGGCGAGATCGGCGGAAATCGACTTGCCGCCCGCGGCGAGTTGCGAGCCGTCCATTACCGAAGGCTGCACCGCGACGTTCATCAGGACAGCGAGCGGTTTGCCGTTGCGGTCGTCCACGCGCATCACGCCGAGGAAGGGATCGACGAATCCCGCGTCGTTCGCGCCCAGCCACCAGCCGTACGGCGTCGGGATGTCGCGGTTGACGCTCACCCGGCTCGTGCCCTCGCCGAAGCCCAATCGCGCCGGTTCCAGCGACGATGCCGCCTGCGCCGCGGCTGTTCGTATCGCCGCCTCGAAGGCTTGCCGCATGGCGTCGTTGCGGGAAAGGTCGGTATCCGCCGGGACGTGCCCGCCGACGAAAACGTGAGGAGTCGCGAACGAATGGCCGGCGCAGACGATCGCATTAGCCGGCAAGACGCCTGCGGTCCCGCTGAGGATTGCCTTCGTCGACGTGATCATCCCGTCGGAGATGGACGTCAGGTCGATCACGACCATGCCGACCCGCGCACGGCCGTCATCCAGCAGCAGCACGCGCACGGCCAGCGGATCGTGCACACCGGTGAAGCCGTCGAGTGGAAACAGACTCGGCGGAAAACTGACGTCTGCACGGCCGGCCCCCGCGCGAAACGTTGGAACATCTTTCGCGAGGGCCGCGCATGCAATGCCCGGCAGCGTCAGCGTCGCGGCGCTCAAGCCAAGTCCCGCAAGCAGGAAGTTGCGTCTTGATTGCATGGGCGCTTTAGCCGATCTTCAACGCGAGCTCGGTACCGCGCTTGATTGGCAGTGTGGTCGAGATGAAGCCGTTGGCCGGGTCGCGGATGAAGTCGAGAAAATCCGGCTCCGCGTTGTCGTTCAGCACATAGCCGCCGACACGCAGTTGCGGGGCGATGATCTCGATCACCGTGCGGGCAAGCGAAGGACCTTCCGGTTGCGGCCAGCCATCGATCAGCGCGAAGTCAATCGGGCCGCCGAGATCGCGCAGCGTTTCGCGCGCGTCGCCCACGCGGATGTCGGCGAAATCGGCGAGCCCCGCGTCGGAAAGGTTTGCGCGCGCGGTGTCGACCTTCGCCTGCACGAGTTCGGACCCAATCACGAGACCGCCGCCGTTGTCGCGCATCGCGGCGGCAAAATAGAGTGCCGACATGCCGATCGAGGTCGCGAAATCGACGACCCGCTTCGCGCCCATTGCGCGGCACAGGAGATAGATAAGATCACCCTGATCGGGACGGATCGAGAAGCCGTAATCGGCGAACGCTTCCGCGTCATGGCGCGACGGCCCGTCGAAGGCACCCCGTTCCGGGTGACGGCGTGACGCGTTCAGGCGCTGGATCACGTCCACTACGCGAGAATCGCGGATCGGGCTGGGCCCGCTCGACTGGGGAATTTCACGTGGCATGCGTTTCTCCTTGCTTAACGGGGTTGTGTAGAAGTAGCAAGCTGGCGGAACGTCGCGTCCGAGCCAAAGATCACGGGCTTAGCGATGAAACCAGCTAAAACAAATTAAGGTACTTATATGGTACCGTATTTCAAGGAGGCGTGTCGGCATGGCAAAACGCGGTGAAGATCCTGGTGACAACGTGTCGGCAACGTTGGCGCGACGGCCCGGAAGACCGAAGGTCGTCGAATCCGAAGAACGCAGGCGCTCGATTCTCGCGGCGGCGCGTGAGGCGTTCGTCGAACTCGGATTCGCGCGTACGACCACGGCCGAAGTAGCAGCCAGGGCGAAGGTGTCGAAGCGTGCAATCTACGAGGCGTTCGCCAACAGGACGGAACTTTTTGCGGAAGTGATCCGGGATTGCCAGCACTTGATTGTTGATCTGCCGAGACCAGATGGAGAGGATCTGCCTGTCTTCGAGACACTCGTGCGGATCTTCCGACTCGACCTCGATGACGACGCCGAACTTGCGCGCGAGGCCGTGCTGAATTTGATTGTCCGTGAATCCACTTTGCTACCCGAACTGTCCGACTACCTCTACGAGAACGAGGTTATCCGCTCCCGCGAAGCGCTTGTCGAATGGCTGCTCTTGGAATCCGGGCGCGGCCGGATGTCGATCGAAGACCCATTGGTTCACGCGGGTATGCTGATGGATATTGTGTTCGGAGCGCTGCTGCCACGTCGACGGTTACTGCAAGCAGCGGACCGCGCGCTCAGGACCGAACACATCAAGAAGCGGTTCGCGATCTATCTACGCGGCATTGGTTCGGAAGTTTAGCTGACCCTGGGCGGATGAACGAATGCCTGCCCCTTACCACGCACCCGTGTAAAGAGTTGAAGCGGCGAGGTCGGGAGGCCGTTGTACCTGGCAGGCTTCAACCAGTCGTTGCTTGTCCATCCAATGCCGAGAGACAGGTTGTTGGGCCGTCACGGCGCAACGTTGTCGAGCGCACAGACTACCCACGGAGCTTCGTGGTTTCGTTGAGGGGTTTGGATTCCCCGACCCACCAGGAATATCCCGTTCGGACTGCGCACTGCGCAACCACAATGATGAGTATATGGGTACATGAGCTGCCGTTATGGTTGATGGCACTTGTCACTTTCGGTGCGATATTTCTCGTGGGCGCGGCCATCCATTTCGTCACCGGATGGCTTGCCGCCGGTCGATATGGACGATCATTCAAGGCAATTTCGCCTGGTCTGCTTTCTCCACTCGGTATCATATTCGGCTTGTTTATCGCCTTCACGGCCTCGCAGGTCTGGAACGATACAGCGCGCGCCAATGTCGCGGTTGCCACTGAAGCGAGTGCGCTGCGATCGGTTATTGTCATGTCTGCCGTTTTGCCAATCGAAGCCCAGACCGAACTGCGAAGAATGGTCCGAGACTACATCCAGTACACCGCGACGACTGAATGGCCGCTCGTGGCGAACGGAGCCGTCACACTTAACGTCAGTCCTCCCACGCTGAACAACGCACTGAAGTTCACGCTATCCCTGCCAGTCGTGACGCCCGGACAGCAGACGGCGCAGCGCGAGGTCGCGGCGTCCCTGCAGCATGCTCTCGAAGCGCGTCGCGAACGTATCCTGATCAGTCGCAGCGAAGTGAACGGTGTCAAATGGTTATGCCTGGCGTTTCTGGCGGTGTGCCTGCTGTTCGCCATCGCGTTCGTTCATTGCGACAACCGGCTGACATCGGCCGTGGCAATCGGTCTGTTTTCGGCGGCACTCGCCACAACCTTTTTGCTCATCCTCTCCCACGATCGGCCCTTCACAGGAGACGTCGCGCTGACGCCGGAGCCGCTGTTGCAAGTGATGCCTGAGAATCGCTGACGGTTGCCCGCTCATCAGCTTGTCCGGGACGGCCACACGCAGCCTCAATAGCTCAGGAGTCGTCGAAGCGGCGTCGTCAGCATCTCGGCAACGTGTCGGGAAGGAATCCTTGAAAGCCATCATCGGTCTGATTATGCGGTTTGATGGCGCGGCGCCCGGCACCGCTACGTTTTTAGTGGCAATCGACGTCGATATTTTTGACCATTGATCTGCGCGGTGCAATCAGGCGGTAACCGCTAGAATTGCGGCTTTAGCCCGGAATACGGTAATGTCTTTTGCCTCGCTTGGCCTGATCGATCCCTTGCTGCGTAATTTGCAGGACCTCAATTACCAGACACCTACGCCGGTGCAGGCCAAGGCGATCCCTGCTGTGCTCAGTGGCCGGGACGTCATGGCTGCGGCACAGACCGGCACTGGCAAAACGGCGGGTTTTGCGTTGCCGCTGTTGCAACGACTGGTGGAACACGGCCCGGCGGTGTCCAGCAACCGCGCACGTGTCCTGGTGCTGGTGCCCACGCGCGAACTGGCCGAACAAGTGCTGCAAAGCTTTATCGATTACGGCAAGGGCCTCGGCTTACGATTTCTGGCCGCCTACGGCGGTATGAGTATCAACCCTCAGATGATGACGTTGCGCAAAGGCGTGGATGTGCTCGTTGCCACACCGGGCCGTTTGCTGGATCTCAATCGCCAGAACGCGGTGCAGTTTGATCAGGTACAAACGCTGGTGCTGGATGAAGCCGACCGCATGCTGGATCTCGGCTTTTCGCGCGAACTCAACGCCGTCTTTGCTGCCTTGCCCGCTCAGCGCCAGACCCTGCTGTTCTCCGCTACGTTTACCGATGATATCCGCGCCATGGCGGCCGCCATTCTCCGGGGCCCGGTCGACATCAGCGTCGGCGCACCCAATGCAACGGCCAGCAAGATCAAGCAGTGGGTGGTGCCGGTGGATAAAAAGAACAAGCCTGACCTCTTCATGCACCTTGTGACTCAGAACAACTGGCAGCACGCGCTGGTGTTCGTCAAAACCCGCAATGGCGTGGATTACCTGGCGGCCATGCTGGATGAAGCGGGCTATGCGGTCGACACCATTCACGGCGACAAACCGCAACCCGCGCGCCTGCGTGCGCTGGAGCGCTTCAAGACGGGCGAAGTCCATATGCTGGTAGCCACCGATGTAGCTGCTCGCGGGCTGGATATCGACGACCTGCCGCTGGTGATCAACGTTGATCTGCCGATCGTGGCGCAAGACTATGTGCACCGTATTGGCCGTACCGGTCGCGCGGGGGCCAGCGGCGTGGCGGTGTCCCTCGTGTGTGCCGATGAAGCGCCGCAACTGGCCACGATTGAAGCGCTGATCCGGCAAACGCTGCCCCGTGAAGAAGAGGCGGGTTTCGAAGCCGAACACCGCGTGCCGCAAACTAGTGCGACGGGCCAGATCATCAAGAAACCCAAAAAGCCCAAGAAGCCAAAAATGCCACAAGCTGCGCCGGGCGCCGTGCAAGTGCTCAGCAAGAAACTGCGCCCGCAAAGTGGCGAAAACGATCGCAAGCCTGCGGTTCAGCGCGCTGTGGCCGAGGGTAAAGGCACAAGCTTCGTAAGCGGTAACCCATTCAGCGTGCAAAAGCCACGCAGCAAACCCGCCAGCAAGCCGGTTGCGGGTTCTGCCAAGCCGGCTGGCAAACCCGCTGGTGGCGGCGGCAAACGCCAACCCTGACGCGAGGGGATGAGTAACGCCAGCCCTGGAACCGGCTGCTGCCCGAACACACCGTTTCGGAAGATCGCGCGCAGTGGTCTATGAAGCCGCGCGCGAAGAAGCAAAGCGCATCGCAACCACGCCTGCCTACAAGCAATCTCGGCGCGAGCCAAAGAAGGTGGAAATGCTCTTCGCTCACCTCAAACGCATCCTCAAGCTTAACCGCTTGCGCCTGCGACGGCCAAGCGGTGCGCACAATGAGTTCTTGATGGCAGCAACAGCACAAAATCTGCGACGAATGGCGATTCGATTGATGGCTAACGACGAGCAGAACGAGATCACGGCCGCGTAATGAGCGTTGGGGGCGTAGCTTCCTCGAAGATCTCGCACGTTTGGAATCAACGCGGACTCAAATTCGCGGCACAAGATTTTTTTCGCTGCGGCTAAAACAGCTGTTTTTCAACAGAATGACGGTTCAGCGGTCATTCGCGCCGCCGTATCAACCTGCGTGTGGTCGGCCACGGCGGCCATTCACGCCTTCCCCGTTCTAGTCATTCCGCAATACCTGCTTTCGTGCATTGCCGAATCGCCGCTACCGACTCCGATACTGCCATGCTGCCGCCCGTCCTGTGATAAACGAAAGCCCGGTTTGATCAATTTGAAGAATGGATCAGGTGTCCAGGTGGGTCACATTTACTCGACTTCATAACTTAAAGCAGATCAGTTTTAAACCCACATTTATATATTGGCCGTTGCTCAATGTGCATGAACGGAATTCATATTCGCCATTATTGTCGCGAATTTGACCCTCAAAATCACCCCACAGATACTGGATTCCATGCGGCGCCGCACACCCCGCCTTACGACATGGACACCATCGTGGGCAAATGATGTTTTACGCACCTGGACAGGATAATGAAATCCACTAATACGCCAAGAAATCACGTGTTGGAAAAATTCAGATTTTACGTGGTATTGACGCAAACCAGATTGAAACGTTTATCGACACTCCTGGTCTCGTCCGGTGTTGCTGTAATGCTGGGGGGATGTGGTGATAGCGGCTCGTCGACCACGCCGACTACCACCATGACTGATGCCGGTGCGGTGCAGGGCGCGACAACCAATGGCGTCATTGCTTACAAGGGCATCCCCTTTGCGGCTCCGCCAGTCGGCAACCTGCGCTGGCAACCACCTCAACCTGTGGCTGCCTGGAACGGCGTGCTCCAGGCCACGTCATTTGTTCACGACTGCATGCAGCCTGTCGACCCGGCGGCTACGCCGCTGGCCACGACGCCGTCCGAAGATTGCCTGTATCTCAACATCTGGCGTCCCACCAGCAGTTCCGGGTCCTCGTCAAACACCAAGTTACCGGTCATGGTCTGGATCTACGGCGGTGGATACGTCGTGGGCGGCACGTCCATGCCCGAATATGACGGCACGCAATTTGCCAAACAAGGCGTCATCCTCGTCACTTTGAATTATCGTGTCGGCCGCTTCGGTTTCTTTGGCCATCCCGCGCTCACCGCGGCCGCAGCGCAGTCCGGCCAGGTGTTGGGCAATTACGGCTACATGGATCAAATCGCCGCGTTGAAGTGGGTGCAGCGCAACATCGCCAATTTTGGTGGCGACCCCGGAAACGTCACGCTTTTCGGCGAATCGGCCGGCGGTGAGTCGATCCATAATCTTTTGACGTCACCATTGGCCGCAGGATTATTCCAGAAGGCAATTAACGAGTCTGGCAATGGACGCGTAAATCAATATTACGGGCGTTCCCTCACACGTAACTCAAAAACCTTCGGCGCCTCCGCCGAAGAACAGGGTACCGTATTCGCTCAGCAATTCGGTATCAATGGCGCCGACACCAACGCGCTGCAAGCGCTGCGCGCGCTGTCCGCAGATCAAGTCGTCGATGGACTCGACATTACGACGTTGAATACTCCGCAAAACGTCGCTACCTTTTCGGGCGGCGCGATCGTCGATGGCAAATTGGTGCTCGATGAACCCGAAAATCTATACAACAGTGGGCAATTCGCCAAAGTGCCTCTCTTGCTCGGGGTAAACAATGCCGACCTCGGCTTTTCCACTCCCGGTATTACGACGAAAGACCAGGCGTACGCGATCTTTGGCGCTCAAAATGTAGCTGCAGCAAGCTCGGCATTTGATCCCACGGGCACGGCCACCGTCGCCGCCGTCGAAAGCCAGATCTCCCGTGTAATTACGATGGACGAGCCCGCGCGTTTTGTTGCACGAAACTTCACCTCCCGAGGCGCCCCCACCTACTTGTATCGCTTTTCGTACGTTGCACAATCAGTGCAAAACACGGTCAGCGGCGCAGTCCATGCTGCCGAAGTACCGTATGTCTTCGACACCCTTGCGTCGCAGTACGGCAACGCGGTCACGAGTCAGGACGAGCAGGTCGCGCAACGCATGAACGCGTATTGGGCGGCGTTTGCCAAAACGGGAAATCCATCTGACGCGGGCGTCACCAACTGGCCGGTGTACAGCATCGCGCTCGACAATCAGATTGAGTTTACCGCGGCCGGTACGATGCAAGTGGATCAACCAAATCCGGTGAAAGCACAAATCGATCTTGTGCAGCCACTTAACGACGCAAACCTGACGGTTAACCGCCAATACCAGTAAGCACGCGAGATTAAGATCCATACCTGCTTAATGATACTAAGGGAAAAGTGTCGGGACTATTTCGAATGGAGGGAATCGGTATTGGATGACGCTGACCAAACCGGCCAGCGTCATCCAAGGCGGTGCAAATAGCCGATATGCACCTCGCTATAGAAAGACCGTTAAAAGCAGGATTCCAGTAAGAGACGTCAAAATCGGCCGCCCGGGCTTCAGCGATCCGGCGCTGGGCCGCCAGTTAGCTTCGCTCATTCGCGTTCGCGTATTTGCGTTTCTCCACAGTGCCTGTGAGCCCATCGTCCTGTTGACGCGGGGCCATGTTTTTGTCAGGCCGGCCAACGCTTCGACGCCCGCGGTGCCTTCTTTGCCTGGTCGAATTCGAGCAGCAGCATGTCGCGAAACCCCTTTGCCGCCGTAGACAACGGGCGAGCGGTCGACGTAATCAGATACGCGCGATAGTCGATGCGCGGCTTGAACGCGGCGATGTGATAGCCGAGATGCGCGAACTCGAGCGCCGACTCGTGGATCACGAGCCCGACGCCCAGACCATGCGCCACCATATGGCAGACCGTCGATGCCCACGGTGTCTCCGCGCGAATGCGTCGCTCGACACCGCTCGAATCGAACACCGCATCGATCGACGTCCGCGCCTTCACCTTGGCGGCCATCGAAATGAAGTCTTCGCCGGACAGATCGGTCGGCTGCAACAGGGGTCGTCCCGTCAGGCGGTGCCCTTTGGGCAGGATGCAGACAAGCTCCGAACTGGTGATTTCCTCGCTGCGCAAACCCTCGCGATCCGACGCGCGCAGCGCAATACCGAGATCTATGGTTTGCCGCGACACGGCTTCGATCACGCTATCGGTCGACATCGGCTCCAGCGACGTCAGCAGTTCCTCGCGCCCCGCGACATAGCGCGCGATGCGCTCGGTGATCCAGCCCTCAGCGAATGCGGGAAATACACCGACGCGTAAATAGCCGCGCCGCGTGGTGCCGATTTCTCTCGCCACTTCGTTCAGATAATCGAGGCCGCGATATACCTGCGTGACTTCGGCGAAGAAGATTTCCGCTTCCGGCGTCGGCACCAGCTTGCCTCGGCGCCGCTCGAAAGCGACGAAACCGGCCTCCTGCTCGAAGCGCTCGATCATCCGGCTCACGGCCGGTTGCGATACGTTCAGGCGCTGACCGGCAGCGGTGATCGAGCCGTGCGTCATCACCGCGACAAACACTTCCATCTGCTTGGCATTGAGTCTGGCCACGAGCGTGTCACCTCGATTATTGGTGCAATGCGGCAGCGTTGAAAGCCCACCGTGCAGCAATCTTAGGGCATTACATAGAGTAGGATCAAACGAACAAAATTATGTTGGATGTAATAGTTTTGCCTGCCTATAGTCGCTTCATCGACGCATTGCGCATCTTTCGAACCGACTGCTTCACGAGGACAGGCCAGTGGACATTGAAGCTAGAAAAGACATGCAGGACCCTGCTGCGTTTTTCACGGAGACGCCGCTCGGCCGCCTGCATAAGAGCGAAGCGTACAGGCCCGGCGGGCAGTCGCCTGTGGGCTCACGCATTCACGCTCGCCCGAAGAAATCCGACTGGTTCTGGTACGCCATGCTGTTCGTCGTCTTCGTACTGTTCGTCGAACTGGTGGTCGACAACCAGCGCTGGCAATGGGACATCGTCGCCCACTACCTGTTCAACAAGCGCGTGATGAAGGGTTTAGGAAACACGCTGGTCCTGACCGTGCTGTCGAGCGCGCTTGGCCTGTGTTTTGGGGTCGTGGTCGCCGCCTGCCGGATGGCGGACAACGCAGTGCTGCGCGCCGCCGGCTACGTGTACATCTGGATCATCCGCGCGACGCCACCGCTTGCGATGCTGCTGTTCCTGTTCTTCCTGTCGGCGCTGATTCCGCGGCTCTATCTGCCGCTGCCGTTACTGCACGCGAACCTGTTCGACGTCGACACCAACCAGATCGTCTCGCGCTTCAGCGCGGCCGTGATCGGGCTCGCGATGTACCTCGGCGGCTATAGCGCGGAAATTTTTCGCGGTGGCGTCTCAGCCGTCGATCGCGGACAGCGCGAAGCCTGCAAGGCGATCGGCATGAGCGATTTCCGGACGATGTGGCATGTGGTCATGCCGCAAGCGGTGCGCATCATCATTCCGCCGCTCGCCAACGAACTGATCACAATGTTCAAGAACACGTCGCTCGTCACGGTGATCGGTTATGTCGAACTCCTGACGACTGTGCAACTGATCTACGCGACCAACTTCGAAACGATTCCGCTGCTGACCGTCGCCTGTATCTGGTATCTGGCGCTGACGAGCCTCGCAATGGCTGCGCAGAGTCTGCTTGAACGTCACTTCAGGAAAGGAGTGCGGACGTGAACGCGATCCTCAAGGACACACCGCCGATGAACGACACGACACGCTTTCTCGACATGCATGCCGTCACGAAGCAGTTCGGCGACTTCACCGCGCTAGATGCTGTGGACTTCTCGCTGTCCAAAGGCGAAGTCGTTGCGATGATCGGGCCGTCCGGTTCGGGCAAGAGCACACTGCTTCGCTGCATCAATATGCTCGAATTGATCGATGCCGGCAGCATTACCTTCAAGGGCGAGGTGCTAGGCACGGAAATGCGCGGTACGCGCTGCGTCCGCCTGCCGAACAAAACGCTCGACCAGCAACGCCGCTACTTCGGCATGGTGTTTCAGGGCTTCAATCTGTTCCCGCACTATTCGGCGCTCGACAACGTGCTGGCCGGCCCATGCATCGTCGGGCGCAAGCGCAAGCGCGACATGATGGAGCATGGCAAGTATTTGCTGTCGCGCGTTGGACTTGCGGACCGGATGCACCACTACCCGGCCGAACTGTCCGGAGGACAAAAGCAGCGCGTCGCGATTGCGCGCGCACTCGCGATGGAACCGGAAGTGATGCTGTTCGACGAGCCCACCAGTGCGCTCGATCCGGAACTCGTCAACGAAGTGCTCAACGTGATCAAGGAGTTGGCGATCGCGGGCACCACGATGGTTGTCGTCACGCACGAGATGGAATTTGCGCGCAAGGTGGCAAGCCGCGTGGTGCTGATGGACGGCGGCCGCATCGTCGATGAGGGCACACCGGCCTACATCTTCAATGGCGGCGGAACCGAACGCTGCAAACGCTTTCTTTCCAGCCTGCGCACTTAGTGCATGACGGTTCATCGGTGATTTGGAAACTTCGATCGGGATTTGAAAAATGACTGCTACAGACGGAAAGATCAGAATTGGCCTGTCGATGCGCTATCTGGGTTATCACATGGCCGCATGGCGGCACCCGGATGTGCCGGCAGCAGGCGCCATCGATTTCAATTATTTTCTTCGGACTGCAAAGAAAGCTGAAGAAGCTAAGCTCGATATGATTTTCTTTGCCGACGGAATCGGCATTCGTGCAAACGACACGCCCAAAGGATCGCTCGCCCGCGACGCAAAGAATGCCGAACTCGAACCGCTGACGTTGCTGGCGGCGATCGGTGCGTGCACGTCGCACATCGGCCTGGTCGCGACGGCTTCGACGACGTACAACGAGCCTTTCCATATCGCACGCAAGTATGCGTCGATCGACCATATCAGCGGTGGTCGCGCGGGCTGGAACGTGGTCACGTCGTGGTCCCAGCAAGAAGCGTGGAATTTCAGCCGCGACGAGCATCTCGGCTATGAAGAGCGTTATGAGCGCGCGGACGAGTTCGTCGAAGTGGTCAGGAAGCTGTGGGATAGCTGGGAAGACGACGCGTTTATCCGTGACAAGGCGAGCGGTATCTTCTATGACGAGGCCATGCTGCACGTGCCGAATCACAAGGGCAAGCACTTCAAGGTGCGCGGCCCGCTGAACTCCGCGCGCACGCCGCAAGGCCGTCCGATCATCGTGCAAGCCGGCGCCGCCGAAGCAGGACGCGAGCTTGCCGCACGTTATGCCGATGTCGTCTATAGCAACGCAAGCAGCATGGAAGGCGCTAAGGCCTACTACGACGATCTCAAAGGCCGCCTTGCGAAATATGGCCGCACGCAAGATCAACTTTTGATCATGCCCGGCGTCACGCTGTATGTTGGCAAGACGCGCGGCGAAGCGCAGGACAAGTTCGATCAGTTGCAAAACCTGATCGATCCGCTTAGCGGACTGGCCATTCTGTACGGCGTGCTCGGCGATCTGTCCGAATACGATCTCGACGGCCCGGTGCCCGATGTCGGCAATCAGCGTGTGCGCAGTATCGCGGAGAATCTGCTCGCGCTGGCGCACAGGGAAAACCTGACGATCCGCCAGATGTACAAGCGCGTGGCCTCGGGTAATAACTGGCAGATCGTCGGCACCGCGGAGGACATTGTCGACGAGATGGAAAGATGGTTCCGTGCCGGCGCCGCCGATGGTTTCAATATCTGCCCGGCGACGTTGCCGCAAGGTGTCAACGACCTGACGCAATACATTCTTCCCGAGCTGCGCAAGCGCGGACTGTTCCGCACCGAGTACGAGGCGAGCACGCTGAGGGGCAATCTCGGACTGCAGCCCCTGCACTTTGGCGACTAAATTCCGGTGACTAAAATATCGTGCGCCGCTTGCCGCAGAGCGGCGCACGCCTGACGCGAGGCGTATCACATGAGCACCGACACGACCGACGAACTTTTCCGCAACGCGATGGCGCGCTTCACCAACGGCGTCACCGTTATCACAACCGCTGAAAACGGCACACCGTCCGGCCTGATCGCGACATCGGTGTGCAGCCTGTCAGCCGATCCGCCGACGTTGCTCGTCTGCGTGAACCGAAGCGCGAGCGCACACGACGTGATCCTGCGTGCGCAGGTGTTTGCCGTCAATCTGCTGTCCGCCGATCAGAAGAACGTCGCGCAACGCTTTGCCAGCGAGAAAGGCCCGTCCCGTTTCGATCCGGCGCAATGGACAGCTGGCAAGAGTGGCGCGCCGTTGCTGACTGGCAGTGTCGTCTCTCTCGACTGCAAGGTAATCGCGACGCACAACGGCTATTCGCATACGATCTTTATCGGCGAGATCACCGATTCATCGACGCACGACGATACGTCCGCCCACTGTCTGTTGTGGCATCAGCGTCATTTCGCGGCCGCCGCGGTGGAAACGCGATGAGCGTCACAGCAGAGCGTACGCTTTAGCCCGGTCAACCCCCATTCGAATCACCCCACACAATGACCACGCCCGTCCGTTTCACCCGAATCATTGCGCGATTTACCGTCGCCGCCGCGCTCAGTCTGAACGTTGCGCCGTGCGTCGTGTCACCGGCTTTCGCCGAGGACGCGCCGGATATCGACGCGGTCCCCGCCGACCCCGCGCTTTCCGCGCTCGTGCCGGAGTTCTATCGTCAGAAGCAACCCATTACGGTTGCGGTCAATCCGGAGATCGCGCCCGTCAAGTTCATCGACGAAGACGGCGACGTGGCGGGTTTCGCGCCCGATCTGATCTCTGCTGCGGCTAAAGTGCTGGGGCTGAAAATCAAGTTCGTGCAGGCATCGTTCGATTCGTTGATTCCAGGCCTCGCCGCTAACCGCTTCGATGTGCTGCTGTCGCTTGGCGATTTTCCATCGCGTCATGGCAAGGTGACGTTCATCGACTACTTAAACGTCGGCCAGACGATCGTCGCCTCGCCTAAGCGGCAATCGACGCTCAAGTCGCTCGACGATCTATGTGGGATGCAGATCGCGCTGCCGCGCGGCACGGCACCGCTTCAACGGGCCAATGAAGTGAGCAACAAATGCGTGGAGGACGGTAAGAAAGCGATCTCGATCGCCACCTATCCGGACACCAACATGACACTGATGTCGCTGACCAACGAAGCAAGCCAGGTCGTGTGGATCGACTCGCCCGCTGCGAACTACAACATCAAGAAATTTCCAGACAAATACCAGGCGGTGTATTACTACAACCTCTCGTCATACGGAATCGGCTTTGGCGTCGACGACAACGGCAAGCGGCTCGCTCATGCGTTCCAGCAAGCCCTGATCAGGTTGCAGAAGCAAGGGCTTTATCAAAGTGTGATGCAGAAGTGGGGTCTGCCCACGAAGGACGGACGCCCCACTTTCCCGATCAACGATCCGCAGATGTGAAGCCTCAGGCCGGCAGCGAGCCGGCCTGCGTCCCCTGTTTCCTCCCTTGACACCGGCCGGTCGCAAGGCAAATATCTCACGTTCGTTGAACGAAACAGCGTTCGACATGTGCACAGCGACGCTCGCCCGAACCTTCAGGAAGTGCCTGTCCGGGTTAGATACGGCCTTGCGCGTGCTACGACCAACTCCCTAGCGGTGCAGTTCGCCCAATGCCTCGGCGACTCAGACGCACCATCAAAGCGGCTTGGTTTCCTCCCCCTTACTGGTTGCAAACGGGTATCTAAACGAAATCCAGGAGAGGTACCATCTGCTGCGTCGATAATCGACCTTGTTACGTTATGCACGGCAAACCTACTGTCTATGGCGAACCACAAGAATCAACAACCGGAATCGAACGCTACCCCGTCGAATCGATCGCTCGAACGCGGGCTCGAACTGCTGCGCGCGTTCGGTCCCGGTGCGACGCTTCTCGGCAACGGAGATCTCGCGGAACGCACTGGTTTGCCGAAGGCGACAGTGAGCCGCCTCACGCGAACGCTCGTGGAAGCGGGCTATCTGGAGCACGATTCGGCGCGCCGGGCGTATAGGCTCGGACTACCCGTCCTCAGTCTCGCACAGGCGCTGCGCAGCGGATCCACCGTACTGAAGGCCGCCGGGCTACTGATCCGGGACACGGCCCAGAGGATGCGTATCAATGTCGGAATCGCGGGCGCCGACAGAGAGGAGATGGTCTACCTCGAGTCCATTCGCTACAACCAACGTGCCTCATTGCGTACGATCGTATCGGGACAACGCGTACCGATGGAACTGACGTCGCTCGGCCGGGCGTATCTCGCGACGCAGCCGGAGGCCGAATTCACCCATCTGATGGACGCGTTCGCACGGCGCGGACGTAGCGGCTGGGAGCGTCTCGCGCGAGAAATCACTGAAGCCGTGGATGATGTGCACCGAAACGGCTTTTGTGTCGCAAGCTGGCAGCCAGAGGTGATTGCACTCGCGACACCGCTCGCCATTCCCGGACATCGCTTGCTGGTCCTCAACTTCAGCGTCCGCACGACGGCGTCGAAAGACAGCGTTGTGAGCGAACTGGCAGCACCCCTGCTGCGTCTGCGCGACGAAATCACAGCTGAATGCGTGCGCCTGGAAGGCTAAGAACGGCAAGCGTCTCTTTCATTCACGGCGTTCACTGATCGCGCGCGCCGGGATACCCAGCACCACTGCAAGGCCACCGAGAATGGACACGACGGCGACCGCGTAGAGACCCGTGGCGCTGCTGCCAAAGTGCGTCGATGCATAACCGATCACCGATGGCGCCGAGATACCCCCAAACTGGCCGAGGCTGCTAATGAGGCCGATGCCGCTTGCTGCGACCGTGCTGGACAGGTATGCGGGCGGGATCGTCCAGAACAGCGACAGCATGCCCAGATAACCGGCCGTCGCGACGCAAAGCAGTGCCACAAGGATGCTGGCATGATTCGCCGCCGCCGGCAGAAGTGCGACGCCCAGCGCGGCCATCAATGCGCTTGCCATGAAGTGCCAGCGCCGCTCCAGCATACGATCCGAGTTCCGGCCGAGCAGATACATCGCAATGGCGCCAACCACGTACGGAATCGCCGACAGAAGCCCGATGTGCCAGTAGTTCGATACGCCGCTTTTCTGGATCACGCTTGGAGCCCAGATATGCACGACGATGCTCGCCCACGGCACGCTGAAGTACGCAAACGTCAGGAAATAGAACTTTGGCTCCTTCAACGCGACCCAGATCGACCCATGAGCACGTGCGGCCTTCGTTTGCGCGTCGCGGCTAAGCTCCCCCAGCAAGAGGGCCTTTTCGTCGTCCGAAAGCCATGTCGCCTGCTCGGGGCGGTCCGTCAGATAGACATACGCGAAGACACCGGCGACCACCGACGGAAAACCTTCGAGAAGGAACAGCCACTGCCACCCCTTGTAGTCGAGAAAGCCCGACATGTTGTTGAGAATCCATCCCGACAGCGGTCCACTGATGACGCCCGATACGCAGATCGCCGTCATGAAGATTGACGTGACACGCGCCCGGCGCGCGGCCGGAAACCAGTAGGTGAAGTAGAGGATCACGCCCGGAAAGAATCCGGCTTCCGCTGCGCCAAGCAACACGCGCGCGATGTAGAACTGCATGGGCGTCTGCACGAACGCGGTGGCCGCCGAAACGACGCCCCATAGCGCCATGATGCGCATCAGCGTCCTTCTCACGCCGACTCGCGCAAGCCACAGGTTGCTCGGCACCTCGAAGAGCATGTAGCCCACATAGAAGAGTCCGACACCCAGACCGAACGCCGCATCGGAAAGACCGATTTCACGCGAGAACTGCAGGTGCGCAAAGCCGATATTGGCGCGATCCAGATAAGCGAAGACGTAACAAATGAAGAGGAACGGCAGCAGCCGCCAAGTGACTTTCCGGTAGACGGCCTCTGTCTGCGGTTGCACGACCGTGCTGACGCCGATTGGATTTGAAGGGGCTGCGTGCATCATGTCTCCGGGCTTGTATGGGCCGCAGGATCGTCATGGCAAGTGTCCTGCGTTGGAATCCATTATCGGCGCCGACCGCTCGATGACAATCTCCAAATTCCATCCAGTGGAATTGCTCAAGCCCTCGGATGAAGCGTGCTCCGTTCCACAGAGTGGAATTGACCGAGTGTCTTGAGCGGCCTGCGGGGCTAAGCTGCATTGGCAGATTGACTTGTCAGTCGACTCCAATTTAACCAGCGAGACACGCATGAGCACATCCACCATTCAAGTCACTATCGACTCGCGGGTCGCCACGATTGCGCTGAATCGTCCTGAAAAGCGTAACGCCATCACCAACGAAATGCGTGCCGAACTGATCGCGGCGCTGGAGACCGTGTCGCGCGACCGTGACGTACGCGCCGTGGTGTTGACTGGCAACGGCCGAGGATTCTGCGCTGGCGGCGACGTTAGCGGTATGGCGCAACGGATGGAAGCGCCCGCAGGCGAGGTTGCGTTCAATGGCTGGTCCCGTCAGCAACTCGTGCATTACACGGTCAATCTGCTTTTCTCCATGCCCAAACCGACGATCGCCGCAGTCAACGGCGCAGCGGCGGGCCTCGGTGCCGATATGGCGCTGTCCTGCGACTTTATCCTCGCGTCGCAGGAAGCGAGTTTCGCGTGGAGCTATATCAAACGCGGGCTGATTCCCGACGGCGGCGGCATGTACTTTTTGCCACGACGGGTCGGCCTCGCGCGGGCGAAGGAACTGATTTTCAGCGGGCGCAAGGTAGATGCGAAGGAAGCGCTGGAAATCGGCCTCGCGGATCGCCTGAGCGAGCCGGATTCGCTTATCGCCGACGCCCACGCCTGGGCCGTCGAATTGAGCCAGGGTTCGGCCACGGCGCTTGCGCTCGGCAAGAGCATCCTCAACCAGAGCTACGAACTGTCAGCGCATCAGGTGTTCGCACAAGGCAGCCAGGCACAGGCCGTCTGCTACACAAGCAGTGAACATCGCGACTCGGTGCTCGCATTCCTGAACAAAACCAACTGAGCACGAAGGAGATCGACATGAACGCAATTTCAAAATTGATGCGCCCGGCGAGCGTCGCCGTAGTCGGTGCATCGGCGGACGCAGGCAAGACTTCAGGCCGCCCGGTGGCTTACCTAAGGAAGCACGGCTTCGACGGCGACATCTACCCTGTCAACCCGCGTTACGACTCGATCGATGGCCTGCGCTGCTATGCCGATGTAGCGTCGCTGCCGCACGCGCCCGATGTTGGGATCGTGCTGCTCGGCGCCGAGCGCGCCCACCTTGCGGTGCGGGATCTGGCGAGCCGCGGGACGAGCGCTGCAATCGTGCTGGCGAGTGGCTATGCGGAGATTGGCGAGGAAGGCGCGAAGCGTCAGGCTCAATTGATCGAGGCAGCAGGGTCCATGCGCCTGCTCGGCCCGAATACGATCGGGCTCGTCAACCTCACCGACCGCATCACGCTGTCAGCAAGCGGGGCGCTGGAGACCGACACTTTCACAGTCGGCGGAATCGGCGTGGTGTCGCAAAGCGGCGGGATTCTTGGCTCGCTGTTGTCGCGGGCGGCAGCACGCGGCATTGGTTTGTCAAAGCTGGTGTCGACGAGCAATGAAGCAGATCTCGACATGGCGGACTTTGTCGATTATCTGGTTGACGATGATTCGACTTCCGTCATCGCGCTCTACATGGAGGGGTTGCGTCATCCGGACCGGCTCCGCCGCGCGGCGTTACGGGCGGCGGCCGCAGGTAAGCCGGTCGTCGTCTTCAAGATCGGCCGCTCGGAATCCGGCGCACGCTCGGCGGTCTCGCATACGGGCGCGCTGGCCGGCTCCGACCGCGTGTACGACGCGCTTTTCAGCCAGGTCGGCATCATTCGCGCACAGACGTTTTCCGATTTGCTCGACATTCCTCATGCCCTCGCTGCGCGTCGTAAGCTCTCCGGGCGACGGGTGGCGATTCTAACCTCGACTGGCGGCGCAGGCACGCTCGTCACAGATAGTCTCGGCATGGCGAACTTCGAGACCCCGCCTCCTGACGAGGCGACGGCTGCAAAGCTGCGCGCACTCCAGACAGGCGACCATGCGGTGCTCGATCGCAACCCGATCGATGTGACGCTCGCGGGCCTGCAACCCGCTCTTCTGCGTGGCGCGATCGGCGCGCTGCTCGAAAGTCCGGCTTATGACGCGGTCGTGGTTATCGTTGGATCATCGGGTCTCGCGATGCCTGACCTGATGGCTGACGCGATCCGCGATTCGCTGCCCGGCAGCGACAAACCCGTGATGGCATTTGTGAGCCCTCACGCGCCAGAGATCACGCGCTTGCTTAACGAGCAGGCTGTGCCGGCGTTTGCGTCGCCTGAAAGTGTGACGAGCGCACTCGCGGCGATGTGGCAGCACGGCGAATACATTAGACGCGCGGTGAGTTCGGTCGAAAGGTCCCTTGAATCAGACGTCGATCTGAGCGATCTACCCGTCGGATCACTCAACGAAGCGCAGGCGAAAGCGCTTTTTTCCCGCTTCGGCGTGACAGCGGTGCGTGAGCGTGTCGTCACGAGCGCACATGCAGCGGAGAGCGCCGCTCGCGATCTGGGTGACAAGGTCGTGCTCAAGCTGCTGTCGAACGAGATCACGCACAAGAGTGATGTCGGCGGCGTAGCGGTGGGCGTCACTGCCGACAGCATCGGGGCGCGCCTGAACCGCATGCGCGACGACGTCGAAACGGCGACTGGCATATCCGCGAATGCATTTCTCGTGCAGGAAATGGTGACCGGTGGTACGGAACTGATTCTCGGCCTTCATCGTGATCCACTCGGCACAGTATTGCTCCTCGGCATGGGCGGCGTCACCGCGGAGTTGTTCAAGGATACGACGATGCGTCTCCTCTCCACCGAAGCGCCGCTGTCGCGCGCAGACGCGCTCGAAATGATCCACGAACTGAAAACCTGGCCGCTGCTCGACGGATTTCGTGGACGGCCGCGCGCTGATGTTGATGCACTCGTCACTGCGATCGTCGCGTTCGCGCGAATGGCGGTGCGGCTTGGGGGGCGTATGGTCGAAGCAGAAATCAATCCGATCTTCGTGCTGCCGGCTGGACAAGGCGTGCGGGCCGCTGACGGCGTTGCTGTACTTGCATCGGAGGCTCACGATGAATGACGACGCTCTGCTCACTCGACAAAGCATCCCCTCTCGACCATCTTGCCGATGCCGAGAGCGAGGCGGAAGATCCCGCCCAGGAAAGCCGCGGAGTGAATCGGCGTTTTCCTCAGCGTCCGTGGGACAGCACTGCCTTTTATGTCGGGCAGGTTTTCGTATTTCAATAGCGCCGGTGCGAAGGAGCCTGAGCGCAGTATCGCCATCGTAGGCCACAGCAGCATGGTGGCCATAGCAGTCCAGCAGGAAAGCGAGCCTGTCCGCGACAGACTCCTTGTCATCGGGATTCGATCGGACTCCAAACCTCGAGGACATAGTACAAACACAGGATACGTAGCCGGACCGCCTGTGTCGCGATCTAACCAACAGCGCCAGACGGAGTGTTGGATCCGACCCACCGGCCGCAGCGCGCACGTCTGTCTGCCAATTCGCCCTGGTCAGCATTAAAAATCCAATATTTTCAACTAGTTGTGTGATGGCTTACCGCGGCGGCGCCGTTTTGGCATGCACTTTGCATTGACCCTTATCGAGGAGTGGCGACACCCTCAAAACAAGCTCTGACATTCCTGACTGACTAATTTATCCTTGGAGAATCGAAATGAACACACTGGTAATCAAAGACCTTCCCGTAGCCGTCGAGATGGATCGTACTGCAATGACCGCCGTCAGTGGCGGCAGGTTGCCGCAGCAGATCGTGAACATCATCCAGGCCGTTGGCGACTATGCATCTGACGCTCCTACCCAGCACAGTTTTACCGGCAGTGGGGCTTCTGTGACGTACTAACGGAAACACGGTGATTTCGTGGCTCAAGGCCCCCGCCAACGAGGGGCCTCTTTGAACTAGCTTTTAGTGCCTTTAACCGCGCTGCACCGATACCGACCGTTCCGCCTCAACTCGCCGGAATGTTGTGAGCGTGAGCATTCTTTCTGAGGGCATTACGACCGTTTTCTTGTTCACGATCGATGAGGTACCAGGTATCCGGTTCCCCTCCAAGCGTGCTCAACTTCTCTCCTCGCAAAACAACGGACTCCCACGCGGACCTCGGACACGAAACACCATGACGACGGAGGTCCCACCACCTTGTTGGCTTAAGCCACCGTCGGTGTGATCCGTCACATTGCTGACCTAGAACCCAGCCCGCCTCAACGTCTGTCAAGCCGTGACATAGTGCCATTCATCAACCACGAAGCGGGCGCAAACCCTTAGATCCCCATATTGGCGGTAAGCCGCCAGTTGCACCTATAAAACCACCCTGGGGCGTGCAGTTGTCAGAGACGACTCAAATCCCAGCGAATAGCGGCGGCCCGAAAGTTTGTGCGGCACCAAACCCGGCAAACTCAAAACTTATGTCGAATGCCGACCTGTGCGAATGACTGACGATTCGTCGATGAGGCGGTAAGCGCATTGATCGTCGCGCGGGCGGCCTGCCCGGTTGAATCGGTCCCGCTGGCAAATTGCGTCGTGCCCAGTACGTACACGTCGGTCCGCTTCGAGAGAAAGTAATCCAGTGACAATGAGACGTTGTTGTATTGCGAGGTCCCGATTGAACCCGTGCCCGAGCCTCGCGTGTAGCTATAAACGGCCTCAGTGAAGAGCGCCGGTGTCCATCGATAAGTGAGGTTGATTTCACCGGTATCGAATTTTGCCGTGCCCGACAGGTGCAGGGGGTCGCTTCCCGACGATGTATCGCCGAGACTCTTGAACTGGACATTGCTGTACACGAGACCGACGGTCGCGTTGCCCACGTCATACTTTGCGGCAGCCGCGATGGCCTGATATGAATGCGCCGACGCATATCCGCTGTATATGGGGCTCGACGTCATGTTGTTAAGACTAGTACCCGACACATCCGTCGGTGTGCTGGTGAAATACGATTGGTTAGGGTTGCGGGCATTCAGGTACGCCGCACCCAGGGAGAACGGACCGGCGTCGTACGAGCCGCCGACCGACCAGATCTGATTGCGGGAAAAATCGCCTGCCTGGCCACCGAGTCCATAGACCGCACCGAGAGTCAGACCGCGAAAAGTCGGGGTCGCGATCTTGACAGAATTGTTGATGCGCTTGCTGTTGTTCAGGTTGTCCAGATCGCCTGGGTGCGATGTCGTGCCGCCGCCGTAGTTAGCCGAGTTCATTCTCGTCTCGACAAACGTGACGAGGGAATCGTATTGACGGCCCAACGTGAGCGTCCCGTAACTTGCACTTGATAAGCCAACGAATGCCTGGCGGCCGAATTCAAGACCGCCTTGCAGCGACGATCCTTTTCCAAGATCAAATCCGTTCTCCAGGGTAAAAATGGCGGACAATCCGCCGCCCAGATCCTCGACGCCTTTGAAGCCCCAGCGCGAACCCTGCATGATGCCGCTCGATCCCGCGATGACGCGTCCACCACCACTGTTGCTTTGATAGTTGATCCCATAATCAATAAGCCCGTAAAGCGTGACACTGCTTTGTGCATGTGCCAAACCGGAGGTCGTGACGAAGAGAGTAGCGCAGAGAAGTCTGGTTTTCATGGGATATTGATTCGTATACCTATTTATATAAAATTCAATTTGATTTAGCGCAGAAGGCACCGTGGCTACCCAAGCCGGATGCGGCAACGCAATAGCGACAACAGTATCGAATTTGCCGGCTTTCAGCGTTCGCAATTAAACAAGACAGGTTTGCGAATCAAACAAGGCTCGACCGCCCGCGCGTGTCACGGCGATCCGGTCGCGGTTTGTCTCAGGATCATTGAAGCGGGAAATCGGCCGGCAGGGTCACCTCAAGCAACTCGAGGTCGGTGCTGCAATGGCCGAAGCAATACGGCATGTTGCCGGGAAGCGTGATGCTGTCGTCGGTGGAAAGTGCGTAGGTGTCGTCGCCCTGATGAACCTCGAGTGTTCCTGACAGGACGAAAAAGAAGCAGAACTCGGTATCGTGAACACGCTGAGTGGGGGGACTTTCTCCCGCCGCACGGACCACGCGAACACCCGCTAATCCTTTCGTTGCAGTTCCGATACCGGTGTCGCTTGCTATAAAGCCCGCCGTTTTCCATGGTCGCCATGTTGCGTTCGCCGCAATGTGCCGAACAAAACGCTGACCTTCGAATTCACGCCCGGGGTTGTAGTCGGGACTCGGCAATGACAACATGTGATCGGCCATGGTGATATGTTCGGCCGGACTTCCCAGTTCGATCACCTCGGCGCCTGCCGAGCTTTCCAGCACGCGGTGGCGAATCGTGGGGGGCTGCAACACGCAGTCGCCCGCGTTCAGGATAAATGGGTCGCCTTGCGCTTCGTACACAAGCCGCACCCAGCCTTTTCTGCAAAAGATCATCTGGAACCGGACTTTGTGAAAGTGCACATAGTCGGGGACAGGGCCGCCTTCCAGGATACGAATATGCGAAGCGATAAACGCACCGCCATGCCGGTTCGGCAGGAGATCCCTATACCGCATTCCAGCGCGCCCGACGCTCCATGACGCGGCGGCATCCGCGCGCGATAACACCAGTTCCTGGCGGGTCGCCGGCGTCTTCATTGGCGGATCGGCGGGCGAGAGGCGGATGACGACGCCGTTAGGAGCGGTCAACGAGCGCGCGCCGTGCGGCAATTGCCCGGGGTCATCGCACAGCAGATGCAGTTCTTCAATGCCGTGCGGCAAGCCGATCCCCAAATGAATCGTCAGGCCGTGGCCGGAAATAATCGCGGTGCCCGGGTTGTCGGCGGGATAGATCGCGTCGATGCGGAAACCGAGAGCATCGATAAAAAACTGCATGGTGGGTACCAGTTCCCGGCAACTCATGGGGACGTGGAAAGCCCGGATTCCGGTAATCGTACCGGTCGCATTGGCGGGTGCGGGGGCGTGGGTGTTCATCTCGTTCTTCCTGGACGGCGGGATTAATTGGCGTGAGCGCTCCTGAAGGGTTCGCGGGAAAAGCGTAGCGGCGGCCCGGTCAGCGTGCAAGCAATGCCCGATTTTCGTGGTGCGGTCGATCGTGCCGGGTAGCCGGAAATAATTGCGAAAGACACCGTTCGAGGCGCTCGATGCCACCGGACGTCGTACTCACACCCGGCGACATACGCAGCGTGCGGCCACGGGCGTCGACGCTCACGCGCCGCGATGCCAGCATGCCGATGACTTGCCCGGCATCGGCATGGCGCGGCAGTTCCGCCATGATGCTCCCGCCACGGGCTTGATCGTCGCGAGGTGACAGCAGGCGATATCCCAGGCGATCGACCATCTCGATGATCTGGTGGCACAGGTTCAGGTTGTGCACGCGGACCGAGCCCGCCGGTTGAGCGAGCATCCAGTCAAAGCCTGGCTTCGATGCAATGAAGGGCAATACGGATGGCGTTCCCGTGTCAAAACGCCGGGCGTCGGGAGCGTAGGAAAATGCTTCGATATCCCAATTGAATGGATTGTCCTGACTGAACCAACCGCGTGTGGCAGGCGTCATGCCGCGTTTCATCAGGGCCGGCGACACATAGCCCAGCCCCGTTCCCGGTGCGCCGCATAACCATTTGAGCGTCGACCCGCAGGCGAAGTCGACGGCGGTCGTGCGTACGTCGAATGGCAGGATGCCCATGCCTTGCGTGAGATCGACGGCGATCAGGCTTGCCTGCTTTTGCGCGTGCGCAGCGAGGGTCTCAAGATTCGCGCGTTTTGACGTGAGCGACGACACCCATGTCACCAGGGCGAGCGCGACATCGGGCGTCCAGGCCGAGATGAAATCATCGTCGTGGACATAGGCCTCACCGTCCCTGACTGGTACCGTGCGAAGCGTGAACCCACGTCGCTCGGCGAGGCCGGCAAGAAGGAAATGAAGGCTGGGAAAACAGTCCGCTGCGGCGAGCACGGTGCGCCCGTGCAGGGCTTTGTCGTCGAGTCCGTCGATAAACCGCGCGAATGCCTCAGTCACATTTTGCGCACCGAACACGTCGGCGGGAGTCGCGCCAATCAGCGTTGCCCAGTTCGCTAGCAGTGCGGATCGCGCGTTCAGGGCAACGTCCCATCGCTGGTCGTCAGGTGCGCACCAGGAAGCCGTGAAACTGGCGAGCGCGTCGGTGATCGCCTTCTTTTGCCCGGGGAAGACACCCACTGAGTGATACATCAGCCAGCCGCTGAAATCGCCGTCGCCGGGCGTTGAGGTATGAATCATCATCCGTCCTTTCAGAGGTACTTGACCGTCTTGTTCTTGTTGTAGATCCCGATGCACGCAAGGCTCAGCACGGCGCAACCCATCAGGTAGAAGCTCGGCGACAGAGGGTCGCCCGTCCATCCGATCATTGCGGTCACGAGCCATGGCGTAAAGCCGCCGAATACCATGACGCCGATGTTGTAGCTGAAGCCGAGACCGGTGCTGCGGATGCTGGTTGGAAAAAGCGAGGAGAGGACGGTTGCGAGCGGGCCGAAGTAAATCGCTTTCAGGAGGCCGGCCAGAAACATGATGCTCATCAGGACGGCCATCGACGGCGCTGACATCAGCCACTTGAAGCAGGGATAGATCGTCAGGAGCGTGGCCGTCGCCGACACCACCATCATGCGGCCGCGACCGTATTGATCGGCGAAATGACCCATCAGCGGCGTCACGACCATGAGGATCGTGCCGGTCACGACGGTGGCGGCGAACCCTGTGGACGCAGGCAGATGCAACTGCTTCACCGCATAGGTCGGCATGTAGAGAATCATCAGGTAACTCGCTGCAGTCGATACCGCCATGATGCCCGCCGCGAGCAAGATTCGTCGCTTGTAGCCGGCCAGCAACTCCCTGATCGGTGCGCTATTTTCCGACGCATCACGCGATTGCGCAGAGGGCAAGGTGTCGTCGATATGCTTGCGGATATACAGCCCGACCGGGCCCACCAGCAGCCCGAAAATAAACGGCGCGCGCCAGCCCCATGCTTCGATCTGGCCGGGCGAGAGCTGGGTGCTCAGGGCCAGTCCGGCAAACGAAGCGAGCACGGTGCTCATGCCCTGGCTGGAGAATTGCCAACTGCCGAGAAAGGCCTTGCGTCTGGACTTTTGCTCGATCATCAGCGCGGTGCCGCTGCCGAATTCTCCGCCGGTCGAGAACGAGATCAGGATGCGGGCGATCATCAGTCCGATCGGCGCAGCAAGGCCGATGCTTGCGTATGTCGGGATGATCGCGCACACCAGCGTGCCGATCATGGTCAGTCCAAGCGACGCAAGCAAGGCGGCCTTGCGCCCGCGTCTATCGGCATAACGTCCGAGCAACAACGCACCGAGCGGCCTGAAAACGTATGACAGCCCGAAGGTGCCAAAGGTCAGCAGCAACGACACCGTTTCATCGTGCGCTGGAAAAAACAGCTTCGAAATCGTGACGGCAAAAAATCCATACGCGGCGAAGTCGAACCACTCGAGCGCGTTGCCGATGCTGGTCGCGAAGATCAGGCGCTTCAGCGGCTTGTCGATCTGGTTGGCGACGCGTTGTCCGGATTCTTCGGTGACAGAAGAGGCCATGGCGGGATTGTCCGTTGATGGTAGCGGTCGGATGGGGTTGATGGGGTATTGGCGCATGATCTACCGGCTGATCCGTCCCGGCATGGCTGCGCAGGGGTCGCCCAGATCCCAGAAAAGCCCCGTCATGAGTTGCAGCGCTTCACGGGCCACGCTTGCGAGCAGGTGTTCGTCGGGTGCGTGTTGCCGGCAGTTCGGATACGAGTGCGGGATCCAGATGGTGGGCAGCCCCAGGGTGGTCGCGAAGCAATCGTTCGGAATGGTCCCGCCCAGATTGGGCAGGATTGTCACGGCCTTGGCGGTGGTCGCGGCAATCGACGCTTTGGCCCAGTTCACCCACGCGTGATCGGGATCGAGTCGTGTGGCTCCCCCCGATGCCTCGATGGACACCTCGACTTGAGGAAAGCCTTCGCGGCGCAGATGGTCAGTGATGACCGCCTTCGCGTTGTGCCAATCGGTGCCGACCACGAACCGCAATTGGCAAACGGCCTCGGCGGCGTTCGGAATCGCGCTGATCGGGCGCTCGACATTGCCTGTTCTCATCGCCAGTACTTCGAGTGTGTTCCAGGCATAGATCCGCTCCGCCGCCGTCAGGCCCGGCTCTCCCCAGCCACCGGAAAGTGGCGGGTCGCCTTCGTCCGCTCCGACTTCAAGATCCGAGACCAGCTCCCTGACGCGCGTGGGAATCGGGGGCGGGAGCAGTCCGTTGATCCGGATTCGGCCATGACCGTCCACAAGGCTCGCCACGGCGTTGGCCAGCACGGTGCCGGGGTTCGCCAGCACGCCGCCCCAGTTGCCCGAATGACGTGCACCAAACTCGTTCCTGACGGTAAGCCGGAAATGAAGCGCGCCGCGCGAACCCAGGAAAATGGTGGGAGAAGACGCCTTCTGACGTGGTCCGTCCGATGCAATCAAAAGGTCGGCCGAGAGCCGCGTTGCGTTCAGCCGGCAAGTTTCATCGAGTCCTGGGGAACCGACTTCCTCTCCCATTTCGATGATCACTTTTGCATTGAACCCGAGCGATCCGCGTGTGTGCAGAACCGATTGAATCGCGCCCAGGTTGACCGAGTGCTGGCCCTTGTTGTCGGCCGTGCCGCGCCCGTACCAGCGCTCGCCTTCCACCTGGAGTTCCCACGGCGAACGCCCGTCGGTCCAGTTCGACGCGTCGCCGTTGATCACGTCGCCATGCCCATAGATCAGCACGGTGGGCAGATGCTCGGCTTCGATGCGCTCGGCCAGGAGCAGCGGCGGCATCCCGGCGATGGGGTTATCGGCTATTTCGGTGGTGAAGCCCAATGCGTCGAGCGCGGCCGCTATTTCATCCGATAAATAAGCGCGCAGCGCCGGGGCCGCTTCTTCAAGCTGGCTTTCCGTTCGTCGCGCAATGCGGCGGCTCAGGTCAGCGCGAAACCTGCCGCTGTCGAAGTAGGCGGAGACATGATCGATGGCGTTCTGGCGTGTCATTCAAAGGGGGCTCGGTGTTTCAGTCGGGCCAGATTAATGCCCCGCGATCTTTTTTGTATTCGCAATCAAACAAGGTACATTTGCGTTTTGGTCAAACCTTGCCGCGGGTCTGGACATGCGCAAATTGCTCGAGCCTTCGCTCTATTATTTTTCGGTGGTCGCGCAGTCTGGATCGTTGACGGCGGCGACGGAGAAACTCGGGCTGACCGTGTCCGCGCTCAGCCGGCATATTGCAAAGCTCGAAGGGGATGTAGGCGTGGCGCTCTTCGAGCGGCACGCGCGGGGCATGGTGCTGTCGCATGCGGGCCGGCTTCTTGCCCGCCACGCGCAGCGCAGTCTCGCTGACGCACAGTCGGTCATCGGGGAGATCCGGGGTGACGAACACAAGCGCGCGCGGACCATCAGGATTGCCTGCACCGAAGGTTTTGCGTTCGATTTCCTTCCCGTGTCGCTCGGCGGCTTTTACTCGAATCATCCCGATGCGGCCGTCGAACTGGAAGTGGTGTCATCCGAAGTCGCGAGCCAGATGCTGATGAGCGGCGAGGTATCAATCGCGCTGTCGTTCAGTTTCAAGCCGGAGCCCGGCGTGGTCGTCCGTCTGACCTTGCCGGCGCCGGTCATGGCGTTGATGCGTCGCGACCATGACCTGGCGCGTCATAAGATCGTGCAACTCGCCGACATTGCCCGTTTTCCAGTGCTGTTGCAGGACCCGGGTACGACCAATCGCCAGTTGTTCGATATCGCGTGCAACGTCGAAGGGATCGAGATCGTGCCCTTCGTCAGCAGCCGGTATGTGGCCGCGTTGTACCGTTTCGTGCAAACGGTGCCGAGCGCCGTCATGCCCTCAGGCTATGTCTCGGTTGCAAAGCGGCTGGCAAGCGACGGGCTGGTCGCATTGCCGTTCGACAACCCGCTCTTGCAGCAGCGCCGCCTTCAGGTGAAGACACTCGCGGGGCGGCCGCTGGATGGTTTGGCGCAAGCGTGCATGGAATGGATCGTGGACGACCTCAACGTCACGGCTCAGGGAATGTTCGGCACATAGATGGCGCAAAGGGCTCCATGCGAAGCAGCGCGTTTATCGGCTCGACGTCCGCCAGGCTATCGAAAGTGGCAACCAGATCCACCAGCCGGTCTATGGAGGCAGCAGGAAGGGATAACGCTACGTTGGAACCGATTTTTCTTCGATGTCCGCGGGTGGGACGTCGCTTTCGGGACTGCCTCGTCTGGCTTGATGTCAGAGAAACCCTGTTGAGATCCACGGAACGAAAGCTATCGCAATCAAACCGAGAAACAACATACCGAGGTAGACCCATATCCGCTTCAGTCCGGCTTCCGGTGAAATCTCGCCGATGATGCAAGCCGCGTAATAGCACAGGCCGAACGGTGGCGCGAAAACCCCTAGTCCCATTGCCAGGACGACGACCATTGCGTAGTGCACTTCGTTGATGCCAAGTTGATGCGCGACCGGAAAGAGCAAAGGCCCAAACAGGACGATGGCAGGAATCCCCTCCAGCACGCTCCCGAGCACGATGAATGCAACAATCGACACCAACAGGAAGCCAATGGCGCCGCCCGGGACCTTGGTCATCGTCTCCGCGAGATCGTGTGAGAAACCCGACTGGGTCAGCGCCCAACCCATCGCACACGCCGCACCGACGATGAACAGAATCGCGCCCGACAGCGCGGCGGTCTGCAGCAGCATCGGCATCATCGCTTTCCACGTCAGGCCGCCACGATAGATCAACAGGCCAATCGCGAGCGAGTAGGCAATGCCGATAGTCGATACCTCCGTCGCCGTGGCAATACCCTCCACCACCGCGCTGCGAATCAAGACCGGCAGCAACAGCGCCGGCAGTGCGATCACGAAGGTACGTCCGACTTGCGACCAGGGCGCACGCACCGGTTTCGGCGAGCTTTCAGGCGCCGACTCGTCCTGCCCTGCCCGCCACCACGCCACAACTCCGAGCACGAGGGAAAGCACGATGGCCGGCAGGATGCCGGCGGTAAACAGCGCCGCAATCGAAATACCGGTCACTGATGCAATCGCGATCAGTACCAGCGACGGCGGGATGGTTTCGCTCATCGCACCGGAAGCGGCCAGCAGCGATACAAGCTCCCCGTCCGCCATCCCGCGCTTGCGCATCTCGGGAAACAGCACGGGCGCCACCGCCGCCATATCGGCGGTCTTGGAGCCGGAGATACCCGAGACGAGCAGCATTGCGCCAAGCAGTACATAGGACATTCCACCCCGGACGTGACCGACCAGCGCCGCGAGAAATGCGACCATCACGCGTGCGACACCGGTGACATGCACCAATTGGCCGAGAAGCACGAACATCGGCACGGCAAGCAGGATCAGCGTGCTCATGCCTTCGTCCATGCGTCCGACCACAACGCTGAGTGGCGTCGACGTGGTCGACAGGAGATACGCGCTCGTCGCCAGCGAGAACGCGAAGGCGATCGGCACACCCGCCACGACCGCCGCACCGAGAAAGCCGACGAAGAAAACCAGCAGCGCTCCCTGCCCCATCTGCGTCAATGGCGCGGCGGCGAGATAGCAGCCGAAGGCGATCAGCGCAATCAGCGAGATCACGCCGGCAATGTCACGCCAGTCATGCCGCGCGAGGCGCAGGGCACAGCTCATCAGGCCCGCGGCGCAGCCGACCGGAATCGCCAGCGCCCTGACCGAGCCCGACCAGCCAAGCGCCGGCGTTTGCGCGAAGGCCTGGTCCTGCACATAGTCGAGCGCAGGATGCAGCACCATCGCAAGAAACGCCGCGGAGGCGCCGACTGCGAGGGTCTCGGCCCACGCCTGTCCGCGCGGCGACAGTCTCGACACAAAGAACGTCAGCCGCATGTGACAGGAGCGCTGAACGGCCAGCGCGCTGCCGAGCATCGCAAGCCACAGGAACAGAGTCGACGCAAGCTCGTCCGACCAGATCAGCGGCTGATGAAACACGGCACGCGCGACAATACCGACGAACAGGATCACGACTTCGGCAACCACCGCTGCCGCTGCGAGCAACTCGACTACGCGGCGCAACCAGCGTTCGACGGTGCGCTCGTGTTGGGCCCCGTGCTCGAAAGGCGTCCCATGCACCTCGAGATTGTGTGCGGCGCTCATGATATTTTCCCCGTGACCGCCTCGAGCGCTTCCCAGGCGCCCGCTCCAAATTTGTCTCTCCATTGCCCATAGAAACCGGCCTTCGCGAGCGCGGTGCGAAATGGCGCCCGGTCCACCTGCACGAACGTCAACCCCTTGCCGGATAGCTGGGATTGCAGCGATGCGTTCAGGCGCGCAACATCCGCGCGCTGCTCGACGCTCGCGCGGTCGAACTCGCGCCGTACGATCGTCTTGAGGTCGTCGGGGAGCGCGTTGAATGCACGCGGGTTGCCGAGCAACCAGAACGGGTCCCAGATGTGATTGGTCTCGGACACATACTTCTGAACCTCGTAGAGCTTGCCCGCGTCGATCGCGACCAGGCCGTTTTCCTGGCCGTCGACCAGATGTGCCTGCAGCGCCGTATAGAGCTCGTTGAAGTTGATCGACGTGGGATTCGCGCCCAGCGTCTGGAACAGCGACGTGAACATGGGTGACACCGGAACGCGAATCCGGTAACTGCGCAGGTCGTCCGGCGTCTTGATGGCCTTCGTGGTTGAGGTGATCTGTCGAAACCCGTTGTCCGCCGCCTTCGACACCGAGACATAGCCGGTCTTGTCGATCTGCCCGCGAATGGTCTTGCCCAGTTCGCCGTCCACACCACGCCAGACCTGGTCGTAGTCGGAAAACGCAAACCCGAGATTGGTGATGGCCGCGAGCGGAACCACAGTCGACAGTACCGAGCCCGCAATGTTCAGGAATTCGATGCCGCCCGAACGCACCTGCATCAGCAAATCCGTATCGGATCCCAGTTGCGAAGCCGGAAAGAAGCGAATCTCGAGCCTGCCGCTGCTGGCCTCACGGATCCGGTCGATCGCCTCTTTGAGGCGGGGATTGATCGGCTGGTTCAGGGACTGCCCGGTGGCGAGCTTGTAGCTGAACTCCGCAGCGCGTGCGGGCCTGGTCCATATCGATACCAGCGGAATGGAGGCCGCGGCCTTCAACACCGTACGTCGCGAGAAACGGCGTGGCGAACTCGACGTGCTCATGATCCTGTCTCCTGTTGTAGTGAACGTCCCGTGCCGCGCGCCACTTTGTTGGTGTGGCGTCGTGGCACTTCGCGGCGGCTATTTGTCAGTCTTGCAGCCACCGTCGCTCCTTCGTGTGGAAAATATAAGGGGCTTGTTGGTGAAGAACAATTCAATTATTTTGTTCAACGGTGTAGCCAATCTAAAGGGTGACTCAATGTATCTGCCATTGCGGGCCATCAGTGTGTTCCACGCTGCCGCGAGTTTCGGGAGCGTCTCGCGGGCCGCCACCGAGCTGAACGTAACGCCCTCGGCGGTCAGCCAGCAAATCCAGTCGCTTGAGACACACCTGGGAACGGCACTGATGACCAAGGTCGGACGAGGTGTTGCGCTGACCGAAGCAGGCGAGCGCTATTTCGCCATGATTTCCGGAGAAATCGAACGGATCGCCGAAGCGACCCAGCGAATACGCGGGCTGCGATCGGTGACGCTGCTGACCGTGCGCGCCACCCCAACCTTGTCCACCAAGTGGCTGCTGCCCCGGCTACGCTCGTTCCTGGATGGTCATCCTGATCTCGAAGTGCGGCTGAATGGCACCAACGAAATGACCGACTTCGCGCAGGAGTCAGTCGATATCGAAATACGTCACGGCACGGGGCAATGGCCCGGCGTCTATGTTGAAGGACTAGCCGAGGAGACGTTCCTGCCGGTCTGCTCGCCTGCCTACTGCGCAGCAGCAAGTCTGGACGCGGCCGGCCTGCAGCGGCACAGGCTCATCCACTCCATCAAGTCACAGGTCCAGTGGCCGCACTGGTTTTCGGTCGCTCGGGCCGAGCCGCTCGATCCGGG
The DNA here is from genome assembly GCF_044909315.1 of Caballeronia udeis. Taxonomy (GTDB): domain Bacteria; phylum Pseudomonadota; class Gammaproteobacteria; order Burkholderiales; family Burkholderiaceae; genus Caballeronia; species Caballeronia udeis_A. The sequence continues at coordinate 388,944 of NZ_JBIYEB010000005.1, forward strand.
CCAGCGCGTGTTGTTCGATCGCAGCCATATGGCAATCGATGCCGCCGTTGACGGCATGGGCATCGCGCTCGAAAGCACGCTGATGATGTGGCGCGAACTGCGTGACAGTACGCTGATTTGTCCCGTGCGCCATCCTCCAGGCATCCGGCTGACGACGCAATGGATCGTCTGTCCGTTCGAACACTTGCATAAGAAAAAGGTGATCCTGTTCCTGGAGTGGTTGCGCGCCGAGCGGGACGCCTGGCAATCCGTTTCTCCTCTACCGGCTACCCGCTGATGTTGAAGCGTGGCTAACAAATCGAATCGGAAATGTTAATTGTTCTGGCACATACGCCTGACTACACTTGCTCGCAAGTAAGGCGCACCGCTGTTTTGCCTTCGATCACGCCACCCCGGATCGTGGCCGCGCGCAGCTCACGCGGCCATGATCCATGATCTCGACCACAAAGGATTGCAAATGAATCTCTCCAGTCTGCTCCAGGCACGAAACGCGTTGGGACGTCCCGTCCGCGTGGGCCTGATCGGTGCCGGCAAATTCGGTTCCATGGTGCTGTCGCAGGCCCGCCATATCGAAGGGATGCAGGTGGTGGGCGTTGCCGACCTCAATGTTGGAAAGGCGCGTGCATCGCTTGCGAGAGTCGGCTGGCCGGCCGGGCAATACAACGCGCGGACCCTCGCCGACGCGGTCAGGACCGGCACAACGTGCGTGCTCGACGACGCCTCCGCCCTCGCCGCCTGCGATGAAATCGAATGCATCATAGAGGCGACCGGTCACCCGATCGCGGGGGTGCGCCACGCGCTCGCCGCCATCGAGGGCGGCAAGCATGTGGTGATGGTCAACGTGGAGGCAGATGCGCTGTGCGGTCCTCTGCTGGCGGCGCGGGCTCGCGAGCGCAATCTCGTCTACAGCATGGCCTATGGCGACCAGCCCGCGATCATCTGTGAGCTGGTGGACTGGGTCCGCTCTTGCGGCTTCGAGCTGACTTCGGCCGGCAAGGGAATGAACTTCGAACCGCGCTACCGCTACTCGACCCCGGACACGGTCTGGAGCTTCTTCGGCTGGACGGAAGAAGAAGTCGCCAAGGGCGATTTCAATCCGAAGATGTACAACTCGTTCACTGACGGCACCAAGGCAGCGATCGAGATGGCCGCCGTCGCGAATGGGACCGGGCTCGACTGCCCGGACAACGGCCTGGCCTTTCCGCCCACCGGCCTGCACGATCTCGCACGCGTCTTCCGGCCAGCGGCGGACGGCGGGCGCCTCGCCCGCAGCGGTCTCGTCGACATCGCCGCCAGTCAGGAACCAGACGGCCGTGAAGTGTTCAACAACATTCGCTATGGGGTCTTCGTCACGTTCAAGGCGCCGAATGAATACGCGCGCGCGTGTTTCAAGCAATACGGCCTGCTGGTCGATCCTTCGGGCTGGTACGGGTCGATGTGGCGCCCCTTTCACATGATCGGCCTGGAGACCAGCGTGAGCGTGCTGTCCGCGGTGCTGCGCGGCGAGGCGACAGGCTCTTCGAAGGAATTTCGCGGCGATGCCGTCGCGACTGCCAAGCGTGACCTGAAGCCGGGCGAACTGCTCGATGGCGAAGGCGGCTACGCGGTCTGGGCCAATGCAATCCCGGCATCGAAAAGCCTCGCGGTCGGCGGCCTGCCGATCGGGCTCGCGCACCACGTCAAGTTGAAGCGCCCCGTTGCCAAGGACAGCATCGTGCGCTTCGAGGACGTCGAACTGGAACGTGATCTCGACGTGGTTGCGCTGCGCCGCGAGATGGAGCAAAGCGCGCTCGGCAAACCCGCCAAGGCAGCCTGAGGCGGCACACCATGGCATCGAATGGAGAAATCAGCATGACTAACAATCCCGGGGGGCCGAGACCGTTCGTGGTCATCGCCGAGTTCGAAGTGAAGGCCGAATGTCTTCGCGACTTCCTCGCGCTCGCGCACGACGACGCGCGGCACTCATTGGCCGACGAGTCCGGCTGCCGCCAGTTCGACATCGTCGAGATCGAGGGGACGCCGGCGCGCGTGCTGTTCTACGAGGTCTACGACGATCGCGCCGCGTTCGACACGCACTTGCAGACTCCCCACCTCGCGCGATTTCGCGCCGGCTTTCCGGCGCTGATCGTTGAGCAGCGCACGGTGCGTTTCGGCAGCCGTGTGCCTGCGTGACGGGGGCCGGTGTGACTGTGGGTTTTCTCGGCACGGGCATCATGGGCTTACCCATGGCCCGGCGGATTGCCGGCGCCGGTTACCGGGTCGTGGCGTGGAACCGCACGCACGATAAAGCTACGCCCCTCGCCGCGGCGGGTGTCGAAGTGGCTGGCCGGGCGCACGATGCGGTGCGCGACGCGGACGTCGTGATCTGCATGCTGAGTTCCGCGCCGGCGTGCGACGACATCCTGCTCGGCGACGAGGGGGTCCTCGCTGAAATGCGCGCATCCAGCGTGTTGATCGTGATGAGTTCGATCCCTGTCGACACCGCGCAGCGCCAGGCAACGGCCGCGGCGGCGCGTGCCGTCGGCTATCTCGACGCGCCCGTCTCGGGTGGTCAAAAGGGTGCGCAGGACGGTACCCTCGCGATCATGGTTGGCGGCGACGAGTCAATGTTCGAGCGATCGCGCGCCGTACTGCAGACGATGGGCCGCCCGACTCGCATTGGTCCGGCCGGCACGGGGCAACTCGCGAAGCTCGTCAACCAGATGATGGTCGCGAGCACCCTTACAGCCGTCGCGGAGGCAATGCTGCTTGCCGAACGTGGAGGGGCAGATCCTGCGCAGGTTCGCGCAGCGCTGCTTGGCGGCTTTGCGGACTCCACGATCCTGCGCCAGCACGCCGCGCGCATGATCGCGCAGGATTTCCAGCCCGGCGGCCCGGCCAAGTATCAGGTTAAAGACACCCGAACCGCGATCGGCTTTGCTCAAAGCGTCGGGCTCGAACTACCCGTGTTGGGACTTGTCGATGACCTGTTCTCCGACATGGTTGAAAACGGCGACGGTGAACTCGACCACAGCGCAGTGATCCGGGAATTGCGCAGGCGCAACGGCTTGCCGGTATCGTGATCAGCAGAACGACGGTGGTCAATCCAGGTCATGTTCTTCGGCCAGCTGCCGCTTCGAGAGCCAATCGTCCTGTCGTCCAGCGAAACCCGCTAGCAGTTGTAAACAAAAAACGGTGCGCCCCAAAAAATAAGGAGGGCGCACCGGCACGTGCCTCTCGCAGCAACGTAAAATCTTCTTCCTATAGGACTTCTAATAAAATATTGTATTAGGCGATGGCATCAAAACGAATGCTGGATCCCCATATAGACGCCTGATTGGCTGTGCCCATAAAGCGGGTTTTCGTTGTATCCCGAAGTGGTGGTCCCGCCACTGCCCTCGGTGTTCGCATCAAGCCCGAAGTTGGCGCTTTTGCTATTGCGTACCGTTGCCACTTGAAAATCAAGCAAGGTTCGCTTCGACAGATTGTAGGAACCGCCGATCGAATAGATGTTGGCGTTGCCGCCGCCATTATTCGCATTGACGTGGTACACCGCCGCGATCAGAGCCGCTGCCGGAGTGGCCTGCCAGGTAAAACCCGCCCATTCCTGGTCCGTTGTCGTGGGTGTACCGGCCGACGTACCGGTCATTCCCGAAGTCCGCGACGCCTGGTACACGGCCGAAACCTTGAATTGGCCAAGGAACAGATTGACGCCGGCAAAGTACTCGCGTGACGCCGTGAACGGATTATTCAGCTGACCATTCGCAGACCTAAGCTCGTCATATAAACCACGCACCTGAAACAAGGACGTCGTATAGGTCACTTGAAGGCCATCTGCACGCCCCGACCCCGTACCATTGCCGTTCCAGCTCGTCGTGTTTGACAACGAATACTGTCCATACACATCAAAACCGCCAAACTTCGCAGATTGATAGGACACGTTATTGCTGGACTGGGGCCAGTTGCGACCACGGACAAGCGATGCTGACGACCAGGAGGACTGGCCGAACGGATCAAAATCCCAAAGACCGTTCGAAATAAACAGTTCGCGTCCCAGCAAGAACGTGCCGTACTGGTCATTGGCTATGCCGACCGTCGCCCAACGATTCCAGATTGAACCCGATGAGCCCAGTGCGCCCGTCGTCGTACTGAAGCTGCCTTCCAACTGGAATACAGCCTTGGTACCACCGCCCAGATCTTCAACACCCTTCAAACCCCAGAGACTCGTACCGAAGTCGCCACTCTCCGCGCGTACACGCGACGTGGACCCCGAATAGCCGGTGTTGGGCAAACCGCTCATGTACTCAAAACCAGCGTCCAGGCGACCGTACAAGGTGACACTACTCTGGGCCTGTGCCGCTGTCCCAAACACCAACAATGCAGCCGCCAGCAATGCCTTTTTCATCTTCTCCCCCAATAGCACAATGGAATAAAAAATATACGCAAAATGCAACGCTTCAAATACTGGGACGGACGTCGTCAGATTAAGAAATTAATTGAAATAATCAGAGCGATATTTCATACGGAAATTCGCCAGTTGTTTCATAAACTTTCTACTTTTTTTCTATTCTTCCGGCGCCCCATCCAGTTTCGTAGCTTTTTGCGCTGCCTAATCTAGCAAAGCAATCATTAGCTGCATAGAAAATTATACTGGCCCGAATTTCTGTCATTTTATGACAACACAGGGTATCAACTTATGGCGCAGCATCGATGGCTTTTATAGCCACTTCAATCACCAATTAATAATAAACGGTAAGAAATTCACAGGAATGGAAATAATTGAAATACGCGGTAAATGTTTATTATAAAAATAAATACTTTAATATGCAGATCAATTGCTATTGTGTCTCGGCCTTCTCGCTTTAAAACCGCCTGTCGGAGATGTGCTTGATTTAGTACAGGCTGAATCCTGAAACACCGGCCTGAACTTTAATGAGAATAGTTACTCTCGAACTTGATCCCGATGCGTCTTCGTCACTGAATCGCACCCTCAGATTGGCGGGTTATCACAGCAAGGGACACAGCACTGGAAATACGTTACGGCGGACCTTGCGTGCCGGGGCTTTTGATCTTGCGATCCTTGACTGGGACGTGGAAGACGCTCGTGATAGTTCCATGCTGGATCTCATCCACCAATCGCTGCCTTTCGAACATCAGGTTATCTTCGTGATAAGTGGTTCAGAAGACAAGAAGGCGCTGGAGAGTCTGCGACGGCCATATAGCTATTTGATGAAACCAATGCTGGTTTCAAGCTTGCTCGCACGTTTGAGGTCCTTTCTGCAGCACCTGTGGCGCGCGGAGCCGATAAACACCGAGATGCAATTCGGGCCGTACAGATTTGAGCCGGCCGGCAATGCGGTTGCGATAGGGGGCATGAGAGTATTACTGACGCGTAAGGAATATGCGCTAGCGTTACTGTTGCTGCGAAGCTTGTCCAACCCTTTGTCCCGGGCATACATTGCCGAGAAGATCTGGTCGCGTGATGAGAGGATCAACGCGCGCACAATCACGACGCATCTCTCGATGATTAAATCCAAATTGAAATTTTCTCAATATGGCTATCGATTAATGCCGATTTATAATTATGGTTACAGGCTTGACAGCACTGCGCGCGATTCTGAATCGCTTGCCAATGAGGTCAATCGTATTCCGGGGCATCATCATGATATGCCGCAGCCTGAATTAAATCATGGCGCCGGGTGAATAAAAACCAGCGCAGTTTTGCACGCAGTTTTACATCTCGGCTGTGGTCCGGAATCGATCCACATTCGTGGGCCGAACCTCGCTCCTGCCAGGAGCTTCCTGACTTCATCCGAAGCGATCGGTCGGCAAGCTAACGGGAGCGGCGCTGGGTCCGGTACAGCCGAGCTTGTGGAAAGAACACTGTCACCTGAGTTCGATCGGTTGTCCATGCGGGGTATGGCGTGCAGCGACATCCCACGCATTGCGGCGCTGCAGGAGCATGTCGTCTGTTACCAGTCCCTTGGTGGTGCTGATGCGCTCCAGTGCCGTCAGCCAGTGACTGTAGTAGGTGTTGCCAAGGTCCGGGTCGCCAGCAGCCTGCGCGTCACAGATTGCCTGATTCAGACATTCTGCCCATTCTGCCCAGGTGAACATGCCGCGCTTGTGCAAGGCCAGTGTCATGGCAAACGCCTGGGCTTCCCACGGTGCGCTAAAAATGGGCCCTGCGTCGTCGCAAGGCAAGGCCGGCAAGGCAGTACGCAGTTCAGGCAAATCCGGCTGGACGGAAGTCATGTCAGACAGACCCGGCGTGCGGGTAGTCGAGATACGGCTCCCAGCAATCCACGCAGACCGACGCCGCTGTCGTATCCGGCCCCCAGAGTTCGGAGGCATCGAAGCGCACCGTATAGAGCCATTGCGGTTGCTCGCCGAGCCCGGCCGCGTTGGCATCGGGAAAAACGTGCGCGCCGTGCACGGCGACAATGCACCCCCGTCTGCCGCGGCAGTAGCGCGGCAGACGGGTATGCGTGGATGGATTCAGCTGGCGAGCCTGTACCCTGTCACCGACCTTGAAGCGTGCACTGGCGGCTGCAGGGCGATTGACAGAGCTCCCCCGCAGCAGTGCGGCGGCTACCTCGTCGGCCCTCAACACGCGAGGGACTGGCGCAGCAGCACTCTTCGACTCACCGGTCCTGATTTCCTCCGCCGTCGCCAGCCCCGTACTTAGCAGCAGCTTTTTTAGTCCTTCGAACCAGATCTGGTAGTAGCTGCTGGAGAGGTATTGCGCAGGTGGCAAGCTCTCTCGTGCGGCACGAGACGTGTCGATGTTCCACTTCCCGGCTGCGCCCATCGCCAGCGTGATCGCCAGCACCCGGCGCTCCCAGTCAGCGTGAAAGAGCGCAGCGTCGGCTTCCACCCGGATTGGACCGAATGCCTGCATGCCACCAAGGTCTTGTGCGCCGTTCATGCGAGCTCCCGTTTGGATTCCGGTGTCTTCGGCAATCCCGTGCCAATCATTGAGTCACGCGTCACCAGTTCAGCCAGCGCCTCCTCAGAGAAGCCACTGGTCCCGGGCGGCTGCATGGGTAACACCAGATAACGCACCTCCGCGGTGGAGTCCCACACGCGAAACTCCACTTCGGCGGGCAATTCGAAGCCGAACTCCTTCAATACACCACGCGGATCGATCACCGCGCGCGACCTGTACGGCGCCGACTTGTACCAGACCGGCGGAAGCCCGAGGACCGGCCAGGGATAGCATGAGCACAAGGTGCAAACCACCATGTTGTGCAGGGCGGGCGTGTTCTCCAGCACCACCATGTGTTCGCCCTGCCGGCCGGTGTAGCCGAGCGAAGCAATCGCGGCGGTAGCGTCGTCCAGCAGCCATTGCCTGTACGCCGGGTCGCGCCATGCCTTCGCGACCACGCGCGCACCGTTGCGCGGCCCGACCTTGTGCTCGTATGTTTCGATCAGGATATCAAGTGCACGCGGATCGACGTATCCCTTCTCTATTAGCAGGGATTCCAGCGCCCGCACACGCAAATCCATCTCTGACAACTCACTACCGTTGTGGTCGTGAGCGTCGGCATGCACATGCTCTTGCGGGTCACCTTCAGGGTCGTTTTGGCTCATGGAAGTCCACTCGGAAGTTGCCGGACAGAACCAGTATGGTTGATGCAGTATGCAATTGCAAAACACCTGGCATCCCACGCCGATGCGCCGTGCGCAGCTGAAGCACCTGAACGCTGAAACAAGTTCGCCGCTAGCAGTGGCAGCCTGCCGTGAACAGGCGGGTACGGGCTCTGACGGATGTGGGCGTTTTTCCTGCTGGGTCCGACCCCCTATCCTGGCAGCGGTGACGGGCTGCGTTGGCCGATTATTGCCTTACGCGGTCGGCCGCAGCCGGATAACTCGAATCAGGACGATAGGACTGTCAACTATCGACCGCCATCCGGCCCCCATGTGCGACTTCGTCGAGGGTCCGGTCGACGAAATAGATCGCCACATTCTCGGGCGATGCGCCGTAATGGCACGCGAGCAAGGGAGTAAGCGCAACCGCGAGCGCGCGGCGCTGGTCAATCGAGCGCGCATAAGCATGCACCTTCACGAAGATACGTTGGCGCCGCGGATCATCGCCTGACAGGTCTGCTGCCAGTTCTCCCTCGTGCGCATAGTCCTCTTCGTTCAGCGGTATGAAAAAGAGCGTGACGGTAGCCGGAAGGACGCTGAACGCCGACACCACCGCCGCGGTCATATCGCGGGAAAGCGCGGAACGCGCATCGCGCAAGGCATATGTATCGGTTGGGTCGTTATCCTGGCCCAACCGAAGTTTTAGAGCGAGTATTTCCAGATATGGCATGTGAAAGGCACCACCAGGATGCGAGGAGAATACCGCCGTCGACTGACGGCGCCATAGAATCAGCAAGTGCGCGCTTGCACTCGTGCGATCAGCTCACTTGCTGCAGGAAAGCCTGCGCACGTGCGCATCGGGGCCGTGTGAAGAACTCCTCCGGCGGGGCCACTTCAGCGATCTTGCCCGCATCCATGAAAACGATCCGGTCTGCCACGGTCCGCGCGAAGCCCATTTCATGCGTTACGCAGAGCATCGTCATGCCGTCCTGAGCGAGACCGGTCATCACATCGAGTACTTCCTTGATCATCTCGGGATCGAGCGCGGACGTCGGTTCGTCAAACAGCATCAGGCGTGGTTTCATGCACAACGCGCGTGCTATGGCCACGCGCTGTTGCTGTCCGCCCGACAGTTGCCCCGGATACTTGTTCGCGTGCCCGGGAATCCTGACCCTTTCGAGAAAGTGCATCGCGAGTTCGGTTGCATCGCGCCGGGAGAGCTTGCGGATCCACATGGGTGCGAGGATCAGGTTGTCAATCACGCTCAGGTGCGGGAACAGGTTGAATTGCTGGAATACCATGCCCACTTCGCTGCGGATCTTCGCAAGATCCTGCGTACTCGAGGTCAGTTCGATGCCGTCGACTATCACCTGTCCCTGCTGATGTTTCTCCAGCCGATTGACACAGCGGATCAGTGTCGACTTGCCCGAGCCCGAGGGACCGCAGATCACGATACGTTCGCCGCGCGCCACTTCAAAGTTGATGTCGTCCAGTGCGTGGTACGCGCCGTACCACGTATGGACGCCACGGAATTCGAGCATCAGGTCTTTACGCGTGTCATTCATGGACCGGCCCCCCTGCACTATCCGCCCGGCCATCGATCAGTCCGATCTGGACCAGCGCGTCCCGGATCGCATCTCGCGTTGCTGCCCCGACAGGCTCAAAGGGTTCGCGCGCCTTCGCACAATCAATCACGTTCATCATCCGGAGTGCCACCTTGATACGTGCATACATCTCGTTGCGAGGCGCCGCGTAGATCGCGCGCACCAGCGGGAGCATGCGCGCGCTCGCTGTCCGCATGGCCGGCAGGTCGTTGTCCTTGCTCGCGCGCCATAGTTCGACGAGCTGATGAGGAACAAGACTCGCGAGCCCCGAGAGGATGCCGTCGCTGCCTACCGCGAGTTGTGCAAGAAACCAGTCGAAATTCGATGCGAGCACCTGCACTTCCGCGCGCGCACCCTTGATCGCATGCCAGTTTTCCTCATAGGCGCGCATCGAGTCGCTGCCCTCCTTGATCGCAACCACTGAAGGAACGGCCGTGAGTTCGAGGAGCGTGCTCGTCGAATACCCGAAGCCGGAAGCGAGCGGATACTGGAAGATGGCAAGCGGCAGGGAAACGGCTTCACTGATCGCGCGAACGTAAGCCAGAACCATCGCAGTGCTTGCACCGGCGAACGTCGCGGGCGGGAACAGGGTCAGCATGTCTGCGCCCGCGGCCTCGGCGGATGTCGCCTCGGCAATCGCCTCGCGGGTGGACTGGGCAATGATCCCGGCCACCAGCGTCCGCTGCGGACCCAGTGTCTTGCGCGTGAACCGCAGTACCTCGACGTGCTCAGCGGTGCTGAGCGCGCCGCCCTCTCCGGCGTGCCCGTTGACGAATACGGCGGAAACGCCGTCGGCTTGTCCGCAATAACGCAGCACGCGTTCATAGCTCGGCCAGTCGATCTGCTGTGCCTCGTTGAAGGGCAGGACGGCTGCAACCACCACGTCGGCAAGGGAACAAGGTTTCATTGAATTGCTTATCCTGATGAGGGTGGCCGGATGCACCGGGCGTCGCACCTCCGGTACGTCGGGGTTCAACGGTTCTGTTCGTGCGCAGCGCCAAAGTGTTTCTCCAGCCGGCGCTGGATCAAGCCCCAGCCGGTCGTCATGACGAGGTAGAACACCGCGGCCGCGCCGAACACCTCGAGCACTTCGAACTTCTCCTGCATGAGCATCTGGCTGCGCCGCATGAGCTCTTCCATCGAGATCACGGAGGTAATCGATGTGGACTTCAGCAGGCCATTGATCGAGTTGCCGAGCGACGGGATCATGAGCCTGAATGCCTGCGGCAGAGTGACCTTCCACATCACGAGCCACTTCGGCAAACCAAGCGCCTCGGCGGCCTCGTATTGCCCGCGTGGCACGCCCATGAAACCACTGCGGATGATCTCCGCGAGATAGGCCGCCTCGTTGAGAATGAGCGCAAGCAGCGACGACTCCACCACGTTCAGGCGCAATCCGAGTTGCGGAAGCCCGGTGTACACAATCACGAGCTGGATCAGGAGCGGCGTGCCGCGGAACAGCCAGATATAGAACTGCGCCGCGCCGGACAAGGGCTTGTTGCCCGACATCCGCATCAATGCGACCAGCATGCCGAACAGCATCCCGCCGATGACGGTCACGACCGTTAGCCCGAGCGTGACTGCGACGCCACGCAGCAAGAAGCCGTTGGAGAGATAACCGAAGAAGTCCTGGAGGTTGAACAGAGTCATCGAATTCAATACCTGCTCACACAGGACCGGTGCCGCGCACCGAGATGTGCGCATCCGGCAGCTTCGTCATGCCGTAGCTGTCGAGCAGCTTTGCATAGCTGCCGTCGGCCCGCATGCCGTCCAGCACCCTGGCGACCGCCTCCGCCACTACCCGCTGCCGGAACGCGAGCGTGGTCTGTGTATTGCCCTGCCCTGCCAAAGCCATGCGCGCCTGATTGCGCTTGACGATGGCCGCCGCCGCATAGCTCGGCAAGGCGGCCAGCTCGACCTGCCCGGCGCGCAGCGCGGCCATCACGTCGCTTGCGGTCGTGAACGCATGGATCTCCATGGGCTTGCCGCCCTCGCTTGCACTTTCCTTCGCTCGCTCGCGCAACCAGCGCTCCTGGTAAGAATCCGCTTCCACGCCGATCGAATGACCGCGCAATGCATGCACGTCGGTGAGCTGGAGCTTGCTGCCGGGACTCACTACCACGTCGATAGTCGACACCGCGTACGGCACGGTGTACATCATGCGCGAGCGCTCCTCGGTCCAGAACATGCCTGTATCGATACCGTCGAAGCGGCCTGCTTTCAGGGCCGGGATCATCGCGGGGAAATCCATGCGCATGAAGTCCACGTCAACGCACAAGCGCTTTGCAAGCTCGCGCCCCAGTTCGATATTCATGCCCTTCAATTGCCCCTCGCCATCCACGTACTGGAGGGGCGGCAAAGTCGGGTTCGTCGACAACGCAAGGCGCCCTGGACTCACCAGCTGGTCAGCCGGAATCGCGGATGTGCATGCATAAGCGGAACCCGCGGCCGGCAGCAAGACCATGCAGGACGTCAGGACGCTTGCCAACGTCGTCCAGATGCGGCGTGAAAACATGACTTCTCCAGGCTTCTTGAAAGAGTGAGCAGCCGGAAGACTTCCGGCCTCGCTAGCGAAACATTAAAGGCGGCGAAGCCAGGCGCGCCAGTGAAAAAAAAGTGCCCGACTATAAGCACCTGTTATAAGCGCATCTCTTTTGTCACTGGACCCAAGCGTGTCAAGGTTTCCGCGGGGTCCCCCCTGGGGTTGTCGCGCAATGTCGACACAATTTTGGCCAGTCCCTGCCTTCAATATGGCGACTTAACATGGGGACCGGCGTGCGCAACGGTGTGCACCGGCCAAAATTCATACGGGAAATTTGATGACCGGGGGTGGTTCCGCGCGCGTATTGATCAACCTGCGCCAGCTTGAAGTGCTTCGCGCCGTGATGCGCTACCGCACCACGACAGGAGCCGCCGAAGAGCTAGGCATGTCGCAGCCGGCCGTCAGCAACGCCATTCGCCTTGCGGAAGCGAAGCTCGGTTTCGCGCTGTTCGACCGCATCAGCAACCGGCTGATCCCGACCTCCGAAGCCAAGATGCTGTTCGACGACGCGGAGCCGCTGTTCCTGGTGCACCAGGCGGTCCAGCAGAAGGCCTGGGACCTGCGCACGGGGCGCGCGGGTGTGATCCGCGTATTCGCCACGGCCGAGCTCTCGGAATGGCTCGTACCGAAGATACTTGCCCGGTTTGCCGTCGACCACCCGCGCGTGAAGATCCATCTGGAAACAATGCGCATGGACGCCATGCTCGAAAGTCTCGATTCCGGCATGGCGGACGTCGGCTTGTCAATGATGCCGCCGTCGCGCCCCGGGCTCGTCAACGAGTTGCTCGCCGAATTCCAGGTGATGTGCGCGGCGCCCCCCGGAGACGCCATCCAGGCGCTCGACGTGGTCACTCCCGCCGACCTGCGCGGCAGAAGGCTGATCGGTGCTCCGGCGCGCAGTCCGCTGGGCCTGATCGTCGAACGTGCATTTGAAGCGGCAGGTGACCTGTTCGTTCCCGACATCGAAGTACGCTTCTCGAACGTGGCGTGCCGGCTCGTCAGCGAAGGGCTGGGCGTTGCGGTAGTCGACGAGTTCTCGGCGCTGTCCGAACCCGCAAACACGCTGGTGGTGCGGCCGTTCAGCCCGCGCCTGCCGATCACGCTGTGTGCGCTGCTGCCGAAGGACCGTCCGCGCCAGCGGCTCACGCAGAGCTTCGTCATGCAAGCCCGCGAGGTCGTCAAGGCGCACCTTGCAGCGACCTCCGTGAGTGCTGTAAGCGCCGTGCGCCATCGCACGAGGGAAACGTCGTAGCGTTCATGACCACGGCTTATAGTCACCGGCGCGCATTTAATAGTCCGGTATGGCCAGCGAGCAGGTTCCGGTTGTTATTCTGAAGTCAATTCCAGGCCTCGCGAAAAGCCCTTCAATCAAGGGCCCAAACGCAAAGCCTCCAATTGTCCGGAATGGTCATGCTCAAACTTCTCGATGGTGTCCGTGTCATCAGCTTCAACCATTTCCATGCGGGTCCGATGGCCGCCCAGATGCTGGCCGACCTCGGCGCCGACGTCATCGCGGTAGAACCGCTCGACGGTGCGTTTCATCGCAACTGGGCGATTGCCGATCACTTCGTCGGCACCCAGAGCGTGAATCTGCTCACCACGGGACGCAACAAGCGCAGCCTTGCCGTCGACATGAAAAGCCCCGAAGGCCAGACACTGACGCAACGGCTGGTGCGCGATGCCGACGTCGTGATGGAAAACTTCCGGCCCGGCTCCATGGCGCGCCTCGGCCTGGGCTACGACCAGGTGCGCGCCGCCAATCCCGGCATTGTCTACGCCAGCGCCAGCGGCTATGGCGGCTCCGGCCCCTATGCGGCGAAACCGGGGCAGGACCTGCTGATACAGGCGCTCTCGGGGCTTGCTGCCCGCACCGGCCGCGCCGACGGTCCGCCAACACCGGTCGGCCCCGTGGTAGTGGACCAGCACGCGGCCGTCCTGTGCGTGATGAGCATCCTTGCCGCGCTGTTCAATCGCGAACGCACAGGAGCCGGGCGGTTGGTGGAAGTGAGTCTGTTGCAGGCCGCAATCGATCTGCAAACGGAATCCCTCACCGCATGGCTCAACGGGGCGCACAGTGTTTCGCCACGCGGGCCGGACGGATTGGCGAGCTGGTTCAGTCCGGGCGCCTACGGCATCCATGCAACGGCGGACGGTTACCTCGCCATCGCCATTGCGACACCCCGGGCGCTCGCACGGGCGCTGGAGCTGCCGGCACTCGACGCCTACGCGGAGAACACGTCGTTCAGCCATCGCGAGGAGATCAACAGTCTCGTGTCGCAGCGGCTGCGCGAACAGAGCACGGCCGAGTGGCTCACGCACTTGCGCGATCACGACGTGTGGCACGCGCCGGTGCAGGACTACGAAGACCTGCTCGAGGATCCCCAACTCAGGCACCTCGAGTCGTTCAAGACGGTCGAAGGCGCCGACGGGGACCCCGTCACCCTCGTCATGCACCCGGTTCGCTACGACGGCGAAGCGCCCGGCGTCTCGCTCGTGCCGCAACCGCTGGGGGCACAAACAGCCGCGATCCTGGCCGAACTCGGGTATGCGGACAGCGAGATCCAGGCGCTCGCGGACGCGGGCGTGGTGCTCGCTCCTCGTGCAGCGTCCGCGCCATAAGCGCCCCTCTTATTGTCCCGTCCCGACAACCAGCAACCATGATCGATTTCTCCATTCCGTCAGAAAGCCGCTTGCTGACCGACACCATCCGCAAGTTCGTGACCCAGGAAGTCCAGCCGCTCGAAGCTGAAACCGAGACGGCCGGCATGATTCCCGCCGACAAGCTGCGCAACGTTCGCGACAAGGCGCAGTCGCTGGGGCTCTTCGCCATGAACATGCCGGAGTCGGTCGGCGGCGGCGGCCTCTCCAACGTCGACATGTGTCTCGTGGAAGAGGAATTGGGCAAGACCTCCGACGCGCTGATCCGGCGCATCTTCGGCCAGGTCTATCCCATGCTGATGGCCTGCGAAGGTCCGCAACGCGACACCTACCTGCTGCCGACCGTGCGCGGCGATAAAGTCTGCGCAATGGCGATCACGGAGCCCGGCGCCGGTTCGGATGCCGCCTCCATTTCCACTACCGCGCGTCTCGACGGTGACGAGTGGGTGCTCGATGGCCGCAAGCACTTCATCAGCGACGGGGACATTGCCGACTACGTGATCGTGATGGCGCTCACGGACAAGGAGAAGCGCGCCAGGGGCGGCATCACCCTGTTCCTCGTCGACCAGGGCACGCCCGGTTTTCATGTGACAGGCAAGCAGCCGATGATGGGCCACCGCGGCTATGGGCACGCCGAACTCGTGTTCGAGAACTGCCGGATTCCTCGCGGCAACGTTCTTGGAGAAGTCGGCGGAGGATTTCGCCTCATCATGGAAAGCGTTGCATCGATCCGTCTTGCGCACATCGGCGCACGTGCCTGCGGAATGGCGCAGCGGGTGCTCGAACTGATGCGCAACCACGCAGCGGAGCGCAAGCAATTCGGCCAGCCGATCGGTGAATTCCAGATGGTCCAGCAGATGATCGCCGACTCCGCCACCGAGATCTTCGCCACCCGCATGATGGTGCTCAACACGGCATGGGAACTGGATCAGGGCAACGACGTGCGCGACAAGGTTTCGATGGTCAAGCTCTATGCCTCCGAGATGATCGGCCGGGTTGCCGATCGCGGCATCCAGGTCTTTGGCGGCATGGGCTTCACTAAGGAAATGCCACTTGAACGAATCTATCGCGACAGTCGCGTGACGCGCATCTACGACGGCACCTCCGAGATCCACCGCATGCTCATTGCCCGCAGCGTGATCAAGCGCGGGCTCACGCTATAACGCCGGAACTTCAGACCACCTCAGCCACCTCCTCCGGCACATCCGATGCAAACCGAAACCACACTGCAGCCCGGCGCAACCCTGTCGTTCCGAAAGACCATGACCGTTGCCGAGCAGGCGCTATTCACCGGCATCAGCGGCAACCTTGCACCCATGCACGTCGACGCGCGCGCCGCACGCGCCGCCGGCTTCGACAACATGCTGAGCTTCGAACTTGCGGTGGCGTCGCTCGCCACCTCGTGCCTGAACCGGATCGCCGGGCCGGCATGGCGCATTGGTGCGCTCGACCTGACATTCGATGCGCCCATCACGGTCGGCAGCACGATCGAGGCGGCAGTTCGTGTGCTCGATGCAAACGCGCAGGCAAGCCGCCTCGAAGTGACATGCAAGGTCGACGGCGATGCTTGCATCATCCATGGCCATGCCACGCTCGTGCCGCTGATTGCGCCGATTGCACCGGTGAGCCTCTCACGTGAGGAGCCGGGCCATGTATGACATCAAGCCGTTCGACACCCTGTCTGTCGGCGACGAAGTGAGCATCTGCAAGACCATCACCGAAGCCGACGGCGCGCTTTATATAGCGGCCACGGGAGACTTCGGACCGGTGCATATAGACGATGGATACGCACGCGGGACGCGCTTCGGGCAACGGCTGGCGCCGGGCATTCTCGTGGCGGGCATCTGCACGAGCGTGTTGACGGCGGAACTCGCCGGCACGCTGGGCGTATCGATCGAAGACCGGTTCTGGTTCACCGGCCCCGTGTTCTACGGCGATACCCTGCGCTTCCGTGTCTGGATCGCCGCATTGGACGCCGGCACCCGCACCGCCGTCTGGCAAGCGAGCGCGGAAAATGAAGCGGGCAAGGAAGTGCTGAAGGCCGAGGCGACACTGAAGTTTCCGCGCGTGAAGCCTGCAGCGGTGGCCGCATCATGATGCAATTTCCGGCCGGCCGCCTTCCCGCCAATACACAGGGCCCGTACATTCATATCGTCAGGATCGACGTAGCACCCGAGTTCGACGCGGCCTTCAACCGCTGGTACGACGAAGTCCACCTGCCCGCCATTCTCGCGTGTCCGGGCTGGCTGTCGGGAAGCCGCTACGTGGCGATCGACGACGGCCCGCGCTACGCGGCCGTCTATGCCATCGCCGGCGACTGGGTGTACGACACCCCCGAATTCCAGGCCGTCAAGGGCTTCATGGAGTTCGAGCCGCACGTGAGCAATTTCGCGCGCTTGCGCCTTGCTCCACTCCCGCCCCAGGCGGCTACTGCGGACCCGGGCCGCGAATCCCGAAGCTCGCCGTCTTGAGCGGTGTCATATGGAACTTCGCGAAGAGCTTGTCATAGGTACCGTCCGCCTTGAGCTCGGTCAACGCCAGCGCGGCTGCCTCAGCCACGGCCTTGTCGCGAAAGGCGAACGTGATGTCGGTGCCGTCCAGCCCATGCAACCAGATCTTCACGATGCCGCGATCGGCCAGCGACGTAGCCGTCTCGTCGATATTGATCCCGGCTTCCAGTTGATGCGCGCGTAACGCGGCCGACGTATCCGTCACTGTCGTGAAAGTACGGAAGTCCATGCTCTTCAGGCCCTGCGCCTTCAGTTGCTCATTGATCTCGCGAGCCTTGCGCTCCTGGTAGGTCGCGATCTCGACGCCGACCACATGCCCGGCGAGGTCGGAGAATTTCGTCGGCCTGAGCGGGCTGTCCGGCAACGTGTACACGCTCAGCGCCTGCTGTGCATACGGCACCATGTACAACATCTTCGAACGTTCCTCGGTCCAGAAAAGGCCTGTGTTGATGGCGTCGAACTGGCCGGCGCGAAGACCAGGAATCATCGGCGGCATGTCCATGCGCACGAAGACGGGTTCAAGACACAGCTTGTGCGCAATCGCCCGGCCGAGTTCGACGTTCAACCCCTGAAGCTCACCCTTGTCGTCAATGTATTGCTGCGGCGGCAGGGTTGGATTGATGGACATCTGCAACTTGCCCGCCGCGACGAGATGCGAGGCGGACAGCGCCGGGATGCACGTCCCGGCGAACACGGGCTGGGTCAGCAAGGCGCTCAACACCGCGCCGCACAGCATGAACTGCCTGATCATGAGATGAGTCCTTTGAAGTCGAAGGTTAAGGCAAACGCCGCGGGTTTCAGTCACTGCCCGCAGGACCGCGGGTGAGCACGAGCGCCGCGTGCTGCGCCTGGATGACGATCTCGCCACGCTGGTTCACAAGCCGCACATCCTCGGTCAGCACGCCGCGGCCGGCACGCGAACTCAGCCGCTTGCCGGTCACGCGAAACGCGACATGCACCACATCGCCTGCGAGCAACGGCAGAAGGAACCTGACCTGATCCCAGCCGAGCGAAGCGATGGACGTGTTCTCGTACAGCTTGAGAGAGGTCTTGAGCCCCTCCATGAGCGCGAGCCCGTAGAGGCCGTGCGCGATGAGTCCGGGAAAACCGCGGCTTTGCGCATAGGCCGCGTCGGTGTGAAGCGGATGGAAATCTTCCGTGAGCTCGCAGAAGGCCCGGATGTCGGCCGGCGTGACAGCGCGTGTCGCGCTCCTCATGTCCTCGTTCAGCACGACGTCTTCGTAGTAGAGGCCGGTTGTGTTCATGACGTGGCTCCCTTGCGCGGCATGAGCGTGTCGCGCAGGTTCATCGGGCCTGCACGGAAGATGCGCGGGTCCATCAATGCGAGCGAGTCGCTCACGCGCACGGCGAAGCCAACCCGGTCGAGCACATCCTCCTTGAGACGCACACCCGGCGCGATTTCGGTGAGCACGAGGCCGTCGCGATCGAGATGAAAGACCGCACGGTCGGTCACGAAAGACACCTCCTGTCCGCGCTCGCGGGCGAGGTCCGCCGAAAAACTCACCTGTTCCACCTGGGGCATGAACTTGTCGAAGGCGCCATCGCGGCGAATGTGGAGCTCGCCGTCACGCACGTCGATGTCAAGCGAGCCGCCTGTCAGCGAACCGCTGAACACGAGACGTTTCGAGTTCTGCGTGATATTGATGAAGCCGCCCGAGCCGTCGTAGCGCTCGCCGAAGCGCGTCACGTTGACGTTGCCCCGTGCATCGACCTGCGCGAACGAGAGGAACGCGCAGGTGAGGCCGCCGCCGTCGTAGAAGTCGAACTGGTACGCCTGGTCGAGTATCGCGCGGGGATTCACCGCCGTGCCGAATTCACGGGTGTGGCCCGGCACGCCGCCGACCACCCCCGACTCCACCGTCAGCGTCATCAGATCCTCGATACCCTCCTCCGCCGCGACGTTGGGGATCATTGCGGACACGCCGACACCGAGATTGACGACGTCGTTCAGCCGCAACTCGAACGCTGCCCTCCGCGCGATGACGCGCCGCACCGTCAGCGGGTCAGGCGCAATGCCCGATTTCGGCAACCGCGTCTCGCCGCTGCGGGCCGGATCGTATTGCGTGGTGTAGGTCTGCATCTGATCCGGATCGACCACGAAGTAGTCGATCAGGAAACCGGGGATCTTGATCATGTGCGGATTCACGCTGCCACGCTGCACGATGCGCTTGACCTGGCAGATCACTATGCCGCCTGCGTTGTGCACCGCCTGGGCGATCGAGAGGTCTTCACGCACAGTCGCCTCGTGCTCCATGCTGACGTAACCGTCCTCGTCGGCGGAGGTGCCGCGGATGATCGCCACGTCCGGCTCGCCGGGCGCACGATAGAAAAGGCACTCGCGGCCGGCAAGATGCAACAGTTCCACCATTGGTTCGGTCGTGCGCTCGTTCATGCGCCCGCCGTCCTGGCGTGGATCAACATAGGTACGCAGGCCCACGTGCGTGACGAGGCCGGGCTGACGCCCCGCCATCGCGCGGCACAGTTGCGTCATGACGCCCTGCGGGAAGTTGTACGCCTCGATCCTGTTCCCTCGAATCAGCTTCATGAACGGAACCTGCATTCCGTAGTTGCCGCCAATCACGCGGCGCACCATCTCCGGATAGGCCAGCCGGCAAAGGCCCTTTTCGTGCACGGCGCCCACCCCCGTCACGTGAAAGAGCGTCAGGTCATGCGGGCCGGCGCCGGCAAGAAAGCGTTTCTCGATCGATTCCAGCACGGCTTCGGGCACGCCCGAGCCGCCGTTGCCCCCAACCATCAGCATGTCGCGATCGCGAATCAGCGCAGCTGCCTCGCTTGCCGTGATGCACTTGATCATGGCCGCCTCCTCAGGACAGTTCTTTCTCGATCTGGCGCGCGATGATCAGCCGCTGGATCTGATTCGTACCTTCGAAGATCTGCGCCAGACGCACGTCGCGAAACAGGCGCTCGATGCGGTATTCGCGCGAATAGCCATTGCCGCCGTGGATCTGCAGCGCGTTCGAGACATGGCGCATCGCCATGTCCGTGGTGAACAGCTTGGCGTGCGCTGCTTCCTTCGCGATGGAGCGGCCCGCGTCGTGCACGCGCGCGGCGTGATGGATCAACAGGCGTGACGCCGCTATATCCGTCGACATGTCGGCGAGCATGAACTGGACCGCCTGGAACGAGCTGATCGGCGCGCCGAACTGACGGCGGGTGCCGGCGTAGGCGGCGGCATCCTCGAAGGCGGCCTGCGCGATCCCAAGCGCCATCGACGACATCAGGAGGCGGCTGAAATTGAAATTGGCCATGGCCATCTTGAACGCCTGGTGCTCGGCGCCGACCAGTGCATCGTGTCCCAGCTTCACGTTATCGAAGGCGATCTGGCAGTCTTCCAGACCGTGCATGCCCAGCAACTCCTCGGACTTGCCCCGCGTGACGCCCGGGAGCTTTGCATCGACAATAAAGCAGCTGATCGCATGGCGATCGCCCTTTCCGTCGGGAGAAGGTGTGCGCGCGAAGACGAAAATCCAGTCGGCGACACCGCCGAGCGTCACCCACGCCTTGGTGCCGTTGAGCACATAACCGTCCGCGGTGCGGCGTGCGGACGTCGTGATGCTCGCGACATCCGAGCCGTGGTCCGGCTCCGACACCGCGGTGGCCGCAATCGCACTGCCGTCGAGCAGGGCCGGGATACGGCGGCGTTGCTCAACGCTGCCGTGCTGATGCAGAAATAACGCGGCTTCGACCGGGATGGCA
Organism: Caballeronia udeis; assembly: GCF_044909315.1. Classification (GTDB taxonomy): domain Bacteria; phylum Pseudomonadota; class Gammaproteobacteria; order Burkholderiales; family Burkholderiaceae; genus Caballeronia; species Caballeronia udeis_A. Next base: position 409,565 of record NZ_JBIYEB010000005.1, read on the forward strand.
AACGCATTGCCGACGCTTCCCGAGCAGCGCGCAAGTTCCTCCATGACGATGCAGACAGCAACCGTGTCGAGTCCGGCACCGCCGCCTGCTTCGTCGAGGCTGATACCGAAGAGGCCGAGTTCAGCCATGCGTCGATAGAGCGTGCGATCAAACCGGTCCTCCCGATCGATTGCCGCGGCGCGTTCTAATACTTCGCGCTCGGCGAAGCGCCGGGTCGTGTCGCGCAGGGAAGTCTGTTCTTCCGTGAAAAAATTGTGCATAAGTCTCGTCGGTCCGGATACACGCCGGGTTGTTCTGGCGTGCTTCTACAGACAGTATCGGCGAGCTAATATTGGCGTCTATCCGGATCGGGGCCCTTAGTATTCGCGGGACTTATAGCGTGCGGCCTGACCTGGATCTACAACAATGACAACCCAGGCCAGGCGCTTGACTGACAGCGTTTAGAACTTGTGGCGGATGCCAATGGTGACGACCGCTTGCGAACTCTTGTTCGAGTCCGTGTCCGTCGATCCCACTACGGCGTCGGCCGCGCCGAGCCCGTTGGAACCACTGGCATGCGTATAACCGGCGAAGGCATAGATGTCAGTACGCTTGCTCAGGAAATAGTCGGCCGCAATGGCAAATTGATTGTATGCGGCCGAGGAATCGCCGCTTGACTTCATGTAGACGTAACCAATTTCCGTGCTAAGCGGTGCAGACACTTGCCAGACAGCGTATGCGGAGCCGACTTTGTATTTCTCCGAGGTCGTGAATGCCGAGCTGGCGTCCGGCTTGTAGTCCGAGAAGCTTCCGTAAGCCCCGAGCGTCACCGCGCCGATCTGATAATTGCCGCCGATGCGGGCAATGTTGATCGACTTCGCCGTTGCGTAGTGGAAGTTGACATTGGAGTTGAACAACGAATCCGACGTAGACGTGGACGAAGTGGTTCCGCGCACCGATGCGGTGCCATTGTCAATGTGCAGGTAACCCGCTGCCAGGGCAAGCGGCCCTGTGTTATAGGCCAATGCGGCGGCGTAGCTTTGGCCATTGCTCGTCGAGCCCGCGACGCCACCTGCCGCGTACATTGCTTCGGCAGTCAGTCCACCCCACGTCGGGCTTGCCCACTTGACCGCGTTGTTGAAGCGAGCGCTGTTGTCGGCGTTATCCACGTCGCCCGGCGACGTAAAAATACCCCCAAGATAGTTGTCGCCCTGCACCGGCTGGACCAGATCGACCACCGGGTCGTATTGGCGGCCGAGCGTGACGGTACCCCAGCTTGTACCCGACAACCCGACGAACGCTTGACGGCCGAACTCACGGCTGTTTTGACCCAGCTTTCCGGTTGTCGAGTTAAAGCCGTTTTCCAACTGGAAAATTGTCTTGAGTCCACCACCCAGGTCTTCCGAACCCTTGAGGCCCCAGCGTGAACCCGATTCGTTGCCCGAGGACATTCCGAACTGGGAAGCGTAGCCGTCGGCGTTATGGGTGTAGGTGAATCCTGTGTCGATGATCCCGTACAGGGTCACGGAGTTCTGAGCCTGAGCATGGATGCTGGCGAAAGCGATAGCCAGAGGGACAGCAGCAGAAACGATTTTTTTTTTCATAGGTGGGTACGTACCTTGGTTTGTTGACGGGATAAAGCGAAGCGGACAATAAAACGTCTTCCGGAAATAAAAAAATGTATTTCATCGTTTGTCGTTAAATTCAAACGATATGCACTTCTATCTAATTACATTCCGTTTCCAGGTCTCACCGACCTCCTTATGTAATGATTGTTAAGGTTTTCTATGTATATAAGTAAAACGCCGTGACCAGCTCATTGCAAACGTTCACGCGGCGCGCTCACGGCAGCAATGACGTCGAGTCGACCGTTGCAGCCGCGATCAGGAAGACCGTCGCTTATGCCCGGCACCGGTGATCTGCAATGTGCCGTAAGAGAATCTGCTTACACTTCGCCTTTTGTTCCGATATATTCCACAGCAGCTCTTCTCCACGTGAAAGTTGTTGCCAAACATTTTCAGGAAGTACGAGTCAGAGGCAGCATCTCCGGATGCTGCCTCGCCCATATTAAGTAGGCATGCTAATAAACATACCCAAGGCTCTCCCGTCCGGAGAGCCTGCTTGTCTAGCCTGTGATCGCCTTGATGACGTCGTCCTGCAGTCCGCGAATGTGATTGATCATCGCATTACGCGCCTCGACCACGTCGCGCTTCCTGAGTGCCGCGAGGATGGCGAGATGTTCGACGTGGTTTTCCTGCTCCCGGTGCAAATGGCTCGTCACGCGAAACAGGCGCGCGTTGAGCCGCATCATGACGATCATCTGGACGAGCACCGCGTTACCCGAAGCTTCCGCAATAGTCCGGTGCAGCAGGTCATCGAATTCGCGATGTTCCACCTCCGTATGCTCGCCCACTTCGAGCGCACGAACCTGCACCTCGAGCGCCTCGATCGCGGCGACCGGCAGCCGCTGGATACCGAGGTCGATGGCCAGCGCTTCCAGCGTCTCGCGTACGCGCATGCTTTCGAAAAATTCGCGCGCCGAGACGGTTCTGACGGAGAAGCTGCGGGCGCCGGCGCGCACCAGCAAACCCTCGCCGGTCAGCCGGAGCAGCGCCTCGCGCACCGGCGTGCGCGACATGTCGAGTTGTTCTGAAACACGATGTTCGTTAAGCAGCGCGCCTGCCTCGAGCTCGCGGTCAAGGATCATTTCGCGCAGGCGCCGGTAAGCGCGCTCGCCAAGACTCACGACACGCGTATCCGGCAAGCTTTCATCGGCCGCCTCCGCGGCGGGCGCCTTGTGCTGGCTCGCCGCAGCAGCGGTTGGCGGCTTCCGGTTTCCGCCGGTTTTCTTCGCACGAGTTTCGGTCACGCTCTTCGATACCTTGGTCATGGTCAGGCAGGGATTCCAGGTTCGCTCGGGCCGTGTCAGAAGGTGGCCGGCCCGATTTTGAACTGCGATGTTACAACGCCGGGCCGCTCGCACCGCAGGAACTGGCCGTGCCCCGCACGGCCGCGAAACTCACCCTCGGACCAGACCGTTACGCCCCGGCTCATCGTGACCGAAGGCCAGGCTCGAACTTCGCGGCCCTCATAGGGCGTGTAGTCGGCAGCGTGATGCAGGTCGGCATTACGGATCGTGCGGGAAACACCGGTGTCCCAGATCACGAGATCGGCATCGCTTCCAATCGCGATTGTTCCCTTGCGCGGATAGAGGCCGTAGAGCTTGGCCGCGTTCGTCGAAGTGAGTTGCACGAAGCGGTTGATGTCGATCCGGCCGCCCAGCACCCCCTCGGAGAACAGCAGCGGCATGCGCGTCTCGATCCCCGGAATGCCGTTGGGCACCTGATGAAAACTACCGCCGGGGCCATGCAGCATCTTGCCGTCCGGGCCGTCGTAATTGAACGGCGCGTGATCCGACGACACGATCGTGAACATCCCGTTCTGCAGCCCGGTCCACACTGCCTGCTGGTTGGCCTTGTCGCGCGGCGGTGGACTGCAGATGCACTTCGCACCCGTGAAACCGTCTGGAGCCAGGTCCTCTTCGCTCAGGAAAAGATACTGCGGGCACGTCTCGGCGAAGACCGGCAGGCCGCGCCCGCGTGCCCAGTGAATCTGCTCGATTGCCTCTCGACCGGACACGTGCACGATCAGGATCGGCACTTCAGCGAGTTCGGACAACGCGATCGCCCGGTGTGTCGCCTCGCGCTCGACGAGCATCGGCCGCGACGCGCCGTGGTATTTCGGCGCGGTCAGGCCCGCGGCAAGCAGACGCTCGGTCAGCCAGCCGATGCAATCGCTGTTCTCCGCGTGAATCATCGTCATGGCGCCGTGGATGCGGGCGCATGCCAGCACGTCGATGATCTGGCGGTCGTCGAGTTTCATGTCGTCGTAGGTCATGTAGACCTTGATCGACGTGTAGCCCTCGGCGATCAGCTTCGGCAACTCTTCGCTCACCACTGCATGCGAGGGATCGGACACGATCAGGTGAAACGCATAGTCGATGGCGGCCTTGTCTGCCGCACGCAGGTGATAGTCCTCGACCGCCGCTCGCACACTGCGGCCCTTGAATTGCAGCGCGAACGGGATCACGGTCGTGGTGCCGCCGCAAGCCGCCGACCGGGTGCCTGTTTCGAAATCGTCCGCCATTTTCGAGCCGTCGGATGTCGGCTGGTCGAGGTGGACATGTCCATCCACGCCACCGGGCGTCACGAAGCGTCCACGCGCGTCAATGGTTTCGCGTCCATCAGCCAGGTCGTTGCCGAGGGCGACGACTACGCCGTCGCGAATACCAATATCCGCGGTAAAGAGATCCGCTGCGGTCGCAATATGCGTGCGGCGGATAACGGTATCGAAGGGCTGCTCGCGATTGCCTGGGTTCATGGGATGTCTCGCTGGTTCAATGAGGTTGTGTGGCCGGTGGACCGGCGCGCCGCCGCGCGCCCCAGTTGAGCCACCGCTGCCGGCAGCCGGCGGCAGCGTCGCCGTGTGCTACGTAGCCGCGTCCGTAGTGCGCTTCGATCCTGCGCTGGAAAAAGTCCCACGCGGTGGTAATCAACAGGTAATAAACCGCGGCGACAACAAACAGTTCGAGCACCATGAAACGCTCCTGGATCAATTCCTGATTGCGTCGCAACAGTTCTTCCATCGAGATCACGGATGTGATCGAGGTGGTCTTGAGCAAGCTGTTCACGCTATTTCCAAGGGCTGACCAGACAAGAGGCGAAACCGGCCCAGTTCCATAAGTTCCATCCTTGATTCATCACACGCTCCTGGTGGCCTTTTCACAGTCCGGGCATGTCACTGGCACGCGCCCGGAATCCGCCCTTACTTCGGCTGCGCGATGGCAATGGTCCCGTCAACCGGCTTCATGCCGTACTTCGCGAAGAGCTTCTGATAGCTGCCGTCGGCTTGCATCTGGTCGAGCACTTTCGCGATTGCGCCGGCAAGTTCGGGGCTCTTCGCGGCAAGCGCGACCGGCGTGGGATGCAGGCCCGACACGGCGCGCGCAAAACCCCCACGTTTCTGGTACTCGCCGGCCACGGCATCGATAGAAACAACCGCGTCGAGCTGTCCGCCGGCAAGCGCCTGATAGGCGATCGAGAATGTATCGAAGGTCTGCAGCGTGAACGGCTTGAGGCCTCGCGCCTCCATGTCCTTGATCATCGCGCGTGCCTGCGCTTCCTCGAAACCGCCCAGTTCCACGCCTACCGTGCGGCCCGCGAGATCGTCAGGCTTCGCGACCTTCAAGGGATTGGACATCGCGGTCGAGATACTGATTGCCTGATTTTCGTAGGGAATCATCTGCATGATCTTCGTGCGTGCGTCGGTGACGAAGATGCCGGTATTGATCACATCCCAGCGGCCGCCCTGCAGCCCCGGCACCATGGCGTCGAAGTCGATCTTCACGTATTCCGGCGTGAGACACAGGCGCTTGGCGATCTCCTCGCCGAGTTCGATCCGCATGCCCTTCAACTGCCCCGACCCGTCGATGTACTGAAGCGGCGGCAAGGTCGGGTTGGTCGACATGATCAGCGTGCCCTGCTTGATAAGCGCGCCAGCGGGAACCGTCGCGCTGCAAGCGGCGTTGGCCGCGCCGGCAGCGAAACTCGCGGCAAGCACGACTGCACAGGGGATCACGGCACGGCTGAAGCTCGAACGAAAGAACATGAAGTACTCCGGTAGGCGATTGAGGTCGGGAAGTCAGGAAAGGGTGTCAAGCAAACCGAGTGCGGCAAGGTCCTCACGCAGGGCCTCGCGATCGGCGCCGGGCAATGGCAGACGCGGCGCGCGCGGTTCACCCGCGGGGAGGCCCATCATCGCGAGGCCTGCCTTGCTTGCCGAAACATAACGATGGCCGCCGACCCAGCGCACGATCGGCAGCATCTTCCTGTACAGCGCGAGCCCTGCGTCGAGATCGCGCTGCACAGCGGTGTGCTCGTAAAGCTCGGCCGACCATTTCGGAATCAGGTTCGAGCACACGGCCACCCACCCTTGTGCGCCGAGACACATCGACTCATAGCCAAGAATGCCCGCGAAGACCGTCATGCGATCGCCGCACAATTCGACGATGTCCCGCACGCGCGTGACTTCGAGCGTCGATTCCTTGATGTAGCTGACGTTGTCGATATGCGAGAGGCGTGCGACGAATTCGGGCTTGAGGTCGACATTGGCCGTGGCCGGATTGTTGTAGACCATGATCGGCAGATCGATCGACTCTCCAATGCGCCGGTAATGCTCGAACAGTTCGTCCTCGGTCGGCGTGCTGTAGAACGGCGGAATCACCATCACGCCGTCCGCGCCAAGCTCCTGCGCCTCGCGCGAGCGCGCCACGGCGTCGTCGGTCCATTCCATCCCGGTCCCGAGCAGCACCGGCACGCGGCCCGCGGCGGCCGCAATGACCGTCTGCGCCACTTCGAGCCGCTCCGCATCCTTCAGCGACAGGAATTCACCCGTGCTGCCCAGAGGGATCAGCCCATGAATGCCCTGCTCGATCTGCCAGTCCACCAGCTTGCGCAGCGCGCCGGTATCCACGTGCTTGCCGTCCTCGGTGAACGGCGTAATCAGGACGGTGTACGTGCCTCGGAATGTTTTCATCGTGCTCAGTCAAATCCGTTTTTTTGAACGCTTTGTTTGTGAATATCGTTCGTATATCATTTGTATACAATTTTTATACGTCAAGCGTTTTCAAATTTCCGGACCCTCTGCAGGCCTCCAAGCAACGACTCAACCGCACATGACCCATACCGACCTGAAAGCCCGCATCGCCGCCTGGATCGATGCCCATCGCGAGGCGCAGCAGGCTTTGCTCGCCACACTCGTACGCTGTCCCTCCGACAACCCGCCGGGCGACTGCGCACCGCACGGTGAACTGGCCGCCCGCGAAATGGAAGCGCTTGGCTTCATGGTGGAACGCCATCAGGTACCCGGTGAAGTGGTGGCGCGCCATGGCATGCAAAGCGTGATCAACGTAGTGGTTCGCGAACGCTTCGGTCCCGGGCCTACGGTCGCACTCAGTGCCCACGGCGATGTCGTGCCCGCGGGCGGCGGCTGGAGCACCGACCCGTACGGCGCCGAGGTGCGCGACGGCTGGATGTACGGACGCGGCGCGGCGGTATCGAAGTCGGACTTCGCGACCTACGCCTACGCGCTTCGCGCATTGAAGGACTGTGGGGCGGCGCTCGCCGGAACGATCGAACTGCACTTCACCTACGATGAGGAAACGGGCGGTCTGACGGGTCCCGGCTGGCTGCTCGCCGAGGGCATCACGCGCCCTGATTTCGCGGTCTGCGCGTCGTTCTCGCATCATGTGACGATCGCGCACAACGGCTGCCTGCATCTCGAAGTGAAGGTGCGCGGCAAGTCCGCGCACGCGGCACGCCCCGACACAGGGCACGATGCACTCGAGGCCGCGACGCACATTCTCGCGGACCTTTACGCGCACCGTGCAACGCTCGCGCAGCGCCGTTCGAATGTGACCGGCATCGAGACGCCGACACTCGTCGTGGGACTGATTAACGGCGGGATCAATACCAACGTTGTGCCCGACGAAGTGACGTTCCGCCTGGACCGCCGGATCATCCCGGAGGAGCAGCCGGACGCGGTTGAAGCGGAATTGCGTGCGCTGATTGAAGCAAGCGCCGCGACCCTGGCCGGCATCAGTACCGGGATCACGCAGATACTTCTCGCGCGCCCGTTCATGCCTGTTCCGGGTGCGGAACGGCTCGCTGAAATCTTCTGCCGCGAGGCAAGCGCGGTGATGGGAGAAGCCGTGCCGACCAATGGCGTGCCGCTTTACGCAGACGCGCGTCTCTATGTCGAAGCCGGCGTACCGACGATCATGTACGGCGCCGGGCCGCGCTCGCTGCTCGAGGCCAACGGACATCGCGCGGACGAACGCGTCCCGCTGGACACACTGCCGCTCGCGAGCAAGGTGGTCGCGAATGCGTTGATCGAATTGCTCGCGCCTCCGGCGGCCACGACCGAATGACGCCGTCAATTGTTTGCGGCACGAGACGCACGCGGACTGCTCGCCCGCGCTGACGCTCACCTTCATCAAACGCTCCCGGGAACGCGAGCGTTATCGTGAAACGAAGGGGACTGGTTGATCGCATACAATGCGTATACGTGCATTTAACGCGAGCGAGACAACGTGACAGCATCTCCCCTGACAACCCCGGAAAAACTAGGTGAACTGGCTTACCAGGCTCTGCGGCGAATGATCCTCGACAAGGCCTTGCGCAGCGGCGGCCCCGTCGTCGAAGGGCGGCTTGCCGAGGAACTCAACATCTCCCGCACGCCCATGCGCGAGGCATTGCTGCGGCTTGAAGGCGAGGGTTTGCTGGCCCGCGCGGGAGCCCGCTCTTATTCCGTGCGCTTCGTCAGCACGCAGGAGTATTTCCAGGCAATGAAGGTGCGCGAGTTGCTTGAGGCGGAGGCAATCGGCCTTGCCATCGGCAAGATCGACAAGAAGCAGGTCCAGCAACTGGTGAAGAAGATCAAGGCGCTGCGCAGCGGCCAGCAGGAGCAGGAGCACTGGCAGGTCGACGATCAGGTCCACACCATGATGGCGCACGCCAGCGGCAACGACGTTCTCGCGCGGATGATCGAAGTCGTGCGCACGAACACCCGCTTGTTCGAACTCTCGACGCCCTTCAACCGCATTGAGGAAGATCGCGCGGAGCACCTTGCGATCCTCGAAGCGTACGCAGCCGACGACGCCGATGCCGCCCGCGGCGCCGTTCGCACTCATCTGCAAAACCTGCGCCGTTTCGTGCTCGACCGCCTGAGTGAAGGCAGCGGAGTCTGAAGCGGATCCGGGCATTCATCAGTGACGCAGGATCTTGCCGACGAATTCGCGCGTGCGGGCTTCCTGAGGGGCATCGAAGACCTGCCGCGGCGAGCCGGACTCGATCACATGCCCACCTGCCATGAAGACCACTTTGGACGACACCTCGCGCACGAAGCTCATCTCATGCGACACGATGAACATCGTGATTCCCTCCGACGCCAGCGCGCGAATGGTATCGAGTACTTCAGTGACGAGTTCCGGGTCGAGCGCGGCCGTCACTTCATCGAGAAACAGCACGTTCGGCTTCAACGCAAGTGCGCGAGCGATTGCAACGCGTTGCTGCTGACCACCCGACAACTCGTCCGGATACGCTTTCAGCCGATGTTCGAGGCCCACGCGCGTAAGCAGCCGGATGGCATCCTCTTCCACCTGCTTGCGCGGCCAGCCCTTGATCCTGGTGGGCGTGATCATCACGTTGTCGAGCACGGTCATATTCTGGAACAGGTTGTATTGCTGGAAGACAATCGCAATCTCCGAGCGCAACGCACGCACCGCCGCCTTGTCCGCATAGTTCACGAGGCTGCCGTTCATCCGCACGCTGCCGTGTTCCGGCGGCAACAGTCCCGTCAGAACCCGCAGCAACGTGCTCTTGCCCGATCCGGAAGGTCCGATCAGGCTGACGATCTCGCCCTTCTCCACTGACAGGTTGATCCGCTCGAGGACCGTGTGCGGCCCGTACGACGCCTTCAGGTCAACTATTTCGAGTAGCGGCAAGTTTTTTCTCCAGGCGCTTACCGAAGCGCGACAACGGGTACGACATCACGAAATAAAGCATCAGGACGGTTCCGTACACGAGCCATGAAGAAAAGCCCTTGTTGGTCAGCACCTTGCCGGCCGAGGTCAATTCCATCACACCAATCTGCGAGGCCAGCGCGGTGTCCTTGATGAACATGACGAAGAAGCCGAACGTGGGCGGTACGACCACGCGCCACGCCTGCGGCACGATCACGAAGCGCAAGGTTTCGAAGGTCGAAAAATTCATCGTCTGGGCGGCTTCCCACTGGTTTCCATGTACCGATTCGAGTCCGCTTCGAATGATCTCTCCCAGGTAGGCGGACGCAATCAGGCAGACGCTCAGCGACGCAACGGCAAACGTCGAGAGATTAGCTTTCGACGACTGGCTCGCGAAGAACACGAGCATCAGCGTCACCAGGAACGGGATGCGGCGAAACAGGAAACAATAGGCGAATGCGAGCGCTCGCAGCGGCGCCATCGCACGGGAACGGGTGACGCGGACAACCGCCACGACCAACCCCGCCACGAACCCCGCGAAGCAGCCGAGCGCCGACAGCACGAAAGTTGCAGCGAGTCCTTCCGCCAGCAACAGCAGGTTGTAGAAGGAAAATAGCTGGACGATTTCAGCTTGTGAAGAGGTGAACATCAGAACACCTTGATTTTGGCGCGGCAGGCATGACGCCCGATCATCGCCAGCGCGAAGGTGGCGATCAGTGTGACCGCGATGTACAGGACAGCGGCCACGCTGAACGCCTCGACCGAAAGATACGTTTGCGAACTGAGGTTATACGTGCGGCCCGTCAGTTCCTCCACGCCAAAGATTGACGCCATCGAGGTGCCGAGCGTCATGACGATGAACTGGTTCGACAGCGGCGGGAACATCACCTTCAGCACGTGCGGCAGGATCACCTGCCGCACGATCTGCGGCGTGGAAAAGCCGAGCACTTCGGCCGCTTCGACTTCCATCAGCCGGACCGAATCGAAACCGGCGCGCTGGATCTCGCACAGATACGCGCCCGCGTTGAACGTCGCCCCGATCAACACCGCCGTAAAAGGAGACAGCGTCACGCCGATCTCGGGCAACGCAAAAAACAGGAAGAATATCTGCACGAGTTGCGGCGTGTTGGTCGCGAAGATCACATACGCCCTCACCACCCTGCGCAAAAACACCGGCCCGTAGCGCAACACCGAGGCGCATACGAGACCGATGAGCATGCCGAACCCGAACGCGAGCACGGCAATTTGCAGACTGAGCCATGCACCGCCAAGCAGATAAGGCCACTGCTGGAGGATCGGCTCGAAATGTAGGGTCATCGAATAGTGGCTCCCGCCGGATGCGCAGCGCTCGTCCGTTCATCACAACCGAAACGCTGCCGTCAGTTTCGCCTACTGTGCGGCTGCAACAGGCGCGGGTCCGGCAGTTGGGTCATGCAGCATCGCACTGCCGAACCACTTCTTCCAGCTTGCAGCGACAAAGCCGTTTTTCTGCAACGCATCCACTTCCTTGTTCAGGCGCTGCGTCAACGCCGTATTGCCCTTCTGCACGCCGATACAGTCGTAGTCCACTTCAATCGGAGCATCCACCACACGCCATTTCGTCGGGTAATTCTTCGTATAGCTCAGCATGAAGTCCAGCACGTCGATCAAGGCATCGGCGCGGCCCTGGGCTATCGCGCGCACGGCGTCCGGGTAGTTATCGAGGATCAGGAGCTGCGCCTTGGGCAGCTTTTCCTGGATCAACTGGATAGGCGTCGTGCCGCGTACCTGCACGAGGCGCACCTTGGGATCGTTCAACTGCGTCCAGTCCGTATAGGACGTCGCTTGCGTCGTCAGGACGCCCAGCACTTCAGTGTTCACCGGATCGGTGAAATCGATCACCTTCAGGCGATCCGCGTTGCGCGTCATGCCGCCCATCACCGCGTCGATCTTGTCGGTCATCAGGAACGGCACGCGATCATTCGATCCAACCGGAACGATTTCGAGTTTAACGCCGAGCGAGTCCGCAATCTTCTTGGCGATGCTGACATCGAAGCCATCGATATTGTTCTTCGCGTCGTAGGTGCCGAGCGGCGGCAGGTTCGGGTTGATGCCGAACACGATCTTCTTCGACGCAATGATTTCGTCGAGCGTGCGGGCGCTGGCGCTGAACGAGCCGAGCAATGAGCACGCGGCAAGACCCACGGCGAGCAGGCGGCTCAGGAGAATCTGGGATTTCATACGGTAACTCCGTAAAGGTTCGGGGAAGATGGCTCACAGTTCTGGCATGCGGTTCGGGTACTCCCGGATCCTCTTTTTTTGACCAATTTACGTATACGAACCGTATACGATAGTATGGAAACATCGACGAAATTAGTTGTCAAGGGAGGCTGTCTCATGCTGAATGAGAAGACCATGCGGATCGATAATGCAGGCCACGGCGCGACCATCTGCTTTTTCTTCGACGGCCTGACGATCCCGGCGCGCATCGGCGAAATCGTGGCGGCCGCCCTGTTCGCGTCGGGTACCAGGACCTTGCGTACGAGTCCGCGTGAGCTCATGCCGCGCGGCATGTTCTGCCTGATGGGGTCCTGCCAGGAGTGCCTGGTCATGGTCGACGGTCGCCGCGTGCTGGCATGCCGGACCACGGTTGCTGATGGAATGCGTGTTGAGAAAGTACCGGAGGCCTGCATCGATGCCTGACTTCGACGTCCTCGTGCTCGGCGGTGGCCCGGCTGGCGTGAACGCAGCGTTGGCGGCGTCGGCGGCGGGTCTCAAAGTGGCACTGTTCGACGAGAACACGGCAGCGGGTGGCCAGGTCTATCGCGCGCCGATCGACGCCTCTGGCCCTCCGGCCGGAGGCCGGCAAGCCAGCGACACCCTGCGGCGCGAGCTCGCCCAAAGTGCGGTCACTACCTACTTCAATCATGTGGTGTGGGCTGTCACCGCGGACTATCGCGTCGATGCCGCGGGTCCCGCGGGTCCCATGCATTGCACCGGGCGCGCGCTGATCGTCGCCACGGGCACCACGGAACGTGTCGTGCCCTTCGAGGGGTGGACCACGCCCGGCGTAATAGGACTCGCCGCCGCGACCATTCTCCTCAAATCGCAGGGCATCCTGCCGGGACGCTCGACGCTCGTGGCCGGCTGCGGACCATTACTCGCTGCCGTCGCGGCGAAGACCCTGGAAGGCGGCGGCAACGTCGAGGCGATTGCGGATATGGCAGGCCTGGGAGACTGGGGGCGCACACTGCCTGCCATGGTGTCGCGGCCCGACCTGATGCGCGAAGGGTTCCACTGGTGGCGCGAGATCCGCCGCGCGGGTGTGCCAATTCTCTCGCGGCACACGATAGTCAAGGTCGAGCCAGCCTGCGACGGGTTGCTCGCGACCCTTGCTCCCTGCGACGCTGCGGGCCGGCCCGTCGCCGGAACACGCCGGAGCGTGGTCGCCGATTGCATCACGGTCGGTCACGGCCTGACCCCGTCGACCGAGATCACGCGCCTCTTGCGGGCGGAACACCGGTACTCGCGGCAAGCGGGCGGCTGGGTCGTCGTGGCCGACCAGGACGGCCGTACGTCGCGCCCCAGGCTCTACGTGGCGGGCGATGGTGCAGGCATCGCCGGCGCGGCTGCAGCGAGCCACCACGGCACGCTCGCAGGGCTCGCCTGCGCCATCGACCTTGGCGGCACCGGCACCACCCAGTTCCGGTCGCGCGTGCCGGCCGCGCGTCAACTGCACGTCAAGGCTGCGCGCTTCGGCCGTTCGATGGCTCAATTGATGGCGTTGCGGCCCGGCCACGTCGACAGCATCGGGCCGCAAACCATCGTCTGCCGATGCGAGGACGTGACTCGCGCCGAGATCGACACCGCCTGCGATGCCGGCGCGCACGACGTGAATCAACTCAAGGCCTGGACCCGATGCGGCATGGGACCGTGCCAGGGGCGCACATGTGCGGACGTGGCGGCGGAACTGCTGGCCGCGCGCGTGCATGGCGGCTTGCGAGAACCTGCCGGCTGCTTTTCGGCCCGCACGCCGTTGCGGCCCATCACGGTGGAAGCGCTCACTGGCGACTTCAGCTACGACGACATTCCCATCCCGAAGGCGGCGCCCTTATGAACCAGGCGATGACAACCGCATTCGATGCCGCCGTGATCGGTGGCGGCGTGATGGGCTGCACGACCGCGCTGTTCCTCGCGCGCGCCGGCATGCGGGTAGCCGTGATCGAACGCGATGCGCTGTGCCGTGGGGCATCGGGTGTGAACGCCGGCACGTTGACGCTGCACATGACGCGCGCCGCGCTCGTTCCCTACGCCATCCGGGCATGGAAAATGTGGATGAACACCGGCGCGTGGCTAGGACGTGACGTATTCGCCACCGCTGCGCCCGGCCTCTCGCTGGCCTTCACGGAGCATGAAAAGACGCTGCTGCAGCAACGAGCCGCGGCAAGACGCGAGTACGGCGCGCAGATCGACCTGCTCGACCGGGATGCTGCGCTTGCCGTCGAGCCCGGCCTGAATGCAGCGGTACTGCAAGCCGCGTACTGTGCTACGGACGGCTTCGCCAGCGCCTACCTCACCGGCCGGGCTTACCATGCGGCGTTGCGTGAAGCGGGCGTGCATATTTTCGAGCAGACACCGGCAACGCGCATCGACCGGGTTGCCGGGATGTATCAGGTGAGCGGCCCGGACGACGCCATCCATATCGACGCGACCCGTCTGGTGATGGCGGGCGGCGTATGGCTGGAACCGCTTCTCGCGATGCTCGGCATCAACATCCCCGTCAAGACGCTTGTCAATCAGTTGATCGTCACCGAACGCATGCCGCCCGTGATGCAGTCAGTACTAAGCATTGCGAATGGATTGCTGTCGATGAAGCAGTTCGCCAACGGCAGCGTGCTGATAGGCGGCGGCTGGCAAGGCATTGGCGATCGCGAGCGTGGCGGCGTGGAAACCGTGCCGGACAACCTGATCGGCAATCTCCGGCTCGCGCAGCATGTGATCCCCGCGCTCGCCAAGGCGCGCGTGGCCCGTATCTGGCTCGGCCTCGAATCCGAAACCGCCGACGCCATGCCGATGATCGGCGCGCTTCCCGGTCTTGCGAATACCTGGGTGATCGGTTGCGTGCACTCCGGTTACACCAGCGGCCCCTACATGGCCAAGCTGCTTGCCCAGGCGATGCTCGGCGAGGAACCCGAGTTGCCCCTCTTCGATCCGGCGCGGCTCGTCGTTCCTGCCGGCGCGCTCACCCAATCTTATCGAGAAAAGACAGAATGATTCCCACGCATGCCGACCCGTTCAACGGCGTTTATGCCGCCACGCCGTGCCCCCTCGACGCGGACGGCCGACACCTGGACGAAGCCGCGCTCGCGCGGCACATCCAGACGGTGGCGAACATCGACGGCATTGCGGGCCTGCTCGTGAACGGCCACGCCGGCGAGAACTTCGCGCTCTCTGCAGCGGACAAACGGCGCGTAGTGGACATTGCGCGTGCCGAGTGCGGGGACCGCCTGATCATCGTAGCGGGCGTGAACTCCGAGGACAGCTATGAAGCGCAGGCCCACACCAACGATGCGAAACAGGCCGGCGCCGACGCCATGCTGCTGTTCCCCCCATTCTCTTGGGCGCTGTCGACCGATATCGACACTGTTCTCATGCATCACCGGGTCGCCAATGCGCAGGCTCGTTTACCCATGATGCTGTACCAGGCCGGCGTCGCCACGGGCGGCATGGCCTACACGCCGCAGATGCTCACCGCGCTCGTCGGCTTGCCCGAGGTCGTCGCCATCAAGGAAGGCAGTTGGGAAACCGCCGCCTACGAAGCGAACCGCCGGTTGATCAAGTCGATCGCGCCGCATGTGGCCGTCATGGCTTCCGGCGATGAGCACCTGTTCACCTGTTTTGCGCTCGGCACCGAAGGCAGCCTCGTCAGCCTCGCGGCCGTCGTGCCTGAACTGATCGTGGCGCTGTATCGGGCCGTTGAACACGGCGATCTCGACCAGGCCCGGGGGCTTCATGAGCGCGTCTATCCGCTCGCGAAGGCCATCTACGGAACCGCGCCCGGCTCGCACGCCAATGCACGCCTGAAGGCCTGCCTGTATTTGCTCGGCCAGTTCCCCCATGCGTCGATGCGCCCACCCATCCCGCCGCTCTCCCATGCAGAAATGGCGCGTCTCGAAGACGCGCTCGCCATCGCCACCAGCGCTCAACGGAGTGACTCATGACGCCAACCCTGACCCCAACCCTCATCAAAGGCGGCCGCATCATTACGGCAGTTGACGACTATGTCGCCGATATCCTCGTGGAAGGCGAGCGCATTGTCAGCATCGGGCTGAACCTCGATGCGGGACCGGATGCGCGCGTGATCGATGCGGCAGGGCTGCTGGTGTTTCCAGGGGGCGTCGATTGCCATACGCATATGGAGAACACCTTCGGGCCGTCGGTGACGGCCGACAACTTTGCGTCAGGCACGCGCTCGGCGGCCTTCGGCGGCACGACGACGATTATCGATTTCGCGCTGCAAACCGCAGGCACGAGCCCGCTTGATGCGATCTCGCGGGCGCAGTCGAAGGCAGCATCGGTGGCGAGCATCGACTATGGCTTTCACGTGATCGTGACGCAGGTGGACGAGCGTGTGCTCGGTGACATGCAATATGCGATCCGTCATGAAGGGGTATCGAGCTTCAAGATGTTCATGGCGTATCCCGGCACGGTCATGTCGGACGACGCCGCCATTTTCCAGGCGATGCGAATGGTGGGCCAGCACGGCGGCATGATCGCGCTGCATGCCGAGAACGGCACGATTATCAACCTGTTGATTCGCGAAGCGATCGCGCAAGGCCACACCGCGCCGCGTTATCACGCGTTGACCCGGCCCGCGATCATGGAGGGCGAAGCGACACATCGCGGCATCAAGCTCGCCGAACTCGCCGAAGCGCCGGTCTACTTCGTCCACCTCTCGGCGAAAGAAGCGTTGAAGCATGTGATCGAGGCGCGCGACCTCGGCATTCCCGTGTTCGCGGAGACCTGTCCGCACTATCTGTTCTTCGACGACTCGGCGTACGCCGACGACAGCTTCGATCTCGCGCGTTACGTGATGAGTCCGCCGTTGCGATCGAAGGAGGCGCAGAAGGCACTCTGGACAGCGCTCAAGACCGACGATCTGCAACTGATCTCGACCGATCACTGTCCCTATTGCATGAAGGAAGGCCATCGTGGCAACGTCAACCAGAAGCCGCTCGGGCGCGACGATTTTTCGAAGATCCCGAACGGCGTGCCTGGCGTCGAAACGCGCATGACCGTGGTCTACGACGGCGGTGTACGGAGCGGGCGCATCACGCTCAATCGATTCGTCGAGTTGATGTCGACTGCACCGGCCAAGCTCTTCGGCCTCTTCCCGAAAAAGGGAACGCTTGCGGTTGGCAGCGACGCCGATATCGTCCTGTTCGATCCGGACGAGTCGCACACGATCAGCGCGGACACGCAACACAGCGATTGCGACTTCACGTTGTTCGAGGGACGTGAGGTCACGGGCCGGGTGAAGACCGTGTTGCTGCGAGGAGAGTTGCTGATCGACAACGGCAACTGGGTCGGACGGACCGGTCAGGGAGAGTTCGTCGCGCGCGGCGAACTGGGCGGCCACTGGTAGAGCGAGAGCCTCATGCCAATCTATGAACATGCCTGCGATACCTGTGGTGCGTTCGATTCCATGCGCCCGGTTTCCAGACGCGACGAGCAGGCGTCCTGCCCCGAGTGCGGGGTGTTGTCGCCGCGTGTCACCAGCGGTTCGACGGTGCTGCTGGCGACGCGCGACCGGAAAATGCCGGGGGAAGAAGGAGCCTATGGTTACAGGCATCAAGGCGCTTGCCGTTGCTGTTCCTAGAAATCCATGTCTGTCACGATCTTGCGTGGGCAGAAAAACGACGTGGGGTCGAAGCCGTTGACAGCACATTCGAGCGCTACTGGCCAAGAATTCGGCAAAACGCCTATAATGTAGGGGCATATTGCCGAAGGAGGCTCCATGACCCTTGTTTCGTTTAAACCGACTGGCGCGGCCGATCCGCGACGGGCCGAGTTCAACATGCTGGAGCAATTGCTCGACGCCCGGATTCAGTCCGGTGCAGATCTCGCGGAGATAGCAAACGCCCGAGTGGACGTTACCGTGATCGACCGGCTTTCGGAGCGTGGCCTGAAGATGGACGAGCTCTCTTTCATCATCCCGCGACGCACGCTGACACATCGGCGCCAGCATCACGAGCGGCTATCGACCGACGAGTCCGACAAGGCGATCCGGCTCGCGAAGATTCTCGCCCAAGCCATGTCGGTCTTCGGTGACCCGGACAAAGCAATGGCCTGGCTCAGGAGCGATCAGGTGCGCTTTGGCGGAAAGTCGGCACTGGATATGACCAGCACCGAGCATGGGGCACGTCTCGTAGAGGAAGCTCTTGTCCAGATAGACGAAGGTTACTTCGCCTGATGGTCCTTTGGAGAATAAGCAACTACGCGGACCTGAGAGGTATAGGTGGACTCCGCGCTCCGGGGCGATGGCATTTTGCGGGACAGCCCATCGTCTACCTGGCCGAACACCCGGCGCTGGCTCTCCTTGAGATTCTTGTCCACATGGAGATCGGCAGTGTTGGCCAGTTGCCTGACGGCTATCAATTGTTGCGCGTCGATGCCGGTGATGACGTTCCAGTCGCTGAGATCGCGGACGCCGATGTCCCGGACGACTGGCGGCAAAATCCCGACTGGTCACGTGGCGCGGGCACGGAGTGGCTGCAGACGGAAACGACCGCGGTGTTGAAGGTACCGAGCGCGGTCGTTCCGTTCGCCCACAACTTCCTTTTCAACCCGGCCCATCCAGCCGCTGACTCCGTGCGAATTGTTGACGCGCTCCATGTAAAGCACGACGACCGGATCCTTAAGCTTCTGACTCGAGGCTGAATATCCGTTCTGTCCATTTGGCCGGGCCGTCGCTAAATGCCTGTCGCACGACCATGAAGCACGAGCCCCGAGGTTGAAGAGAACCCGAAAGCGCTGCGAGACCACGCGCTATGGCGGGTCCCGCAGTTCAACGCTGTTTGTTGATCGCTAGAGGTCGGCAGTCACTTTTTTTCTCGTGTCCAAAGGACGGCGTGCCACACGGAGGAATCCGGTGCGGAATAGCCCGCGACCTGGCCGCGATTATTGATCCCCTGAGCGATACTTTGGCTGTCACCGGAGAGCGTGCCCAAGTCGGTCATCACGCCCTTTTCAAACAAAAAAGCATGCTGCTGCCACCCGCTTGCGGTATCCGACGAGCCGACCACCTGGCCGCGATCGTTGATCCCGTAAGCGGCACTCTTGTTGCCACCGGGGAGCGTGCCCAGGTCGGTCATTACCCCTTTTTCAAACAGAAAGGCGTGCTGATCCCCGCTTGCGGTAGTCGACGAGCCGACTACCTGGCCGCGATTGTTGATCCCGTAAGCGGCGCTGCTGTTGCCGCCGGGGAGCGTGCCCAGGTTGGTCATCACGCCTTTTTCAAACAGAAACGCGCGCTCGTTGTTGTCGCTTCCAGTGGACCAGCCGACCACCTGGCCGTGCTCGTTGATGCCGTAAGCGGAGCTGTAGTAGCCACCGGGGAGCGTGCCGAGGTCGGTCATCACCCCGTTTTCAAACAAAAAAGCTTGCGACGCCCGGCTTGCGTCAAACGACCAGCCGACCACCTGGCCGCGCTCATTGATTGCGCTAGCGGCACTGTTGTCGCCGCCGGGGAGCGTCCCCAGGTCAATCACCTGCCCCTTTTCGAACAGGGTAGCGCGCGGGTACCCGCTTGAATTGAACGAGTAACCGGCCGTCTGGCCGCGATTGTTGATCCCGTAAGCGGCAGAAAGCGTGTCGCCACCGGGGAGTGTGTGCAGGTCGGTCACCACTCCGTTTTCAAACAGGGAAGCATGCTGATCCCCGCGCGCGTCGAACGAGTCACCGACTACCTGGCCGCGCTCGTTGATCGCGACAGCCTGGCTGCTGTTGCCACCGGGGAGTGTGCCGAGATCCTTGATGACGAGACTTTGGCCTGCGGCGGGCTGGAATGCGGCGACCGTGAGCAGGGTAAAAACAATTAAGGCGCGGTTAACATAGTTCGTATTGCTAATTGGCCTGCATACGGATTTCATGACGACTCCCTTTTTGTGAGACACAAGCTGGATCACAATCGGCGACCTGAGCGCAGGCGTGCCGGATGCGTTTTGCTGAGGACTACCTGAGAATTGTGGACGAGCCCGGACTTCATTCGGGCCGGGGAACTGCTATATAGCTATCCAATAAGCGGCTTAGCGCCAAGCCCTGTGTGATCGTTCGACGTCCAGAGCCGGATACGACATGCACCAACATCGACGTCAACGTCCGCACGACTTCGATTCATGTGCGGCGCGAGCGGTACGTCTTGCGTCTCAATGTAAGTGGAGGTCGATAAAACGTCGAGTTTTTTATAAAAGAAAAAAATCCGGTATATGCGCCATGGATCACCGTGATCGCCCATAAGCGGCTCCCCTATCGGGATTAAAAATGTGTACGGATAGAAGTTATCGATCAGTTTAGTCTAAGGAATGTTTTCTTCAACTTCTTAAATAGTGAGGCAGATTAATGACACTACCCCCGCCTTCGATGTGCCCCAGAGCGAGACACCCGCCGCGATGGGGAACGCGTAGCGCTAAACGACAACAGCTTGTCGGAAAACCGCCAATCTTCCGCATGTGCTAAGTGGCTTGGCGATAGTTCGATTGTCCGGATACGCCTCCCCTTGCATTTTCCCTGCTATTGAAAGCATTTTTAATTGGTTAGGCACGGGGCCGGCAAAAGCGAAAATTGTGGTTGCTTCAGGTCGCGAACCTGCGCGCTTTTATGCCCCGGCCGCGTTCGTGCCTGTCGATTTCGCCGCTTCCTTTTGCCAGGTATCCCGATGCGCTCTATCCCGACCCGGTCCCGCCTGCGTGACCGCACGATCTCCGTTGCCGTTGCATCGATTGCGGCGTCGCTGCTGCTCCTCCAAAGCGGCTGCAATTCCCGCGATGACGCCACGAACGCCACCAGCGTCGCGTCTTCGAACGGTGCAGAAGCCAGGAACGTGACGTATTTCAAGTATCCCGACAACCCGGCGTTCGACCTTGTTTATCTGGCGGACAAGCTCGGCTACTTCGACGGTACGAGTACACGCCCGAAGTATGTCGGGAAGGTCTCGGCGCCGCAGATCATTCCGCTGGTCGGCACGGGTGAGATCGACTTCGGCACACGGATGGTGCCGCTTGTCATCTCCGCAATCGCCAGCGGTGCCGACATCAAGGTCATTTCCGCCGGCGGCGAAACCCTGCCCGACGCACCGCACATGAAATACTTCTCGCGCAAGGACTCCGGCATCAGGGAGCCCAAGGACTTTGAAGGGAAGACCGTTGCGTTCAACAGCTTCGGCGCGTGCGCCGAGTTCGTCACGAAGAAATATCTCTCGCAGCATGGCGTGGACGTGTCGAAGGTTAACTGGCTGGTCGTGCCCGACAACCAGTCTCAACAGGCGCTGGTCACGAAGAACGTCGACATCGCGATCATTCATCCGCCGTTCTCTGGCGCCGCCGAACATGACCCGCAATTACACAAGCTGTGGAGCGACTGGGACGAGGATCACGGCCTTGGCGGGATGGCGCCGTACAGCGTGAACGGTGCGTTTGCGCGAGCCCATCCGCAGGCGGTGCGCGACTTCGTGGCCGCCATTGCCAAGGCCGGGAACTGGGTCAACGCGCACCCGGACGAAGCACGCAAACTGACGGCCGAGCGGCTCGGAATCGACGTCGACGTGGTCGAACGTTATGCCTACGTCAAGGACCTGGTCGTCACCACGCCGCCTATCCAGTACTACATCGACATCCTCGAACAAGCGGGCAAGATCCCGAAGGGCAAGGTCAAGGTGGAAGACGTGTACACCAACGAGTACAACCCTTACGCCCAGCCCCCCGCGCGCGCGAATGCGCCTGCGGGTCCGAACAAGTCCGCGTCGGCCACACCAGGTCATGATGCAAGACCGCTGGCGTCCGTGGAAGCAGCATCGTGAGCAGCGTATCATTGCACCCCGACAAGATTGTCGCCGAGCATCTTGGCCTGACCTACGTGGACGAGGGAACACCGGGGCAGGCGCGCAGGAATGTCGTGCTCCAGGATTTCAACCTGTCGGTGCGCGAAGGCGAATTCCTCTCGGTGCTGGGACCCAGCGGCTGCGGCAAGTCGAGCCTCCTCAACATACTTGCCGGGCTCGTGCGGCAGACGCAAGGCGATGTTCGTATCGACGGACAGATCCTGAGCGGCGTCAGCCGGAAGCTCGGTGTCGTATTCCAGGGATACGCGTTGTTCCCGTGGCGCACGGTCATTGAGAACGTGGAAATCGGCCTTGAAATACGCGATGTAAAACGTGCGGAACGCCGTGAGCAAGCCGCACATTTTCTTTCGCTGGTCGGCTTGCAAGCGTACGGCAATCATTATCCGCACCAGCTTTCCGGCGGCATGCGCCAGCGCGCGGCCATTGCCCGAGCGCTCGCCTACGGACCCGAAGTCCTGCTGATGGACGAGCCCTTCGGCGCGCTCGACGCCCAGACCCGCGAGTCCCTCCAAAGCGAACTGCTTGCCATTTGGGAAAAAAGCGCCAAGACCGTGGTCTTCATCACCCACAGCATTGATGAAGCGATCTTCCTCTCCGACCGCGTAGCGATCATGACGCGCGGTCCCGGGAAAGTGAAGGCGATCATGGAAATTCCCTTGCCGCGGCCACGCGACGACTCCGTCCGCAATTCAGCACAGTTCCTGGCACTGCGGCAGCGCGCGTGGGAGTTGCTGAAGACCGAGGTCGCCGAGACAGCGCAGCCCGCCTGAACGCGAACATACGAGGACCATCCATGCATAATCGATCTTCCGCGACGGTTCCCCTTCCCTCCGGCGAGTCATTCGCTTCCGGCGCCGTCGCCTCGCAATCAAAACAACCTGCGCCGGCTGCAGCACCTTCACGAGTGCGCGCTCACGCCGTGCACATCGTCGAACGCAGCATCGCGCTGATTGCATTCCTGCTGTTATGGGAATTGCTGCCACGCCTTGGCATTGTCAGCTCGGCTTATCTCAGCCCACCTTCCGCAGTGGTAGTCGCGATAGCCCATCTCTTCGCGACCGGCGAGGTGTGGAAGCATCTTGGCAGTAGTGCATTTCGCTCTATCGCGGGGTTGTTGCTTGCCGTTGCGGCCGGAATCCTAAGCGGCTTTTTGCTGGGCTGGTTCCGACGCGCTGAGCGAATTGCCGATCCGCTTTATCAACTATTGCGGCAAGTCTCCGCATTCGCGCTGTTCCCTGTCTTCATGCTTTTCCTGGGCATTGGGGAATCGTCGAAGATAGCGATTATTGTGTGGGCCGCATTCTGGCCTGTGCTGCTCAATACCCTCGCCGGCGTCAAGCAAGTGGAGCGGATCTTTATCGATTGCGCACGGTCGATGGGCGCAACGCAAAAATTCATATTCACCAAGGTCATCTTGCCGGCGGCCTTGCCGCAGATACTGACCGGGATCAGGCTTGCCGGTGCGTACAGCATCACCGCGCTGGTCGCAGCCGAGATGATCGGTGCGCGCTCGGGGCTAGGTTTCTACACGCTCAACTCACAGGAAACATTCCAGATCCCCGATATGTATGCGGGTATCGTGCTGCTTGCGCTCTTTGGTTTGCTGATCAACTACGGACTTTCGATGCTCGAGCGCAGGCTGCTGCGCTGGCGCGTCGGCATTGCGCAGAATGGCTAGCGACGGAGTCAGCGCGGGTCCGCTCGGTCCGCACTACGGGTCAAGGGCGCGCAACCGTACGATTGTTTTTCTGCTGGTGCTGGCGTGTATCAGCGCAGTGTTGAGCCGGTTCGTCACGCTTGAAAAACCGTTCGCGGCCGCCGCTCTTCGCGGTCGGCTGATTGTCGCGGTGCCCCCGCGGCCCGCGCCTGTTCTCACGGTTGGACATGTGGACCGTACGCTGCGCTCGCCCGATCCTTTCTCCGCTGCGTTGGCCGAGGATCTCGGACGGCGCCTGGGGTTGCCCGTTGACCTGTTGCTTAGCGGGCCCGGTGCCGCGGCAACCGCAGTCGCAACCGGCAAGGCCGATGTCGCCATCGACGCTTTGCCGTTCCGACCCGGCTCCGGGCTATCTTTCTCGCCTGTCTCCTATGCGACTGGCCGGGGACAAGCGCTTGTGCTGCGTCACGGCAACGTGCACGACTGGGCAGCCTTGCGTGGAGGCTCCATCTGCACGTCGACAGGCAATGCTTACGGACCCCGCGCCGCGCGGCTTCATAACGTGCGTCTCATTACCTACGACCGGCCGCTCGACGCGCTGCTGGCGTTCCAGGCTGGCGAATGCACCGCCTTGGTGGACGATGAGCTCGTCATCAAGTCGCTATTGAAGCAGCCCGACTGGAGCTATTACAGTGTGCTTCCTGGTGACATCGCTCCCACGCCCTCGTTCATTGCGACCGCAGGCGGAGATACAGCAAGCATGCGATTCGTCGATACCACCATCCGCGCGTGGCGCCAGAGCCGATGGCTGACAACAGCACGCGAAAACGTGGCGAAGCAGCTCGCGTTCGACATGTTCATCGCCGAAAACGACCTGTACTGTCATTGACTTGATGGCCGGTTCTACTAGACGCGGTAAGCAGGTCGTAGAGGTCCGTATAAAAACGTCGAGTCGACTTTCCTTGTTTCCCGCCATGGCAACTTGCCTCGCATTGGCGCCTGAAGGAATGCTTCCGTAACAGCTCACGGAGATCCCCAGGTTCACGGGAAGCCGTTCAAAATGGACGCGACGCCTCGTTAGCTTCCTCCTCGGTAAAGCTCGCGCATCTGCGCTGCCTGGTCACTGTTCTGAAAATCTTGCAACTCGCGCATCACTTGCTCGCGTGTTTTTCCAAAGGAAACGGGAGGCATAGGCATGGCAGCCGGAACCGCGACCGATGGGTCCTGCGAGACGGTGCCCGCGGCTACCGACTCGGTCTGATTGGCCGCCGACTGGGCGAAGCATCCGTCTGCGGTGACTCCTGCCATCATGGCAAGACAGATGGCGATCGATTGATGAAGTTTCATGAGCGTTCTCCCTCGGAGTTTAAGAGATCGGCCTGTGCTTCATTCGCCGACCGGCAGCAGTCTTCGCACAAGCCAAGGCAGGTTCGGCTCGGGCGACGGCCAACCAGATCCGGGCGCGTTTGTCGAATGCCTTGCTGCGTTGCTGTCATAGTCATTCTTGGTCGGACGACACGCCGTCGCAACGCACATGTGTAGGCGACGGACAAGTAACGCAGATGAAAGATGTATGCACTCCCGTTGGCCGATCCCGGCGATGTATCAGATAGTCGCCTTTCAGGACCTGGACTCCTTGCCAAACCGTCCAGCTGCGGGCAAGGACACATCACACCGCCGATACATTTGTGGCTGATCGCAGGGATCGCGACCTGTTATTCTGCTTTTATCGCACTGTGGCTGCGCACGAGGGTGTTGTGTACTCTTGGCCACCGGCGCCGCTTTCGCTGAAATGTGCCGTCTTACTTCGTTAGCCACGTTTGGTGGGAACCTGTCTAACGCGTGGTGCGCCGATAAAACCCCTCAAGGTTGCGCACTATCCGCCCACGGCGGCTTTCCTGATCAAGCAGCCTTATGAGATCGTCAGGCTTCGTGGTACGCAAGTTTAAATCGGCGGCTCAGGAGCGTGCGTTCCGTATGGACTGCGCGCGTCGCTACGCGGGCCAACGCAGGCTGGCTGGTGCCATCTTCATACTGATATGGATCACGGGTACTGTCCGCGATTGGTTGCTGTTGAACACGCTTGATTCCGGCGTCCTCTTCCACGTTGGCTATGTGCGACTCGCAGGTGCCGTGGGTATGGCTGTGCCGGTATGGTTGCTGTGGGGACCGCGCGCCTTTGACGAACGCTGGGCCGTCGGACTACTTTGTGCAGTGACGATGGGCCACTGGTTCGAGCTATTGGGGTTGGTGAACGTTTACCCGCCGACCCGGATCGGGTCGGAGATTATCCCGGGCTTTTTTAATGTCCTTTTTCTGGTATTCACATTGTTCCGGCTTCGTGCAATCACGGCAGCGTGGTTAGTCGGACTATGCGTTGTAACCTTTAATCTTCTACAACTGAACATTGAAATCTCAGCGCGGAGTGATATTTCCACGATGGTGGTTCACTGGTTTTCCGGTGGGGCTATGGTGTTTATCATGTATCTCGCCGGCATTGTCGTCTGCATTCAGTTTGAACGCGTTGCCCGGCGCGAATTTGTGTTCCGGCGGACGTTGCGCGCAGCCAAGGCACGCGTTGAAGCGGCGTCCCTGGCTGTCAATCAGCAGAATGACCGTATGAGAGAAATCGTTAGAGAGAAGGAGCGGTTCTTTTCATCGGCCTACCACGACATCCAGCAACCTCTCGCCGCGATCAACCTCTTCATTCGCAGCGCGCGGGTAAAACTCGAAGATGAACATGCCGCAAGTCATGATCTCGACGTCGTCGAGGAAACGGCACGCGACATCCTCGACATGTTCAAGGACATTCAGGACTACAGCGAGCTAGGCTCTTACATCCCGCGCATGGCGCCCGTCGATACGCAGGCCGTACTGACGGAGATCTTCGAGCAATACCTTGAACCGGCAAGGTCGCGCGGCATCGAATTCAGGCTCGGCGTGCGTCGGCACGCCCCGCCGCCCATTGAAAGTGACCGCGCCTTGTTCAAGCGGGCATTGTCCAATTTCGTATCGAATGCGATCAAGAACACCTCCGCGGGTGGTGTCGTCATCGGCTGGGTGGAGATCGGGGAGCGGCTTCGCATAGACGTGCGGGACACGGGCGTCGGGATCTCGCCTGTGCATCGGGAGGCGATATTCGCCGAGTACTATCAGATCAACAACCCGGGCCGCGATCGCTCGAAAGGCCTGGGGCTCGGGCTCTCTATCGTGCACCGGGTGATTGGTATTCTGCCGAAACACAGCATGAGTTTCTGGTCGGTCGAAGGGCGCGGATCGCGCTTTTCCCTGTACGCTCCGATTTCTGAAATGACACCTGTCATAGGGACGGACGATCCAAAGAGCGCCGCATCAACATTCGTCCTCCAAGGCAAATACATCTTGCTGTGCGACGACGAACCGATCGTTCTCGAGGGCCTCCGCAGGTTGTTCATCAGTGCCGGCGCGCTGGTGGATAGCGCCGAGTCAATGGCGGGATTCGATGCAATCCTGGCCGATGACGGCCGCGTACCCGACATCATCATCACCGATATCCGGTTGCGCGATGGGCCGACCGGTATCGAGCTTGCCCAGCGGATCAGGCAGCATTTCGCTTGGGCCGGCGTGCTTCCCGTCGCGTTCATCA
Organism: Caballeronia udeis; assembly: GCF_044909315.1. Classification (GTDB taxonomy): domain Bacteria; phylum Pseudomonadota; class Gammaproteobacteria; order Burkholderiales; family Burkholderiaceae; genus Caballeronia; species Caballeronia udeis_A. Next base: position 436,503 of record NZ_JBIYEB010000005.1, read on the forward strand.
CGGGCGAACTGGTGTCTCCTCTCGCACTTCGCGATTTCGCCGAGCCGTTCGTGCTGTTGCGAAAGTCTTCCACGCCCGAAAGCACGCTCGCAGAAGTCAGTCGGCTCGTTGCCGACTGGCAGCTGACAGGCTTCGGTCAGGTGCGGGATCCGTGACTGGCGGGACCGATTTCAGATAGAAATATGTCCCCATTACGCAGCGGCAGTACGAGGGTTGGCCGATCCGGGTGACGCATCAGGCAGTCGCCTTCCATGACCGAACTCCTTGCCAAACCGTCCGGTTGCGGGCAAGGACACATCACGCTGCTGATACATTTGTGGCTGATCGTAGGGATGGCGACCTGTTATTCTGTATTTATGGTGCGTTGATAAGGCCTCTCGATGCCGCGCACTATCCGCCCACGGCGGCTCTCCTGATCAAGCAGCCTTATGAGATCGTCAGGCTTCGTAGTACGCAAGTTCAGATCGGCGGCTGAAGAGCGTGCGTTCCTTATGGACTATGCGCGTCGCTACGCGGGCCAACGCAGGCTGGCCGGCGCCAGCCTCATACTGATATGGATCCTGTTTGTTGGCCGTGATTGGTTGCTGCTGAACACGCTTGATCCCAACATCCTCCTGCGCGTTGGCCATGTGCGACTTGCAGGTGCCGTGGGTATGGCTGTGCCGGTATGGTTAATGTGGGGACCACGCGCCTTTGACGAACGCCGGGCCGTCAGATTACTTTGTGTAGTGATGCTGAGTTGTTGGTTCGCCCAATTGGGGTTGATGAGCGTTTACCCGGCAAACCGGGCCTTCGATGCAATTTCCCCCGAATTTTTTATTATCACTTTCCTGATATTCACATCGTTCCGACTCCGTGCAATCACGGCAGCGTGGTTGGTCGGACTATGCGTTGTAACCTTCCGTCTTACCATTTACCTCTGGATACGAGGTAATGTTTCCACGCCAGGGTTTCACTCGGTTTCCTGGGTTCACCGTGGGAATACGGTGTCTCTCATGTATCTCGCTGGCATTGTCGTCTGCATCCAGTTTGAACGCGCTGCCCGGCGCGAATTTGTATTCCGGCGGACGTTGCGCGCAGCCAAGGCACGCGTTGAAGCGGCGTCCCTGGCTATCAATCAGCAGAATGACCGTATGAGAGAGTTCGTCAGAGAGAAGGAGCGGTTCTTTTCATCGGCCTACCACGACATCCAGCAGCCCCTCGCTGCGATCAACCTCTTCATCCGTAGTGCGCGGGTAAAACTCGATGATAAACACGCCGCGAGTCATGATCTCGACGTCGTCGAGGAAACAGCACGCGATATTCTCGACATGTTCAAGGACATTCAGGACTACAGCGAGCTAGGCTCTTACATACCGCGCATGGCACCCGTCGATACGCAGACCGTAATGACGGAGGTCTTCGAGCAATACCTTGAACCGGCAAGGTCACGGGGTATCGAATTGAGGATCAGCGGACACCGGCGGCGCCCGCCGCCCATTGAAAGTGACCGCTCCCTGTTCAAGCGCGCATTGTCCAATTTCGTATCGAATGCAATCAAGAACACCTCCGAAGGAGGTGTCGTCATCGGCTGGGTGGAGATCGGCGAACAGCTTCGCATAGACGTACGGGACACGGGCGTCGGGATCTCGCCTGTGCATCGGGAGGCGATATTCGCCGAGTACTATCAGATCAACAACCCGGGCCGCGATCGCTCGAAAGGCCTGGGGCTCGGGCTCTCTATCGTGCACCGGGTGATTGGTATTCTGCCGAAACACAGCATGAGTTTCTGGTCGGTCGAAGGGCGCGGATCGCGCTTTTCCCTGTACGCTCCGATTTCTGAAATGACACCTGTCATAGGGACGGACGATCCAAAGAGCGCCGCATCAACATTCGTCCTCCAAGGCAAATACATCTTGCTGTGCGACGACGAACCGATCGTTCTCGAGGGCCTCCGCAGGTTGTTCATCAGTGCCGGCGCGCTGGTGGATAGCGCCGAGTCAATGGCGGGATTCGATGCAATCCTGGCCGATGACGGCCGCGTACCCGACATCATCATCACCGATATCCGGTTGCGCGATGGGCCGACCGGTATCGAGCTTGCCCAGCGGATCAGGCAGCATTTCGCGTGGGCCGGCGTGCTTCCCGTCGCGTTCATCACGGGCGAACTGGTGTCTCCTCTCGCACTTCGCGATTTCGCCGAGCCGTTCGTGCTGTTGCGAAAGTCTTCCACGCCGGAAAGCACGCTCGCTGAAGTCAGTCGTTTCGTTGCCGCTCAACAGCCGGCAGGCTTCGGTCATGTGCGGGATCCGTGACCGGCGGGACACCGAGTTTGATTCCTTTATCCGCCAGCATGACGATGAGTTCCGTGCGGCGCCGAAGATTGAAATGCGCAAGCAGATGACTGACGTACTTCCGAACGGTAATGTCCTCGAGCCCCATTTTCAGGGCAATGGCCTTGGAGGGAAGTCCACGCACCAGCCACGCCAGTGTCTCGAACTCTCTCGGACTGAGTCCCAGCCCGGATGCGGTGCTCATTTCCGAATTGCCGCCCGGCTGCGCCTTCCCCGGTCCATTTGCCGACGTTTCCTCCGTGCCCATGTCATGCCTGAGTTTCGCAATGCTGGCGGCGGGCAGGAATACGCCTCCGGCAAGCACTGCGCTTATTGCTGCATGAAGCGCTTCAGGAGGTGACGATTTGGGCACGTAGCCCATGGCGCGAAGTTCAATGCATTGACTGATGGTTTCCACGCTCTCATCGGCCGATATCACAATCACCGGTAACGACGGACGCGACTCCTTCAAGCGGCCAAGCGCGCTGCAGCCGTTGCCATCGGGAAGGTCGAGATCAAGAAAAACGATGTTCAGGAACTCGCCAAGCGCGTGATTCATGCATTGCGACAACGTACTCGCGTGCAGCAGCTCGATGCTCGGAAAGAGCTCCCTAAGCAGCAGTGCCAATCCGGCTCTGAATAGCTCGTGATCATCGACGATCAGTACGCGCATGCCAACATCTCCCAGGACTACTGTTGGGGCGAGCTGCTATTACATAGCGGATCATGCTGATAGGTAGATCGTCCGCTGTAATTAAATTGAATAGTACACGCAAGGCACTTTGCAGCTTCAGGCTAAATCAGCCGGGATGTCTTTGCGGTTCCTGATCGGCCAACGGAATCATTGTCTCCGGCCAATTCACAACGTAGTTATCTCGCACGGACTTGACGCGCCATATCCACTGACGAATTCAAAAAAAGCACCGCGCAGATTCGTCGCAGCCCTCCGGTCTTGTTCAAGCGCACAAACACCTCATCAAAGATCTCAGGCCGGGTAGCAAAGTGGACCGTCTGCGTCTGAGCAAACTCTCGCGGGACACATTCGAGCGCAGACCACCACGCACCAGCACCGAACCTTGCCACGGGAAAACCACTACGGGTTCTATCGGAGCCTGTAAATAATCCTACACACGCCGCTGCTAACGTCACGCAACCGTTTGCGTTGGACGCCGTGTAACTTCACTCCCCTTTCCCGGAGAAATCACATGCAGCCTGTTTTTCACCCGTTTCCGACTCGTCGGCGTTCCCTCGCCCGAGGCGTTTCAGCGCTGGCGCTGCTTCCATTGGGCATTAGCCTCGCTGCAGTGGCGCAAGAGCCGCAAAACGGACACGACGCCGCATTTCAACCCGGGAATCTTGTCGTCAGTCGCAGCGTCTACGACAACCTCTCGGCCAACGTACAGGTTGGCTCGATCCTGCCACCCGGCTGCGCGCAAACGACAGGCGGGTGTGGCGCGGCAACCGGCGCGACAAACGACGGCACCTACCCATTCGTCTGGAACAACGTCCTCTATGACGGCAGCTTCGGTATCACGTCGAAGATTTTCCTGGATCAGTTGGCGCCATCCGGCGGGCGGATCAATACGCTGGAGGTGCCGAGCGTGACGAATGCGGGCACCACGGCAGACCATCTGGTAACCAGCTTCAGTTCGAAGTCGGAAATCGGGCTTCACCTTTCACACGACGGAAAGTACCTGACCTTCATGGGCTATGTCGCTCCGGTCAACATGCTGGATGTATCGAATTCAAACACGCCAGGCGCCGTGGATCCGACCAATCCCGACGGGCAGAGCTTCTACCGTGCCGTGGCCAAAGTCGATCGCAACGGACGCTTCAGTTTCACCGAAACGAATGCCTATAGCGGCAATAACGGCCGCGCTGCGATCCTGATCGAGCGCGGCGGAAAGCACTTCTTCTTCACGACCGGCAACGCGGGCAATGGAAGCAATCCCCAGCCGGCCGGCGTCGTCCTCGGCGCAGGCTCGCAATTCATTGCGGAGGCGACGCAGCCCGAAGCGCAACAAACTCCCGGCACGCCCAGTCCGCTAGCAAGCTTTTCGGTCACCAAATTGGGCGCGCCCGCCGACAAGATCGGCAAGGACGACAACTTTCGCGGAACGACCATTTTCAATAACGTGGTCTACATGACCAAGGGCAGCGGCAGCAATGGCGTCAACACCGTCTACTTCGTCGACACCACCGGGACCGCGTGCCCGAACGGTACAGGTGTGCCTTCGCCGAAAGCGGTGTTGCCAAGTGCACCGCTCAGTTACGATGCTTCGACTCTCGCGACAACCGGCCTGCCGAGCAACATGTGCATCCTGAGTGGCTTCCCGTCGACTCCGAACAAGACCGCGACGACCCTCAGTTTCCCGTTCGGCATCTGGTTCGCCGACGCCAACACACTCTATGTGGCCGACGAAGGCGACGGTTATGCGGGCGGCGCCGATCTCTTCACGCACGCGGCTGCGCAATCTACCGCGGGTCTTCAGAAATGGGTGTTCAACGCGCCCACGAAGAAATGGGTGCTGGCCTATACGCTGCAAAACGGATTGGACCTCGGTAAGCCCTACACGGTGCGAAACTACCCGCTCGGGAGCAACGCGGCAACCGGACTGCCGTGGTCGCCCGCGACTGATGGTCTCCGTAACCTGATTGGTTCCGTTGGCCGCGATGGCACCGTCACGGTCTGGGCAACGACGTCCACGGTGAGCGGAAACGGCGATACCGGCGCGGATCCGAACAAGCTCGTTGCCATCAAGGATGAGCTGAAAAATACCCGCCCGGCAGCTGCTGCGAATGCGAATTTTGTCACGATCAGCTCTGCCAGGTTCGGCGAAGTGCTGCGTGGAGTCTCGTTCACGCCAGGCACGGATGACGGCAGCGACGGCACGCACTAGTGATAAGTGGTGAGACGCACGCACCTCATGTGCGTCTCACCACTCTTGCCCGCCTTCTTTGTGTCGTATGAGCCCGCAGAGGTGTTTTGAGCCGGAGCTTACTCCCAGTCTGACCAGCCATTCACTGATAGTGGCGCCAATGAGTTCAGGCGATCAGGCGTCCGCTGATTTGCATGGACAGCATGCGTTGCAACAGTTTCATCAGCGCGATCGGCCCTTCGTATTCGTCGCCGTGATTGCCTCCTGTCAGGAGGGCCGTCGGACCGTCGCCACGTTTGAGCACGGCGATCGGGATGGGGATGTGCCCATACGCGGAACGGTCCACGGAATGTGGCACGCGCAATGTGCCGGTCTGAAAACCTTCCTGCTCGAAATCGATATCCGTTGAAATGCGCGAGTGGTCGGTTGGCAAGGTTCGTCTCCTGAGTATTGGCATGGAGTGCGGCGCCGAATGCAAATGACGCAGCGATGCCCGTACTATCGGAAATCGATATGCTTTATGCCAATGCCGATTGATGACCCGCGTGATGCCTTGGAGGCATCACCCTTAGTGGTGAGTAGCCCCGGGGAGTTTCACCCCGAGGCTCTCGCGGAACCGGACGTGAGGCTCGCACCTCATCCGGCTCCCGTTACCCGACCTCGCGCCGAGCGATACGCCAGTGAACGAACAACCGTGGAGCGAGTTCCTTCATCTTGCCGAGCCATCGGACACTACGCTGCTTTCGCCGCCGGAGTGTCTTGTATTTGCGTCTGGCCCACTGTGCAAGCTTCTGGTCTATATAGTGGAAGAGCTTTCGCATCTCCGACCTATAGAACGCCCCATAGTAGTTCCACCACCCTTGTATCGTCGGGTTGCATAACTGCGCGATCTCTTCAAGCGTCGCTGGCGTGCGGCGATGGACCCGCCAGCCCCGCACCACCTGCCTCATCCGTTTGAGCGCGTCGCCACTCACCGCCGGCAGGAAACCGGTAAATAGCCGGTTGTGTCGACTGCGCGCTCCCCTGGGCCCGAACGTGAAGCCCAGAAACGTAAATTGCACGCATCAACAACGCATGATCGATCTGATCGAACGCCGCCTTGATGTCAAACTCAACAACCCAGTCATACTGCCAGCAACGCTTGCGCGTCACAGCAATTGCCTGTTTAGCCGACTTGCCCGGCCGGTATCCGTAAGAATCAGGATGAAACACCGGATCGAGTGTCG